>DASZEQ010000029.1:0-221068 GCA_035940695.1 Pyrinomonadaceae bacterium | reverse complement strand
AATCCCGCCCGGGATGACGAGCTTGCCCGCCGCATCGATTACAACGTCGGCCTCCACGTCCAACTTCGCGCCGATGGTCGAGACCGTCTCGCCCTCAATCAGAACGTCGGCCTTGTAGTCGTCCACGGCCGTGACGACCCGCCCGCTGCGAATCAGTGTCCTCATCAACTCCTCCTCAAAGGGTGGCGAAGGCGGCGTCGAGCGCCTGAATCAGTTCGTCAATCGTGTCCTTCGTCGAGTTGAGCATGACGCCGGTGCGGATGACGTTGCCGTAGAGGCCGCCTTTGCCGATGAGGACGCCGCGGCGTTTGGTCTCCTCGAAAACTTTGAGGACGGATTGCGGGTCGGGTTCTTTCGTCTCGCGGTCACGGACGAGTTCGAGTCCCTGCATCAGCCCCATGCCGCGCACGTCGCCGATGACGGGGTGTTTGGCTTTGAGTTCTTCGAGTCGTTCGCGGAAGTATGCGCCGACGGTGGCGGCGTTCGCGCGCAAGTTTTCGTCCTCGATGACTTTGATCACGGCGAGGGCGGCGGCCATCGAGACGGGGTTGCCGCCGAAGGTGGAGAAGGTGAGGCCGGGGAAACTGTCCGCCACTTCCGGCGTCGCGGTGGTCATGCCGATGGGGACGCCGTTGCCCATGCCTTTGGCGGAGGTGATGATGTCGGGTTCGACGTTCCAGTGTTCGATGCCGAACCACTTGTCGCCCGTGCGCCCCCAGCCGGTCTGCACTTCGTCGGCGATAAAGAGACCGCCAGCCGCGCGCGTGATCTCGGCGGCGCGCTCGAAGTAGCCTGCGGGCGGGACGATGAAACCGCCGACGCCGAGAATGGGTTCGGCCATGAAGGCGGCGATCTGGCCGGTAGTGGTCGTCTCGATCACGTCCTTGATGTCTTCGGCGCAGGCGAGGCCGCATTCCGGGTAGCTCAACTTGAGCGGGCAGCGATAGCAATAGGGCGCGCGCGCGTGGACGATGCCTGCAACCTGCGCGGGGAGCGGTCGCCAAGTCGAGTGGCCGATGGCGGAGAGCGCGGTGGCCGAGCGGCCGGAATAGCTGTGGCGCAGCACGACGATCTCGTGGCGGCCGGTGTGGAGTTTCGCCGCCGTGATGGCCGTGTCGTCGGCCTCCGTGCCGCTGTTGGTGAAGAAGGATTTCTTGAGGCGACCGGGCGTGATCTGGTGGAGCTTTTCGGCGAGGTCGCCCTGCGGTTTATTGGCGTAGAGCGTCGAGGTGTGCGAGAGGGTCTTGACCTGTTCGATGATCGCCGCGTTGACCTGCGGGTTGGCGTGGCCGACGCTCACGGTGAGCACGCCGCCGAAGCAGTCGAGATAGCGCGTGCCTTGATCGTCCCAGACGTATTGCCCCTCGCCGCGCACGAGCGCGACGGGTTCTTGGTAATAGGTGGCGACGGCGGGGAAGAGAAACTCTTTGTGCTTACGCACGATGTCGGATTGCGCGGTCTGCGTTTCTGCGGTGGTGCTCATCAGTATAAGTTTCCTTCCCGTTTGCGTCCGGTGTAGTCCACGTAGACGACTTTCAGTTCGGTGTAAAAATCGAGCGCGGTCGAACCCTGCTCGCGTTCGCCGACGCCGGTTGACTTGATACCGCCGAAGGGGATGTGCGCTTCGCCGCCGGTGGTGGGCGAGTTGATGTGAGTCATGCCGGTTTCGATCTCATCGACGAAGCGAAAGATGCGCGCGGCGTCGTTGGTGAAGATGGAGGATGACAGGCCGTACTCGCTGTCGTTGGCGATGATCATCGCTTCTTCAAAATCTCTGGCGCGCATGACGGAGAGGACGGGGCCGAAAATCTCCTCGCGCGCAAGGCGCATGTCGGGCGTGACGCCGACAAAGACGGTCGGCTTGACGAAGTAGCCTTTGCTCAAGCCCGTCCCCTTGGCGATCTCGCCGCCGCAGACGAGGCTCGCGCCGTCTTCGCGCCCGATGTCCATGTAAGAGAGCACGCTCTTGAACGCTTTGCCGTCAACGAGCGGCCCCACTTCCGTCGCCGGGTCGCTGCCGTCGCCGAGCTTGAGAGCTTCGGCGCGCGCCGTGATGCGTTCGATGAAGTTGTCGTAAACTTTCTCGTGGACGATGGCGCGGCTCGTCGCCGTGCAGCGTTGTCCGGTCGAGCCGAACGCGCCCTGCGCCGTGGATTCGACGGCCAAGTTCATGTCGGCGTCTTCGAGCACGATGACCGGATTCTTGCCGCCCATCTCGCACTGCACTTTCGCGCCGCGCCGCGCGCACTGCTCGTAGAGTTTGAGGCCGACGCTGTTCGAGCCGGTGAAGGAGACGGCGCGCACGGCCGGGTGGTTGACGATCTCGTCGCCCGCCTCCGCGCCCGACCCGATGACGAGGTTGAGCACGCCGCGCGGCACGCCCGCCTCGGCAAACATCTCCGTCAGGCGCACGGCCGTGGCGGGCGTGACGGTCGCGGGTTTGAAGATGACTGTGTTCCCGGCGACGAGAGCGGGCGCGATCTTCCAGACGGGAATTGCGACCGGAAAATTCCACGGCGTGACGCAGGCCACGACGCCGTGCGGCTGCTTGAGCGTGTAAGCGAAATTGGCGGGCAGTTCCGACTGGATGGTCTCGCCGTTCATGCGCCGCGCTTCACCCGCGCAAAATTCCGCGACGTTCACGGCGCGTTTGATCTCGCCGCGCGACTCCGCGAGCGTCTTGCCCTCCTCGCGGGTCAGGATGGCTGCGAGATTTTCCGCGTCGTCTTCAAGCAGGCGCGCGAACCGTGCGATGATGCGGCCGCGCGCAGGGGCGGGCGTCGCGCGCCACTCGCGAAAGGCCGCGTGAGCCACCTCGACGGCGCGGCGCGCCTCTTCGCGCAGCGAGAGACGGACTGTGCCGAGCACGTCGTCCGTGTTGGCGGGGTTGATGTTGTTTGTCGTCTGGGCGGCGTCGGAGAGAAGCCACTGGCCGTCGATGAAGTTGCGATAGGTATCCATAAAAAGAAAGCGTCTTGGTCGCGCGCGTCTCTAACGTCTCGTAGGGGCGCGGCCTCGTGCGTCCGGTTGCGGAGCAAACAGTGTCTGTGCTGAACGATTGTAGAGTTGGAAGCGTTTCGCTAATCTGTGGCGCGCATGGCATGTGCGGGCGCGTGCGAACATTTGCGTCGCCTCAGTTTGCCTGCACTTTATACCGCACAGCCGCACGGCGTGGCAATCTGAATTGATAATGACCAACGAAACGAGAAACCCCGACACCAGCATGCGCGAACTGCTCGAACTTCGCGCCGCCGAAACCCCGCACGCCACTTTCCTCTCCGACACACGCGACGGGCGGAGTTGGACATACGCCGCCTTCGACGCGGCCGTCAACCGCACGGCCAACATGCTCGCGGCGCACGGCGCAGCGCGCGGCGACGTGGTGAGCCTGCTGTTGCCGAACAGCGCGGAATACGTCATCGCCTATTTCGCCTGCTTCAAGCTGGGCGCGCTCGCCGGGCCGGTCAACTCTCTGCTCAAGCCGGAAGAGGCCGCCTACGTCGTCGGCAACTCGGACGCCAAGTTGTTGCTCTACCATTCGCAATTCGGCGACACGGCGACACGCATGCAAAAAGAGCTTCCGGGTCTCGCCGCCGCGTTGGAGTTTGACGACGCGGCGATTGCCGCCGGTGCGAGTTTCGCCGCGACCCCCGGCGACTCGTGGCGCGAACTCACGCTCGGCCGCCAAGACGAGGCGATCATCATCTACACTTCGGGCACGACGGGGCGGCCGAAGGGCTGTCTCCTGACACACGGGAATCTGCTGGCGAATGCGCGGCAGATCGTCCGTTGGTTGAACTTCACGCCCGCCGACCGCTTGCTCTCCGTGATGCCACTCTTTCACATGAACGCCGTCATGGTGACGACCATCGCGGCGATGTACGCGGGCGGTGGAAGCGTCGTCAGCCCGCGCTTCTCCGCGTCGCGCTTCTGGCAGACGATCTCCGATTACGAAGTGACCTCTTTCGGTTCGGTGGCGACGATGCTCTCGATGCTCAATGCCACCTACCCGCAAGGCGTCCCCGCAGGGTTGCGCCGGGAGCAACTGCGTTTCGCTCTGTGCGGCTCTGCGCCCGTGCCCGCCGAAGTCTTGCGCCGTTTTGAGGAGACGTTCGACTGTCTCGTCATCGAGGGCTACGGTCTATCGGAATCGACCGTGCGCGCGACCTTCAACCCGCCCGACGCGCGCCGTCGCCCCGGCTCGTGCGGGCAAGCAATCGGCTGCGAGATCAAAGTGTTCGACGAAGACGGAAGGGAAGTCGCGCCGGGTGAACTGGGCGAGATCGTCCTCAGGGGCGAGAACATTTTCAAGGGCTACTACAAAAACGATGCGGCCACCGCCGAGGCTTTTCGCGGCGGCTGGTTTCACACGGGCGACATCGGCTACCGCGACGCCGACGATTTCTACTACATCGCGGATCGCAAGTCGGACATGATCATTCGCGGCGGCGAAAACATCTACCCGCGCGAAATTGACGAACTGCTCTACACGCACCCGGCCGTCGCCTCGGCCGCCGCCATCGGCGTGCCCGACCCGCTCTACGGCGAAGAGGTCGCCGCCTTCGTCGTCTTGAAGGAAGGCGTCGAAGCGTCCGCCGCGAAACTCATGGAGTTTTGCCGCGCGCACCTCGCCGATTTCAAGTGCCCGAAGACCATCACTTTTCTCGACGAGATGCCCAAAGGCCCGACCGGCAAACTGCTCAAACGCGAACTCGCCAAACACTTCAAAGCGGGAAGTTGAGTTGGAACAATTTGTTCATTCGCCGTTTATGCAGACCGTACCAAGTTGACATACAACCGGGCTTGAACTAATCTCCGCGAGCATATTCAACTAACGCCCGATCACATCCTTCCGATGTTTGCCGCATGCGTTCGGAAGGTGCTTGTCAACCAGTTCTGTCTTGAGCGAAGGCCGCGCCTTTTTTCCTTCCGTCCGACAGACAACAATCCGAATTCGACTACAGTTGTATTCCGGTCAAACAGGGTTTAGCGGGCATGTGTCGCGCGCGCGGCAGCCTTCTTTTCCGTTTGGCGCAAGATATGTAGTTCGTGTGTAGCCGTGGGAGTTTGCTGTTCCGTGCTCCCCAAATTTAATCCCCCACGCTGCGTTACCGCGCAGCCGTTTTGCCCCTTGAAGGAGATAGAGTAAAGATGAAATTTTCCAGATTGTTTCTGTTCGGTTTAGTCGTCGCCGTCGCCGCTTTAGCCACCGGCACGATTGGTTTCGCCAGCCTGTCAAACTCCGCGAACGTCGCGGAATGTACCGCCGTCACAAAAGTGGTGACGGAGGGAGACATCACACGTCAGGCGGAGAACACTCCGCCCACGGATAATTGGGTGCTGTACACGCGCGCCGGGACGCCCCCTAGCGCGGGCGCATTTGTGGTAGGCCCCGGCAACCCGCCGCTTGGCGACGGAAGTTTTAAGGCGACAACCAACACGGGCGGCGAAAAGGTGTTCCTGTTCAACTACGACCACGTCGGAACCAGACTGGCCGACATCCACACCTTGAGCTATCAGACTTATAGAGTTGCAGGCTCGGCGCAGCAGGTGGCCGCCCTCAACATCGTGATTGACTTCAATGGCCCGGACGCGGCCGGCGGCTTCTCGACTTTAGTTTTCGAGCCTGTCTACAACACGGATCAAGGCGCGGTCGTGAGCGGCGAGTGGCAGGACTGGATCGCCAGCGGCAGCGGCATCTGGTGGTCAACCCGACCCATCAACGGCCAGTGTGCGGGAGCGACGGCCGCCTGCGATAAGACTTGGGATGAAATCAAGGCGAACAACCCTGATGCCGTAATTTTAGAGGGCTTCGGCATCAATCAGGGCAGCGGAAATCCCGGCCTCATCAGCGGCGTCGATGCGCTCACGATTAACTGCCTGACCTATGACTTCGAGCCGGACACGGACAACGACGGCATCGGCGACGGCGCGGATAATTGCCCGACCGTGGCGAACGCAGACCAGTCGGATATTGACGGCGACGGCATCGGCGACGCTTGCGACACGAGCACCAAGCCGACGAGCAAAGACCAGTGCAAGAACGGCGGCTACACGCGTTTCAACGATCCGACGTTCAAGAATCAAGGCGACTGCATCCAGTACGTCAACACGGGCAAGTAGTTAAAATCTACGCGACCGTTTCGGGGCGACGCCGCAAGCAATTGCGGCGTCGCCCTTTTACTTTGCGGGCGCGCGAAAAAGTTCGTGGCTAAAAAAGTTCGTGGCTAAAAAAGTTCGTGGCTAACGTGGGACTCGTGCGGTATGATGCGCGCAAATTTCAAAAGACAAGTCTTATAGAGACACACTGCGGCGAAGTTGAATTTTAATGAACAGCCTACGGCGAAGTTGAAAGACAAGGCGCGAACGAAAACCCTCTGAACACTATGACGAAAAGATACTTGAAACTTCTTGCGCTGTTCGTCGCGCTCTCTCTGAACGCACCCGCGCAGCAACGAAGCGCGCCGTCGCGCACGGCGACGCCGGGGGCGAACGTTCAAACCGCGACGCGCGAGCAGCGCATCGCGCAGGCGGCTGAGGCCATGCGCCCGCAACTCGTCGCACAGCGGCGCGATTTCCACATGCATCCCGAACTCTCCAACCGCGAGGAACGCACCGCACGCATCGTGGCCGAACGTTTGAAGTCGCTCGGTTTCGACGACGTGCGGACGGGCGTGGCGCGTCACGGCGTCGTCGGCCTGCTTAAGGGCGGGCGTCCGGGCGGGGTCGTCGCCGTGCGCGCGGACATGGACGCGCTGCCGATTCAGGAGACGAACGACGTGCCTTACAAGTCGCAGACGCCCGGCGTCAAGCACGCCTGCGGCCACGACGTGCACACGACCGTCGAGTTGGGCGTCGCGGAAGTTTTGAGCAAGATGCGCGGTGAGATCAGCGGCACGATCAAATTCATCTTCCAGCCCGCGGAAGAAGGCGCGCCCGCAGGCGAAGAGGGCGGCGCGACCCTGATGATCAAAGAGGGCGCGTTGGAGAACCCTCGCCCGCAGGCCATCTTCGGACTCCACACCGAGCCGAACGTGCAGGCCGGGCAGATCGGCTATCACAGCGGCGCGGCGATGGCTTCGTCCGACACCTTCAACATCATCATCCGGGGCAAGGGCGCGCACGGCGCACAGCCGCAGATGGGCGTGGACGCAGTGGTCGTCGCCTCCGAATGCGTGCTCGCGCTGCAACACATCCGCAGTCGCCGCATCGACCCGCTCGAACCGCTCGTCATCACAATCGGCACGATTCAAGGCGGCACGCGTTTCAACGTGATCGCAAACGAAGTGAAACTGACCGGCACGATGCGGACGCACAACGACCGTGTGCGCGAGCGCGCCATCGAGTTGATGCGCGAGACGCTGACGCATGTGACCGCCGCCTACGGCGCGACGTTCGAGTTGAATATGGAGGGCAGCAATCCGGTCACTTACAACGAGCCGTCGCTCGTCGAGGGCACGCTGCCCACTATCCGCCGCATCGTCGGCGCGGAGAACACGCTCGTGCTCAAGCCCTTTATGCCTGCCGAAGATTTTTCCTACTTCCAGAAGGTCGTGCCCGGCTTCTATTTCTTCCTCGGCGTCGGCAACCGCGAGCGGGGCATCACGGCCGGTTGGCACACTCCCGATTTCGACGTGGACGAGGAGAGCCTCGTCGTCGGCGTCAAGGTCATGGCCAACGTGCTGCTCGATTATCTCGACGGGCAAAAAGAGAAGCGTTGAAGGCGAGAAGCGTCGAACGCTGAATAAAAACATTGACCGGCGGCGATGCGGGGCATAATCTCTCCGCCGTCGAACCACTGCAAATGCGAAACCCGCCGCGAAACGGCTCGCGTGCGACCACATTCAAAAGAGGAGACTTGCTATGACTACCATCATCATCGTGATCTTGATCATCCTTCTGATCGGCGCGGCTCCGGCGTGGCCGCACAGCCGGGGTTGGGGATATTTCCCCAGCGGCACGCTCGGCATCATCCTCCTGATCATCATCATCCTCGTCTTATTGAAGCGAATCTGAGAATAAGTTTCAGGTTTCAAGTTTCAGGTTTCAAGTTGCGAAAGCAGGTTGTCGCTGTTTTGCACTTGAAACTTTCAACTTGAAACCTGAAACTACCCGCATGGCCTCAGTCGCACAACGCTTGCCGCAAAACGTCGCGGGCGATTTCTACGTCGACGCGACGTGTATCGACTGCGACGCGTGCCGCCAGATCGCGCCCGCGACTTTTCGCGACCACGGCGAACAGTCGAGCGTCTATCGCCAACCCGAAACCGAGGACGAGACGCTGTGCGCGCTGATGGCTCTCGTCGCCTGCCCGACCGCCTCCATCGGCACGCTCGGACACCACAACACGCGCGCCGCCGTCGATGCTTACCCCGCGCGCCTCTCCGAGAACGTCTACTTTTGCGGCTTCACGTCGGAGGCCAGTTTTGGCGCGTGGAGTTATTTGATCGTGCGGCCGGAAGCCGAAGGCGGGAACGTCCTCGTCGATTCGCCGCGCTTTGCGTCTCAACTAGTCAAGCGCATCGAGGCTCTCGGCGGCGTCCGTCAAATGTTTCTCACGCATGCGGACGACATCGCGGATCACGCGAAGTTTGCCGCGCGTTTCGGCTGCACGCGCATCATGCACGCGGCCGACGGCGCGCGCGCAAGGGGAGTTGAGCGCATCGTCGAAGGCGAGGCGGAAGTTGCGCTCGACGCGGAACTCACAGTCATCCCCGTGCCCGGCCACACGCGCGGCCACATGCTGCTGCTCTATCGCGACAAGTATCTGTTCACGGGTGATCATCTCGCGTGGTCGCCCTCGCGCGAGACGCTCACGGCCTTTCGCAGCGTCGCGTGGTACTCGTGGAGAGAGCAGACGCGTTCGATGGAGAAACTGCTGTCGAAGCGTTTCGAGTGGGTGCTGCCCGGCCACGGCCGCATCCACTCCGACTCGGCCGAAGGGATGCAGGCGCACCTCAGACGCTGCATCGAGTGGATGCGCGAAACGACATAGGTTCACATGTTGAAAAGTAAATCGATTCTTGTCCCATAGGGACAGTTGATAATAGCCCGGCACTTCAGTGCCGGGGATCGTAAACCCTTTATAGATCGAGTCCCGTAGGGACGATTGAAGTTATGCACATTCAATCGTCCCTACGGGACTCAACCTTTATCCTTCGACTTATCCCCGGCGATAAATCGCCGGGCTATTATCAACCGTCCCTGTCGGGACTTCTCAAACAGCTTTTAAGTGTTCCGACGCAATCTTCGCAGTCTATAGAGTCCCAGACCGACGAGCAGCAAGCCCAGCCCGCTTGCGAGTGTGGTCGAAGCGGTCGCACCGTCAAAGGTAAAGATCGACATCTTCGACGAGACGGAATCCGTTGAGACGGCCTTTTCCGGTTTCGCGTCCGGTTGCTCGCCGCCGGACTTCGCCGCCGCGCCGCCTTTGAAGTCGTTGGCGGGCGTCGCAGGGTTGTCGGTGACGGTGTAGAGCTTGCCGCCGGAGAGGTACATGCGGCGCAACTCTTCGAGGTTGAAGGGACGCGCGCCGCGTCGGCCGAAGACGGCGAGTTGATTGCCGCTCTCGTCCACGGCGCGGTCGCGGTCGAGACCTTTGGAGATGGCGACGGCCGGGCCTATCGTCTTGAACGTGGAGATCAATTTCGGGTCGGGGCGCGGGCTAAAACCCGCGTAAGTGACGGAGGTTTCGGGGTCGGTCAGTTGCAGTATGCGCAGGCCGTTGTGCCCGTCGGCGACGTAGGCGTAGAGGCTTGCGTTCGTCATCGCGACCTTCACCTGATGCACGTCGTTCAACTGGCCGTCGGCGTTGTACATCTGTTCGAGCTTCGGAGCTTCCGGCCGCTCGACGTTGATGATGGCGACGCCGTCTTTGCCGTTGGCGACGTAGGCATAGGTGCGCGCCACGTACACGTCGTGCGCGTGCGAGAGTCGCACCTCCGCGCCTTCGACGAGATGCGCGTCCGCGGGCGTCGTCACGTCGATGACCTTGAAGCCTTCTTCGTCCACGACGAAGGCGTAGCGGAACTGGATGGCGACGGCGTGCGGGTGATGCAGTGCAAACTCTTTGACGACTTTCGGGTTCAACGGGTCGTTGATGTCAACGATGACGAGCGACTTGTCGGTCGTGATGTAGGCGTGCGTCCCGGCGATCTGGATGTTGTTTGCGCCGTCGAGCGCGCCGTTCGGATTCCACGTCAGCGCGCGCTTGAGATAGTTGTTCAAAGGATCGCCGTCGAGAAGCGTCGCCGCGCCGACGAGGACTAAGCCCTCGTATTTGTCTGCGACGTAGAGGTAGCCGTAGAGCGGGTGAATCGGCTGCTCCTGATTTTCGGGGCGGCGCGTGCGCATGGGGTCGAGCGCGAGCGTCGAAGGCGCGGCCACGGCCGTTGCGAATTTCGTCTTCACCCAGAAACGCTGGCCGAAGCGCGAGACGGGCGCGGTCGTGATGCGCTCGGAGAAGCCCTTGTGATCGATCTGCGCGATGTCGTAGATACGCAGGCCGCCCTCGCCCGCCGCGACGTAGGCATACTCGCCGCGCACCTGCACCTGCAAGACTTCCGGGTTGCCCGGATGTTCGTAGAAAGTCTCAAGCTGACGTCCGTTGTCCACAAACTTCTTGTAGTTGTCGGGATAGGCCAGCCTGTGCAGGGTGCTGCCGATGACGGCCTGCGGGTCTTCGCGCTCGGTGACGGGGATGACTTCGAGCGAATGCTCGGCGGCGACGTAGACGTAGCGACCCATGAAGTTGACGAAGTTCGTCCCCTGCATGAGCAGTTGCGCCATCCACGCGTTGTTGTTGTTCTCCTTCGAGACGTGGCAGTCCGTGCAGCCCTTCGTCTCGGTCGCGCGGACGGTGTGCGGGACGTGCGTGGAGAATGCTTGGCCGTTGTAGCCTTCGGCCGAGATGGTCTGCTGCTGCGAGTAGATCCACTCGCGGTTCTGGTTCTGCGAACTGACGATGACGGCGGAGCGCGAGGCGGCGGGTGCGACGCGATGACCCGTCACCGTGCCGTCGCGTGCGAGCATGAACACGTCGTCGCGCAAGACCTGAAAATTGTAGGTCGTGTAGTTGCGCGAGTCGTCGCCCTCGTTGTGGCGGTTGGGCATCTTGCGATTGGCCTTCATCGAGAGGTGGCAGCCGAAGCAACTCGTCATCCAAGACGAGTGGCAGGCAAAGCACGTCATCGAGTTGTCGGCGTGCGCGAGTTGCTCGTCCTTTTCGGGAACGTCGCCCCACGTCTGATTGTCTTTGCGGATAGTCTTGGCGTAGCGCGAGAGTTCGTTGTAGTCGGGCGATTTGGGGTCGATGCTGTCAATCGTCTGCTTGACGCGCCACCACTTGCCCGGCTCGACGATGGAGTTCTGGACGATCTCGCCCGCCTTGAGATCAACTTCGACTTCGCGGCCGTCCTCCGTCTTGATCTTCTTTTTCAGACCGGCGGCGGGCGCAAGTTCAAACAGCGGAATCTTGTTGCCCGCTTCGTCGCGCGCGTAGAGGTTGCGCGAGATGTCTTTGTTTCCGCTGCGGGGCGCGCGCAGATTTCGCCCGCGCTCCTTGTCCACGAGTTTGCCGCCTTCGATGCCTTGCCCGGCGGCGGGGCCGGTAGTCAGCAGTTTGGCGCGCTCGCGGATCGTGCCGTGGCAGTCGGTGCAGTTGATCTCGATGGCGGCGCGCGGTTCGTTGTAGAGGATGCCCGTGCCGTGATTGTCGGCGCGGAAGTGGCAATCGGCGCAGTGCATGCCCTTCTCAAGATGGATGTCTTTGAGATGGACGGGCTGGCCTGACTTGTACGCGCCGTCGCCGGAGAAGGCGACCGCGTCGGCCAGTTTTTTCGGCGTGACGGTTTTGATCTGCTTGCCGTAGCCGTCGAGCATGTTGCCCGCGCGGTCGCGTTTGAAGACGGCGCGATAGAGCCAGCCGTGGCCGTGATAGTCGGCAAAGGCGGTCTGCTTGAGTTGCTTCGCAAACTCGCCGCCGGGTTCGCCCGTCTTGACGAGGAAGTCTTCGGGCGAAGCGCGATCTCGCCACTTGCGCATCGACCAGAGGCCGCGCAACTGCGCGCCTTCGGGATTGCGGTTGAGCTTCTCCTGTTCCTCATCCTGCGACGGCGTGACCTGTTTGGCCGGATACATCTTGTCGCCGTCCGTCTCGTTGTCCCACCAAGTAAAGCCCGTGTAGGTGGCGACCATGTTTGTGCCGGGGTGCATGTGACAGGTCATGCACTGCGAGGTCGGGATTGCGCTCGTGAACTGGTGCTTGATCGGGTGGCCGGGTTCGCCGCGCGGGATGTTCGTGTCGGCCGTCGCGGTCATGCCGAGATTGCCGAACTTGGCGTAAGGGCCGGAGTTGACGGGGCTGCGGTCGTTGGCATAGACGACGTGACAGGCCGTGCAGCCGGACGAACGATAATCGCCGGGATGGTCGTTTGTGCCGAGGTGGTTGAGCGTCGGGTCGAGCAGGCGCGTCTTCTGGATGCCGAGATAGACCGGGTCGGTGCGTTGCAGCGTGCCAAGGCCGCGCGCGCTCAAACCCTTGTCGGGCTTGCCGGGTTCTTCCTCGCGGTCGGGCAAACCCACTTCCAGACGACGCTTGCCGCCGCGCTCGAAGACGCGGAGGATGTTGCCCGGCTGCGAAATTTCCCAGCGCGGAAGCGGGTCGAGGAAGGGCAGCCAGCCTTTGAGCAGTTGTTCTTCCTTCGTCGGCTGCGGCACTTGAATCAGGCGCAGCGGCGCGCCCGACTCGTCGGCGTAGGCTTCGCCGAAGCGCGCGTCTTTGATGGGGAAGCCGCCGTTGTTGTAGAGCGCCGCGCCCCAGAGCATCGCGCCGTGGCGCATCATGCTGTTGTCGTTGGCCTCGACTTCCGGCGCGTGACATTCGGAACAGGTCTTGGCCGTGACGCGCAAATCGGCCGGGTTGATGAAACGCACGAACTCCCAACTCTCGCGATTCAAGAGGGCGTTCGTGCGCTCCGGGTTCGCGCTCGAAGTTTTGCCGCCGACTTTCCAGAAGTCCGGGTTGCGCGGGCGCACGTGCGCTTCTTCGGTGGTCTTGCCGACGGGGTTGCCGCCGTGGCAGTAGGTGCAGGAAAGTCCCTGCCCGTCTTTGCCCGCCTCAAGTTTCCCGCTCGAAGTGACGTGCATCGGCTCGATGTTGTTGTGACAGGCGACGCAGCCTTCGGTCGTCGCCGCCGTTGCCGCCGCCGCTTGCTGCGAAACGGGCGATGAGGAGTTGTGCGTGCGTGCGGGCGCAACCGCGGAGGATGTGACGGAGTTCGATTCAGCCTCCGGCTTCGCTTTATCGTTCGTGGCGGCGCGTGCGAGTTGCTCCGCGCCGCCCTTCTGTTGGGCGGACGAACGCGCCCCGCCCGCAAGCAGGGTTAAGCCGAGGACGGCGACGAAAAACAGGAAGATGACCAGCTTGACGCGATCAACTTTACCGACACCTTGCATTCTGGAATCTCCGTACGGACGATGACTGTCTCTATTTGAATATGTGATCTTAGAAAATGAACTTCATCTGCGCGAACAGCGAGAACAGGGGCTTGCTCGGATCGATGATCGTCCCGTCGGGCGTGCAGTAGTCGGCCACGTTGGGCGGGCAGTTGCGCGTCGCATCCGTGTAGATGTCGCGGAAGCCGCGACCGGGAACGAAGGTCGACGCGCCGAAAGTCATTGTGATGTTGTTGATCAGGAGCGGGCGATAGGCGACGCCGAGGCTGTAGTCCTGCCCGATGCCGTGGCGAATGTTGGGCTGGAACAAGATTTGTTTGAGCGGCTCGGTGTGGTGGAAGCGCAGGAAGTTGGCGTTAAAGACGGCCTTGATGCGCTGCGTGACTTCCACGTCCGCGCCCGCGTTGAAGATCAGGATGCCGGGGTTGACGAAGTTGGCCTGTCCCTGCGTCTTGCTGCTGCGCAGAGAAGGCAGCAGGCTGTTCGGCTCGACGAGCGACACGCCCGTCTGCGTCAGGCGGATGCCTTGCCGATTCCAGAAAGAGAACTGCCCGCCCGCGAAATTCGGATCGTCGAGAATTGAATCGAAACCCGTGCCCTGCGAGTCGAAAGGGTTCTTGTCGCCCTGCGCGAAGAAGCCGGAAGTTTTGAAGCGGACGAAATCCTTATCGTAGCTGAGTTCGAGCGCGGCCATCTGGCTGCGGATGTTGACGGGGCGACCGGCAATCGGGTTGTGCGAGTCGCGCCCCAAGGCAAGGTAGTAGGCGTGCGAGAGATTGAAGCGGCCGAGCAGGCCGTTGCCGAGGTGTCCGTCGCCGGAGAAGCCGAGATAGCCGACCTTGACGCTGTGCGGCCGCACGTCGCCGACGAGCGCGGGGCGCACCTGAAAGCCGTTGCGGTCGAACTTGCGCGAGGGGCGGTCGTCGTTAAAGAGGAAACTGAGTTGCGCCGTGTAGCCCTTGCGCGCGAAGTCCTGCCGGTAGATGTTGGCGACGTAGACGTTTTGGTGGCGCGTGTCGAAGCGGTTGAGGCCGCTGTTGGTGTCCTTCTCCAGTTGGGAAAAGTAGGCGGCGTTGAATTGATACTGATTGTTGGCGAAGCCGCCGAAGAGGCGCGCGCCGAGGTTGTTGTCGGAATAGACGAAGCCGCGAAAGTCCGAGACGAAGGGCTGGATGCCTGCGCGCACGGAGACGAAATCGAAGTTGGCGTTCACGTCTTCGAGTTTCACTTCGGCAAAGGCTTCTTCAAGCGAGACGTGCGTGTCGGTGCGGTTCGTGCCGCGTCGCGGGTCGATGTTGATGACGCCGCGCTCGCGCGCGTTGACGTAGTTCGGCAAACTGATCGTGGGCGAAATTTTGATCGCCCAGTTGCGCGGCTTGAAAGAGGTCGAGCCGCTGAACATCTCGAACGAGAACTGGATGACGTGGTTGGCGATCAAAGTTTCCGGGCGGCCGAAAAACTCCGCGCTGCCGGGACGCTCGCTGCTCACGTCGGTCGGCTTCGGCGTGCGGTTGAGTTCGATGGTGGTCGTGTCCACGCCCGACAAAATCATAAAGACGCTCTGGCCGAAGATGGGGAAATCGCCCTTGAGCAGATTTTGGTTGTAGGGGTCGTACCACTTGCCGCGCTTGAAGGGGATGTCGCGCCCGCGCGCGCCTTTGTCTCCGTAGCGGTCGTATTCGGGAAAGTTGACGCGCCAGCGGTCGCGCACCTCGGCGCGGTCGGGCAAGGTGGGCGGGCGCGATTCGATGTTGCCGCCCCCGGCGTAACCTGCGGGACGCTCGTTCGCCGTCGGGTCAACGAACACTTCGGGCTTCTTCGTCTCCTTCAACGCCTTCACTTCGACTTCGACGGGGTTGTCCTTGCCGGGTTCGACGATGATATTCTCGCGGTCGAAGCGCAGAGCGCCGGGCGCGTCAACGAGGATGCGATATGCGCCCGCGCGGAGTTTGAAAGAGAAACTGCCGTCGGATGCCGTGCGCGTCGTCGAGCGATTGCTCGTTACCTGATTGATCGCGATGACGGTCGCCCCGGCGAGAGGCGTCTTCGCTTCGCTGCGGACGACGCCTTTGATCCGCCCGTGCTGTTGGGCGAAGGCGTGCGGCGGAAAGATTGAGAGCAGGGAGACGACGAGGAGCAACCTCGCGAGAGAGCGCGTGTGTTTAGGGGTAGGGAGCATGAAGCCATTAATAAAATACGAAGGTCGCCGGAGGCGATTTCGTGCGCGTAGTGCAAAGTGAAAAGACGTGTGTGACGGAAAACTAACCGCTGGTATCTTGCGATCTGACAGAAGCTCGATTCAAAAAAGCGTTGGGCTGTTTTTGTAGCACAGTCATGGCCGACTGGCAACGGAATTTTTCTCGCCCGCGAAGCGGCAATAACTCATATGCGCGATTTCCATGCGCCGCGCTCGCGGGAAATAAATTCGACTTGACGGAACAAAGTTTAATGATAAATTGTAGCCGCTCCGGTTAGTATCCCAACGCCGCAAAGCGCGTCGCCGGTTTCTGCCAGACAGCTATCAGAACGCAATTCATCCGTGGCCTGCTTCTATGTCTAAACATCAATCAACGTCATCTCAATCAACAGTTGTCCGGCGGTTTATCACGCTGGCTGCTTGCCTCGCCCTGTGCGCCTGCGCGCTGCTGTATCAACCGCCCACCGCTTCGAGGGCGCAGGCGACACGTCCCGTCCTTATCAGCGAAGCCAACTCGACGCGCGCCGTCGCCGTCGAATCAGTCACGCGTCTCCAAGAGCCTTTCACGCGCGACGCGCGCCACTCCATCGGCGCGGATCGGCGCACGCGCATCCAACTCTTCGTTCTCAATCTCGAACGCGGCGCGGACGCTTCCACGCTGACGGCCGACGCCGAAGACGGCGCGCGACGCGTCTACCCGCTCGCGGTGGAGCACGTGGCCGTCGTGCCCGGACAGGAGTGGATGCACTCGGTCACGCTGCGCCTGCACGAAGAGATGGGCGACATCGGAGACGTGCTGGTGCGCGTGCGTTACGGCAACGTGGCGAGCAATCGCGTGAGAGTCGGCATCGGCCACGTCGGCGGCGGCCTGCCCGACGACGCGGGCGCGCGACCGACCGCCGCGCCGCCCGCCACCGCGCCGACGCCCAACACCAACCCCGTCACGGCGGGCACGCTCTCGACAAACGACGTGCAGACCGTCATCGCGCAAGCCGTCTCGGCCGCCGTCGCTTTGAATCGTCCCGTCACCGTGGCCGTGACGGACAAGGAAGGCAACGTGCTCGGCGTCTTTAAGATGACGGGCGCGCCCGACCGCACGCAGTTTCGCGGCAACTCCGGTTTCAACCAGCAGCCGAATGATCCGGCGACGGGGCTGGTCGCCGTCGGTCTGGAAGGCACAAACCTCGTCCCCGCTTTGAAACCCGTCCCGCGCGCCGCCATCACGAAGGCGGGTACGGCCGCTTTCTTCAGCACGCAGGGCAACGCCTTCACGCCGCGCACCGCCGGGTTCATCATTCAAGAGCACATCCCGCCCGGCGTGGACTTTCGCCCCGGCGGGCCGCTCTACGGCGTGCAGTTCTCGCAACTCCAATGCTCCGACATCAAGATGCCCGGCCTGCCCTTCGGCCTCTCGGCAGACCCCGGCGCAGTTCCGCTCTACAAGAACGGCGTCCACGCGGGCGCGGTCGGCATCGAAGGCGACGGGGCTTACACGGTTGACCGCATCCCGGCCGATTTCGACAAACCGTTCGAGGAAGTGATCGCCGTCGCCGCCGGACGTGGCTACGAGCCGCCGCCGCTCATACGCGGCGACAACATCCTCGTGGACGGCGTGCGACTGCCCTACGTCAACGTCACGGACAACGATGCGCCGCGACCCCAGACGATCCCGTTTGCGAGTCTGCCCGGCACGGTTGACCCCGATTTTCCGATTCGCTCGGCGCAGCCCTCGGCCTTCGTCCCGCTCAAGCTCGGCGTGGTTGACGGCGCGGTTGACCTGCGCTTCTTTCCGTTCAACGGCAGCGTCTCCGGTTCGCCGAACGCGTTGACCGCCTCGGACGTGACGACCATCATCACGCAGGCGGCCATTCAGGCCGACGGCACGCGCGCCGCCATCCGGCAACCGCTCGGCAGCCCCGCCCGCGTCTCGATTACCGTCGTTGATTCGGAGGGGCGTGTGCTCGGCATCTTCCGCACGTCCGATGCTCCCGTCTTCGGCTTCGACGTGTCCGCACAGAAGGCGCGCACCGCCGCGCTCTTTTCGCGCGTCAATGCCGCGACGCTCTTGCGCGGCGCAGGGATGGGCGGCTACGTGGATCGCGCCGCCGCCGACGGCGTCAATCTGGACGGCTCGGTGGCGTTCAGCGACCGCGCGGTCGGCTTCCTGCATCGCCCGTTCTACCCTGACGGCATCAACGGCGAACCGCCCGGCCCTTTCAGCACCGGCATCGGCCAGTGGAGCATCTTCAACGTCGGCCTCCAACTCGATCTCGTCAAGCGTAATCTGGAGTTGACGCTGGCCGGTGTGCCCAACTTGCCCTGCACGTCGATCCCCAACGTGCCGAACGGCCTCCAGATTTTCGCGGGCGCAGTTCCGCTCTACAAGAACGGCGAACTCGTCGGCGCAATCGGCATCAGCGGCGACGGGATCGATCAGGACGACATCATCGCCGCCGCCGGAAGTCGCGGCTACGTCGCGCCCGCAGAGATGCGCGCCGACCAGTTGGTCGTTCGCGGCACGCGTCTGCCGTTCGTCAAATTCCCGCGCAGCCCCAACCTCTAGAAAGGGAAGCGACAGGCAAGTCGGGAAAAGCGACAATTGAAAGCGAAACGCCCGCCGGTCAATCCGCGCGGGCGTTTCGCTTTCGTGTTTGGGGCGAGTGTTTTCCTTACGGCTGCGAATTGAGATTAGACCGCAGACCTTCGAGATATTGATTGTTGGGGTTGACGGCGGCGAGTTGATCGACGGCTTCGCGTGCGACGGTCTTGTCGCCGAGTTGGAGCGCGGCGGCGGCGATGTTTTGCAGAGCCTTCTCGTGGCGCGGGTCGATCTTCAAGGTCTTGCGATACTCTTCGATGGCGCGCCGTAAGTCGGGCGGCTGGCGTTGGAAATAGGTGTTGCCGAGGTCTGTCTGCACGTCTGTGTTCTGCGGCTGGACGGCGAGCGCGCGCTCGTAAAATGTGGCGGCGGCGGCGAAATCGCCTGCGTCGTATTTCGTGTTGCCCATCGCGGAGAGGGCGTCGAAGTCGCGCGGCTTCAAGTCTATCGCGCGTTGCAGGTAGAGTGCGGCTTTGTCAAAGGCTTTGAGTTTGTAGAAGGTGGTGGCCGCGTTCATTTGGAGGTCGAAATCTTTCGGCGCGCGGTCGGCCGCCTCCATCGCGGCCTGCGCGTCCGCGTTCGTCGCGGCAACTCCGTTCGGGTTTGAGTTGGCGGCCGCCGCCGCGCTGTTGATGTCGGGGTGGCCGGGCGGCAGCGGCGCGCCCGCCTGATTAGGGTCGAGCGGCGGAGCGGAATCGGTCGGCGCGTTCGTTGCATTCGCCGCGTTCGACACCGGCGCGGGCGGGATGCCGCCGGTCACTTTATTGGCGAGGAAGAAACCCGCGCCGAACCCGAGCGTGAGACCGACAATGCACAGGAGAATGTTTTTGCTCATAGATAATTGAAACGTTGCAGCCTTTCGGAGAAGTAAATCGGAGGCATCGGAAGATAACAAATTCGCGTCGAATCAGGAGAAACCGTTGACGGCGCGTGCGTGCTCTTTAAGAGGCATCCGCCCGCCGCCCGTCGCATGATACACGATGCGGTAGCGACGCCGAAAACGCGGCGCGGCGGTTAATTTGAAGCGTTGAAAAACGTGAGGACGCTTGGTTGATGATGCGGGAGTGATCGGCTATGATGGCTGTCATACACGGACGAGGCGCGCGATTCTGACCCGCAGACGCGCCTGATTTCAACGACGTTTCCTTCAGTACGATTGCTGACATTCATAAACAAATGGCTGCCATAGAAGAAACTAAAAACGAGATAGGTGTCAATCGGATCGCCCCCGCCGTCCGCCCAACTCCCTCGATCATCACGCGGCTGCTCAATCTCTTGAGTTCCGTGCGCTTCGGCGTGACGCTGCTCATCCTGCTCGCCGCCGCCAGCATGATCGGCATGCTCATCATGCAGACGAACGTGGACGGCTTCGACAAATATTTCGCCGGTTTGACCCCGTCGCAAAAACTGCTCGGCGGCGTGCTCGGCTTTTTCGACATTTACCACTCGTGGTATTTCAACGCGCTTCTGCTCATTCTCTCTCTGAACATCGTGCTGGCCTCGATTGAGCGTTTTCCGGGGGCGTGGCATTACATCGTGCGCCCGAAACTCGACGTGGTGGCCGCGTGGCTGCGCAAGCAGTCCGTGACGAGCACGCTTGAGATGCGCGCCGACAGTCGCGCCGCGCTCGTCGAACGCATCGTCGAGGCTTCGCGCAAAAACGGCTTCAAGTCCATCGTCAACGAGAAGGGCGCGCGCACCTTCATCCTCGCGCAACGCGGGACGTGGAATCGCCTCGGCGCATACGCCGTCCACGTCGCGCTCTTGACGATCTTCTTCGGCGGTTTCATGACGGCGCAGTTCGGGCGCACCGGCTCGATGTGGTTGAAGCCCGGCGCGTCGGCCGGAGAAATGTCCGAGACCGTCTTCAAGATCGAGGACATGAATACCTTCCGTCTCGACAAATCAACCGCCGCGCTGCCCTTTGAAGTGACCTGCACCGACATCCAGCAAAAGTTGATCAGAAAGGAAGGCGCGATCACGGCCGACAACACAATCGACTGGATGACGCGCATCAAGATCAAAGACAAGACGGGCGAGCACAACGCGCTCGTCCAGATGAATCGTCCCTTCGATTACTGTCCGGCCGACAGCAGCAAAGTCGTGTGCGCCATCTTCGGCGGCTACCGTTTCTTTCAGGCGAGCTTTATGAACGTCGGCCACGCGCGCAACATCACTTTGCGCCTGACGCCGGAGGCGGGCGGCACGCCGCAGGACGTGCAAGTCGCGCGCGACGGCTCGGCGCAACTCGCGGACGGGACGAAGATCGACTACGTTGACTTTCAGCCCGACTTCCAGATGCAGGGCAGCCAAGTGGGCACGCAGTCGGGCGAGTACAACAACCCGGCCGCGATCCTGAACGTGGTCAGCCCGGCGGGCGAGCGCAGCCGCGCCTTCGCCTTCGCGCAGGAGTTGCCGTCGGGCGCGCCCGTCGGCCGCGCGGTCGCCGGTTACAAGTTCCGTCTCGTCGATTTTGAGAAAGTGCCGGAGGCGCACATGCTCTCCGTCCAGCGCGACCCCGGCACGACGATCTTTTACGTCGGCAGCGGGATGCTATTCATCGCGCTCTCGGCGGTCTTCTTCTTCTCGCACCAGCGCGTGTGGGCAATCGTCGAAGAGGCGAAGGATGATCAAAAGACTTTTCAGGTCGTCCTCGGCGGCAACACCAACCGCAACGTCGTCGCGCTCGAAGACAAGTTCAAAAAACTCTTACAGGCCATCACCGGCCAACCCCAAGAGGTGGAAAATTCATGAGTGAAGTTTTAGGCAGTAATGAAATTTTAACCGACTCGGCCACAGTCGGTGCGCCGAAACACGAGGACGGCAGCGTCTGGTCGTTCAAGTCGTACCTGCCCGCCATCATCCCCATCGTCGGCGCGCTCCTGATGGTACTGCTGCGTATCCAGATGGGCGGCGAACGCTTTATGACGGACGGCGCGCTGATGATGATCGCGCTCGCCTGCTACCTGACGGCCGCGACGTTTCACCTGACGAATCTTTACGCGCCGTCGGACATGGCGCAGAAGATCGGTTTGTGGACGGGTTGCCTCGGCGTGTTCTTCAACTTGTCGAGTTGGTGTGTGCGCTGGGTCGCCGGGTACGACCGCGAGTTGCAAATCTTTCAGGCGCAGGGAAAGAGCGCGGCCGACATGGAGTGGGCGTTCCGCTACATCCCTTTCGCCAATCTCTACGATCTGTCGCTCGCCTTCGCCTTCGGCGCAGGCATTACGACGATGGTTATTTCCGGGCGCAAGAACTTCCGCTTCATCGGCGCGATCTCTCTGCCGCTCGCCGCGCTCATCCTCGTGCTGGCGCGCTTCATCGGCAACGAGTTCATCAACCTGCCGCCCGTGCTCGATTCCTACTGGCGGCCGATCCACGTCGGCATCGCCTCCCTCTCCTACGGCGTCGCGCTCGTCTGTTTCGCGGCGGCGGTCATCTATCTCTTGAAGGTCGGCACGAAGCCCGAATCAATGGCGATCTGGGCGGCCATTTTCGGCCTCGGCGTTTTCGCCACCGTCAGCCGCTTCTCGGTTTTCACGACCGGCATCTACACGGCCTCGACCTTCATGCAAGGCTCGCGCATGGCTCTGCCCCTGCGCGCCGACATCCCTTACGTCGGTTTGCTCATCGTCATCTCCGGCGTGCTTTTACTCGGCGTTATCGCACTCTTCGGCAAATATCTTTTGCAGGAAGACGCGCGCGCGCGCACTTGGGGACACTGGCTGCTGAAACTCTCGCTCGTGACGCAGGCTTGCGCCATCCTCGCTTTGGTGTCGCAGGTCAAGTCCATGACGAACGTGGTCAGCAAGATCAACCCTAAGCAGTACCCGCAATTCGGCGCGTGGCTGGCCGAGCAGCAGGGCATGACCGCCGAACAGGTGCGCGCGATTGACCCTGCACGTTTCGTCGCCGCCTCGCAGGAGTTCGTCACGGAGCGCGGTTCGTCGCTCATCCTGAGTCTGAATGCGAACCCCGTGGAACTCTCCGCGCTGATTACGGCGTTTGCCGCCACGCTCTTCGTCGTCTTCTTCAGTTTCCGCACGGACGTGTTGCGTAAGGCTCTGCCTTCGGCCGAGAAACTCGACAGCTTGATGTACAAGACGGCGAGCGTGGCCTTCGCCGGTCTGGCGATGCTGCTCGTGACGGGCGCGATCTGGGCGAACGAGTCGTGGGGTCGCTACTGGGGCTGGGACTCGAAGGAGACGGGCGCGTTCGTCGCGTGGCTCACTTACGGCGGCTTTCTCCATGCGCGCATCGCGCGCGGCATGACCGGGAAACGTTCGGCTTACTTCGCCGTCGTCGCCTTCCTGCTCGTGATCTTCACCTACCTCGGCGTCAGCTACCTGCTGCCGGGCTTACACTCATACGCTTAGTTCGTAAATCGTGAATCGTAAATCGTAAATAGAAGGAATCAGGTTTTTCTATTCACGATTTACGATTCACGATTTACGTTCTTTCCCTTTCTATGAATCGAGAGAATATCCTGTTTTCCCTCATCGGGGTGGGCTTCGGCCTGTTCTTTGGTTTCGGGTTCGCGAGTTGGGCGAACATGCGCGCCGCCGCGACGCTCGTGGGCGACGGCCGCGCCGTCCAGTCCGCGCTGCCTTCAAACGGGGTGGCCGACCAGCAGCGTCTGGAGACGGCCGCGCAGGCTGCGGTCAAAGCGGCGCGCGAAAATCCTTCCGATTACGAAGCGCAGATGGGGGCGGCGCGCGCCTCTTTCCAGACCGAGCGGTTCGACGACGTGCTGGAATTTTTGCTGCGCGCCAACACCTTGAAGCCTGATGAACTCGAGCCGGTCGTCGCGCTCGGCAACGTTAACTACGACACGGGGAATTATGTTGCAGCCGAGAAGTGGTACACCGCCGCGCTCGCCAAGTCGCCCGACGACATCAACGTCCGCACCGATCTCGGCCTGACTTTCCTGCTTCGCACGCCGCCCGACAACGAACGCGCGCTGGCCGAATTTCGCCGCTCGCTCGAAATCGACCCGCGCCACGAGCCGACCTTGCAGAACATGGTCGTCGCGCTCACGCGCAAGGGCGACAAGGCGGAGGCGCGCGCCACGCTCGCCAAACTGGAAAGCCTCAATCCGAACAATCCCGCCCTCTCGCAACTCCGCACCGGACTCGACGCGGACGGCACGGGGAAAACTCCGGCGGGCGGCAAGAGCTAAGGCGCGGGCGCGTTGCTCGCTCGCCACGCGCGTTTGAAGTCCGAGCGCCTTGCCCTCGCCAATCGCCTCACTGGAAAATATCGTTGTCAGTCCGTGGCAACTGTGTTACAAGGAAAGCCTTCTGCTCTTGTGCTCCAAAACTTTTAGCGGGCGATGCGTTTGCTAATATCAAGAATGATCTTCTGCGGATTTCTCAGCCGGTCGTGCGTCAGATTTACGAAGAGCCGACAGCGAAAGGACTAACGGGTTGCGACGCGCGGGTCTGTTTCGTCACAACATAATTGATCTCCGTTTCGTCACGCTGGTTGTCGTCGTGTCTATAACCGCGATGATCTGCGTCTACACGCGCGCCGCTTCAAAAGAGCCGGTTGGGGAATTTGCGGCGGCGGCAGCACAGGGGACGGGCGCACGCGCGCCGCGACAGCAGCAGCAGCAGCAACAGACGCGCCGCCGTCGTGGTGCGCCCGCCGCGAGGGCGCGCACCGACTACTCGAACTTTTCGCACGCGACCAAAGGCCACTTTGAAAATTGTTCCTCCTGTCACCTGATCCCTTCGTTCCAGAAGCCTGACATCACGGACTATCCCGATCATCCCGCGTGCATCAACTGTCACCGGCAACAGTTCTTTCGCGGCGCGCGTCCCGTCATCTGCTCGAATTGCCACACCGTCACCACGCCGCGCAGCGAAGCGCGCTTCAAGTTTCCGAAGGAGCAAGAGGCGTCGCAGTTTACGGACATCTTCCCGCACGCCAACCATATCAAGACGACCTCGCTCTTGCAGTTTGAGAAAGTCGCCGGAAAGAAGATGAACATTCAGGCGACCTGCATGCACTGTCATAAGGTTGACGCGGTGGCGCAGAAGCCGCCTGCGGGCGCACCTGCCGACGCCTTCGTCGCGCCCGCAGGGACTTTCATGACCACCCCGACGAGCCACGTCACCTGTTTCGCCTGCCACTGGCAAAAGGGCGCGGAGAACCGCGAGCAGCCGCCGCTCTCGACCGATTGCGCGGGCTGCCACAAGAATCTCGCGCGACCTCTATTGCAAACGGCCGCATTGACCACGGCCAACGGAAGCGCGTCGCCCGCGAGCATGACGAACGCGCCGAAGATCATCCCGGTGGTCGGGCAGGGAACTCTGCAAGTAACTCTGCAAACGCGTTTGCAGGGCACACTGGCCGCGCACAAAACTCTGGCGACGCCGCCGCGCATCTCGCCGAAGTTCGTACACGAACTCGACCCGCACAAGAAGCGGACTAACGACGAAGGCAAGGAAGTCGCCATCACCTGCACGCAATGTCACGCCGGGGTGCGAAAGGCCGCGACGCTTGAGGCGATGCGTTTGAAGGTCAATCAGGTGCAACTGCTGCCGTCGTGTTCCACCTCTGCCTGCCACACCGCGATCTCCGGCACGACCGGATTAAAACTCTCCGTGTTCCGCGAGTTGAGGGAGCGCGGCAAGGACGCGAAGTTCGACTGCGCGCTGTGCCACGCGCCGCCCGTGAGCGTCAATGCGGAAGTCCCGTGCAGCCACTACAAGGCCGTGCTCGATTCCGCGAAAAAGGAGAACGAGGCGTTGGAGAAGGCCGGGAAGAAGCCGCGTAGCCTGACCGGCATTGAGGGACTCATCCCGCCGCGCTGTGCCGAAAAACCGAAGGAGGGCAGTTAAACCAACGTGCGCCGCGCCAACGTAGAACAAATCTCGACGGGTAAAGGAAACTCCGCCGTCGCCCCTTTCGCCGTGCCGCGCCGCCCGTTGCGCGTGCGACGCGCGCTCCCGCTCGCCGTCTTGCTCGCCTGCGTCGCCGGTCTGTCAGCCCTGTCGCTCTTCAACCGCCGCGCCATCGCTTCCGCTGCTGTATCAAACTCTCGCGCCGCAGCCGAGCCGCAACAACAACAGCAGCAGATGAACGGCGTGGACTTCTCGAAGTTCCTGCACAACAGCGACCGCCACGCACGCCTCGCCTGCGCCGACTGTCACCGGCGCGAAGCGAACAATTCGACGCGCCCCACGCTCCCCGGCCATAAATCCTGCACCGGCTGCCACCTGCCGCAGTTCGTCACGCAGAACATCCCGATGTGCGCCATCTGCCACACGGACTTGAATTCGCAGAACCCGCCCGTAAAAAGTTTTCCCTCGCTCCGCAGCTTCAACGCGAAGTTCGACCACGCGCAGCACAACACGGGCGCGGCGCGACCCGCATCGGGCTGCGTCGCATGTCACACGCCAGCCTCGCGCCGCGCCGTCGCCATGACCATTCCCGCCGGTCTGGGCGCGCACGGCCAGTGCTACAGTTGCCACACGCCCGGCGCGCAAGCCAACGGGCGCGACATCGCCTCGTGCGGCGTCTGCCACACGCTCACGGCGCGCTACTTCCGCACTTCGACGAACGCGCGCGCCTTCCGCGCCAGTTTCAGCCACGCCACCCACGGCGCGCGACAGCGTCTGGGGTGCGCCGACTGCCACAACCTCCGCGCCGGTCTTCCGCAGTCGCGGCAAGTCACCGCGCCCTCCGTCTCGCAGCACTTCAACACGATGCGGGCGCAAAGCTGCATGACCTGTCACAACGGGCGACGCGCCTTTGGCGACGCCGATTTCAACGACTGCAAGCGTTGCCACAAAGCCCAAACTTTCCGCATGGGCATCTGATCATCTCCGTCCGTTAAATTTTCGGGGAAGAAAATTGACAACCCCGCGCGGCCGGTTTTATAGTGGTCGCGCGCATCGACTTCCGATTTCGCGTCGATCAGTTTGGTTCAACGCTCTACCATATTTCGCTCTATATCTCTCCTGAGTCTCTGAGAAGGTTGCCGCGCGCGGCAGACCCCACTTTGAAGGACGACCAGCCATGAAACTACTCCTAGTTATTGCAGCCACATTGAGTTTTGCCGCCGTCACCCTGTCCGGCAACGTAGCGTCTCTCGCCGCCCTGAGCAGCAAGGTTCAGCCGAAAGAAGTGACGCTCGGCAAAGATGCCAAAGCGACGGGGCAGGGCAGCAAGTCCGTGCACTTTACGCACGAAACGCACGCCACCAAGCCCTACAGCACAGACGGCAAATCCGTTATCGGCTGCGCCGAGTGTCATCACACGGATCAACCGAAGTCCGCGCTCAAGGGCGTGCTCAAAACTTCCGAGCGCGAAGAAATGTTAACGACCGCCTCTCTGGAAAAGGCCGACGCTAAGCCCGTCAAGACCTGTCGAGAGTGCCACGCGCAGACCGACATCAAGCCCGCCGGTTGGCCTGCCAACCCGGAAGTCACCTACCCGGACGAGTCCGATCCGATCACGTTGACGAACGAGGAAGCTTATCACCGCAATTGCAACGTCTGTCACGATGCGGTCAAGAAGCGCGACCCCGCGACCAAAGCTCCCGTCACTTGTGTCCAATGCCACAATGGGAAGTAAGCGGATCAAGGGTAGTCTGGAATTGAACACAAGATGCGAACTCTGGTCTTAGCTCTCACCTGTGGAGCCGCACTGCTGGTCGCCCCCGGTTGCGGCTCGCAATCCAACACGAACGACACGGCCGCCGTGGTCAACGGTAATACGGCGTCGTCGTCCGCCTCGCGTTCGTCGCAACCCACTGGTCTCCCGCCCGTCTCTTCGGCGCATGGCGGCAATTCGACCGGCAACGCGCCCGCCGCCGATAACGCGGGCAGTTCCGCCAAACCGGGCGGACTCGACACCGCCGCGCTCGACGCCAAGATTACGAAGGCCGAAGCGAAAGCGAAGGCGAGCGGCGCGACTCAGGCCGACAAACTCGCCGCCGCCGCCGCCTACGTCGAACGCGCCAACCTCTACAGGGATGCGGGGCAACCTACGCTCTACAAATTCGCGCTCGGAGATTATCGTCACGCCTTGCGCTACCAACCGGACAACGCCGAGGCGCGCGAGAAGATGAACGAGATCGTGAGCATCTACCAGTCGATGGGTCGCCCCGTGCCCGATAACGGCAACGAGCCTTAAAGTCGCGTTTGTCGTCTTAAAAATCTAAGAGGCCGCCGAGCATCAAATTGCTTGGCGGCCTCTTGGATTTTTGTGCGGGGAAAAGTCGCGCGATGGCGGCGATGCCTGTCAGCCGATCTTGATGCCGATGGCTTCGAGGAATTTGGTCGGGCGGTCGCCGCCGATCATGGCGAAGATGTAATCGTTCTTGATGGTCTCTTTCACTTCCTGCGTGCGCGCGTTCATCAAGACCACTTCGTCGTCGCGTATCTCTTTGATCGACGTGCCGAAATAGACTTTGATCTTGCCCTCGTCGATGCAGTCGTAAACCTGTAGCTTGTTGCCGAACTTGAGATCGTTTTTCAGGTCGCTACGGATGACGAGCGTGACTTCGTTGATCTCTTCATCGGGGCGAAAAGCGATCTTCGTGCCGTCGCGGCGGGCGACCAAATCGACCGCCGCTTCGATGGCCGAGTTGCCCGCGCCGACGATGATGATCTTCCGGCGGCGATATTCTTCCGGGTCGGTCAGTTTGTATTTAACTTTGTCCTCGGTCTTGCCGTCGCGCGTGACTTTCATCTCCTCGCCCGGCAGCCGGAGCTTCATCGGCGTGCCGCGATTGCCGAGCGCGAGCACGACGCGGCGCGCGCGATAAGTCTTCTTATCCTTCGCCACGCCCTGCTCGGTTTCGACGGTGAAGTAGTCGCCGTCTTCGGCCTTCTTCACCGACTTGCAACTCTCGTTTTCGTTGACGGCGACGCCGTTTTGCAGCATCGTGCGCGTCCACGATTCGAGGATCACTTCGCGCTGCAAGCCCGCCCCGTCAACGGCGATGCCGCCGCGCGACTCCATCGTCTCGGGTTTGAAGAAGACGTACTTGTTGGCCGGATAAGCGTCAATCGTCGCGAGCACTTTGTCCTGCTCGATGGTGACGGAGCGGAGTTCGGCCTGCTTGGCGAGGATGGCGGCCGAGAGACCCGCCGGGCCTGCGCCGATGATCGCCACGTCGAGTTCGGCCTTCGCCTCGGCGGGCGCAGCGTGCAATTCATCCGTGATGTGCTTGATGCAGTCCGCGCCCTCGTTGGCGGCGTTCTTGATGAGGGGCGTGCCGGAAACGTCTCCGATGATGTAGCAGCCGGGAACGTTCGTCATAAACGAAGCGTCGCGCGTGGGCACTTTGCGCGGCGGAATCTTCTTCGTCGTGTTGACGACGATGCACGCCTTCGGGTTGACCGGACATTCCACCTGACACGAAGTGTCTTCCATGCATTGCGCGCTGGCGATTGACTTGGCGACGCCGCCGACAATGGCGAGCACGTCGTGCGGGCAGGCATCCACGCAGGCGTGACAACCGATGCAGCGTTCCGTGACGATCACGGGGTGCGGGTAGGTCGCTCCGTCCGGGTCGTATTTTTCGAGTAGCGCGGGCGTGAGTTGCGCGTTTGCCGTCTCTTCGCTTTTGGGTTGCGCTTTCGTCTCTTCGAGCAGACGCCGCGCTCGCGCCGCGTCGCGCAGGGCGAAGCCGAGGCCGACCACAACCAGCGTCAGGCTCACGCCCGCCCAGCCGACCCACGGCAGCCCGCCGAAATAAGCCTTGCCCGCGAAATCATCACGCGTGTACAGGTTGATCGCCAGCAGCAGCGCGAGCAGCGCGAGGATGATGAACAGTTGCGACTTTTTCATAGTCTCGGAAAGAAGTTGATGATGTGAATTGAAAACTATTTCTCGCGCGCGCTTGCGGCGAGCAGCGACGGATTCCAGTGGCGTCTATCGCGCACGTGCTGGACGTGGCAGGAGGTGCAGTTGGCCGTGTCGGGCGCAAGCAGCGCGCGCCCCGTCTGCGCGTCAGTCTTGCCGCTGTGACAGGCAGCGCAGGTGGTGCGCGGCGTCTCGCGGTCGAGCGATGCGCCGTAGGACTTGTGGCAAGTCGAGCAGGAGACTGCGCCCTCAACGCCCGCCAGTCCTGCGGTCGTGCGGACGCGGTACAGATGCAGGGCGTGAAACTGCGCGCTGCGTCGCCCGTCTTCGTCCGCGCTCGCTACCGGCCAGTTCGCCACGAGTTGCTTGAGGTCTTCGGGCTTCTGCTGCCACGCCTCTTCGTCCACGCCCTTCCACTTCCAATGACCGTCCACAACCGGATAGCCGAACGTGCCGCCGTGCGGCGTGAACACGCGACGCCCCTGATAGAGTTTGCGGTTCTGATCGTTATGGCAACCGGCACAGGTCTCGTCGAAGCGGACGCCTTTCTGGAAAGAGGCATTGAAGGGCGCGACGCCGGGACGAAACTCCGCGCCGCGATGCTCCGAGTGACAATTGACGCAGCCGACGCCTGCCGCTTGATGCGGTGTGGTGACGGTGGCCGCGAAGGTTTCCGTCTGGTGACACGAAGCGCAGTTGGCCTCCATGCTCGTGCGCATCGTATGGCATGTCGTACACGAATTGGCGTTCGGCTCGCGCGCGATTGCAGGCGACAGGCTGAAACTCGTGCGCGCGTGTGCGTTTGAAATCGGTGCGGGCGAGAAGGCGGACGTGTAGCTGAACGCCGCGACGATGGAGAGCAGGCCGACGACGACCACGCCCCAAGTAAAGATCGAGAACGGCCACGGGCGTTCGAGGTCGCGCGTCGGTTTCCAGTTGAAACGCGCCTTGCCGAGTTTGGGCGCGAGCGGGCGCGGGCGCAAAGGCGACGGGCGCGACACCTTGCCCGCCTCGCGCTTGCGCTTTTCCCAGAAGACATCGAGCGCGCCTTCGTCCGCCTCCGCATCGCCCGCGCCGCTCGTGGCTGATGCCTTCGAGTCTGCGCCGACTTCGCCCGTCGGCGGTGCGTCTACGGTTTGCGGTTGCGCCCCGGTTAAGACTTCGGCCTCGCCGATGTTCACGGTGGTCTGGTATCTGACCCTGATGGAGAGCGCGTTGCCTTTGAAGTCTATAAAAAGAAAGAACGGGCCGATCTGCAAGACATCGCCATCGGCCAGCGCAGCCCGCTCGTGGACGAGGTTGCCGTTCAGCGTCGTCGAGTTGGACGGGCTGAGGTGATAGATGTAGAAACGCCCGCCGACTTTCCTGATGCCCGCGTGCAGGCGCGAGACGGTCGGGTGGTTCAGATTGAGTTCGCTGTCGGGAGCGCGCCCGATAGCCAAGCCCTCCGACAAGATCGTGACCGGATCGAAGGAGCGATCTTCGCGCTTGATGATGAACGTGTTGGCCTCTTGCCGTGTGCTCACTGAAATTGACTCCGCTCCGGGCTTTACAGACCCGCTCTGAAGTTGAACTCTGCGGGATTGTGTCTCTCTAATGCACTCTGAAAAACACGACTTGAATGATGTGTACCAGCATCAGCACCAGCATCAGCGACGTGGCGACGACGTGCGGCGCGAGCCACAGTTTGAGCAGTTGATGCAGGTAGATGAGCGAATCCACGCGGCGCAGCGTGACGGTTGATTCGATGGCCTCGTGCAGCAGCCGTCCTTCCGGGCGATAGAGCGACGGGTCGTGCGCGCCGTAGATGAACGTGCGGCTCAACTCTTCCGGCGACTTCTTGTAGGCTTCGAGTTCCGCCTTGAAGTCTTCGCGCGCCTGCGAGTGGAGCGAAGTTAGGTCTTCGCGCCTCACGTACTGGCGCAGCAGGTAGCCGAGCGAGAGGTAACGCGGGCGCACCTTGCGCCGGATGATGTCGCGGACGCCCGCATCAGCCTGCGCGCCGATGCCTGCGAGCGACTCGCGTAGTTCCTCGCGGCGCATGCGCAAGTCCTCGATCAAGAGCGGCTCGCCCTCGATGCTCGTCATGATGCGCGGGACGAAGATGTAACAGGCGATGCCGAAGAGTCCTGAGAGAATGACCAGATCGAAAGAGATCATCAGGAGAGAAGTCAGCAAGCCTCCGGTGCTGCGCCCGCCGTGCAGGAGCAGCAGGATTCCGGCGATGATTCCGGCATAGACGTGCGCGAGCAGCCAGTAGCGCAGCGCGCCCGCGCGTCGCCGGTAGATTTGCTTGCGCCCCGGATACGCCATGACGATGCCGATGCCGACGAGGCCGACGAGGCCGGTCAGCCAGCGCACGGTGACCCACGTGTCGCCGATGCGGCCGTCCAATCCGTAGCGAAAGATCGCCCAGACGGTGAGCGCGGCGAGCGCGAGCGTGGAGATGACGCCCCCCGCGTGCCAGAGGCGTGCGGGGATGTCGCGCTTGTGGATGTTGCGGCCGATGGCGTGCGTCTGATCCTGAAAGACGATGCCGATGCGGTTTTTAACTTCGGTGAAATACTCGCGCGGGTTGACGCGCACGAGCGCGCCCGTCGGGCAATTTTCCTGACACGAATAGGCGTGCGTCTTCGCGCCGGGCGGGTTGAGACCCGTGTTGTTGCAGAGGTTGCATTTGACGGCGAGCAAGTTCTCCGTCTCGGTGACGGCGGGCGGGGGTTCGGGCGGCGCGAGGCTGAACCACTTGTTGAGGCGCGTTCGCCACGTCGCGGGCGCGGGCGCGACGGGCTTACGCGGGATCATCGTGATCGCGTTGTAGGGGCACTGCGTCGCGCAGTCGCCGCAGCCGATGCAGGTCTTCGGGTCAATATCGATCTGGCCGTTGCTGAAACGGCCGATAGCTCCCGTCGGGCAGCCCGTCAGGCATTCGGGGTCTTGGCAGTGGAGACAGACTGAGGGCGAGAGCACGTGCTGGCTCGACGTGCTGCCCGGTTTTTTCGGGCGTTCGATGTGGATGCCGCGCCGCAGCAGGCGCGACTGGCCGTGAACTTTGTGGCAGGCGAGCGAGCAGTTGCCGCAGCGCACGCACAAGTCCATGTCCATGACGAGCAGGTTCGTGCCGTCTACGATCCCGGTGGAAATCTCTTTCTCGATTGCGCCGAGTTGGAACGCGTTTGTTCCCTCGACCCGCTCCACCGTGTCGTCGGCCTTTGAAAATTCGCCGAATTTGCCGAGCACCGCGTCGCGCAGTTTCGGGTTGGCGCGCAGGTGCGAGATCGAGATTTCGAGCACTTCCGTGCGCGAGAGGATGGTCGCCGTGTATGCCCAACTCCGGTCTTCGCGCACGCCTTCGAGACCGAGGCAGTTGCCCGCGCCGAGAAAATCGAGACCCGCCTGCTCGTCGAGCGCGGCGGCCACGTCGGTCATCGCGGGGTTGAATTCCGTCCCGCTCACACAGCGCACCCAACCGTTTTTGATGAAGACGATGTTCTCGATATTTTCGCCTTCGCGGTGCAGGACGTGGTTTTTGCCGTAGACCATGAAGCGCGCGGCGTCGCCGAGTTGTTTGAGCAGGTCGGCGTCGAAGGCGTGGTCTGTCGCCTGCTGCACGTCAACGAGCGTGCGTCCCAAACCGTGTTTGCGGTAGGTTACGTCGAGGTTCTGTCCGAAGGCCGGGAGCTTACGCAGGAGGCGCAGGGCGGGGCGCGTCACTTCGAGCACGGTGGCGGGTTGCCCGCCCGTCGAAGCCTTGACCGTGGCGTTGCGCGGCACGCCCGCGAGAATCGCCATCTCGCCGAAACTGACTCCGGCCGGAATCTCGCCCACCTTCTTCGGCGTGCCGCCCTCGTCGTTCACGTAAGCGTCGCACATGCCTGCGACCGTGATGTAAAAGGTGTTGCTGCCCCAATCGCCTTGCTTGATGATCTCCTCACCCGGTTGAAACTCGAAGAGGCGCACGTAGGGGCCGACCTTCTTGCCGTTGTAGTTGCGCCCGTAGGCGATCACTTCAAGGTCGAGTTCGTATTTGAAATGGTCGTGCTCCTTATCCCATTCAACGAGTTCCGAGATGATGTCTACTTTGCTGATGGCATCGAGGATGGTTTTATGCTTAGTAATTTCCTTGGGCATACGGAAAGAATGATTCCAGTGTTTTAAGGTAGAGCGATATGAACGGAAGCGACCGGCGCGAAAAGCAGAAGCCCTCAAAAACTGTGAAAGGCTTTAAGACTGAACGGCGGGCATTATACCAGAGTCCGCCGCGAGAGGTTAAAGTTTAATAAACCCGGCCGGACGAATCACTGCTCGCGCTCCGTGAATCGAAAAATCCATCCCGTTTTTTGGAACTTCGCGGGCGGCGCGGCGTGTACTCGGTCGGGCGAGTTGCGGCCGTGAAGTGTATAATAACGCCGTCCGTTGCGGTGCGCGCCCTTTCGCTTCGGGCGCGCGCCGCAACGAAGGAAATTTTATTTCACGCGCCCGCCCGCAAATGTTTCGGCGAGCCTGCCTGTCCGACATGAGTGCGATTAGCTCTGTAGACGAACTGATTCTCCCCGCGCGGGCGTCTGTGGCCCGGCAAACCGCCGTGGCCGAACCGCTCTCCGATCATAGCCTATTGGAAGCCGCGCGCACGGGCGACGAGGCGGCCTTCGCGGAACTCGTCAGGCGTTATCGCAACCAGATCACGAATTACGTCTATCGCCTGACAAACGATTACGAGTCGGCGGTCGATCTGGCGCAGGAGACCTTCCTGCGCGTCTATCGCGCGGCCGACCGCTATCAGGCGACCTACGCCTTTTCGACCTACATCTATCGCATCGCGACCAATCTCGCCATCAGCGAGTTGCGCCAGCGCAAACGCCGCCGCCTCGTGTCGCTGACGGGCTTCTTCCAGACGCAGGATCAGACGGGCGAGCCGTGCGAGTTAGACCCTGCGGACAGGCGGCCTTTGCAGGATGCAACGCTCGTCGAAGACGAACGCCGCGCGGCCATCGCCCGCGCGATTGCCACTCTGCCGGAGAAGTATCGCGCGCCGCTCATCCTGCGAGACATAGAGGAACGCAGCTATGAGGAGATCGGGCGCATTCTCGAAATGAGCGAGGGCACGGTCAAGTCGCGCATCAGCCGCGCGCGGACATTTTTGCGTGATAAGTTGCAGAACTATTTGTAGTCGGGTGGTGGTGTTAAAACATGAATTGTCAGAAGTGCAAAAACGAGATTGAAGACAGAGACTTGCGCCGCGAATCGCTGACGAGCGTGGCGGCGGCGCACGTGGCGGCTTGCGCGGATTGCCGCGTCTTCGGCGAGGAACGGCTCGCGCTGCGGCGTCTGGTCGGCGGGTTGGAGAAAGTTTCCGCCCCCGCCGATTTCGATTTCCGCATGCGCGCGCGAATGGCCGCGGAGCGGGACGCCGTTGCGTCGCGCGCGTCTTGGTTCAACTTCTCGCCCGCCGCGCTCTCGTGGGCTTTGGCCGGTTGCCTCGCGCTCGTCGTCTCCGCCTCGCTCTACTTTCAGCAGCGACGGCCGGACGCGCCTGCGTTGCCGTCTGCGGAACAGGCGCGCGTGGCGACGCCCGCGCCGCAAGCTTCCGTCGCCGCAGTAACGCCGGAAAGAGTTCAAGCGGCGAAGGACGAGACGCGGTCGAGTGATTCCTTGAACGACGAGGCGCGTTCGAGCGATCCGGCGAACAGAGAGGCGCGGCCGGGCGTCGAAGCAGCTTCGTCGAACATTTCTCCGTCGCGGCGTCAGCGCGCTTTGCCCACGCGCCTCGCGGAACGGGCGGGCTTCGAGAGGGAATTGGCTCAAGTACAAGTTGAAGAGTCGAATTCTGCGGCTCTGTTGGGTTCGACGCCGCGATTCGCGTCGGGCAATCCGGCGCGTAGTGAGAGCGCGTTGATCCCCGTGCCGCTCGACGCGCCGGAAGGCCAGTTGAAAGTTCTACTCCGCGACACGAGCGGCGGCGCGCGCACCATCTCGGTTGACTCGGTCTCCTTCGGCTCGCGCGATGTGATCCGACGCCCCGGCGCGACCTACACGCCCGCGTCCGTTTCCTCGAATCAAGGTGTGTGGTAGTGCTGTTGAATTGTTCAGATCAAAAAGTTCATGACTTGCACGGCGCGGCTCGCGGCGGGCAAGTTCGCGCGCGCACGCTTCTCTCAATCGCCGCCTGTGCGCTGTTGGCGTGCGGCGCGTTTGACGCGAACGCGCAGACGGCGCGGACGCCCCGCCGCCAAACTCTGCCCGTCGCCGCCGAGCCAACTCCGGCGAAAAACGACGCGCCGCCGATTAAAATGCACGAAGCCGCGCCGCAAGTGGTGGCCGTTATTCACCGCCTGAGCGGCTGGAAACTGCGCACGCTGCTGACGCCGCCCGACGCGCCCGTCGCTTCCACTTTCGACGAGAATTTCGTCCGCACCAATATCGTCGCCGGTTACATACTGCCCGACGGGCGCACGGTCGTGGCGCGTCTGCCGCAGGCCGAAGCCGAGATGTTGAATCTCGCAGCGGCCTTCCGCTACGCGAAGTCGCCCGCGGCGATCAACTCCGACGCCGGGTTGCTGCTCGTGCGCCCGGACGGCGCACAGTTCGACGCGCGCTTCGTCGGGCTTGACGCCACCACCGGACTCTCGCTGCTCGAATCAGACAAACCTTTGCTCGCGCCCGCGACGGAAGCGGACGCGGCGCAACCCGTCGTCGGCCAACGCGTGCGTGTGATCGCGCCCGTGCGCGCGACGCTTGCGCGCGGGACGCTCGCGCCCGCCGCCACTGCCACGCCGCGACCGGACTCCGCGCCCGTCGGCGACGAAGGCGTGCTCTACATGAACATGAGCGAAGAGGCGGGGCAGTTGCGCGAGGTGAAGCGTTCGCCGTCGGGCAAGGCGATGGAGATGACGGTCGAAGTCGAACGCGTCTCACCCGAATGGGCGGGCGGGGTCGCGCTCAGCGAGACGGGCACGCTCGTCGGCATCATCGAAGAAAGCAACACGCACGAGACGCGCCTGATGTCTGCGGAGATCGTGCGCGGCGCGGCGCGTCGTGTCAGCGAGCGACGCGCCAGCGTGCCGCAGCCTTGGCTCGGCGCGCGCGGCGACGCGCTCGCTTTCGCGCCGCTCGAACAGTTGCTCGCAGGCGGTTGGACGCGTGAACAGGCGCGTTCGCTGTTGACTCAAAGGGGCGGCGTGTTGTTGACCTCCGTTGCGCCCGGCACGCCCGCCGCGCATGCGGGTCTGCGCCCCGGCGACGTTATCTCGCGCATCGGCCAGCACGACGTGCGCAGCATCGAAGACATGTCTTTGATGATCAAAGAACTCGGCGGCAACACGCTCGCCAATTTCACCGTGCTCCGCGCCGAGAGCGCGCCGCTCACCCTCTCGGTTCGCCTGAGCGAATCGCCGAGTCCGGGGCTGGACACGGCGCGCGCCGAACTTCGCGCCGCACAGATGGAACTCCGCGCCAAGGAGTTTGCGCTCAGAGCCACGCAGGAAAACAGCAGCCGCTACGAGACGGACGTGCGCCGGATGGAAGATGAACTCAAACGTTTTCAGCCGGGCGAGCCGAAGGCCGCGCTGTTGCGCGAAGAGTTGAGACAAGCGCAGGCCGCGTTTCGTTCAATTCAGGAACAGGAGCGGAAACTATCCGCCGAGTTTGAACTCATGCGTGCGCGCGTGACCGAGGCCGGGAGGCGTTATCGCGCCGCGAGCGAGTCTTACGGCGGGCTGGCCGTCAAACCCCTGCTCGCTTTCGGGCTGGAAGCCGTGCGCATTTCGCCCACGGGCACGAAAATTTCGGGGGCGCACCAGAACGGCCTGCTCGTCATGTCCGTGCGCTCCGGCAGCACGGCGGCGGGAAGTAAAATTCAGGCCGGAGACATCATCGAGTCGATCAACGGCCAAAGCTTCTCCGACGCTAATTGGAACTTCAAACTCCCCGCGGATTTCGACGGCGAACTCTCGCTCGGCGTTCTCCGCAACGGCGAAAAACTCTCGTTCAACCTGTCGCGCGCTAACACTCCGCAGTAGTCATAGAGGGTTAAGGGGGAAGGAACAGGCACGGGAAAGGCGTAAGCGTCGCAGCGTCTCCCCGCTTGCCTTGCTCCTTCATCCTTTCCCCTTCGCCTGTAGCCCCGGACGCCTTCCTTCGTCCCCTTTTTACCTTTGCCTTCCCGTTTGTGCTACTCTAGCCGCACACTCGTTCTTGTTCTAAAAAATCGCTTTTGTAAATCTTCCCACGGAGGCGGCATGCTAGAGGAAGCTGTTGAGCACTATCACCAGTTGCTGGCGGATAATGATCTGGCCGAGGCGTCGCGCAAGATGCTCGACGAAGGTTTGGAACGCGCCAAACTGATCTTCGGCGGTCGCCGCCTGTCGCCTTACCTGCGCCCGCACTTCGTCACCGAAATTGACTTCGCGCGTATCCAGAGCGTCTGTGAAATCGTTTGGAGCGCGATCCAGAAAGTGAAGGACGCGGCCGTCGGCAACGAAGAGTTGCTCGACGAACTCGGCATCACGGAAGTGGAACGCGACCTCGTCTCGATTGATCCCGGCTACGCGGCCGTGTCGCCGACCGCGCGGCTCGATTCGTTTTTGACCGCAGACGCCTACAGCTTTGTCGAACTCAACGGCGAAAGCCCCGCCGGGATCGCTTACGTCGATGCCGCCTACACGATCTTCTCCGAGTTGCCCGTGATGAAACGCTTCGGCGAGCGTTACAGCGTGCGCCCGCTATATGGCCGCCATCTCATGCTCGAAGTCTTGCTGCGCGCTTACACGGAATATCTGGGGCGCGAGCCGGAGCGCAAACCGCTCATCGCCATCGTCGATCTGAAAGATTTGCCGACGCAGAAAGAGTTTGAACTGTTTCAGGAATACTTCGAGAGCGAAGGCTACCGGGCAATCGTCTGCTCGCCGCAGGAGTTGGAATTCAGCGGCGGCCGCCTGCGCTGCGGCGCGGACGAGATCGACATCGTTTACAAGCGTCTGCTCGTCAACGAGTACATCCCGATCATGGGCGAATTTCCCGCGCTGCTCGACGCCTACCGCGCGGGCGCAGTCTGCATGGTCAACAGTTTCCGCTCCAAGTTGATTCACAAAAAAGCCCTCTTCGCCGTGCTCACCAACGAACGCTACGCGCACCTCTTCACGGAGGAGGAGCGCGCCGCCATCCGTGCGCACGTCCCTTGGACGCGCAAGGTGCGCGCCGAACGGACGGATCACTACGGCGAACAGATCGACCTGCTCGAATTCGCCGCCAACTCGCGCGACCGCCTCGTCCTGAAACCCAACGACGACTACGGCGGCCACGGCATCTACATCGGCTGGAACACCGACGAGGTCGGTTGGGATCAAGCTCTGCGCCACGCGCTCTCGAACGGCGACTATCTGTTGCAGGAACGCGTCAGCACGGCGCGCGAGCAATTTCCCGCGCTGCAACCCGACGGCACGTTCGAGTTCGCAGAACAACTCGTCGATCTCGACCCGCTCCTGTTCTTCGGCAAGGTCGGCTCGGCCTTCACGCGCCTGTCGTTTACCGAACTCGCCAACGTCTCGTCGGGCGGCGGCATGGTTCCGACGTTCATCATCGGCGGTAAGGCTTGAAGCGGTCTGTCGCGGCCGGGCGCAAGGTTGGCCGCATCGCCGAAAAACGTGCGACGCGCGCGCCGCTTCAAGTAAGATAAACAGTGTTCGGCAACTGAATCCGTCCGGCACTTGGAGTGATAGTATGAGCGAAAAGTTTGGCGCAGAGGAAGAGTCGGATTCGCCCGCGGACGAGCGTCGCCAGCACGACCGCTCGCGCCTCATCATAGATGTCTACTTCGACGGCGCGGACGGTACGGCCGTCGCCAGCACCAAAGACATCAGCCCCGGCGGCCTTTACATGAACACGCAGACGCCGCTGCCCGAAGGCGGCCTGCTCACCTTGCGCCTGCCGTTTGCCGAGGGCGACGTGATCGTCAACGCCGAAGTGGTCTACAGCAACCCCGGCCTCGGCGTGGGCGTGCGTTTTCAGGGTCTGTCGGACAAAGACCGCTCGACCATGCAGCGCGCGCTTCGCGGGACTTAACGGACGTGGGTGACGGTGCGACGCTACTGCGCTGGCGCGATTTGCCGGACGCGCTCAGCGACGAACTGGCGCACAAACTCGAAGGCTTATACGGCCACGCCGACGCGGCGAGCGCGTTCGATTCGCTCGCCGCAGACAAGCAGCAGGCCTTGTTGCTTTTCGCTGCGCGCTTGAGCGATCTGAATTTGTGGCGCGAAGTTGAGAGCATCGAGAACGTCTACGGCGTCGGCGGCGTCGGCATGAATTTTCGCGCGCGGCGCGGACTCTCCGGCGCGCTCGCCGCGCACGGCCGCTTCACGTCGCGCTTCGCCTCGCACGGCGACTGCGCGGAAGGTTTTTTCGAGACGGGACGCTCGCGCGCCGCGCTCCATTTCCTGCGCATGAAAGGCGAGGCGAGGCTCTGGTCGGTTCATTTCGACCTGCACGCCCCGGCCGCGACTCCGTTCAGCGCGCTCCGCCATTTTTGGCGTGAGAAGGTGCGCGGCGAGATGCCCGATTGGGAGACGATCAAGTCCGCGCTCGCGTAAATTTTGGTGGAGCGTTTATGCCCGCCGCCGTGATGTTCGGGCTGGCCGACGCGTTTGAAAGTTTCGTTTTTCTTCCCCCGATAGCTCAACTCAGATCAGGTCTTGCAAGGAGCGCGAAAACTTATGTTCGAGCAATACACGCTTGGCATCGAAGAGGAATTTCAGATCGTTGACCCGAAGACGCGCGAGTTGCGTTCGCACGTCTCGGAGATGCTTGAGGAAGGGAAGATGCTCCTCGGCGAGAAGATCAAGCCGGAGATGATCCAGTCGATGATCGAAGTCGGCACGGGCATCTGTCATAACATACAGGAGGCGCGCACCGACATCACGAATTTGCGCGCCATCGTCTCTTCGCTCGCGCGCAAAAACAATCTCGAAGTAGTCGCCGCCTCAACCCACCCGATCTCGCAGTGGCGCGACCAGAAAATTTACGACGACCCGCACTACACGCTCTTGATCGAGGAACTTCAGATGGTGGCGCGCTCGCTCCTGATCTTCGGCTTGCACGTCCACGTCGGCATCAAAGACCGCGAGCGGCAAATTCACATCATGAACGCCGCGCGGTATTTCCTGCCGCACGTCTTGGCGTTGACCACTTCGTCGCCCTTCTGGCTCGGCATCAACACGGGTCTGAAGTCCTATCGCAGCGAGGTGTTCAAGAAGTTTCCGCGCACGGACATCCCCGATCATTTCGACTCATACGCTTCGTTCCAGCGTTACATCAAACTTTTGCTCGACACGAACTGCATCACCAACCCGCGAAAAATCTGGTGGGACGTGCGCCCGCATCCGGTCTTCGAAACCCTGGAATTTCGCGTCTGCGACATCCCGACGCGCGTTGACGACACCATTGCCATCGCCGCGCTCTTTCAGGCCATCGTCGCCCGGCTCGATAAATTGATCGAGAAAAATCTCGGCTTCCGTCTCTACCGCCGCGCGTTGATTCAGGAGAACAAGTGGCGCGCGGTGCGCTGGGGCTTGCAGGGCAAGATGATCGACTTCGGCAAGCAGAAGGAAGTGCCCGTGCGCGACCTCATTCTCGAACTGCTCGACTTTGTGGACGACGTGCTCGACGACCTCGGCTCGCGCAAGGAGGTCGAACACATCCACACCATCCTCGAACGCGGCACGTCCGCAGACGAGCAGTTGCAGGTGTTCGCGGAAACGAACAGTCTGGAAGCGGTGGTGGATCGCCTGATTCAACGGACGATGGAAAACGTGCCCGTCATCTGACTCGGGCGCGTCCTCGTGAAGCGACGGCTGAAAGCGAAAGCCCCCGGCATGCATTGTCGGGGGCTTTCGCTTGTTCGCCTATGAGGCGGGAAATTTACGCCGTGTGCCTGAGCGATTCGCGCAGGAAGTTCTCGAAGATGATCCGGCCGTCGCGCGATTCGTTCGGGTGTTCCCAACGCGTCGCGCGCGTCTTGTCCCAATCCTCGAAAGATTTTTCGAGATGGAATTGCACGGTGTAGATAAGTTGTCCGTCCGTGCGCTTCACCATCATCTGATTGCGGCAGAAGTAGGCCGTGGCAAGAAGTTTGAAATCAACGGGCACGTGGTCGAGTTGCAGCCCGTGATTTTGCCAGACGCGCAGGATGCAGGCTTCCACGGTGTAGTCCTGCCAGATGCCGGAGTCGCGGTCGCTGATGCCATCGAAGATCGGGTCTGTGGGGTCGGTGATACGGATGAAGCGATATTGATACTCGAAGGGGCGGCCTTCGCGTCGCTCGTGCTGCTCCTTGTTGTCGAGCGTCACGACGCGCGCGCCGAAACCGAGGCCGACGAGTTGATGGCCGCCGCAAATGCCGAGCACGGGTATCTCGGTGTTGCGAATAAATCGGCCGAAGTTTTCGATGATGCTCGGATGGTAGTAATCGAAGTCGCGCAGCGTGCCGCTGAGGACTATCGCCTGCGGCTGAAACTCTGCGGCCACGTCGGCCACCTCCGAGACGTGTGCGACGCGCGTTTCGGGACGGCGCACAAGGCGCGAGATGTTGTTGCGAATGTTTCCGAGCGCCAAACCGGCGATCTGGCGTTCGCGTTGGAGGTGCGAAGAGGCGCGACGCCCCCACTCCCGCACGGCCGTCTCTGACAAATCGCGCTCGTCGCGCAGCAAGTCGTCTATGACGAGCACGCGAATCTCTTCGATGCGCTTCTCAATCGGCTCGAAGCGGCAAAAGGTGCGCTGGTTGAAAGGGAACGGAAGCGGTTCCTCTTGATCGATAGGCGTGATTGTCTCTTTAACTTCTTGCATCATCTACAGTAATTTACCAGTTCGGAGTTTGATGTTCAAACCCCACGCCGCCGTTGTTTGGTGTTCTGATTGAATTGTGGAATAAGTGTGCCGGAGCCTGCCTCCGCGATCTCGCGTCGGGCGTCGGAGACGAGAGAGTTGCGCAGGCGCGTGCGGTAAGCTTTGTTGCGCGCGCCCGCCAGATGTTCGACGAGCAGCAACATGCGTTGCCAGCCGGATTCGAGTTCGTCTGCGAGCAGGGAAATCCGCGAAATGTCATAGGGGACGGCGACCTCCGTGCAACCGGCGCGGGCGAAGGTCGCCAGATAGCGAGCCGTCGCCAGATCGGGACAGGCGATGCGGCGGCGTCCGATCTTCAACTCGACGCCGAGGAGCGTGTGTTGCACGTTGACTTGTTCGGGGCGAACGTTGGCAGGTGTCTGTAGTTGGTGCGCGCGGGTGCGCAGGGGCAAAATCCGCTCGCGGTAATAACGCGGCAACCAAGCTTCGGCGAGCGTTTCTTTGATCTGTTCGGCCAGCGATTCGAGAGAGTCGGGCGCGCGACGGGGCGCGGACGATTCGGCCTCCGGCGATTCGGAAGCGACTTTCCGCTCATCAATCTTCGTCGCAGAGGACATAAAAAGTGACACGTGACGGGTGACGAGTGACAAGACAGAAAAACCGCGAATCGTTAAGAGCCGTGAATCGTGAATAGAGAAAACCAGTTCTCTTTCTTCACGATTCGCGGCTTTCTCTTGTCACTTGTCAACCGTCACTTGTCACTTTAATTGACTGACCACGGGTTGCGCGGAGCGGAAGGCGTCCAGCACCTGACCCGGAAAAATCCCCAGATAAAAAACTCCGAGCGCCGTGATGATGATCGCCAGCGCGACGCTGACGGGCACGGCGGGCGCGCTCCACGCGGTAGAGCGTTCGCGAAAGAACATCACGACGACGAGGCGCAAATAATAGTATACCGAAACCGCCGTGTTGAGCACCCCGATGACGACGAGGCCGACGAAGCCTTGATCGAGCGCGGCGCGGAAGACCATCACCTTGCCCATGAATCCGGCCGTGAGCGGGATGCCGAGCAGGCTCAGGAGAAAGAGCGTGAGCGCGAAGGAGAGCGCGGGCGCGGTAAAGCCGATGCCGTTGTAGTCTTCGATCTCTGTGCGCCGGTCGCCGCTGCGCGCGATGAGCGTGACGACGGCAAACGCGCCGAGGTTCATCACGGCGTAGGCCAACAGGTAGAAGGCGACGGCGGCGATGGCATCCGATTGCACCGTCTCGTCGGCCGCCTTGCCCGCCGCCACGAAGCCGACGAGCGCGTAGCCCGCGTGCGCGATGGACGAATAGGCGAGCATGCGCTTGACGTTCGTTTGCACGAGCGCGGCGAGGTTGCCGACAGTCATCGTGAGGATGGCGAGCAGCCAGATAGCATTGATCCACGCGGAGTGGAGTTGCGCGGCGTTCGTCGTGGCGGCGATAAAGGGGAAGCCGAAGAGGAAGACGCGCATAAAGGCGGCGAAACCGGAAGCCTTCGGCCCGGCGGCCATGAAAGCCGTGACGGGCGTGGGCGCGCCCTCGTACACGTCCGGCGTCCAGACGTGAAAAGGGGCGGTGGCGATCTTGAAGCCGAAACCGACGAGCATCAAGGCCGCGCCCGCGTAGAGCAAGGCGGGATAGGCCAGAGCGTTTTCCGCGCCGACCCTGAGCGCGAGTTCCTTGATGTTGGTCGTGCCCGCGCCGCCGTTTGCCAGAGACGTGCCGCCGTAGACGAGCGCGATGCCGTAGAGCAGGAACGCCGACGAGAACGAACCGAGGATGAAATACTTCATCGAGGATTCGTTCGAGCGCAGATCGGTGCGGCGGAAACCGGCCATCACGTAAGTGGCGATGGAGAGCAGTTCGAGGCCGAGGAAGATGATCACGAGGTCGCCGCCGGAGGCCATCAGCATCATCCCGGCGGTGGCGAACAACAGCAGCGAATGAAACTCGCCTGCGGGCAGATGTTCCCATTCCACCCAGATCATCGAAATGAGCATCGTCAGCGCGGAGACAATCAGGAAGACGAGCGTGAAGGAGAGACGCATCCGGTCGAGCACGATCATGCCGTTGAAGGCTTCGCGCGCGACGGTTTGATCGTCCCACATCATGACGCAGACGACGGCCGCCGCACCCAATCCGAGCAGGGAGAGCAGCCCCGTCGCCCAACGCTGATTCGAGCGGCGCGTAAAGGCATCGACGAGCATGACGAGCACGCCCGCGATGGAGACGATCATCTCCGGCAGGATGAGCCAGAAGTTGATGTCAGGCGACGCGGCCTGAGCGGTTTGAAAGGCGAGACACAGGTTCATCTTTTTAACTCAGCGCAAGCGCCCGTCGAATGCAGACGGCGCGGCGACAATCATTACGGCAGCGCGGGCGTGCCGCCGGTACTTTCCGGCGCGCGCTGGAGGAGAATCGCGTCGAGACGCGCGCGAATAACTTTTTTATAATCCTCCGCCTGCGAAGTCATGCCCGTGTGTTTCGGAGCGACGAATTTTCCTTCGCGGTCGAAGAAAACGACCATCGGCAAACGGACGCGCTCGCTGAACTGCGCGAAGGCCGTCTTTTCCGGGTCGCGCAGCACCGGGATCGTCATCTTCAGGGACTTCGCGTAGTCGCGCAGCAGTTCGTTGGAAGTCTGCTCGTCCGACTCGATGCTCACCCAGAGAAACTTGACGCCGCGCCCCGCATATTCCCGCTTCAATTCCTCTAACGCTTCCAGTTCCCAAGCGCAGGGCTTGCACCACGTCGCGCCGAACGAGACGAGCACCACTTCGCCGCGCATCGTCGCCACGTCGTAAGTCTTCCCGTCAACGCCTTTCAGCTTGATGCTGACCTGATCCTTCGTCTCGGCGCGCGACGACGCCGCGGCGAGCGGCCACGCACCCGAAAGCAGGACGAGCAGCGCGGCGAGATAAAACTTCTTATGTGATTTCAATATGCCAGTCATTTCCAATGCTCAAGGTTCAAATTTGAGATTTCAAATCTCCACGTCGCCGGGATTTCAAAGTTGAACTTGCTACTTCTCCGCGATAACGCCGCCGCTCTCCGTCGCCACGACGCGCGAACGGACGAGTTCGACCGCGGCGCGCGAGCGATTCAGGAACGGGCGCGGGTAGACGCCCATGTAAATCATCAGCGCGAGCAGCGGGAGAAGCAACCCGAGTTCGCGCCAGTTAAGGTCGGTCAAACGCTTGTTCTTTTCGTTCGTCACGCGCCCGAAAAGGACGCGCTGCAACATCCAGAGCATGTAGACGGCCGCCCAGATAACGCCCGTCGCGGCGAGCATCGTCGCCACGCGCGCCCACGTCTGCGAGAGCGCGGGCGAAGTCCACATGCCGAGCATGATCAAAAATTCGCCGATGAAACCGTTCAAAATCGGCAAGCCGACCGACGACAAAGAGGCAAAGACGAACAGCGTCGCAAACCACGGCATCGGCTTCGCCAAACCCCCGAAATCCGAGATCAGGCGCGTGTGTCTTCGTTCGTAGATCATGCCGACGAGCAGGAAGAGCGCGCCCGTCGAGACGCCGTGATTCAACATCTGATAGAGCGAACCCTGCATGCCCTGTTCGGTGAACGAGAACAAACCGAGCACGACGAACCCCATGTGACTGACGGACGAGTAGGCGACGAGTCGTTTCACGTCCGGCTGCACCATCGCCACGAGCGCGCCGTAGATGATGCCGATCACGGCGAGCACGATCAAAACGGGCGCAAACTCGCGCGAGGCTTCGGGAAAGAGCGCGAGGTTAAAACGCATCAGGCCGTAAGTCCCCATCTTCAAAAGCACGCCCGCGAGGATAACCGAACCGGCGGTGGGGGCTTCCGTGTGCGCGTCGGGCAGCCACGTGTGGAAAGGGAAGAGCGGCACTTTGATGGCGAAGGCGATGGCGAAGGCGAGAAAGAGCCAGAACTGCGCGTCCGCGCCGAGCACCATCTGGTTGCTGCGGAGCGAGGCGAGCAGCGTCGTGTAGTCGAACGTCCCGAAGCCCGCCTGATTCCTGTGGATGTAGTAGAGCGCGATGATGCCGACGAGCATCAACAAACTTCCGATTGCCGTGAAGATGAAAAACTTGGCCGCCGCGTAGATGCGCCGCTCGCCGCCCCACACGCCGATGAGGAAAAACATCGGCACGAGCGATGCCTCGAAGAAGAGATAGAAGACCAGCAGATCGAGCGAGACGAAGACGCCGAGCATCGCGCTCTCCAACAGCAGAATGAAGGCGTAGAAAGCGAGCGGGCGTTTCTCCACCGCGTGCCAACTGGAAACAATCGAGATGGGCACGAGCAGCGTCGTCAGGATCACGAGCCACAGGCTGATGCCGTCCACGCCGACGTGATAACGCGCGCCGATAGCCCCGATCCACGGCAAATTTTGCTCGAAGCGAAACGCGGCCGAATCACCGTAGCCGCCGCCCGTCAAAAGCAACAGCGAGAGGACGAAGGTGGCCGTCGAGAAGATGAGCGCGATCCACTTGGAAGCCGTCTCGCTCCGGCGCGCGGCCATGCCGTAGACGACGGCGGCGAGCGCGCCCGCGACGGGCAGCAATATCAAGACGGTGATGAGCGAACGCTGGAGCATAAATTTTTACAGTTGCGACAGCACACGGGTGAAGTTAAAGACGAAATAGCCGATCACGAGCAACGCGCCGAGCAGGATGATGGCCGCGTAGCCGCGCACGAACCCGGCCTGCATTCTGCGCGCGATGTCGCCCACGCCGCTCGTGGCGCGCGCCAGCCCGTTGACGAGACCATCGACGACTTTCACGTCGAAAATCTTCCACAGCCCCTCGCGCGAGCCGACCTTGATCGGATTGATGACGACGGCGTCGTAGGCTTCGTCAACGTAATACTTGTTCTCTAAGAGGCGCGGCATCACGCGCAGAGGATTCTTCCTGAACACCGTCCAGCCGATACCGATCCCCGCGAGCGCGATGGCGACGGAGATGCCGCTGAAGATTCGCTCGGCGCGCACTTCGGCCGGGTCGTGCGCGTGTTCGGGAGCGGGCGCGCCGCCGTGCTCGCCCTCGTCCACCGAAGGCGGCAACGCGCCCTCGTTCCCGTGCGACGGCGTTTCCGTCGCGTGAGACTCTGCTGCGGGTGCGGGTGCGCCGTGCGACTCGGATCTGGCGGGTGCGCCGGGCGTTGCTGCGAGATGCGACGCGTCGCCTGTGCCGACTTCCGCGTGGCCGCCCCCGCGTTGCGGCGCGCGTTCCACGACCGGCTCAAGCGTGTGCTCGAAATAGTTGTTCATCGCGCCGCCGCTCAAGGCGTATGGTACGCCGACGAGGCCGCCCAAAGTTGACAGGATCGCCAGCACGACGAGCGGGACGGTCATCGTCCAAGGCGATTCGTGCGGCGTGACAGGAGCGTGCGGGTGCGCGTGTTCGTCCTCGTCGTCCTCGTCGTCGTGCGCGGCAACGGAAGCATGTGCGTGGTCGTGCGCGTCGCCGACGTGTGACGCCGGTTGGTGATGCGGGCGGTCTCCGGCGGAGAATTGTTTGGCGTCGTGCGCCTTGTCGCCTTCGTCATAGGCGTGCGCGTGCGCTTCGTCGGCCTGTCCACCGGCGTGAGCTTCGCGGAAACGCTCACTGCCCCAGAAGGTCAACACCATCAGGCGCGTCATGTAGATGGCCGTAAGGAGCGCGGTCAGCGCGCCGACAACCCAGAGCGTCTTGCCCGCCCATGCCGGAATCGCGGTTGCGCTCGTGCTCCAAGTCTTCCACAAAATTTCGTCTTTCGAGAAGAAGCCCGCGAAGATGGGGATGCCGCTGATGGCGAGCCAGCCCGTAAGCATCGTCGCAAACGTGACGGGCATATACTTTTTGAGTCCGCCCATGCGCCGCATGTCCTGTTCGTGGTGCATGCCGTGAATGACCGAACCCGAACCGAGGAAAAGCAGCGCCTTGAAAAAGGCGTGCGTCATGACGTGAAAGATCGCGGCGACGAACGCGCCCACGCCGCACGCGAGCATCATGTAGCCGAGTTGCGAGACGGTGGAATAAGCGAGAACTTTCTTGATGTCGTTCTGCGCGATGCCGATGGTCGCGGCGAAGAGCGCGGTGGCCGCGCCGACGACGGCGACGATGAACATGGCGGTTGGCGCGTGCGTGTAGATGGCCGAGCAGCGCACGATCATGTAGACGCCTGCCGTCACCATCGTCGCCGCGTGGATGAGCGCGGAGACGGGCGTTGGCCCCGCCATCGCGTCCGGCAACCAGACGAACAGAGGTATCTGCGCGCTCTTGCCGGTCGCGCCGATGAACAGCAGGAGCGCAGCCGACGTGATGCCGCCCGCGACGAGCGCGCCCCATGCAAACGGTTCGACGGGCATCGCCGCGATTGAGGCCAGCGCGCTCTTGACGGGCACGCCGATGCCGGTCTTATCGAAGAAGCTGATCGAGCTTGTGAGAGAGAAGACGAGCATGATGCCGAGCACGACGCCCCAGTCGCCGACGCGGTTGGCGACGAAAGCCTTCTTCGCGGCGTCGCCCGCCTCTCTGCGGTCGATGTAGTAGCCGATCAACAGGTACGAGCACAGCCCCACGCCTTCCCAGCCGACGAACATCAGGAGCAGGTTGTCGGCCAGCACCAGCGTCAGCATCATGAACATGAAGAGGTTCAGGTAGGCGAAGAAGCGGTAAAAACTTTTGTCGCCGTGCATGTAGCCGGTGGCGAAGATGTGTATGAGCAGGCCGACGAACGTGATGAAGCACGCGTAGATGCCGCTCAGGCGATCCATTGCGAAACCGATGTCGGCGCGAAACCTGCCGACCTCCATCCACGTCCAGACGTGGTCGAGAATGACATGCGGTTCGCCCACGAGCGCGCCGTTCGTGCCGAACGCCAGCCACAGCGACAGCGCGCACGAGACGGCGATTGACAGGCTGGCGACCGCGCCGATGAACGCTTCGCTCCGCACGCGGCGTCCGACGAGCCAGTTGATGGCCGCGCCGACGAGCGGCGCAAGGATGATGAAACGAAGCATGGTAGTTAGCTGTCAGCTATCAGCTATCAGCCGTCAGCTTTAACACCAGTTACCAGACCAGAAGCTGATAGCTGACGGCTGACGGCTGACGGCTCTCAATTTTTCAACACGCTGGAATCGTCCACGTCGAGCGATTCGCGGTTGCGAAAGACGGCGAGGATGATGCCGAGTCCGACCGCCGCCTCGGCCGCCGCCACCGTCATCACGATGAAGACGAAGAGTTGGCCGGAGACATCGCGGAAATAACTTGAGAAGGCGACGAAAGTTAAATTGACGGCGTTCAGCATCAACTCGATGCACATGAACATCGCAATGGCGTTGCGCTTGATGATGACGCCCGCCACCCCGATGGTGAACAACACCGCCGAGAGCGCGAGATACCATGAAAGAGAGACACCGGGCATAAAATTTCCTCTCGCCTATTCTTCCGGCTCACGGCGCGGGGCGTTTGCCAGCCCAAGCGCTTGCCGCGCTTCGGCGGTCGTCGAAGTTTCAACTTCGGTTGCGTCGCCCACGGCTTGCGAGTTGAGCGAATGGCGCGGGATCACCATCGAGCCGGGGACGACCACATCCGTCGGGCGCAGGCCGACGCGCCGCGCGAGCGTCATTGCGCCGACGATTGCCATCAGCAACAGGACGGACGTGATCTCGAAGGGCAACAGGTAGTTCGTGAAAAGTCCCGTCCCGATGGAACTCGTCAGGCCGACGTTCGACGCGTTGCCGGCCATGTTCGGGTCGAGCGGGTCGAGGCGCGAGTTGCCCATGAAGTAGAGAATGAACCCGGCCTCGCCGAAGAGCACGGCGGCGAGCAGGATCGCAACCGCCGTCAGATAGCCGAGTCGCAGAGGCTTGTGCTCTTCTTCCTCGACGTTCAAAAGCATGATCACGAAGACGACGAGCACCATGATCGCGCCCGCGTAGACGATGATCTGGATGGTGGCCAGAAACGGCGCGGCGAGCGTCAGGTACAAACCCGCGAGCGCGATGAAAACGCCGATCAAAGAGATCGCGCTGTAGAGCGGGTTGCGCTGCACGACCATGGCGATCCCTGAGCCGACCGCCAGACCCGCCAAGAGCACGAAGATTAGAGTCGTCATAAGCAAAACGGAAAACGGCGCACGCCTGCCGGGAAGGCGGCCGCGCCGCCCGCGTCCCGGTAACGCTCAGGCGCGGAAATAGCTGATCGCGAACACGACCGTAGCCGTCAGGACGACGTTTAAGATCGCCACCGGCAGCAGAAACTTCCAGCCGAAGTTCATCAACTGGTCGAAGCGAAAACGCGGCAGTGTCCCGCGCAGCCAGATATACAAAAAGAGAAAGAACAGCACCTTCAGGAAGAACGCGACGACGCTCAAGAAGCCGAACAGGAGACCGCCGCGCGCGACCAAGAGGTCGAGCCAAGGGAAATTCCAGCCGCCGAAAAAGAGCGTCGCCGCCAGCATCGAGACCGTGAACATGTTGACGTACTCGGCCATGAAGAAGAGCGCGAACTTGAGCGCGCTGTACTCCGTGTGAAAACCCGCGACGAGTTCCGTCTCGGCTTCCGGCAAGTCGAACGGCACGCGGTTCGTCTCGGCAATCGCCGAGATGAGATAGATGATGAAACCGAGCACCTGCGGGAAAATGTTCCAACGCGGGATGGGCACGACGCCCGCGAGCCACCAGTAGCCCGACTGTTGCTCGACGATCTGGTAGAGGTCGAGCGTGCCCGACAGCAGCACCGTGCCGACGAGCGCCAGCCCCAGCGATAGCTCGTAAGAGATCAACTGGGCGGAGGCGCGCAGGCCGCCCATCAGACTGTACTTGTTGTTGGAAGACCAACCCGCGAGCGCGATGCCGTAGACGCCGATTGAAGTGATCGCCAGCACGTACAGCAGCCCCACGTCGAACTGCGCGACGACGAGTTTGACCACGCCGATGAACGGCAAGTTCATCTCCGGCCCGAACGGGTAGACGATGATCGTCATCAACGCGCCGACGATAGCGATCATGGGCGCGAGAAAATAGACGAACTTCGTCGCCTTGTCGGGAACGATCTCTTCCTTGAAGATGAATTTCAGGAGGTCTGCGAACGGTTGCAGGATGCCGCCGTAGCCGACGCGGTTCGGCCCGAGTCGCCCCTGAATCAGCGCGAGGATGCGCCGCTCCGCCAGCACCGTGTAGGCCACGATCATCAACACCACCACGAAAGCGATGTTGATGCCGAGCATCTTCAATCCGACGTAAGTAAGTGTGCTCCAGTCCATAGAATTAAGGGATGAGGGCGGAGGGCAAAGGGATGAAGATGTGTAAGCCAAACGCGCGAGCGGCGTTCTTATTCATCCGTCACCCTTCTGCCCTCACTCCTCCTTTCAGTCTCCGGCGGCGACCACCGTTGCGCGGCGCAGCGCCGGGTCAACGGAAATTTGATAGAGCGGCGACACGAGCACCGTGGGCGGCTTCGGGTTGCCTGCGTCGAGCAGGGGGAACTGCGGCGTCTTGCTCGTCAGCGTGCCCGGCTTGAACAGTTCGTGGCCGATGGGCGGCGTGCCCTCGATCTTTTCGCCCTCGATGCTCAACGCTTCGACCGTCGCGCGCAGGTCTTGGAGCGCGCTCGCCACCGCCGCGTTGTCGCCCTCTCCGGCGACCGCGTGCCTCGCCTGTACGGGCTGCGACTCGTCTTTCAATAGGGCGTACTTCATCCCGGCATAGGCGGTCGTGTTGCGCGCGAGTTCGAGAAAGACTTTACCGGCCGACCACTGGAAGTCGAAATTTACGCCGAGCGCGAGCGCGAGCGCGTCCGTGATCATCCAGTCCGGCCGCGATTGGTGGACGGGCGGGATCGACTGGCGCACGCGCTGGACGAGGCCGCTGTTGTTCGTGAACGTTCCGTCCGTCTCCGCGTAAGAGGCGGCGGGGAAGACCACGTCTGCGTGGCGCGTCGTCTCGGTCTCGAACATCTCCTGCACGACGAGGAAGTCCAACTTCGAGAGCGCGTCGCCGCGCCCCGCGAGATGTCGCGGCAGGAAGCTGCCCGCGACGTAGAGCGCGCGCAACGTTGCGCCCGCCGCGTCGAGCATGCCCTCGGCGTCGAGCGCGCCGTTCAACAGGCCGAGGTCGTGCACGCCGATGCTGTTGTTGTAGAGCGGCAACGGGTGAAACAGGAAGCGTCGTCCTTCGCTCTCGCCGTAAGCCGTGGCGATGTTCGCCAGCGCGGTCTGCGCCGTCGCGCTCAACTCGCCGAACATGACGACGACATCGCCCTTCGTCTCTTCGATGATGCGCCGCGCGTCAACCAACTCCTGCGCTTCGACGCCCATCTTGTGCGCGGCCGTCGCGTATTCGTTGCCCGCGAAGGCGAGCACGGCCGCGTCGTCCGCGCCGGGATTCATGTGTATGAACTGCGTCGCCGCTTGTTTCAGGCGGATCGGCACGCTGTTGACGATGACGAGTTTCGCGCCGCCGTTTCGGACGGCCTGCCTGATCTGGCGACCCGTGAGCGGCTGCAACTCTTCCGGCTCGCCGCCGATGACGATGAGCGTCTTGGCGTGGCGAATGTCGCGGTGCGTGGCGAGCGGCGCGCTCAGGTTTGCGAAGAACGGCGCGAGCGAGAAAGCGTCGGTCGCCGTGTAGTTGTTCGTCGCCAACACCTCGCGCGCGAATTTGAGCAACGCGTAGTTGGCCTCGTTCGTCAGGCGCGGGCTGCCGACGACGCCGATTGAGTCGCCGCCGTGCGCTTGCCTGATCTCTTGCAGTTTCGCCGCCGTGTGCCGGATGGCCTCGTCCCACGTCGCCGGGATCAACTTGCCGCCCTTCTTGTAACGGATGAGCGGCGTCTTGATGCGCTCCTCGTGATTGATGAAAGGGTGCGCGAAGCGGCCTTTGATACAGAGAAACTCGCCGTTGATGCCGTTGACGTAGCGGTCGCGCGCCACGGAACGCATCACTTCGCCCGCACGCGACCCCAGAGACATCTGGCAGCCGTCGGAGCAGAAGTTGCAGGTCGTCGTGGTCTGCGAGAGTTCCCACGGGCGCGCTTGATGCCTGTAGGTCGCATCGAGCAGAGTGCCCGTCGGGCAGACTTCGATGCAGTTGCCGCACTGCGAGCAGTTGAGCCAGCCGTCGAACGTGCCGATGACGGTGTTCGCGCCGCGCCCGCCCGCTTCAATCGCGTCCTCGCCCATCCACTCGTCGCAGACGCGCGTGCAGCGTTTGCACAGGATGCAACGCTGCGGGTCGTTGGCGACGATGGGGGAGAGGAATTTTTCGGGGTAGTAGTTTTTCTTCTCCTGAAAGCGTTCTTCGAGGCCGCCCCAGTCGAAGACCATCTCCTGCAACTCGCATTCGCCGCCACGGTCGCAGACAGGGCAATCGAGCGGGTGATTCGCCAGTAGGAATTCCACCATCCCGCGCTGCGCCTTCTCGATCTCCTCGCTCTCGGTCGTGACGCTCATGCCGTCCGTGCAGGTGATCGTGCACGACGTTTGCAACTTCGGCATCTTCTCGATCCGCACGAGACACATGCGGCAAGAGGCTTGCAGCGCGAGGTCTGCGTAGTAACAGAAGGAGGGGACGGCGTGCCCCTTCTCGCGGCACACGTCGATGAGACGCGCGCCTTTCTCCACCTCGTAGAGGTTGCCGTTGATCGTGACTTTTATAAGTTCGGTAGACATGCTTTTAAATTAACGAATCGTGACTTCCAGTGTGTAGCTCGCCGTTACGTCCGTGCCGATACTGATCCGATATTCGCCATCCTCCGGCAATTCGCCCGTCCAGTCCCACTCGCCGTCGGAGAGGCGGTCGGTCGGCGCGTAAACCGTGAAGGAAGTTTTTTTGCCCGCGACGAGATGGACGCTCATCCGCTGCCCACGGCGCGCGCGGAGATAATAGTCGTGGCTCGTGCAGAGTTTGATCCTGTCCCGCACGACCGCCGTTGTGCGCCCGCGCCCGAAGCGCAACTGTTTTCGGACGGGCACGTCCGTGCCCCGGCATTGTCCCGCCGCGCCCCACGAAAAACTTTCCGCCGCTACGGGCATGCTGGGCACGCTCGACGCGCCCAGCAGCAGCGCAAGCGAGAGGATGAACGCTTTAGCTCTTTTCATCGGTCGCCCCCACCGTCGAATCTTTGTGCCGCCTTTCAACCGCCCGCCATCGTCGGCAACGCTTCGCTCTTGGCGAGCGGCGCGAGATGGCGTCGGAAGTCTTCCGGGAATTTCTTGATGGCCGACTGGATCGGCCACGAAGCGGCATCGCCGAGCGGGCAAAACGACTTGCCTTCGATGTTGTCGCACAGGTCGAGAAGCAATTGCGCGTCGTCCGCCTTGCCTTCGCCGCGCGCGATGCGCTTAAAAACTTTGACGAGCCAGTCCGTACCTTCGCGGCAGGGCGTACACCAGCCGCACGATTCGTGCTTGTAAAACTCGGTCAGGTTTTTCGTGGATTCAAAGATGTCCACCGTGTCGTCCATCACGATGAAGCCGCCCGACCCGACCATCGAACCGGCGGCCACAAGTCCCTCGTAATCCATCGTCACTTTCTTGCCCACGATGTCGGACGCGGGCATGATGTAGACGCTCGACCCGCCCGGAATCACGGCCTTGAGCTTGCGCCCGTTCGGGATGCCCTGACAGTCCTCCATGATGAACTTTTCCATGTCCGCGTAGCCCATCGGCAACTCGTACACGCCGGGGCGGTTGACGTGACCGCTGACCGACCAGAGCTTCGTGCCGCCGCTCTTCTCCGTGCCCAACTTTTGATACGCCTCGCCGCCCATCCTGATGATGTCCGGCACGGCGGTCAAAGTCTCGACGTTGTTGACGACCGTGGGGCAGCCGTAGAGACCCGCGACGGCGGGGAAGGGCGGCTTCATGCGCGGGTGGCCGCGCAAGCCTTCGAGCGAGTTCAAGAGCGCGGTCTCTTCGCCGCAGATGTACGCGCCCGCGCCCGAATGCGTGTAAACCTCGCACCCGAAGTCCGTTCCCAGAATCTTTTCGCCGACCAACCCGGCCGCACGCGCCTCTTCAATCGCGCGATCCATGATCTCGATGAGATAGCGATATTCGCCGCGCGTGTAGATGTAACAGGTCTTCGAGCCGAGCGCGTAGGCGGCGATGAGCATGCCTTCGATCAGCATGTGCGGGTCGCGTTCCATGATGTAGCGGTCTTTGAAGGTGCCCGGCTCCGACTCGTCCGCGTTGCAGACGACGTATTTCGGCTTCGGCGAATCCTTCGGCACGAAACTCCACTTCATGCCCGTGGGGAAACCCGCCCCGCCGCGCCCGCGCAGCGCGGACTTCTTCAACTCGCCGATTACGTCGTCGGGCGACATGCCGCCCAGTACCTTGCCGAGCGACTCGTAGCCGCCGTGCTTCCGGTAGGTTTCGAGCGTCTCGGAACGCTCCAGACCGACGCGTGCGAGTTGTAGCGGTTCGCAACCGATTGCACCGATAAACATATTCTTTACAGGAGACAAAAAATCGAGCCTTTAAATTTTCGAGAAACTTTAGCGCACGCCGTTCGAGAGTTGATTGCTGCGACAACGTTCGATCAGTTCGTCCACCTTCTCCGGCGTCAGGTTCTCGTGATAGTCGAACCCGATCTGCATCATCGGGGCTGTGCCGCACGAGCCGAGACATTCAACTTCGGAGAGCGAAAACTGCCCGTCTTCGGTCGTCTCGCCGGGCTTGATGCCGAGGCGTTTCGCGCAGTGTTCCGTGATCTTGTCCGCGCCGACGATCTTGCACGAGAGCGTGCGGCAAACTTGCAGGTGATACTTGCCGACCGGCTCGGTATTGATCATCGAGTAGAAGGTCGCCACCTCCCAGATGTCCGTGACGCGCACGCCCAGACGATCCGCGAGATAGGCCACGCCCGGCTTGTCCAGATAACCGCGCTCGCGCTGCACGATGAACATGAGCGGCAGAATCGCCGAACGCTTCAACGGGTACTTCGCCAGATGCCCGTCGATCTCCGCTTCGACCGCCGCCGAAAACGTGGCGATCTCATCCGGCACGGGCGCTTCCTGCGGCAAAGGATTGTTGGGCGTGAACTGTTTACTCATAAAGAAGCTGTCAGCCATCAGCCGTCAGCTTTCAGCAAATTCAACCGGTTCGGCCGAACGCTGATAGCTGATAGCTGAATGCTATCTATCAATTTCGCCGAGCACGATGTCGAGTGAACCGATGATGGCGACCACGTCCGCGACCATCTCGCCCTCGGCCATGTGGGGCAGGGCGGAGAGGTTGATGAACGAAGGGCCGCGAAAGTGTACGCGCGCGGGCTTCGGCCCGCCGTCCGATCTCACGTAGCAGCCGAGTTCGCCCTTCGAGCCTTCAATCGGGTGATAAATTTCGCCCGCCGGGACGTTGAAGCCCTCGGCCACGATCAGGAAGTGATGAATCAACGCGTCCATGTGCGTCTTCATCGCCTCGCGATCCGGCAGGACGACTTTCGGCGCGTCGGCCTTGACCGCACCCGGCTTCAGACGGCCGAGAGCCTGCCGCGCGATCTTCAGAGACTCGCGTAGTTCGCGCATGCGGACGACGTAGCGCGCCCACACGTCGCAACTCTGCTCGACCGGAATCTCGAAGTCGTAAGTTTCATAACCCGTGTAAGGGTTCGTGCGCCGCACATCGACGCCGACGCCGCTGCCGCGCAGGCACGGCCCCGTGACGCCCATGTCAATCGCATCCTCGGCCGTGATGATGCCGACGCCCTGCGTGCGCGTCTGGAAAATACGGTTGCCTGAGAGCAGCGTCTCGAACTCGTCAATGGCCTTCGGAAATCCGTCCATGAACTGCCGCGCGCGACGCTCGAAGCCCGCGGGCAAGTCCATCATCAAACCGCCGATGCGGAAGTAGGACGGCGTCAGGCGGCCGCCCGAAGCGGCTTCGATCAAGTTCAAAATCTTCTCGCGCTCGCGGAAGGCGTAGAAGAAGACGGTCATCGCGCCGATGTCGAGCGCGTGCGTCCCCAACCAGACCATGTGCGAAGCGATGCGCTGCAATTCGCACATCAGCACGCGAATCACCTGCGCGCGTTCCGGGATTTCGAGGCCGAGCAGTTTCTCCACCGCCATCACATAACAGAGGTTGTTGCCGAGCGGATTCAGGTAGTCCATCCGGTCGGTGATGACGATGCCTTGCTGGTACTTTTTGTACTCGAACAGCTTCTCCATCCCCGTGTGGAGATAGCCGATGTCGGGCGTACATTTCACGACCATCTCGCCGTCGAGCACGAGTTCGAGGCGCAGGACGCCGTGCGTCGAAGGGTGCTGCGGCCCCATCGAGATCGTCATCTGCGTGTCGAACGGTTGATCGACAACCTCAAACTGCGGCGGTAAATTTGCGACCATAAGTTTCAAGTTTCAGGTTTCAAGTTTCAAGTCTCAGGTCTGAAGTTTTTAACTTGAAACCCGAAACCGGAAACTCGAAACGCTACGAAAGGCTGTACGGCTCGTAGCCGCGCAGCGGAAAGTCTTTGCGGAGCGCGTGCCCCTGCCAGTCGTCGGGCAGGAGGATGCGCCGCAGGTCGGGGTGGCCGTCGAAACGGACGCCGAACATATCGAAGGTTTCGCGCTCGTGCCAGTTGGCCGTGCGCCACACGCCCGTCACGGTCGGCACACTCGCGCTCTCTTCGCTCACCACCACCTTCAGACGCAGGCGATGAAATCTCGTCGTGGAAAAGAGATGATAGTTGACTTCAAAACGCGGGTCTTCCTCCGGGCCGCGATCAACGCCGCAGATGTCCGCGAGCATGTTGAAACCGAACTGCGGCGCGGTCTTCAGGTACTCGCACAACTCGACGAGGTGCTCGCGCGGCACGACAATCGTGATCTCGCCGAACGCCTGAATCACTTCCGAAACCGCGTCCGCGTGCGTCTCTTGCAGCACGGAGATCAACTGCGACCCCGCCTGATCCTTCAACGGTTCTTCGGCCGCCTGCCCGGCTATCGCCTGTTCGCGCTCGATATCTTTGCTCATAAGAAGCTGTCAGCCGTCAGCTATCAGCCATCAGCTATGAGCAAATGCAGCCTGTCCGGCTGACCGCTGATAGCTGACGGCCGAGTGCTATTTTTAAGATGAACGCCGCCGCTCGTGGCGCGAGGGGATCGTGTAGGGGCGCGAGACGTTTGCTTTCTCGTCCGCATCCTGCGCCGCCGCTTCGTTGAGAGCGGAGATGCCTGAGCCGGGCAGCGTCCCCGGCGGGACGGCCTCGCGCGCCTGTTCGACCGGGATGTCGCGCCGGTCGCGCAGAGACTCTTTCATCACCTTGTCCTGCAACATCATCACGGCGTTGATGAGCATCTCCGGGCGCGGCGGGCAACCGGGAACGTACACGTCCACCGGCACGATCTTGTCCACGCCCTGCACGATAGCGTAGTTGTCGAAGACGCCGCCCGAAGTGGCGCACGCGCCCATCGAGATGACCCACTTCGGTTCGGGCATTTGATCGTAGATGCGACGCAGCACCGGAGCCATCTTGCGCGAGACGCGGCCTGAGACGATCATCACGTCGGCTTGTCGCGGGCTGGCGCGAAACACCTCCGAGCCGAAACGCGCAAGGTCGTGGCGCGAACTGGTCGCGTTCATCATTTCGATGGCGCAACAGGCGAGGCCGAACGTCGCCGGCCACAGAGAAGACTTGCGCGCCCAGTTGACGAGCGAGTCGAGTTTCGTCGTCAACACTTCGGGCAACGCTTCCGCGAGTATATTTTCGAGACCCATGGTAAAACTCCTGAACCGCCCTCACCGCTAAGCTGCGGCGCGATGTTCCAACTCCGCCCTGCGGCCTTCTTTCAAAGCCAGCGCGCGGGCTTCGGCCTCGGCCTCTGTGCGCGCCCGCTCGTTCCAGTCGAACAAGCCCTTCTTCAACACGTAGACGTAGCCGACCAAGAGCAGCACGACGAACAGCATCATCTCGACGTAGATCAAATTCCGCATCGCCCCGCCTTGCGCCGCGAGCGACTTGAAGACCACCGCCCACGGCATCAGGAAGATCAACTCGATGTCGAAGAGAATGAAGATCATCGCGATCAGATAGAACTTGACCGAGAAGCGTTCGCGCGCCGACCCCACGGGGTCTTTGCCGCACTCGTAGGGCATCAACTTCGTGCGCGTCTGCTTGCGCTGCCCGACGAGTTGGGACAGCAGGATGTTGCCGCCCGCGAAACCCCCCGCGACGAGAAACATCAGCAGGATCGGCAAGTAATCTTTCAGGTCGAAATTACGCACACCGGCCTCCCGTCAGCTTGTGCTGAAAAGAGCGTAAAGCTGCTCTAAATTTAGATTGAGAATGATGGCACAAAGTCATGGTAGTGCAAGGTCTAAAGGGTGTCAAGGGAGTGGGCGCACCGCGCAAAAGCCCCTTTTATAAGGAGATTGACCCTCTTCGGAGGGCTATGTTACTGTTTGAAGCGGCGACCCCGTTGACAACTCTTGAGTAGCGTTTTACCACCACCACCGCGCCCGCGCGCTTTCCTGAAATCATTGTGATCACTGGCTTCAACACGGATATAGAGTTTAACGGCGTCGTGTACCACGTCCAGACGGAAGACAAAGGACTCGACACGCCTCTAATCCTGTCGCTCGTCTACGTGGGCGGAGCGATTCTGGCGAGCAAGCGTTCGCCTTATCAAGACCTCATCAACGCGGGCTTCGACCCGCTCGTCCTCACCGAACGTCTCCAACGCCAGCACAAGCTCATCTGCGCCGCCGTCAAAGCCGGGCGGATAGAAGACCTCAAACGCCTGTCGCCGCGCGAGAACGCCGACGTGGTCGCGCCGCCCGCGCCGCCCACACCGGCCGCGCCGCCCGCGCCAAAATCCGTCCCGGCGAAAGCTCCGGCGAAAACTATCGAAACCGCCCCGGCAATAGTGGAAGCGCGCGCGCCTGAATTTCAACCCATCGAGGACGAGTTCGACATTCTCGCGCTGGAAGATGTCCCGCTGGAAGTTGCGCCGCCGCCGCCTCCTCCTCCTGCCATGAGCCAACCGCAGCCGTCACCCAGACCGCCCGCCAGAACGCAGCACGTAGAACCCGTCCGCCCCGCAAGCAAGCAGGAGGAGGACGACTTCATTCAGGTTGAAGCCGAAGGCGCGCTGCATTTGAGCCTGATGGAGGAGCGCGAATTTCACGCGGGCGAAGTGGTGACGATCCGCGTCCGTGTCAGTCGCGGCGTGGGCGACCGCCGCGAGGCGACGGCGAACGTGCCCGTTACGGTCAAAGTTCTCGGCACGGAGTTTCGCCCGTTGATTTTAACTACGCGTTCCGACGGCGACGGCGTGGCGACCATTCACGCGTGGCTGCCGCGTTTCACGAAAGGGCGCGCGGCGGTGCTCGTGCGCGCCACCCTCGACGGCTTCACCGCCGAACTGCGGCGCGTCATCCACCAGCCCTGAAAGGGAAAATCTTGCGCGTCCAGATCAACGGGGAAGTCCGCGAACTGCCGGAGTCGCTCACGCTCGACGCACTCGTCAGCCAACTCGCGCTCGCGCCCGAACGCCTCGCCATCGAACTCAACCGCGAAGTCGTGCGCCGCGCACGCTGGGCTGAGACGGTGTTGCGTGACGGAGATCAAGTCGAAATCGTTCATTTCGTCGGAGGCGGGAGCGGCCAACCGCGTCTCTGAACAAAGGCGCGGAATAAAGTTCGCGCGCCCGACGGTTTTTAGAACCTTCCGCGCCAATCGCCGTATAATAACTTTGGCTGGCGCTCGTTGCGGCGCAACGACCAAAGTGGTCGCCGCTTGCCGCTTGAAAACGAATCGCTCAGGCATCAAACGTGATCGCCCTTTTCATCATCGCATTCGCCCTGCTCGCTGCAACCGCATACACACTCTATCGCAGGCAGCACGGGTCATCCGACTATCCCGCGCAACTCGAAACGCGACCTCCGTCTCCGCGCAGCCTGTTCGACGGCCAAGACGCGACACACACGAAAAACAAGCGTCTCATCCCGGCTCACGCGAACACAGAGGCCGTGCAGCGCAAATCAACGCTTCTGAAACGCGCGTCCGCAGGCGACCTGACGGCTCTCGCGGAAGCACATCGCGACGGAGATTCCGCGCTTTATGCCTCTGTGTTGGACGCCCTCTTGGATTGGGCGGCTGACTCCGAAGCAAACTTGCACACGCTCGCCTCGTTCGTCGCGGGCGACACGGACTTCTTGCGCGGCAGCCCGCGTCTCGCCACAGCCTACATGGAACTCTGGCAGCGACACCCCGACCGCCAGCATACCGCCCGACTGCTCCATCTGGCCGCGCTCTCTGACGACGCGAGCGTCTTCGAGCGAGCCGTCGTCGCCGTGACGGGCGCGGCGCGTTCCGCTCGCCCCGCGGAGATCAGGCGCGAAGAATTGTCCGCGCTGATCGAAAGCGAGTACTGGGTTTTGAGTTCCGCCGCGCGTGGCACGGGCGCGGGCTTCATCTTGAAAGAACGCCTCGCCGCACTGCGCGTCGAATCGGCGGCGAGCCGGGAGACGGAGTCTCCGCATGTAGAAAGCTGACGGAAGTACGAACCGGGGGGGGTGATTTCGCGTGTGCCTGCGGCGCACGCCGGGTTGAATCTCTAACCGTTGCATCGCAACAAAGGAAGCGACATGGACATCAACGATCTCTTCGCCAACACGACACTCCTGATATTTCTCGGAGTCGTGGCTCTCGTCTTGCTCATCCTCGTGAGCAAAATGTTCGTCAACGTCGGCGGGCGCGAAATCGCCATCAAGGAGCGACGTTACTGGGGCGTGAAAATGCCTCCCGGCCGTGTCGTCGCCACCGAGGGCGAAGTCGGCATACAGGCCGACGTGCTCAAGCCCGGACTGCACTTTCTCTTTTGGCCGTTCGAGACCGTGGTGCGCAAAGTGCCGCTCATCGAAGTGGGCGCGGAAGAACTAGGCATCATCGAAGCGGTGGACGGCGAGCCGATGCCGCCCGGACGCATCTTCGCGCCCGACCGCGCCGAGAACGCGCACAACAACTTTCAAGACCCCATCGCCTTCATCAAGCGCGGCGGCGTCAAAGGCATCCAACTGCGCACGCTCCCGCCGGGCTTGTGGCCGATTCATCCTTACCTGTTCCGCGTCTCGGTGGCGAAGGCAACCGTCATCCCGCCGGGCAAAGTCGGCGTCGTGACGGCGGCCGACGGCGAGCAACTCGACGCCGGGCGTCTGCACGGCAAGGCCATACAGGGGCATCGCAACTATCAGGACGCCGAGCAGTTCATTGCGAGCGGCGGGCAGAAAGGCCCGCAGGTGGAGATTTTGACGCCGGGCACTTACCGCATCCTCACGCAGTCCATCTCCATCGAAAACGGGACGGAGACCAAACACGGCCTCTTCTTCGTGCGCCACTACGACGCGACGATCATCAACGAGAATCAGATCGGCCTCGTCGAAGCCCTCGACGGCGCGCCGCTCGACCCGCGCGATTACGTGGCGACGCCCGTGGAAGGCCACGACAATTTTCAGGACTGTAACGAGTTCATCACGCGCGGCGGCCAGCGCGGCCCACAGAAGGACATCCTGCTGCCCGGCACTTACTACATCAACCCGCTCGTCTTCAAAGTGATTCTGGAACTAGCGAAGGAAGTGAAGCCGGGCGAAGTGGCCGTCATCGTCTCGAACATCGGCAAAGACCCCGGCGAGGAAATCCGGCGTCTGATGGCGGCGAAGGTGCGCGAGCGGATGGAACGCGAGGAGCAAGCGCACGTCGAGCAGGCCGCCGCGCGCCTCGACAAACTCGCTGACGAGAACCGCGATGTGGCGGAGATTCAGGAAGACCTGATGGCGGGCGACCCGGCAGACCGTCGGCTCGACGAAGGCGCGCACGAAGCCTACGTCGTGCCCGAAGGCTATCGCGGCATACAGGAAACCGTGGTCGGCCCCGGCCGCTACTACGTCAACACGCTGGCGATCACGCCCATCGTCATTCCGACGACGAACCAGACCGTCGAGTGGACGGCGGGCGAGGTGAACCAGTCGTTCAACCCGTTTGAAGTGATCTCGAAAGACGGCTTCACGATGCAACTCGAAGTGCGCGTCGTGTTCCGCGTCAAACCGGAAGACGCGCCTTTCATGGTCGCCAAGATCGGCTCGATTGATAAGCTGATCCAGAACGTGATGCATCCTCTGATCGACTCGATCTTTCGCAATCAGGCGTCCGAGTCGTCGGCGATGGCCTACTTGCAGAACCGGCACGAGGAGCAGGAACGCGCGGAGGCGCGCGTGCGCGCGCACCTGTTGAAGTATCACGTCGACGTCGTCAACGTGCTCATCTGCCACATCCACCTGCCCGCCGAGTTGATGAAGACGCAGACCGAGAAGATTCTCGCGGAGCAGCGACAGAACATGTACGACGCGCAGCGCGAAGCCGAAGAGAAGCGCATCCAACTCGAACGCATCAGCGCGCAGGCCGACAACCAGAAAGACCTGATGGCGGCGACTGTCGGCGTGGACATCGCGGGCAAACGCTCCGAGCAGCGCAAGGCCGAAGCCGACGGCGAGGCGCACTACATTCTCGCCACGGGTAAGGCCGAAGCCGAGAAGGTGCGCCTGATGGGCGAGGCGCAGGGCGTCGCCTATCACGAACAGGTCAACGCGCTCGGCGCGCAGGGCGTCGCGCTCGTCGAGACGCTACGCGTGATCGGCGAGAAGGGCGTCCGCATCACGCCCGACGTGATGGCTTCGGGCGGCAACGGCGACAGCGGCGCGGGCGGCCTCGGCACGCTGCTCCTGCTCAATCTCTTCCGCGACCGCTTGCCTGCAAACGGCGGCGACAACGGGGCGAAACTGGCGGGCGGCGATAACGGGGGAAACGGGTCGAAGCTGAAAGGGTAAAACGCGGATCACTTGTAGCCCGGAGGGAGCGGCATCGCAATTTGCGCGCCGCTCCCTTTGCCGTTCATGGTTGATTAGTTGCTATAATCCCGAATCGCAACGGACGGAAAGATTCAATCGGATATGTCAACCACCTTAACTACAACCACAGAGACTTTCGAAATCGGGGGGCGCGCTTTTACGTCGCGCCTGATCATCGGGACGGGGAAGTATCGCAGCTTCGAGGAGATGAAGGCGGCGCATCGCGCATCGGGCGCGGAGATGGTGACGGTCGCCGTGCGTCGCGTGCCGCTCGACCGCAGCAGCGAATCCTTTCTCGACCACCTCGACCCGGCTCTCGCCATCCTGCCGAACACCGCCGGGTGTTACACGGCGGAAGAGGCCGTCCGCACCGCACGCCTCGCGCGCGAAGCCCTGCACACCGACCTCGTTAAACTCGAAGTCATCGGCGACCAGACGACGCTCTTTCCCGACAACGAGCAGACGCTCGAAGCCGCGCGCGTGCTCGTCCGCGAGGGCTTCACGGTGCTCCCCTATTTCAGCGACGACCTCATCATGGCAAAGAAGTTGCTGGACGCCGGGTGCGCCGCCGTGATGCCGCTCGCCGCGCCCATCGGTTCGGGTCTCGGCGTGCAGAACCCGGCCAACCTGCGGATCATGCGCGAGCAGTTGCCGGATGCCACCATCATCGTCGACGCGGGCGTCGGCACGGCCAGCGACGCGGCGATTGCGATGGAACTCGGCGCGGACGCAGTCTTGATGAACACCGCCATTGCCGAGGCGCGCGACGCCGCGCAGATGGCCGATGCGATGCGCCTCGCCATTCGCGCCGGACGCCTCGCCTATCTCGCCGGGCGCATGCCGAAACGCCTCTACGCCAGCGCGTCAAGCCCGCTCGTGGGCGTGGTCAGGTAAATCAAGTTTATATATGAGCAGCGACGCCCCCAAGCCTCCCTTCAAATCGGTTGAAGTAAACATCTTCAATCAGGTTTACAGCCTGCGTACGAACCGCGAGGTCGAGCACATCCGTCGCATCGCCGGACTCGTGGACGAGCGGATGCGCCTCATCTCCGCGCACACGACGGCGCACGACCTCGCCAAGATCGCCATCTTCGCCGCCCTCAACATCGCCGACGAATTGAGCGACACGCACGATCACTACGAGAGGGAATTTCAGAAACTACTCACGCGCCAAACGGAAAACGGCGACGAGGCCGAACGAATTGTTGAACTTGAACAGGAGACGGCGCACGCGGGAGAAACGGCAGCGGTCGATGCTCCGAAGTCCACGGAGCGGCAGTCTTGGTTTGAAGACATTTTCGACTCGCCGGATTCCGACGCCGCGAAGGACAGGGGCGAGCGTCTCAGCAGCAAAGTCTCCGCCAAACTCCAGAGCCTCCGCCAGCAGCCCAAACAGGAAACTTCCTTCTCCATCGAAGAAGACAACTAGGGGCGCGACGCTCGTTCAAGTCCGCTTCGCAAATCTCATCAGCGTCTCTTCCTCTCCCGCCTGAGTCAATTCTTCTGTGCGGATAAGCCTCACACCGGAGGCACAAAGAAGCGAAGATTAAGTTAGATATCCGGCCGGCGAGCATCACGATTTTTTGATTTTTAAATTTTGCAACATGCAGTAAGATGCGCGCTGCTTGTTTCCGTGTGCTTCTCAGAGTTATGTCGGGGCGAGCGCACTTAACAAGTAAATGGCAGCACACTGTTAAGACGGCCGCTCTCAAACGGACGCTGCCGCAGCCGTCGCCATACCTCATCAATGCGTCCACTTTCCCTAAGGAGGTAAACCTATGTTGAACACACTTCTCGAGTCCTGCCGACATTTCATCAGCAAGGCGTTGAGGGGGGCAGGGAGATGCAGCAGATGCACGTGCGCCCAATATGAAAACGCGAACCCGGGAGGAAATGACTACTGTGCCTGCGGTCATTCCTACGGAGATCACTGGTAATCAATGCTTCTCTAAACAGAGCGGGAATCGCTGTTCCGGTTGCCGCTCCGTGAGTCGTTCCACCCCGCCCGCGCGAGAGCTTTCCTTTCTCGGTTTAAGTGAACCTTTCAAGTTGAAGGCTGCCCGCGCGGGCGGCTTCCGTTTCGCCAGAGACGCGCCTTGCGCCCTCAAGGGTTCGCCGTTTTCGGACTGACGCTTGAGGCCGTGCCGTTGCGGCGAAAATCCGTCGCGTTGTTGTTGGTGTCGGTTGCGTTGGGGCTGCGTATGAGATCGTTCGTCGTGCCGCTCGTGAACCGCAAAAGCGTCCCCTCGCCGTACGCACTAAACGCCGCCGACGGGGCGGTCGCGCCTCCCTGATACGCCAGCCCGTCCAACTTCACCCCGCCGATCTCGATCTTGATCCCGCCCGTTGTATTGTTCAGATCAAAACTGCTCGCGCTGGCGTTGAAATCCACCCGCGCGCCGAAGGTGTCCGCGCCGCCGGCGATGAGAAAATAGCCGTGCGGCTGAATCAAGAATTTCTCGCCCGACGCATTGCCGAGCATGAGCGACTGCGGAGCGTTGCCTGAGCCGGACGGGCGAAAGGTGATGACGAGTCCGGTGATGTCGAGCGTCTGCCCGGTCAAGTTGTAAAGCTCGACGAAATCTCTGCGCGCCTGCGTGCCGGACGTTGCGAAGGCGACGACCGCTTCGTTGATGATGACTTGACCCGCAGAAGGGACGGGCGGGGCTGTGACCGTCAGAGACGCGGCCGCGCTCTCGACATTCGCAGCGGCGGCCTTTACTGCCGTCGTGCCCGCCGCTCTCCCCGTCGCAAGCCCGCTTGCATCAATGGTGGCAACGCCCGCGTCGCTCGTCGTCCAGTTGAACACGACGCCCTGCATCTCTCGATCATTCTGGTCGTAAGCCTTCGCAGTGAACTGCTGCGTCGCGCCCGCGCCGATGATTGCGGACGGCGGCGCAATTTCGACTCGCTTGACGCTCGGCGGCGGTGGATTCACCGTGAGCGTCGCCGCCTCGCTCGCCACGCTTCGCCCGCCGTCTATGGCCGTAGCCGTGATGTGCGCCGTGCCCGCCGCGCGGCCTCTGACCATCGCACGCGCTTCGACGCTTCCCTGACTTTGATTAACCGCGTCAACCGTCGCGACCGCAACGGCGTCCGAATTAAAGTTGATTGAAGAGACGGGGAACGGTTGGTCGTATTGGTCGAACGCGCGCGCCGTGAACTGCTCTGCGCCGCCGACAACGATTGTCGCGGCGACGGGAGACAAGATGAGACGCGTGAGGACGGGCGGCGGGGGATTGATCGTCAGGGTCGCGGCGGCCTCAAGCCCGCCCGCGCGTGCGCGAATCAGGGTGTTGCCCGCGGACACGCCGCGAATTGTCGTCTCCGCTCCGCTCGCTTGCGCGACGGTCGCCTTGCCCGCATCGCTCGAATCCCAGTTGAACGAAACGTTCGACACTTCGCGTTCGACGCCGTCGAGCGTGGCGTAAGCCCGTGCGCGGAAATTTTGCGACGCGCCGATCTCGACGGCGGCAATTGCGGGGTCAACTAAGATACGCGTGATGGGCGGCGAATTGAACGGCGTGCCGTCGGCGCGCGTGCCGGGGGAATAGCGTCGGCCAGCCGCACCCGTCGCAAGCGTGTGCGCGACAAACGCGCCACCCGTCGAATCCGAAGCGGCGTCGGGCGCACGCGTCAACGATTGATCGGCGGGCGCAGGAGGCGCGCCCGTCGCGGCCGTGCCATAAGCTTGAGACGCAATCGTGATCTCTACATTGCCGATTGGAAGTTTGAGCGAAAGCGCGTCGCCCGCGTCGTTCAAGCCGAGCGATGCGGCGACGAATACGCCTGACCCGCCGAACGCCGGATCGACGCGCGACGGTGCGCCGCCGCCGAAGACGACGAGCGGGCTTCCCGGCGCAAGAATCGTCCCCGCAGGGAAGGTGAAACGTCTCGCGGTCGTGTCTGCGACGACGACGCCGGAGATGTCTACGGGCGACGACGAATAGTTCAAAACCTCGACAAACTCGTCGTCATCCGAGTTACGCACGCCGTCGCGGTTGGCATCGCCTTCGACAATTTGCGTGGCCGGATCATCGGGCGGCACGTCCGCAAATATTTCGTTCAAGACGATGGGAACACGCACTTCGAGCGAAGCCTGACCCTTGACCGTGCCGCCCGCGCCGTCGGAGGTTGAGGCCGAGATGCTCGTCGCACCGACGCCGACGCCGCGCGCCGCTCCCGCCGCGTCAATCGACGCAATCGAAGCGTTGCCGGAAGACCACGAAAAATTCGCGTCGGCGACGGGACGCCCCTGCGGGTCGAAGGCTTGTGCGCTGAACTGAAGCGTGCCGCCGCGATTGATCGAGGCCGTGAGGGGCGCAACTTCAACGCGCGCAATTTTGGGTTGAGGCGCGAGCACTTCAAGCATCGCGGGCGTCGATTGAACGCCGCGCCCCGTGGCCGTGATTTGTGTCTCGCCCGACGCCGACGAGCGCGCGAGGCCGCCCGCGTCAATCGTCGCCACCGCCGCGTCTGTAGACTGCCAGCGGAAAATGATTCCTTGAAGTTCCGCCCCGTTCGCGTCGAAGGCGCGCGCCGTGAACTGTTGTTGCTCGCCGCGTTCGATGGTCGCAAGCGGAGGCGCGACTTCGATGCGAGCGATGGGGGCGCTGTTGAGAAAAGGCGTCGCGTCTATGCGCGTGCCCGGAGAGAACGAACGACCAACGCTGGCGGGTGCGGTTTCATGTGGGATGAAATCGCCTACGACATCCGGCGCACGTGTGAGCGATTGGTTGCGGTCGCCGTCGGGTTCGCCCGCGCCGCCGTAAGCTATTTGTTCGACGGTCGCGCCCGCCGGGTCGAGTAGTTTGACGACGCTGCCGCCGTTTGTGAGAGACAGCGCGCCGGTCGAAGCGGTCTGGACAAGCGCGCCCGCGAACGCGGGATGCGTGGGGTCGAACGCGTCAACTTGCGCCCCGCCGAACACGACGATTGCCGTGCCGGGAGCGACGATGGTGTCGGCCGCGAAAGTGTGGCGCACGATGTCCGCGCCGCTCGCGCCGCGAGTCGTGAGTTGATAGCCGCCGATGTTCAGATCAACCGTCGAAGCGTTGACGAGTTCGATAAACTCGTCCTGCGTCGAACTGCGCGCGCCGTCGTGGTTGGCGTCGCCCGCCGCGCCGTCGGGCGGGTCTGCGAGAACTTCGTTGAGGACGAGCGTGAGCGGAAAGACAGACAGGTGCGCCGTCGCAGAGACTTCGCCGGAAGTGGCCTTGATAGTCGCCGTCCCTGCGCGCAAGCCGCGCGCGACGCCGCCCGTGTCTATCGTCGCCACGCTCTCGTCGGACGTGTTAAAGGCGACGGGCGCGTTTGCGATCTCGACGCCGTCGGCGTCGCGCACCGAAGCCGCAAAACGCACGGAGCGGCCGACGCCCACAGAGGCCGACGCGGGTTCGAGCGCGATGCTCGCGGGGCGACGCGTGCCCGTGAAGTTGATATGCGTCGGATTACTCTCGCGCCCGTCGGCGCGCACGACGAGCGGAACATCGCCCGCCCCGGCCAGCGAGCGCGAGAGCAGGACGTGTATCTCGTCCAGACCGGGCAGGTCGGGCGAAGGCAAAATGTTTTCCACCACGAGCACGCGCCCGCCGACGGTGACGGCGATTGACTGCGCGCCGCGCACGCCGGTCGCGAAGATGATCAGGCGTCGCGGGCGGTTTGCGGCGTCAACCGGATCGAAGGGGCTGCGTAAGAATGTCTGCGCGTCGAGCGCGACGCTTGCGCCGCTGCCGTCGCCGCTTTCCGTAAAGACGCCGGGCGCGGCGGGCGACACCGCGACAAACGCGCGCGACTCTTGGCCGTCGTGATTACGTACCACCACTTGCGCCGTGCCCGTTTCGGTTTCGGCCGGGACGTGGAAGTTGATCTGCGTGGGCGAGGCGTAAAAGAGTTGGGCGCGTCGCCCGTTGACCAAGAGCGTTGCGCCGCCGAGCGTGAGCGGAAATGCGCCGCCGTCCGACGGCCGCGAGCGCGTGGCATCGAGGGCGAGATTGACGCCCCGCGCGACCGCGATTTGACCGGGCGCGATGGACTTCACGGGGGCGGGTTCTTTGCCGAACGACGCGCCGTGCAAAATTTGCAGGTTGGTTGAGAAGGGGGCGCGGGCGTCGAGACGCGCCAGATAAATCTCGGAGTTGTTGGCGAAGTCGGCGTCGGAAATTGCTTGTGTCAGCACGCGCGGAAAGTTGAACGCGACGAGCGAGCCGTCTTCGTTGAGAGAAGAGACGACTTCGGCGTTTGCGCCGGAGGGCGCGTCGGTGACGCGGGAAAATTTGGCTGTGGGGAGATCGTAGAGATACAACTCGACGCTCGCGTCCGAATTGCCGCCGGAGACGTTGCGCCGCGTGGCGAAAGCGACACGCGAGCCGTCGCCGCTGATGGTCGGGTGGAGCGGGACGTCCGCGGCGCGCGAGCCGAGAGCGGTGAGTTGCCGGATCTGCTCGTTGCGCCCGTCGTAGAGAAACACCTGTGTCGTGCGCGCCGCCGTCTGCGCCGAATAGACTACGCGCCGTCCGTCGGTGCTGATCGCGCGGCCATAAGTCATCGACAACGCTTCGACGCCGGGTGCGACGATGCGCGTCGAATTGTCGGCGCGTTCAAACAACATCAAGTCGCGCGTGCGCCGAGCGTCGTCGTCGCCGCCCGCCGCTTGCGCGTCGCGTATGAAGGCGATGCGCGTGCCGTCGCCGCTGATCTTGGCGTCGCTTGAGTTGGTCGTGTGGGTCGCGTCGGTGAGTTGTTTGAAGGTGCGGGCGGCGTGGTCGTAGAGGAAGATTTCGAGGTTCGCGTCCGGGTTTGCGCCCGTCAGATCGCGATTGGATGCGAAGGCGACGAGCGAGCCGTCGTCGGAGACGGAGGGTTGGAAATTTCCTTCGGCGGTGCGTTGCGCGGGGTCGCGTGGCGACGTGTGAGTGATCTGTTGCAGCCTCTCGTCCGCGAAGAGAAATATCTCCGAGTTGCCGTCGGCGTTTTCTCCGGTCAAATTTTCGTGGCTGGCGAACGCAAGCCGCGAGCCGTCGCGCGACATGGCGGGGGCTGGCGCGCGCGACGCGGCCACGTCCGTAAACGCGTCGCGCGCTCCGGATAAATCCACGCGCAGGGCGTGAAAGCGCGCGCTGCCGCCGCTGCTGTTTGCGCCGGTCAAGTTGGCGTTCGATTCAAAAGCGACGCGTTGGCCGTCGCCGCTGATGGTCGGGTTGAGGCTGAGAGCGTGTTCGGGCGTCGTGGTGATCGGACGCACCGCGCCGTTTTGCGAGCGCACGGATGCGACCCACAGGCAGAGCGCGAAGGCTGCGAGGAAGGAGGCGCAGAGTCGCCTCGCGTGAGTGTTCAAGGTCGTGCTCCTTGCCGGAGCGCGCAGGCGTAGAAAACGCCGGGCGAACCGGTGCGGATATTGTTTTTAGAGGGGCGTGAGTCTGTGGGTCGAACGATCCGGCAAGGGGCGCGTAGAGGGTTGCGCTGATGCCGTCAATTCGCGCGGGGCGTTAAAGATGCCGTCTGAGGTAACGCCGCACGCGCGCGGGTCTCCGATACTTAACGCGCGGCATTCTACACGGGGGCGCGAAAAATACAAGCAAAAGTTACTGGCAAAAATGTTGCAACGGCTAACCGGCGGCCGTCGTCGTTTCGCTCTGCGCGCCGAACTCCGGCAGAGCCTCGAACACTTCGAGCGCGTAGCGGACGTTGTTGAAGGGGGCGGAGACTTGCACGCCCTGTATCAGATCGCGCACTTCGAGCAGCGACTCGCGCGCGATCTGCAAGCCCTCGTCGCGCGCGGCTTCTTTCCCGATGTCAGAGGCGCGCCGCATGCGTTCCATGATCGAAGGCGTGACGCGGACGCCGGGCACTTCGTTGTGGAGAAACTCGGCGTTGCGAAAGGAGACGAGCGGCCAGATGCCCGCGATGACGGGGATGCGGACGTGCTCGATTTTTTTGAGGAAGTCGCGCAATTGTCCCACGTCGAAGACCGGTTGCGTGATGGCGTATTCCGCGCCCGCCTCGACCTTGTACTCGAAACGTTTGATCTCTTCGTCGAGATTGATCGCGCCGGGGTTGACGCCGACGCCGATACAGAAAGAGGTCGGGCAGCCGATGGGATTGTTGCCGAGGTCGAGACCGTGGTTGAGCTTGTTGACCATGTTGGTCAGGCCGATGGAATCGATGTCGAAGACGGCCGTAGCGTCCGGGTACGGCCCCATCTTCGGCGGGTCGCCGGTGATTAACAGAAGATTCCGCAAGCCGAGCGCGGCCGCGCCGAGCAGGTCGGACATCATGCCGAGCAGGTTGCGGTCGCGGCAACAATAGTGGAGCACGGCTTCGAGGCCGATCTCGCGTTCGACCAGCAGCGCGGTGGCCTGCGCGCTCATGCGCGTCTGCGCGCGTGGCCCGTCGGGGATGTTGACGGCGTTGACTCCGGCGGTCTTGAGCAGCCGTATTTGATCGAGGGTCTTGGCGGCGTCGCAGCCTTTCGGCGGCAGCACCTCCACGGTCGTCACAAACTCGCCGCCCACGAGCCGTCGCGCCCAGTTTGAACGCTCCGCCAACGGCACGACCTGAATGTCTGTGGGCTGCAATTCTTCGATGCGCGCCGGTTGCTCGGTTTTGAAGATGACGCGCTGCTTGCGGGGCGAAGCGGCGCGCACGGCGTCGGAGATGAGCTTGATGTGTGCGGGCATCGTGCCGCAACAGCCGCCGATCACTTTCACGCCCGCCTGAATCAGACGCTTCGCATACTTCGCCATGTACTCCGGCGAACTCATGTAAAACTGCCGCCCCTGCACGTCACGCGGCAAACCGGCGTTGGGTTGTGCGGACAACTTCTTGTCCGTCACCTTACGCATCTTTTCGATGGCCGTGAGCACGTCGGCCGGGCCGACGCCGCAGTTGAGGCCGATCACGTCCGCACCCCATTCGTCTAGGCGCGTGGTGAAGACTTCGGGCGTCGTGCCGTAAGAGGTGTTGCCGTCAGCGAGGATCGTCATCTGCGCGATGACGGGCAGGTCGCAAAGTTCGCGCACGGCGCGCAGGGCTTGGCGAATCTCGGAGATGTCGGAGAAAGTTTCGAGGATGAAGAGGTCAACACCCCCTTCGAGCAGCGCGGAGACCTGTTGCTTGAACATCTCCTTCGCTTCGTCGAAAGAGGTGGGGCCGTAAGGCTCGATACGCAGGCCGAGTGGGCCGATTGCGCCCGCGACGTGGCAGCGTTCGCAGGCGGCCTCGCGCGCGAGACGTGCGGCCGTGATGTTGATCTGGCGAAGGCTCGCCTCCAATCCGTACTGCTGCAAGTTGTGAGCGGTTGCGCCGAAGGTGTTCGTCTCGATAACGTCCGCGCCCGCGCGCACGTATTCCTGATGCACCTCGCGCACGAGGTCGGGGTTCGTCAGATTCAACTCGTCATAGGAGCGATTGATGTAGACGCCCTTTGCATAGAGCATCGTGCCCATCGCGCCGTCAAACACTGTGATCTGGTCGCTCGAAAGTAGGTCGCGAAAGTTTTCCATAAAGAAGCTGTCAGCGGTCAGCCGTCAGCCGTCAGCACAGACAAAAAGCTGATAGCTGACCGCTGATAGTTGACGGCTCAAAACGAAAGTCCCGCGCCAAACAACGCGGGACTTCAGAAAAGCGGCTCGAAGAGGGTGGCGCTTCGACGGAAGAGTCGTGCTGTTTAGCGGTTTATTTTACGTGGCCGCAAGTCGCCTTAACTCACCACGTCTTTTCTCAAACGCGCTTATACGCCCGTCCGGCGGCGGCTGTCAAGCGACGCGCCCGCGGCGCGGCGTGCGCCTTTACGCGTGAGGCTCGAACGCGTGGGCGACGGTTGAAACCGGTTGCGCCCGCCTTGCGTATCAACCGGGAATCTTCTTGACAGGCGCGTTTGATTTTGGCTGAATGCTTCGAGCGTTCAAAATAAACTGCGCCTTCTCCCCGAATAAACCGACGCCGGAACTTGCGCGCGGCCGTGCGGGCGCGAATCTGTTAGAGTAGAAATTCGACACCGCTTCAACTTAACTTGCAGGAGAATTCCACAGTGCGTAAACGCCTGACACTTTTCACACTCGCCTTTATCTTACTCGCTCTTTCCTCCCACGCTTTCGCGCAGGAGAAACTGTTGACCGTCGAAGAACTCTACGACCCGGTCAAGCGGGTCAACTTCAGCGGCTCGACGCCCGCGCCGCGCTGGCTCAAGGACGGCAAAAGTTACTTGGTCGCGGGCGACCCGACGAAGCCGGGCACGCCGCGCATCGTCCGCGTCAACGCCCTGACGGGCGACACGTCCGCGTTCTTCGACGCCGCGAAGATGGAGGCCGCACTGAACGCGCTCCCCGGCATGTCGAGCGAGGACGCGCGCCGCCTCGCCAATCGCACCAACTACCAGTTGAACCCGTCGCAGACCGGCGCGCTCATCAATCACGCCAACGATCTCTTTTATTACGAGTTCAACAGCGACCGCGCGTGGCGTCTGACAAACTCGCCGGACGAAGAGGTGGGCGAGACGTTCAGCCCCGACGGGCGCATGGTCTCTTACGTGCGCGGCAACAACATCTACATCGTCGATCTCGGCGGGCAGAAGGAACGCGCGCTCACGAGCGACGGCTCGCCCAAAATCCTGAACGGCCGTCTCGACTGGGTTTATCAGGAAGAACTCTACGGGCGCGGCAACTTCGAGGGCTACTGGTGGAGTCCCGATTCAAACATGATCGCCTACCTGCGTCTGGACGAAACGCCGGTGCACGAATTCGCCGTGGTGGATCACATTCCGGTCAGGCAGGAGTTGGAGATCACGCCCTACCCGAAGGCGGGCGATCCGAACCCCGTCGTCAAGCTCGGCATCGTCAACGCCTCCGGCGGCGCGACGCGCTGGGTCGATACTTACAAGTATCAACCGGACGATCTGTTGATCACGCGCGTCGGCTGGACGCCCGACAGTCGCCGGGTCATCTTTCACGCGCAGGATCGGGAGCAGAAGTATCTCGACCTGAACTACGCCAACGCGTCGGACGGCAAGACCTCGACGCTCTTTCGCGAGACGACCAAAGCGTGGGTCGAAGCGAAGGACAATAATCCGCGTTACCTGAAAGACGGCTCGTTTCTCTGGTTGAGCGAGCGCAACGGCTGGCAGCACCTCTATCACTACGCGGCCGACGGCAAATTGATCCGGCAGGTGACGGACGGCAAGTGGGAGATTCGTTCGGTCGAGGGCGTGGACGAAGCGAAGGGCGTCATCTATTTCACGGGCACGGAAGCGAGCCACATTGCGACGAACGCCTACCGCATCAATCTCGACGGCACGGGACAGACGCGCATCACGCAGGGCGAAGGCTCGCACCGCGTTGACTTCAACCCGACCTTCACGCACTACGTCCATTACTGGAACGACATCAACACGCCGACGCAGGTGCGTCTCTTCGACGCTAATGGCAAACTCGTGCGCGTGCTGGCGGAAAACAAAGTCGCCGCCCTCGCGCAATACAAACTCGGCAAGGCCGAACTGATGCAGGTCAAGACGCGCGACGGCTTCACGATGGAGGCGATGATGATTCGCCCGCCGGATTTCGACCCGTCGAAAAAATACCCGGTGATGTCGTTCACCTACAGCGGGCCGCAAGCCCCACAGGTGCGAAACGGGTGGGGCGGCCTCGGCTATCTCTGGCATCAACTTCTCGCGCAGAAGGGCTACATCGTCTGGATTTGCGATAACCGCACGGCGAGCAACAAAGGCGTGGAATCCGCTTGGCCGGTCTATCGCAACTTCGGGGAGTTGGAACTGCGCGATCTGGAAGACGGCCTCTCGTGGTTGAAGTCGCAGCCCTACGTTGACGGCTCGCGCATCGGCCTCTGGGGCTGGAGCTACGGCGGCTTTATGACTTCCTACGCGTTGACCCACAGCCAGAGCTTCAAGATCGGCATCGCGGGCGGAACCGTCTCGGACTGGCGCGATTACGACAGCATCTACACAGAGCGTTACATGGGCACGCCGCAGAACAACCCCGAAGGCTATCGCAAGGCTTCGCCGCTGCACAACGCGAAAGACCTGCACGGCAAACTCCTGCTCATCCACGGCACGATGGACGACAACGTTCACGTCCAGAACACCATCCAGTTTGCCTACGAACTACAGAAGGCGGGCAAGCCCTTCCAACTCATGCTCTATCCCAAGTCGCGCCACGGCGTGACCGACCCGCTCCTGCTCAAACACATGCGACAGATGATGACCGACTTCATCGTGCAAAACTTGTAAAGGCGAGAGGTCAGAGGTTAGAAGTTAGAGGTTAGTAAAAAAAGGCCGGTGAAAGTGATCTTACGCGCTTTCACCGGCCTTCAATTTGTCTCTACTGACCTCTGACCTCTGACCTCTAACCTCCGCTTTTATCTTTGCTGGCAGCGCGGGCAGAAATAGGTGGAGCGTCCGGCGTGCGTGATGCGTCGAATGGAGGCGCGGCAGTCGAGACAGGGTTCGCCTTCGCGGTCGTAGACGCGCCAGCGGCCGTTGAAGCCGCCGTCGTAGTAGCTCCCGTCGATGTTTTCGGGGTCAACGTTCATGGTCGAGCCGTGCGCGATTGATTCGTTGAACACGTCGAGGATGGCTTGATGAAGTCGGGGCAGGCGGCGCGGTGAGATTTCGGCGGCGGCGCGAAAGGGGTTGATGCGCGCGAGGAACAGAGCTTCGGCGGCGTAGATGTTGCCGAGACCCGTGACCTTCCTTTGATCGAGCAGCGTCTCTTTCAGTGTGCGGCGCGTGCGGGCGAAGGTCGTCCGCAGGTAGTCGGGCGTGAAGTCGCCGGAGAAGGGTTCGGGGGCGAGCAGGCGCAGTTCTTTCGCGTGCGCCAGATCGGCCGTGCCGACGAGTTTCATCATCCCGAAGTGTCGCTGGTCGGAGAAGACGAGCCGCCGTTCGTCGTCGAGATAAAAGAGGGCGTGGGTGTGCTTGGGCGGCGCGGCTTCGGGCGGCAGGAGCATAAATCTCCCGGTCATGCGCAGATGCGCGATGAGCGTTTGCGCGCCTTCAAACTCGAAGAGGATGTGCTTGCCGCGCCGCGTGACGCGTTCGATGCGACGGCCGCGCAGGGCGCGTGCGAAGACGGCAGGCGGCGTGTCCGGCGCGAGACCGGCGCGCAAAAGTCTCGCGGCCAACACGCGCCGCGAACTGACGAGGCCATCGAGGGCGCGCGCGACGAGTTCGACTTCGGGTAGCTCAGGCATAAGAAAGAGAGATTAGAGATCAGAGGTTAGAGGTTAGTTGAAAGCATGCCGAGCGCGAATGAGTTTTGTTGAGACCAATAAAAGTTGTCGGGCGAAGATGAGTCCGGCGGAGGGAGCAGAGTAAAACTGACCTCTGACCTGTGACCGCTAACGTCAAAGCTCTAACTCCTAACTTCTAACCTCTAACCTCTAACCTCTGACCTCTGCTTTATTCGCCATGGCGCAACCGGCGTCGAGCAGTTCGTTCACCTTTGCGACGGAAGTGGCTTCGGCGTAGATGCGCAGGACGGGTTCTGTGCCGGACTGGCGAAAGAGCAGCCATGATTCGTCGCCGAAGACGAGCTTCATCCCGTCCATCTGCGAGAAGCCGTGGACGGTGTGACCCGCCACTGCTTCGGGCGGTGAGACGGAAAGCGTCTCGACGAGGTTCAAACCGCGCGCCACTTCGAGATGCAGGTCGCGCCGCCCGAAGTAGAACTCGCCGAACTCGCGGTGCATCTCCCTGACCATCTCCGAAGGCGTCTTGCCCTCGGCGGCGACGACGGCTTCGAGAAAGAGCAGGGAATTGAGGATGCCGTCGCGCTCCGGGATGTGGCCTTTGACGCCGACGCCGCCGGATTCTTCCGCGCCGATGAGAATGTCTTCGCGCAGCATGAGGTCTGCGACGTACTTGAAACCGATGGGCGTTTCGTAAAGTTTCAAGTTGTGCGCGGCGGCAATACGCTTCGTCAGCACGGATTGCGAGAAGGTGCGCACGACGCCGCCCGTCATCCCGCGCCGACGCGCGAGGTGCAGGAGCAGAAGCGGCACGACTTCATGCATCGTCATCGTCTCGCCCAGTTCGTTGACCGCGCCGACTCTATCGGCATCGCCGTCGGTCGCCAACCCGACGAGCGCGCCCGCCGCGCCGACGCGCTCGCGCAAGGGGGCGAGGTTGCGATCAATCGGTTCGGGGTTGACGCCGCCGAACTGCGTGTCGCGTCCGGCGCGGATCGTCTCCACTTCGAGCGCGCCGCCGACGAGGAAACTTTCCACCCAACGACCGCCCGACCCGTGCATCGGGTCGATCACGACGCGCGCCCGCGCACCCTTCAACCGTTCGAGATCGATGTAAGACGCGATCTGCGCGCGATAACTTTCCAGCGCATCATCCAATTCGCCGCGCATCGCGTCCGTCAGGTCGCTGCGACGCGGCGGTTGCGCGTCAACGAGAGCCTCGACGGCGGCCGTCGTCTCGCGCGTCGCGCTCCCGCCCCAAGGAGCTTTGATCTTGAAGCCGTTGAACTCCGCAGGATTGTGCGAGGCCGTGATGACGACGCCGCCCGCCGCCCCGCGCTCGCGCACCGCCCAAGAGACGAGCGGCGTCGGCACGTCGCCTGCGAACATCGCGACACGGATGCCATTGCCTGCCAACACCTCGCCGACGCGCGCGGCAAACTTCTCCGACAGGAAGCGTCGGTCGTGGCCGACGACGGCGTGCGGCGCACCCGTCGGCGCGCCCGCGCGTTCGGGTTGCGCCGGTTGCTGTTGTTGCGCCCCGTTGAGAAAGTCCGCGTAGGCTTGCGCCACGCGTTCGAGATTGGCGAAGGTGAACTCGTGCGCGATGACGGCGCGCCAGCCGTCCGTCCCAAAGAGGATGGGCGTGCGCGGGATGCGCTCGGGGATCGTGCGCCCGCTCATATCGCGCCACCCGTCTGCGTGAAATCGGTGAGAGAAGTTTTGTCGCCGAGCGTCGCGCCCGCGCCGACCTGTGCTTCGCGCCCGACGTGGCAGCCGCGCCCGATGATCGCGCCGGAGACGCGCGCCCCCGCACCCACGCGCGTGTGCGACCAGATGACGGAATCTTCGACCCGCGCGCCTTCTTCGACGAAACAGCCCTCGCCGAGCACGGAGTTTGAGATGTGCGCGCCCGCCTTGATCGTGCAGTCGGGCGCGATGAGCGAGCGTTCGTCGATTTTCGCTCCGGCGATTGGCTCAAACCCGGCGCGGCGTTCGGCCAGACGGACGTGACCGACGCGGCCTGCGAGCAGGTCTCGATGCACTTGCAGGTAGCGCTCGGTCGTGCCGATGTCGATCCAGTAGGCGTCTGTGGGGATGTGCGCGTAGAAGGGTTCGCCGCGCCTGAGCAGGTCGGGGAAAAGCTGATACTCGAAAGAATAATTTTCGCCCGCAGGGATTGCGTCGAGCACGCGCGGTTCAAGGACGTAAGTTCCCGCGTTGATCGTGTTGACTCTGATCTCGTCCGGTTTCGGCTTCTCCAGAAAGCGACGCACGCGGCCGTCCGGTTCGGTTTCGACCAAGCCATACGCGCTCGGATTCTCGACGGGCGCGAGCACGAGCGTCGCCGCCGCGCGTCGTTCGTTGTGTTCGCGGATGACGCGTTCGAGGTCGAGGTCGGTCAGGATGTCGCCGTTGAAAACGACGGTCGGTTCGCGCAGCAACTCTTCGGCAAACTTGTACGCCCCGGCCGTGCCCATCGGCTGCGGCTCGACCGTGTATTTGATCCTGACGCCGTGTGCCGAGCCGTCGCCGATGAGTTGCTCGATCTTGTGCGGCTGGTACGAGAGCGAGAGCGTGATGTCGGTGATCCCGGCATCGCGCAGCGTGTCGATCTGGTAGAGCAGGAAAGAGCGGTTGCAGATGGGAACGATGGGCTTCGGCGTGTGAACCGTGAGCGGGCGGAGTCGTGTGCCTTTGCCGCCTGCGAGAATGAGTGCTTGCATGTTTTAAGAAGTTACCGGAATAAAAATAAAGCCGCAACGCGCCGGGGAGTGTAGCCGCAACTCCGCGTCTTTTCAATCGCCCGCAAACTTCTCGCACATCTTTTCCCTCGACGGAGAAACCGCCCGCAAGCCTGTCAGACCTGCGGGCGGTTCTTATCTCGAAGTCGGGAGGTGAAGCGGCGCGATTGCTCCGCTCAGTTCTTAACGCCGGGTGTGCCGTGCATCCTCTCGTAGTTCGTGCGATCAACGGTCAACCCTTTCGGCATTTTGACCAACGCCGCATCCGGCTCGCCGAAGACAAGGCTGATAGGTTCTTGAACGGTCGTCCGCGCACCGCGATAGATTGTCTTGATGTCGTTATCCAGCGCGGGGGCATAAAACATTTCAAACCGACCCTCGTGATCATTGGCGGGCTTTAACACGAGGGCTGTCTGTCCGAGCACCGTTTCCGTGCGGAGGTAGTCGGGGCTTTTCAGAAATCCCTCGACGGTTCGCGCCGGAGGAAGCCTATGGTTTGACAGAAAGTGCATTTTCTCGCCGCGCTTGACGAAGACGCCCTCCCCTACTTCGGCAAACATTTCTTCGATTTTGCCGTCAGGGTATTGTTTGACCCCGCGCCAGTTGCCGTTGGACGAGACGTAGCGTGTTTCCAGATAGAGCGGCGTCGCTTCACCTTTCGCGTCGTATGCCGTCACTTGCCAAGTGATCGTGTAAGCGGGGCGTTCGCGTCGTGTCGTTTGATTGAGCACGGTGCGCGCAGTTATACCCGCGACAAAAACAACGACTAAAAGTATCAATAGAGAGTGCCTTCGCATTTTTCCTCCAAGGTGAGTTAGAAGTTGGGTTGAACCCAATGACAAAGTGAGCGAGGTAAAGGATTCGTTTAATTACGGTGCTTATCCTGCCCGGACATTACTCCCGGTCGTTGTCCGTGTCAATTATTTATTGCATCGCGGAAACTACATATGGTCAGTTGCTTGACTCTCGTAAGTGCCAACGTATAATCGTCACTATAACGACAAGTGACAGGTGACGGGTGACAAGTTAAAACAGCTTGTTCTTCTAACTTGTCACCTGTCACCTGTCACTTGTCACTTTTTAAGGAGTTATCATGCCGGATAATACAGAGGCGGTCATCATCAGCGCGGCGCGGACGCCGACAGGGAAGTTTCAAGGTGCGTTGAAGAATTTTTCGGCGACCGATTTGGGCGCGCTCGTCGTGCGCGAGAGCGTCAGGCGCGCGGGCGTCGCAGTGGAAGACGTGGACGAAGTGATCATGGGCAACGTCGTGCAGGCGGGCGTCGGCCAGAACCCTGCGCGACAGGCCGCGCTCAAGGGCGGGATTCCGTTCGGCGTCTCGGCCGTGACGATCAATAAGGTCTGCGGTTCGGGTTTGAAGTCCGTGATGATGGCGGCGCAGGAGGTGAAACTCGGCGATGCCGAAATCGTCGTCGCGGGCGGCATGGAGAGCATGTCGAACGCGCCGTACCTGTTGCCGAAGGCGCGCGAGGGCTACCGTCTCGGCAACGGCACGCTCGTCGATGCGATGATTCACGACGGGCTGTGGTGCGCCTTTGAGAATTATCACATGGGCAACACGGGCGAGGTCGTCGCCGAACGCTACAATGTGATGCGCGCGGAGCAGGACGAGTACGCCCTGAACTCGCACCGCAAGGCCGCCGCCGCGATCAAGGCGGGCAAGTTCAGAGACGAGATCGTCCCCGTGGAGATTCCGAACAAGAAGGGCGCGCCCATCATGTTCGACACGGACGAGGCCGTGCGCGAAGACACTTCGCTCGAAGCCCTCGCCAAGCTCAAGCCCGCGTTCAAGAAGGAAGGCGGAACGGTGACGGCGGGCAACGCGCCGGGCGTCAACGATGGCGCATCGGCGGTCGTCGTCACGTCGCTCGAACGCGCGCGCTCGCTCGGCGTCGAGCCTCTGGCGCGCATCGCGGCGCAGGCCACTTCGGGCATCCAGCCGGAACTCGTGATGATGGCTCCCGTCGAGGCGATCCGCAAAGTCTTGAAGAAGGCCGGGTGGTCTCTGAACGAAGTCGATCTGATCGAACTCAACGAAGCGTTCTCGGTGCAGGCCGTCGCCATCATCCGCGAACTGGAACTCGACCCGGCGAAGGTGAACGTCAACGGCGGCGCGGTCGCGCTCGGCCACGCCATCGGCCAATCGGGTTCGAGACTGCTGACGACCATCCTCTACGAGATGAAACGCCGCAACGCGCGGCGCGGGCTGTGCGCTCTGTGTCTCGGCGGCGGCAACGCTGTGGCGATGGCCGTGGAGCGATAAATGACGCCCGAGGAACACAACAAGGCTGTCGGTATCTGCCATCTGGCCTACGGGGGCATGAGCGCGTTGATGGTGCTCGCCATGCTGGTTTTTTTCGGGGCGATCATGTTTGCGATTCCCGGCGGCGAGGCTCCCGTGGGCGTCTTGATGATCGTCCTGAGCTTCATCGCGCTCTGGTCTGTCGTCCTCATGCTGCCCTCGTTCATCGCGGGCTACGCGATCTTGAAGCATAAATCTTGGGCGAAAACGGCGAGCGTTGTCGCGGCCGTGCTGGAGGCGTTGAGTTTCCCGTTCGGCACGGCCGTGGCGTTCTATTCTTTCTGGTTCATGTTCAGCGACGCGGGGCGTGCGATGTACGACAAAACATATACCAGCCCGCAACGGCCTTACGCGTTGCGCGATACGCCCCCGCCGCCGCCGTCCGCGTCCGAGTGGAACGCGCGTGCGAATCAGGGGCGCGAGCGCGAGTACGTGCCGCCCGCGCAACCGCCGGACTGGCGCAACGAATAAACTTTCAGGGGAGACGCGAAAAGTGACAGAGACAATCGGGGTGATCGGCGCGGGGACGATGGGCAACGGCATCGCACAGGTGGCGGCGCGTGCGGGCTACACGGTCGTCATGCGCGACGTGAAAGACGAGTTTTTGGAGCGCGGCCTCAAGAGCATCGACCGCAGCCTGCAACGCGACGTGGACAAAGCGCGTCTCGCGGAAGAGGAGAAGCGCGCCATCATCGGCCGCATCAGCGCGACGACCGAGTTGGACGCGCTCAAAGAGGCGCAGTTCGTCGTCGAAGCCGTGACGGAGAATTTTGCGGTCAAGGCGGAAATCTTCCGCGCGCTCGACGAACTGACCGCGCCCGAAGCCATCCTCGCCTCGAACACCTCTTCCATCTCGATCACGAAACTCGGCGGGGCGACGCGCCGCCCCGAACGCGTCATCGGCATGCACTTTATGAACCCCGTGCCGGTGATGAAACTCGTCGAGGTGATTCGCGGCATCGCCACCTCCGACGAGACTTACGCGCGCACGCACGCGCTGACCGAACGGCTCGAAAAGATTCCGCTCGAATGCAACGACTCGCCGGGCTTCGTCTCCAATCGCGTCCTGATGCCCATGATCAACGAGGCCATCTTCGCGCTCTACGAATCGGTCGCCACGCGCGAAGCAATCGACGGCATCATGAAACTCGGCATGAATCACCCGATGGGGCCGCTCACGCTCGCAGACTTCATCGGCCTCGACGTGTGCCTCGCCATCCTCAACGTCTTGCACGAAGAACTGGGCGACCCTAAGTATCGCCCCTGCCCGCTGCTCAAGCGTTACGTTGACGCCGGTTGGCTCGGCCGCAAAACCGGGCGCGGGTTTTACGAATACCAGAAGACGTAAATCGTGAATCGTCAATCGTGAATAGAGAAAACAGTTCTTCTCTATTCACGATTGACGATTCACGATTTACTATTTTTGATATGAGAAGAAGTTTCCAAGAGATACGTTGCCAGAGATGCCGCGCGGCCAACCCGCTCGGTGAAGAGTTGTGCGGGCGTTGCGGGACGCGCCTGATGCTGGTCGTCGAGCCTTCGACGCTGCGTTTCGAGGAAGACGTGACGGCCGGGGCGCAACACGCCGAAGGGTTGATGGAGCGCGTCTCTTTGTTGGAAAACAATCTGCTGCGCTTTGCCGAGCGGCTCGAAAGGGGATTCGAACTGCTCTTGAAGCAGTCGCAGATTGCGCTGTCGGATCACACGCTGCTCGAAAGTTTGATCGACTTGCTGATCGAGACCGGGAAGGCCGACCGCCAGAGACTCGACAGCATGTATCGCGCCGCGCTCGCGGGCGAGAAGGCGGCGGCGAGCAAGGAATTGAGCGACGTTGAATTTCTGCGCGCCAGCATCATGGACGATTATCAGGGGGCGGAGAGAGAAGTTTTCGCGGAGTTCGTCGGGCGCGGGCTGGAGTTGTTGGGCGCGGGGAAAACGGCGCGCGCGAAACGCGAGTTGGAACGCGCCTCCGCGCTCGCGCCCGCCCACGCGACGCTCAATTTCATCCTCGGCCTGCAATTCTTCCGCGAAGGCAAATTCGCGCTCGCCCGCGCCTACCTGCAACGGGCGCATGAAGCGCAACCCGCCAGCGCGCAGGTCTACCTATTGCTCGGCATCGCCTGCGGCGACGAGGGCGAAGTGGAACAGGCGCGCACACTGCTGCACGATTCAATCGAGAAGCGTGGCGCGTCATACGCCGCGCATTACGCGCTCGGACGCTTCGACGCCGAGGAAGATAATTGGGCGGGCGCGCACGCACACTTCAAGCAAGCCCTCGACGCGAGACGCTGCGCCGAAGCGCATTACCTGTTGGGTTTCGCGTCGGCGCGTCTGGGTCGCCTGCGTACCGCGCTCAGGCACGCCAACAAAGCCGTCGAGGCAGACGAAAACTACGCGGCGACCTTTCAGTTGTTAGGCTATATTCAGACGCAACTGGGCGAGGCCAAGCCGGCGCAAAAAGCTCTGGCGACGGCGCGCGCGCTGAAGGTGAAAGCGGGCGCGGCGACGGGCGCGGGGGGCGGGACGAAAAAACGTCAGGCCGCCGCCCCCGACGTATCGGACGAGACGCTGCTACACGATTTTTTCGGCGCGGGGCGGCATCGCCGGAAACGCCTGCTCACGGGGGGCGACAAACGCTTGGCCGACTTGTTGCGTCAGGATGCGCTGGAGAAAGTCGGCTTCGGCACGTTGACACCCGCGCGCTGACCGCTATAATTGCTCCTTTTGCGTGCGCCGGATATTTGTGACTGTGCGCGCCTGCCGGGGACGAGCCATGCGGATTGAGGTCGAAAAACTGAATGAGGCGGGCGCGCCCTTCGCCGCCCGTTACACGCCCGACGAACTGCAACTCGAAGACGAATTGACGCGTCTCGTCTCGGACGCGACGCTCGAAGGACGCGCCAGCAAGTGGCGCGAACAGGTTCGCCTGCGGGGCACGATCAACACCTCGGTCGAGGTTCGTTGCGACCGTTGCGTCGCACCCATAGTCGTTCCGTTGAACGCGGATTTCGACGTGACTTACGTGCCGGAGGAAGTTTTAAAGACCGACGCGGAAGCCACCGAGTTACAGGAAGACGATTTGACGTTCGCCACTTACGAAGGCGACGAACTCGACATAGACGAACTGGCGCGCGAGCAGATTTTGCTGGCCTTGCCCTCGCGCCACCTGTGCCGCGAAGATTGCAAGGGCTTGTGCCTGACGTGCGGCGAAGATTTGAACACGCAAGCATGCCACTGCGAGCGGCAGGAGACAGACCCGCGCTGGGCTGCGCTCGCGGCGTTGAAAAAAGACGGAAATGGTGAATCGTAGACGGATAAAACGATTTCTCACTATTTACGACCCACGATCCACTATTTACTTACGGAGCTATTATGCCTAATCCAAAACGAAGACATTCCAAAGCGCGCACGGGCAAACGCCGTGCGCACGACGCGCTGCGCGCCCCGCAGACACAGACCTGCCCGAACTGTCAGGAGCCGCGCATGCCCCATCGCGTCTGCCCCAAGTGCGGTCATTACAAAGGCCGTGAAGTGGTTCGCGTCAACACCGAAGTCTAAGCGGTTTCGGGCGGTCACTTCAAAACGCGCCTCAAGATGAAGCAAGGACGCCAACTGACTGGTAAAGTCGTGGTGGATGCGATGGGCACCGACCGCGCGCCGCATCCTGAAATCGACGGCGCGTTGGCTGCGGCGCGCGACTTCCAGATCGGCGTCATCCTCGTCGGCCAACCGGAAAAGGTTGTGCCGGAGTTGCGTCGCTGCGGCTGGCGCAGAGACGGCGATCTGGGGATCGAATTCGTCGAGGCGGCGGAAGTGGTCGGCATGGACGAAGCCGTCGCCGTCGCCGTCCGCCGCAAGAAAAAGAGTTCGCTGCGCATCGGCGCGAAACTCGTGGCCGAAGGGTTGGCCGACGGCTTCGTGTCGGCGGGCAACACGGGCGCGGCGATGGCGACGGCCAAGATGGTCATCGGCATGCTGCCCGGAGTGGATCGTCCCGCGCTCGCGGCTCTGATCCCGACGAAAGCGGGCAAGCCCGTCCTGTTGCTGGACGTGGGCGCAAACTCGGATTGCAAGCCGCACCAGATGGCGCAGTTTGCTATCATGGGCGACGCTTATTCGCGCTCGGTGCTCGGCACTAACCGCCCGGCGGTGGGCTTGATGAGCATCGGCGAAGAAGAGGCGAAGGGGAACGAGTTGACGAAAGAAGCGTTCCCGCTGTTGCGCGAGTTGAGCAGTTTGAATTTCGTCGGCAACGTCGAAGGGCGTGACGTGTTCACGGGCGCGGTTGACGTGATCGTCACGGACGGTTTTACCGGCAACGTGATGCTCAAACTCTCCGAAGGCTTGCAGGACGCCGTCATCTCGCTCATCAAACGCGAACTGTCTGCCTCGGCCATCACGAAGGCCGGGGCGATGCTGGCGCGCCCGGCCTTCCAACGTTTGAAAAAGAAACTCGATTATTCGGAATACGGCGGCGCGCCGCTGCTCGGCGTGCAGCGTCTGGTGGTGATCGGCCACGGCAGTTCCAACGCACGCGCCATCCGCAGCGCGGTGCGGATCGTCAGGGAGTTTTCCGAGCACGGCGCGAGCGACCGCATCGAAGAGGGCATCGCCCAGACGCACGCGCGCGAGTTGGAATTGTCGGACGAGAAGTTTCAAGTGTCGAAAGCTGGAGATTAAAGATGGCGAATACGAACGCCCGCATTTTGAGCACGGGGCGCGCTTACCCCGAAGGCGTATTAACGAACGCCGACCTCGAAAAGTTGGTCGAAACGTCGGACGACTGGATCACTTCGCGCACGGGCATCAAGGAGCGGCACAAGGCCGCCGAGGGCGAGTACACTTCGATGTTCGCCGTCCGCGCCGGGCGGCAGGCCATCGAGCGCGCGCGCATCGACCCGTCCGAGATCGACCTGCTCATCTGCGCCACCGTCACGCCCGACCAGATACTCCCCTCGACCGGTTGTTTGATCCAGACCGAACTCGGCGCGCACCGCGCCGCCGCCTTCGATCTGGCCGCCGCCTGCTCCGGCTTCCTCTACGGTTTGACGCTCGCCAACCAGATGATCCGGGGCGGGCAGGCGCGTTACGCGCTCGTCATCGGCGCGGAGGTTTTAACGCGTTATGTTGACTACACGGATCGTTCGACGTGCGTTATCTTCGGCGACGGCGCGGGGGCGGCTCTCGTCGGCGCGTCCGACTCGGACGAGCGCGGCATCCTCGGCACGCGCATTCGCTCCGACGGGCGTTACGCCGAACAACTCTACGCGCCCGGCGGCGGCACGCGCCTCGGCATCACCGCCGACAACGTGACGAGCGGCCAGCACTTCTTTCGCATGAAGGGCAACGAGTTGTTCAAAGTGGCCGTGCGTTCGATGGCCGACGTGTCGCGCGAGGTGCTGGAAGAGGCGGGCTACAAAGGCTCGGACGTGAAACTGTTCATCCCGCATCAGGCCAATCAACGCATCACGGACGCCGTGGCGAACAACCTGAAAGTTGACGAAGGGATCGTCTATTCCAATATCGCCATGCACGGCAACACCTCTTCGGCCTCGATCCCGATTGCGCTCGACGAGTGTGTCGAGCAGGGACGCGTCAGCGAAGGCGACCTCGTGCTGCTCGCTTCCTTCGGCGGCGGCGTCACTTGGGGCGCGGTCTTGATGCGCTGGTAAGTTCTAAGGAGCAGGGGTAGAAGGGTATAAGAGGAAGAAGGGAAGACTGATTTTCCTTCACCCTTTCCCTTCAACCGGATTTCAAATGACCGTCGCATACATTTTTCCGGGACAAGGCTCGCAATCCGTCGGGATGGGGCGTGAACTGGCGGAGCGATTTCCGGCGGCGCGCGATGTCTTCGCGGAGGCCGACGACGCGCTCGGCTTTTCGCTTTCGCAACTCTGCTTTGAAGGGCCTGACGAAACATTGCGTCTGACGGAGAACACGCAGCCCGCGATCCTGACCGTTTCAATCGCGGCCTTGCGCGCAATGGAAGCGGAAGGCTTTCCGCGCCCGCAGTTGGTGGCCGGACATAGCCTCGGCGAATATTCCGCTCTCGTCGCAGCGGGGTCTTTATCTCTCACGGATGCGGTCAGGACGGTGCGTGCGCGCGGCCGTTACATGCAAGAGGCCGTGCCGGTCGGCGTCGGCGCGATGGCCGCGATTCTCGGCGTGGGCGAAGAGGTCGTGGAAGAGGCTTGCCGTGAGGCGGCGCAGGAGGGCGAAGTGTGCAGCCCGGCCAATATCAACTCGCTGAAGCAGGTCGTCATCGCGGGGCACACGGCGGCGGTCGAACGCGCGATGGAACTGTTGAGAGCCAGAGGGGCGAAACGCGTCACGAAGTTGCCGGTCAGCGCGCCTTTCCATTGCGCCCTGATGCAACCGGCGCAGGAACGTCTGGCCGCAGATTTGGAGAAGATAGAGTTTTCGGATTTGAGCGTGCCGCTGGTCGCCAACGTCGATGCGGCCGAATACGACAAGGGAGCGGACGCGCGCGGGAATCTCTTGAGACAAGTCACCGCGCCCGTGCAGTGGCTGCTCTGTGCTAACTATATCGAGAGCAAAAACGTAAAAACTTTTGTCGAGGTCGGCCCCGGCAAAGTGCTGTCCGGTCTGGTTAAACAGATCGTGCCGGATGCGCTCTGCCTGAGGGCGGCAGACCCCGCGAGCCTTGAAGCCGCGCGCGCCGCGCTCACGGAGAGTCAGGCCGCGGGTGGTAGCAATTAACGTGCGGGCGTGTTTTAATTTGCCCCTAACTCAAAGACCAAGTTTTTCTATTTTTTAATTGACCGAAGGAGCAGAACTACGATGCCCGATCAAGCAGAGATTGAGAATAAAGTGAAACAGATCATTGTGGACGAACTCGGCGCGGACGAAAACGAGGTGACGCCGAACGCCCGCTTCATAGACGATCTGGGTGCGGACTCGCTCGACACCGTCGAACTCGTCATGCGTTTCGAAGAAGAGTTCGGTATCGAAATCCCCGACGAGGACGCCGAGAAAATTCAGAGCGTGCGCGACGCTTATAACTACATAGATCAGCATTTGAACAAGGCGTAAGACGGGCGCGACCGGGTCGCCGTTGCCGCCACGCGGCGGCATCCCAAGCGCGCCTCGCCGGTCGCCGTTTTACTCCGGCAGGAAATTTCCGTCACCTTGAGAGTCGTCGCTGTGCCCGCGCCTTTCTGGCGCGCACCGGGCGGGGCGACGGCCGCGAGCAATCCCTCGGAGGGAGGAGCAGTAATTTGAAACGTCGCGTCGTGGTTACGGGACTCGGCCTCGTCACTCCCGTCGGTTTGACAGTTGAATCCACGTGGGCTGCCCTGTTGGAAGGCCGCAGCGGTGTGGGCTATATCGAGAAGTTTGATACGACGAAGTTCCCGGTCAAGATCGCGGCCGAGATCAAGGAGTTCGACCCGCTCAAGTTCATCGAGAAGAAGGAAGCGCGCAAGATGGGCGCGTTCATCCACTACGCCATCGCCGCTTCGGACGAGGCGATCTACGATAGCGGCCTCATCGAGCGCGCGCAAAAGTTTGGCGGCGACGTGTCGGAGCGCATCGGCACTTACATCAGCAGCGGCATCGGCGACTTCTGGGCTATCGAACGCGAGCACTCCAAGCTTCTCGACGACGGCCCCGGCCGCGTCTCGCCCTTCTTTATCCCTTCGGCCATCGTCAATCTCGCCGCCGGTCAAGTCTCCATCCGCTTCGGCGCGAAGGGGCCGAACTCGGCCACGGCCACGGCCTGCGCGGCGGGCGCGCACGCCATCGGCGACAGCTTCAAGATCATCCAGCGCGGCGACGCCGACGTGATGATCTGCGGCGGCGCAGAGTCGGCCATCACGCCGATGAGCGTCGCGGGATTCGCGGCGATGCGCGCGCTCTCGACGCGCAACGACGATCCGGCGCACGCTTCGCGCCCGTTCGAGCGCGACCGCGACGGCTTCATCATCGGCGAAGGTGCGGGGATCATGATCCTCGAAGAGTTGGAGTTCGCCAAGGCGCGCGGCGCGAAGATTTACGCCGAACTCGTCGGCTACGGCGCGACGGCCGACGCCTTCCACATCACCATGCCGGACGAGACCGCTTCCGGCGCGATCCGCGTCATGCAGATGGCGATGCGCGACGGCGAGACGCAGCCCGAACAGATCAACTATATCAACGCGCACGGCACTTCCACGCCCTACAACGACAAGTTTGAAACGCTCGCCATCAGGAAAACTTTCGGCGCACATGCCGACAAACTCGCCGTTAGTTCGACGAAATCCATGACGGGACATTTGCTCGGCGCGGCGGGCGGCATCGAAGCCGTCTTCTCCGTGCTCGCGATCACGCGCAACATGGTTCCGCCGACGATCAACTACGTCAACCCCGACCCCGAATGTGATCTCGATTACGTGCCCAACGAAGCCCGCGAGGCGCACGTCAACTACGCGCTCTCGAACAGCTTCGGCTTCGGCGGCACGAACGCGGCTTTACTTTTTAAACGTTTCGAGGAATGAGAAAGAGCCGTCAGCCATCAGCTTTCAGCAATCAGCTTTAACGCTTTTTGCTGACGGCTGATGGCTGACGGCCGATAGCTTCATCATGAAAATTATTGTGCTTATGAAGCAGGTCGCCAACAAGGATGCGATCCTGCGGATCAACAAAAGCGAGACGTGGATCGAGGAGGGCGACCTCTCCTATGAAGTCAACGAGTCGGACGGCTACGCGCTCGAAGAGGCTCTGCGTCTGAAAGAGAAACACGGCGGCGAAGTCGTCGTCTGCTCGCTCGGGCCGCAACGCGTCAAGAGCGTCATTAAGGACGCGCTCGCACGCGGGGCTGACCGCGCGATCCACGTCGTCTCGGACGACACGGTTCAACTCGGCCCTTACGCGGCGGCCAGAGTTTTGTCCGAGGCCATCAAAGACGAGCAGGCCGATCTCGTCCTGACCGGCTTGCAATCCGACGACAACGGCTACGCGCAGACTGGCGTGATCCTCGCGGAGTTGCTGGGGCTGCCGCACGCGACCATCGTGATCGAGGTTGACGCGTCGGGCGAGGGGTTGCGTGTGAAGCGGGAATTGGAGAGCGGCTGGTATCAGTGGTACGCGATGACGCGCCCCGCGCTGCTCACGATCCAATCCGGCATCAGCCAGATTCGCTACGCGACTCTGAAGGGCATCATGGCGGCCAAGAAGAAAGAGATTAAAGAGGTCGCACCTTCGGCGGAAGCCGTGGGCGCGGCCGCGCATCAACGAATCACGAAAGTTTACTTTCCGCAAAAGACCAAACAGACGCAGTTTCTCGGCGACGGCGACGCCAAAGCCGGGGCAGCGCAACTCGCGGAGAAATTACGAACCGAAGCCAGAATATTTTAAGAGCCGTCAGCTTTCGGCCATCAGCCAGACGCGTTGAGTTTGCTGAAAGTTGAATTTGCTGAAAGCTGACGGCTGAGAGCTAATAGCTAAATTTATATGCCAAACGGAATCATAGTTTTCGCAGAGCACCGTGGCGGTGCGTTCAACAAAACCTCCTTCGAAGCGATGGCCGCCGCGCAACAACTCGGCGCGTCGCTCGGCCAACCGGTCTCGGCCGTCGTGCTCGGCACGGACGCCACACTGGCCGGTGAAGTCGCAGCTTACAAACTCGACAAGGTCATCTCGGTCGAAAATCCGAAGTTGGCCGACTACACGCCCGACGGCTACGCCGACGCGATGGAAAAAGCCGTGCGCGCGCTCGACCCGCAGTTCATCATCATGCCGCACACGTATCTCGTGCGCGACTACGCGCCGAAACTGGCGGCACGCTTCGGCAAGGATTTAATCAGCGATTGCGTGCGGGCTACGGCGTCGGACGGTGCGGTGACCTTCTCCCGGCGCATTTTTCAGGGAAAGATTGACGCCGACGTAGTGGCGAGCGGCGAGCCTCCCGTGTTCGCGACGTTCCAATCGGGCGCGTACCGCGCGGATCAAGCGGAGCGCGGCGCGCAGGCGGTTGCAGTCGAGTCTCTGCCGGTCGAAGTGGGCGAAGTGAGGATGCAGCCCGAAGAGCCTTTCCAAGAGGTAAAGCAGGCCGTAGACCTGACGAAGGCGGATACCATTATCGCCATCGGGCGCGGCATCAAAGGGCAGGAGCACATCGCGCTCGCGCAGCAGTTGGCCGATCTGCTCGGCGGCGAGATCGCGGCCTCTCGCCCGATCTGCGACGCCGGGTGGCTGCCGATTGACCGCCAGATCGGTTCGTCGGGGCAGACCGTCACGCCCAAGCTTTACATCGCGCTCGGCATCTCAGGCGCGATCCAGCATCTCGTCGGCATGAAGAACGCTAGCACCATCGTCGCCGTCAACAAAGACCCGGAAGCCCCCATCTTCGACATCGCCGACTATGGCATCGTCGGCGATCTCTTCGAGGTGATTCCCGTCTTGACCGAAGAGATCAAAAAACTCAAAGGCTAATCGGAAACTGTGTGTTGATCTTTATGGAAGCGGCGCGTGGTAAACGCGCCGCTTCCGGCTTTTTCAGGAAGGTTGATGCGCGCCGTTCAGTGTGCGCAGGTCGTTTAGAATCTCGGCGGGCTTCCACTCGTTCCCTCGATAGAGTTTATACAGTTTGCCGTCCGGCGCGATGACGGCGGTGCGCAGAGAGTGGTTGATCTCCTCACCCTGCTGCGCGTAGAGCAATCCGAAAAAATTTGCCACGCGCCGAATCTCCGCGGGCTTGCCCGTTGCCAATTCCCAATTTTCAAATTTTTCACCCTGATAGTTTTCCGTGTGCGCCGCACCATAGCTGCGTAAGACTTGCGGGGTGTCGTAGGCCGGGTCGAGCGTGATGCTGAGCAGGTGCGCGCCCCCGCCGCGCAGTTCCGGCGACTTGTCCAACTCGCGCTTGATCTCGGCGAAGTTATTACTCATCAAGGTGCAGTAATCAGGCAAGGGGCAACGTGTGTAAATGAAAGTTAAGACGAGCGCGTGCCCGCGATACTGTTGCAACTTGATTGATTTACCGTCCTGATTAACGAGCGCGGCGTCGGGAACGGTTGCGCCGATTTCAGGTTCGGTCGGAGCATCCGTGGGCGTCCCCGTCGCGGCGACAGTGGGCGTGGCCTGAGTGATGGTCGGATTTTCCAGACGCGTGCGTTCGTCGTCCACCACGAGCGTCGCCTGTATCCGGTCGCCTGCGCGCATCACGTCGAAGGCCGAGTCTTCCCGGAGCGTGAAGGGCATGGTCATGGCATCCATGAAGCCGGGCACTTCTTCGTGTTGAATGACGACCTGTTGCTGCGCTTTATTGAAAGAGACGATCTTGCCCTTCAACTCGTAACGCTGCGCCCGGCTGTCGTCGGGCGCGCCCCCGCACCCGGCGAGAAAGGCGCACGCGGCTGCAAACAGCGCGAGCAGTAAAGCGCTCCTGCTTTTACCTGTTGTCTTGTTGGTCATAGATGGTCGTCAGCGGATAACATGAAAATAAAATTCTTGCGTAACACATCCTTTGTATAACACGCTTCAAATTAAGTCTTCCAGCAACCGTACGCCGCAGACGAAAAGCGGCGATAATTTTCACAGACGGCTGCGGGCGGCGACTGTGAAAATGCCATAATAATTATTGCTTTTCACGCAAAAATGAGAGTAGGATGCTTTGTGACAGAGACAAAAAAGGCCAACTCGCCGTGGCGCGAAGCAGGATTTGCAAGTCTTTTTGCGCACGACAAAGTTGGCCTCGCCCGAAAGCGCGAACTCAGGAAGGTGTGAATTGTTTGAAGCCTAGCCGGTCTCGCAATTCCCGGCGTCCCGTGGGGGCGGGCGTAAATCTCTAAACGCCGGGGCGAGGAAATGCAATTCTTGAGAGTATTCAGGTGTTGCTAAAGTTATAGCAAAGCCATTTGCAGAAATAATAAAGTCGCTTCGTACAGTTCATCAAAGTAACTGGACTCCTCACCAGTTTCCCAGATGGTTGGATTGGGTGTTTCATGACACGCCAGAGAGGGAGCCGCTGGTTGGGGTGGCTTGTTGCCCGTGCCGATCCAGCCATCATCGCCCAACGCAAATGTTGAGAATGCTGCTGTTAAAAAAGCAATGGCGAAAATTCGACGTACGGTTGGCATTGAGATTCTCCTGAGGTTAAATGTTGCCCGCGTTTATGACGCTAAAGCTGTTCTGTAATGTCGAGGGCGCATCATATCACCTTCGAGTAAAAAATTCGCGTTCCTGCAAAAAACCTTACTAAGAGGCATAAGATTAAATCTCACATGTACTTAACCACAACTCTGCTGCACCAAATCGACGAAATCGGGCGCACTCCCGACTCACAGGCTCAACTCCGTTGTACGCTAGCGCAGGAACTAGAAAAGGCCGGAAACTATGAAACCGCGCGACAGGCCTTGGGCGCGTTGTGGCAGGGAATCGGCGTGCGCCCCAATGTGGAAGGCTTTGAAGCGGTGACTCAGGCCTTGGTTTTGTTGCGCGCCGGGGTGTTAAGTGGATGGTTGGGCAGCGCGCATCAGGTCGCAGGTTCGCAGGATGCCGCGAAAGATTTAATCAGCGAAAGCAGGTCGCTCTTTGCCTCGCTCGGCGAGACCGGCAGAGCGTCGGAGGCGGAAATCGAGTTGGCGTGGTGCTACTGGCGCGAAGGTAGCTACGACGAAGCGCGCCTGATGCTCCGGCACGCGTTGGACGGTCTGCCGGATTCCGAACTTGAGTTAAAAGGTATTGCACAGGTGAGACGCGCGGAAGTCGAACGTTCGGCCGCGCGCCACAGGGACGCGCTCACAATCTTGCTCGACGCCGCGCCGCTCATCAGGGAATGCGAGAGTCCCGCGCTAAAGGGCAAATTCCATAGCACGCTGGCCGGAACATGGGAATCCATCGGCGTTGCGGAGAAGCGGCCGGATTACATAGACAATGCTTTAATCGAATTAACGGCAGCGAGTTTTCATCTGGAACAGGCGGGACACACGCATTATCTCGCCAGCGTCGAAAACAATCTGGGATTCTCCCTTTTCCGTACCGGCCGCTTTGAAGAAGCCTTCGAACATCTCGAACGCGCGCGCCGACTCTTCATCCGTTTGAAGGACGGAGTGCGCGCCGCGCAGGTTGACGAAACGCGCGCCCGCGCACTGCTCGCGCAGGGCTGCAACTCCGAGGCCGAGCGAATCGTCCGCGCCGCCGTCCATACACTTGAGCGCGGCGACGAGCAAGCCCTGCTGGCGGAAGCTTTGATCACGCAGGGCATCGCCCTCACTCGTCTGGGGCGACGCACACAGGCGCGCGACGCGTTCCAACGTGCGGTCGCTATCAGCGAGCAACTCAACGACCGGGAAGGCGCGGGCTGCGCCCTGCTCACTATTTTCGAAGAACTGACGCATGATTACGCGCCGGAAGAGTTGCAAGCCATCTACGTGCGCGCCGACGAATTGCTTTCACAGACACAGCAACCGGAACTGCTCTCGCGTCTGCGCGCTTGCGCCCGTCATCTGATCATGCCGCAGGCAAAGGCCAAGAAGGCGGTCGAGTCCGGCACACGCACGTTCGTCCACGGTTCTGAAAAGACCGCGAGCTTGTTGCAAGAGGCGAGAGCCATCGCGCTGGGTGAAGGCTCGGTTTTGTTGAGCGGCGAGACGGGGACGGGAAAAGATGTGATGGCGCGTCTGATTCACGAATGGAGCGGTCGCAGCGGTCGTTTCGTCGCGCTCAACTGCGCCGCGCTCTGCGACACGCTCGTCGAGTCCCAACTGTTCGGCCATAAGAAGGGAAGTTTCACCGACGCGACGGAAGATTATGCGGGCACTGCGCTCGAAGCAGAGGGCGGGACGCTCTTCCTCGACGAGATCGGCGAACTGAGTCTGGCACATCAAGCCAAACTGCTGCGGCTGATTGATCACGGGGAGATTTACCCGATTGGCAGTTCGTTGCCGGTGCGGGTTAATGTGCGGATCATCGCGGCGACCAATCACGACTTGTGGCAGCGCGTGAGTCGCAGTCTTTTCCGCGCAGACCTTTTCTATCGCTTGAACGCTTTTCATCTTGAACTCCTGCCGCTCAGGGAGCGACCCGAAGACATCCCCGCGCTCGCGCGGCACTTTATCGCGGAAGCACGGAAGCGTTACCACAAGCAACTTACTTTTACGCCCGAAAGTCTGGAGGCGATGACTCGTCTGCCTCTGCGCGGCAACGCGCGCGAGTTGCGTGTTCTCATCGAGCGAACCTTCATCACGGCTTCGGAGGAAACGCTCGTCACGGCGGAAGCGGTGGAGACGGTCGCCCTCAGGCAGACGAGCAAGTCCAATTTCGGCGCGGCGTGGACGGGTTGTTCACTCGAAGAAGAGGTGCGCGCCTACGAGCGCAATTTGATCCGGCTCGCCCTCGACAGCGCGGGCGGGAGCATCACGCGCGCCGCACGTCTCCTCAACATCACGCATCAGGGTCTCGCCTACATCGTCAACGGGCGGCACAACGATTTGCTCGCCTTGCGAAAGCCGACGCGGACGCGCCGGGTCAGCCTCATGCGACCGGAAACCAGATCGAAATCTAGACAAAAGGCTAATCGCTAACGCCGCCCGGCGGGTTCACGCTTTCGGGAAAAACCCCGCGACGGAATCCGTACGCTTCGCAAGGTATCTTTCAAATGAAGTTAAACGTCCTGCTAGGCGTCGTTACACGGACGACGCCCTCGCGCGCCGTGTAAATTATTACCAACTCAAAATATCTCCCCGGCCACGCAAACTCGCACCCCGCCCGAACCCGCCCACAATCCCGCACCAAATCACTGTAAATCGCCGGTTAAATCAACTGACAAGTTGTTTAGGATAAGAATGGCGACTTGAAGGAACAGTTGTTGCTACGCGTGCAGTCGAGGCAAGTTTCGGTCTTCATCCGACGTGGCTTGCATACTCTTCTTACCAGCCTCACCGAGGAAGAAGGAAGGTGCTTTAATTTGCAGCAGACCAGAATTCTATACGCTGAGGACTATGATTTAGTCCTTTTCACAGTCAAGCAGTTGTTGGAACTCGAAAGTTGGCAAGTTGATATTTGTCGCGACGGCTCAGCGGCGCTGAAAAAACTCGAAAGCGACGAGCACTATGATCTGATCATTCTGGACGCGCAACTGCCGGGTGAAAGCGGCCTGTCGTTAGTACATCGGGCGCGTCAGATGGCTCACCGCCGGCGCATCCCGATCATCATGTTCACGGGCAGCTTGCAACACGACGACGCTTTGGCGGCGGGCGCAGATGCTTTTTTGAAGAAGCCGACCGGGTTGAAAGACCTGATTACAACTTGCAACTCGCTGCTGGACTTGAAAAACGGAAACGGAAGCGACACCGGCGAGTTGCAGAGGTTGGCCGGTAACAGTGGCCGTTGAATCGCGGAGCATGTGGCGACGGCGCACGGGCTAAAGGCTTCGCGCGTGTGGAGAAATTTCCGGCAGTAAATTTACGCATTTAATTGTTCCCTCACCGGCATTAATAAAGAAGGCCGCGTAAACGCGACAGGCTCGCGGGTAGTGCAAACTACTCGCGAGCCTGTTGCGTTTGTGCGCGTGTTGAGTTTCGGGAGCGGCTCGAATAATTGAAAAGTTAATGGCACGCGCCGCGTCGCCGTGCGTGATCGAGTGTGGATAAAATATGATAGGATGCGTCGAACTTTTCACCTTACTATGTCGATCATGAATGAAGAGAAGCGGCGCGCGAAAGTTCTTGACGGGGCGCGTGTGGCCGAAGAGATCAAACGTGAAGTGAGCGTTGAGGCGGCGCGTTTGAAAGACGAGCACGGATATGTTCCGTGTCTCGTGGCGGTGCGCGTCGGGAATGATCCCGCGTCGGCCGTCTACGTGCGTAACAAGGTACGCACCTGCGAAACGGTGGGGCTGCGCTCCGAGCACCACGAACTGCCCGAAGAGACGACGACGGAGGAACTGCTGGCCGAGGTCGAGACGCTGAACGCGCGCGACGACGTTGACGGCATACTCGTCCAGTTGCCGCTGCCGCGTGGCGTGGACGAGGTGCGCGTGATCGAAGCGATTGATCCGGCGAAAGACGTTGACGGTTTTCACCCGCTCAACATCGGTCGTCTGACGCTCGGCCGCACTGGCTTAGCACCCTGCACGCCCGCCGGGATCATCGAATTGCTTATGCGCGAGGGCGTCGAAATTAGCGGGCAGCATGCCTGCATCGTCGGCCGCAGCCACACCGTCGGTCGCCCGCTCGCGCAACTCTTGCTGCAACACGACGCGACCGTCACCATCTGCCATTCGCGGACGAATGAACTGGCGTCTCTAACGAGAGAGGCCGACATTCTCGTCGCGGCGGTCGGGCGCATCGGCCTGATTCGCGCGGAGCATGTGAAGCCGGGGGCGACGGTGATTGATGTCGGCATGAACAAATTCACTGACGCCGAGACCGCAGGAGACTTTTTCGGCGAGAACGCAGCCGCACGGATCGAAGTTATCGGCAAGCGCGGGTTTACTCTCGTGGGCGACGTTTACCCGTCGGAAGTGGAGAAGGTGGCGGGCAGCCTGACGCCCGTTCCGGGCGGAATCGGGCCGCTGACCGTGGCGTTGCTCATGCGAAACACTCTGACGGCGGCGCGTCGGCGGCGCGGGCTGTCTTGAAGCACGTCGATGCTGCGCGCCGGACTCACAGGATCGATTGCGGTCGGCAAGTCTTTCGTCTCGTCCGTGCTCGAAGGGTTAGGATGTCATGTGCTGGACGCCGACCGGACGGCGCGCGAGGTCGTTTTGCCGGGCAGCGTGGGCTTGCGCGCCATCGTGGATGCTTTCGGCGCGGGAGTGTTACAGCCTGACGGCACACTTGATCGCGCGAAACTCGGTGCGATAGTCTTTAGCGACGAGACGAAGCGGGCGCACTTGAATTCGATTCTTCACCCGTTGATCATAGAAGCGCAGGACGGCTGGTTGCGGCATCGTGAAGCGCAAGACCCGCGGGGCGTCGGCATCGTGGATGCCGCTTTGATGATCGAGACGGGCAGTTACAAGCGGTTTGATAAGTTGATCGTCGTGTGGTGTCGCCCGGAATTGCAACTCGAACGTTTGATGAAGCGCGACGGGCTGACGACCGCCGAAGCCTTGCGACGCATCGCAGCGCAGATGCCGCAAGATGAGAAAAAGAGTTTCGCGGATTACCTGATCGACACTTCCGGCGGTTTCGCGGAGACGCGAGAGCAGGCGGGCGCGGTTTACGAGCATCTGAAGGCACTGGCAAACGTGAAGCAAAGTCCTTTGAAGGATTGATGAAGCAGAAGCGACACAGGGCTACTGTTCGTTTTCGCGCGGCGCGCTGGCGTGCGAGGCTGGCCGTGTGTCTCGCCCTCAGCCTGACGGTCGCGAGCGGCGGTTGCTTTTCGAGTGACGAAGGCGACACGTATTACGGCCGCGTCAGCGTGCCGGTGCGGCAGGAGTTTCGCTGGAGCGACGGAGGGCTGCCGCAAATCTTCGACCCCGCGCTTGCGGCCGCCCCGCCCGACACGGACGTTGTGCGTGCGATGTTTGAAGGCTTGACGGAATACGATGCGCGGACGCTGAAGCCTGTTTCGGGCGTGGCGATTCGTTGGGAGTCGGCCGCCGCAGACCGGGAGTGGACTTTTCATCTACGGCACGACGCGCGCTGGTCGAACGGCGAACCCGTGACGGCGCACGACTTCGTGCGTTCATGGCGACGCACGCTGCAACTCGGGGAACGCGCGCCGCACGCGAAGCTTTTAGCCAACCTCGAAGGCGCGCAGGTTAATGCGACGCCGCCCCGGCCGCTTCTCACGCCGACGCCGCCCGCGAGAAGAGACGAGGTCGCGGCAAACGAGGCCGCGCAGGTTGCCTTGCCGGAGGCCAGTCCCGCTCCGGCGCAGGTCGAACTCGGCGTCGAAGCTCTCGACGACTACACTTTGAAAGTGCGCTTGCAAAGGCCGGATAAAAATTTCCCCGCGCTCGTCGCCCATCCGGTATTTCGCCCCGTGCATAACGCGAAGGATGATGCACGGGCAGAGACGGTTAATCCGGACGAGGAACAACGCGCGAGCGAAGCAGCGGCACGGCCGGAGTCGGACACGCCGATCATCTCAAACGGGGCATTCAATTTGAGCGCGCAGGCCGCCGACGGCGTTGTGCTCGAACGCGCGGACAGTTATTGGAACGCGAAGATCGTCGCGCTTGAGCGCGTCCGTTTCGTCGCCGCGACGGACGCCGAGGCCGCCCTGTCGGCCTATCGCGCGGGCGAAGTTGACGCCGTGACGAACGCCAACATCGAGCCGCTCGCGATGAAACTGCTCACGCCTTATAAAGATTTTCGCCGCGCCACCTTCGGGGCGTTGACCTTCTACGATTTCAACACCACGCGCGCGCCCTTCAACGACCGGCGCGTGCGGCAGGCATTATCCCTCGCCGTTGATCGCCAACGTCTGAGCGCGGACACGCTCGGCGGCGCGACCGATGCCGCCGTCAAGTTTTTACCCACGACCGGAGACGCAAGCCAAGAGCGCGCGGAGGCGAAAGATCACGGCGTGGCGTTCGACCCAGACGCCGCGCGTCGTCTGTTGGCCGAAGCGGGCTTCGGGGGAGGGAACAATTTCCCGCGCATCCGTCTGCTGGTGAATCGCAACGAGCAGCACCGTGCGGTGGCCGCCGCCATCGCAGGGATGTGGCGCAACGTGCTCGGCGTGGAAACCGAGATCGTGTTGCGCAACTGGGACGAGTACGAAGCGGCTCTCAAGAGCGGCGATTACGACGTGGCGCGGCGCAGTATGGTCATGCAGACGGTTGACGAGGAGAGCAACATGCTCGCCATGTTCGACCCGGAGAGATTGAATTTCGTGACGAGTTCCGAAACCGGCGAGAGCGCGGAGTCGAACACCGCACCCACGCCGCGCCCTGACGCTCGCGGCGACGCGACGCCCGCCGTCACATCGCCCGATTCTCCGCCGACAATAAACGCGCCGAAGCTCATTCTTTCGGAGCAACAGGCGCTCGAAGAATTGCCCGCGATCCCGATCTATTTCGCGTCCTCTTATGCGCTCGTCAAACCTTACGTTGCGGGCTTCGACTCGAACCTGCTCGACGCACCATCCCTCCAGCACGTGCGGATTGACACCAACTGGCAACCGCCGAAACGCGATTCGGCCATCAGAATCGTCAGCAACCGCTGAGGCGGTCGTTAAACGATTTCGCCGCACGCCTCCTACACGATTCGACAGAGACACATTTCGATGAGCCAAGCCGCACCGCTCCTGTCAGTCAGAAACCTCTGCACCTATTTCGGGAGCGAAGACGGAATTGTGAAGGCGGTTGACGGCGTGAGCTTCGACCTCTGGCAAGGCGAAACGTTAGGGATCGTCGGCGAATCGGGTTCGGGAAAATCCGTCACCAGTCTCTCGCTCCTGCGTCTCATCGCCACGCCTCCGGGGAAGATCGTTCGCGGAGAGATCGTATTTGGCGGTCAGGATATTCTGTCGCTGCCGCTCGAAGCCGTGCGCCAAATTCGCGGCAAGCGCATCAGCATGATCTTTCAAGACCCGATGACCTCGCTCAACCCCTTCATGCGCATCTCCGCGCAGTTGTCCGAGTTGACGCGGCTGCACCTGCGGCACACCAGACGGGAGGCGCACGAGCACGCCGTCCGCATGCTGGAAATCGTCGGCATCCCCGATGCGCCGCGCCGCGCAGACGATTACCCGCACGAGTTTTCCGGCGGCATGCGGCAGCGCGTGATGATCGCGATGGCGCTCTCCTGCCGTCCCGAACTCCTGATCGCGGACGAGCCGACGACCGCGCTCGACGTGACCATTCAAGCGCAAATTCTCGAACTCATTAGAAGCCTGAAAGATCAAACGAAGTTGAGCGTCATCCTCATCACGCACGACCTCGGCGTGGTTGCGGGCATGACGGATCGCGTCGTCGTGATGTACGCCGGAAAAGTTTTCGAGCAAGCACCGACGCGGGAATTGTTCGCCCGCCCCGCGAACCCTTACACGAAGGCGTTGCTGCGCTCGATGCCCGACCCGGAAACCGCAGGGGGCGCGCTCTACCAGATTCCGGGGCTTCCGCCCGATGTCGCGCGCCTGCCTGCGGGCTGCCCCTTCGCGCCGCGCTGCGAACATGCCGAGGATGTCTGCCGCAGAGAGTTCCCGCCCTTCGTCCAACTCACGCGCGAGCATTTTTCTCTCTGCCACTTCGCGGCGGAAATTTACACGCAACCCGACGGACGCAAACCATGAGCACGCCCGACCCACTCAACGCACGCTCTGACCCGTCGCCGCCTTCCCGGCCAGACGCGACGGGCGAACCGTTGGTCGCGGCGCGCGGTCTCGAAGTCTACTTCAATGCGAGCGCCGGCTCGGTGTGGGATAAATTCGGGGGCGACGCCGGGAGCCGCCGCGTCGTGCGCGCGGTTGACGGCGTTTCGTTTGAGATCAAAACGGGCGAGTCGTTGGGGCTGGTGGGAGAATCGGGCTGCGGCAAGTCAACGCTCGGCCGCGCGTTGCTCCGACTCACGCCGCACACGGGCGGTCAGGTCTATTTTCGCGGTCGCGATCTCTCGCAGTTATCGTCGGACGAGTTGCGCCGGATGCGACGGCACATGCAGATGATCTTTCAAGACCCTTACGCCTCGCTCAACCCGCGCATGACCATCGGGCAGATCATCTCAGAGCCGTTGGAGACTTTCGGCCTCGCGCGTGGACGCGAACGCGCCGGGCAGGTGAGCGAGTTGCTTGAGACGGTGGGCTTGAGCGCGCGTCACGTCAAACGATACCCGCGCGAATTTTCCGGCGGGCAACGCCAGCGCATCGGCATCGCCCGCGCCCTCGCCGCCCGACCGGAATTCATCGTGGCCGACGAACCGATCTCCGCGCTCGACGTTTCCATTCAGGCGCAGATCATGAATTTGCTGGAACGCCTGCGACGTGAACGCAATCTCACCTATCTCTTCATCTCTCACGACCTGCGCGCCATCCGTCACCTCTCTGACCGCATCGCCGTCATGTATCTCGGCAAACTCGTCGAAGTCGGCGCGGCCGAAAGCGTCTACCACGAGCCGCTCATGCCCTACACGAGAGCACTGATTTCGGCCGTGCCTTTCCCCGACCCCGTGCGCGAGGCCGCGCGCCGTCGCATCGTGCTCGCGGGCGATGTGCCGTCGCCGCTCAACCCTCCGGCGGGCTGCCGTTTTCACACGCGCTGCCCCTATGCCGTCGCGGCCTGTCGCGAGGTCCTGCCCGCGCTCGCCGAGATCAAACCCGCCCACTTCGCCGCCTGCATACGCATCAGCCCGGAGCAGCCCGACATTGAACGAGTCGAACGCGACGGCGCGCCCGGTCTAAAAAATGCGGAACAAGTTGCCGCTTCGTGAAAAAGGCGTGCGATTCGTCGTTTACAGACAAAGATTGCAGACACTTCATCTCTCGCTTTGGGCGATGATTTAACCGGCCGCGGTTAAATCTTTCTGTAGAATAGTCTTGTCTCTTGACAGCGGGACACTTATACTGCTGTGAGGGCGGCGCAACCCGGCCTCGCGCGCCGGTTCTGATCTGGCGCGCGATTAACCTCCGTCGCCGGACTTCATTCCCCAGACTCGCCCCTTAACCACGCAACGGGTACATCCCAACGCCACCGGATTCAGCATGGAAAAGATTGCCGCCGCCGAGCGTGCGAAATTCCAGAACGAAGAACTGCAAGCGCTCCCTGAGTGGGAGCGTCTACAGGCGTCCGTGGCGGCTGAGACCGATCTGGCGATCCTTCTGGTTGACGGCCATCAACCGCCGCAACTCGCCATCTCAAACAACAACTCCATCTGCCACGCCCTACAAAGCTCAACGACGCACGCGCACCTCTGCGACCCCTACTGCGGCGTCGCTTTCCAACGCGCGCAGGAAGCGGGCGAGGCGACTCATTATCGCTGCCACGCCGGGCTGCATTGTTTCGCGATGCCCGTCGGGCTGGATGCATCGCGCCCGCTCGCTGTCATCGGCGGTCGCGCTTTTTTGTCGGGCGCGGACTATCGTGAACTGGCCGAACGTTTTCGCAAGGGCGACTTGCGCGAGTTGCTCTCAACCGAACTTTTCCGCAACGTCATCTTCGCCGCGCGTCACAACCTCGACGAACTGGCCGCGCAACTGGCCGAAATTTCTTCCAAGGCGGGCGTGCGAAGCGTGACGGCGACGACGGTCGAACCCGCAGGGCAGACGGCCGGGGGGCATGTGCGCGCAGCAGCGCAGCAGTCGGCGCAGCCGGGCGAAGTTGAAGGAAACGCTTACGAGAAGGGCGCGGGCGACGTTTATTTTCCGCCGGGCATAAAACTGCAAGTCGCTTGCGAGACCGCGCTGAAAAGGTTTAGCGAGCGATTCAAGATCAAGTCCGTCGCGCTCATGCTGCGAACGAAAGAGGGCTTTGCGCCCGCGTGCGCGATGGGTAGATTCAAAAACAAGCTGCCCGATTTATCCGGCAAAGGGAAGAAGGGCGAGCCGCAGAATTTGCCGGGAAGCGTCGAGGGCGGCGCGTGGCAGTCGTACGTGTTTCAGGACGAGGAGACGGAGCTTTTCCCGCTCGTCGTCGGCGACGAATTGAAGGGCGCGCTGCTCGTGGGCGACGCCAAACTGCCGGAAGAGAAGCGGCGCGGCGTGAACGAATTTTGTCTTGAGATCGCGATGCCGCTCGAAGTGCTGCGCCTGCGCGAAGAGTTGGAGCGCAACTTGCGCGCCTCATATCACCTGCAAACATTCACGCAGCAAATCAACGAGGTCGAACCGTCCGAAGCTTACGCGGCGATCCTGCGCCACTCGACCGAACTGCTGCGCTCGGAACGCGGCTCGCTGCTGCTGTTCGACGAGGCGGCGAACGAACTCGAAGTAAAAGCGGCGGTCGGGCCGCGCGCCGACGTGACGCAGGACGCGCGCGTGCGCGTGGGCGAGAGCGTGTCGGGGGCGGTATTGCTCGACGGACGCCCGCGCGTCGTGCGCGACCTGACGGCGACCGAGTTGCACCGCGCGCCCGCCGAGCGCAAGTACAAGACGGATTCTTTCATCAGCTACCCGATCATCACGGGCGGGCGGAAAGTCGGCGTCATTAACATGACGGACAAGGCGGGCGGCGAGCCTTACGACGAAATCGATCTGCACCTGCTTGAGTCGATGGCTCCGCAGATGGCGCTTGCGCTCGACCGCGCGGGCTGGCATCAGAAGGCGACGCAGTTCCAGTTGCTCTCCATCACCGACCCGTTGACGGGACTGCTCAATCGTCGTTATCTCGAAGAACGTCTGGCCGAGGAGTTCGAGCGTTCAAAACGCCATCGCTTCCCGATGAGCTTTTTGATGATCGACATCGATAATTTCAAGGAGTACAACGACCGCCACGGCCATCAGGCGGGCGACCTCGCGCTGGAGATCACCGCGCAGTGTTTGAAGTCCGCGCTGCGCTCGGCCGACGTGGCTTCGCGTTACGGCGGCGAAGAGTTCAGCATCCTGCTGCCGCAGACAAGCGCGACGGAAGCCCTCGTGATCGCCGAACGCATCCGCAGCCGCGTCGAGAAATCTTCGTACCCGCACGGCGAGAGCCAGCCGCGCGGTGCAATCACGGTCAGCATCGGCATCTCGGCTTTCGGGCCAAAGATCGAAACCCCATCCGGCATTATCGGCGCAGCCGACCACGCGCTCTACGTCGCCAAGAGTCGCGGTAAAAACTGCGTCGTCTCTTACGTCCTTCCCGCCAAAAACACCCCGGTCACCCCCGCCCGCGATGTCAACTGAAAATACCTTCAAGGCCGCCCCGGCCAAGCGCATCCTCGGCCGCGTCGCACCGGAAAATTTCATCGGGCGCGGCGAGCACTTGCGCGAGATCACCGCGCTTGCGCCTTCCACTTCGCCGCGACGCGGGCTGCTCGTTCACGCCGCGCCGGCCGCAGGCGCGTCCGAACTGTTGCGGCAAGCCTACGACAAACTCTTCCAGCAGCGCGGCGCGGCCTCGCCCATCTATTTCGCCTTCACGCGCCAAGAGCAGAGCGTGGCGGCCGTCGCGCGTCGTTTCCTTCACACGTTCCTTTCGCAACTCGTCGCGCACCGCCGCGACGACGCCTCGTTCGTCAACTCGCCGCCCGCCCTGCGCGACCTGATCGACCTCGCAGACCCTTCGGACTACGAATGGGTCGAGCGTCTGGTGATGACCTATGAACGCGCGCGCGACGGCAGCGACGAACTCGCGCTGGTGCGTCTCTGTTTCGGCGCGCCGGTGCTCGCGGCGGCGCGCGGCGCGCGTTCCGTCGTGCTGTTGGACGAAATTCAGAACGTCGAAAAATTGCGCGGCGAGGTCGAACTCGGCAACGAGATCGCGCAGGTCGCCATGCACGGCGACGCGCCGTTCGTCCTGTGCGGATTGCGACGCGGGCTGCTCGACGAGTTGAGCGGCGGGAACGCGCCGCACCGCTTCGACGGTTTCGGCACGATCCATCTCGAAGGGTTGAAGGAGGCGGACGCGCGCACGCTCGTCGAGCGTCTGGCCTTTACGGAACGCGTCGCCATTAACGACGAAACGCGCGACCTCGTCGTGCAACTGTTCGGCGGCAGCCCGTTCTACATCGCCTCGTTTATGTACGCGGCGCACCGCGACAACGCCTCGCTCACCAGTTTTCTCGAATGCCAGAAAATTTACGTGGACGAGCTTTTGGGCGGGCGCATCAATCGCCGCTTCAACTCTCTGCTCGAAGAGGTCACGCCCTCGCTCACCATCCGTCGCGCGCTGATTCGACTCTTGCACGACGCGGCGACGAACGCCGGGGGCAAGTCGCCCGTCGAGGCTTGGCGCAGGCGTCTGGAGCTTGAGCCTGATGAACTCTACCCGTTGATGTTTGCCCTGCACGTGCGCGAACTCGCCAGCTTTAACGCCACCTTCATGGAGATCGGCACGGAGAGCCTGTGGCGCGATTACCTGCGCGCGAGCTATCGCCTGCAAGTCGCCGCCGAACCCCGCGCGCTCGTCGTGGCCGACACGCTCGTCGAGACTTTGAAACGCGCCCCGCAGACGATGGCGCGTCATTATCGCCGCGCCGCCGCGCTCAACCTGCGCGAACTGCTCGCGCGCTTCGACGCGCAACGGGTCGCCGCCAGTCTTTTGCATTACGACCGTTTCAGTCGCATCTATCGCGGCATCGAAACCGCAGAGATCGAACTCGGTCTCGACGCCGAGACCGATTTGATTCGCCTGCCGCAAATCGTCCACGCGGCGAGTTGCGCTTCGTTTCACCCGCCGATGCTGCTCGTCTGCGACGAGGAACGCTGCGCCGTCGCGCACGGTTTCGACGCGATGCCTTACAACGATGCCAACGAGATCATCTGGCTCACCGCCGAGATCGATTCCAAACTCGAAGCGGGTCGCGCCGTCACCGAAGTTTGGTGCGACCGTCTCACGCAGGTCGGCCACTCCTGCGGCTTCAAACGCTTCAAGCTGTGGCTGGTTGCCCCGGAAGGATTTTCGGCAGAGGCTTCCGAACTGTTAAACGAGCGGGGCGCGTTCAGTTCGAGCCGCAAACAACTCGAATTTCTGACCGCGCGCCTCAGCCCGGATTCAAGCGACGGGAGCGCGGAGGCGCAGGGCAACGCGCCGGACGAGTTCGAGATGGTGATCCCGATGGGGAGCGACACGGAACTGATCGCCGCGCACACGGTCGAGCAGATCGCGCGCCGTCTGGACTTCTCATCCGAGGCCATCAACCAGATCAAAACCGCCCTCATTGAGGCGTGCATCAACGCGGCGGAGCACAGTCTCAGCCCCGACCGAAAAATTTATCAACGTTTTCGTCTCGAAAGTGATAAATTAGTCGTCACAGTATCAAGCAGGGGTATTATCGTGCCCTCCCCCACGAACGCCGGAACCAACGGCAACGTCGCACGAGAAGAGAATAACGGACGCCGCGGATGGGGTCTCAAGCTGATTCGGACTCTGATGGATGAAGTCGAGTTCGAGCGGGTTGACGACGGCACGCGTCTACGTATGACGAAATACCTACGTCGCTAGAGGGGTCAAAACAATGGTTGACTTGCACGACCGCTCGCCGGTGCGCTCCGAACGCAGCGGCGACATCGCCGTCATTTACGCGAGCGACTATCTCAACAAGTTGAGTGGGGAACGCATCGAACGCGAATGTCGCGCCGCCCTCGCCGCGGGCTGTCGCGCGCTCGTCGTGGACTTCAAAAACACCGGACTCGTCAACAGCATCGGCGTCTCGATCATGCTCGGCGTCATCGACGCGGCCGAACGCGCGCGCGCTCCGCTCGTCTTCTCGAACGTCAACGATCAGGCCGCGCAACTCTTCGAGATACTCGGCCTGACGATGCACGCCGCGCTGGCCGCAGACGTTGACGCCGCGCTCCGCCTGTTGTCGAACCCGAATTTACCCGACCGTTCTCCCGTCCCGGTCGGCAAGCACACTTGAGTTGATGTCAGAGCAAACAACCAAATTGATCCACGCCTTTTCCGCGCTCGCCGACCTCGGCGAAGAACTGGCGGACACGAGCGACTTCGCGGAGATGGTGCAGACCACGCTTCACGTCGTGCTCGGCACGCTCGGCGTCCGTCGCGGCGCGGTGGTCGAGTACATGCAGGGCGACGACGCGTTGCGCTTCGTCGCGGCGTGGGGACTGGGCGACGAGCCGCCCGCCGTTCTGCCGTTCGCCGCCGCGAGCGCGGAGATGTTGTCCACGCCACACCCGCGCGCCCTGTTGCTGTCTGATACGGATCAACTCGAACTCGCGCGGCATCAACTCGGCGAACGCCTCTTCAATACGCTCGTCCTATTTCGTCTCCAACTCACCGTGCCTCTCGTCGTGCATCATAAGTTCGTCGGGTTCATCCTGCTCGGCGATAAGGCGACGGGCGAGGCTTTCACGCCGTCCGAGAGGGAAGTGGTGCGAACGATGGCGCGGCATATCGGCGTCGGGATTTACAACCACCGCCTGCTGCGCGAAGCCAAGCAGCGCGCGGAGGAGATGCGCGGTCTCTACGACGATCTCCGCACCATTTACCGCGACACGGTGCGCGCCTTCGCCGCCGCCATCGACTGCAAGGACAAGTACACGCAGGGGCATTCGGAGCGCGTCGGCAAGTACAGCGAGATCATCGCGCGCGAGTTGGGTTGGAGCGAGGAACAGGTCGAGGGCATCGCCGTGGCGGGCTACCTGCACGACATCGGCAAACTCGTCGTCGAGCGCGACATCATCAACGCGCCCTACAAAATTGACGCCAAGCAGTCGTCCGAACTCAACCGCCATCCCGCCGCCGGCTACGAGATACTCGCGCCCATCAAGCACCCTTACGCCGACATTCCGCTGATGGCGAAATATCACCACGAGCGCATCGACGGGCGCGGCTACCCGGAAGGCTTGACGGGCGACCAGATACCGCCCGGCGCGAAGATCGTTGCCGTCGCAGACTCTTTCGACGCGATGACGACCGACCGCACTTACAAGCGGCGCAAAGTTTTCACAGAGGTCATTGAAGACTTTCGCAAGAACGCGGGCAAGCAGTTTGCGCCGGAAGTGTTGGCCGCCCTCTGCCGCGCGATCTTGAAGGAAGTGAACGGCGAGGCGAAAGAGCGTCTGATGATGAAACTGCTCGGCAAAGGCTACCTCGAACCGGAAGAGTGTCGCCCGCTTCTCGTCGAACTGATCGCGGAACTTGAATCGAGCGCGTCGCGCGCCGCCGGGAGCGCTTAGTTATCGCGTCAGCCGCAAAACAATCAGAGGGGCGAAGGATAAGTCCTTCGCCCCTCTGATTGTTCAAGGTGTAAAACTATTTGGCCGCAGGCGTGCAGGCCGGGCCGAGCAGAGCGTCTTTCTTCAAGCTGATGATGGGATACTGTTCCGCCTCCGCGTTCAGCGCAAGCCACTCCTGATACTCTGCGGGCAAGGCCGCTTCCGAAAAGATCGCCTCGACGGGACATTCCGGCACGCACGCGTCGCAGTCGATACAGGTTTCCGGGTTGATGTACAAGCGATCCGGCAGTTCGTGGAACGCTTCAACCGGGCAGACCGCCGCGCAGTCCGTGTATTTGCAATCTACACAAGCCTCGGTCACGATGTAGGTCATCGTCGCTCAGTCTCCTCTGTCAGTTCGTCTAAATGATTTCCGCAAACGGCGCGCGCATTGAAGCGTCTCCGGCGTCCACTTCAACGCGGCTGGATGCGCAGGGTATAACTGCAAATCTCGATCTTGTCGTCGGGCGCGACCGGCACGCTCTCATCGCGCGGGGCTTCGACGCCGGAGACGAGCGTGACGTTGCGGCCTTTGGCGGTGAGCCAGTATTTGCCTTCGGGGTCGCGCGAGAGCGTCGCGTGGACGCGGCTCACTTCCGGGTCGCCCTTGATCGGCAAATCTACGGCGACGGACTTTGAGCCGCGCCCGATGGTGATCTCCGGCTTCGTGATCGGCACGACCGTCTGCCTGACCCCGCCGCGCCACAACTCGACCGCATACAACTCGACGATGCGTGGACTCACGCGCGTCACTTCGCTCTCGGACGATTCGGTATCCGGCAACTCCGCCGCGCCGGACGTGGAAGCCAGCGCGTCCACCTCGGCGGGTCGCGCCGTGACCATCGTGTGGCCGCTCTCGGTCGCGTCCCAGACGGGCTGCACGCGAAACTGTCCCTTTTCCAGAGTGCCGTCAACGCGCAGTTCGACGGCAAAAGATTTCGTGGCGAGTTGCGTCGAGCCGCTCAACTCGCGCGCGCGCTCCGAGAGCACGTAGAAAAGTCCCTGTTCCAGCCCGCGCCGTTTCTCGCCCTGCCAGTCTTTGTCGTCCTCGCTGCTCAAATAGACGATGTACTCGGGCGGAATGTAAGTCTGCCCGCCGGGCGGCGTGAACATCTCGCGCTGCATCACGATCTCGATTTCGCGCGCGACCTTCACCAGAAACTCTTCCCAGACGCGGCGCGGTTTCGCCTGTTCGTCAACCGAGGCGAGCGGGTCTTCCTCGCCCTCGCCGTCAATCCACCTCCGAATAGACTCCAGTATGCTCACGTTTCCATCCCTCTCGATCTTTAAACGAACAAGCCGAACTTGTATAAACTTATCTTAACCGCGTCCCGTCGAGCCAGCCAGTGTCGGCCGACTCTTCGGTGATTCTGGGGAAGCCCCTCTGAATTACTTCCACCTCGCACCAGTTGCCGTTCACTCGCAGAATACGCACGCGCGAACCGCCCTCCACCTCGCCGACCCGGTTATAATTTCGACCGGGGCCGCTGCGCAAGTTTACATTAGTCGTCGTCAACATCTCACGCCCCGCTTGCAGGCTGCCCGCATTCGCGGCGGGCGCGCTCGTCGTCGCCCCTCCCGCTGCGCTCGCGGGCGCGCTCCTTTGACCGCTACGCACGCGGTATTGGATGCCGAGCAGCAGCAACGCAAACCCCGTCAGCAGCAACAACGCGACGATCCACGGGCGCGCATGTTCAGTAAACCAAGTCTTGCGCGGCATCAGCGACACGCGCTCTTTCGGCCTCGCTTGTATCTCCGGCGGCGGCGACTTTTGGATCTTCTGCGCGTGCGACGTTTGGGCGACGGCCGCTTGCGCCGCGTTCGTCTGCGGCGGCGGCGACGGCGGCGGTTGCGCCAGCGCGACGGGAACGACGATGCGCGGGTGCACTTTCGCTCCGCCCGTCTGTCGCGGTTGCGCGTCGGGGCGTTCAAACTGCGCGGGGGAAGGTTCGGGCGGCAGCGGCGCGAGGCGTTGGCTGTGACCTTTGATTTGCGAGAGGGCACGCGTCTCTTCGCCGTTCGGCTGCGTCAGCAATTGCGTCTTCGGCATCAAGGCGTCGCTCAGTTCGTTCCAGAACTCGCGCACGCTCTGGTAACGCTTCGCAGGGTTTGTCTCAGTCCCGCGTCTGAGGACGCGCAGCACGAACGACGCCCACGGCGCAGCGGCCGCGCCCGGCGGCAACTCCGTAATCGGTCGCTGCGAGAAGCGGCGCGGGGCTTCGCCGGTCAGAAGCATGTAGGCAGTTTTGGCGAGCGAGTAGACGTCCGCCGCCGGAGTCAGTTGCGTCACCGGACTCGTGAGCGAACCCGTGCCGAGCACGCCCGCCTGCATCAACGGGTGATGCTCCGGCGCGGCGTACACGTCCGTCCCGACGCGCGTGATCAAGCCTTCGCTGGCCTCGATCTTGGCGACGCCGAAGTCCGCGATCTTGACGACCTCACGGTCGGCCGTGAGCAACAAATTCTGCGGCTTGATGTCGCGGTGAATCACGTCGTGCTCGTGCGCGTGCGCGAGACCGTCGCAAATTTGATCCAGATAGTAGAGCGCGCGGTCGAGCGAGAGGGGTTGGCTGCGGCACAGCGCGGCCATGTCGCCGCCGGGCAGGTATTCGAGGACGAGATAGTGAAACGTCTGTCCGGCCATGTCGATGGCCGTGCCGTGGCCGAGGCGGTTGATGATGTTCGGATGGCGCACGCGGTCGAGCGCGACGGCCTCGTTGCGGAAATTTTCGATGAGCGTGTGTTCTAGTTCCTGATCAATCGAGCCTTGCAGGAAAAGATTGAGCGCTTTGATCACGACCATCTGCGGCGAGCCGCCCCCGGCGGCGGCGGCGTCGCGTGCGAGATAAACTTCGGCATAGCTGCCGCGCCCCAGACATTCCAGAATGTCGTAGCGTCCGTCGAGCCTGCACTGTTGAAGTTTCAATTCACTCATGCGTCCGAGAACTCAACTCAAAAACCGCTCCGCGCTTATTGAACTGCGACCGGCGCGATTGCCCCGGCGAAGCCTAACGCTCCGGCGCGGGAACCGTATCAACCGAAGGGACGGTTGCCGCGCCCGTCCCGGCATCTTCGATGACGCTTCCGAACGAATCGGATGCAAGGCGCAACGCGTCGGCGTTGTTGGCGCGCAGCGCGGCGGCGGCGAGCGCGAGGCGCGTGTCGAGACGCACGGGGTCGCGTCCCGGCGCGCGTTGCGCGTCAACCCTGTCATTGGCGCGCTTCAAAGCTTCGACCGCCTCCGGGTACTTGCCGGACAAAAAGAGCGCGCGCCCGTAGAGCGCAAGGAAGACTGCATCCGTCGAGTCCAGAGGCCGCCCGCCGTTCTCGCCCGCCATTCGCTGCGCCTCCACGCTTGGCGACAAGTCAACCGCCGCGCGCAGCCGCGTGTAGGTGTCGTTGATGTTCAGTTCGCTCGCAGGTCGCTGGGTTGCGGTGGCGACGGGCGCGGGCGGGTCGTTCGCGGCGACCACCGTGTTCGCTCCCGCCGCCTTGTTCTGCTGGTAACGGATGCCGCCGTAGAACGCTGCCGCCGATGCGAGCAAGAGCAATAACAGCACGCCGAACCAACTGCTCGCGCGTCCGGTCGGGCTGCGCGGTTGCGTTTCAACCGGGCGGGGCGGCGTCGCGGCGGCGGCGGTGTCGGCGGCGTCGAAGGCGGCAATTTCCTCCGTGTTGATTCGCAACTTGTTGTTTCCCGCGCGCGGCGCGGCGGTTGAATCCGGCAGGCTATGAGAGGCCGACGTGGTGAGCGGATTTTGAAATTGCTTCCTCGACGCGGCGACGTTGTGTAACTGGCCGCCCGCGACCGCTGAAGCCTGCGCCGTCGTGCGTTCGGTCAAGAGCGTGCGTTCGTCGTCTTCGTCAGACGCGGGCGCGCTCGATACGATGCGCGCCTGCTGTGCGCCGACGCGAACGACGACCGCCGTGAGATTATCCTCCGCGCCGCGCTCGTAGCACAGACGTTTCATCTCTTCGCAGGTCGCATCGAGCGAATCGCCGCCGTGCAGCAGTGCGTTGATCTCCTCGTCGGGGATGTGGCGCGTGATGCCGTCGGAGCAGAGCAAGAAGATCGTGCCGTCTTCGACCTCGATGGTCTTCATGTCAACTTCAACCGCCTGCTCCGCGCCGAGTGCGCGGCTGATGACGTTGCGGCTCGGATGATGCGCCGCCTGTTCCGGCGACATCCTCCCGGCGCGCACCTCCTCCTCCACCACGGAATGATCTTCGGTCTCGCGTTCGAGCCGCCCGTCGGGTCGCAGGCGATAGAGGCGCGAATCGCCGACGTGGCCGATGGTGGCGCGGCGGCCGTCCAAGTGGAGCGCGACGATGGTGGTCGCCATCATCGAGAGTTGCCGTTGCTCGTGCGACATCTGGTAGATCGAAGCGTTGGCGCGCTGGATGGCGATCTCCATCAGGTCTTCGATGTCGTCGCCGTCTTTGTGATGACGGAACGCTTCGCCGAGCACTTCGACGGCCGTTTGCGAGGCGACTTCGCCCGCCTGTGCGCCGCCCACGCCATCAGCCACGGCGAAGATACACCGCTCCGCATCCACGAGCATCGAGTCCTCGTTGAGCGGTCGCTTCTGGCTCAGTCCGCGGTCGGTGACGGACGCGAATTCGACTCTTACATTGGCCTGTTGCTCACTCATTCAACAGCCTCCGGGGTGAAAGGTTTATCGGCAGCCGTGCGTGACGACGAAACCTGCGGGCGCGTTTGCGCGGAGGTCGCGGCGGCGGCGTCGCGCGCGTTGCGATTGGAAAACGCCATCAACATACCGAGCATGGCAAAACTCGTGATCAAACTGAATCCTCCGTGGCTCACGAACGGGAGCGTGATACCCGTCATCGGCAGCGCACGCGTGATGCCGCCGATATTGACGAGGGCTTGAAAACCGATGAAAGCCGTGACACCGGCCGCGCAGAGTTTGGTGAACATATCGCGCGCGTCAATCGCCGTGCGAATGCCCGCGTTGACAAAGACGATCAGCGCGAGCATGACGAGCGCGCCGCCCGCAAGCCCCAACTCTTCACCGATGGCCGCGTAAATATAGTCGGAGTCGGCTACGGGGATCACTTCGGCGAAGCCGAGACCGAGGCCGCGACCCGTCAAGCCCCCGGAGGCGATGCCGAATGTGGCCTGCGCCGGTTGGAACGCGATGCGGTCGAACCACACATCGACGTTGACCGTGTCGCGCATGGCCTCGCTCGACTCCGCGAGTTCGCGCATCCGTGCGTCGCGCGCGAGGGCGTCGTCGTAGTCTTTCTTCCACCACTCTTCGTTGGGCGAGGGCGGGTTGAAGCCGTCGAGCCAGAGGTGAAAACGCTGCTTGATGCGCGACGGGAGCGCGGCCTGCACGGGGCGCGAGAGCGTTGGCAGGAGCGGAACTTTCTCCTGCACGTTCGGCGGGAGCGACCCGGCGACGAGCACTCCGATGACGAGCACGACCGAGCCGACGAAGACGAGCAGTTGCGGCCAACGCCGCACGGCGACGAGATAGAGCGTCGCGTATGCGCCGCTGAAAACGAGCATCTGTCCGAAGTCCTTCAAAGCGAAAAACGGGATGAAGGGAATCAACGCCATCACGACGAGCGGGATGATGGCCTGCGCGCGCGGCATGCCCCAGTAAGTTTTGGCGAGGTCGCGGTAGTAGGCGGTCAGGATTCCGGCGAAGCCGAGCAGAAAGGGAATCTTCGACGGCTCCCACGGCGTCATGTTGCCGAGCGCCTTGCCCGCGCTCGACGTGATGACGGCCGCCACCAGCGGCACGAGCGTGATGAGCACGATGATAAAGGAATGTCGCTGCACCCAGTTGAGAAAACTGTCGCGCATGCAAAAGTGGTACGCGACGGCGAAGGCGAAGAAGGCGAGGATGGGAATCCAAGTGTAGCCGGAGGTGAGCAGTCGCCCGGCCGACACGTCGGACTGTTGTTCGGCCTGATTGAGCAACTGCTGATCGACCTGTTCGCGGTTGGTCGAGAAGCCGAGCATCTTCTTCTTGTCGTCGTCGTAAAACTTATTGATGAAGCGCAGGCGTTGCACCTGCGTCTTCTCGGCGCGCGCCTCGGCCTTGTTGCGCGAGCCGTATTCGGGATCGCTGTAAAGCCGGTACTGGACGAGCATGCCGAGCGAAAAGAGCAGAATGGCCGTCGTGTACAGAGCATAGTTGCCGCGAAACTTCATCTGCCGCGCAAGCCACAGCACGAGGAAGAAGATGGGCACATAGAGCAGCAGGTCGCGCACCGCGCTCGCCGTAGAAGGCTGATAGCCGCGCAGCAACGCCGCGCGCGTTACCGCCACGTAGCCCGCGATCTGCAAGCCGACGATCAGCAGCAGGATAAAGAGATGTGTCGAGGCACGGTTTTTCATAAACGTCGGGTAATTCTCTTGTCTAAACTAACAAAGGCGATTGAAATTTATCACGCACAACTTTACTGTCTGGCCGCGACGGCGCGCGGCGTCGTCCTCGGCTGCGCCGGACGCACTGGCGTCGGCGTCTGGGCGGGGCTGCGCTGCGCCGGACGCCCGCCGTTGGGTTGCGCTTGCTGCTGCGGCTGTTGCCCCTGCGGCTGCTGTTGTTGTTGCCCCGGCGCGGCCGGGACGTTTCCGAGCAAGCCCAACTCCTTCGCTTTCAGCACGAGCGCGGCGGCGATGGGCGCGGCGGCGCGCGAACCGTAGCCGCCGCCTTCGACGATGACGGCCATCGCCAGTTGCGGGTATTCGAGCGGCGCGATGCAGAGAAACCAACTGTCAATGCGTTTCTCCTCGGAGATGACGATCTGCCGGTACTCGCGGATGATGTTGCCGCGCCGGTCGCGCTCATACTTCTTGACGGTCTTTGGTTCGCCCGTTTTCGGATCGTATTCGGGCACGTCCTTTTGCGCCGTGCCGGTCTTGCCGCCGGAAGTGATCCCTGCGGCCTGCACGGGGCCGAACACGCCGCGCGCCGTGCCCGCCGCGCCTTGTGTCACGAGTCCCATGATGCGGCGCATGTCTGCGGCCTTGTCGGGCGAGACGACTTGATTGTACACGGCGGGCGGTTGGTTATATTCGATCTTCGCCTTCATCAATTTGCCTTCGAGGTTGGCGATGGCCGAAGCCGCGAGCGCCATCTGAAAAGGCGTCATCTGTCCCGCGTAGCCCTGCCCGAAGCCTTCGATGGCGAGATCGTAAGGACGCATCTTCGCGCCCGTCACGATGGTCGCCTCGCTCGGCGCGAGGGCGCGCGCGAGCGCGGTGTTGCTGGCGTTCCAGATTTCCGGCTGGCGGCGCGCGCGCGTCGCTTCCTCCGGCGTGTCGTATGCGCCGATGCCGACGAGTTGCGCGGCGTGCTTCAAACGCTCTGCGCCCATCTTCACCGCCGCCTGCGCGAAATACTGGTTGCACGAAACTTCGTAAGCCTTATCGACGCCGATGTGCCCGTGGACTTCGCCCGGGCCGCCGTCGTCCATGATCACTTTCGCGCCGGGTTGCGCGTAGTAGCCCGCGCCGCTGCAAGTGTATTTCTCATTCTGCGTCCCGGCGAGGTACTGCGCGATCATGGTGACGGTCTTGAAGGTCGAGCCGGGAATGTAGTAGCTGCGGAGCGCGCGATTGAGGAGCGGGCTGTCGCGCTTGTCGGCGTCGAGTTTGATCCACGTCGCCTCGTCCTGCACTTCGGCGAGCGTGTAGGAGGGATTGCTGTACATGGCGAGCACTTCGCCCGTCTGCGGGTTCAGGACGACCACCGCGCCGTGGCGGTCGCGCAACTGCTCGACGGCGGCCTTCTGCAACTCGCTGTCAATCGTTAGGCGCACGTCCAGATTCGCGGGCTGCTTGATGTCGCGCTCGAAGAGCACGTCGATGGCTTCGGGGGCTGCGCCGCTCTGCACGCCGAACAGCGCGCGCTCGATTCCGGCGTCGCCGCGCTCCGAGCCGAACAATTGCGCCATCTCTCGATCCAGCGGGTACTCGCGCACGATGCGCCCGTTGTCGCCGCGCTTGTAGAAAGCCAGCGCGTTTTCGAGTTTGCCGGAACGATCCAGAATCCAGCCTCGCAGGGTCGATTCGGAGAGTCGGCGGTTGCGCAAATCTTTGTAGTTGAGGTCGGAGAAACGGTCGTTGCGCTCTTCGGCATACTGCGCCCAGTAGACGTGGAAGCCAAAGACGGTCAGGGCGAGTATGAGAAAGAGCCAGCGCAGCGCGTAGAGGCCGCGATTCGTCGAGGTGACGCCGAGCCGCTGCCTGACTTCCGTTGGCAGGTCTGCGGGCGCGACCGTCGCCAGAGCCGAACGCCTCCGCCGCATCCCGAACACGAGCGACAGCCCCAGCAGCAAAATCATCAACGCCAGCCCCGCCACGTAGATCAAACTCAAGAGCGCGGGCTGCTTCTCAGGAATAACTTCAAGAAACATAATGTTTAGTTAATCGTGAATCGTAAATCGTAAATAGATAAGAACAGGCTTTAACTATTTACGATTTACGATTCACGATTTACGTCTTTCAAATTACGTCTTTCTAAATCTTACTTCGACATCGCCGAAGCCGACGACATCGCCGTCTTCGAGTTGACGCGCTTCGCCGTAGTTGATGCGCCTGCCGTTTATAAACGTTCCGTTTACCGAACCTGTGTCGGAAACGAGCAAAGTCCCTTCGCGATTCATCAAAATGGCGGCGTGAATCTTGGAGACGCTTCCATGCGCGAGCGACAGGTCGCAATCCGTTGCGCGCCCGACGCTCAGGCGTTTGCCGCCCGGTTTGAAGTAGAGCGTGTTTTCCTCCGACTCTTTGCCGATGTTGATGCGTACATGCACCGCGACGTTCTTCGCCGCTGGTGCGCCGAGGCCGGAAGGCACGGCCACGCTCTTGGCGGCGCGCTCGCGTTCCTCGTCCTCGCGCCGCAACTCTTCCTCGAACGCCCCGTAACTCGGATCGACGGCGATGCCCGTCGTGAAAATATCGACGAGCGTTTCCACTTCGACGGGCGCGAGCGTGCGTAGGCGTTGGTCGTTGATGTGATCGATGGCCGCGGCCAGCACTTCGTTCTCCAACTCTTTGACCGCTTCGGGCGGGGCTTCCGAATGCGTGCCCCATTCGATCTTGAGTTTCATCAAATGCGGGGCGATGCGCCCGCCGCGTCGCGGGTCGTCGCGCACGCGTTCGTCAATCAGACGGGTCATGCGCTCGATGAGGCGCGTCGTGGTGAAACCGCTCTGCGGCTCGACGGCGCGACCGAGCGAACGATCAACCACCGCGCCGACGCGATCCAGCACGCGGCGCAACAGTCGCTCGGCCAACGCCTCGTCGCGTTTCGGCACACTCTCTTTTTTCTCAGTTTTGTCCATGCGAATCTATACGTCCGTACGCCGATCCGGTTCGATTCAGTCAAGCTCTGCTTAGAATAAACTACGGGCGCAAAAAGCGCGCGACGCTGAGGGGGAGGGAATTGTAAACATTTTATGTCGCGGGCTATTTTAAGGGGAAACGGGGAAAAGTAAAAAGGGGAAAGGCCGTGGCCGAAAAGTTCGGGCGATGTTCCCGTCGCCAAGTCGATTTTTAAACGCCGCGCGCGGGTCGTCCGAACGGCGCGGCGAGAGTCAAGGCTGCCTCTCCGTTTGCGCTCTTTGCCGCGCGGCCTCGTAGAGTATCACCGCGAGCGCGACGGCGACGTTAAGGCTTTCGACGGGCGGTTGCATGGGGATGCGGACGCGTTCCGTGGCGGCGCGAATCTCCGCTGCGTCGAGTCCGCCCGCCTCCGCCCCCATGAGGACGGCGTGCGCGCCCGTCCAAGTGAGTTCGGTGTGGGTGTGCGTGGCGGCGAGGTCTGCACTCACGGTACGGATGCCGCACGCGCCGCACCATGCGACGACTTCCGCGAACCCGGCGTTCGTCCACAGGGGCAGGCGAAAACTCGACCCCATCGCGCCGCGCAACGCTTTCGGCGAGAGCAGATCGGTTGTTCCCTCCGTCGCCACAACGCCGTTTGCGCCCGCCGCCTCGGCCACGCGAAGCATCGCCCCTGCGTTCGCGGGGTTGTTGATGCGGTGGAGGACGACGATGAGCGGGTCGGGGGGCAGCGACTTTTCAAACGTTGCCCGGCTGGTCTCGAACCGGCGAGCGAGCAGGACGATGCCCTGCGGTGTTTTCGTGTCGCCAAGCGATGCCAGCACCGGTTCGCTGACGAGCGTGAAACGCGGTTTGAGTTGTTCCAGATCGTCGAGCAGACGCGCGGCGCGCGCGTCCGCGGCGAACTTCTCCGTGTAGAGCACTTCTTCGCACTTGAGACGCGAGCGCGCGGCCTCTTCGCACAGGCGCAGGCCCTCGATAAAGAGAGATTCTTTCGACGCGCCCTTGCCCACGGCGCGCGCGTGCTGGATGAGAGAATTTTGGCGGCTCGTGATCATGACACACACGCGGCGGACGAGTTTTCGATCCTGCCCCGACGCGTTTATGATGAAATTCCGTCTGCCCCGGCTCGATGCAAGGCAGGCAACTCGGTGCAAGGCTTTTCGTGGCGATCAATTTTCGGGAGTGTCATTGTAAATGAAGAGACGCGTGCTTGTGGCCGTTGACGATATTTTTTTCGCCGCGAAGATTCGCACGACGGCGGAGCATCTCGGCGTCGAAGCGTTGTTCCCGCGAAGCCTCGATGCGCTCGCAGAGTCGGCGCATCGGGACGCGCCCGCGCTCGTCATCGTCGATCTGCACTTGCAGCGTTACGATCCTTTCGCCGTCGCGCGTCGTTTCAAAGCTGACGAGGCGTTGCGCGCAACGCCGCTTGTCGGCTTCTTCTCGCACGTTCAGGTCGAGTTGCAACAGCGCGCGGGCGAGGCGGGCTTCGACCGCATCCTGCCGCGCTCAGCTTTCACGAAGCGCCTGCCGGAAATCTTGCAGGGACAATTTTAGACGCGGGACTTTCAGCCGACCGGCGCGGGCGTAATCACTTCGTGAATCGCGCGCACTTCCGACACCAGTTGCTCATACTGTTCGAGCGTGAGCGACTGCGCCCCGTCAGAGAGCGCGCGCTCCGGTTGGTCGTGAACTTCGATGATCAAGCCGTCCGCACCGGTCGCGACGCCTGCGCGCGCGAGGGGCGTCACCATGTAGTTCTTCCCCGTGCCGTGCGAGGGGTCGATCACGACGGGCAAGTGTGAGACGCGCCGGACGGCGGGAATGGCGGCGAGGTCGAGCGTGTTGCGCGTGTGCTGCGCGAAGGTGCGAATGCCGCGTTCGCACAGGACGACGTTGTAGTTGCCCTCGGCCATGATGTACTCGGCGGCGAGCAGCCATTCGTCGAGCGTGGCGGAGAGTCCGCGCTTGAGCAGCACGGGCAGAGACGAGCGACCGGCGCGTTTGAGCAGAGAGAAGTTCTGCATGTTGCGCGCGCCGATCTGCATCACGTCGGCGTAGCGTTCGACGAGATCAGCGCCGTGCTCGTCCAGAGCCTCCGTCACGATCTTCAACCCGTAAGCCTCGCGCACGTCCGCCATAATCTTCAAGCCTTCTTCGCCGAGTCCCTGAAAAGCGTAAGGCGAGGTGCGCGGCTTGAACGCGCCGCCGCGAAAGAAGCGCACGCCGCTGCGCCTGACGGTTTCCGCCACGGCGAAAGCCTGCGCGCGGCTCTCGATGGCGCACGGCCCCGCGATGATCGCCAACTCTTCGCCGCCGATGGCCGCATCGCCGACGCGCACGATTGTCTTCTCCGGTTTCAGATCGAGCGAGATCAATTTGTACGGCTTGGTGACGCGGATCGCTTCGGCCACGCCGGGCAACGTCTCGAAGCGCGTCGCGTCGAGTGCGCCCTGATTGCCCGTGACGCCGATGGCCGTACGGTTCGCGCCCGGCAGCGCGTGCGCCTTGTATCCGAGTTCCGTGACGACGCGCACCACATGAGCAACATCTTGCTCCGTCGCGTCGGCTTTCATGACGATCAGCATATGAATCTCCAAATAAAACAGTGAATCGTGAATCGTAAATCGTGAATAGTTTAAAACAGTTCTTCTCTATTCACGATTTACGATTCACGATTGACGGCTTCTCCTACATTCTTTCGGGGACGCCGATGCCGAGCGTGGCGAGCGCGGCGGTCAACTGGCGTCGGACGATGTCGGCGATGTTGACGAGCACGATGCGGCGCGTTTCATTCTCTTCCGCGATGATGCGGTGACGGTGATAGAAGAGGTTGAACGACTTCGCCAGTTGGAACGTGTACTTCGCCAGATAGGCGGGTTCGGCCTGCGCGGCCGCCTGCGCCGTAGTCTCCGCCAGACGCGCCGCCTGTGTCAGCAGCGACCAGAGTTCGTCGCCGCCCTCGCCCGCGAAAACCGCGCGCACCTCTGCGGCCTCGCGTTCATTTTCGGCCAGCCCGCGCGCGAATCCGCGCGCACGCGCGAGCGTCTCGTCGTCCAGCTTGCGGAAGATGGAGTTGGCGCGCACGGCGGCATACTGGCAGTAAGGGCCGGTTTCGCCCTCGAAGGAGAGGGCTTCTTTGAAGTCGAAGGCGATGAGCGAATTGCGCGTCCACTTCAACAGGAAATAGCGCAGCGCGCCCGTGGCAATCGTGCGCGCCGTTTCGAATTTCTCTTCCGGCGAGAGTTCGGCGTGGCGCGCATCAACTTCCTTGAGGGCGTTCGCTTCGAGTCGATCAATCAAGTCGTCAACCTTCACGCCCAAGCCCTTGCGCCCGCTCATCTCGATGAACGGCCGCGCGCGATCTTCCGCGCTCAACTCGAAACCGAGTTCTTCGGAAGCGGCAGGCGAGAGCGCGACCATCTCGTATGACAGGTGGACGCTCGGCTCGCGCGCCAAGCCGGGGACGACCGCTTGCACGCCGCGCTGCACGATGTCCTGCGTGTAGGACTGGCGCGAATCGATGACGTTATAGACGACGCTCCCGCCGCCGAACTTCGGCGGTTGATATGCCACCTGCGCTTCGTCCGTGGGTTGCTGGCTCGTCGTCACCCAGACGACATGGCCGTCCTCGTATTGTTGAAACGGCTTGTAGTAAAAATCGAGACCGAGTTGGCCGAGTTTCCAGAGTTGATAGGCGATGTCTTTGCCCGCGTAGGTGACCGTGCCGTTCGAGCGGACGATGATCTTGTCTGCGTCGTGCTCGTCCGTGCCCGTGTGCGAGTCGGAAGGCATCACCCAGCAACCGGCGTTGCGGCCTTCGGTCTCCAGCCGGATCGCGCCCGTCTCTTTCAGACGCCCGAAGGCTCGATCCCAGAAGCGCAGATGAAGTATCTCGGATTCGCGCGGTAACACGTCGTAACGGATGCCGAGCCGCGACATCGTCTTTAAGTGACACTCGACGATGCGTGTGGCGACGTAGTCGGCCAACTCGGCGGTCGGGTTGTCGCCCGCTTCGATGGCGTGGAGCGTGTCGCTCCGCAGTTTCAAACGCTCCGGGTCTTCTTTGGCCTCCGCGTCGCCGCCCCGGTAGAAGAGTCCGACCTGCGCGTACAAGTCCCAGCAGTAATAATCGAACGGCCGCTCTTCGGTGAGCGACGCGTCGAGGCGGCGCACGTCTTCGAGCGTCATCCCTTCGATGTGCATGAAGCCGACCACCACGTCCGCAACCTGCACGCCCGTGTTGTCGATGTAATTCTGCACTTCGACCGACGCGCCCGTCGCGCGCAGCACGCGGACGAACGTGTCGCCGAGCACGCCGTTTCGCAGGTGGCCGATGTGCGCGGCCTTGTTCGGATTGATGTTCGTGTGCTCGACGATGATCTTCGCTTGTTCGGCCGCGCTCGTTTCCTTCTGAACTGAACCGGCGGGCGCATCCGACGACGAGACGAGGTGCTGCAAACTCTCCGCGCGATCATAAAAGACGTTGAGATAGCCCGCGCCCGCCACTTCGACGCGCGCCACGCCCGCTTCCGCTTCCAACGCAGCCTTCAACTCTTCGGCGATGGCGCGCGGGTTGGCGCGCTCGCCCCGCTCCTGTTTGAGTCGCTTCGCCACCTCGAAGGCGACGGGAAAGGCCACGTCGCCGAGTTCGGTGCGCGGCGGTATCTCGCCCTGCACGGGCGGGAACGAAACGAACTTCTCCTCAATCGTGCTCCGCACGCGCGCGCTTAGACGTTGTTGCAGTTCAAGCAGATTCAATGATGCGGTTTCCTCGTCTCATGTGGTTGAAAGCTTCGGCACGAATCGCACAGGCCGCTTCGCGCGCCGCTCTAAAAAAGAAGGAGTATAGCGCAGCGTCCAGACGGAGGCTAATCACGCAGAAACCTCTCCCCTTGACACTTCGTCGGTCGGCTCTGCTACCATCGCCGCCTGAATTCGATGCCGACACAGTTAGAGCCAGAGTTACTGACGGAGTTGCGCGAGCGTCTGCGAAAGGCACGCCGCGTGTTCGTCCTGACGGGCGCGGGCGTCTCCGCCGAGAGCGGCGTGCCGACGTTTCGCGGCGGCGGCCAAACGTCGGTCTGGAAGGGAATGCCTTTCGAAGTGATCTCTTCGGCCGGGATGCTCGCGCGCGACCTGCCCGCCGTCTCGGAGTGGTTCGACTATCGCCGCGACCTGCTGCGCGACCTGCGACCGAATCCCGCGCACCGGACGCTCGCCGGTTGGCAGGACAAATTTGAACGCTTTCGCCTCGCCACGCAGAACATCGACGGCTTGCACCACGCCGCAGGCTCGCGCGAAGTGCTCGAACTACACGGCAACATCTGGAGGGCGCGCTGCACGGAATGCGGAGAGCGCGCGTCTCTGCTCGACGAGCGTGGCGAGCGCGAACGGCCGCCCGCTTGCCCCGCGTGCGCGAACGCGATGCGCCCCGACGTGGTCTTGTTCGGCGAGATGCTGCCCGCCGGAGTTTTTGAACGCGCGGCGGAAGACGCTGCCCGTTGCGACCTCTGTTTCGTCGTCGGCACTTCGTCGCTCGTCTACCCGGCGATGCGCCTGCCGGAGATAGCGCACGACGCGGGCGCGTACATCATCGAGATCAATCCCGAACAGACGCCGTTCTCCGCGTTCTGTGACGTAACGATTCAGGGGCGCGCGGGCGAGGTCTTGCCGCAGTTGGAACACTGATGCGTACACTCTATTTCGACTGCTTCGCCGGTGCGAGCGGCGACATGATTCTCGGCGCGCTCGTCGCCGCCGGGGCAGACGCGCGCGCCCTGCAAGAACAACTCGCGCTCCTTGATGTCGCGGGTTTTGAAATCTCATTCGAGACGGTCGACCGCTCCGGCATCAGCGCGACGCACGCCGTCGTCCGCACCGCCGACGAGAAACAGCATCGCCATCTGAGCGCGATTCTCAAGATCATCGCGGATTCGCGTTTGAGCGACGCGATCAAGACGCGCGCCTCGCGTATCTTCGCGCGGCTCGGCGAGGCCGAAGCGCGCGTCCACAACGTGCCGGTCGAGCAAATTCATTTTCACGAGGTCGGCGCGCTCGACGCCATCGTGGATGTCGTCGGGGCGTGCGTCGGGTTTGAACTGCTCGGCATCGAACGCTTCGTCTCGTCGCCGCTGCACGTCGGGAGCGGTACGGTCGAGATGGCGCACGGGCGTTTCCCCGTGCCGCCGCCCGCCGTCGTGGAACTGCTGCGCGACGCGCCCGTCTACGCGACCGACATCAAGGGCGAACTCGTCACGCCGACCGGCGCGGCCGTTATCTCGACAGTCTGCGCGGAGTTTGGCGCACTGCCTCGGATGCGCGTCGCGGCGAGCGGCTACGGGGCGGGCACGCGGCAGTACAAGGATTTTCCGAACGTGCTGCGCGTGATGATCGGCGAGACGAACGAAGCGACAACTGGCGAAGCGGCGAGCGAGAAACTTTTCATGATCGAGACGAATCTGGACGACGCCTCGCCGCAGATCGTGGGCTACGCGTTGGAGCGCGCCTTCGCGCTCGGCGCGCTCGATTGTTTTCTCACGCCCGTGCAGATGAAGAAGAATCGTCCGGGCGTGCTCGTCTCGATCCTGTGTCGCGCGACCGAGCGCGAGGCTTTGACGAGATTGCTGTTTGAAGAGACGACGACGCTCGGCGTGCGGAGTTACGAAGTCGAGCGGCGCGCGCTCGCGCGCGAGTTCGTCGGCGTGGAGACGAAGTTCGGTGCGATCAATGTTAAGGTTGCGCGCCGTGTGGACGGCAGCTTGACGAACGTTGCGCCGGAATATGAAGACTGTCGTGCGGCGGCTGTGCGCGCGGGCGTGCCGCTACACGTGGTCGAGGCGGCGGCGCGTGCGGCCGCGTATGCGGCGACGGGTGAGAGTGAAGAAGATGAAATCGAACGAAGTTGATCTGGAGAAGATCGAGGCAGGCATCAGGCTGCTGCTCGAAGGCATCGGCGAAGACCCGGAGCGCGCGGGCTTGCGACGCACGCCGCAACGCGTCGCGGAGATGTATGCGGAACTGACCGCCGGGATGCGCGAAGACCCGCACGCGCACGTCGAGCCGCTGCCGGGCGATTCGCACGACGAGTTGGTCATCGTCAAAGACATCCACATCGCATCAATCTGCGAACATCATCTCGCGCCGTTCGTCGGCCGCTGTCATATCGCCTACATCCCGAAGGGCGGGCGCATCCTCGGCCTCTCGAAGCTGGCGCGTCTGTCCGACACGTTCGCGCGTCGCTTGCAGGTGCAGGAGCGTCTCACCTCCGAGATCGCCGACACGATCTTCGACGGTCTCAAACCGCTCGGCGTGATGGTCGTCATCGAAGCCGAGCACACGTGCATGACGCTGCGCGGAGTGAAGAAACCCGGCGCGCTCACGATCACCTCCGCCATCCGCGGCGCGTTTCGCAAAGACCCGCGCACGCGCGCCGAAGCCATGGCGCTGATTCAAGGGCACGGAGCGTAAAGCCGTCAATCGTGAATCGTAAATCGTGAATAGTTAAAACCGGGTCTTATCTATTTACGATTCACGATTCACGATTTACGATTCACTTCCTATGAAAACTTTCTACATCACGACGCCGATTTATTACGCGAACAGCATGCCGCATCTGGGGCATCTCTACACGACGATGGTGGCGGATTGTGTCACGCGCTACCGGCGACAGCGTGGTTACGAGACCTTTTTCCTGACCGGCACGGACGAGCACGGCATCAACGTTCAACGCGCCGCCGCGCGCAACGGGCGCACGCCGAAGGAGCACGTCGATTATATCGTCGGCGAGTTGAAGCAGAGTTTCGCCGCCTTCAAACTCGACGGCGCGCACGGCGGTTATGACATCTTCATGCGGACGACCGAGCCGTTTCACTACGAGGCTGTCGCGGAATTTTGGCGGCGCGTGGCCGCCGCCACGACGCCGAAGGGGCGCGAGGCGATCTACAAAGGGCACTACGAGGGTTGGTTCTGCGCGCCATGCGCGACGTTCAAGACGGAGGACGAATATGCACGGCCGGAGCGCGAAGGCGACCCGCCGCTGTGCCTTGTCCACGAAGCCCCGCTCGACCGCGTGGCCGAGGAGAGCTACTTCTTCCGGCTCTCGGATTACGCGGAGGCGTTGCTCGCGCTCTACGAGTCGCGGCCTGATTTCATCCGTCCCGACGTGCGGCGTAATGAAGTCATCAGCTTTGTGAAGGGCGGGCTGCAAGACCTCTCCGTCAGCCGTCTCAAAAGTTCCGTCAGTTGGGCGATCCCCGTGCCCGGCGACCCCGAACACACGATCTACATCTGGCTCGACGCGCTCTCGAACTACATCACCGCGCTCGGCTGGGGCAGCGCGGAAGGCGAGCGCGAACGCGGCTTCGACAAGTTCTGGCCGGGCACGCATCTCATCGGCAAAGACATTCTGCGGCAGCACGCGATCTACTGGCCTGCGTTTCTGCTCGCAGCGGGCATCGAGCAGCCCGCCGCCGTCATCGCGCACGGGACGTGGCTCGATCACGTGGGGCGCAAAATGTCTAAGACGCTCGGCAACTCGATTGAACTGCCGAAACTGGAACGCCATTTCTCGCCCGACATCGTGCGCTACTTCTGTCTGCGTGAGATGGTCTTCGGTCAGGACAGCAAGTTCGGTTACGAGTCGCTCATCGAACGCACGAACAGCGATCTGGCGAGCGGCCTCGGCAATCTGTCGAGCCGCACGTTGACGATGATCGGGCGTTACTGCGACGGCCGCACGCCCGCGCCCGACATCGAAGAGGATCGACGCTTGCAGGCCAAGCGCGCGGGCGTGGACGCCGACGGGCAGGAGCTTGCCACCACGCTCGAACACGCGCGCGACTCCTTCGTGCAGCTTTTCGAGGACTTCGCTTTCAGTCGCGCGCTCGAAATCGCTTGGACTATCATCGCGCGCGCCGACAAGATGATCTCGGACGCGAAGCCTTGGGAACTGGCGAAAGACGAGTCGCAGCGGCAGACGTTGAACGCCGTCCTGTATCGCGCCGCAGAAACTTTGCGCTGGCTCGCCGTCCTGCTGCATCCGGTGATGCCCGACGCCACGCGCGCCATCTGGACGCAACTCGGACAGACGGACGACATCGCGAAATCCGATCCGGCAAAACTTCTCTGGGGAGGCATTCAAGCGGGGACGCGGATCGGCGAAGTCGCGCCCGTGTTTCCGCGCATTGATAAAGCAAAAATTATGGCCGAGATAGAAAAAGAGAATCCAACACAAGAGGCTGCGAAGCCTGAGACGAGCGCGTCGCAGACGGGGACGCACGCGACGGAGGCCGACGCCGTGCCCGGTTCGACCAACGCCGCAGAGACGAAGCCCGAACCTCCGCAACGCGGCGCGACGGAAGCCGATGCCGTGCCGCAGGCGCAAAGCGGCACGCCCGAAGGCGTCGCCACGTTCATCGGCATCGAGGATTTCGTCAAAGTCGAGATGCGCGTCGGCGAGATACTGACGGCCGAGCGCATTCCGAAGTCGGACAAGCTCCTGCGCTTTACGATTGACCTCGGCGAAGCCGCGCCGCGCCAGATTCTCGCAGGCATCGCGGAGTATTACGAACCCGAAACGCTCGTCGGGCGCAAGGTCGCGGTGGTGTCGAATCTGAAACCGCGCAAGCTGCGCGGCTTCGAATCGCAGGGCATGGTGTTGGCCGCCTCCGTCGGCGACGAAGGCCGCCCCGTCCTCGCCACCTTCACCGAAGACGTGCCCAACGGGGCGAGGCTGAAATAGTGAGAGGCGACGGGTGACAAGTTGGAACAGCGTTCCTTTCTAACTTGTCACCTGTCGCCCGTCGCCTGTTGCCCTTCGATATGTTTGTTGATTCACACGCGCACATTGACGGGGAAGCGTTCGACGCGGATCGCGACGAGGTGGTGGCGCGGGCGCGCGAGGCGGGCGTCGCGGCGATTTTAAACATCGGGACGGGCGACCCGCACGGCACGGAGTTGCAGCGCGCGGTCGCGGTTGCCGAACAATACGAGGGCGTGTACGCGGCGGTCGGCGTCCACCCTCACGATGCGCGCCTGTTCGACGAGCGTGCGGCCGAGCGTGTGAACGAGTTGGCCGCGAGCAGCGAGCGCGTTATCGCGTGGGGCGAGATCGGGTTGGATTATCACTACGACAACTCGCCGCGCGAGGTGCAGCGCGAAGTCTTCACGCGGCAGTTGCGCATGGCGCGCGCGCTCGACCTGCCGGTCATCATCCACTCGCGCGAGGCCGACGCGGAGACCGTCGAGATTTTACGCGCCGAGTGGGGCGACGCGAGGCGCGGCGGCATCATGCACTGTTTCGGCGGCGGCTACGAGATGGCCGCGGGCGTGCTCGAACTCGGTTTTATGATTTCGTTCGCGGGCAACGTAACGTTCAAGAACGCCGGAGCGTTGCGCGATGTGGCGCGGCGCGTGCCAGTCGAGCGCATGCTCGTCGAAACCGACTGCCCGTTTCTCACGCCCGTCCCTTTTCGCGGGCGGCGCAACGAACCGGCGCGCGTCGTGGAGACCGCGCGTTGTCTGGCCGAGTTGCACGGCGTCGAACTCGCGGAGTTTGGCCGGATCACGAGCGACAACTTTCAGCGTTTCTTTAATCTTTCCATCAAGGTGTAGCGGCCGGGCGCATCCCGCGCCCCCGCCGCTTCGAACACACGGCCGGGGCAACTTTTACCCCGCGCGCGTTAATGTTATAAATGCTGCGGCGCGGAGGATGTGAAAAGTTGTTCTAACTCAGTCGTGCGCCTCGCGCGCCGCCGGTCACTAACTTATGGCTCAACAAAATTCATTCGACATCGTCTCGCAGATTGACCGCGCCGAGATCAACAACGCCCTCGACCAGACGATGAAAGAGGTGCGGCAGCGTTTCGACTTCAAGGGCAGCACGGCGGCCGTCGTGTTGGAAGAGGACGAACTCATTCTCACGGCCGAGGACGAGACGAAACTGCGCAACATGAACGACATCCTGCAACAGAAACTCGTCAGGCGCAGCGTGCCGCTCAAGGCTTTCAATTACGGGCGCATCGAACCGGCGGCGGGCGGCACGGTGCGCCAGCACGTCGCGATCCAGCAGGGCATCCCCATCGAGAAGGCGAAAGAGATCGTCAAGTTTATCAAGGACACGAAAGCCAAAGTGCAAGCCTCGATTCAAGGCGATGTCGTCCGCGTCGCGGGCAAAGACCGCGACACGCTGCAAGACATCATCGCCAAACTCAAGGCCAAAGATTTCAACATCAATATGCAGTACACGAACTACAGGTCGAATTAGTGAATCGTGAATCGTAAATCGTGAATAGATAAAACCCGGTTCTTTCTATTCACGATTTACGATTCACGATTGACGGCTTTCCACTTATGAGCCTCTCCAGCCATCCCGCCGCCGTCGAAGCGCCGCAAGTTGCGGCGACGCGCATCTTTAGTTTGATCGCGTCGGAACTGGCTGCCGTCGAGGAAGAGTTCGAGCGGCAGGCGCGCTCGAACATCGAGGTCATCGCCTATATCGGAGACTACCTGCGCGCGTCGGGCGGCAAGCGCGTGCGCCCCGCGCTCACCATCCTGTCGAACTACGCCGCGGGCGGCGACGCCGCGCAGCCCAACGTGATCCGCATGGCGACCGTCATGGAGTTTCTCCACACGGCGACGCTCGTGCACGACGACATCATCGACAACGCTGAGACGCGCCGTAATCGTCCCTCGATCAATCAACGCTTCGGCAACCAGACGGCCGTGCTGATGGGCGACTGGCTCTACATGTCTGCCTTCGAGGCGAGCCTCGCGGAACGCTCTCTGCCCGTGCTCGACATTCTCACGGCCGTCACGCGCCGGATGACCGAAGGCGAGATATTGCAACTGACGACGCTCGGCCGCGCCGACGTGACCGAGGAGCAATATTTTGACATCCTGATGCGTAAGACCGCGTACCTCTTCAGCGCGTGCGGCGAGATCGGCGCGATGCTCGGCAGCCCCGATGTCGAGACGCACCTTGCGCTCAGAAACTACGGCATGAACCTCGGCGCGGCCTTTCAACTCGTAGACGACCTGTTGGATTTCACCGCTACGGACGACGTGCTGGGCAAGGCGGCCGGAGTTGACTTGCTCGAAGGCAAACTCACGCTCCCGCTCATCTACCTGCTTGAGACCGACCGCGAACGCCGCGCCGCCGTCCAGACCGTGCTGCGCGAAGGCACTTACGACGCCATCTCGCGCGCCTCTTTGCAGAGAGCGGCCGAGCAATCGGGCGCGCTCGAACGGGCGCGTCAACGCGCCAACGATTTCGCCGCCGCCGCCATAAATTCTCTTGACGTGTTGGCCGACACAAAGTACCGTGAAGCCTTGAGTTCGATCCCGACTTTCATACTTGAGCGCGACCGTTAAAAACCGTTGATGCCGTTAAGTCGAAGGATGAAAACTACAGCCGCGCCACGAACCCCGATTCAACGAACTGCAACCGACGCGCCCTTGTCCTCCGTCCCACACATCGCACGCACTTGCGCTTATGCCTGACGATACTCTCTTAGCCACTCTCGAACAGAGCCTGCGACAGACGCGCGCCACGCGCAACCGTCTGGCCGCGCGACTCGCAGACCTCGAACTCGAAGCCGAGAAACTGCGCACCGAACTCGGCGAGATGGACGCCATCGCCACGCAGACCGAGGCCGCCATGTTCCGCATACTTTCGTCCGTGCTCAACAGCGTGCCCTCGCACCAGCAGTCGCCTTCGGACGCCGAGATCGAAGTGGCCTTGCGGCGCGACGAAGTGCACGCGCGCAACACGGAAGCGCAGGCGCGCAACCCGCGCCAGCCGACTTATCAAACCGTGCCGCGCTCGACGCTGCCGCCCGTGCGCTCTGACGTAGAGGTGACGAGTGAGCGTTTTCTCGACCGCACGATCCCGCAGGCGACCGCGCTGCTCCTGCGCGAATCGGGCACGCCGCTCCACGTCAACGAGATTTACAACCGCTTGCTCGAAGGCGGGTTTCAGTTCACCGGCCACAACCCCACGATCAGCATCGCCGTCTCCCTCAATCGCAACGGGCGTTTCCGCAAAGTTGCCCCCGGCACGTTCGATCTCACCATTCGCGACGCCGCGCAGGTCTCTTAAAAGTTGCGCCCGTCAGAGCATGAAATTGGCGACGGTCGCGTCTCGCAGCCGCGAGACGCGACGCGCACCACCCACGCGTCGCCGCCCCCACGACATTTACCGGTAATTTGAGAGAGGCTAGTTAAAGTGAAAAAACTTGATCAGGGCTATACCTTCGACCCGCACGCGGGCGCAACTTACAACTTCGAGCACATGCCGCTCGCGGACGCCGAACGGAGGGCGCAGGTGGCCGAGACTCCGCACATCGTCGAGGCGATCAACTGGACTAACTCCGAAGCGGGCGAGGTGCATTACAACCGCTACTTCGCGCACAATTTCGACGAGGCGCTCGGACTCGCCGTGCGGCTGAGGATCGGTTTTGAAGAAGGCGTGGAAGAGGTGGTGGCTATTCGCCCAGCCACTAAAAGCGAAGCGGCGGCAGGGAATAAAGCCTCCGCGCACTTTCTCGAATTGATGCCGCTCGCCATCTCTAGCGTCGACAAGTGAGAAGCCGGGAGCGCGAACGCGCGACTGCGACAACATCCGAGTTTAACTTATGCGTGCGATGATCCTTGCCGCCGGTTACGGCACACGGCTCTGGCCTCTGACGCTCGACCGCGCGAAGCCCGCGCTCCCTTTCATGGGACGGCCGCTCGTCGGCTACGTCGCGGAATACTTGGCGCGTTACGGGTGCGGCGAGATCGTCGTCAACCTGCACCACCGCCCGGAGTCCGTGCGCGCCGCGCTCGGAGACGGGCGCGACTTCGGCGTCCGTCTCAGCTATATCGAAGAACCGGAAATCCTCGGCACGAGCGGCGCGATTGATAACGCGCGCGCCTTCCTCGACGGCGACACCTTCATCGTCGTCAACGGCAAGATCGCCACCGACATAGACCTCCGTGCCGCGCTCGCAACTCATCGACGCGAACGCGCGCTCGCCACGCTCGTCCTGCGCCGCAACGTCGAACGCGAACGCTACAGCACCGTCGAAGTCGGAGACAATCTGGTCAGAGGTTTCGGCGGTTATCCGGTCTTTACGTCCGACAACGCCGGAGGCGCGATTCGCGCTTCCGAGCAGAGCACTATCGGCGACACGGATGCGCCGTTGATGTTCACGGGGATTCAGATTCTCGAAGCGCGAATCTTCGACTACATCCCGCGCGGCGTCTTCTCGCATTCCGTGACCGACGTGTATATCCCCGCCATCGCGCGCGGCGAACGCATCGCGGCGCATGTCGGCGGCGGCATGTGGCACGAACTCTCAACCATCCGACGCTACCGCGACATCAGCCTGACCCTCATGCGACTCGAAGAACGCGACGTTCAACTCGGCAGAGACTCTCAGATCGACGCGGGCGCGGACGTGCGCGAGGCGATACTCTGGGAAGACGTGCGCGTCGAAGCGGGCGCGCGCGTGCGCCGTGCGATTCTCGGCGCGGGCGTGCGCGTCCGAAGGGGCGAGGTCGTAGAGGACGCGGCGGTCGTGCGCGCCGCGCTCGTCCGCGACGGTGAGCGACCCGCGAAGGCGCTTGCGGGAGAGGTTCGCGGCGACAATTTTGTCGTCCCACTCGCGCAGTGATACAATCCCGTGCGCTCCGATAAAAGCATAGATAGCGGGCAAAAATGAGGCTTGTCATTCGCGAGCGGCCGGTAACGCAATCAGAGTCTCTGAAGCCCCGCGCGCCGTACACCCATGAGCCACCCGTCGGGCATCACCGCGAATGCGTTTCTCTCCACAGCGCATGAACGTCTCAGCGACTATCTCGTCCGCGCCGATTTGGACGCGGGCGGCATTCTCGCGCTCACGCCCGACGCTTCGACCCGCGAATATTTCCGCATCCCTTGGAAGCAGCGCAACACGGCCGTCGCCGCCGTCTATCCCGAACCGTTCGACCCGGAGATTCACCCGTTCCTCGATGTCACGCGCCTCTTCGTCGCCGCCGGTCTGCCCGTGCCGGAAATCTTAGACGTTGACGCGTCGAACGGGATCATCGTGCAGGAGGACTTGGGCGACCGCCAACTCCGGCGCGTCTTCGAGACCGTTGACGAAGAGGAGCGCGAAGCTTATCTCGAACGCGCCATCAGCCTCATCGCGGACATACAGGCCGCGACGCCGCTCGCCTTTGAACGCGACTCCATCGCCTCGCGCCTCGCCTTCGACGAAGCCAAACTCTCTTGGGAGTTGGAATATTTTCTCGAACACTATTTCAAAAGCTACCGGGGCGAAATTCTGAAACACGCCGAGCAGGCCGAACTGCGCGCCGAACTAAATGATCTCGCTTCGGAACTGGCCGCACGCCCGCGCGTGCTCTGCCATCGCGATTTCCACACGGCGAACTTGCTTGTTGACGAAGAGAACCGCCTGCGCGTCATCGATCATCAGGACGCACGGATGGGGCCGGCCAGTTATGATCTCGTCTCGCTCCTGCTCGACCGCCAGACCGCCGTGCCCTCGCTCGCGGAGATACGCGAGCGCAGGTTATATTTTTTGGAGGAACGCAGACAGCGCGGTCTCGACGCGCTCGACCCGGACGACTTCGGGCGCGAGTTTCGTCTGATGACCGTGCAACGTTGTTTGAAGGCGGTCGGGACGTTCTCGTATCAAAGCGGCGTGTGCGGGCGCGCGGAGGTTTACGCGCATTATATCAACCCGGTACTCAAGATCGTCTTGCAGGCGTTGGAATGGCTGGCGCGGTTTCCGGTGCTCCGCGAAACCGTCCGCGCACGCATCGAAGAGAAGTGAAACGGGCGCAATTTAAACGTCAACGCAACGTCAGTTGAAAATGGTAGAAGGTAGATAATGGCAACTGAAGAAATGAATCAATTAGAACCGACGGCGACGGAAAAAAGCTCGCCGCAGGTTTATATCAATCAACTATCACAGCACGTCGGCGCGGAAGTCACTCTGCGCGGGTGGCTCTACAATCTTCGTTCGAGCGGCAAACTTCTGTTTCCGCAATTGCGCGACGGGACGGGCATCGTGCAATGCGTCGTCTTCAAAAAAGCGGTGGCAGAAGAGGTCTGGGACGCGCTCAAAAATCTGGGGCAGGAGACCGCGCTCTCTATTCGCGGCACGGTGCGCGCGGACGAACGCGCGCCGGGCGGCTACGAAGTGGATGTCGTCGGCGCGGAAGTGCTGCACTCGGTCGAGGGCTACCCGATCACGCCGAAAGAGCACGGCACGGAATTTTTGATGGATCACCGACACCTCTGGCTGCGCTCGCGCCGCCAGCACGCGATCCTCAAAGTGCGCCACACAGTAGTGCGCGCCGTGCGCGACTTTCTGGATAACGACAACTTCACGCTCGCAGATGCTCCCGTCCTGACGCCCGCCGCTTGCGAAGGCACGACGACGCTCTTTGAAGTTGACTATTTCAACGACGAGAAGGCGTACCTGACGCAGTCAGGCCAACTCTACAACGAGGCGACCGCCGCGGCCTTCGGCAAAGTCTATTGCTTCGGCCCGACCTTTCGCGCCGAGCGTTCCAAGACGCGCCGCCACCTGACGGAGTTCTGGATGGTCGAGCCGGAGATGGCCTTCGCACGGCTGGACGACGTGATGAATTTGTCCGAGCGTTTTCTCTCAAGCATCGCGAGCCGCGTGCTCGAAGAGCGACAGGAAGAGTTGAAAGTGCTCGAACGCGACACGTCGAAACTCGAACTCATCGTGCCGCCGTTCCCGCGCCTGCATTACGACGATGCCGTCAAGATGCTGCACGAAGGCCACGAGCGCGGCGAACTCGAAGCGCGCTTCGAGTGGGGCGGCGACTTCGGCGCGCCCGACGAGACCTACATCTCGAAGCAGTTTGAGAAACCGGTGATGGTGCATCGCTACCCGGCGGCGATCAAAGCCTTCTACATGGCGCGCGACCCGGAGCGGCCGGAGTTGGCCTTGGGCGTCGATGTGCTGGCGTCCGAGGGCTACGGCGAAGTGATCGGCGGCGGCGAGCGCGCCACGTCTCTCCAATTTCTCGAAGAACAGATCGCGGCACACGAACTGCCGCGCGAGGCTTTCGAGTGGTATCTGGACTTGCGACGCTACGGCAGCGTCCCGCACGCCGGGTTCGGCATGGGCATCGAACGTTGCACCGCTTGGATGTGCGGCATCGAGCACGTACGCGAAACGATCCCGTTCCCGCGCATGCTCTATCGTCTCAAGCCGTAAACAATATGATGAGATACTCGTCGTTGCCCGCCGTGGTTTTGCTGTTCTGCGCCGGTTGCGCGAGCCGCACAACTGCTCCGCAGGCACACGCGGGCATCGACGCGAAGCAAAACTCACAGCCGACGACGACGGCAAGTTTGACTCCTGCGCCCCCGGACGGCGGCGAGCGCGGTGCGGAGCGGGTCGCAGAAAAGAACATTCCGCCGGAGTTCGAGAAAGTCGATTTTAAAAATTTCTCTTACCCGACGACGATGCGGAAACGAGACATCAGGCTCAAGGACGGGAGTTACGAATACCCCGACCCCTATAGCGGCGGCGACACCTTCGATTGGGAGAGCGTTGATTTTGCAGACGTGACGGGAGACGGAAAGAAAGACGCGGTTGTCCGACTACACCGTGTCTCGTGCGGGGGTTCGTGCGACGGCGGCTCGCACCTGTTTTACGTCTATTCGGCACGGCGAAATAAACCGAACCTCTACTGGCGGATCGAGACTGGCAGCCTCGGCTACGGGTGCGGGTTGAAGTCGCTCGACATCAAGGGGCGGAAAGTGACTTTGGAATTGTTCAACCGATGTCGCCTCAAAAGGGTTTCTTTCGAGAGGGAAGCGACGGGCGAAGACGAGGTGAGTAAATTCGGCGCGACAGCGTACACGCGCTTTCGCTTCGTGTCGAACGGGAAGACAATCGCGCTGAAGGGCAGGCGAACTTTCCCTTTTCCGCAGGGTGACGTGATGAACTATCGCGCGGAGATAAGCATCAGCGATGACTAACGGGACACAGGAACGCATCGTGACGATTTTCGGCGGCTCGAAGTGCAGCGAAGACTGCGCGGAGTATGCGGAAGCGCGCCGCGTGGGACAGCTTTTGGCGGAGGCGGGTTTTACGATCTGCACGGGCGGCTATCTCGGCGTGATGGAAGCGGCGAGCCGCGGCGCGCACGAGCGCGGCGGGCGCGTGCTCGGCATCGTCATGAACCAGTTCAAGAAAGAGCCGAACCGTTTTCTCACGGACAAAGTGGCGACGCCGCATTTTTACGACCGCCTGCAACACTTGATCGTGCGCTCGGTGGGCTTCGTCGCGCTGCGCGGCGGGATGGGCACGGTCACGGAACTCTCGCTCGTCTGGAATAAGATACAGACGCGTGTGATCGAGCCGCGCCCGCTCGTCTTGCTCGGCGACTGCTGGCCGCCCGTCGTCGAGGCGTGGCGGAAACACTTGGTCGTAAGCGACGAAGACGTGCGGATACTCGATCTGGCGGCGACGCCGGAAGAGGCTGTCGGAATTATTCTGGAAAAGTCGAAAGGAGTCAGAGTATGAATTGCCCGAACTGTGGGGCGGGTTTGATCAGCGGGGCGCAGTTTTGCGGGGCGTGCGGGACGCGCATGACACAGGGGGCGCAGGGAACTGCCCCTTCCTTTGCGTCGGGTGCGTCCGGTGTTTCGAGCGGGGGCGGCGCAGGAGGAAGCGCAACGGGCGGCGCAGCAGGTCACGGCATACACATTGACGCGGATGCGCGCGGGCAGGGGCGCGGCTACAGTTTCGAAATTTTGCACCAGCCATCTTTCGCGCTCGCCGTGATCCAGTTGCAGGCGGAGCAGTCCATTCTGGCCGAGGCGGGTGCGATGGTTTCGATGTCGGCCAACGTCGAGTTGCAATCACAGATGAAGGGCGGGTTGATGGGCGCGTTGAAGCGCGCGGTCGGCGGCGAGTCGGCCTTCGTCTCGACCTTCACGGCGCGCGGCGGCCCCGGCGAAGTCAGTTTCGCGCCGGGCGCACCGGGCGACATCGCCGCCATCGAACTCAACAACCAGATGTTCATGGTGCAATCGAGTTCATACCTTGCGGGCGATGCCAGCCTGACGGTTGACACGAAATGGGGCGGCGCGAAAACCTTCTTCGGCGGCGAGGGCTTATTCGTCATGCAGGTGTCGGGCACGGGATTGCTGTTGCTCACCTCCTTCGGCGCGATTCACCGCAAGCAACTGAGCGCGGGCGAGAGATACGTGGTCGATACAGGCCACCTCGTCGCGTGGGAAGCCTCTCTGCAATACTCTCTGCGTAAGGCCGCCTCCGGTTTCTTCCGCACGATGGTGAGCGGCGAAGGGATCGTGGCCGAGTTTGCAGGCCCCGGCGAGTTGTTGATCCAGACGCGCAACCTCGCGGCTTTCGCCGGACTGTTGAAGCCTTTCTTCCCGTCGCAGGGAAGCAGCGGCGGCAGCGGCTTCAATATCAACCTCGGCGGGTGACGAGGGCAACTTGCCGCTTCGGAGAGTTATGTCAGCTTTAAGCGAACAGCCGAAATCTTCAATCATCAGCATCAATCCCGGCGAGGGGCGGCGCGTAAGCATCATCGGCGTGCCGCTCAGCTTCGGGGCGGGCACGGCGGGCGTAGACTTGGGGCCGGCGGCGATGCGCGTCGCGCGTCTCAACCAGCGACTCGCACTGCTCGGCTACGAAGTGCGCGACCTCGGAGATATGCGGCTTGAGCGACCGCAAACAATCGCCGCGCCGCAAGACAAGGCGAAGTACCTGCGCGAGATCAGTATTGCCTGCGAGGAACTCGCGGCGGAAGTGCAGCGGGCGATGCGTGCGGGCGAGTTTCCCATCATACTCGGCGGCGACCATTCAATCGCGGCCGGGTCGGTGTCGGGCGCAGCGTCGGTTTTTCACGAGCGGCAGCAGCCCATCGGCATCATCTGGTTCGACGCGCACGCGGACATGAACACGCCGGAGACGAGTCTCTCCGGCAACGTCCACGGCATGCCGTTGGCCGCGCTGCTCGGCTACGGCGCGCCGGAACTGACGCACGTGGCGGGCTTCTCGCCCAAGCTCGACCCGCGCTACTGCGCGCACCTCGGCGCGCGCGATCTAGACCCGGCCGAGCGCGAGTTGATCCGCAAACTCGGCATGCGCTTCTTCACCATGCGCGAGATCGACGAGCGCGGGATGAGCGCGTGTGTGGACGAAGCGATTGCGATTGCGAAGCAAGCTCCGGGCGGCTACTTCGTCACGCTCGACGTCGACGCGCTCGATCCGGGCGACGCGCCGGGTTCGGGTACGGTCGTGCGTGGCGGGCTGACTTACCGCGAATCGCATCTGGCGTTGGAGAAGATCGCTGAGGCGGGGGGCATGATCGCCTTCGAAGTGGTCGAAATCAACACCGCCCTCGACATCAACAACCGCACGGCCGAACTCGGCGTCGAACTGATCCTCTCGGCCATGGGGAAAACGATTTTGTAAAACAGTAAATCGTGAATCGTCAATCGTGAATAGAAGAAGAAGGTTTTATCTATTTACGATTGACGATTCACGATTTACTTGCTTTCACAGGAGTGTGGATTGAAAAGAAAAATCAGGGTCGGGGTGATCTTCGGGGGGCGTTCGGGCGAGCACGAGGTGTCTTTGCGTTCGGGGCAGGCGGTGATCGAGACGATTGATCATAACAAGTATGAAGTGATCCCGATTGCGATCTCGAAGACGGGGGGTTGGCTTTCACCGGCGGCGGCGATGGAATTGTTGCCCCGCGCGACTGCCGGGTTGTTGTCGGGCGAGATGAGCGAGAACCGGGAAGCGTTGACCATCGTGGGCGACCCGTCGCATTCCGGTCTCGTCGCTTTTCGTGCGTCCGACGGCGGCGGCGGGCGTCCTGCGTCGCTTCCGTTCGACGTGATCTTCCCCGTGCTGCATGGCACTTACGGCGAGGACGGCACGATCCAAGGTCTGTTCGAGATGGCCGACGTGCCTTACGTCGGCTGCGGCGTGCTCGCCTCGTCGTGCGGCATGGACAAGGTGGCAATGAAGATGTTGTTTCGCGAGGCGGGGCTGCCCATCTGCAAGCACGTCTGGTTTCTGCGCGCCGAGTGGGAACGCGAACGCGACACTGTGCTGCGTCGCGTGGCGCGCGAACTCGGTTTCCCTTGCTTCGTCAAACCGGCGAACCTAGGCTCGTCCGTCGGCGTGTCGAAGGCCACAGACCGCAGCACGCTCGCCGCCGCGATAGACCTCGCCGCGCGCTACGACCGCAAAATCATCGTCGAGGAAGGACTCGACGCGCGCGAGATCGAATGCGCCGTCATCGGCAACGACGACCCGGAAGCGAGCCAGCCGGGCGAGTACATCGTCCACGATCAGCAAGGCGCGTTTCTCGATTACACGGAGAAGTACAGCAACACCGGCCACGTCGAGTTTGTCGTGCCCGCGCCCGTCCCGAAGTCCGTGGCGGCGCGCATTCGCCGCATGTCCGTCGAAGCATTCAAAGCGATTGACGGGGCGGGGCTTGCGCGCGTGGATTTCTTCCTCCGGCGCGACACGGGCGAGTTGCTCGTCAACGAACTCAACACCAGCCCCGGCCTCACGGAAGTATCCGGCTACCCGAAACTCTGGGCGGCCTCTGGCCTCCCCTTCACACAAGTTATCGAACGTCTCATCCAACTCGCCATCGAACGACACAAAGACAAGTCGCGCAACGAAACGAGCCTGTGAAATGCAGAGATGAGAGTAGAGGGATAAGGGATGAATCAGGAAACTACTCACGAGTGTCGAGCGTTCCTTTCATCCTTCATCCTTCATCCCTTTCCGTTCAGGCGTAGTGTGAATAGACGGTCTTAACTTTGTCTAGAAAATCGCGGCGATCTATGAGGAAATAGAGTTTGGCCGTGGCCGCGCCGCCGGTTAAATTCTCGATCAATTGTTCCAACACTTCGAACTGGTCGCGCTCGGTGATGCCCTGCGCTTCGAGTTGGCCGGAATAACGCAGGCGGCGGACGAGTTCGACGAGCGTGAGCCGTCCCTCGAAGGTGATGCCGCCGTGCGCCTGAGAGCGGCTGACGAGGTATTGAATTAAGAGCGCATCGGCATAGAGCGGCGGCGAGAGGTAGAGACGCGCGCCCTCTTGCTCCCATCCTTCCGAGAGACGTTGCGAGCGGCGCACGGCGCGCACGCGCTCGAAAATAGCAGCCCAATCCGTCTTCGGTTCTTTGCGTTCCAACATGTGACGCGTGACCGTGATGAGCCATGCGTCGTCTGTGAAATCTAGTTCGCGGCCGAGCGCGTCGAGCCACGCAAAGAAGATGTCGCGTTTCGTCGAGCGCGCTTCGAGCATGGTGAATTGTTCTTCCGCCTTGGGGAGCGATTTGACGAGCGCGCGGCGCGGGGCGTCCGTCGCCTTGCCGCCTTCGATGCGAAACGTGTCGAGGCGCGCGTGCCAGCGTTTGGCGGCGTTGCAATAGGGGCAGCGCGGGTGGCGCTCGTCGCTGTCGAAGTAAGGCCGCGCCGGTACGCTCGCCGTCAACTCTTCGGCCGTCGGCGCGTGGCGTTTGATCTCGGAGTAGGCCGTGCGCGGCGCAAGGCCGAGTTGCTTCGTGAAGAGATCAAAGATGCAGGCGAGGCAGACGAGCCTCGTGTAAGCGTTGACTGTAGCAGGTGGAAAATTGCTGAAATCGAGATCGCGTTTTTTCTGGGCTGTAACCATGAAGGTATTTTACAGCAGAGAAGGGATTTTCTACGGACGCGAACTGACGAGGGGCGAGACGAGAAATGATTCTGAAAGATAACAGGGAGACGCGCGAGCGCGCCGCCGCAATTGTTAAAGCGGGCGGCATCGTCGCCTTTCGCACGGACACCTTTTACGGCCTCGGCGCAGACCCGTTCAATCGCACCGCGCTGCAAAATTTGCTGGCGTTGAAGGGGAGAGACGACGGCAAACCGATCCTCCTAGTGATCGCCGACACGTCCGACGTGGCGCGGTTCAACGCGCGTCGCTCGAAATTGTTCGACGCCGTCAGCGCGCGTCATTGGCCGGGGGCGTTGACGCTCGTGGTCGGCGCGCACGCTGAGTTGCCGGAAGAATTGACGGCGGGGACAGGAACAATCGGGCTGCGCCTGCCCGCCGACGCAGAGGTGTGCGCGTTCGTCCGCGCGTGCGGCGGCGCGCTCACGGCGACGAGCGCGAACCGTGCCGGAGAGATGCCCGCGCGCACGGCCGAAGATGTGGCGCGTGCGTTTCCAGACGGTCTCGCACTCGTCGTTGACGGCGGCGCGGCGCGCACCACAGAACCCTCAACCGTGCTTGATGTCAGTCGCGGCGAAGCGCGCCTGATACGCGAAGGCGCGGTCAGTTGGCGAGATTTACAGGAAACGATCAGAAACGCGGGATGAGCGCGCAGCGGTCGTCCGAAGCCCCGGCCGGAACTGAAAACTCCCGCCCTCAACTCTTATCTTTGACACGCGCAGTTAACAACTGACCACGGACAACTACCGACCACGGATAACTGGCGACCGACGCCTTCCTTCTACTTGCTCACCGTCAAGTTACGCACGAAAGTCCAATCGGCGGCGGCGGCGACCTTGATGTTGCCGACGTTCTTACGCGCGATGACGATGTTGTTGGAGTACCAGAGCGGGAACATCGGCATTTCGCGGCTGATCAAATCCTGCGCGGCGGCGTAGAGCGTTTTGGCTTTGGCGCGGTCGGCGGTCGTCACGGCTTCGCCCAACAGTTTGTCGAGTTCGGCGTTGCGGTAACGGCCGCGGTTGAAGTTTCCGCCCGTCAGGTAGGTGAAGAGGTCGCGCAAAAAGATCGGGTCTTGGTTGCCGCCCACCCAGCGACCGGCCGTGAGTTGATACTGCCCGTTGCGCTGCGCCTCGCGGAGCGTGTTGTCTTCGAGCGTTTCGATGTTGACCGGGATGCCGACTTCGCGCAGGGAATTCTGCATCACGCCCGCATACTGGCGCACGACCGAATTGCTCGCGGAGATTTTGAAGCTGAGCGGCTCGGCGAATCGCAGACGCGGGCCGTCGCCGTCGGGGTCTGTGAAGCCCGCCTCGTCGAGCAGTTTTTTCGCCTGCGCCGGATCGTAAGAGTAGGTTTTTTGCTCGGTCGAATAAGCCCAAGATTCCTGCGGGAGGATCGAGTGGGCGAGCCGCGCCTGTCCTTGCAGGAGATTTTTGATGATGCTCTCGCGGTCGATGGCGTAGGCTATCGCCTGTCGCACACGCGCGTTGTTGACCGGCGCGCTCTCGTTGTTGAAACCGATGTACTGCACGTTGACGCCGGGCGATTGCACGACTTGCAAATTCGGGTTCTTGGCGAGATTGACGTAGGCGTCGGGCGAGAGCGCGGTGTTGACGGCGAGGTCAACGCGCCCGGCGACGAGTTCGGCCTGTTGTGTGTTGGCGTCGAGGATAACTTTCACGCGCAGGTGTTTGATGTTGGGCGCGCCCTCCCAGTAGTTGTCGTTAGCTTCCAGATCGACGACCTGCTGCGATTCGTCGTAGCTGACGAACTTGAACGCGCCGGAGCCGACCGGCTTGATCGCCTGCGACTCGAACGTGCCTTCGGGGATGATGGCGATGGGGATCAGATTGGCGAACAACTCAAGCCACGGGCGGCGCAGGCGAAAGACGGCCGTGCGCGCGTCGGGCGCTTCGACCGACGTGACGAGCGGTTGCTTGCTCGCGCCCGTCCCTTCAAAGAAGGGCACGGCCTTCGGTGAATCGGAGGCGAGGAATTTATCGAAGGTGTATTTCACGTCGGCCGAAGTCAGAGGCTTGCCGTCGTGAAACTTCACGTTGTCCTGCAAGGTGAAGGTGACGGAGAGACCGTCGGGCGCGGTCTGGACGTTCGACGCCAACTCGCCCACGTAGTCGAACTGTTCGTTCTTACGCATCAGTTGGTTGAACATCAACTGGCGATAACGCTCGCTCGCCGCGTCCGTGCCGCGCAAGGGGTCGAGCGTCTTCGGGCTGGCTTCGAGCACCATCACAAAGGCGTCGCCGCCCGCGCGGCGGCAGGATGCGCCGGAGAGCAACAGGCAGAGCAGCGCGGCGAGCATCAGGCAATGCGTGTATGAAAAAATATGAATGCCCGGAGCTTGACGTCCACCGCCTGCCGAGTTTCGCGTTCGCATCAAAGTTTGCCTCCATAGGTGTAATTGAGTTTGCCGTTGAGCGCGGCCACGTCGGCTGAGATCGCGTCGAAGCGCGCCGCGTCGAAGGGGAGCGGCGGTTGGATGAGAGATTTGAAGTGTGCGATGCGCGTGAGCGACGCGTCGATGCGTTCTTCGGTGAGGACGCCTTCGCGCACGGCCGCGAGCAGCGAATCGAAGCCGCGCCTGATCAGGTCGGGGCGCGCGCAGATGAGCAGCATGTCTTCGCCCGCTTCGATGGCGAGCCGGACGGTCTCCTCGATTTCGTAGTGACGCGCAATCGCGCCCATCTCCAGATCGTCCGTGACGACGAGACCCGTGTAGCCGAGTTCGTGGCGGAGCAGTTTGGTGACGATCTGCGGGTTGATCGAAGCGGGGATGAGCCGCCCGCCCGCCGTGCCGGTTCTGAGATCGACTTTCGGGAAACCGCCGTGGCTCACCATAACGGCGTGAACCATGTTGTCCTCGCGTTGAAAAAGCTCGATGTAGGGCGCGAGGTCTTGCGCGATGAGTTGGTCGTGCGAAAGGTTGATGACCGGCATCTCCTCGTGCGAATCAACTTCGCCCGCGCCGATGCCGGGAAAATGTTTGGCACAGCCGAGACAACCCTCGCCTTGCAGCCCGCGCAGGTAGACCATCGTGTAGCCGAGCACCTCGCCGGGCGAGCGGCCGTAAGAGCGCGAGTAGAGACCGTTGGAGAGCAGGTCGCGGTCGTCCGTCATGATCGAGAGGACGGGCGCGAAGTTCATGTTGAAGCCGAGCAGGCGCAGGGCTTCGCCGGTGAGACGACCGAGCGTGCGCGCGGCGGCAAGGTCGCCGTGCTGGCGAATGGTGCGCGCGGCGGGCATCGGCGTGCAGATTTTCCGCAGGCGGTCAACGAGTCCGCCCTCTTGATCGATGCCGAACAGCGTTTCGACGCGCACCGTCTCGCGCACGCTGTCGAGCAGCCCGCGCAACTGTTCGGGCGAGGCGACGTTGCGCCCGAAGATGATGACGCCGCCCGGCTGCACGTCCGAGACGAGCGCGCGCGCTTCGGCGTCGAACTCCGTCCCCGGCAGGCCGATGTAGAGCAGTTGCCCGATCTTTTGTTCTAACGTCAGTAAATTAAAGTTGTCAGTCATCGGATTTCAAATGGCGGAAGAGAGCTTGTTGGGTTTGAGAAATAAACTGGAGGCGCGCAAACAGAGGGATCACCGACGGGCGCGAGACGTGCGGGGTTGTAGAGACGGCGCGAACGCGGGCGCGCTGTCTGTGGGGGCGACCGAGCGCGGAGGCAGAACTGGCGTGGTGGCTGCTCAAACGATTCGCGTGCGTATGTTTTTCAGGAGCGTACGGATTTCTTCCGACGAGAGGTTTTCTACATCAACGCCGCGCAACTCGTCAAGCAGGCTCTGGTTGACGGTGTCAAAGAGCGTCGTCTGCGCCGCGAGCGCGCGCCTGCCTGCGCGCCGCGCCGCCTGCCCCAGAGCTGCATCGTCGTCGCCGCCGTTCTTTTGTTCCGCGTGAAGCGCGGCGGGCGCGTCGTCCGCATTTGCGCGCGCGGCAGCTTTGGCCGACTCCGCGAACACGTCCAGTTCGTAGCGTTCGAGGCGTTGCAAGACGTCGCGCGCGCGCGTGAGCACCGCCGGGGGCAGACCCGCGAGACGCGCCACTTCGATGCCGTAAGACTTTGAAGCGCGGCCGCGTTCGAGTTTGTAGAGGAAGATGACTTCGCCTTCGCGCTCGGCCACTCGAATTTGATAATTCTGCGCGCCGGGGAGTCGTTCGGCGAGTTCGGTCAGCTCGTGATAGTGGGTGGCAAAGAGCGTCTTGGGCGCGTGATCGGCCGAGTCGTGCAGGTATTCGGCCACCGCCCACGCGATGGAAAGTCCGTCGAAGGTAGACGTGCCGCGCCCGATCTCGTCGAGCAGGACGAGCGAGCGCGGCGTGGCGTTGTGCAGGATGGCAGCCGTCTCGGTCATCTCGACCATGAAGGTCGAGCGGCCGCGCGAGAGATCGTCGGATGCGCCGACGCGCGTCCAGATGCGGTCGAACAGGGGCAGACGCGCGCGCTCGGCCGGAACGAACGAACCGACCTGCGCGAGCAGCGCGATGAGCGCAACCTGCCGGAGAATGGTTGACTTGCCGCCCATGTTCGGGCCGGTGACGATGAGCAAACGCTCCGTCGAATTGTTCATGTAGAGATCGTTCGGGATGAAGGGCGTTTCGCTCGTCGCCTCGATGACGGGGTGGCGACCCTGCACGATCTCGATCTCGTCGCCGTCGTGGAGAGAAGGTTTCTGGTAGCGTTGGCGCACGGCCGTCGTGGCGAGCGCGGCCAGCACGTCGAGCATGGCGAGCGCGTGCGCCGTCGTCTGCAAACGCTTCGTCTCGGTTGCCACGCGGGCGCGCACCTCCGCGAAGATGTCCGCTTCGAGTTCCCCGATACGCCCCTCCGCGCCGAGCACTTTCTGCTCCAACAATTTGAGTTCGGGCGTGGTATAGCGTTCGGCGTTGGCGAGCGTCTGCCGCCGCTCGTAGTCGGCGGGCACGCGCGCGGTCTGACCTTTGGAGACTTCGATGAAATAGCCGAAGACGTTGTTGAAGCGCACGCGCAAAGAGTTGATGCCGGAACGCGTGCGCTCGCGCGCTTCGAGCGCGGCGATCACGCCTTTGGCGTCTTGGCTGATGGCGCGCAGTTCGTCGAGTTCCGCGGAGTAGCCCGCGCGGATCGCGTCGCCTTCGGAGAGGTTGAGCGGCGGGTCGTCGCTGATGGCCTCGGCTATGCCAGCGCGCACGTCCGTCAACTCGTCCGCGTTCTCGCGCAGGACTTGGAGAAGCGATGAAGGAGAGTCCGATAACGTCTGGCGAATCGTCGGCACTTGTTCGAGCGAGCGACGCAGGGCGGCGAGGTCACGCGGCGTGGCGGTGTTCATGCTGATGCGCGCGATGAGACGTTCGAGGTCGGCCACGTCTTTGAGCAGCGACTGCATGCGGTCGCGCTTCATGTGTGAGCCGTGAAAGTCTTCGACGGCCGCAAGTCGCGCCTCGATCTCGCCGCGACGCACGGACGGCCGCAGCAGCCACGCACGCAAGAGGCGCGCGCCCATGCCCGTGACGGTCGAATCGATAACGCCGAACAGCGTGTGCGAACGCCCGGCGTTGTTCTGCGCTTCGACGAGTTCGAGATTACGCACGCTCACGGCGTCGAGCATGAGATGATCCTGCGACTCGAAATAGGTGATGTCGTTAACGTGTGCGGCGGCGTCGCGTTGCGTCTCGCGCGCATAGCGCAGGCACGCGCCCGCGGCGGCGACAGCGTCGATCTTGCCTTCCAGCCCGTAGCCTTCGAGCGTGTACGCGCCGAACTGTTCGAGCAACAGAGAGGCGCACGAGACGGGTTCCCACAGCCAATCGTCGAGCGGCGAGAGCGACATGCAACCGTTGCCGAAGTTCGCCGTCTCGCCGACAGTAGAGGGGGCGGGGCGCGCGAAGGGGACGACGTTCGTGTCGCGGCCGGGCGTTTGCGGCAAAGGTTCGGTGCGCGCCGCGCCGCCGCCGGTGTAAGCGTTTTTGATGAGCGGCGCGAGCGAGGCGGGGAAGAGCAGTTCGCGCGGGCTGTAGGATTCGATGTCGGCGCGAATGCGCTGCCACGCGTCCGCGCCGTGCGCCTCGGTCGCGCGGAATTCTCCGGTCGAAAGATCGAGGAAGGCCACGCCGTAAGAGTCGCCCGCGCCGCAGACGGCGGCGAGATAGACGCACTCGCGCGACTCGACCAACTGCGGGTCAATCGCCGTCCCCGGCGTGATGACGCGCACGACTTCGCGCCGCACGAGTTTCTTCGTCTTCGTAGGGTCTTCGGTCTGCTCGCAGATGGCGACGCGAAACCCTTTACGGATCAGACGGGCGATGTAGCCCGAAACCGAATGATGCGGCACGCCGCACATCGGGATGCCCGCGCCGCCGCGCTCCTTGTGCCGCGCCGTGAGCGTGATTTCGAGTTCGCGCGCGCCCGTCACGGCGTCGTCGAAAAACAGTTCGTAGAAATCGCCGAGACGGAAAAAGAGGATCGTGCCGGGGTGTTGCTGTTTCAGTTCGTGATACTGACGCAGCATCGGAGTGAGTGTCGGTTCAGCCATGTTTCATCCAGAGAGAGGAATCGTGCGCGAAGCAACTAATGTATTGGATCAATTGACGGCGGGCAAGCGGACAGAGGGATGAGAGCGAAGGGACGAGGCATGAATCAGAAAAGCCTTCCAGACAGTTCACGCGTTTTGTTTTTAAACATCCCACATCCCTCCGCTCTCATCCCTTACCGTAGGACGCGGAGGTCGCGTTCGCTGATGATCTTCCAGCCGCGATTGGTCTTTCGCCAGACGATCTCCTGTAAGACCTCGCCGCTCTGCGGTTGCGACAGGTCGCCGCGCTGGTATGACTTGCGGAAGACCGTCGTGGCGGTGCTCGCGTCTTGCCCGAAGGTGATTTGCGGGTCGCTGGTGCGACGGATGGACATGCCCGGTTCGCGGAAGAGTCGCGCCTTCTCGGCGCGGACGGCGGCGCGCGTGGTGTTTTGCGCGAGGTAAAAAGCCGAAACGTTCGGCATGTAGAAGTTCGTCACTTGCGTCAGGTTGCGCGTGTTGTGTGCGGCGAGCCATCCGTCCACGGTCGAAAGCAACGCGACGCGCTCCTTCTCCGTCGCGGCCGTGACGGGCTGCGCGACGGACGGCTGCGGCGAAGGGGTTGCTGCTGCTGCCGGCGTTGCCGACTGCGGCGCAGGCGTCGCCTCGGCTTGAACGGACGGCGAGGCGACGGGCGTAGCGTTGACGTTCACGTTCGCCGTTGACGGGTTATTGTTCGCTGATTTGCGCGAGGCGTAGAGCAACAGGCCGAGCAGCGCGGCGAGCGCGAGCGAGCCGATCACAAGCGCGAGAGGGAAACGCCGTTGCCTGTCCCTCGAATCGGACGAACGGGACGGGGACGGATTGACCACTGTGACTGCCTCGTCATCGTCCTGTATGTCGGCCGCTTTTGTCTCCGAGAAGGCGGCGACGCGTTCGCCGGATGGTTCGGCCGCGCCGTGTATTTCCGGTGCGGGCGCGACCTGCGGGAGAGTCTCGGCGGGCGCAACCTGATCCACGGGCGATTGCGGTAAGTCGCCTCGAAGCGATGCGGGGTCGTCGGTTGTCGGCTCGCCGGCGCGGTCTGTACGTTTCTCGTCGGGGTGTAGTTCGGTGGGCGGGGGCGCGTTCTGTAAAGGGATCGTAAGCATCTCAGCGGGCGCGTCGCTCGTCTGCGCCGCACTCATCTGCGCGGTCGTCGCAAATTTTTCGTCCGAGGGAATGTGCAAGACGAGCGGCGCGACATCGTCCGGCTCAAGCGTGCGGCTGATGTCTTGCAGTCTGGAAGCAAAATCGGCGGCGGTTTGCGGGCGCTCGTCCGGTTCTTTGGCGAGCGAGTCGGCGACGAGTTGAGCGAGGGCGGGCGGCGCATCCGGCCGGAGTTCGCGTATGTCGGGCGGCATCTCGCGCACATGCTTGAGGGCGATGGCCGTGGCCGAGGGCGCGTCGAACGGCGGGCGACCGGCAAGCATTTCGAAGAGGATGACGGCGAGACTGTAAACGTCCGAGCGCGCATCGGAGTCGTGACCGGCGCACTGTTCGGGCGACATGTAACGCGGCGTGCCAATGAGCGCGCCCGCGGCCGTCAGCGGGTCGCCGCCGCCGCTCGTGGTCGTCTGTTCCAGCAGTCGCGCGATGCCGAAGTCTAAGACCTTTGCCTGAAGTTCGCCGCGATGGTCGCGCGTGAGAATGATATTCGAAGGCTTCAAGTCGCGGTGGACGATGTCGGAATGATGCGCCGCCCCGATCCCTTCGCCCACCTGACAGGCGATCTCCACCGCCCACTTCACCGGCAGCGTCCCTTCCGCGTTCAGATATTCGCGCAGGGTCTGCCCGTCGAGCAGTTCCATCACGAGATAAGCCTCGCCGTCGGCGAGCGCGCCGTAGTCGTAGGTGTTGGCGACGTTCGGGTGATTGAGCCGGGCGGCGGCGCGTGCCTCGCGGCGAAAGCGTTCGAGCGCCTGCGGGTCGGAGACGGAATCGGGCAGGAGCATCTTGACGGCGACCGAGCGTTCGAGTTCGACGTGCGTGCCGGAATAGACCGCGCCCATGCCGCCGCGACCGAGCAGACGGTCGAGACGATACTTTTCCGCGATGAGGCGTGGGCCGGGGCGCGCGTGCATCAACTGCCCGTGCTCCGCCACCTCACAGACCGCCTCCGTGTCCTCGTAACAACGCCTGCATGTACGGCAGATTTTCATCCGACCAAAACACTCCAAACGTTTTCGCTGTAAGCCCCGAACGGTAAAGCGTAAGTTTGAGGCGGGCGCGTCCTGTTGAAACTAGCCGAAGAATAGTTCGGCGACGTGATAAATCTCTTCGCTCAGTTTCTTGATCTCGCGCACGGCGTCGTCGAGCGGGTAACTGACGACGCGCCTGCCGTGCAGCGCGGCCATCTGCCCCCATTCGCCCGCAGCCACCATGTCGTAAGCCTTGATGCCGAAGCGCGTGGCGAGCACGCGGTCGAAGGCTGTGGGAGAGCCGCCGCGCTGCACGTAGCCGAGTTGCGTCACGCGCGTCTCGATGCCGGAGATGCGCTCGATCTCGCGTGCGACGAGCATGCCGATCCCGCCGAGACGACCCTGCCGGTAAATCTCCCCGCAATTTTCTTCGCTCAGGAAATTCTCTTCCGGCACGGGGCGCGCATCTTCCGCGACGACGATGATCGAAAACGCGCTTCCTTGTGCGGCGCGGTGGCGCAGGAAATCGCAGACGCGCGAGAGGCGGAACGGGTGTTCGGGGACGAGCACCACGTCCGCCCCGCCCGCAATCCCGCCGTAAGCCGCGATCCAACCCGTATGTCGCCCCATCACTTCGACGACCATCACGCGATGATGCGATTCCGCGGTCGAGTGCAGGCGGTCGATGGCGTCCGTCACCACGCTGACCGCCGTGTCGAAACCGAAACTGAAGTCCGTCCCGCCGATATCGTTGTCGATAGTTTTGGGCACGCCGACGATTGGATATTTGTGCTCGCGCCACATGTCGCGCGCGGTGCGTAGCGTCCCGTCGCCCCCGACGACGATGAGGCCGCCCAGTTCATGCTTCTCCCAGTTGACGCGGATGCGTTCGATGTAGCTCGCTTCGTCAAACGGGTTGGTGCGCGACGTGCCGAGGATCGTGCCGCCGCGCGGGAGAATCCCGGAGACGGAACTGCGCGTGAGCGGGATAATGTCGTCTTCGATGAGGCCACGCCAGCCGTTCCTGATGCCGAGCACCTGCGCGTCTTCAACCAGTGCGCGACGCACGACAGCACGAATAACAGCGTTGAGGCCGGGGCAGTCGCCGCCCGCCGTCAGAATCCCTATGCGCACACTCATCAGTACAACCGAGTGGAAAAAGCTCGACCGTGAGCCACCTGTTTGCTTGAATTTAAAGTCGCGCCTATAATCGCGCGGCATACCAGTCGATGTCAAACTTGAGAAGCGAAAGTGAGACCACGCGCCTGCGAGACGCGCCCGCCGATGCTCCGTTCGCGGCCTTATCCGCCGCGCCGCTCATCCTCGGCCTCGACACCGCGACCGAAGTGAGAAGCGTCGCCGTCGTGCGGGGCGAGCGCGTGCTCGCCTCTACACGCGGCCAAGTGTTGAGGGAGAACTCCGCGCGCGTGTTGCAGGACGTTGAAGAAGCATTGTCGGCGGCGGGCGTTAAACTCGACGACATCGAACTCTTTGCCGCGGCAATTGGGCCGGGCAGTTTCACCGGCCTCAGATCGGGACTCGCGACCATCAAGGCTTTCGCCTCCACCTTGAACCGGCGTGTGGCGGGCATCCCCACGCTCCACGCCGTCGCTTATGCCTGCGGCTCTGTGCCGCGCGTGCTGGCCTGTCTGCCAGCAGGCCGAGGCGAGGTGTTCGCGCAATTGCTTGCGGTTGACGACGCGCAGGCCGTGAGAGAGTTGAGCGAACCTTCTCACCTCAACCCTGCGGCGTTGTTGGAGAAAGCCGCGACGTGGGGCGGCGACTTGAAGTGGGCGGGAGCGGGGGCGCACGCACACGCCGCGTCGATCCGGGAGTTTGCGGCCGGGAAGGGAATTATCTGGCGCGTCGCGGGCGAGCCTGAAGTTGAGTCTCATAATGCGGAGAGCAAAGCGACTTGGACGCTCGCGCCGCCGTCCGAGTCTTACGCGATCCAGATCGCCGCGCTGGGTTTAATGAATTATCTTGCCGGAAGCACTTCGGGCGCGGAAGATTTGCAGGCGATGTATGTACGTCTGTCAGATGCGGAGTTGAACGAGAGATGTCGCGCGTAGACCTCGCCCCCGAACCCATGCAGAGCGATTACCGGATCGAGCCGATGACGGCGCACGATCTGCTTGAGGTCGTCGAGATCGAAGAGGCTTGCCGCCTGAGCCTGTGGGGTTGGGATTCCTATTACGCAGAACTGTTGCGCCCCGAAGCCATCATGATCGTCGCGCGCCGCGCCAACGCCGATAAACTAAACGGGCACGCTCTCTACGGGTTTCTCAGCGCGAGGGTCTCCGCACAGGAGTTGCACATCAACAACATCGGCGTACACGAAGCGGCACGGCGGCGCGGCGTCGGTAACGCGCTCATGCAAACGGCCGTCGCGGCGGCCATCGCGCAGGGCGCGCGGACGGCCATCCTTGAAGTGCGCGCGGGCAACGTCGCCGCCCAATCGCTCTACCGTCGATACGGTTTTGAAGTCGTCGGCAGGCGCAGGCACTATTACCGCGAACCGCCCGAGGACGCGCTCCTGATGAGCGCGTCGCTCAAATCTCCTACTTGATTCAAGCGCGATTTTTAGCTACCATTTTCCCATCGTAATCATAAACGCGCGAAAGGCATCAACATCTTGTCTCAAACGCGAATTGTTCACACCACCCAAACGCATCTGCCAAAAGGAGGCTTCCCTGAAATGGAACTGACCAATGCGGACAGCTTGAGAGAAGAATTGATGATGAACGACCCGGAGTTTCGGGAGTTGGCGCGAGAGCACGGACGCTATGAGGCGCGCCTCAGCGAACTGACCTCTCTCGCTTACCCGAACGACGAGGAGCAGTTGGAAGAGATCACTCTGAAAAAGAAGAAGCTGGCCGTTAAAGATCAGATGCACGAGATCATGCTCCGTTACCAGAAAAGCGAAGAATCCGCGCACTGAAGCACCGTGCAGACCCGCAGATTCGTGGATAGTTTAAAAGATAAGAGAGGGGACGCCGTCGAGTAGAAGTACGTGCGTCCCCTTTTCTCATCTTCCCGCAAAGCTCACCAAGGAACAGGATGGAAACGTGATACGAGACGGCATCCCTTTTGTCTTAGTCCCACTCGCGGCGGCGTTGCTCGCAGCCCTTACCGGTTACTGGTACGTCGCCGTCGCGCTCCTGCTGCTCGCGCTTTTCATGGCCTACTTCTTCCGCGACCCGGAGCGCACGCCCCTCTCGGAGCAAGACATCATCGTCGCCCCTGCCGACGGGCGCGTGACCAGAGTGGCGCGGATCATCCCGGACGATCAGCAGTCGCCGCAGGTCGTGAGCATCTTCCTGTCCGTCTTCGATGTCCACGTCAATCGAGCGCCCATCGCCGGCGAGATCGTAGATGTCGCTTACACCAAGGGGCGTTTCATGATCGCCACGCGCGAGGAAGCGAGCGTCGTCAACGAGCAGAACGCCCTGACGATCCGAGGCGAGCGTATGACCGTCGTCTGCAAACAGATCGCCGGAGTGCTGGCGCGCCGGATCGTGTGTTGGAAGCGTAAAGGCGAGAAGGTGAATTTAGGCGAGCGATTCGGCTTGATCAAGTTTAGTTCGCGCACCGATCTGGTGCTCCCGCCGGAGGTAGAGGTCGGCGTGCGCGTCGGAGATCGCGTGCGCGGCGGCGTCAGCGTCATCGGGAGGCTGCGAGGATGAGCGCGGAGCGACCAGACGTGGGAGACGCCGCTGCCGCTGCTGCTGCGCCGCTGCCGACGGAGCGACGCGGCATCCGCAAAGGGCTGTACCTGATCCCTTCTGCCTTCACTGCCGCAAACATTGGGATGGGTTATTTCGCCGTGATGGGCGCTCTGCGCGGCTTTCAATTACTCGAAGGGGGGACGGAGGAGGAACTTATCCAAGCCACCTCTCATTTTGATAACGCGGCTCGCGCCATCGGTTGGGCTGTGGTCTTTGATGCGTTAGACGGACGTATCGCGAGGCTTACAAAAACAACGACCGAAATCGGCGTGCAACTCGATTCGATTGCAGACGTGGTGACCTTCGGCATCGCTCCGGCCGTCCTCGCCTACGCATGGGGATATGGCTCCGCCTTTGCAGAAGGAAGCGGCGCACATAAGTTGGGATGGTTTATTTCCTTCATGTTTCTGATTTGCGGTGCTTTCAGGCTAGCGCGATTTAACGTTCAAGCGACGCGCCCGCGCGTGCTGGCAGAGGGGTTGGTTAAAGTTGACAAGAAAAACTTCGTGGGCTTGCCGATCCCTATGGCCGGAGGCTTCATCGCCGCACTCGTACATTTCTCGCCGTCACCGCTCTCTTTCCATGGAGTTGAACGCGGGGCTATTTATAGCGGATTGTTGATGGGCGCGATTGCGCTTCTCTCATTTTTAATGGTGAGCACGGTCAGGTATACCAGTTTCAAAACCGTCGGCGTTGGAAGGCGCAGCACGCGTCTGGCCGTCCTTGCCATCGCCGCGTCCGGCATGCTGGTGTGGTTATATTCCCGCTACGTCCTCGTCACCATGGTCGGAGCTTATATCTTGTATGGCTTGCTCGGGCGATTGTTGGCCGGGTTATTCCGGCATCGCGGCACGGGTCAGCATTAAGAGTTGCGGCCGGGTCTCCAATTTCAACTAAGTTCACAAGGAGAGACTTTCAGAGGTGAAAGTCTCTCTTTATATGTGGTCATAAACTACCGTCTGTTGAAGATGGAGCAAAAGCGGTAAGTCCACGGCGGGTCGGGATCAGCAAGAGATTGTCGGCCACCAGCGGTGTCGCACCCGTATTGCCCTCCTCGCCCACCGGCAACGTGTTCAATTGTTTGCCATCCCGCAGCGAGAGCACAATACAAGCATCCCCTCCTAGGGGGGCAAAAAGCGCACTCTGGGTATCTATCAAAGGGAGCGCCGCGATGCGCCCCGCCAGTTGCCTTTTCCAAATAAGCTCGCCACGGCGCGGCGAGAGTAGATAGACAAAATTGTCCAGCGAGGTGACTACGATTCCACTGCTTGTCAGTACCACCGCTTGCACGGCTGCGCCAGTCCTACGTCGCCACAACAGTCGCCCGCGCACTTCACTATACGCATAGACATACCCATCCGTAGAGCCAAAGATAATAATATTATCCGCAACGGCAAAAGTACCACGCAACGCTCCCCGCGTCCGATAACGCCAGATGGTCGTCCCCGTTGCCTCGTCAATTGCTAAGAGGGTGCCGTCCTCACTGCCGATGTAGAGGCGCTTATCGTGCAGCGTCGGATAAGAAGAGAAGGGACTTGTGTGTTGAAGTACCCACAGGATTTCGCCGGTCGCCTTATTGAAAGCGTACACGCGCCCGTCCGCAGACCCCCCGAATAGTTTCGTGGCGGACGAAACCATCCCGCCTTGGATAGGGAAGTGGAGTGTCCGCATCCACAGAGTAATTCCTGTGCTCTGGCTTAATGCTCGAATCGCCCCGGTTGAGCGCAGGATTTGCCGGGAGTTCGCAGGGTCGTCACTTCTGGATGCAAGATAGACTCCACGCTCATCTGCAACCGGAGAGGCCGAAAAATCTCCTCCGATGTCCGTTCTCCACAAAAGTTGGCCGTTTGAGACATTTATTGAGACAAGTTCGCCCAAAGTGAGAGGCAGATACAGGTGTCCGTTATTAGAAGTCGGAGAGAGATTAGTGGTATTTTTAGAATCGAACTGCCAACGGACTGTCAGTGGAGAGGAAAACGTTAATCCCTTTTCTGCTGCTTTGTTGTCGAGAGGCTTACTTTGAACACCCGGCGAAAACAGGAATAGAGCGGAAAACAGGCACAATGCGCTCATAATGTTTCGACAGATGTAAATCGGAGTCTTCTCGCTCATTTTGCTTTAAATGTTAAAATCCTGCGGAAATATTCAAATTTATTGTTATGATGCTTTTTATTTTAACACCGCGATATCATGAAAACCATCAACGTCTCCGACGTTCCTAGCTCATTGGAGGATGCCCGTAAAGTGGAACTGTCTAAACATGATCTCATCCTTATACTTGATTTCGGCTCGCAATACACCCAGCTAATCGCGCGGCGCATACGTGAATCGGGAGTCTATTGTGAAATCCTACCCTTCAATACCCCTTTAGAAAAAATTCAACAACTCAACCCACGCGGAATCATTCTGTCGGGCGGGCCTTCATCGGTTTATGATGCAAAAGCCCCGAAGTTAGCCGAAGGTTTTATTGAAAAAGTTAGTTGCCCGCTTTTAGGTATCTGCTATGGATTACAACTCCTCGCGGTTGAACTTGGCGGTGAAGTAAGCCCTTCACAAAACAGAGAATACGGGTATGCCAGACTTTCGATAACCGAGGCCGAGAGTCCTTTGTTTGCAGGTTTGCCCGCGGAAATTGATGTCTGGCTCAGTCACGGCGATTACGTCACGAAAATGCCACCGGGCTTTCGTCCGGTGGCAGTGACAAGTGGGGCGCTTAATGCGTTTGAGAGTTTAAGCAAGCGCATATTCGGGGTTCAATTTCACCCCGAAGTAGTCCACACGCCTTTAGGCGCGCAAGTGCTCAATAACTTTGTGTTGGCAATTTGTCGAGCACGCGCGGATTGGTCTCCTACGGCTATCATAGATGAACAAGTCCATAAAATTCGTGCGGAAGTAGGGGATGGTAGAGTGGTCTGTGGTCTATCGGGTGGGGTTGATTCAACCGTCGCGGCAGCTTTAGTGCATCAAGCAATCGGCGAGCGGCAAGTATGTATTTTTGTAGATACAGGCCTCTTAAGGGAAGGCGAATTTGAATCTACATGTAGCTTATTTGAGCAACAAATGAAGTTGAATGTTCGAGGTGTTCGCGCTTCCCACAGGTTTTTGAAAGCATTAGAGGGGATCACAGACCCCGAAGAGAAACGGCGAGTTATAGGACATCTTTTTATCGAGATTTTTGACGAAGAAGCTGCTCGTATCGGACAGGTTGATTATCTGGTACAAGGGACGCTGTATCCAGATGTTATCGAATCGGTCTCGGTTCTTGGCCCCTCGGCCGTGATCAAAAGTCATCATAATGTGGGTGGATTACCCGAACACATGAGACTACGCCTAATTGAGCCTCTGCGAGAATTATTTAAGGACGAAGTCAGGATTATCGGTAAAAGTCTGCAAGTGCCGCAAGAAATCCTAAGTCGGCACCCTTTCCCCGGACCCGGTCTGGCTGTACGCATTATTGGAGAGATCACAGAAGAACGGCTTCAACTCTTACGTTCGGCCGACCGGATTATCGAGGAGGAATTACGTCTAGCCTCTATGTATGATTCAGTCTGGCAGTCATTTCCGGTCTTACTGCCAATCTCTACGGTCGGCGTGATGGGTGATTATCGTACTTATGAACGGGTGATTGCGATCCGGGCTGTGACAAGTATCGACGGGATGACGGCCGATTGGGCACGCTTGCCACATGACTTGCTTTCAAGAATCTCAACGCGGCTAGTCTCAGAAGTGCGTGGGATTAACCGAGTGGTGTATGATATTAGCTCAAAACCCCCAAGCACCATCGAATGGGAATAAGAAAGCTAAAATTGGTGCATTTCAGTTCACTAGTTGTCTCTCGAACAAATATCGAAACTAACTTCGTCTGCCAACGTGACCAAAAGGCAAATGAGAAAATCAAGGCTTGGTGAAGTCTTTAATAGTCTGAGTGTAATATCCCTCTGAAATAGATTTCGTTTTCGCCTGAAAGCTTAATATAAGCTATTGCTTAATATAAGCAATAGCTTATGATAGATGAATTTGTAATTGCCTTGTAAAATTGGGGAAGTAAAAACTCTATTCAAAGGATGCATCAATGCTGGACAAAGATATAAATGCATTTGAAAGAGTGAAATTGGCGCGACATCCGGAGCGTCCGTACACTCTTGATTATATTGAAACGATATTTGAGGATTTTGTCGAACTTAAGGGGGATCGTCGTTTTGCGGATGACCCGGCGATGGTATGTGGTTTTGCACGGTTCCATGGGTTATCAGTTGGTATTATTGGTCAGCAGAAGGGACGCGACACGAAACAGAGGCGCCATCGAAATTTTGGTATGCCCAAGCCAGAGGGGTATCGTAAAGCTATGCGGGTGATGAGTTTGGCTGAGAAGTTCAACCGCCCCGTTTTTTCTTTCATTGACACGCCGGGTGCGTACCCGGGTATTGATGCCGAGGAGAGAGGCCAAGCCGAGGCTATAGCTAATAATTTGTTGGAAATGGCAAAACTCGATGTGCGCGTGATAGTTACGATAATCGGGGAGGGCGGGTCAGGCGGTGCGCTCGGCATCGGTATCGGCGACAGAGTGTTGATGCTGGAAAATGCAATCTATTCTGTAATTTCGCCAGAGGGGTGTGCGGCGATTTTGTGGAAAGATGCTTCTCAGTCAGCCCTAGCTGCAGAGGCTTTGGGTTTGACGGCTAACAATTTACAACGCTTGGGTATCGTAGATGAGGTGGTGATGGAACCCGGAGCAGGTGCCCACACATCGCACCTTGAGGCCGCTGAACTCTTAGACCAAGCTCTTTGGAAAAATTTAGAATCGTTAAAATCCGTCACCTCGGCCGAACTTCAAGCTCGACGATATGCCAAGCTTCGTGCGATAGGACAATAATAGACAGATATTCTTATCTAAACATGGATCAGGGAAGTTAACAGTAAATGTCGGCGCGCCGACATTCATTCCTAGAAAGGAATATCGTCGTCGCTTATATCATCTCCCCCGGACGGCTCGCTTCGGCCGGAAGTGGACGATTCGCTGCGAACATTCGACGTTCCAGTTTCATCCCCTCTGCCGCCGATGAATTGCATGTCAGTTGCATGAACTTCGAGAGTATGACGTTGTTTTCCCTCTTTATCAGTCCATTCTTCCACACGCAACCTTCCTTCGATATAAACAGGGCGGCCTTTAGCTAGATATTGAGACGCAGTTTCTGCTTGTCTGCCCCATAGCGTCACGCGAAACCATGTTGTAACATCCTGATTTTCACCGGCGCGGTCTTTCCGCCTTTCATTGGTAGCGAGGGTGAAGCTGCAAACTGGTGTCCCTTGTGGGGTATAACGCAACTCCGGATCACGACCGAGGTTGCCGACAAGGATAATTCTATTGAAAGACATCTTAAGTGCCCTCTCTTGTGCGCCAGTATGGGAAAATCAATAGAATATACTACCTAGATGGTTAAGTTCGGTCAAGGCCAAAGCCATATATTGAGATGATGTTTTACTTTAAAGGTAAAATATAAATGAAAGCTTTGAATTATGTTGAAGTCCCTTAACATAAGTAATTTCGCGGTCATCCGTTACTTGAGCATTGAGTTTCATCAAGGTTTCAATGTCCTAACAGGTGAGACGGGAGCGGGTAAATCTATCATCGTAGACGCTTTAAGTCTCCTTTTAGGAGGAAGGGCGTTTGCCGATGTAGTAAGAACGGGTGAAAAAGTCGCTTTAGTTGAAGGAATCTTTGAACTTGATGAGAGCAATGAGCGACGCGTCAAGTCCGAACTCAGCGATTTAGCGATTGAAATTGCCGACGATGAATATTTAACCATCCGGCGAGAAGTGCAACCCGGTGGTCGCAACCGTATCTTTATAAACGACAGAAGTGTGACACTGTCTACTTTAAAAAAGCTTCAGCCGTTTCTGGTAGAAATACATGGACAAGGGGAACAGCGATCTCTTCTTTCTCCGCACGCGCATCTATTATTATTGGATAGCTATGGTGGTTGTGATGATTTGCGTCGTCAAATTGCCGTTAAATATGGCCGATGGCGGAAGATGGTTGAAGAGTTAAATGCGATGATCCGGGATAAGACGCAGAGAGAAAAGCTTTTAGATATACTAAAGTTTCAAGTTGCCGAAATTGAAAATCTCAACCCCCAACATGGAGAAGAGGAACGTCTACTCGAAGAGAAAAAGTTATTGACCTATTCGGAGCAACTCAATGAATTAAACTCCGGCGCTTACAATCAACTTTATGAGAGTGAGCAGAGCGTGCTCACGATGCTCGGCTCAGTCCGTCGAACTTTGCAGGCTTTAGAGGGTATAGACAAACGTTTCTCCCCCCTATTAAACGCTCTGGAGGAGGCTACCCTTTCACTGACTGACGTGGCCGACACGCTCCGCACTTATGCGGCGCGAATCGAATATTCACCGGCGCGTTTGAGTGAAATAGAAGAAAGGATGAGTGAATTTGCAAGGCTCAAGCGGAAGTATGGGCGTGGCAATAATGATCTCAATGAAATCAGAGAGGATTTATATAGGCAGCTTGACCAGTTGACGAATTGGGAAGAACATCAAGGGGAACTGCTGGCTGATTTGGAAGTTCTTCGAGGGGAGTATCGAGTTTTAGCGGGGGAATTAACCGCCTGTCGTCAGGCTGCGACACTTGATTTTGAAAAACGGGTCATGGAAGACCTACGTCAAGTAGCTATGGAGAGCGCTCGTTTTAGAGTGGTTATCGACACGGCTAAGGAGGAAGCTGACGCAACTTCAGATGGACAACTTCGGCCCCTAAATGAAGTAGAGGAAGATGCAGATTTCACTCCGACTTCCTCCCCGGCGTATTGGAGTCCGACTGGTGCGGATCGCGTGGAGTTTCACTTGTCGGCTAATGTAGGAGAACTTGCGCGTCCCCTCCAACGCGTCGCCTCAGGCGGGGAGTTATCCCGTCTGATGTTAACTTTAAGGACAATCAGTCGTAACGGGGCAAAACTTCAAGTAGAACCTTCACTTAAAACCGCACTCGTGTTTGACGAAATCGATACCGGCATCGGAGGGCACGTGGCAGAAGCCGTGGGACGTAGACTCAAATCACTGGCCGCATCTCAACAGGTTCTCTGCGTTACGCATCAGCCCCAGATCGCACGTTTTGCAGATCATCACTATGCCATAGCCAAGCATGTCGAAGAAGGTCGCACGCTGACTCGAATAACGGAGCTTGCCCATAGGGAACGTGTGACGGAGATCGCAAGAATGCTCGGCGTATCACAAGAGGTAGCCACTGCGCGAGAAACCGCACAGTGGTTACTGGAAACTGCGAGAGAAAATGCTTTAGACGTGAATACGAAGGCTTCAGGCCGTACCAAAAGAAAAAAGAAGGATAGTGTTTGACTCTCCTAGTGGAGAGTATACGGAACTATTTCGGCGGCAAATTCGCATTTCTGATACACTTCATTTACTTAAGGGAGCGGGCGCGATGTTGAAGGGCAATGTTTACATAGAGACATTTGGCTGCCAGATGAATATTGCTGACACGGAGAGAGCCACTTCGCGTCTGCGCGCCGCCGGCTATGGAATTTCAGCTAAAGCTGAAACCGCCGATGTTATACTCTTCAACACTTGCTCAGTGCGTGCCCGGGCGGAACAAAAAGTCTTCAATCGTATCGGTGAAATTAGAAAAGGCCAAGGTGTTTCTGAACCCATCATCGGGATCATGGGTTGCGTCGCGCAGTTGGAAGGGGAGACGCTTTTTGGAAATGGAGCAGGCGTGCGTATTGTGGCCGGAACGCGTGCGACTGATCGCCTTCCGGATTTGATCGAACGCGCGTTCAATGGGGAGAAGCACGTGCTCGATTTAGATGAGCGTTTAGAAAGCGAGCAGTGGGACGTGCCGGTCGTCGGGCGACATTCACCTTATGTCGCATACATCCCGATCATTGAAGGTTGTAACAAGTTTTGCACTTACTGTATCGTCCCGTTTTCCCGTGGTCGAGAACAAAGTCGGGCTGCGGCCGAGATTATTGATGAGATCAAAAGACTGCGCGATGAAGGGTATCAAGAGATTCAGCTTTTAGGCCAAAACGTCAACAGTTACAGGCCTAAAACTGAGGTTGGACTTGAAGGATTTTCCGGGGCGACCCCTTTTTCGAAATTGTTGCGCGCAGCCGCCGCGACGGAGATGCCTCGCATTAAATTTACCACTTCTTTTCCGCGCGACTTTCATCCAGACATCATTGCGGCGATGGATGAACATGAGAACCTATGCGATTGGGTGCACCTGCCGGTTCAGTCAGGCAGTGATCGCATTCTGCGTGCGATGCGGCGAGGTTATAAAGTTTCTGATTATCTTTCGCGAGTAGATACGATTAAAAATGCCAGACGCAGGTACGCGTTGACCAGCGATATAATAGTCGGGTTTCCCGGTGAGACATCAGAGGACTTCGAAGCCACGTTGCGTTTAATCGAATATTGTCGTTACGATGCTCTATACATTTTCAAATATTCGGAGCGATCTGGCACGCCCTCAGCAGGATTAGAGGATGATGTGTCCGATAACGAAAAGACGGCTCGCTTCCTTGAATTGGAAAAGTTGCAGAGAGACATCCAGAAGAAGATATATGCGGAATACGTCGGCAAGGATGTTTCAGTCTTGGTCGAGCGAAAAAGTGCAAAGTCTGATATGGATATGAGCGGCCACACGACTTGTAATAAGGTCGTAAATTTTCCTTGCGAGAAAGATTTGGAGGGAAAAATCATTTCCATTCGCGTTAATGAGGCGAAAGCAAATAGTCTCTACGGGGAATTGGTCTGATAATCATCATTAGAAAGCTAAAGTAATGGCTGAGGTTGACCTATGGAAATCGAAGTAAAGATTAGAGGTTTAATGATGGATCCGAATAGCGGTACGCCAATCGTTATTCTTAAAGACGTTAATAGCGAGACCCTTCTACCGATTTGGGTAGGAGCTTACGAGGCGAATGCAATTGCCCTCGAAATCGAGAAAATTGCGACCCAGCGCCCTATGACGCACGACCTGTTGCGGAATCTGATTGTTGAGATGGGCGCGCGCGTGGAGCGTGTGGTTGTGACGGAATTGAGGGACAATACATTTTTCGCCGTAATCGAGATGCGAAGCAGCAGTGGTGATTTTATGATGCTGGATTCGAGGCCATCCGACGCTATAGCCTTGGCCCTGCGTGCAGATTGTCCGATTTACGTCAATGAAGAAGTGATACAAGCCTCGCATAGTCTCGCCGGAGAACAAGCGGAAGAGTCCGGGGAATCGGGTTCTGGTGAAGATGATGAATGGCCGGATGTTATCGGCGAGGCGGGTGATTTGCCAATGTAGCTGTCTCTGCTTTTGCGTGGCCTGATTCATGTTTGAAAACTTATGACGGAGGGGCCTTAAGCTGAACTTAGTTATCGCTATTGCAAATCAGAAGGGGGGAGTGGGTAAGACCACTACTGCCATCAATTTAGCGGCGGCTTTTGCCCGGCGAGGCCAACGTGTCCTGCTCCTAGACATGGATCCTCAAGGTAATAGCTCAATTTCGTTCCTTGATCCGGCCACAGTTGAGTTGTCTGCATATGAATTGATGCTTGACGCCGGCGAGGCGGAGGATGGCTACATTTATAAAACAGCCGTCGAAGGCTTAGACATCATCCCTGCGCGTATAAGTTTGGCGAAGCTTGAATCTAAGTTGGTGGGGGATTTTGACGCGCCGTTCAGACTTAAAGACCGGCTTGAATCTCTACGCACGCGCTATGATGTGATTCTCATAGACACACCGCCGACCCTAGGCTTAATCACAGTAAATGCCTTGGTCGCTGCGACACACATTTTAATCCCCATCCAATCTTCGTATTTCGCTCTCGAAGGAACTGACGATTTGCTCGAAACTATCGAGAAGGTTAAAGCCCGGCCTAATCCGCAACTTCATGTATTAGGCGTAGTCGTGACGCTCCATGATCGTCGTACGACTTTAGCGCGAGAGGTACATGAACAGATTCGTAACGTGTTTGGGACTCAGATGTTTGAGACCGTCATAACAAAGAGCGTCCGTCTGGAAGAGGCACCTGCCTACAAGGAGTCAATTTTTACGTTCGCTCCACAATCTTCCGGCGCCAGTGAGTATGCCAAACTTTGCGATGAGGTGATTGGCCGTGTCTAAGAGAGGACTGCCCACAGGCATTAAAATGCGACATGATGCGCATTACGTCGAAGAACTTGCTACGCATCATCCCACTCCAATCGGTCGTTTAATAGCCTTAGACCAGCTTGATCCGAATCCAGAGCAGCCGCGTGTTGAGATCGGTGACTTGAATGACCTCACGGCTTCCATCAAAGAAAAGGGAGTATTGGAACCTCTTCTCGTCAAACCTTCACGCATCACAGGTCGTTGGATGATTATTGCGGGCGAACGCCGTTGGCGTGCTTCAAAGGCTGCGGGGCTGAGGGAAGTGCCATGCATCGAGATGGAAGTAGATGACAGGGCTGTCGCTGAAATCGCTCTGATCGAAAACATGCAACGGAAAGACCTGACCGCATGGGAGGAGGCGGACGGCTTAGCCGCCCTGTGTGAGCGTTTCGGCTATACACATGAAGATGTGGCGCGGAAAGTGGGGAAAAGCCGCAGTACGGTCACGGAAGCACTGTCTATCGCCTCATTACCTGAAGTAATACGTGAGAAATGTCGACGTGCCGACATCGGTGCGAAGTCTCTGTTGTTACAGATTGTCCGCCAGCCGCACGTCGAAGCGATGCATGATATTTTGGAGGAAATAACCTCTCAAGGGCTGAATCGGGATGGAGCGCGTGCGGCGCGGCGACTAAAACAGGAAGGGAAGAGAGCGCCGACGCCTGCCACGGAAAAACCAGAAGCATATGTCTTTCAATATGCGGCGGAGGACGGAGAATTTACGCTGGAAGTGCGATTCAAAAGTTCAGTCGCGCAGTTGCAACAAGTAGCTGATGCCTTGAAAAAGTGCTTGAATTCACTTGAAACTAGCCCGGAAATAGTTGATCCGGAATAAAGTGAGTGCATATATTCAAGCGATACTTTAAGTAGTGAAGCCTTTTCCTGCTTTTAAGCTAGGCGCTTGAATTTCTTTTTCTTTCTTTAGCAGCTTGACGTTGTAGTGATTTAGCCCAACGCTCAAAAGTAGGCTGTAGAGGTTTAAAGAGTCGTGTCCTGAGGCTGTGTTGGCCTTCCGACCAGAGCTTTAAATGCTTTTCTGTGTACGCGCGAACTGAAGGTTCTATTTGTCCTTTTTTGATAGAGTGTCTGAGAGTCAGGTAATAGTGTTGACCCGCCAGAGAAAATATTACAGAGGCTAAATTACCCTTGAAGGAAAGTCTGGGCAGAAGCCGTTTGAAAAACGGCTTCGACTGCGGAAGCAGCACAGAGGTTGCAACTTCCAGCCAAGCAGCTTGGGTTCCTTGCCGCGGATGATAAAGTCCCGGTAGTTGACTGCTTGGTGGTAGACGTAATCTGGGGTCATTAATCGTGTCTACGAGGCGCAGGCGGTCGATTCCGCGCAGGTGTTCTCGCGGAATCGTCTCGATAATCTTTTCGATTTGCGCAATGGTATTGCGCGGTAAAGTCGCCGTGGAGGCGTTTTCGATTTTAATTGCCATCGCTTTTTTGTAACTCTAGGGCAGTCAGGGAAGTATCGTCAAGTCCTAAGGATACAAGGTCTTGAAGTGAGAGTTTTAGGCGGAAGCGCGATGAGGTTTAACAATGGAGCGTGATTTAATCGGGGAATATTTTGCTTATCTAAGAGTCGAGAGAGGATTATCAGCTAACACTCTCACAAATTATGCGCATGATCTGGATAAATTGCAGGAATTCGCGCAGGCGACAGGAAAATCATTACACTCGCTAACTAAGCACGATTTGTCTGCTTGTTTCAAAATGCTGACCGAATCCGGTCTATCGCCACGCACGGTTGCAAGGGTAATCTCTGGCGCGCGTGGTTTTTATAGATTTTTACTTCGCGACAATTTTATCAAAGATGACCCTTTGGCTAATATTTTAGCGCCACAAATAAATAAACACCTCCCAAACTTTCTCACGGAAGAGGAGATCGAACGTTTATTAAATGCTCCAGATTCTACTACTACGGAAGGCCTACGCGACCGTGCCATGTTGGAACTTTTATATGCTACGGGGTTGCGCGTTTCGGAATTGACCGGCCTGATCACGACCGACATTAATTTTGAGCGTGGTTTACTGACGTGCCGCGGGAAAGGAAATAAGCAGCGTTATATTCCTATTGGCCGAAGCGCTCTGTCTTGGTTGGAGGAGTATAAGCGTGTGCGCCATTTATTATTGGAAAAGGCTTCCATCAAAGCTTTTTTTGTGAGAGCGGGCGGACGACCTTTGAGTCGGCACAATTTCGCGGAGATATTAAAACGGTATAGTGTGAGTCTGGGATTTAAAAATATATCGCCACATACACTACGCCATAGTTTTGCTACGCATCTCATACAACACGGAGCCGATTCACGTTCTCTACAGGCACTCTTGGGGCATAGTGATTTAGCTACCACACAAATATATACGCATTTATCCAAAGAACATTTACGCCAGACTTATGATAACTTTCACCCGAGGGCTGCTTTGACCAAAGGCATTTCTGATAAGGGGAGTGATATTTAAAGTTTTGCATAATATCATTGGCGTCTGATAATGAATATTATGTGTAACATTGATATAAATATATCCGTCGAATACTCAACACAGCGACACCCAAATCTTGACAGACCAGCTGGCCGCTGCTACAGTACGCGGTCTTTTGTCTAAACACGCTTGAATGATCCTTTAAGGAGTACTGAATTTTGAGTAACACCGGCACTTACCTTTTTACTTCCGAATCCGTCACAGAGGGCCATCCCGACAAAATCTCGGATCAAATTTCTGATGCAGTTCTGGATGAAGTTTTACGTCAGGATGCGAACGGGCGCGTCGCCTGTGAGACGCTAGTGACGACCGGATTAGTTGTTATCGCCGGGGAAATTACGACCAAGGCGCAAATTGACTTTTCCCAAGTGGCACGTGAAACAATTAGAGAGATTGGTTATACAAGAGCTAAATTCGGATTCGACTGTGATACTTGTAGCGTACTGACGGCCGTGGGGCGACAATCGCCTGATATTGCGATGGGGGTGGATACGGGGGGCGCAGGCGATCAAGGTTTGATGTTCGGTTTTGCCTGTAATGAAACTCAAGAGTTGATGCCGCTCCCGATTCAACTCGCGCACCAGTTGGCTGAGCGGCTCGCCGAAACGCGGCGCTCAGGCGAACTTCCCTACCTGAGGCCGGACGGAAAGTCTCAAGTTACGATTGAATACAGAGATGGTCGCCCTTTTCGCGTCGATGCTGTCGTCATTTCCACGCAGCATGACGCGAAAGTGGAAAACAAGCAGCTGCGCGATGAAATTTTAGAACAAGTCATCAAGCCTACAATCTCCCCGGAACTAATAGACAAGAACACAAAGTATCACATCAACCCCACGGGACGTTTCGTTACAGGTGGGCCGCAAGGCGATGCAGGGCTGACCGGCCGAAAAATCATCGTGGATACCTATGGCGGTTACGCTCCTCACGGGGGCGGTGCGTTTTCCGGCAAAGACCCGACCAAGGTTGACCGCTCGGCCGCGTACATGGCCCGTTACATAGCAAAAAATGTCGTCTCCGCAGGGCTTGCGGATAGGTGTCTGGTGCAACTCGCATACGCGATTGGAGTCTCCGATCCGGTCTCCGTCTTAGTAGATACAAGCGGCACTGGCCGTGTCGGCGAGGATGTCTTAGCTAATTTGGTGCGCGAACATTTTGAATTGACGCCCCATGGGATTATCCAAAGTCTTAACTTACGCAGCCCAATCTACAGAAAGACAGCCGCTTACGGCCATTTCGGACGACGTTTAGAAGGGTTCACTTGGGAAGCGACAGATAAGGCTGAGAAGTTGCGTGAAGCAGCCGGCATCTGAGACCGCTTCTCTTTTCAAGTCAAGAAGCTGTGTTTATCACACAAGCTAATAAAACAGATTACAGAGGAAAATTTAAATGTCTGCAACACCAGCAGTTGAGTATGATGTCAGGGATATTGGACTGGCAGCCGACGGAAAACGTCGGATCGAGTGGGCTGAGCGAGAAATGCCTGTTCTGCGTCTTATACGTGAGCGATTCGCTTCGGAGCAACCATTAGCAGGCATACGCCTGATTGCCTGCGCACATATAACGACGGAGACAGCCAATCTGGCGCGCACTTTACAGGCAGGCGGCGCCGAAGCCGTCCTCATCGCCTCGAACCCGCTTTCCACGCAGGATGATGTGGCAGCGTCTCTGGTCTCAGATTGGGGAATACCCGTCTACGCTATTAAAGGAGAGACGACCGAAACCTACAACCGACACGTACGTACGGCGCTGGATTTCCACCCGGAGGTTATTATTGACGACGGCTCCGATGTGGTTGCGACGCTCATTAAGGAACGCGCAGACCAGGTTAAGGAAGTGATCGGAACGACAGAGGAGACGACTACCGGCATAGTGCGTCTGCAAGCCATGGCTAATGCAGGAGTGCTGGCCTTCCCCTCCATGGCCGTCAATAATGCGCAAACAAAACATCTCTTTGACAATCGTTACGGTACAGGTCAATCCACGCTCGACGGGATTATCCGTGCCACCAACATTCTTCTGGCCGGGCGTACCTTGGTGGTTGTCGGTTACGGTTGGTGCGGTAAAGGTGTGGCTCTGCGAGGACGCGGGATGGGAGCGAACGTCGTGGTATCGGAGATAGACCCCATCAAGGCCGTCGAAGCGGTCATGGACGGGTTCCGTGTGATGCCGATTAGAGAGGCCGCAGCCGTGGGCGACATCTTCGTCACAGTGACGGGCAACCGGCATGTTATAGACACAGCGCACTTTGAGCAGATGAAAGATGGAGCTATTGTTTGTAACAGCGGGCATTTCGATTTGGAGTTAAATTTGGTCGGATTGCGTGAATTGTGCACTGCCGAGCCTGTCACGTTAAGGCCATTCGTGCAGGAATATCAGGTCGGCGCAAACGGTCATCGGATTATTGTCTTGGGGGAGGGGCGTCTAATTAATTTAGCTGCCGCAGAAGGACATCCGGCAAGCGTAATGGACATGAGTTTTGCTAATCAGGCACTTTCGGTGGAGTATTTGGTCAAGCATAAGGGAGAGCTTCAACCCGGCGTACACCTGTTGCCACGCGAAGTTGATGCTGAAATTGCCGGTCTTAAATTGCGTGCCCTCGGCATCTCGATTGATACCCTAACGCCAGAGCAGATCGAGTACATGAACAGTTGGGAGACGGGTACATAGATACAACCTTCCCACCTCTTCTTTAGCTATCAAACAGCAGAAGCAGCCATAACTCTGGCTGCTTCTGCTGTTTGATAGCAGCATCGCGAAAATTTAAGTGCGCGCACGGGAAAATAAAATTAGACCGAGGGTTGTGAAGATTAATGGAGCAGCCCATGCGGCGAGGGCTGCCGGCAAGAGTTTGTAATTACCTAATTGTTGAAACGCGCTCGCACTCCCCCACAATGCGAGTCCGATAAAGATTGCGGCTCCGATCGCCCAAAAAGCGGAACGTCTGCCAAACAGCACCCCGAAAGGAATGCCTATCAAAGCCAAGATAATGGGCATCGCTATATCAGCACTCCTGCGATAAAGTGCAATACGCAGCCCGGTTATTTCATCCGGCCTCACGTTCTTAAGAGTTCTTATGTATTCGCTTAAAATCTTAGAATTAAGCTCCGAAGGCTTATTAAGCAGTGGTTTAAATGATTGTGCCGGTGTGGTTTCGGCGAGAACGTACTTCCCCGCTTGATCAATGCTCGCCTTGTTTGCCCGGCCGATTTCCATAACTTCGGCGTCCTCAAACTCTAGCAGGTTAATCCCCTGCCACTTAGCTGCTTCACCCGAAATCAGACGCCTCAGATGAATCCCTTCAGAATCAAACTCATAAATCACCGGCGTAAGAAGCGTCTGGGCGTCGTTCCCATACTTATATGAATAAAGTCTCCGTGTATCAGGAACGGCCAACCATTGAACCCCTGTAGGTGTCATGGCCCTATTCAACCCTCCGCGTATTTGCGCCCTATAAGCCTCTTGACGTCGATTGGCCTGTGGAAGAACGTTTTCCTGCAAGAGACCTAATCCTATGCTAATTAGCAGGGAAAAAAGTATAGTTGGCAATGACAGTCTGTACAGACTCTGGCCGCTTGCCCACCACACTACTACCTCATTGCGCCGTGCGAGGATGGCATATGTAACAAGAACTGCGACCAATAGCCCGATTGGTATCAAACTCATACTGGCGAGCGGTACCAGATATAACAGATAGAGAAGCACTAGACGCCACTCCGAACCTGAAATAAAACGCAGCAGTTCGAATAGAGTAAAGATTAGAAAGATTAATAAAAGAGAGATATAAGCCAACATAAAGTTGAAAAAAACCGCGCGGAGCAAACTTCTATCCAAGAGTCCGAGGAGAATGGAGTTTCGCGCGCGCCCAACCCTGACATGTGCAGATATCGTCGACGAAGCAAGCAATCGAGCATGAATCCCGCCCGAAACGTTCCGCTCGTTAATGAGAAGTGAGATGATACCGACACCCGTCGCCAATCCGGTTGCCAACCAGCTACCAATTTGTGGCGGGAGCATACCGCTCCGGCTAGACTGCTCTCCCCCTAATAACACCAAATAATAGAGGATCATCGCCCCGATGGAGATGAGCACTGCCTGACCTCTGCCGAGTCTCTTGAGGCGTCCGCCGAACCCTGCCCCCAGCAGCGCAAAGGCCAGAGGTGCGAAGCAGAGCGCCAACCTCTTATTGATGGCCGTAAGTAACACGACCTTCTCCGAGGACTCAGCTACCCGCGCCTGTTCCAGCAACTCACGCCAATCGAGTTCGTCAATCTCTACACGTCTCTCCTGAAATCTTTTGAGAAGCGCGTTCCGGCCGGTGTTTAGACGCAGGCGAAATTGTGCGGAGCTTTCGGTGACGATCTGAGGGGAGTTAGTAGACTGCCTTTCCTTTCCTGAAGGTAATGTCGTTACCACAGCATCGGTTAATACCAGTTCGGTCTGTTCGCCTGTTACATCAAGACGTCCGTTACGTGCAGTTATCAGACGCGTCCCTTGCCCTTCATCCTGCCAGTGGATAAATACTCTCGCCCATTGACCACGAGTTTTATCGCCGTCCCGCACATAGACGACCTTGCCCGGCATTTCAGTATTAAAAGTGTGTGGCTGAATCGGCGACTCGATCTTAGACAAGGCCACTTTGAGCGCGGCATCGCGCAGGAGGGTCGAGGCTCTGGGCGCAATTTCGAAGCCGATGTAGAGCGTCAACGCCGTAAAGACAAAGCCCACTAAAAGCACCGGAGAAACGAACCGCCAAGTCCCCACCCCTGCCGCACGCATCGCAATCAACTCACTGTCGCTGCCGAGTTTGCTCAGACCCGTCGCCGTGCCAATTAAGACGGACATCGGAAGCGTGAAGACCAGAATGTTCGGGATCAAGCCCAAAGTTATATCCGCCACCGCTTCCAACGAAGGGTCTGCGGAGCCGAGTATCTCCACGAACTTGCCGGCCTGTTGCGCCAGAATGACGAAGGTCAAAAGCAGTAGGGACAGTCCGAGGTACGGTAAAATAGCCGCAATGATGTACCTCTCAACCAGCCGTCCGCCCAGTATTTTCATTTCGTTATGTTACAGAGAATCCTTTGAAATTGAGCGCGGTAACGGCACCACTCCAGACACAAAAGTCACTCGACGGTAGATCGTCCCCTCGGCAGTCTCTCAAGGGCGCGCGTAATCAGACGTTGTGTTACTTGTGATAGCTCCTTGAGCACCGTCTCCGAGGCTACGCCGACGGAACGCGCCCACTCCCCCGGCGCAAGGCGCTGCGTCGTACGAAGATGTGTAATGGCCTCATAAGAGATGAGCAGGTCTAACTTGTACGCGCACTTGTCGCAACGCAAAGCTCCGTCCGTCCCCAAGTAAACTTTCTCTCTGTTTTCACCCAGAGGCTTCTTGCAGTTCACACATGCGCGCAGGTCTGGCAGGAATCCGGCAAGTTTTAACAGCCACACTTCACAATAACGCGTGACGTGGCGTATGTTTTCGGGTGCAGTGGCGATCGCCTCGACACAAGCCCTGATCATTCGGAAGATTTTTTCGTTCGGCTCATGGGGCGGGGTGAATTCGAGTATCAGTCCGCCGATATATTCAAGTGCGACAACGATCTCTGTGTTCTTACTTAACTCAAAATATGAGCGGAGTATTTCGGCCTGACGGATAGCGACGAGTTCCTGCCCCTCTTTCTCGAAGTAGGAGAGGCTAATCAGTGTAAAAGGTTCTAACGCCGCCCCGAACTTGCTCTTCAGACGCCGCGCGCCGCGTGCCACCCCGCGCATAACCCCTGAATTTTGCGAAAGGAACACAGTTATTTTATCAGCCTCAGCGAGTTTGTATGTCCTCAGAACAATCGCTTCGGTTTCGGAGACGCCCATGAATACCTTTTTAACTTCCCGCCCTGTTGCTAAACCCTCTCCGGATTTAAATTAGTCACTAATGATTCAATCGCTCGGGCGTTATCGGACTCATTTAAAATTAGAGCGGTAACCAATACAGAACCCACGCTAGAGCCAACCCGATACCGACGAACTCGACAAATATCTTTGTCCCGTAAGTAAAACGTTCAAAAGGTTTCTCGCGCCCTACGATGCCAAAAATTATCGCCACCAAAGCCGCGAATAAAATCATGATCAGGAGATGTCTCACTTTTTCCTCCCGACGGCGATGTCGAATGCATCCAGCATGCTCAAATAGTTCAAGAGTCCTGCGACCATCAAAAACCGGTCGCCATACTCAGATGTCGCCAGCCGCGCATTATCCGTCACGGCTATATTACCCAGCAAACTTGCTAGGTAGAGCAATCCAGTGCCTAAATCACAAAAACCAAAGACATATGCCAGAAATCCCGTCTCCGCCACGTTGTGCAACCCGTATAAATGCCCGCCGAGCAACCAACCGATGACATACATCGCCAGAACAGACGCGCCTAACAATAACCCGCGCACCGGATGGCCTTGATAAAAATGGCCTGCACCGGGGATCGCCCAAGCTAAACTGCCCGCGAGCCAACCCTCTAAACCCGGCTTTTCCGTCGAAATTCTTATCTCTTCCAAAATCCGCTCCTTCTCTCCCAAACCCGACTCGAATGCACTAAAACAACGTCTACGGCTCTCTTACAGACAAGCGTCTGCCTCATAGTATGCTCCATTTGCACAAGGGCGACACGAGACTTCTCCATCCTCCCCTACGATCTCACGACCATCGTTGACTCCTTCCAAGCATCTGACGCAGGTCAGTCGTGTTCTCGGACGCCCCGGTGCATCCGTCTCTTTAAAATCTACTCTCACAGCCTCGATTTTAAAAAGTTCTTCCTCAGAAGCTTCCCTATAAGTAGCCATTTGCCGCTCTTTTTTGCTTTGCAGAGAGGGATAGCGCGCCTCCGCCAGTACCCTAGAAGAATCCAGTGCGGCGACCCGCACCGCTCGCCCCGTCTCTGTGTTGAGGAAAGTAGCCGCCACCTTTCCATAATCAAAATATTTGAGGCTGCGTCGCCCGAGGCGTACGCCCGTGACCGCACTCAGGGCATCCGTCATGCAGCGATCTATTTCTACCCAGACGATCAGTTTCTTTCTGTCCGCACCGCGCGGGTCATCTACTCCGATCAGCTTACAGCCAAGCAACGCCATACGCGCTCCCAGCACTTGACCGGGGCAAATGTGCCCGTGTAAGGCTTCACATTCGCCTAATAAAACATCCAAGGGCGGCAACATAAAATATCTCTACCTTAAAGCGACACTTTACCTGTCGGCGCGGCGACACTTCAAGCATCACTTGAGTTAATTCGTCGCAAACACTGCGCCGTATATATCTAGTAAAGCAGATATTTAGTTCGTACATCCATAAATGCCTTCAGATCCGCGTCCCAAGAAGCTTGCAAGGCGTCCAGAGAATCACCTCTCTCCAGAGATTCCCTCAGGCGCGCCGTGCCCGCGATAACATCAAAGGGATTTTGGTCATAGACGTATTCGTAAGGCGGTTCTTTCCACAAAAAGTGTTCGGGATAAAGTTCACGCGCTACTTTAACTGTCGCGATGCCGGTGAGCACAGGCTTGAACTGTGCGCGATCCGTCACGTGTATCTGCACTCCGCCGCAGGCGCGCCCCGCGTGCTTTTGGAACGTCGGTTGAAATGAGCTGGCGCGGAAATGCACCCCCGGTAAATCCATTGAGTCGAGTTCGCGTCTGTACTTCGCCGCATCAATGTAGGGCGCGCCGATCAACTCGAAGGGTCTCGTCGTCCCCCTCCCTTCCGACATCTGCGTCCCTTCGAGGTGAACAGTCCCCGGAAAGACCGTCGCGCTATCGAGCGTCGGGATATTCGGCGAAGGCAAGACCCATTTGGCGTCCGTTTCGTCGAACCAAAGTTCGCGCGTCCAGCCGTCCATCAAAACCAGGTCTAACTCGCAATCGATGCCCCAGTGCTCCCTGAACATCTTTGCCAATTCGCAGACCGTCATCCCGTGACGCGTCGGGAGCGGAAATTGTCCTACGAACGAGGCGTATTCCGGCTCTAAGACATTCCCGGCCACCTTTTCGCCGCCGATAGGATTCGGCCGGTCGCAGACCACGACGCGCTTCCCATATTTCTGCGCCGCACGCATGCAATTCGCCAGCGTATAGACAAAGGTGTAAATGCGACACCCTATATCCTGCATGTCGAAGACGAAGGCATCTATCTCTTCCAACATCGCTTCGGTCGGTTCACGCGTCTCGCTGTAGAGTGAATAGACGGGCAGGCCGGTCTCCGCGTCGAACGTGTGCGGCGATTCGACCATGTTGTCCTGCGCTTCACCGCGTATGCCGTGCTGCGGCCCGAAAAGCGCGTTCAGTTTAAAAGCGCTTCCCGCGCGGCAGAGGTCTGCCGAGTGGCGCAATTCGTGGTCGACCGACGCCTGATTGCAAATCAGCCCGACGCGCGCACCGCGCAGTAAATCGACGCGCTTCGAGAGCAGTTCCTCGATACCTAAACTGATCTTTCGTTTTTCACCTGAACCCAAGACAATTACCCCTCTCTGCCACAAGTTACGCGTATAACAAACGCGACCTTGCGCCCACGTCTAGCCGCATAGGACGGAGCCGCCGTTGACGTTCAACACCTCGCCGGTGATATGCCGCGCCCATTCGCTGCACAGAAAGAGCACCGGCAACGCCACGTCGTCCGGCGTAGCTATTCTCCCGACCGGGATGGTTGATTCGACGCTCCTGCGAAAACTCTCGTCTGTAAACGCTTTTGCGGTCATCTCGGTTTCGACCCATCCGGGCGCGACCGCGTTGACCGTTATGTCATGTCGTGCCAACTCGACCGCCAGTGACTTGGTGAAAGCGATCTGGCCGCCTTTTGACGCCGCATAATTCGAGACGTTCGCTTCGCCCCTCTGGCCTGCCGTCGAACTGATAATGACGATGCGCCCACCCTCACCTTGCCGCTTCAAACGCGGCACGGCGGCACGACAGACCGTCCAAGTGCCCTTCAGATTCACGTCAATCACGCGCTTCCAAAGTTCTTCCGAGATATCTTCGACCGCAGCCCCTTCCCAAATCCCTGCATTACACACGACTATATCCAGCCGCCCAAACTTCTCGATTATCGTATCAATCAACCGCTCTGCCCCGGACGCATCACAGACATCGCTCCGCATAGCCAAGGTCTCCGATTGATATTGACGCGCGATGGCCGACGCGGTCTCCTCCGCAGCAATTTCGTCGTTTTGATAGCTGATAACGACGCGCGCGCCAGCCTCCGCCAGACGCCCCGCAATCGCCTTCCCGATTCCCCTCGACCCGCCGGTGATTAAAGCCACCCGCCCAGTCAGACTCAACCCCGCGACAGCCTCTGTCATTTTTTTCCTTCTATTTATTTTAGGGGAAAGCTATAACCCACAGGCGTTATCGGACGCTTGCGACATCAAGTTCGACGCTATGATGTTGCCTGTTAAATTCTCTGGCGGCGGCGATGAACGATTTGAACAGATTCTCGGAAAAAGCATCCTGCTCCCATTCGATTTCGGGATGCCACTGGACGCCTTGCGCCCAGCGGTCGGTTCTCTGGTCTTCAACCGCCTCAATTAAACCGTCCGCCGTCCAAGCCGTCGCACGCAGTCCCTCGCCGACGATTTCAATGGCCTGATGGTGATGACTATTGACGAGCGCGCTCTCGTCACCGGCCAGACGGGAGAGACCGCTCTCGGCCAGCAGGCGCACGCGATGCGAGCGGCGTCCCCTCGGCGCACCCTGTTCGTGCCCGATGGCTTCCGGCAATTGGCTCTCTATGTCTTGTATCAAAGTCCCGCCACGCACGACGTTCCAGATTTGCAACCCGTAACAGATCGCCAGTAGAGGCATCGCGCGGCGTTCGACCTCCGACAGCACCAACGCGTCGGTCTCGTCGCGCAACGGATGCACCGCTCCGAGTTTGCGTTGCGGCTCGCGCCCGTAGCGCAAAGGATCGACATCCGACGCGCTGCCCGGCAACAACACGCCGTCCAACTTATCCAGAACCGTCTCGACGTATTCAGCCTTCGGGATTAAGGATAAATGGACGGGCATGCCGCCCGCGGCTTCCACCGCTTCGCTATAGGTGCGCGCCAGATAGAAACGCTCCGTCTCCAACTCGTGCCGCATGGTAATTCCGATGAGAGGTCTCATTTCGCCTTCTCCACTCTCCTGAAATACTTTCCCACATCTCGGACGGATCAGTCGTGTTGTTCCGAGTCCGTTTTTACTCCCCTGCTATCATAACGCAAAATCCTTCGATGTCCGATTCCGCATCTTTCGCGGCCCTCCCCGGACGATAAATACGCGCGCAGTAAACCTCCTTCCTTGACTTACCTTCAAGCCACTCCCTATATTTCCCCGTTACCACTATGAACAGAGAAACTTCAATGCCACGCTGGCGCAGTACGACCGTCCTTCTGGTGCGCAGGGGCGGCAAGGTCGCCATGGCGGGCGACGGGCAGGTGAGTCTGGGCGAGACCGTGATGAAGAGCGGCGCGCGCAAAGTGCGTCGTCTCTATAACGAGCGCATCCTTGCGGGTTTTGCCGGAGCCAGCGCGGACGCCTTCTCTCTGCTCACGCGCTTCGAGAGCAAGCTCGAACAGTATCAGGGCAATCTCGAACGCGCCGCCATCGAACTCAGCAAAGAGTGGCGCACGGACAAAATCCTGCGTCACCTCGAAGCGTTGTTGATCGTCGCCGACGAAAAAAGCTCTTTCCTGCTGTCCGGCAACGGCGATGTCATCGCGCCCGATGAACAGGACGGCGCGCTCGCCATCGGCTCCGGCGGCTCCTTCGCGCTGGCGGCCGCGCGCGCCCTGCTCAAGAACACGGAGATGAACGCGCGCGACATCGCACACGAAGCGCTCAACATCGCGGGCGAAATTTGCATCTACACGAATCAAAATATTATCGTCGAAGAATTATGAACAACGGAGATCAGAGGCTAGAGGTTAGAAGTCAGAGGTCAGTTAAAACAAAAACTGTCTTCACTGACCTCTGACCTCTAACCTCTAGCCTCTACTTTCTCTCTTATGGTGATTTATCTCTCAGGCGAAGTTGACGAAGAGGCGCGGCTCGACGACATGACGCCGCGGCAAATCGTCGCGCAGTTGAACAAGCACGTCGTCGGGCAGCACGCGGCCAAACGCGCCGTGGCGATTGCGCTGCGTAATCGCGTCCGGCGGCAGAAACTCGCGCCCGAAATGGCTGCCGACGTGATGCCGAAAAACATCATCATGATCGGCACGACGGGCGTGGGCAAGACGGAGATCGCGCGGCGGCTCGCGCGCATGTCAAACTCGCCTTTTCTCAAAGTCGAAGCCTCGAAATTTACGGAGGTCGGTTACGTCGGCCGCGACGTGGAGAGCATGATTCGCGACCTGACGGAGATCGCCGTCGAGATGTTGCGCGCCGAGAAGGCGGAAGAGATCGCGGATAAGGCGGAACTCAACGTCGAAGAACGCATCCTCGACTTACTGCTCCCGCCGAAACCATCCTCGACCTTTTACAGCTTCGACGACGAAGACGATCAACACGCGCTCGACCCCGACGCGACCGGAACTGCGCCGCAACGCGACGACCAGTCTCAGCGGACGCGTGAAAAACTGCGCGAGCAACTTCGCGCCGGGAAATTAGAGAACCGCATGGTCGAGTTGGAAGTGCGTGAGAAGAATTTCCCGACCATCGAAGTGGCCGGGCCGCAGGGCGTCGAAGAGATGGGCATCAACATGAAAGACATGCTCGGCAATCTCTTTCAGGGACGCACGAAACGCCGCCGCATGCGCGTGGACGAGGCGATGGAGTACCTCTTGCAGGAAGAGGAGGAGCGGCTCATCGACATGGACACGGTGGCGCGCGCCGCGCTCGAACGCGTCGAGTCGGCGGGCATCATCTTCCTCGACGAGATAGACAAGATCGCCGGGCGCGAATCGGGCGGGGGCGGCCCCGACGTGTCGCGCGAAGGCGTGCAGCGCGACATCCTCCCCATCGTCGAGGGCACAACCGTCAACACGCGCTACGGCATGGTGCGCACCGACCACATCCTCTTCATTGCCGCGGGGGCGTTTCACGTCTCAAAGCCTTCGGACTTGATCCCGGAGCTACAGGGCAGATTTCCGATTCGCGTCGAACTCGAATCGCTGACCATCGAGGACTTCAAGCGAATTCTCACCGAGCCGAAAAACTCGCTCGTCAAACAGTATCGCGCGCTGCTTGAGACGGAAGGAATCGATCTGGAATTTACGGACGACGCCATCGACTCCATCGCGCAATTCGCCGGTCGCGTCAACGAGCAGACGGAGAACATCGGCGCGCGCCGCCTGCACACGATCATGGAGAAAGTCTTGGACGAGATCAGTTTCGCAGGCCCCGACCTCGAACCGAAGCGACAGGTCATCGACGCCGCCTACGTCTCCAACACGCTCCAGTCAATCGTCAAAGATCAAGACCTCAGCCGCTACATTCTGTGAGCAACCCGAAGCATTCACGCATGAAATTTTCACGCACGCGCGACCAATTCCTCTCCCGACGCTTCCTGCTTCTCACGTTCGCGCTCATCCTCTGCCTGTCAATCGCCGCCGCTTGCGGCAAACGCCGCCCGCCGCAGCCCCCCACGGAGAACGTCCCGCAGCGCACCGAATTGCTCTCCGGCGTGCAGCGCGGCAATCAGGTCATCCTCAGTTGGCCTGCGCCGCGCCGCAACGCCGACGCAGGCAGCGTGCAGAGCATCCGCCGCATAGACATCTATCGCGTCGCCGAGAGCACGGACGACCCTCTGCCGCTGACCGAAGAAGAATTCGCTTCGCGCGCCACGCTCATCGGCTCAGTTCCCTACTCTTCAATCGGGCGCGCGACGGAAGATTTGACTTATGAAGACACGCTCACGCTGAACGAGCCAGTGCGCCTGCGTTACGCGCTGCGCTACGTCAACGCCACAGGCCAGCGCGCCTCTTTCTCCAACTTCCTGCTGATCGAACCTGCGACGCGCGTGAGCCAACCGCCCACGCTGCTCGGCGTCACGAACGAGAGCGAGAGCGTCGTCAAGATTCGCTGGCGGACGCCGCCCGCCAACGTGGACAATTCGACGCCCGTCAACCTGCTCGGCTACAACATCTATCGCACGGATCGTTCGCAGAACGAACCCGCGCAGACGCCCCTCAACACGGAGGTGTTGACGGCCACCGAGTTCAACGATCAAACTTTCAAATTCGGCGAAGAGTACGTCTACATCGTGCGCGCCGTCTCGCTCGGCACGGGCGGAGCGCAGGTCGAGAGCCTCAATTCAAACGCGCTCGGCATCGCGCCCCGCGACACGTTCCCCCCGTCCGCGCCGACCTCCATCTCGATTGCCGCCGCGCCGCGCCGCCTCTCGCTCTTCTTCCCCGCAAACCCGGAACGCGACGTGGCGGGCTACAACGTCTATCGTTCGTCTGATGCCAACGTGCCGAAAGACTCTTGGACGAAGATCAATCGCAGTCTGCTCGAACGCACGACCTATCAGGACGACGCGGTCGAGTCCGGCGTCAAATACTTTTATTACCTGACGGCCGTGGACGCGTCTGGCAACACGAGCCAGCCCTCCGAAGTCGTCTCTGAAACGGTGCCCTGAATGAGCAAAACAATCTGTCGCTTCTTATCGCAGGCGTCCGGCGAAGCGAGCTATGGCCTGATCAAAGACGGAGAGGTCTTTCCCGTTCCGCCTACGCAAATTTTCGACGAAGCGCACGTCGCCCTCTGGTCTGTCGAAGGCCTCGCGCTGTCGGAAGTGAAACTGCTTGCGCCCGTGACGCCTACTAAAATCGTCTGCGTCGGGCGCAACTACAGAGACCACGCCGCCGAACTTGGCAACCCGATGCCGGATGCGCCGCTGCTCTTTCTCAAACCGCCCTCGGCCGTCGTCGGCCACGCGGAGGCTATCGAACTCCCTGCCGTCTCCGCACGCGTCGAGCACGAAGGCGAACTCGGCGTGGTTATCGGACGCCGCGCCCGTCGCATCGGCGACAACGAAAATCCGCTCGACTACGTGCTCGGCTACACCTGCGTCAACGATGTCACCGCGCGCGACCTGCAAAGGCACGACGTGCAGTTCACGCGCGCAAAGTCCTTCGACACGTTCTGCCCCGTCGGCCCTTACGTCGTGACCGGCATCGACCCCTTCGACTTGCAGGTGGAAACGCGCGTTAACGGAGAGACGCGGCAGCGCGGGCGCACCGCCGCGATGGCCTTCCCCGTCGCCTATCTCATACGCTACATCTCGCACATCATGACGCTGGAGGCGGGCGACGTGATCTCTACCGGGACGCCCGCCGGTGTGGGGCCGCTCTCGGACGGCGACGTGTGCGAAGTCGAAGTCGAACGCGTCGGCACGCTCCGCAACTCCGTGCGCGCGTCCGCGTGAAGGTGTCGCCGCATGTGGGTTGAGAGTTCAGAAGTCGCCGCGCCGGGTCAGGCGATCACTGTGCAGGCGCGCAAGTTCGATGGCCGTCTCCACCGGGAGTGGCGTGCCAGTCTGCTCGCGCAATCCAATTCGCACGTTATCGTGGAAGGCGTTTTCGAGGAAGAAATACGACACCCGCAACTCGGCGTCATTGCGCCCGGCACTCTCAGCACCGAATACTATTGGACTGATCGCTGGTACAGCGTCTTTCGCTTCCGCGAACCCGGTGGCGCGCTGCGCAACTACTATTGCAACATCAATCTACCGGCAGAGTTGGACGGCCGCGTCTTGAGCTTCGTTGATCTGGACATCGACGTGCTCGTCGCACCCGATTTCTCCCTGCGCGTCTTGGACGAAGACGAGTTCGACGCAAACGCCGCGCGCTACGCCTACCCCGCAACCGTGCGCGAATACGTGCCGCGCGCGCTCGCGGAATTGAACGGGATCATCGAGCGCAGAGACTACCCTTTCGATTGGAGCGCGTAGCAGCCGCGACGCGCGCGCCGGAACGTATGGTGTACAATTTCACTCCAACTCTTTCTGATAATTGATTGACACGAAACTTATGGCTTCAACACGCACCGGGACGGAACAACTGCAACGGCAGCCGACGAAAATGGATCGCCTGCGCGAGCGCGAACGCCGCGCCGAAGCGGGCGGAGGCGCGGAGCGCATCGCACGACAGCACGCGGCCGGCAAGTTGACGGCGCGCGAGCGCATCGCGTTCCTCCTAGACGAAGGAACTTTCGAGGAGTTCGATAAACACGTCGTCCATCGCTCGCGCGACTTCGGTCTGGACGAGCAACTTTATCCCGGAGACGGCGTCGTGACCGGCTACGGGTTGATTGATAATCGCCGCGTCTTCGTCTTCGCGCAGGACTTCACGGTCTTCGGCGGTTCGCTCTCGGAGACGCACGCGGAGAAGATTTGCAAGGTGATGGATTTAGCCATGCGCGTCGGCGCGCCCGTCGTCGGCCTCAACGATTCGGGCGGCGCGCGCATACAGGAAGGCGTCTTGAGTCTCGGCGGCTACGCCGATATTTTCCTGCGCAACACTCTGGCATCGGGAGTCATCCCGCAGATCAGTTGCATCATGGGGCCGTGCGCGGGCGGCGCGGTCTACAGTCCCGCGATCACGGATTTCAACGTGATGGTGAAGAACACCTCATACATGTTCATCACCGGCCCCGAGGTGATTCGCGCCGTTACGCACGAAGAGGTTTCAAAGGAAGAACTCGGCGGCGCGGACACGCACAACCGCATCTCCGGCGTCGCGCATTTCGACGCCGACTCAGACCAGCACGCGCTCCAACTCGTACGCGAACTCCTCTCTTTCATTCCCTCCAACAACATGGACGAAGCCCCGCGCGTCCAGAGCGGCGACCCCGCCGACCGTCGCGACGAGCGTCTGAATTCCATCGTGCCCGAAGCGTCGAATCAACCCTACGACATCCGCGACGTGATTCACGCCGTGATCGACGAGGGCTACTTTTTTGAAGTACACGAGTTTTACGCGCCGAACATCGTCGTCGGCTTCGCGCGAATTGACGGCCGCAGCATCGGCATCGTCGCCAACCAACCGGCGTATCTGGCGGGCGTCCTCGACATAGACGCCTCGGTCAAGGCCGCGCGCTTCGTGCGCTTTTGCGATTGTTTCAACATTCCCCTCGTCGTCTTTGAAGACGTGCCGGGCTTCCTCCCCGGCGTGCGGCAGGAGCACGGCGGCATCATCCGACACGGCGCGAAACTGCTCTACGCCTTTGCCGAAGCCACCGTCCCCAAGATCACCGTCATCACGCGTAAAGCCTACGGCGGCGCATACTGCGTGATGGCCTCCAAGCACATCCGCACGGACATCAATCTCGCGTGGCCTTCCGCAGAGATCGCCGTCATGGGCGCGAGCGGCGCGGTCGGCGTCCTCTATCGGCGCGAGATCAGCGAGGCGGCCGATCAGGAGAGCGCGCGACAAACGCGCGTCGCGGAGTTTGAAGAGAAGTTTGCCAACCCCTACGTCGCCGCCGAACGCGGCTTCATAGACGAGATCATCGAACCGGCCGAGACGCGCCTCAAACTCGCACGCGCCCTCGCGCTCCTAGAGAACAAACGCGACACCAACCCGCCCAAGAAGCACGGCAACATCCCCCTGTAATCACACGGCGAACAAATCCGCAAACCGGCGTGGCAAAAGCGAAGAGGCCGGGGAAGGTTTTCCTTCTCCGGCCTCTGTTGCATGTGCTGTCTGATTCGCCTAAGCAGCCTTTTGCTGCGCGGGTTTGTTGAGCAGTTCGAGAGCCTTCTTCAACTGCGTGTCTTCCGGCTGCTGTTTCGGGGCGGCGGCCTCCGGCGAGACTTCCCTGCGGTCGCCCGGCTGTGCCGGTTGCGCAATCGCGTCGTCGTCGTTGCCGGTCAAATCGTCCGGGTCAATCGCTGCGGCCAACTCAGGCCGTTTCACTTCCACCGTCGGCGCGACGCCCGACCCGATAAACGATTTGCCTGCAGACGACGCCCACTTCACCGTCGTCAACAGTAACCCGTCGCCGTTACGCAGCGGGAACAATTGCTGCTCCGCGCCCGCGCCGAAACTCTTTTCGCCCACGACCTCGCCGCGCTTGCGCTCGATGAAAGCCGATGCGACGACCTCCGCCGCGCCCGCCGTGCCGCGATCAATCAAGACCGCCACAGGGCCGTCGAAGATAGTGAGTTTAGGGTCGGCCGTGAATGTCTTGAGACTCTTGTTGCCGCGCCCGATGGTCTGCGCGAGCGCGCCGTCTTTGATAAAGAAGTTCGCCACACGGACGCCCTCCGCGAGCGAACCGCCCGCCACGCCGCGCAAGTCCAACACCAACTTTTGCGCGCCCTGCTTCTGCAATTCCTGCACGCGCTTCTGCACGATGGCCGCCTCGCCCTCCGATAGACTGTTGATGCGCACCACGCCGACCTTCGCCGCTTCCACACGCGTCTCGACGCCCGGCGCTTGCACCGGAGCGCGTTTGATCGCCAAAGTGAGCGGGCGCGTCCCGGAGCGCAGGATGCGAACTTTGACTTCCGTGCCCGAAGGGCCATTGAGAAGTTGCCTTGCGTCGTAGAGCGAAATGTCACGCGTCGCTTTGTTGTCTATGTACTCGATGATGTCTCCGGCCTGCACGCCCGCCTGTTCGGCCGGGCCGCCCTTCACGGGCGCGATCACGTAGAGGTAAGAGGCCACCTGCGAAAGCTCCGCGCCGATGCCCGCCTGTCCCTTATCGAGTCCGACGCGGAAGTCGCGCACCTGATCAACCGTCAGGTAAGTCGAATATGGGTCGAGGCCGTAGGCGAGACCGCGCAGCGCGCCCGCGCGCACTTTGTTCAAATCCGGCTCGTCGACATAGTCGTCATGAATATGCTGTAGGACGCTCTCGAATATTCGTAGTTGCGCGCCGGGGTCGTTCTGCTGCTGCGCGCGCGTATAAATCAAACCGCCGACCACGGCGTAGAGCGCGAGTGTGGCGGAGAAAACCACCACGAGAAACTTACTGCGAAATGACATCTTTCACCTCAAGAAGACTTTTACTGCGCCGGATTATTCCAACACCCGCGAGCCTCTCTGCCCGGCGGGCTGGAAGTGATGATACAGTAGCACTCTGATGCGTCGCAAGACGGTTAAGCCTGTTGGCCTCTCGCCGGACGGCTGCGTTATACTTCAGTCGTCTGCGATAAAACCAAATTGCCGGATTCACAATCTCCCCAACTCAAAGACGCGCCGCAGCCGTCCAACTTCAAAGGCCGCTTGCTCGCGCTCGACTTGGGAACGAAGCGCGTCGGCGTCGCCGTCTGTGATGAACTACAACTGACGACGCAACCGCTGCCGCCGCTCAGCCGTACGAATTGGAAAAAGCTGCTCCGGCAAATCTCAGACTTGCGACACAGCTTTGACGCTCAAGGAGTGGTTATTGGTTTGCCGCTCAATCTGGACGGCACGGAAGGCGAAGCCGCGCGCGAGGCACGCCGCATCGCACGCAATCTCTCCCTCTCGTTAGCCGTCCCCGTGCATTTGCAGGATGAGAGGCTCACTTCGCACGCAGCCGAAGAACTCTTGCGCGAGGCGGGCGTGCGCGGCGAAGAGCTAACCGCGCGGCTCGACAGCGAAGCCGCCGCTCTAATTTTGCGGGATTTCATCGCCCGACAAGAAAGCCGATAATAGACGGCGGGCGAATATGTCAATCAAAACCGGCGAGTTTTAGAAGCAAGTCCTATGGTCGTCGCCGGATAATTCGATGTGGCCGTAACTCATACCTAGTCATAATTTGCGTTACCCGAGTTAATCCAAATTATCCATGAAAATTTTTCGTCTTTTAGCGATTCTCACAATCATTTTGGCCTGTGGTGGCGCAGCCTTTTCCTTCTGGCTCTACCGCGAACTCCATAAGCCCTTGGCTCATTCCCACGCAACCCAATATGTCGAAATCCAACGCGGTTCGACGCCCGATGAAATTATTTCGCGGCTTTCGTCTGTTGGCGTTATCGGACGCGCATGGCCGTTGCGACTCTATATACGTTACAGCGGCGCGGGGCCGCGCCTGAAAGCCGGTGAGTATCGTTTCCCCTCTCCCATCTCGCCGCTCGGCGTCTTGCGAAAATTGGAAGAAGGCGAACAGCGTCTGGCGCGCTTCACCGTCATAGAGGGTTGGACGCGTTGGGATATTGCCGTGGCCATGGCGCGCATCCCCGAACTCAAACTCGCCAACGCGGAAGAAGCCCTCGCGTTGATGAACGACACGAGCGACATCCGCGACCTCGACCCGCAGGCCACCAACCTCGAAGGCTACCTCTACCCGGACACTTATAGCTTCCCTCCAGACACTAACGCGCGCCAGATGGTCTCGGCAATGGTCAAACGCTTCCGGCAGGTCTGGCGCGAGCAACTCGGCGATCAAACTCTCCCCTCGAACCGAACGCCGAGAGAGATCGTTACCGTCGCTTCACTCGTCGAGACCGAAGCCAAGTTGAAAGAAGAAAGGCCGATTGTGGCGTCCGTAATTTACAATCGTCTCAAAATCGGCATGGCGCTCGGCATTGATTCTTCAGTCATCTACGCTTCCAAGCTCGCGGGCAAATGGAGGAATGACGGAAAAGTTTACCAGAGCGATCTCGATCGTGATTCGCCTTACAACACGCGCAAAGTGCGTGGCCTCCCTCCCGGGCCGATAGCTTCCTCGGGCGCGCGTTCCTTAGAAGCCGCTTTGCGTCCCTCGGAGACAAATTATCTCTACTACGTGCGCGAGCCTTCGCGCGACGACGGCGCGCACAATTTTTACAGTAGTGAAGCCGACTTTCAGAGGGGCGTGCAGGCTTTGCGCGCATGGGAGCGCGCACGCGATCTGAATGCCGCGCCCGCTAACGCAAACAATTAAGCGTCGTGTTTGAAGAGTTCCGCGTTGCGCACGGTTCTTCAGTTTTACACTCTGTCTTGAAAAGACTCGGACGTTGTTTTATTCTCACCTCGTCTCCCGTCGTATCGAAACAACTTGCACAGAGGCTCACGCGTGTGAGACCGAAAGGTTAGCGATGAAGAAAGTCTTGACCCTCTCGATGTTTCTGCTCCTGACAATTTGCGGCGTCTCCGCTCAGGAGAAGGGTGTGGATAGACAGAATGACCGCATACGTGATGCGGGCACTGACCGCGCGCCGGGCGTCAACGGCGTCAAGCAGAACACCGGCACGGGACGCGGGATAGACTTTGGGAAAGGTCGCACCCCGACGCCGCCGCCCATCCCGAACCCTTATCGCTTCACGATCCGCCGCGACATCGTCTTGCGCGCCGTCGAGGAATTGATGGCCGAACGGAAGCTGATTATGGACACTACCGTCTCCAAAACCGACGAGGGCGTGTTGATCAGCCAGCCTTACAGGTTCGTCAAAGGTGCGGTCGTCGCTGGGACGGAGTTGAATCGCTACGCGGAGTTGACGGCGGAGAATTCGCGCGGCTGGACGCAGGGACGCTATACCTTCATCGTCGAAGTACAACCGCTCGACGGCGTGACGACGAGCGTGGCGGTCAACGCACGGGTCGAGGGTCGCAGCGACGGGGCTTCGGGCGCGGAATGGGTCAACCTGCACAGTTCCGGTTTGGCCGAGCAGGAGTTCATCATCGCTCTGGTCGAAAAACTCACCGGAGGGCCGCCCGCGCCGCAGCCGCAATAAAGTCGCCGCGCGTGACATTAGCGGGCTTACATCTTAACGCTTGCAATTGTTTAGGCGCGCTCGCCTAAAGTAATAACCTAAGTAGCGACTTGATGGATATGAGTAGTAATCGAAGCATCGACGAGCCGGCGACCGAGCCGCGTCTGTTTGAAGGAGGCGAGCAGTCTTCTTCAAAATGGATCAAAATCGGGGCCATCGCGTGCGCTCTGGTCGTGGCTGCGGCCTTGCTCATCGGCTATCGCTCCTTGCGCGCAAGACAACTCGCGCGTGTCCGCGCGGCGCAACAGGTGGAACTCGGCTCTAAAGCTGCCGCCCCGCCCGAGGCGCAAATCTTCGAAGACGAGGCGCGTCTCAAAGGCTCTCACGCGGTCATCACGGGTACTATCCGTAATATTTCGGATAAGAAACTCGAAGCTCTGAGCCTCGAAATGGAATTGAAGCGGCGAGGTAACGGGCAAGACGCGGAGCGTCGTAAGGTCAACGTCGAGCCTGCCAATCTCGCACCGGGAGAGGAAGGCCGGTACACGCTCAGCCTGCTCTCGTCCGAATGGAGCGGGGCGCGCGTGTTGAACCTCAACAGTGAACGGCGCACGGAGGCGATTGCATTCAAGTCTGCGGTGGGCGCACGCCGCCCGCCCGAACGCCTCCCGCAAGGAAGCCCGAAAGTAGTCGTCGTCCCGCGCCCCCGGCCGAAGGGCGAGGAGTTTATCAATACTCCCGATAATCCGACGCGCATCCCTTAAAACATCCCCTTCAAGTAAAACTTGACAAGTCGGCGCGACGACGAATCTGTTGTAAAACTTTAAGGATTATTTTTCGGGAAAGAATGTGCGGCCATTTAAGTTCGGACGCGAAGCGTGGCGGACAACCGTATCCGGCTCTTTCCACGTCACACATAAGTTCATAGCAATTCTTTCCGCCACATCATTCAGCACTGCCGAAACCGATGCTCTTACGGCTCTTATCATTCGCTCTTTTGCTTTGCCTCTGCGGCCTGCTCGCCGCACAGGGACAGACCACGCAAAAATACCCGGATAATATCCACACGAATAAACCCTCCGATAATTCGCCCGAAAACCCCGAACAAGATTCGCCTCATAGAGAGATGCTCAAGGAGATGGAACTCAAGCGCGAGGAGAACGACTACAAGGAACATCTCTCGCGCGCGAAAGAGAACGCACAGTTGGCCGTCGAGTTACGCGAGGCGTTTGCGCTTCGGAAGACTTTCCAAGCCGCGGATTTGAAGAAACTAAGCCGCATGGAGAAGCTATCCCGGCAGATACGCAGTAACGCCGGAGGCGAGGAAAATAGAGACGAGTTGAAAGAGCCGCCGCAAGTCGAAGTGGCGTTGGAGCGTCTGGTCAAACTCTCTGCCGAATTGCAGAAAAAAATCGAAAGCACGCCGAGGCAAGTCGTTTCGGCGGCGATCATCACGCGCGCCAACGAAGTTGTCGAACTGGTCAAGCACATACGCACCCTTTATCGCTGATGAGATCAAACCAAGTGGAAATCGCCGCCCGGCGCACGCACGCTCGCACGCGTCTCACGCCGCTACTACTGTTGCTGCTGTTCGCGTTCATCTCCGTCTCGTTAGTCTTAGACGTATTCCACTTCCCCTCCCGCGCGCAAGACCCGCAGGACGATGAAATCGTGCGCGTCGAGACCGATCTGGTGGTGCTCAACGTGACGGCGACGAGCGCGGGCGGTGAATATGCCCACGGCTTGCAGCGTGCGAACTTTAAAGTTTACGAGGACGGGCAAGAGCAGGAGATCACAAACTTCAGTAGTGAGGAGACGCCGTTTGCGGTCGCTTTGTTGCTGGACGTTTCGGGCAGCATGGAGGGGCGCGTGTCTATGGCGCGCGCGGCAGCGATTCGCTTCCTCGACGGTCTGCGCGGCGAGGATACGGCTGCCGTCTATAGCTTCCACAGAAAAGTCGAACAGGTGCAGGATTTTTCTCAGAGCCGCGACCTGTCGCCGCTGGCTTACAGTCTGGCCGCGAAGGGCGAAACGGCGTTGCACGACGCCATCGCGCAGGCAGCCACAGACCTCGCCGCCCGCCCCGAGAAAAGACGCGCCATCGTGGTGCTCTCCGACGGGGCGGACACGCGCAGCGCGGCCTCTTCCGACAAAGCCCTCGCCGCCGCGCTCAATGCCAACGCCACGATCTACACCGTAGACATGGCGGACAGACAACCCGGCGCGCAGAACGCGACCCCGGCCGCAGGAGTTTTGCGCGACTATGCGAACAAGAGCGGCGGGCGTTTCGTGCCTACGCCGGGCGGCAAGGCGTTGCGCGATGCCTTCGTCGAGATACTCGAAGAATTGAGCAATCAATACACCATCGGTTATCGCCCTTCGAATCGTTCGGAAGACGGCCGCTGGCGCAGCATCGAGGTCAAGGTGAATCGTCCCGAAGTAAAAGCGCGGACGCGGCGTGGTTATCGTCTGACGAAGAAAGCAAAATCAAAAGGTGTCGCCTAAGTCGTGGCAGTTCAGGAACGGACGACTTGTCCGGCCGGAAACCCTATCACAGCGAGTTTTCTTAACATCAATATCTTCAAGAAGAAAAGGCGCAACTTTTCAAGTTATCGTTGAAGCCCTTAAATGCCCTCCGAGCAGAAACACACAGAGCCACAGAAGCCGCGAATCCTAGGCCGCGCCGTGCATTTCATCACGCACCGGCCGGGCGAGGCGTTTTTGCTCGTGCGCATGGCGGCGTGGGTCGCGCTGCTCTCTTTTCTCATTAAACTCATGCCCCTCCCGCGTGTCCTGTCTCTTATAGCGGACACGGCACAGCGCAGAAGGCCGCGCAATCCGCGCATGACCCAAGAGCGTCTGGCGCAGTTGGTTGACGCGCTTTTGGGGATAGACGTTCTGTGTTTTACGCCGACGTGCTGGAAACGCGCGCCCGTGCTGCATCGTTACCTCGCCCTCTACGGTATCAAGACGCGCATCGTCTTCGGAGTGCGTAAGGAAAAAGAGACGCTGCTCGCAGGCCACGCGTGGCTCGAAGCCGACGGACGCCCGCTCCTCGAAGCATCCCCTCCTCAATACACCCCGACTTACTCGTTCCCTGCCTGAGCTTGAAGATGACTTCGATTTAAGCGTGGAGTGAGTTACAGACTTAGCCCCGCCGGGAGCAACAGAGGTTCAAACGCGAACTTCCGTTGCTTCAGGCGGGGCTTCTCAAAATGTGATCCAGACGGACTCGCGTTCGTGATGCCACAAACCGAAAGCCCCGAATCGTCGGAAACGACTCGGGGCTTTCTTGTCCAGACTTTGAATCAAAGCCTGTGGTTATGAGGCGCGTTTAATTAACGCGCTCGCGTTAACGTCAAACTGTCACCTAATTTTTGCCCGCCTTCCCCTCGCTCGGCCCTTTGGTCTGCGTCAGAACAGGATCGACGGACAATGCTTCTACGTTGACGAAGAAGCGGTAACCGCCGTTCTGCTGCACGCCGACTAAGAACTGCACGGTCACGCTCGCGCCGCCCGCCAAAGGTTGGGACAAATCAATAGTGACAGTGGAATTGAGGCCGCCGCCGAGGGCTTGCGTCGGCGGTTGCTCAAGCGTAGTGCCTCTGACGAACACATCTCCCTCCGTGAACGGATTCGACGGCGTGACGGTCGTGTTCGCCGAACTAAGCAGGCGCAAGTCTGCCTGACCGTTGTTCGGCGCATAGCCGGGGCTGTTCAGCGTCGTGATATTGACGACGCGGAAGCGCAGGCGGGTCACGGTCTCCATCGTAGTGTTGGTGAACTTGCGCCGGAAGGAGATCGTCCCGTGTTGCGCGTTGGTCGGATTGGACGCGCCCGCCGAGCCGTCGCGCACGATGTTCTGGCAGCCGGAACCGGGGAAGCCGATGCCGTTGCAGTTGTCTATGAGCGACGCCTTGATCACGGCGTTGCGCAGGATGGGGCTTTGCGTGTTTTCCGGCCCCGGCGCGCCGAGCACGGCGGCGGTTGCGCCCGCTGCGCCCGTCGTCGAGACGAGCACGAAGTCTGCGGCGTTGTCGTTGGTGTCCTGCGGTGATCCGGTCGCCATCCTGCGGACGAAACTATACTGGTCGCCTGCGCCGGGCGTGATGCCGGTCGCGGGCGACAGCCCCGCGCCTTCGCGGAAGCCCGTCCCGTTGGTCGAACTGAACCCGACGGCATCAATCACCCCGCCGTTTGCATCGACGAGCTTTGCGCCGCCGTCGTCGAGGAAAGCCCCGCCGGTGTAGGCCATATCGGGCACTGCCGTGCCTCCAACACCTGCCGGGTATCCTGAGACGCTGTAGTCGCTCGGCGCGACCAGATAATGACCGCGCGCACCTAGAATGCCGGTCAGCCCGTTCAACACGCCGCCGCCGCCAGTGCCCGCAGGTGCGACAATCGTCCAGCCGCTCAGGTTCACGGGTGAATCCGAGTTGTTATAAAGCTCTATGAACTCGTCTCCCGTGCCGTTCGGGCCGTTGAAACGAAATTCGCTGATCAGAACCGACCCCGGCTGCGACACCGGCCCGGCAAGGGCGAAGAAGGCGACCGGCATGTCGTGGTCGGAGTTGCGTTCGGGGCGCGCGGCGTTCGAGGCGAAGGCCGCCGCCGGAACTTCCGGGAAGTCCGAGTTATTGCGCGCGATGGCGAAACGCGTGTTGCGCGCGTGCGCCACGTTGTTGACGATAACGTGATCGAGCGCCTGCGGCGTGCCCTCGAAGATGAAGCTGTAACGCTCCGCGGCGGGCAGTTCGTCAACCAGATTGAAGAAATTTGGATTGACGAGGTCTGGACTCTGATCCACGACGATCTGATCGTCGGGGGTCGGGTTGCCCTTGATGGTGGCGATGGGGTCTGTGTAGCCGTCGCTGAACTGGTAGGCGTTGTAGTCACCGACGGAGATCACGCTCGTCGCGGGGTTGTCGGTCTGCAAATCCTGTAACAAGTCTGCGAGGAACTCGGACTGCGCCTTGCGCTTGGCGCGGACGCGCGGCCCTTCGCCCGTGATCGTTTCGATGTCGATGAACGAGCGCAGGTGATTGACGACGACGATGACGGGCACATTTGCTCCCGTCGGCTGAACGTGCGCCCGCAGGACGAGCGGCGGCCGGTCGTTGAGATAGGCGGGCTGCCCCGTGTTCGGATCGATGAAGGTGTTACAAGTAGCCGCGTTGCCCTGACATCCGGCCAGTTCGATCTGCGTGACGCTATCGACCTGCACGCGCGCCGTGTTGACCAGATAACCGACATCCTGATCTGCGTCGCCCGCCGTGCCGTCGGCTTCGACGAGGAAGGCTTGATAGTTTGCTCCCGGCGAGATGGTGTTGATCTCGGCGGCGAGGGCTTGAAGGCCGGTCAGTTCAAAGATTTCGACCATGCCGATGATGTCGGGCAGGCGCATCACGTCGCGGATGGCGAGCGCGGCCTTCTGCCGTTGCGTCGCGTTGTTGTTGAAATTCTCGACGTTGAAACCGCCGACGGTGAACTCGCCCGCGGTCGGCGTCGGCACAGGCACCGCGCTCATGTTGGGGGAAGCGGCCGGGGTGCTATCGCTGATGAGGCGATACTGATCGAAGGCGAAATCGAGCGGGCCTGAGATGTTCGTCAACACCACGTTCGACGTGTAAGCGTTGAGCGTCGAACCCGCGCGCCCGTTCGTGTCAACCAGCAGGCGTTCGGGGTTTTCGTCCCAGCGCGGGATGCAGCAATCGGGTGTGCCCGTCGTCGGGTCGGGCGGCACGGGCTGCGAGATTTCGATGCCCGGCTCGCGCAAGGGGCGCGGCACGCCCGTGATGACCGTGTACACGTCGAAGAAGTTGTCGTTCGGCGCGACGGTGGTGAGCGAGGCAGCGGCGAGGCGCATGCCCTCATACTTTTCGAGTTGCGGCTGCGTGGGCAGCGCGGTCGGGTCGAGGATGGTCGTCGTCAGCGTAACGGCGGTCGGCAGCGTGTTGCCCGTGCTGTTCACCGAGACGCTCGACACGGGGCTGATCTCCGTCATGCCGTTGAACTCGACGACCGTGCCGGTCACGTTCACGGAGTCGCCGACGCTGACCGTGGGGACGGTGCTCGTGAAAACGAAAATGCCCTCGGAAGTGTTCGGGTCGGCGTCCGCGCTCGCATCCGGCGCTTGCAGGAAGAAGCCGCTGGCCGCGCCGCCGTTGTTCGTGGCCGTCTTGAGCAGCGTGACGATACCGCTCGTCGTCACGGTCTGACCGGCGAGGGGCGAGGCCGTGCCGCTGCCTTGAATGGTGTGGATCGGCACGGGCGCGGTGTTAATCACCGTGAAATCAAAGACGTAGTTGGCCGCCATCTGGTTGGGCGTGCCGTCTTGATCCGTGACCTGCGCGGCGACGACCGTGACGGTGCAAACTTCGCCCTGTGTAAAGTCGGTCGTCGGGTCGAGCGTGTAGGTCGTCGCGCCGCCGCTCAAGGTGAATGCGTGTGCGCCGCTCGTGGCGCAACTGATCTGGAACGAGTCGGCGGTCGCAGTGACCGGCTCGCTGAAGGTGACGCTGATGTTGGAGTTCACGGCAACGCTCGTCGCATTGTCCGCCGGGGAGGTGGATGTGACGGTCGGCGCGCTATCGACGGCCGGGCCGCCCTGCGCCGTGATGTTGAAGTCGTCGATGGCGAGGCCGTCGTCTGCGCCCGAAGCATCGAGGTCTGTCCAACGGATGAAGAAAGTCGCGCCGTTGGCGATGCTCAAGCCCGAAATGGAACTCGTGATAACGGTGCGGTTGGCGGCAAGATTGCCGTCCTTTGCGCCGGTCGTGGCCGTGTTTGGGGTAGTGAAGTCAAGCGCGTCAACGTCCGTGTATGTTCCGGTCGAGAGGTCTGTGGCATTTGTGCTGATTTGGAAATCGATCCGGTCGGTGCGCGCCGCTGTGCCGAGACGCCATTCTTCGCCCGCGTAAGAAATATCCAGAGACGTGATGGTGGAGCCGGTGTTGTTGGTGAACTTCGCGCCGAAGAGGGGGATGAGCGTGCCGCTACGCAAGGCGCCGAGCGCGCGGTCAGTGTTGCCTGCCGCGCCGTAACTGTAGATGTCGCCCGTGGTACTGCCGCCCGTGTCGACGGCATACTGCTCGTTGTCGCGCGCGCCCCCGCCCGCCTCGGTGATATACCAACCGGTGGGGAGCGTCGTGTTAGTCGTGCTGCCGGCCGTGTTAGCGAGCGTGTCGAAGTTTTGCGTGACCGCAGTTCCGGTAGTGGTTAGGCTCACCGTCCCCGTACCGGTATCGGCAGAGGCGGGCGAGACGAGGAAAGCCACGGGTTGAAAAACGATAAGAGCGGCTGCTGCGAGCGACAACAGACGACGGCGGCGGACGGCACTCGTCCGCCCGATAAATTTCGGTGAAATCACGTCGGTTAAGTCTCCTGAGTGGGCTGGGTTTAGTGTCACGCGCACATGACACCGGAATTTATGAATGTCGGAATGGAATGGCTGGCTTGCGGGCTTGTGGGCGACGAAGTTAGTCCAATCCCTTCACTTGCCTCTGCGCTTCGAGAGGCGAAAGTTAGCACAAATGACAGGGGGCGGCAATATTAGGCGAGCACCGTTGGCTAAAACTTGAAGACACTGTTAACTCACTGGCCGCCGTCGGCCGGGAGCAGCTTGCGCGCCTGCAACGTCGCGACCAACTTGTCGAGTGATTGCGCGGCGTGTTCGGCCGTCACGTCGTAGGCGTCCGTGATGTCCTTGATGATCTCGGCGCGCGTGCGTTTCTGTTCAAGCCCGCGCCAGATGATCATCGCCGTCTCGTTCAGCGTGTAATAGCGTTTGGAGTTCAGGTCGACGAGCACGCCTTCGGTGTCGTCAAATTCGGTGAAGACGATGTGCTCGTGCGGGCTGGGAATACTTTCGGACATTAAATGGATTCCTGTTTGAGATAAACCGCGGGCGGCGCGTTGATGGATATTACCGGCAGCGAGCGCGACTTGGCCGCGTCGGGTTTATGCCAAGGGATTTTGCCGAAGCTCTGCAAGCAGTAGAGACAGGGCGAAGCCGTGTAGAGATCGGGCTGAATTCCCTCGCGCGCGATCTCCGCGAGCGCAAGCCTGCGTCGTTCCAGTTGATCTGCGGCCACTCGCCGCAGGCGCGCGAAGCCTGCGGCAAAGTCTTCCCGGTTCAAGTCGGCCACCACGTCCGTTTCTTCCGACGCGCCGCGATAACCGGACAGGTTGCAGCACAGGGTCAACCTGCCACGATAGTCGATGTTGCAGTTTGCGCCCTCCAACGCCTGACACGGCGGGGCGGGGTCTAAATTGTAATAGCCAGTGGCGACGCCGATCTTCATCTTGAAGATGTTGGACAGCACGCCGATCTCCTGTTCGACGTGAGCGCGCTCTTCGAGGCTCAAGCCCGATTCGATTTCCGCGCCGGAAGAGGTCGGGAGCAGGTGCGAAAAGTGGATGGCCTGCGCGCCGAGGCGTGCGGCGAGCAAGGCGAACTGTTCGAGCAGAGGAATGGTGTCGCGCCGGATGCCCGTCTTGATGAGAAACGGGATGCCCTTCATGTAACAACGCGTGATGGCGCGCATGACGCGCACGAACGAACCATCGCCGCGCCAACGGTCGTGCGTCTCGCGCGTCGGGCCGTCGAGACTGAAGGCGACCATGTGCAACGCGTCGCGGTTGGCGAGCAGCGTCGGATAGACGCGTTCAAAGTGCCAGCCGTTCGTGACGAAACCGAATTGCCAGCCCTCTTCCCTCACGGCTTCGACGATCTCTTTGAAGCGCGGGTGAATCGTCACCTCGCCGCCCGTGAACGAGACGGAGTTGAACCCGCAGGAAGATTGGCTCGCGCTGCGAATGATGCGGCGCAGCAGTTCGACGGAAAAGAAGTTGGCGGGCGAATGGTAGAGCGCGTCGTCATCGCGCGCGCAATAACTGCAATGCAAATTGCAGATATTCGTCAACTCAAGGCTGATGTGTTTGAGTTGCGTCTGTACTGTGCTCGCGGCTGCGGGGATTGCCATAAATTAATGATTGAGACACGAGGCGAGAAGTTGCGGCGCGCGCGCGGAATCTTCCAACAGGTCTCGTCCCGCGTCGAGCGAATAAGAGATGCTCTGTTTCGCCAACAGACCGAGCGCACGCAAGTGTTCGCGCGCCGTGCCGCCGTCGTAACTTGCCCAAGGACATTGCCTGATGAGTCGCGCCATGGCCTCGCCGGAACTGAGTTTCTCAACCCGGCTCGCCGCCTCTCCCGTCAAGGTGGGAAACAGTAACACACGCGGCCTGCAACTCTCAACGAAGCTATCGGGGAACATGATGCGCGGGTCGAGTTTGCGTTTGCTCGGATCGGAATTGACGGGTGCTCCGAGTGCGCCCGTCGATCCGCCCAAACCGCTACCGGCGAAAGATTCCGGCGAGACCGAGAAGATGCGTCGCAGCGCCCACGCTTCGACCAGACCGTCCTCTGCGGCGAGCACCAGCATATCGTCCGACAGGTAACGCCAGCCCGCGCCCGCCAGCCGGATCGTCAAACTCGACTTCCCGCTGTTGGAATTTCCGACGACGATCATCCCCGCGCCCGTCTCCGGCTCGACCACTCCCGCCGCGTGCAGCACGTAGAGTCCGGCGCGACGAAGCGCGGCCTGCACCGCGTAAGAGAGCGTGTTGACGATGGCGACCGGATGGCGCGCATGCGTGGTCGTGCCGAGCCAGACGCACACCAGTCTGGAAGCTGCCGGGTAGACTGCGACCCGCGATTCGTCTATGTCTAGAAAGTGCTCGTCGCCGTGCGCGTGGCAATAGCCGCGTGGGACTTCAAAGGTTTGACACAGGGGCGGCAGGGGCGGCGGGTCGCCGTAGAAAATTTTAACGGTGCAGTGAACAAAGCGAGCCGCGCGGGCCGGGCAAGGGGTGAAATACATTCCCTCGATAAATTCCCCGGCAACCCGCGCGGCTACTTCATCACTAAATTGAAAAGCGAGGAGATGCCCCCCAATTGTGTAAAGCTTCTCGATTGAGGCTTGGCTCTGCACTGCAAGTAAAGACATCGTCTCTCAAAACACCTTCACCCGCATGCCGAGCGGAACTACGTGGTCAACGTTTGGATGGTATCGACGGTCGGGCCTTGAAAGAAAGCTGTCGCCTCCAACACATCGACGGGCACGGAGACTACCGGCTCGACGAAAGGCTTCTTGTCCTGTGCAGGTTGCGTCAACGCGCTCTCGCCCCGTTCCAACTGCTCCAACTGCTCGTTGACGGGATTGTTGTTTTTTGTATTCAAAGTTCGATGTCTCCTCACATTTTTGTGGTTTGCTGATTATTTGCCGGCGACACTAAAACAAGGCGCAGCGGTCTCACTTCGTAGCTGGTAAGATTGGTGCGCTGATAAAGGCGGATGTTGGGGGACAGCGTGCGAACCGCTTGCTCCATCGTATAATTATTGAAGTCCACATCCACGAGTTCGGTAGATTCATATTTCATCTCGAACGGAATGTCAACTTTACTTGCGATTTCGTAGAGCACGGCCGTCAAAGGCTGCCTACGGGCTTTCACACTGACCTGATTTTTTTCGACCGTCACGCGCAACGCCGTCTTCTCATCATCTTTCACGTTCGTCGCTTCAAGTCCGTCCTCCGTGTTGCCCTCGATCAGGATCGCCTCCGAATCGCCCTTCACCACGGAGGCTTCGGCGGGCGGCTGTTCGTTCATGCCCTGCAAATAGATGCCGATGGCTTTCGGCTGCCCGCCGTCGCCGCTCAGTTCGTAGTCAACGTAAACCTGCGGCGCGAGCAGGCGCAACGCGCCTTCGAGCGGCAAGCCTTCAAACTCCTGCGTGATGCGCTGCTTCTGCATGAGCGGCGTCAGGATCACGGGCACTTTGAGCCGCTTGCCCATCTCGGCGGCGATCTCAGACAGCGAGCCGTTCTTCGAGGACAAGCTCAGGGTGATCGGCGTCTTCTTCGTGACCTTAAGATTCCACAGGGGCTTGGCGGCGTTCGCGGCCGTCGCGGGGCGCGGTGCGGGCGTTTGTTTGGCGGCCGGAGCGGGTGGTTCGGCGGGCGGTTTCGCTGTGGGCGGCTTCGGCTGTTGGGCTGAGACGACCGCGGACGAGACCACCAGAAACGCTCCCGCGAGAGCCGGAAAGAAACGCTGAGAAATCATGTCGAACATTTTAACCTACCTCTTATGACTAATCCATTAATTATTGAGGGAGCAAACGCGAGTCGCTTGATACGCTGATACTTCGATGTCGTGGCGATAATTTAGTTGCAAGCGGGCTTCAAAGGCGAAACATTCCACACGTTCGGGTCAAAAATGTTCTCAGCAGTCGTCGCACGGCGACCGTCGGTTACGCTCTCCCGCGTGGGAAATAGGCTGGCTTTATGATTAGTAGACGGCAACGGCCATCAGATGAGTCAAAGAAGCAAGCGCAGGCAGACGCGAAGGTAGCACATTTGATCGCGTGCATCAATTCGTTAACAGTCGTCCGCGAGGCAGCGACGCCTCGCGGACGCTCTTACTTATTGACGACGCGGTCGAGAGATTGCTCTGCTAGTTTCGGTTGCCGCTCACGTCGTGTAACAACCACGACAGAACGGGATGCTCGACTTCTTGCAGGTGGCGTGTCGAGAACACGTGATCGACGTGGCCGTATTCCTCTCTGTAGTTGAGCGTGATCTTAGCCGAGGAGAGCAGCCCCGCGGTGTCCGTCATCCCCGTCCCGAATCCGCGCCCCCCGGCGAACATGATGACCGCCCCGTCGAAGTTCTGGAGATTGTCCGTAAAAGTTCGCTCACCCGCCATGCCGCAACTCACGTCGCGGATCGTGCGCGTCGCCACGTAGTCCACGAACCCACGGATGTTGGCGTGCACCAGCGGTTCGCTGGCGTAGAAGAAACGGTCTTCCGCCACGCTCCCGGCGAGGAAGGCATAACCGGGGCGAGGCGTCGTCGGCGACAACGGCGGCGCGGACATGGCCGCCACCCACGCGCGATGGTTGGTGAACCCCGGCGGGAAGCCGAGCAGCGGCGTCAGGCCGTTCGGGTCAACTTCCGCGAGATGATTGAGCAGTTTGAAGCCGGGCGTGCCCTGCCCGTCGTAGTAGACGCCGTTCGCCAGCAGGTCGTCGAAGGCGGCGCAGAAATTGGCGTTGACGGCGCGCACCTCCGCGTTCTCGTCGTACAACGTTCCTTCCAGCAGGATCGCGCCCGCGTAGTCGTCGGGGTGGGCGTTGATGGTGGCGACCGAGGCGATGCTGCCGAGCGACAACCCGCCGACAACCGGCTTCTCGCCGGGATGCGCCAGTTCGATCTGCGCGCGGATGAAGGCCACATCAGAGACGATTGATTGCAGCCCCCAACCGGACATCGGCGCGCAATCGACAGTGCCGCTTTCGCACGTCCCGGCCGAAAGACCCTGCACGCGCTGCGAGTAGCCCCACACGTCGAAGTTGCGCCGGGCGAAGAAACCGGCGAATGATTTGTTATAGTCGCCGTCATCGCCCACTTCATAATTCTGGAAGCCGCTGCCGAGCGGCGGCAACAACAACAGCGTCCCTCTCGACGCGCCTGACGGCACGCTCTTGGCGACGCGCGTGATGAGGAAACGATCCAGCGGATTACTGCCCACCTGAACGGTAGACACCGTGCGCGTCAGATTGCCCGCGACGGTCGAACTTTGAGTGCTTATGATCTGGTAGGTCTGCGCGTGCGCCGGGCGTGCACACAGTAGCAGCGCAAGCAGGGCGAGGGTTTTCAATGTGAGTTTCATGTGTCGGTCTCCTTCGGCTGGGGTTGAGGGTTATTCGTCGAGAGGTCGAGACTTCTAGCCGCACGAGAGTGTGTGCCGGCGTCGTCGTTCGACGCGATGATGGAAAGTTGACGTCAGCGGAAAATAACGGGAAGTCTGAACGCGAGAGGCGCGTGTGAACGCAAGGCTCGGGGGTCAGCCCGTCAAAGTTTGGAGGGGGACGATATGCCAAACACGCTTCCGAGTCAAACGGACACGAGGCGTTTGTTTTGCTGGTCGCGCACGTCTATCGCCGAGAGGCTCAGTGTTGCAGATGGCTCGGCCCTCCCGTCCAGAGCATGCGGAGCGGGCGCAGCAGGTAGTAGATGAAAGAGAGCGGGGCGGGCAGCGATAACAAAGTGAGGTCTTCTTCCGTCGGGCTGACCACGTAGCGGCAATAGTTGAATTTGTCGCGCAGGCGGCGACGCGCCTTGAGTTGGAAAATAAAATAGCCGGACATGCCGCTCGCTTCATCCCCGCCTGCAAAGAGCCGCGCATAAATTTGATCCGCCAGTCGCGCTATTTCGGGGTCGGCCTGCAATTGAACTTCGACCTGTTCGGGAAGACGCGCGCCGAGCAGGTCGTGCGCGACGTGCAGGCCGAGCAGCAGCATTCGTTCAGTGCCGGTGCGCCGTGCACGTTCGAGCAAACCCGGCCAGTTTAAATCCGTGTGGACTTCGAGCAGTTGGGCGATGTCCGTGATCCAACTGAGCCGCTCCCACAGGTGCTTCGCCCCGTGGACGCAGAGCGAGAGCAACAAGTCCTCCGGCGCGAGCGCGTTGATCTGCGTCTTCTCGAAAGTGTCCGTGCGTAGATTCTCCCACAGAGCATCCTCGTCGAGCGGCGACGAGAACAGGCGCGCGCTCACGCGCCAGTGGATTTCCACGATCAAGCGGTGCGCGTCGCGCGTGAACGGCAAGTTGCATTGCGTGCGCAGCATCAACGCTTGCTGCACGCCGTTTAAAGGCGGGTGCAATTCGTAACCTTCGGCGACGAGCAACTTCATCACGCGCAGCACGTCGCGCTGGCGGACGAGTATGTCGAGGTCGCCGAAGTGACGGAGCGCGATGTTGCCGTAGGCTTGCGCCGCGAGCGCAGGGCCTTTGTAAGGGATGGCGGCAACGTCGTGCGCGGCGAAGAGTTTCAGCAGGCGGCGCAGTTCCCCGCTGAGGTACATGTTCAGCGCGGAGATGCGGCGAAACTGTTCACGCAGTTTTTCATAAACGTGTGGGGGAACTTTTTCCGGCGCGCGTGCGTGCAGGTGAAAATAGAGCAGCGGGATCAGGCTGTGGCTCTCGGCGAAGCTCAAGATGAAATCCCAATTGAGCGCGCCGTCCAACAGTTGATGCAAGCGCGCGACGCGCCCCTCGTCCAGACGCGTCCGGGCGCAGCACAGGAACAACTCGATTTCAGGCCGCACGCCGACTCTCGACGGCGATGCTGCTGCTGCCGGGGCGGAAATTGTTTGCATTGCAGGCAAGCCAGTAAAGATCGCGGGACGGTCTCTAAAGACGCGTCGGCCGCGCGGGTGCGTGTGCCGAATTTGACGACAGAGACGCTACCCGACTTTCACACCGTAGCCGAGTCCGTCGCCGACGGGCAGGACGACGGCGCGCAAGTTTTTATGGTTTACGAAATGTTGATTGAAGCGGCGCAGTCCTTCGGTAGATTTCTGCTGGTCGGGCGAGCGAATTTCCCCGGCCACCTGCCCGCCCCAGAGCAAGTTGTCGGCGATGACCACGCCGCCCGTGCGTAGCAGCGGCAGAGAGAGTTCGAGATAATCTTCGTACTCTTCTTTCATCGCGTCCAGATAGACGAGATCAAACTTGTCTTCGAGTTTCGGGATCACTTCGAGGGCATACCCGCGTTCGACGCGCACGCGCTCCGACACTCCGGCGCGTCGGAAATATTCGCCCGCGCGCGCGATCATCTCGTCGCTCGGTTCAATCGTCACCACCTGCCCCTCCGCCCCCATGCCGCGCAGCAGGTGCAGGACGGCGTAACCGATAGCCATCCCGATCTCTAGGACTTTCCGCGCGCCCGCCGCACGCGCCGTAATCTCCAAAAACAGAGCCACCTCGCGGTCGGCAATCGGCACACGATTGGCCGCCGCGTAGTCCTCCATTTCCGCGAGCAGACTTTCGCTCGCCGGATGAAGCCCGTCGAGATAGAGGGCTTGTTCACGCTGAAGAATTGCGTCGAGACGTGCTTTCATAATTTGTCTGATCGTGCGAAAAAAACTTTGATAGAGCGCGTCGAGTCTAACGGTATTGCTCGCCCGGACGCAACAGGCTTCGTCGGCCGAACGCGGTTTCCAGAGATGCTCTAACGCTGCGCCTCCTCAATTCTCTTCGGGCTTTTTCTGAGGACGGGAGAGCCTATCGTCCGCCACACGTCGCGTGCGCGCAGGTGCGCGGGCAGGTCGCGCGCGGTGCTCATCACGAAACCGAAACTCTGCTGTGCGCCGAGATTGCCGTGCGTCGCTTGCAGGAAGGCGAACACGTCGAGCGACGCGCTTCCGGTGTAATAACCGTCGGCGAAATTCACGAGGACGGCGGCGCGATGCTGCGCGCGTTCGCTCACGCCTTCAAAGACGCGTCGCACTACGTCGGGGCGCGCGCTCTCAATCGTCGCCGCAAACCAATCTGCGTCCGCGATGAAATCGTCAGCGTCAACTTTACCTTGTCGCCGCAAGGATTCGACCGCGTTTGAGAGTTCCAGCGCGTCGCCTTGCGTCGCGCGATAACGAAAACGTTCGTCGCGCCGTTCCAGCGTGGCGATTCCCCGCTCGTTGACGACGTACACCACGCCGTCTTTTTCGTAAGCCGCGAAATCCACCCCGCGCACGCGCGACGCGACCGACGCCAGACGCGCCTCGTTGCTCTCTTGCGTCCACATCACGGCGCAACCGACCAGACCGAACTGCGGCAGCACGACGCTTCGCCCGTCCTTGATCTTGTCGTCCAATTTGAAATCGGCACGCCTGAGCGCGGATTTCAGAGAGACGCGGCGATAACCTTTGAAGTCGTTCCCGTGGTCGGAAAAGATGGTCACTTCGACGCGACCGCCCGCGTCGCGCACGAGGTCTTTGACCGTCTCGTCGAGCCGGACGAGAAAACTTTTGAGCAGGCGTTCGCCGCCCAGATGCGCCAGCGAATCGCTCGCGCCCGTGTAGGCGAAGAAGACCGGCTCGCGCGACGCGCGAAACTTTTGTTTCAGACGCACGAGGTCGGTTAGAGATTCGAGATAAGTGCTGGCAGGCGGGGCGACGTAGCCCAACCCGCTCTTGATGGCCGACGGGTGATAGTCGAAGAGTTCCCGAAACGTGCCTTTGATGAACCGCCCGCCGCGAAAACGGTCAAGGAGTCCGCCGCGCATTTTGTTCTTCGTCGTGTCGAAATAGTTGTCTTCGTAGCCGAGCGGTTCGCTCGCGCCCGCGGGCTTCAAAATCTCGCCGAGCGCGAGATTGGTGAGACTGGGAAACGGTGCGATCATCCGCGACGGCGCGCGGAAGAATTGGAAACGCCCCTCGGCGCGCATCTCCTCAATCGTCGAGAACGCGACGCCGTCCACGCAGATGATCAAATGGCGCACGGCCGCCTCTTTCGTCTGCGTGACGACCGACGCGCGCAAAGGAAGTTGCAGCCCTGCGAGTTGTGTTAGCAGAAAGAAGAAGGTGAACCCGCGAAACTTCAATAACACACTTTTCATCATGCCCCCTCGCGATCAGGTCTCACGATTGACCGCACAGATATTCCGAGGGCTTCATTGCAAGCTGTGTTCCAGCGACGCGCAGGAGGAAACTATCGCGCGCGAGGATCATTAAGGGATTCACTACAGAGAAAACCGATGAACTGAAAAGATTGATTTATTGGCTCGCGGCTTCAGTGAAGAAATGAAGTATTGAATCAATAGATCAAATGAATCAATCTCTGTTACTCCATCCTTCTGCGTTCATCGTTCCGCGTTCGCTTCTTCCGTGCACGAGTCTTAGCTTCCCGTCAGTTGTCGGATTTATCCGGCGTTTGCGCTCCGGCGGCGGCGGGGTCGCCGTCGAGCGTGACGTAGCGGCGCGCGAGACCGAGTTCGCGCAGTTTGTGTTGCAGTGATTGGCGGTGCATGCCGAGGATAGAGGCGGCGCGCGTGACGTTGCCGCCCGTCTCTTCGAGGCAGCGCGTAATGTAGCGTCGTTCAAATTCGCGCCTGTCGGCACGAAAATCCGCCGTGAACGGGACGGGCAAATCATTGCCGCTGCCGCTGCTCTCGCCGGTTGCGGCGGGGCGGGACGACATCTCTGCGTGCGCGCCGGCGTCGTGGCTGCTGCTACTGCTGGCGCGAATCTCTTCGGGCAGATCGCGCGCCGTCAATTCGTCGCCTTCGGCAAGCACCATTGCACGCTCGACGGCGTTGCGCAGTTCGCGCACGTTGCCCGGCCAGTCGTATTCGACGAGCCGACGCATGGCCGCCGGGGCAATCGCGCGCACAGGCATCTTGTATCTTTCGGCGGCGAGCCGGATGAACGACTCCGCGAGCGCGGGGATGTCTTCCCGGCGTTCGCGCAGAGGGGCGATGTCAACCGTCACGACGCGCAGACGATAAAACAGATCGGCGCGAAAATTTCCGCGCTCGATCTCTTGTTCGAGCGGGCGGTGCGTCGCGCTGACGATACGCACGTCAACCGGAATCGACTGTGCGCCGCCGAGCCGTTCGATGCGCCGCTCTTCGAGCGCGCGCAAAAGTTTGGCCTGCACATTCGCGCTCATGTCGCCGATCTCGTCCAGAAAAAGCGTGCCGCCGTCGGCCTGTTCAAACTTCCCTTGTCGCCGCGCCGTCGCTCCGGTGAATGCCCCTTTCTCGTGGCCGAACAGTTCCGACTCGATCAACTCCGAAGGCAGCGCGGCGCAGTTGATGGCGACGAACGCGCCGCTGCGCCGCGACGTGCTGCGCTCGTGAATTTCGCGCGCGACGAGTTCCTTGCCCGTCCCCGACTCGCCGCGCACGAGCACGGTGGCGTCCGTCTCGGAAATTTTCTCGATGAGCGAACGCACGCGCCGCATGGATTCGGAGTTCCCGATGAGCGAGCCGCGCGCCGCGCCTTCGAGTTCGAGCGACGCGCGCAAGGCGCGATTCTCGCGCCGCAGCCTGATCGTCTCGACGGCGTTCTTGACGACGAGCCGCAGGTCTTCGACTTCAAACGGTTTCGAGAGATAGTCGTACGCGCCCGTCTTGATCGCTTCGACGGCCATGCGCTCCGAGCCGTGCGCGGTGATCAGGATGACGAGCGGGGCGGCCGCTTGCGCCTCTTCACCTTCGTTCAATTCGCGCAGGAATTCCAGACCGCTCTGCCCCGGCAGGTTGACGTCGAGCAGCAGCAGATCGGGCGCGCGCTCGTCGAACTGCGCGCGGGCTTCGGCCACGCTTCCGGCCTCGGCGATCTCGTAACCGAGACTCGCGAGTGCGCGCCGCACGCCGTAGCGCGCGGCCTCTTCGTCGTCAACAATGAGCACGCTGACATTTGCGTCGCCCGATCTTTTTTGCGTCATAGTTTTAACCGTCGCCTCTTTTAATAGACCTCCTGCGCCGCGAGCGTTTCGGCCGCCGCGCCCGCGTGCGGGAGGCGTAGTTCAAAACGCGCCCCGCCGCCAACGCCGCCGCCCGACGCCTGCGGAACGAGTCGCACTCGCCCGCCCGCGTCTTCGATGCGCTTGCGCACGATGGCGAGACCCAAGCCCGTGCCGCGCTGCTTCGTGGTGAAGAAAGGCTCCCAGATGCGCCCGCGTAATTCGGCGGGCACGCCCGCGCCGCCGTCCGTCACGGCAAAGAGCAGTTCGCCGTCGCTTGCCGTGAGTTCGACCGAGACACGCCCGCCCGCCGGTGTCGCTTGCAGCGCATTCAACAACAGATTAGAGAGCGCGTCGCGCACGGCCGACGCTTGCGCGCCGTCGAGCAGTTGATGAGCTTCGGAGCGGAGTCCGACCTGTATATGTTTCCCTTCGGCCTCGGCGCGAAAAAGTTCGACGACGCCGCGCGCGAGTTCGTCGGCGTGCGTGGGCTGACCGGCGGGCGGCGCGTGGCGCGCGAAGTTGAGCAGTTGCGTGACGGTGCGGTTCAGGCGGTCGGTCTCACCGACGATGAGGTCTAGATCGCGCGCGTACTCGGCGGAGAGTCGTTCGTCTTCGCGCATCACCTGCGCGATGGATTTGATGGCCGAGAGCGGGTTCTTGACTTCGTGTGCGACGGCGGCGGCCATCTGGCCGAGCGCGGCGAGGCGTTCACCCTGCGCGAGTTGCCTTTCGAGCCGCACGTTCTCTTCGATCAAGCGATAGTCTTCAAGCGTGAGCGCGACCTGTCCGGCCAACACTTCCAAGACGGCGCGCACGTCGGCCGTCAAAGCATCGGGCGCGGCGTCAACGAGCATCAGGCCGAGCAACTTGTTCTCGCGTCTCAACAGGTAGGCCATCTCAAACCCGCGCTCACGCAGTGGTTTGATGCCTTCGAGCACATCGCCCTCGTTCTCGGTCGCCAACTCCAACACGGCCTCTTCCCAACGGTCATCGCCATCCGCCTGCGACTCGACCGTTGTTTCTTCCTCACCGGAACTAGAGAGTTGATGCGGTCGCACGTAGAAGCGCACGCTTCGCAGGCCGAGTTCGCGCGAAGTACGTTCCTCGATGAAGTTGAGCAGTTCGGGCAGTTGCTTATAGCTTCCGGCCTGCGCCCCGATGCGCGCCAGCACGTCTCGATAGATCGAGGCTTCGCGCTCGAAGAGTTTATGAAAACGTTTGTCGAGCCACGCGCGCAGAGGGGCGACGACGAGTGCGAAGGCGAGCACGAGCAGCGATTCGACCGCGCTCGCGCGCAGGTTGTAGCGCGCCGTCAGCGCGAGCGCGAGCGTGCGTATGCCGTAGAGATAGACGACGAGGACGACCGCCGCGAACGAAGCGACGACGAGGCTCTCTTTGATGATGAGTTCGAGATAACGATAGCGATAGATGTGATAGGCGATGAGCGCGGTCGGGAGCAGCGAGCCGAGGTTGGCGAGGGTCTGCAAGTAATGGCCGGCGACCGTGCCGCGCCCGACGCCGAGCGCGTAGGCGGCCAGCAGCAGAAGCGCGATGCCGACAAATGATGCCGCGAGCGTTTGCATCAGGCGTCGCTCGTTGCGCGACGCGGAAGCGCGCGCGAGCAACAAATCTGTCCCGGCGATCAGAGCGAGCACGTAGGTCGCCCACACGCCGAAGGGCAGGACGAAGAAGTTCAATTTCTCCAACATCGGCGCGTATGCGCCCGACCAGATGCGCGGGATGGCGACGACGAGAAAGATCGCCGGGATATAAGACATGTAGACGCGCGCCCGCTCGAAGCGTGTGAAGTCGCGCGCCTGCGCTCGCGCCCAGAGGTGCAGGTGGACGTGGAGCAGCAGCGAGTAAGAGATCGTGATGCTGGTGACGGCGAGCGTGTCGGCCACGCGCAGCACGCCCGACCAGTAGAGCGGATCGAGGCCGAGCAGGGCGCGCAGAGTGAGCAGTAAGTTGCTCACGTGCCACAACCCGATACCGACGGCGAGCGCGAGCAGCACGCGTTCGACCCGTTCCAGCGCGCTGCGTTGCCGCGCCAGCAGCACGCTCATCCACAGCGTTAAGACCGCGCCCATGCTGTAGCCGACGAGTTGTAAAACTTCGAGCAGCGACATGGGTACATAGTAAATCGTGAATCGTAAATCGTGAATCGTAAATAGATCAAAACCGCGAATCGTGAATCGCGAATAGAAGAAAGCTTGATTTGCTTTTTCTATTTACGATTCACGATTCACGATTTACGTCTTTTCCCGATCTACGTCTTTTTCAGTTGGAGGCTGCGCTGGCCTGAATGGGAACGAGCGTGATCTCCGTGCGGCGGTTGCGGAGTCGCCCGGCGGGCGTGCTGTTCGAGGCGATCGGATTGTCCGTGCCCATGCCCGATGCCTGCACGCGCCCGTTCTCCACGCCGGCGTTGACGAAGCGACCCGCCAACGCGTCGGCGCGCTCCTGCGTCAACTGGCGCAGAGCCGCCACGTCGCCGCGACTGTCGGAATAGACTTCGATCAGTATTTGGAAGTCTGGGTTGTTGGCGAAGAGCGCGGCGAGCGGTTCGACCATCGCGGAAGCCTTGGGGGCGAGTTCGGCGGCGCGTGCGCCAGCCCACAGATTATCGGGGAGGACGAGCGTGATGCCGCGCGCCGTGTCGCGCACCGCGCCGTAACGCGCGAGCGTCTGCTTGAGGGTGCTGGCCGCCTGTTGTTGTTGCGCGAGCCGCTGCTGCGCTTGCTGCCGTTGAATCTCTGCGCTGCGCTCGCCCTCGATGCGCGCGAGTTTCAACTTCGCGTCTTCCGATTCCGCGCGCGCGCTGTTCAACTCTTCGCGCAGGCGCGCGACTTCCATTCGCAGTTCGCGCACTTGCTGATTGGCGTTAGCGAGATCGCGATCCGATAATTCGCGGGCGCGCTCCTCGCGTTGCAGCGCGGAACGCAGATTCGCCACTTCCTCCGAAGCGGAATCGGCGGAACGCTCCGCGTCGCGCACGGCGGCGTCGCGGCGCGCGATCTCTTCGCGGCGCAGGCGCGCGGCCTTGCGCGATTCGGCCATCTCCTCGGCATTGGTCGCCAGCCGCGTCGCCAGCCGCGCCTCGACATCAACCTCTTCTTCCGGCTGTTTCAGACGCCACTTGTTCTCGGCGGATTCGAGTTGCGCCATGGCCGCTCGCAACTCGGTCTCGGCGTCGCGTTCCGCCCCGGCGAAGCGCGCGAGGTTAACGGCCTGACGCGCGCCGAGCAGAGAGGCGGGCGTGCGCACGTAGTCGGCGTCGGCGATCTCGGGCACGCGGCTGTTGTTCAAATAGTCGCTGGTGTTTCCGAGATAACGGACGTTGGCCGTGGCGACGGTGGCTTCGCCGGGATTGTTCGGCGGCAGATTTTCCAGCACCACCGCGCGGCTCGGCCCGCGCACGAGGAAGTGCGGTTCGGCCGTGACGATCATGGCGAAGGTCTGGAGCGGCGTGGTCACGTCGAGTTTGGAGTTGATGATGAAGCTGCCGCTGCGCTTGATCTCGCCGAGGTTGTCCACGCGGCCTTCGGGCGAGATCGCCCAGAGCACGAAGGTCGTATAGACGCCGCCCACTTCGATGGCGCGCGGGAGATTCTTGAGACTGAGTTCGACGCGCGTGCCGCGTCGCCCGCTGCGACGAACTTTGGCCTCGCCCGTCAGGCGCGGCAGGCGCGTCGTGCCGCGAAATTTAACCGAGACGTTTTGATCGAGCGGGTAGGTGATGGCGACCGTCTCGCGCTGCATGTCGCTTTGCGCCACGGCTGCGGGGGCAAACGACGCGAGCAGGAACAGCGACACAAACATGCCCCGGAGCAAATTTCGGAGCAATCTTTCCTGTGCATGGGGATACTTCATAAGACTTGGCCTCTCGAAGATTATTGAAATTGTTGTGCGCTTGCGTGATGCAGGCACGGGAGAACGCAAGTTGTCGCTGTGAATGGATGCGCGCGCCGCCCGCGAGAGTTGCCGCGCTCGTTTGCGAAGAGGCCGCCAAAACTTCCGGGCGGCCTCTTCGCGATCTGTTCCGGCTTTCCCACCGCGCGCCCTGCCCGCGCCCGGTTTTAGCGTTGTCGCGCGCGATGCTCCGCCATCCATTGCACCAAGGCGACGGCCACGCCGCACAACAGCAGGACGTGGATAAAGCCGCCTTTTCCCAACAACACGCCGAGCAACCAGAGCGCAAGCAGCGTCAGAGCTATCCCCCAGATCATCAATTCACACCCACCGTCTCAGACGTCAACTCACCGGAAACTGCCGTCCGCGTTTACTTCACCACACTTACTTCACCGCCGCGTTGCCGGCTGCTGCTGTAGGCAAGCCGACGGCGCGGACGGCGGAACGGTTGGCGTCGCCGCCGACGAGCAGCGGCGCACCCGTGCTCGAAAGCGCGCTCGCCAACGTGCGCAACGTGCCGTCGCCGGTCGCGCCATTCGCTTTCGGATTATCATCGCCGCGCCAGATCAAAGTCCCGTCGCGACCGGAAAAGCCGAGCGCGAAAGATGCGCCGGAGGCGGTGACCACGTCGAGCACGCCGTCGTTGTTCAGGTTGGCGAACGTCGCCATGTAAGCGTCCGTCGCGCCTTCCGAAGCCCAGTTGACCTTGCCCGCCGCGCTGATTACGGCGACGCGGCCGTTCTGCGTCACCATCACGATCTCAATGATGCCGTCGTTGTCGAGGTCGGCGGCGGTGAGTCGCCCGCGCGGCGCGTCCTTTTCGGTGGTGATGCGGCCGAGCGGTTTTAGTTCCGAGCCTTCAAAAAAGATCAGGCCGTGCTCTGTGCCGACAATGATGAGCGTGCCGCGCGGCGTCGCCAGCACGAGCGGCGGCGTCGTAAACGGCACGTCGAATTTTATCGCGCGCACGGCCGAACCGTCGCGGCGGCGGATGTCCAGTTGCTGATTGTCGAGCACGTAGGTCACGCCCTGCACATCGCCGTGCGAGAAAGGTATCGGGATGCCGATGATCGACCCGCTCAGTTTCGTGCGGGAGACGACGCTGCCGCTCTTGCCGTCCAACACGTAGAGCATGTCGGGGTCGCTGGTGGCGATGGCAAAGTCGGCCGCGCCGCCCTCGCCCTGCATCTGCGCGACCGTGCCGCCCGACAGACGCCCCTGCAACGCCGTGCGCCACAATTCGCGCCCCGTCTCGCCGTCCAGACCGCGCACGCCTTCGGCAAAGGCGACGACGACCACAGAACGGGTCTCGGCCGACGCGGGCAGAACGAGCGGCGTGAACATGTTGCCCGACTTCTCTTTCGCCGCGTCGCCTGCCGGCTTCGCCTGCAAGCGCGCCGACCACAACGCCGAACCGTCGCCGCCGTCGAGCGCGTAGACCGCGCCGTCCGAGTTGAGCGCGATGAGATCGAAATTCTTACCCGCGCGCAGCCGCGCCGAGAACGGACGCGCCACGACGCCGATGGCCGCCTGCCAGCCGACGTTTGCGGGCGGGCGCATCACGGCCAAGACCGTGGCGGACGGCGTGGGCGTCGCAGTGGGCGGCGCGTACGGCGTCGCTTCGACGAGGGCGGGCGCGGTATAGCGTCCCGTCTCAGGCGTAGCGGGTGCGACGCGCCAGTAGTACTTGCCCGGTTGGAGTCCGGTCACTTCATGTTCGAGTCCGACGACGGCGCGGTCGAAAACGATGTCGGTGAACTTCTCGTCCAGAGCCACTTGCAGCCTGTAACGCCTGACGCGCGGCCTCTGTGTCCACTTGAGTTTGAGTGAGACGGGAGTTTGTCCGGCGGCGTTCGGAGTTTGCGTTGTCGCGGCGGCGGGCTGCGCGCGGGCGGGAGACGGAAGCGAGAGCGCGACGAGCAGGCCGAGGCAGCAGAAGAAAGTTTCGCGCTGTAAGAGCAAGGGGCGTCTTGGTAGCATCATAGGGCGTCGTTGAGTTTGTAGCCGACGCCGCGCACCGTCAGCACGTAGCGTGGGTTCTTCGGATCGATTTCAATCTTCTGGCGCAGGCGATTGATGTGCGGATCGACGTTGCGTTGATAACCTTCGTATTCCGTGCTCCACACCTCGTCGAGCAGATCGTTGCGCGACCACGCGCGGCCGGGTTCGCTGGCGAGGCGTTCGAGAATCTGAAACTCCAAGGGCGTGAGTTCGACGAGCGCGCCGTCGAGCGTTACCTCGTGGCGACGCTTATCTATGACGAGACTTCCGATCTCGATGCGCTGCTGTTGCGCCTCGCCGTCTTGCGGCTCGACTTCGCGCGCCGGGCGTCTGAGCAAAGCCTCGACGCGCAGTTCGAGTTCGCGCGGCTCGAAGGGCTTGGCGAGATAATCGTCCGCGCCCGCTTCAAACCCGGCCACCTTGTCGTCCAGTTTATCCTGCGCCGTCAGAAAGAGCGTGGGCGTGTGGATGTGTCGCTCGCGCAGTTTGCGCAAAAGTTCGATGCCGCTCATGCCGGGCATCTGCACGTCGAAGATGAAACAATCGTAGCCGCCCGTGAGCGCGGGTTGAAAGGCGTCTTCCGCGCTCTCTTTCTCTTCAACCTCGTAGCCGAGCCGTCGAAAGTAGCCCGCAAGCAGCAGGCGCATGCTCGTTTCGTCGTCAACGATCAGGAGTTTTCGGTTCACTTGTTCTCGATTCCCTTGTGATCTGTGCACAGCCCGGACTCGTATTAGTCCGGTTCTGATTCGATTATTTTATGACGCGGCGATTATAAGCCAAAAACCGCACGGTCAAAGAAAAAAGTCTCGCACGCACGGCGGTTTCCCTGCCGTGCGCAAAGCTTCAACCGACGATGCCCCTTATCTGTCACTGGCTTGACGCTCACGCCGCTGTGTACGTATAGTTTTCGTTCCGTTACGCTTAAACTTTAACAACCCTTCCCGCTGTCTCGAACGATTCGCAACCGACGCGCGCTCTCAACGATGCACGATCTCCGGCGTTTACTAACTTATCTCAAGCCACACTGGGGAAAGTTCACCCTCGCGACCTTCGCGATGCTCGCCGGGGCTGTCTTGCAGAGCGCCATCGGCGCGCTCATCGTGCCCATCTTCGATCAAGCCTTCAGGCGCGGCGGCGAGCCGGAGCGTACCAAGACCCTCTTTGATTTACAACAGTTCATCCCCGAATCGAGTTTCGACGCGTGGCGCGCCATCGCCATTCTGCTCATCGTCTTCACGCTCGCCAAAGGCGTGGCCGAATATTTTTCGACTTACCTGATGGCGCGCATCGGGCAGGAATCGGTGCTCAAACTCAGGCAGGACTTATACACGCACCTGCTCACGCAATCGGCCGATTTTTTTGAACGCCATCGCACCAACTATCTCGTCTCGCGTCTCGTCTCTTCGGCCGCCGCCATCGAAGCGGCCGTGACGGGCACGCTGCGCGACATGCTGCGCGAGAGTTTTACGCTCGTCGCGTTCCTGTCGGCCTCCTTTTATTACTCGTGGCGTTTGACGCTCGGCTCGCTCCTCATCGCGCCCATCATCGGCGTGCTGACGGCGAAGTTCGGCAAGAACCTACGCAACCTCGCGCGCGAGACTTACGAAGGCAGCCAACGCCTCGTCGATACGGCGCAGGAATCGCTCGCCAATCATCATATCGTCAAAGCCTATCGCGGCGAAGAACGCGAGCAGGCGCGTTTCACCAAAGTCGCGCGCCAGATCGTCGGCGCGAATTTGCGCTCGGCGCGGATCAACGGCTTCGCGCCGCCGATGATCGAGTTGATCGGCGTGATCGCCGTCGCCATCCTGCTCTACTTCGGGCGGCGCGAGATCATGGCGGGCAACATGAACCCGGCGCAGTTTCTCACGTTCCTCTTCTTCCTCTTCTCCAGCTACGACCCGATGCGTAAGCTCTCGCGCCTGCAAAACGCGTTGGAGGTTGCGCTCGCCGCCGCGCGCCACGTCTGGGAAGTGATGGACGAACGTGCGGAGACCGTCGAACGCGCGAACGCCGTCGAGTTGAGGCCGCTCGGAGACGCCATCGAACTGCGCGACGTTTCTTTCGAGTACGCGAACAGCGAGGAACGCACGGTGCTGCGCTCCGTTAATCTGCGCATCCCCGCAGGTCGGATGGTCGCGCTCGTCGGCGAATCGGGCGGCGGCAAGTCAACGCTCTCGAAACTGATCCTGCGTTTTCACGATCCGGTCTCCGGCCAAGTTCTCTGGGACGGCACAGACCTGCGCGATGCGAGCCTCAAGAGTCTCCGCAGGCACATCGGGCTGGTCACGCAGGAGACTGTCCTCTTCAACGACACGGTGCGTTACAACATTTCTTACAGCCGCCCCGACGCCACCGACGCCGAGATCAAAGAAGCGGCGCAGATCGCCTTCGCAGACGATTTCATCCGGGAGTTGCCCGACGGTTACGACACCATCGTCGGCGAGCGCGGCATCTTTCTCTCCGGCGGTCAGCGGCAGCGTCTCGCAATCGCCCGCGCCGTGCTGGCCGACGCGTCCGTGCTCGTGCTCGACGAAGCCACGTCCGCGCTCGACGCCGAATCCGAGCGGCTCGTGCAAAAAGCCCTCGCCAACCTGACGCGCAATCGCACCACGCTCGTCATCGCGCACCGCCTCTCCACCATCCGGCGCGCCGATGCAATCGTCGTCATGGAGCGCGGGCGTATCATCGAAATGGGCAGGCACGAGGAACTGTTGAAGCAGAGCGGCACTTACAAAAAACTCTATGAACTGCAATTCGCAGATGAAGAGGAGATGGAGACCGTGAGCAGCGAGCCGTGAGCCGTGAGCAGTTACTAAAACTGTTTCCTCACCGCTCACTGCTGACTGCTCACTGCTTACTTATTATGAAATCAATGACCGGCTTCGGACGCGGGACGGCGGCGGGCGAGAATTTCAACGTCTCCGTCGATCTCAAGACCGTCAACAATCGTTTCCTCGACATCCACCTGCGCGCGGGCGCGGAGTTGTCGAGCCTCGAAACCGTGATCCGCCGTCGCATCGGCGAAGAACTCTCGCGCGGGCGCGTGGACGCGACCATCGTGATCGACCGCACGAGCGAAGTCACCTACGAGATGAACCGGCCGCTCATCGCGGGCTTCATCGAAGCGATGCGCTCCGTGCAGCAGGAGTTTGCGCTGACGGGCGAACCCGACATCAACGTGCTGGCGCGTCTGCCGGGCGCGTTGCAGCCCGTGCGCGACGGCAATCTGACAGAGGCGATGAAGGATGGCGTCGAGCGCGCCGTCTCGGAGGCGTTGACCGAGTTGAACCGGATGCGCCGGAGCGAGGGCGAGGCTCTGGCCGCCGAGATGCATTCGCGGCTCGACGAGATCGAACGGCAAGTGCCCGTCATCGAAGCCGTCGCAAGCGACCTCATCGAATCTTATCGCGCGCGTTTGCAGCGGCGCATCAGCGAACTGCTGGCGCGCGACGGGTTGGAAATCGTCGAACTCGATCAGGGACGGCTCGCGCAGGAAGTCGCCTACCTCGCGGATCGCAGCGACATCAGCGAAGAACTGGCGCGGCTGCGCAGCCACGTCAAACAGTTTCGCGAGATCATCGACAGCGAAGGCGACACGGGCAAGCGTCTCGATTTTCTCTTGCAGGAATTCAACCGCGAGGCGAACACGGTGCTCTCGAAATCAACCGACATGGCGATCAAAGAGGCCGCGCTGGCGATTAAGGCCGAAGTTGAGAAGTTGCGCGAGCAGGTGCAAAACGTTGAGTGAGACTTTGAAGCCGGACACAGCGAGGTCGCCGGTCGCGGGCGAACCGGAACGCGGGATTCTCTTCGTCATCAGTTCGCCTTCGGGCGGCGGAAAGGGCACGCTTATCCGCCGCATCCTGACGCACATGCCGCGCCTCGGTTACTCCGTCTCTTGGACGACGCGCGCACCGCGACAGGGCGAGGTGAACGGGCGGGATTATCATTTCGTCACACAGGAAGAGTTCATCGCGGCGCGCGAGCGCGGCGAGTTTCTCGAATGGGCTTCCGTTCACGGAAACTTTTACGGCACGTCGCTCAAAGTGGTGGAGCGTGAACTGGTCGCGGGGCGCGACATCGTCTTGGAGATCGACGTGCAGGGCGCAACCACCCTGCGGCGCAACGGGATCGAAGCCGTGACCGTCTTTATCATACCGCCGTCGTTCGAGATACTGCGTCGGCGTCTGACGGGAAGGCAGTCGGAAAACTCCGAAACGCTCGCGCTGCGCTTGCAAAATTCGCGCGGCGAGGTGGAACATTATCGGGAGTTCGACTACGTGGTGCTCAACGACGATGTTGACCGCGCCGCGACGCAACTGGCCTCAATCGTGTATGCTGAGAGGGCGCGCCGCGTGCGACAGGAAAGACTCGCCGAGCGCGTGCTCGCCACTTTCCCCTGAGAGTGGCGGAAATGGCGCAACCCGAACGCAGAGTAACGTGTAAACTTATTTTAAATCTTATCAGCAGAACCGGCCTGTCCGGTGAGGATCAAAACAAAGATGGCTAAAGCAACCGTGAGCAAAGAAGAGATTACCGAGCAGCCAGAGGAAAGAGTGCATCCTTTTTTGGATTCCAAGTACCGCATGATCATCGTCGCCGCGCAGCGCAGCAAGCAGCTTCAGCGTGGCGCGCGCCCGCGCATCGAGATGGACACGCAGCAACACAAGCACACGCGCGTCGCCCTGATGGAAGTCGAGCAGGGCAAGATCGACTTCACGATCAAAGAAGCGGAGTAGCACGGCAAACGCACTTTTAACAGTTCCACACTTCAGCGTAGAGACGGGGGCGCGCTCACGCGCCATTTGAGATAAGCGGCTTCGACTTCCCGCGCCTCCCTCTCCGGCGTGAGCCGCTCGTAAGCCTCCGTCCTCGCCTTCGTATCGAACTTCCCGCCCCGCGCTAAAAACGTCAGATACTCGCGCGCGTAATTAAAGAGGAACGGCGCAAAGCCCGCCCGTTGAAATTGCCTGACGTGCGCCGCCTCGTGCGCCAGCAGCCAGCCGGGTATCGTCAACTGCCCGCGCCCGTCCCTGCCCACAACTTTTCGCGAGACGAAAATGTGACGGCCGACGGTAAACGCCGCGGCGCGCAAAATTCTCGTCAGCTTGTCAGACCAAAATCCGGCGTGGACGGAAACCGCCGGCAGGCGCAGTTTCTCGTCTCGCTCATACGCACGGAAAAATTGTTCGAGCCGCGCGCGGGATTCTTCCGCGAGTCGCATAGCAACTAAGACCGTAAATCGTGAATCGTAAATCGTAAATAGAGAAACCCTGTCTTCATCTATTCACGATTTACGATTTACGGTTTTTACATATTCTTGTAATCAGGGCCGCCGCCGCCTTCGGGCGTGACCCAGTTGATGATCTGGTAGGGATCCATGATGTCGCACGTCTTGCAGTGGACGCAGTTGGAGAAGTTGATCTGCAAACGCCGCTTGCCCGCGGTCGCAGGGTCTTCGACCATCTCGTAGACGGCCGCAGGGCAAAACCGCTGGCACGGGTTGCCGTACTCTTCGGCGCAACGCTCGGCGCAGATGTTGGTGTCGAGCACGTGCAGGTGCGCGGGTTGATCCTCGTCGTGGCCGACCGCCGCGTGATAAACGTCGGTCAGTTTGTTGAAGGTCAGTTTGCCGTCGAAGCGCAGGCCGTCGTAGCGTTGTTCGAGCGCGTCGCCCTTGTAACCGTACTCGGAGAGTTTTTTGAGCGCGACGTGTCCCGGCTCAGACGAGGCGCGGTCGAACAAGCCCCACGAACGCCCGCCCGTGATGAATTGCAGACCGGCGTTCGCCAGCCCGAGCCAACGCCCACGGCGAAAGCCCGCGTGAAAATTTCTCACCTTGCGAAGCTCCGGCATGATCCAGCTTTCCTTGACGAGCGTTTCATAACGACTCAACTGCCGCGCCGAAAAATCTCCCGCCAGCAACGCCTCGAAGATGGTTTCGGCCGCGAGCATCCCGCTCTTGATGGCCGTGTGGATACCCTTGAGACGTTGCGAATTGAGGAAGCCCGCGCAGTCGCCGACGAGCAGCACGCCGTCCGCGTAAAGTTGCGGCATGGCGTAGAAGCCTCCGGCGGCGATGGTCTTCGCGCCGTAGCGCAGGAGTTTGCCGCCTTGGAGAATTTTGGCGATGGTCGGGTGCTGCTTGAAACGTTGAAACTCTGCGTGCGGGTCGAGCAGAGGGTCGCCGTAATCGAGGCCGGTGACGTAGCCGAGATTGAGGATGCGGTTCTGCATCCCGTAAATCCACCCGCCGCCATAGGTGTGCGCGTCGGACGGGTAGCCGAGCGTGTGCGTGACGCGCCCTGCCGGGTAACGGTCGTCGGGCAACTCCCAAAGCTCCTTGACGCCGAGACTGTAGACCTGCGGCTCGCGCCCCTCGTTCAGATTCAGACGCTGCGACAAACTCTTCGTGAGCGAACCGCGCGGCCCCTCGCCGAGCACCGTGACTTTCGCCAGCAGATCAACGCCCGGTTCAAAATTCGCCTTCTGCTTCCCTTCCTTGTTGATGCCCTTGTCGCCCGTGCGGACGCCGATGACGGCGTCGCGCTCGTCGTAGAGCATCTCCGCGCCCGGAAATTCCGGGAAGATGTTGACGCCCGCTTCCTCGCACTTTTCGCCGAGCCACGCGACGAGTTTGTTCAGAGAGACGATGTAGTAGCCGTGGTTCTTGAGGGGCGGCGGCGTGACGGGCGAACGGATCGCGCGCGTCTTGGTCAGGTAGAGAAACTCGTCCTCTTTGACCGGCGACTCGACGGGCGCGCCCTGCTCGATGAAGTTCGGGATCAACTCGCCGAGCGCGCGCGGATCCATCACCGCGCCCGAAAGGATGTGCGCGCCCACCGCCGCGCCTTTCTCGATCACGCCGATCTCAAGTTCGCCGAGCGGCTTGCCCTCGCGCTTGCCCGCCGCCACGGCCTCGTTGTGCTCTTTCACCAGACGCGCCAGATGCAGCGCGCCGCTCAAGTTCGCCGGCCCCGCGCCGACGAACACCACATCCATCTCTAAACTCTCTCGTTCCATTCTTCGCTCCAGACGAACCGGCCAAAAGTAATCATGTTAAAAGAGGCGCGAGGTCGGAGCAGTCGCTTCCGATGCGCGCGTTGATCGTAAACAAAATGAATGGCGATTCATTTTCGACAGTATAACAAAAGCCTCCCTCCCATCGAAGCCGCGACCCCGTTTATGCGCGTGAATCTTTTCCCGCAGAAATCTTCAAACGGATTCTCTCCGGCCGACGTGTGCATCCCGCGCGGATGGGCGTTAGAATGGGCGCATCCAAAAAGAAAGGTCAAGGGGAGATGTCGGAACATAAGCACACGAACCGTCTGCAAAACGAGACCAGCCCGTATCTGTTGCAGCACGCGCACAACCCGGTTGATTGGTATCCGTGGGGCGAAGAGGCTCTGGCGAAGGCGCGCGCCGAAAACAAACCGATCCTGCTCAGCATCGGCTATTCGGCCTGTCACTGGTGTCACGTGATGGAGCGCGAATCTTTCGAGAACGAAGAGATCGCCGCGTTGATGAACGAAAACTTCGTCAACATCAAAGTTGACCGCGAGGAGCGACCCGACCTCGACCAGATTTACATGAACGCCGTGCAGTTGATGCTCGGCCACGGCGGTTGGCCGCTGACGGTCTTTCTTACGCCCGATCTCGTCCCCTTCTACGGCGGCACATACTTCCCGCCGGAAGATCGTTTTCGCCTGCCCGGCTTCCCGCGCGTCGTGACCGGCGTGGCCGACGCCTATCGCACGCGCCCCGACGAGATCGCGGAGACGACGACGAGTTTTCTTAACGAACTGCGCCGCATGAACGTGGCGCACGAGTCGGACGAACCGCTGAACACTCAACTGCTCGACGCGGCGCACAGCGCGCTTGCGCGAACCTACGATCTGAGACACGGCGGTTTCGGCGGCGCGCCCAAGTTTCCCGCGTCGATGAATCTGGAGTTTCTGCTGCGCACGCACCTGCGAATCGGCGACGGCCAAGCTCTCGACATGGTGACGCACACCTGTCGCAAGATGGCCGAAGGCGGCCTCTACGATCAACTCGGCGGCGGCTTTCACCGCTACTCGACCGACGCGCACTGGCTCGTCCCGCACTTCGAGAAGATGCTCTACGATAACGCTCTCCTCAGCCGCCTGTACCTGGAGGCCTACCAGGCCACGGGCGACGGTTTCTACAGGCGCATCGCAGAGGAGACCCTCGACTACGTCGTTCGCGACATGACGAGCCCCGAGGGCGGTTTCTACTCCGCCGAGGACGCCGACTCCGAGGGCGAGGAGGGCAAGTTCTACGTGTGGACGCCGGCGGAGATCCGGGCTGTCCTCGGCCCCGAGGAGGCCGATCTCGCCGAGCGCTTCTGGGATGTGACCGAGCGGGGCAACTTCGAGGGCGAGAACATCCTCTACGTCCCGCGGCCGCCCGAGGCGGTCGCCGCGGAGTTCGGGCTCTCCCCGGAGGAGCTGTGGGGGCGCATAACGGAGATCCGCTCCAGGCTCTTCGCGGCGCGTGAGGGGCGCGTTCGGCCAGGGCGCGACGAGAAGGTTCTGGCCGCCTGGAACGGCCTGATGCTGCGGTCGTTCGCGTTCGCCGCCCGCGTTCTGGACAGGGAAGACTACAGGGAGGTCGCCGAGAGGAACGCCGCGTTTCTGCTCGAGAAGCTGCGCTCCGACGGACGCCTGCGCCGCTCGTACAAGGACGGCAGGGCACGCTTCAACGGCTACCTCGAGGACTACGCGATGGTCGCCGACGGTCTCGTTGTGCTCTACGAGGCGACGTTCGAGACGCGCTGGCTCGCCGAGGCCGAGTCTCTCTGCGACGCCGTTCTTGAGCTCTTCTGGGACGAGAGGCAGAGGACCTTCTACGACACGCCCGCCGACCACGAGGAGCTCGTGACCCGCCCGCGCGACGTCTACGATAGCGCCGCGCCCTCAGGCAACTCCGTAACCACCGACGTGCTGCTCAGGCTCGCGCTACTCCTCGACCGCGAGGACTACCGCGCCCGCGCCGAGGCAGTCCTCGAGGAGCTCAGCGGCGGCATGGAGAAGCTGCCAGGCGCTTTCGGGCGCCTCCTGGCCGCGCTGGACTTCCACCTGTCCCGCCCGCGCGAGATCGTGATCGTCGGTGACCCCGCCTCACCCGACACGCGGGCCCTGATAGACGCCGTCTACGCCGGCTACCTGCCCAACAAGGTAGTCGCGGGCCGCGCCCCCGAGGATGATGAGTCCGCGGGCCTCGTGCAGCTCCTGGCGGACCGCCCCACGCGCGACGGCGAGGCGACCGCCTACGTCTGCGAGGGCTACGCCTGTCAGACCCCGACGACGGACCCGGAGGAATTGGCTGGTCAGCTGGTC
>DASZEQ010000028.1:0-69685 GCA_035940695.1 Pyrinomonadaceae bacterium | reverse complement strand
CATGACCAAAGAGATGCTCAATCGAGAGATGCACGTCGATCTCGACACCGCGCTCGAATGGGAGGCGCAGGCGCAATCCGTCTGCATGCAGCACCCGGACTTCCGCGAAGCCCACGAAGCCTTCAACGCCAAGCGCGAGCCTTCATTCAACAAAAGCCGTGAATCGTGAATCGTAAATCGTAAATAGAGAAAAACCTCTCTTTCTATTTACGATTTACGATTCACGATTTACGATTCGCTTATGGATCGCTTTATCGAAGAGACGCCGTTTTTCACCGCCGAGCATTTACGGCTGGCGGCGAGTGTCGCCAGTTTCGTGTGGCGCGAAATTGAGCCGCGCGCCGATGCGGACGAGGACGAGACGGATCAGGGAAAGTCGGATGAGCGGTTTCGCGAATTGGTCGCACTGCTGGCGCAGGCCGAACTGCTGCGCTATGCGGTGGCGCGGCCAAACGCCTCGGCGTTCGACGTGCGCGCGCTCTGCCTGATTCGAGAGGAATTATCTTACTCGTCGCCGCTGGCCGATCTCGCCTTCGTCATGCAGGGACTCGGCACGCACGCGATCAGCCTCGCCGCGCCCGCACATGTGCGCGACTTCTGGCTGGCACGCGCCGCCGAGGGTCGCGCCGTCGCCGCCTTCGCGCTGACCGAACCGGAAGTCGGCTCGGACGTGTCGGCCATCCAAACCACCGCGCGACGTGACGGCGACGGCTACCTGCTCGACGGCCGCAAGCGTTTCATCTCCAACGCCGGATTGGCCGACTTCTACACGGTCTTTGCGCGCACGGGCAGCCGCGCCGACGGGCGCGCGGAGATTTCCGCCTTCGTCGTCGGCGCGCGCATGCAGGGTTTCAACGTGCGCGAGCGCACGCGTCTCATCTCACCGCACCCGACTGGCGAGATCGAGTTTGAGAACTTGCGCGTGCCTGCGGAGGATCGCGTGGGGGCGGAAGGCGACGGCTACGGCCTTGCGATGCAAACGCTCGGCACGTTTCGCGCGTCGGTCGGTGCGGCGGCCTGCGGCATGGCGCGACGCGCGCTCGACGAAGCCGTCGCTCATGCCAAACGGCGCAAGCAGTTCGGCCGGCCGCTCGCCGCGCACCAGTTGATTCAAGAGAAGCTCGCAGACATGTCCGTCGAACTCGACGCCGCGCGCCTGCTCGTCTACCGCGCCGCTTACCTGCGCGACACCTACGGCGCGGACGATTCATACATCACCACGCTCGCGCGCGCCTCAAGCACCGCCAAGCTCTACGCCACCGAAGCCGCGCAACGCATCATCGATCAAGCCCTCCAAATTCACGGCGGCACGGGATTGGTTCACGGCCACATCGTCGAACGCCTCTACCGAGACGTCCGCGCGCTCCGCATCTACGAAGGCACGTCAGAAATTCAAAAGCTGGTTATCGCGAGAGAACTGTTGAAGGAATAGCCATCAGCCATCAGCTATCAGCGTTCAGCCAAGCAGGTTGGATTTGCTGACGGCTGACGGCCGACGGCTGACGGCTACTTATGAGAATCGTTTGCATCGGCGGCGGCCCCGCCGGTTTGTACTTCGCGCTGTTGATGAAGAAGCACTGGCCGTCGCATGAGGTCTCGGTGTTGGAGCGCAACGCGCCCGGCGACACGTTCGGGTGGGGCGTGGTCTTCTCGGACAAGACGCTCTCGTACCTGCGCGACACGGACGAGGAGACTTACAGCGAGATCACGCAAAGCTTCGCGACGTGGGACAACGTGGACGTGGTGCATCGCGACGAACGCATCACGATTCGCGGCAACAAGTTTTCCGGCATCGCGCGCCTCAAGCTGCTGAACATCTTGCAGGAACGTTGCCGCGCGCTCGGCGTTGACCTGCGCTTCCGTGCGGAGGTGTCGAACCTCGACGAGTTTGCCGATTATGATTTGATCGTCGGCGCGGACGGCGTGAACAGCACTGTGCGCGAACGTTTCCGCGAAGCGTTTCAGCCGTCGCTCGGCGTGCGCCACAACAAGTACATCTGGTACGGCACGCGTCAACTCTTTCACGGCCTGACGCTCACCTTCCGCGAGTCGGAAGCGGGCGTCTTCGCCGCCCACTCCTACAAGTTCGATGCCGGGACGAGCACCTTCATCGTCGAGTGCGACCCGGAGACGTGGACGCGCGCCGGGTTCGAGGGGATGCCGGACGAGGCGACGCGTTCGTATCTCGGCGAGGTGTTCGCCGGAGACCTCGGCGGGCACGCGTTGTTGTCGAACAACTCGAAGTGGATCAATTTCCTGCTGGTGAAGAACAAGCACTGGCATCACGAAAACGTCGTGCTGCTCGGCGACGCGCTGCACACGGCGCACTTCTCCATCGGGTCGGGCACGAAGCTCGCCCTCGAAGACGCCATCGCGCTCTATCGTTGTTTCGCCGCGGGCGAGAGCGTGGCGGGCGCGCTCGCGGAGTTCGAGCGCGTGCGTAAGCCCGTCATCGAAGAGTATCAACAGGCGGCTTATGAAAGTCTCGTCTGGTTCGAGCGAGCGCGCGACTACATGCACCTCGCGCCCCTGCCCTTCGCCTATTCGTTGATGACGCGCAGCAAGAAGATCGATTACGAGAATCTCAAGCGACGCGATCCGGCATTCATCGCGGCCTACGATGAATACATAACAGAGGTAAATGGCAAGGGGGACAGGTAAACGCCGTCGGTTGCGGGAGTTTAGCTTTTCCCTTTAGTCCTTCCCCTTTACCCTTTACCCTTTGCCCCTTCGCCTTCTTCCGTTCCTTCCGCATTCCAATCGGGCGGCAACAATCTGCGGCGGCCGTCGTGGCTGAGCGAGACGTTCGGCTCGTCGAGTTGCACGCGATCCCAGAGCTTGCACGTCACTTGTTTGTGCGATTGGTCTAAACCTTCGCAGTAGTTCGTGTAGGTGCAGCGGCGCACCTCCGCGCCCCGGCCGAGACTCGCTTTGAGAAACCAGTCGGGGTCGGCAAGCGTCTGTCGCGCCGCGCCGATGATGTCGGCATCATTGCGCCGCAAAATCTCTTCGGCCTGTGCAAAAGTGGCGATGCCTCCGGCGACGACGACGGGCGTGTGTAGTCCTTGCTCGTTGAGAGCGCGCTTGACGGCGGCGGCGAGCGAGACGTTGCGACCGAACGGGCCGCGCTCGTCCGAACGAATCGTCGGCATACATTCGTAGCCGCTCTCGCCCGTGTACGGGTAGACGGCGTGGCCGACCTTTGGCTGCGCCGCGTCTTCAAACTTCCCGCCTTTTGAAAGCGAGAGAAAGTCGAAGCCCGCCCGCGCAAACTCTCCCGCGAAATAGATCGCGTCCGCGAGACGACTGCCGCCCGCGATCACTTCGTCGGCGAGGAAACGCACGCCGACCGTGTAAGTGTCTCCGACGCGCTCGCGCACCGCACGGTAAACTTCCAGCGGCAAGCGCACGCGCGCGTCGCGCGCGCCGCCGTAGCCGTCCGCGCGCGTGTTGAGCGCGGAGAGGAAAGAGGCCATCGTGTAGGCGTGTGCGTAGTGGAGTTCGACGCCGTCGAAACCGGCCTCGCGTGCGCGCCCCGCCGCGTCCGCGAAGATACGGGGAAGCACGCGCGGCAACTCTTCGATGTGCGCGAGGTGCGTGTCCGTGACGCGCTCGCGGTAGCCGCGCGTGAGCGTTTCGAGTTCGCGCTCGTCCAAAACTTTTTCGACAAGTTCGCCGGGCGCGACCGCGAGAAACGCGCGCACGGACGGTTCGGGCGCGACGAGCCAACGGTCGTCTCCGGTCGCCGCGACGAGAGCGCGGCGGTGGCGCGTGTCAAGATGCAGAAAGCGCGCGAAGTATTTCGCCGGTTCGGGGCGACGCTTGACGGCGAGGAAATCTATGATCTGGATAAAGAGACGCGTGTGGCCGTCGCTCGCGCGGCGGACAATTTCGACGAGTTCGCGGAGTCCGGGCAGAAAGCGGTCGTGGCCGATACGCAGGAGCGGCCCCGAAGGAATGTCGCGCACGCCCGTCGCCTCGACGACGATTGCGCCCGGTCGCCCTTTGGCGAAACGCGCGTACCATTCGAGATTCTCACGCGTCACGAAACCGTCTGCCGTCGCCCGCCACGGAACCATCGCCGGAACCCACGTCCGCTGTTCGAGCGTGAGCGAGTTGAGGTGAATCGGTTGGAAGAGAAGCGACCCGGCGGCCTCGGCGCGGGTCGGCCAGCGTGTCTCTGGGATGGTGTGCCGGATCGGGTTTGCGGGATGCCACGTCATGTCGAGTCTCAGGCAAGCAGTGTAGCAGTTACGGCCGAGCCTGCGGAAACACGCCGACGCGCTAGACGTTGGAACGCCCCGGCGCATATCATTGAACACATGCAGGAGGAGACAAACTTTTGACTGACGAGTTGCTCAAATGGCGCGCCGAGTTTCCGATTCTGGATAAGACGACTTATCTGATCTCGCACAGCCTCGGCGCGATGCCGCGCACGACGTTCGACAACCTCCAGACTTACGCCGAGATGTGGGCGACGCGCGGCGTGCGCGCGTGGGGCGAAGGTTGGTGGGAGATGCCGCTCGCGGTCGGTGACGAGGTGGGGCGCATTATCGGCGCGCCGCCCGCTTCGGTCGCCATGCACCAGAACGTCTCCGTCTGCCAGTCGCTCATCCTCTCCTGCTTCGAGCCTGACGCGCGGCGGAACAAGATCGTCTATTCCGATCTCGAATTTCCTTCGGTCATGTACGTCTACGAGGCGCACGCGCGCTCTGGGGCTTTCCGCATCGAGCGCGTCGCATCCGACGACAGGATGACCGTCTCGCTCGAACGCATGCTCGCGGCGATTGACGAAGAGACGCTCATCGTCCCCATCTCGCACGTCCTTTTCAAGAGCGCGTTTTTGCAAGACGCGCGCGCCATCACAAAGCGTGCGCACGAGGTCGGCGCGCTCGTCGTTCTCGACACTTACCAGTCGGCCGGGACAGTTCCCTTCTCCGTCACAGACCTCGACGTGGACTTCTGCACGGGCGGCTCGGTCAAGTGGCTCTGCGGCGGCCCCGGCGCAGGCTACCTCTACGTCCACCCGCGCTGGCACGCGAAACTCCAGCCCAAAGTCACCGGCTGGATGGCGCACGAACACCCCTTCGCCTTCGAGAGCGGCATGACCTATGCGCCGGGGATCGCGCGCTTCCTGCACGGCTCGCCCGCCATCCCCGCGCTCTACGCGGCGCGCGGCGGTTATGAAATCATCAACCAAATCGGCGTCGAGCAGATTCGCGCCAAGAGCATGCGGCAGACGACGAAGCTCATCGAGATCGCCGAAGCGGCGGGCTTAAACGTCACCAGCCCGCGCGACGCGTCGCAGCGCGGCGGGACAATTACCGTCAACGTCGAGCACGCCGCCGCCGTCACGCGCGAACTCGTCCGCCGCGAGATCATCGTGGACTTCCGCCCCGGCGCGGGCATCCGCATCTCGCCGCACTTCTACACGAAGGACGAAGAACTGGACATCGTCGTCCGCGAGATTCGACGCATCATCGACACGCGCGCCTACGAAGCGCACGAGGCCACCGGCGCGGCGTATTGAGAAGGGATGAGGGATGAGAGATGAATCAAGAAAGCATTCGATCTCTCATACGGATTAAACGTTCATCCCTCCGCGCTCATCCCTTAAAAAAATTATGTCAAAGAACTACGGCGAGAACCCGCCGCTCTCATACAACAAATACTTGCGCGTGGCCGACTTGATCGCGTTGCAGGAATGTCTCTCCGACCCGGCGCATCACGACGAACTCCTGTTCATCACCATTCACCAAACTTACGAACTCTGGTTCAAGCAGATACTCCACGAGATCGACGCGAGCATCGTTTTGATGGACGAGGATCGCGCCTTCGTCGCCTCGCGCGCGCTGGCGCGGGTCGTGGAAATCGAGAAGGTGCTCGTCAACCAGATTCACATTCTTGAGACGATGACGCCAATCAGCTTTCTCGGCTTTCGCGACGAACTCAACCCCGCGAGCGGTTTTCAGTCGATGCAATTTCGCGAGATCGAATTTGCCTCCGGCCTCAAAGCTCAAGGCACGCTCGACAATTTCCGCGCCGACGAATTCGCGCACGCGCGCCTGCTCGCGCGCTTTCATGCCCCGACGCTCGCCGAAGCCTTCTACGCGCTCTTGCGCCGCCGTGGCCTCGACGCCCCCGAAGACTCCGCCGCGCTTGACGAAGCCGAGCGCACGCGCCGTTACGGGTTGCGCACGCGCGCCGTTCTCGAAGTGCTCACGCATTTCGAGGAGCGTCCCGAAGAATTTGGGCTGGCCGAAATGCTCATCGCGCACGACGAATATTTCTCGCTGTGGCGTTCGCACCACGTCAAGATGGTCGAGCGCATGGTCGGGACGAAACGCGGCACGGGCGGCTCGGAGGGCGTCGGCTATCTGCGCACCACGCTCGACCAACGCTTCTTCCCCGAACTCTGGGAAGCGCGCACACACCTCGACACGAAGCACACGGCTGCGGGCTGCCCCTTCGCCGGACACCACTAGACCGTGAACTCGTTTTCGGAAAACGAACGCTCGGACGTGAACTCGTTTTCGGAAAACAGACGCGATTGAAGATTCGACTGCGCCGCTTATGAACATCGAATTCCCCGAACGCTTCAACATGGCCGACTACTTCCTCTATCACAACGTAGAGGCGGCAGGGCGCGACGGCAAAGTGTGCCTGTATTTCGAGGACGAGCGATACACCTACGGCGACGCGGTGCGGCTGTCGAATCGCGCGGGCAATGCGCTCGTGCGCGAGTGCGGCGTGCGTGTGGAAGACCGCGTGCTCATCGTGCTGCCCGACTGCCCGGAGTTTGCGTGGACTTGGTTTGGGGCGAGCCGCGCGGGCGCAGTCATCACGATGGTCAACCCGCTCCTGCCCGTCGCCGATTACGTCTATTATCTCGAATACACGCGGGCGCGCGCCGCCGTCATCCACGAATCGCTGTTGGAGACCTTTATGCAGGCCGCGCGCGGCGCGAAACATCTGCGCAAGGTGCTCGTCGTCGGGCGCGAGCGCGGTGAGTTCGCGTCGTTCGCGGAGGTGACGGCGGCGATGCCGGACGAACTTGCGCCCGCCGACACGCACCGCGACGACATCGCCATCTGGTTGTTCACTTCCGGCTCGACCGGCCATCCGAAAGGCGCGGTGCATTTGCACCACGACCTGCCTTTCAACACGGAGTGCTACGCAAAACGCGTGCTCGGCGTCAACGAAAATGATCTCACGGTGTCAGTGCCGAAATTGTTCTTCGGCTATGCGACGGGAACGAATTTGTTGTTCCCGTTCGCCGTGGGCGGCGCGACCGCGCTCTTCGCTGAGCGTTCGACGCCGGAGAAGTTGTTCGAGGTGATCGAACGTTTCCGCCCCACGGTGTTGACGAGCGTGCCCACGATGATCAACGGCATGCTCAACGTCGAAGGCGCGGGGCGCGAGCGCGACCTGTCTTCACTGCGCTTCTGCCTGTCGGCGGGCGAGGCTCTGCCCGTCGAGTTATACGAGCGTTGGATGAAAACTTTCGGCGTGGAGATTCTCGACGGCATCGGCTCGGCGGAGATGTTCCACATCTACATCACGAACCGTCCGGGCGACGTGCGCCCCGGTAGTCTGGGGCGGATCGTCGAGGGCTACGAGGCGCAGGTGATCGACGCGGAGGGGCGCGAAGTGGCGACGGGCGAGATGGGAACGCTGCGCGTGCGCGGCGACTCGGCGGCCTTATGCTACTGGCAGGCGCACGAGAAATCGAAGGAGACTTTCGCGGGCGACTATTGCACGACCGGCGACCAGTTTCATGTTGATGAGGAAGGCTACTACTGGTATCACGGGCGCACGGACGACATGTTGAAAGTGTCGGGCGTGTACGTTGCGCCCGTCGAGATCGAGGCTTGCCTGCTGCAACACGAGGCCGTTGTCGAATGCGCCGTCGTCGGCCACGACGCGGGCGACCACCTCGTCAAGCCGAAAGCCTTCATCGTGCCGCGCGAAGGTTTCGCGCCGACCGACGAGTTGGCCGCGTCGATCAAAGAGTTCGTCAAGTCGCATCTCGCACTCTACAAGTACCCGCGCTGGATCGAATTCGTCACCTCGCTCCCCAAAAATGATCGCGGCAAGATCGACCGCAAGAAACTCAAGGACGGGTAAAGCTCGATGCTCAAACCGCAGCCGCAGCGATTTACCTCGCGCGCCGTGACCCTCGCCCTCGCCGCGTTCTTCTGCGCAGGGACGTTGATCGTCGCCGTCGCCGCGCAGCGGAACGCGGGGCGCGCTCGATTGCCCGCGCCCGAAGTGGTCTCTATCGCCGCGGCGCGCGCGCTGCCTCCGGGCGCGTTGGTCACGATTGAAGGCTCTGTCACCGTCCCCTCCGGCGCATTCAAATCAGGCACGTCCGACGAGGGCTTCGCCATGCAGGACGGAAGCGGCGGCATCTACGTTCGCACGGCCGCAAATCTCGGTCTCCGCGTCGGCAGGCGTGTGCGCGTTAGCGGACGACTCGCCGATAGCAACGGTCAACTGATCCTCGTGCCCGCGCGCGCGAGCGACGTGCGTGCGCGGGGTCGCGGGACGAACATTCGAGCGGAAGCGGTCTCGACCGGACAGATCAACGAAGCGACCGAAGGCCGTCTCGTGCAAGTGACGGGCACGATCACGAAACCCGTCGGCAACGATCTGCCTTACGGTTATCGTCTCTTCATCGACGACGGCTCCGGCGAGATTCAGGCGTTCATCTACGTCTCGACCGGCATCGACGTGCGGGGCTTGCAGCCCGGCCAGCGTGTCGGCGTGACAGGCTTCGGCGGCCAGTACAACGACCACTACGAAATCATTCCCCGCTTCCAATCGGACATACGCCGCACACGTTGACAACCGAAGCAGGAAGACGTGCGACTTCAATTCGTCGCCCGTCGCTCGTGAAAGTCGCACACGTCGAACTCATCGCTAAACTCGTCGCTTGCTATTCGTACTATCCCTTATGCCCTTCTCCACACGCATCACGGTGCGCTTCGGCGACACAGACCCGGCCGGGTTGGTCTATTACCCGAACATCTTCCATTACTTTCACATCGCCCTCGAAGAGTTCTTCGGCGCGCGCTGCGGAATCAGCTATGCGCGTTTGCTGGCCGACGAGCGCATCGGCTTTCCCACCGTCAAGACCGAGACGGAGTTCTTCGCGCCGCTCGTCTACGGCGATGAAGTGGACGTGGAAATCTACGTCACGCGCACGGGCGACACCTCCGCCACCTTCGCCTACGCCGCGCGCCGCGTTGCCGACTCGACGCTCTGCGCGCGCTCGACGCAGGTTCACGTGGCGATGAATCTAGACACCCGCCGTCCCGTCCGCATCCCCGAAAAATACCGCCTCGCCTTCGCCGAAAGCGCGAGTTGAAAAACGCGCGGGCGGTCTCGATATTCAACGCAATAATTTTCCCGCCGGAGTTTTGCGGAAGAAGCGGCCGACTCGACATTTACTTCAGGTGCGACAGAGAAGCGGTCGAGTTTCTCAGACGCCTGTGCTACCTCAAAGCAGCAGCAACAGTATCAACCAGAGGCTTAACGATTAGACGGCTTGACCCGACTTCTCTCTTGCACCCTTAGTCTCTCTTGCACTCTCAAGTCTCACTTTCTCTCCCCATTGCGACGGCGCGGATTGGATGATTCCAGTTCGCGCCGTCGCTTTTTCGCGCGCGTGCGCTGCGGAGAAGTCTCGATGCGGCTTTTGACCTTGAACCCCGTCTGCCCTAAGATTCGGAAGCGCGGAGATTAACTTCGCGCTTTACCGGTTTATACGTCAGCCCCGCGGCCTTGAGGCGCGTGCGGGTTGTTCTCGCGAAAGGATTTCGACACGGTGCGTTTTTCTCAAGTCACACGTCTTGCCTGTGCCTGTGCGCTGGTCTGCTCTACTCTGACCCCGCTGCGTGCGTCGGGCTTGAGCGACGCCACGCGCGCCGCGTTGATGCACGAACCGCCGACGAGCGTTCAGACAAAAGCGCGCGTCGAGTTGACGACTGAAACCGCGACGACGTACGAACCGCAAGCGGCGACGGCGAAGAAACGCCCGAACCTTTTCCTCCGCATCATCTCCGCGCCCTTTCGCGGCCTCGCCAAACTTTTCGGCGGCGATGGTAAAGACGACAAGACCGCGCGCGCGAAAGCGAAGCAAAACAAGCAGACGCAGATTGCGGCCGCGAAGCAAACGACGGGCGCGGGAACGGACGCGGCGCGCGTCGAACCTTCGTCCGCTGTCACCGCGACGCAACCCGAAGCGTTGGCCGAAGCCGCCGCGCGCTCCGCGCGTGCGGGCGAGCGTGTGTTGAGCGTGCCGCCCACTTTCGCCGCGCCTCCCTCGGCCTCAACCCCGGCCGACATCCCCGCGCCGCCGCCACCGTCCGGCGCGGCGAAAGAGTTCGACTACGAGCCGCGTCCGTTCACTCCGTTCATCGAAGGCGTGCCGGGCGACCCGCTCTCGCAGGGGCGCGCGCTGCTGGCGAACGGTTACACTAACGAGGCCGTCGCGGAGTTGTCCGTGGCCGCCGTCACCGGCCCTGATCTAGTCGAAGCGAACAACCTGCTCGGCCTCGCCTACGACCGGCGCGGGCAGCACAAGCAGGCGCGCGAGTTTTACGAACGCGCCCTCTCGGTCGAACCGCAGAACGCGCAGGTATTGAACAACCTCGGCCACTCGCTCTATCTCGACGACCGTTACGCGGACGCGCTCGCGCGTCTCAAAGACGCCGCGCGGCTCGCCCCTGCCGATACGCGCGTGGCGGGCAATCTCGCGCTCGTCTACGGTCGGCTCGGCAAGTACGACGACGCCTTCAGACAATTCAAGCGCGCGGGCAGCGAATTTTACGCGCACACCAGCACCGCCGCGCTCCTCGCCAACGCGGGACGCGACCGCGACGCGATCAAACACTACGAAGCCGCGCGCAAACTCAGCCCCGCATCTTCCGACGTGCTGCGCCAACTCATCACGCTCTACGTCCGCACAGGCCAACGCGACAAGGCCGAGGCCGCCCAGCGCGCGCTCGACCAAGCACCCGCGAAGAGCGGAGCATCGGCCAGCAGTTAAATCACATCAAGCCGAATAGACGATAAGCCGCAGAGGCGCGCAGACAAACGAATCCGGAACTTTTTAAGTTCTCGTTTGTCCGCGCGCCCCTGCGGCTTCGTTTAAATCTTGCTTCGACGGCTTAACTGCGACGCGTCAAATTGTAATCGCGCAGGCGGCGGTAGAGTGTGGAGGGTGAGATGCCGAGAATTTCGGCGGTCTTGCCGCGATGCCAGTTGGTCTGTTCGAGCGCGGCGACGATCTGTTGCCGCTCGACTTCTCTGAGCGGCGGTTGCACCACAGAGTTTCCGCCTTCGATTGGCGCGCCGCCGCCCACGCCTCCCGCCGACGCGCCCGCCGTATAGGCCGGGACGAAAGAGGTGGCGGCAGGGTTGACGATTTCGGGCGGCAGTTCGCTCGTCGTAATGCGCCCGTCGTTGGCGAGCAGCACGGCGCGCTCAAGGCAGTTGCGTAACTGGCGCACGTTGCCCGGCCAAGGGTACGCGGCGAGCGCGGCGAACGCTTCGGGAGTGATCTCCGGCGGGTTCAGGCCGCCGAGTTGACGGACGAGATGTTGCGCGAGCGGCTCGATGTCTTCGGGGCGTTCGCGCAAAGGCGTGAGGTTGATCTGAAACCCGTTGATGCGATAGAGCAGGTCGGCGCGGAAGCTGCCATCGGAGACGGCCTGCGTCATGTCGCGGTTCGTCGCGGCGATGATGCGCACGTTGACTTGAACTTTACGCACCGCGCCGACGCGATAGAAGGTCTGCGTCTCGATGGCGCGCAACAGTTTCGACTGCAAGGGCGCGGGCAGTTCCGTCACTTCGTCCAGAAAGAGCGTGCCGTTGTCGGCGAGTTCAAAGAGGCCGAGCTTGCGCCCCTTCGCGCCGGAGAACGCGCCCGCCTCATAGCCAAAGAGTTCGGATTCGAGAAGCGATTCCTGAAAGGCGGCGCAGTTGAGGTCTATGAACGAGGCGTCCTTGCGCTGCGACAGGCGGTGGATGGCGTGCGCGATCAACTCCTTGCCCGTGCCCGACTCGCCCGTGATCAGGACGGAAGCGTCCGAAGGCGCGACGCGCTCGACGAGGCGCAGAGCCTCGCGCATCGCGTCCGAGACATGGACGATCTCCGGCATTCCGGATTGCCGCGCGAGTTGCGCGCGCAGGCGTTGATTGTCCACGCGCAGCCGCCGCTTCTCGGCCGCGCGTTTGACGAGCGTGTCGAGTTCGTTGATGTGATAGGGCTTGGAGAGATAATCATACGCGCCGAGTTTCATCGCCTCGATGGCCGTCTCGACGGTGGCGTGGCCGGTCAGCATGATCACTTCGGGCGGGTTCGGCCGCTGGTGGACGCGGCGCAGAAGTTCGAGACCGTCCATGCGCGGCATGTTGATGTCGCACAAGAGCACGTCCACGTTGCTCTCTTCCAGCAGGCGCAAGGCGGCCTCGCCGTCGGGCGCGACGCGTACCTCGTGCCCCTGCCTTTGAAGTTCTTTTTGCAACACCAGCCGGAGGTTCGCTTCATCCTCGGCCACCAGAATTCTGCTCGGCTGCTCGTTACTCAACTCACTCGGCCTCCGTCCAATCGCTCCTCGCTCAGAGAGGGCAAGACAAGCGTGAAAGTCGTCCCGCGCCCGATCACCGAATCCACCGCGACGCGCCCCCCGTGCTCGGTCACAATACCATAACAGACGGCCAGCCCAAGACCCGTTCCCTGCCCAACATCCTTCGTCGTAAAGAACGGATCGAAGATGCGTGCCAGATTCTCCTGCGGAATCCCGACGCCCGTGTCGCACACCTCGACGCGCACGCCCGCGCCTTCGTTCCGCGCGCGCAACAGCAGCGTCCCGCCCTGCGGCATCGCATCAATCGCGTTCTCGGCGAGGATGATCACGGCTTGCTGCAACTGCCCCGCGTCGCCCGACACGGCGGCCACGTCCGGGGCGGCGTCCACCACGATCTCGACGTTGCGGCTGCGCTTCTGATGACGCAGCAGGCGCGCCGCCGCTTCCAGCACCTCGCCCAACTCGACGGGCGCATGCTGCCCCGCGCGGTTGCGGCTGAAATCCAGCAGCCCGTTTGTGATCGTCTTACAACGAAACGCCTCGCTGCGAATCAGCGACAGGTATTCGCGCAGGTCTTCGATCTCGGTTGACTGGCCGAACGCGCCTTCGGCCACGCGCGTCTCCAGAGCCTCGGCGCAGGCGGCGATGGTGGCGAGCGGGTTGTTGATCTCGTGGACGACTCCGGCGGCGAGTCGGCCGACGGCCGCGAGTTTTTCGGTGCGCGCGACGGCGCGATTCGCCTCGACGCGCGTGGTGATGTCTTCGCCCACCGTGATGACGTGCGAAACTTCGTCGCCCCCGACGCGCATCGGCACTTTACTGACGAGCCAGTGTTTCGCCGTGCCGTCCTCGGCGATTGATTCCTGCTCGATGCGCTCCATCCGTCCGGTCTCGAAGGCGCGGCTGAATTCGCGTTCCAGTATGTCGCGTCGCTGGCGCGTGAGCACATCAAAGATGTTGCGCCCGAGCGCCTCGCCGCGCGGGATGCCCTGCCCGCCGAGTTCGCGGTTGCGATTCCAAGCGACGATGCGGTGATTGCGATCCACTGCGTAGAGCGAGACGGGCAGCGTGTCGATGATGGCTTCGGTGAAACGTCTCTGCGCTTCGGCTTCGGCGGTGCGACGTTCGACTTCCTTCGCCAGACTGGCCGAGGACGCGCGCGCCGCTTCATAGAGCGACGAGATGCGCGCGGCGAGCGCGGCCTGTTGCGCCGCCGCATCTATCAAACGTCCCTCGGTTTCGCCGCAATCCTCCGCGCGGTCGAAGGCGACGATGAGCGCGCCGAGAGCGCGCCCCTCGAAGCGCAACGGCGCGACATACTCGATGCGGTGCGTCTCGTCGCGCAGGAAAAACTCGGCCGGGTCTTCCAGCCTGCCGGAAGTCGCCGGGTCGGTGGCGAGCCAACGCCTGAGTTTCGTCTGGTCAATTAAAGCCCCGCCTTCCGCGCTGCCCTCGCGGTCAAAGACGCAGGCCGCCGAGGCATCGCTCGACGCCGCCACGGACGCCGCCGCTACTGCGCCGTCCTCCGCGCTCGTCGCCTGCTCGCCGTCGCCGGGTTGAGGCAACTCCAACATGGCCGCGCACAGCGCGGCGTTGGCCGCTTCGTAGGTTGCGCCCGCCACGCGCCGGACGACTTGCAAGGGTTCGAGCGCGACGAGCAGGCCGCGCCCGAGGTCGGCCAGAAAACCGAGTTCGCGATTGCTGCCGACGAGCGCGCGCTCGCGTTGCGCCGCCTCGATCTGCGTGCCGACGCGCGACAGGAGTTCACGACGCGTCGCAGGTTTGACGATGAAATCGTCCGCCCCGGCGGCAAACGCGCTGACCTTGCGTTCTTCGTCGTCGTGCGCCGAGATAACGATGATCGGCAGACGCCGCGTGGCCTCCTGCGCGCGCAAGAGGCGGCACAGGGCAAGACCGTCTATGCCGGGCAGTTCGATGTCGAGCAGAATCAGATCGCACGGCTCGCGGTGAAGCAGGCGCAGCGCGGTCGGCGCGTCGGCGGCGACTTTCACCTGATGCTGCGCGCTCTCGAACGTGTTCTGCAAAAAGTCGCGTGCCCGTTCGTCGTCGTCAACGATGAGCAGGGTGAAGCTTTTCGCTGGTTGGATGGAAGAAACCGACATGCTTTCGTAAGGGATACGCCGACCCTCTTCTTCTGGCGTCTCCCGGCGTCGGGGCGCAAAGCGAAGACTCTCTGACGAAGCGCATTCGAGCCGACGACGCTTGCCGCAGCCTTGAGCCTCTCTAACGATTGAAAGCGATGACGGGCGGGTATGTCAAGATAGCATTCAGCCGTCAGCCGTCAGCTATCAGCCAAAACCAGCAGTGGAGCTTAGTTGTCGAAGGATAACTAAGGATGCCTGCTGCTCATAGCTGATGGCTGATGGCTGACGGCTGACGGCTTAGTTAATCGCCGCCGTGGCGAGATCGTCGGTGGGGGTTTCGACGATGGAGAGCGCCGGGGGAGTGTGCCGGGGGCGGCGTTTGTGGTCGGCCTTGACGGAGTACATGGCCTGATCGGCGGCGATCAGCAGTTGGTGCAACGATTCGCCGTCCACGCCGAAACGCGCCGCGCCGACGCTGATGCCGACGCGGGCGCGTTTGTCCGGCGGGACGCGCAGGGAGAGTTGGCCGATGGCGCGCTCGATGCGCCCGCACAGGTCGTCGGCCTGTGCGCGCGGCAAATCTTGCACGACGGCGACGAATTCGTCGCCCGCGTAGCGCGCGAGGAAATCATACTCGCGAAGTTGGGCGTTCAGGACGCGCGCCACCTCGCGCAGCATTTGATCGCCCGTGCTGTGGCCGTAAGTATCGTTGACCAATTTGAACTCGTCGAGGTCGAGCATGACGACTTGGAAGGACGTGCCGTTGCGGCGCGCGCGGGCTTCCTCTTCCGCGAAGCGCAGTTGCAGGGCGCGCGCGTTGGGCAGGTTCGTGAGCGGGTCGGTGAGCGCGTTGGATTCGGCCTCGGCGTGATGGAGGGCGTTGGAGAAGGCATCGGAGGCGAGGCGCGCGACGGTGTCGAGCAGGTGCAGGTGGTCGTCCGTGTAATGCTCCGGCCGGAGCGAATAGACGGCGAGCACGCCGAGCAGGCGTTCGTCTTTAACGAGCGGCAGCGCGATCATGGAGCGATAACTTTGCGCTTCGGGTAGCGCGAAGGCGGAGAAGTCCAGCATCGGGTCGAACCCGGTGGCGGGACGGCGGTTGGCGATGACGAATCCGATCACGCCCTCGCCCGGCGCGACGCAGTGGCCGCGCAGGAGTTCGGCGTTCAGGCCGCTGACGTGCGCGATGGTCGCGTAGTTTTTCAACTCGTCGAAGAGATAGACGGCGCAGGTGTCGAACGGCACTATGTGGCCGACCTTGTTGACGAGAATCTGGCTGCGGTCTTCGATCTGAAGCGACGCGCCGAAGGTGCTGGCGATTTCGTAGAGCGCGTAGACCTCGCGGTGCGCGCTCTTGATCTGTTCGAGATAGGCGGGCACGGCGAAGTGTTTCGGGTTGAGCGGCGGCGCGGCGGAAGCGATGGCGGAGGCATTTGCGCTGCTCGCTTCGACGAGCGCGCGCGGCTCTGCTTCACGGCTCGTGAACCCGTGCTGGTCGAGTCCGAGTTCGGCGATCTCCGCCTCGAACTGCGGCAGGTGTTTGAGAAATAGTTCGACCACTTTCGGATCGAAGTGCGTGCCCGCGCCGCGCAACAGCATCACGCTCGCCTCTTCGCACGTCAGGCCGCGCCGGTACGGGCGATCCTCGCGCACCGAGTCGAAGCAATCGACGACGGCGAAGATGCGCGCCGTCCACGGTATCTCTTCGCCGCGCAGGCCGTCCGGGTAGCCGAGGCCGTCCCAGCGTTCGTGGTGGGAGCGCACGATGGGGACAATGGGGTAAGGGTAATCGATGCGTTCGAGTATCTGCGCGCCGACGACCGTGTGCACCTTCATGCGCTCGAACTCGGCCGTCGTCAGTTTGCCCGGCTTGTTCAGGATGTGATCGGGCACGGCGAGTTTGCCGATGTCGTGCAGCATCGCGCCCGCTCTGAGCGCCTCGATCTCGTTGTGCGTGAGGTTGAGTATTTCGCCGAGCCGCGCGGCGTAGAGTTGCACGCGCCGCACGTGGCAGTGGGTCGTCTGATCTTTGGCGTCGATGGCCGTGGCGAGCGCTTCGACGGTGGCGAGGTGCAGGCGGGAGAGTTCCGCCGTCTCGCGCGACTTCTCGTTCATGCGCTCGAAATAAATTTTGTAAGTCGCAAACGTCGCGCCGATGACGGGGACGCTCAGGAGCACGTAGATGAGGCCGAAGTTTTGCATCGCCAGATAGAGCAGCGCGGTGACGATGGCCGCGGCGAAGAACGTGCAGGAAGTCCAGAGATAGCCGTCGCGCCAAAACTTCCAGATTGAATCGTGCCCTTTCAACGCGTGCAGCGTGGCGATGAGCATGCCTTTGAAGAAGTATTGCAGGAGCGCCATCACGACGAGCGGCACGAGCAGTTGTTCAAACGTCACGCGCGACATGCCGACGGGCTGGCGCGCGATGCCCGCGTAAGAGTCGAGCAGGAAATAGAACGCCGTGGCCGAGACGAGCACCGTCAGCGACATCGTGGCGGGCGCGGCCAGCCAACTCGTCGCGCGGCGCGAGGTGCGGAGCGAACTGATGAGCGCATCCGTCGCGCCGAGCACGAGGGCGGCAGGCACGCCGAGCAGGATCGCGCCGAGGAAGATGAAGGCGTCGCCCGCCGTGATGCTGGCCGAGGTGTTGGGGATGCGAACGGGGAGAGAGCTTGAGAGGACGACGAAACTCGCGAGCGCGAGGAACTGCAAACCCTGCGCCGGGGTGAACGAGAGACACTGCGAGAGCGCCCACGCGACGATGAGCGCGCCTGCCGAGATGAGCGCGACCCAGTAGACTTTAGCCGCGCGACTGTAGCCCGACATGTCAATCATTCCCAACCCGTCCTTTGCACGCAAAGTTTCGCGACCGCTTTTCATCTTCAAGTTCCATGATTCAATCCCCGCGCCGGTTTCTGGCCGGTGCTAAAAAGTCCGTCGCCGGAGACGTTTGACGGGAGCAAATCGTCTTTCGTCTCCGGCGACGGAGCGGGCAAGCGGCGAGTGCGTGGCACTCACTCGCCGCGTTTGGGGTGAGAATCCTAGTCCGTCTTTTGTCGCGCTGCGCGTTGTCGAAACTTGCGTGACAGAACTCACGTTCCGCGACCTGTCCGGTTATCAAAAATTGGTGCGGCCTTTCGGACTCCGTGCGGTGAGTCCGAAGAAGCGCGTTCGCGCTTCCAGCCGCACCATCCCTTAAACAAGCCGCGTGCCGCGCGGCGCGCGCCCCGAACACCGCGTAAAACACGCCAAAGCGCATCACACGGCAACTCGTCTAAAAACCGGAAGCCGATCTCACGCGCTTTCCCGTCAACCTGACGCGTCATGCTGACTTCACAGTCGCGTCCTGACCGAGGCGTCGCCCCGCTCAAACAGAGAGGCACGCGCGCTTCCAGTTTTTTCATCCACGAGAACATCTCCGCGCGTTGACAACCTTCGCCCGGCTGGCGCACTCTGGCAAAAACAGTGACAAGTGACGAAGTGACAGGTGACGAGCCGGAAAGGTTTCCGATTTTCAACTTGTCCCGTGTCACTTCGTCACTTGTCACTATTTTTATGTCCGTCGGCTATCTCGAATTGCTGCGTGAGAATCGCGGCTTCCGGCAATTGTGGCTCGGCCAAGTGGTGAGCCAACTCGGCGATTGGTTCGACACCATCGCCGTGATGACGCTCGTGCTGAACTTGACGGGTTCGGGGCGCAATGTCGGCTTGATCATGGTGGCGCGTTTCCTGCCGAGCGTCGTCGTCGGGCCGCTCTCCGGCGTCGTCGCCGACAGGTTCAACCGGCGCACGATCATGATCGTCTCGGACGCGCTGCGCGCCGTCGTCGTGCTCGGTTTTCTCTTCGTGCGCCGCCCGGATCAAATCTGGCTCGTCTACACGTTGACCGTTTTGCAACTCACCTTCTCGACCTTCTTTGAACCGGCGAAGTCGGCGGTCATCCCTTCAATCGTCGCGGAGCGCGAACTCGTCTCGGCGAATGCCATCTCCTCCGTCACGTGGTCGGCGATGCTCACGCTCGGCGCGGTGGCGGGCGGGATGGTGACGGGATGGTTCGGCACGGACGCCGCATTCGTCATCGACTCGGCAACGTATCTCGTCTCGGCCGCGCTCGTCTGGAGCGTGCGCTTTCCCCGCCGCCCGCCGCGCGAGAAAAGCCCTCTCACCTTCGCGAAAGCTCTCGGCATCACCGACACGCTCGAAGGCATTCGCTACGTCAGCACGCGGCCGCGCGTGCTCGCGCTGTTGGCGGTGAAACCGGCCTGGGGTTTGGGCGGCGGCATCCTCGTGCTGCTGGCCGTCTTTGGCGAGAAAATTTTCCCCATCGGGCGAAACGCGGCCACGGGCATCGGCGTGCTCTACGCGGCGCGCGGCATCGGCACGGCCATCGGCCCCGTCTTCGCACGCCGCCTCGTGGGCGAATCGCGCGCACGCATGCAGACCATCATCGGCCTCTCGTTCCTCGTCGGCGGCATCTTCTACGCGGCCTTCGGCGGCGCGACCAACTATCCGGTCGCGCTCGTCATGCTGCTCGTCGCGCACATGGGCGGCAGCATCCTGTGGGTCTTCTCCACGGTGCTGCTGCAAACGGCGGTCGAAGACAATTTTCGCGGGCGCGTCTTCGCGGCCGAACTCGCGCTGCTCACGCTGACGATGGCGGCTTCCAACTACGCCGTCGGCGAACTGCTCGACCGCTTCAACTATTCGCCGCGCGTCATCACAGTCGGCATCGGTATCCTCTTTCTTCTGCCCGGCCTGCTCTGGTTCGCCACCGCGCGCTGGTGGAACAGGGAACGCAGTAGCGGACAGCCGCGCGCGCCGGAGCATGCGACCGAGCCTCCCGTCGCGAGCGATGCCGCGCTGCGCGACGCCGCCGCGAAGATTCACCTCTCAAGCGATTAACAAGCGGCCGGGCGTCAACTATCATCGCAGCACGTGGAGGCTTAAACGATGGACTTTGGATTAACGGGGCGCGTCGCGCTCGTGGCGGCGGCGAGCAAGGGGATCGGCTTTGCGGCGGCGCGCGAGTTGGCGCGCGAAGGGGCGCGCGTGTTTTTGTGTTCGCGCGACGAGGAACGCGCACGCGAGGCCGCGCGGAAGATCGCGGAAGAGACAGGGGCGCAGTGCACAGGCGTGCGCGCCGACGTGACGAACGAAGAGGACGCAAGGGCGTTCGTCGAACTGGCGCGCGAGCGTGCGGGAACGGTGGACATCCTCGTCACGAACGCGGGCGGCCCGCCTTCGGCGTCCTTCGAGAGCGCGGACTTGGAGATGTATCGCCGCGCGTTTGAACTAAACGCGCTCTCGGCCGTGAGACTCGCGCAGTTGGTCGTGCCTTCGATGCGCGCGGCGCGTTGGGGTCGCGTGGTTAACGTCACTTCGATCTCGGTCAAACAGCCGATTGAAGGACTGCTGCTGTCGAACACCGTGCGCGCGGGTTTGACGGGTTGGGCGAAGACGCTCTCGGCGGAAGTCGCCGCCGAAGGGGTGACGGTCAACAACGTCGCGCCCGGTTACACCTTGACCGAGCGGCAGGACGAACTCGCCGCCGCGCGGGCGGGGCAGAGCGGCAAGTCGAAGGAAGAGTTGATCGAGATGTGGGCGGCGCAAGTCCCGATGCGACGGCTCGCCGTGGCCGAAGAGATCGCGGCGGCGATTGCCTTTCTCGCCTCGGAGCGCGCGTCTTACATCACGGGCGTCACCTTGCAGGTGGACGGCGGTTGGGTGCGCGGGCTGTTTTAGACGCGGGGTGGTGGAATGATGAAGGAAAACAACATCGTCGCAGCGCGCCGGGCGCGCGGGCGCGTCGACGTCTCCGCGCTCGACCACGAAGAGTGGGCGCGTGCGCGTCCCGTGAGGCTGGCGCATTACTGGTCGGGCGAGCCTGCGCCGTTTGCGCGTCAGGCGGAAGCGCGTCTGCTGTGGGACGACGAAGCGTTGTCGGCGCGCTTCGTGTGCGAGCAGCGCGAGCCGATCATCGCGAGCGCGACGCCTGAGCGCGGGTGGAAAACTATGGGGCTGTGGGATCGCGACGTGTGTGAGATGTTCGTCGCGCCGCGCGCGGACGACCCTTCGCGTTATTTTGAATTTGAAGTTGCGCCGACGGGCGAATGGCTCGACGTCGCCGTGCGCGTGGGGGTCTTCGGGCGCGAAAAGGATTGGGGCGTTTATTCGGGGATGACGTCGGCCGCGCGCATCTCCCATGATTCAGTTACCGTGTCGATGCGCGTGCCGTGGGACGCGTTCGGCATCACGGCCGCGCCGGGCGTGGGCGAGCGTTGGCGCACGAATCTGTTTCGCTGCGTCGGCGCGGGCGCGACGCGCGGCTACATCGCATGGCAGCCGACGCGCACGCCTGAGCCGGATTTCCACGTGCCGGAGAAGTTCGGCTGGCTTCTATTCGACGATTAAGATCGGGAAATCACTTTCGGGCGGCGCGCTCTCTCTTTAAGACAACCCGCTGAGATAGTCAGCGAAGCGGGCTTGGTCGTCGTCGCTCATCCCGCTGATGCGGACGCCGACGAGGTAGCCGGAGGCCACGCCTTCGCGTTCGAGTTGTTCGTAGCGCACGGGCGCGACGCGCATCTCTATCCGGCCGGAGGGAAGTTCGAGCATGAGGTGCAACATCTGATCGGGCGCGGTGAGGTAGCGGTCGTTGATGCGGATGGCGGGGACGACGAGACCGAGGCCGCTCACGCTGATGTCGGAAGTCTCGCCTTCGAGATAGGGCGCGTGTTCGAGTTGCTCGCGGCTCAATTTCGGATCGAAGATGGAGACGCTGAAGTGTATGCTCCGGCGATAACGCCGCGCGCGTCGGCGGTTGCCGATATACACGCGCATGCGCGCGACCATGGAACGCATCAGTTCCGGCATAAGTTTTAAGAAGGCGAAACGGAGAAGGGGGCAGAGGGGAAAGGAAAAGATCGTATTAACAGGCTTCCGCTGCGACCCTTTCGCCTTTACCCTTTCCCTTCTCCTGACGACTTACTTCTTCACCTGCGGGTTAAGCGGCTTGCCGCCCGTGTCCTTCTTCTGGATGCCGCTCTGATCCATGTAGTAAGAGAGCAGTCCGGTGCGCCCGTAGCGGGTGGGTTCGGCACGGACGCTGTAACTCTTGCCGTCACGGCCGACGGTGATCTGAAAAGTGTAGCCGAGCGTCTGCGAGCTTTCGACTTCTTCGCGCAACGCGGGTTTGCTGGCGACGAGCGCGGGCATCTCCGCGAACCGCCCGCCGTTCTGCACGCTGTAGCCCGCCTCTGCGTTCGCCAACTTCAGGAGCAGAGCCTCGACCTCTTTGTGGTGCGTCTCGATGCGGGCTTTGAGAAAGAACTCCTTGCCGTCGCGTTTGACGATGGCCTGATTCTCGGCGTCGCCGAAAATCCACGCGCCGTCCGCCCCCCGCATCAGCGTGATGGCTTCCAACTGCGTCCCCTCGCCGCCGACGCGCGCAAAGACCGTCGCCGTGTCGCCGCTGATCTGTTCGCCGCCGAACTCGATCTTGTCCGGCACAGCCCCGGCCAGCTTCTCAAACTCCGGCTGCAACTCGGCGAACTCCTCCGCGCTCAAGCCTTCGAGCGCGGGCTTGTAGATCGAGAGCGCAAAGGCTTCGCGGAAACGCCGCTCGCGCAACGCCTTGTAAAACTCGCTGACGGTCTGAATCGGCGTGCGCGCCTGCGCGGAGGCGGGTGCGGCGGCGTTTGCGGTCTGCTGCGCGCGCGCCGTTAGGGTCGCGCCTTGACTGACGGCAAACAGCAGCGGCAGCAGTAACGCCGCACCGAACGACCTGACGAACGGGGCGCGCATGCGGCGAGGCATGAACTCTTGCATGTTGGATATTTCCTTCGGGTGGATGAAATGTGCGCGGCGCACGTGTGCGACGTAACAATCGCGGGGAGCGCGCCACACTCCTAGAGGATAGAACAGCGGGAAACGTTGCCGCAACTAAAAGCAGGAATCAAAATTGAAGGATGAGGGATGAAAGAAGCAGCACTCAATCTCTTGAGTGCTGCTTCTTTCATCCCTCAACGTCTGTTATCCCCTCGCGCGTCGTCCGGCGAGCACCCATTCACGCCCGGCGGCGTAGAGCAGAGCGACGAGGATGAAGAACGGGATCAACGCCAACGCGTCCGATGCCGCACCGGCGTTAAACGGATTGTTCTCGCCCCACGCGGCCATGCGCTGGTTGAAGCCCGTGAAGTAGGGCACACCCGCCAGAAACGCGATGATGATGCCCGCAATCGCGCCGCCCGCGATATAACCGGAGGCCAGCAGCACGCCGGGACTCTTATCGCCCTCCGCGACGAGTTCGTCTTCCGACATGTTGCGCCCGGCGAGTTTGCGGCGCAGGTAGCGGTCAACGCCGTAGCGCACCAACCCGCCGACCAAGATCGGTGACGAAGACGAGAGCGGCAGGTAAACCCCGACCGCGAAGGCGAGCGATGGGATACCGGCCATCTCCAACACCACAGCGATCATCACGCCGAGCAAGACCAACCCCCACGGCAACTCTCGATTGAGAATGCCCTTGATGATGTATGACATCAGCGTCGCCTTCGGCGCGGCGAACTTGTCCACCTCGATACCGTTGGCGCGCGCCTTGAACGTGCCGTTGATGCCGGGGTCTGCGAAGTACACGGGCGTGCCGCCCTCGTCCACCAGATACTTGCCCGCGCGCGAGCCTTTCTCGTCAATCTTGTGCCAGACGCGGTAAGTGTTGGTGTCGCCGATGCCTTGATCCGCCGGAATCGTCTCGCGCTCCGTCAACGTGTTCGGATCGACGCGCACGTCCGCGGGCAGTTGCAACTGACCGGCCTGCACGTAGACGGTCGAGGCGTTGTTCAAACTCAAGAGGATTGGGCCGAGGACGAGCGCGGACGCGCCCGCGCCGATCAGAATCGCGATCTGCTGCCGCCAAGGCGTGCCGCCGACGAGGAAGCCCGTCTTCAAGTCCTGCGAAGTTGTGCCGCCGTTCGAGGCGGCGATGCAGACGATAGCCCCGATGGAGAGCGCGGTCACGTAAGAAGTCGGCCCCGTCCAGCCGATGATGAGAAAGACGAAACAGGTCAGGAGCAGCGTCGCCACCGTCATGCCCGAAATCGGATTTGAGGACGAACCGATCTCGCCCGTCAAACGCGACGACACGGTGACGAACAGGAAGCCGAAGCCGACGATCATGAGCGCGCCGAGAATGTTTCCCTGCAAGTGCAGTTGCGGGAAGATCATGATCATGGCGACGAGCGCGATGATTCCGGCCAGCACAAACTTCATCGAGAGGTCTTGATCCGTGCGCGGCGAGGCCACGGTCTGCGCCTGCCCGCCGCGCAGGTCGGCGATGCCGCCCTTCAACCCGTGCCAGATGGTCGGGAGCGAGCGCACGAGCGAGATGATGCCGCCCGCCGCCACCGCGCCCGCGCCGATGTAGAGGACGTAGGCGTTGCGTATGTCGTCCGGCCCCATCTCGCCGATGGGGGTCGTGCCCGGCGGGACGACCGTTGCGCCGAGGAAGTTGCCGAAGAAAGAGATCATCGGGATCAGCACGAGATAGGCGAGCACGCCGCCCGCCGCCATGATCGCCGCGATGCGCGGCCCGATGATGTAGCCGACGCCGAGCAGCGCGGGCGACGATTCGAGTGAGACCGAAGCGTTCCTGAACGGCTCGCCGAACACTTTGGTCGGGTACTCTTTCCAACCGAAAAACGCCTTCATCGCGGTCGTATAAATGAGACCGACGCCGAACCCCGCGAAGATGGTCTTCGCGCCGTTATCCGCCACCTCGCCCGTCTGCCCTTCGGCGGCGCGGGCGCGTTCGGCCTTCGCCGCGTCCGAGGCCATCGCGCGCGATTCGTCCGACGCGCCCGCCTTCAACACTTCGGCGCACGCCGTTCCTTCCGGGTACTTCAACAGACCGTGCTGCTGCACGATCAGCGCGCGCCGCAAAGGGATCATCATCAAAATGCCGAGCAGGCCGCCGAGCATGGCGACGAGCAGCACGCGCGTCAGTTCGAGGTCGAAGCCGAGGATCATGATCGCGGGCATAGTTACGCCCACGCCGAAGGCGATGCTCTCGCCCGCCGACCCGGCCGTCTGCACGATGTTGTTTTCAAGGATCGACGCGTTGCGCGCGCCGAACTTCGAGAACACGCGGAAGAGCGTGATCGAGATCACCGCCACGGGAATGGACGCGCTCACCGTCAGGCCGACCTTCAACACGAGATACAGCGACGACGCGCCGAAGACCATCCCGAGCAGCGTGCCGACGATGACGGCGCGCACCGTCAATTCAGGCATCACCGTGTCCGCCGCGATGTAGGGATGAAACGCGGCGAGATGAGGATTGTCCGGCCTCACGCCGACCTTGTCGGGATATTCATTTGTCGCCGCGATGCTCGGTCGCGGAGCCACATCTTCAGTCGCCATTCTGGATGACCTCCGAATTATTTTACCGTCGTTATCAGGGGAGCGTGTTGGGGTTCTTGCGGGCGTTACTTTACTCCGCACGGCCAGTCAGGGCAAGTCCCAAGCTAAAGATGAATGAATGGTTGCCGCTCGTTGTCCGCCGCCTTCCGCCGTTATGCTAAACTCGGCGGCGCACTAACATCGACGCAAGTTTTCGCGGACACTGCCAAACCCGGAGTTGTAACACGACATGCGCTCTCGCCTCTTCGCACACGTGCTCGCCCTAGCCCTCCTGCTCGCCGCGCTCCCTTTAACACAACCGACCCCGGCGCAGAGCCGCACGCGGCGCAAACAAGCCACAACGTCGCTGCCCGTCGCGCCTGTTTTTGCGCCCGACCCGAACCGCCCCCCCTTGCCCGTGCCCGCGCCCGAAGAGGTCATCGGCTTTCGCGTGGGCGAAGACCGCAAGCTGGCCGGTTGGGCGAGCATCGTCGAATACTTTCGTCGTCTCGACGCTGCGAGCGACCGCGTGAAGTTCGAGGAATTGGGCAAGACGACGCTCGGCGCGCCCTTTGTCATGGCGACCATCAGCGCGCCGGAAAACCTTGCGCGCCTCTCGGAGTTCAAAGAGATTCAGCGTCAACTCGCAGACCCGCGCACAATCAACAAAGATGGCGGCACGGGCGGCGCGGGGGCGGACAATCGTGCGCGCGCTCTGATCGCGCGCGGCAAAACAATCGTCCTCGTCACCTGCGGCATCCATTCAACGGAAGTCGGCTCGACCCTTTCGAGCATGCTCATCGCGCACCGCCTCGCATCGTCCGACGACCCCGTCGTGCGACAGGTGTTGCAGAACACCATCGTGCTGCTCGTCCCGTCTCTGAACCCGGACGGCGTTGACATCGTGAAGAACTGGTACGACCGCACGCTCGGCACGCCCTACGAAGGGACAAGCCCACCCGTGCTCTATCACAAGTACGTCGGCCACGATAACAACCGCGACTGGTATGCCTTCACGCAGGTCGAGACGCAACTCACCGTTGACCGGATTCATAACGCGTGGCATCCGCAGATCGTCCACGACATACACCAGCAGGGCGAATACGGCGCGCGCCTCTTTCTGCCGCCCTACATGCAGCCCGTCGAGCCGAACGTGCCGCCGAAACTCGTCGAAGGCTACACCGAACTCGGCAACGCGATAGCCGCCGAGATGCGCGCCGCCGGATTTCAAGGCATCACGACCAACTCGACCTACGACGCGTGGACGCCCGCGCGCGCCTACTCGCACTATCACGGAGGCGTCCGCATACTCTCCGAAACCGCCTCGGCCAAGATCGCGACGCCGCTCTCCGTCGAACTCAAACAACTGCGCTCGCGCGACGGTTACGACCCGCAGAAAGAGTCGGCCAACTTCGGCCCCATCTGGCGCGGCGGCGAGTGGCGTCTCAGAGACATCACGAACTACATGACGGCGGGCGCGTTCGCGCTGCTGCGTCACGCCGCCGAGAACCGCGAACGCTGGCTCACGCGCTTCTACGAAGTCGGCCGGGAAGCCGTCCGCGAACGTCGCAGCGGCGAGCTTTTCGCCTACGTCATCCCGCACGCGCAATCGGTCGCACGGATGCAGAACGACCAGAAGTTGATCCGCATCTTGCAGCGCGGCGGCGTCGAAGTTGATTACGCAGGGGCGTTCACGGCGAATGGTGTGAAGTATGCGAGCGGCACGGCGGTCATCAGGATGGATCAGCCTTACGGCGGCTTCGCCAAAGCCCTTCTCGAAACGCAACGCTACCCCGACCTGCGCGACGAAGCGGGACACCCCATCTCGCCCTACGACGTGACGGCGCACACGCTCTCGATGCTGATGGGCGTCGAAGCCCGACCAGTGAGCGCGCCTTTCAAATATCCGAAACTGAGCGCGCGCATCTTCAAAGACACCGCGCCCGCGCCGTCGCCGCCGCGCGCTAACCGCCGCCTCGCGCTCTATCGTTCGCACGTCCCCTCGATGGACGAAGGCTGGACGCGCTGGACGCTCGAACAGAACAACATCTCCTACGCCACGCTCGAAGACCGCGAAGCCCGCGCCGGAGGCTTGCGCGCAAAGTACGACGTGATTCTCATACCGGATCACTCGCCGCGCTCACTCCTCGAAGGCTATCGCAAGGGGGCGATGCCCGAAGAGTTGACGGGCGGCCTCGGCGCGGAAGGCGTGCGCGCGCTCACAGACTTTGTCGAAGCAGGCGGCACGCTCATCCTTCTCAACCGCGCTTCCGACTTCGCCATCACGGAACTCAAGCTACCTTTGCGCGACGTAACCGAAGGGTTGAAAGAGACGGAGTTCTACGTGCCCGGCTCGATCTTGCGCACCGAACTAGACACCGCGCACCCGATTGCCAAAGACATGCCGCGCGAGTCAATCGCGTGGGCGGAAGACTCGCCCGTCTTCGAGTTGACGAGTGGAACGGACGCGGCGCGCGTGCGCGTCGTCGCGCGCTACCCGGCCGTGGCCGACCCCTTGCTTTCCGGCTGGCTGCTCGGCGCGGAACGCATCAAGGGCAAGGCCGCGCTCGTCGAGATCACACAGGGCAAAGGCCGCATCTACCTATTCGGCTTTCGCCCGCAATACCGCGCGCAGTCGTCGGCCACCTACCCCCTGCTCTTCAACGCCATCAAGGGGGCGGCGGGACAATAGAAGGTTTGCAAAAACGAGAGAGGCGGCGCAAAAGAAATGTTTGCGCCGCCTCTCTCGTTTCACACGAACCCGCCCGCTACTTGTCCAGATACGACTTCGCGGCCATCTTCGCGAGCTTCCACATCTTGCCCCATTCGATGCGGCCGTCCTCGTTGTCGCGCCCCATGAACTTGTCGAGGATCAATTTGCGAAACTGTTTGCCCTCGCGCCTGAGCATAAATTCTTTGGCGTAGGGCTTCGCCGTCTCGAAGAAGCTGAAACCGGGGTCGGTGACGAGACCGATGCCTTCGAGGGTCATCAAGGCGCGCATGATGTAGGTGAAGTTGGACGGCAGGCGGAACGGGTATTCGTACATCACTTCCGCCAACTCGTAGGTCAACTCCTTGAAATTCACTTCGCCGAGTTTGAGATTCAGGTAGTGCTCGAAAAGTCCCTCGACCACGGGGCGCACGAGTTCCGGGTCAACGCCGGGTTTGAGAAAGTTGAGATTGATCAAATCCTGCGCGAGACCGTGCACGTCGCGCGAGACGACGTGGAAGAAGGCGTCGATCATCTGCGATTGCAGGCGCGGCGTGATGCGGCCGGTCATGCCGAAGTCGAAGAAGGCGAGCCGCCCGTCGTCCATCACGAGCAAGTTGCCGGGGTGCGGGTCGGCGTGAAAGAAGCCGTCTTCGAGCAGTTGTTTCAAGTAGGTGCGAATCAACAGGCGGTTGACCTTGACGGGCGAGATGCGACGCGCGCGCAACGCTTCGACTTCCACCACCTTCGTGCCGCGAATGAACTCCATCGTCAGCACGCGCTCGCTCGAATGCGTGAAGTAGATGCGCGGGACGTGGACGACGCGCCAGCTTTTGAAGTTCTCGCGGAAGCGTTCGGCGTTGCGGGCTTCCTGCCCGTAGTCCATCTCCTCGTGAATCGTCTCGTCAAATTCGTCGAGCATCCCCTGCCAGTCGGCGTTCTCGTTGAACGAAGGATAGCGCGAGAGGCGCGCGACGATGCGGCGCAGCACGGCGATGTCGAGGCTGACCGTCTCCGCGAGATGCGGGCGTTGCACTTTGACCGCGACCTCTTCGCCCGTGTGCAGACGCGCGCGGTAAACCTGACCGAGCGAAGCGGCGGCCACCGGCGCGGCGTCGATCTCGGCGTAAGCCTCTTGGAGCGTGCGGCCGAGTTCCGCTTCGATGCGCGCGTAAGCCTCCGTCGTCGGGAAGGGCGGCACTTGATCTTGCAGCAGCGAGAGTTCCTTGACGTAAGCGAGCGGCAACAGGTCGCCGCGCGTGCCGAGCGACTGCCCGATCTTGATAAAGGTCGGGCCGAGTTTGATGAGGCGCGTCTTCAACCACACGGCCTGTTCACGCAGCCGCGCCTCCTTGCTGCTCGACTCGTCCGCCCCGCGAAAGACGACGTGACGCACCAGACGAATGAATCGATCAAGCGCACGACTGAAAACATCGCGCGCCTGCGCACGCCGGAGCAGCATGGAACTGCCGCTCGCGCGCGCCTCTTCGAGCCGCCGCGCGCTCATGCGCCGGTTAAACTTCGCGCGCGCCTCGTAGTTTTCCAGAAACAGGTAGAAGCCGAGCGTGCCGAGCACGCGCGCGACCTGTAGAGTTCGCCACCACCCGCGCCAGCCCTGCGCCAGCCGCGCCGCTTCCTCCGCACGCGCCTCCGCTTCGACGGCGGGCATGACACGCTCTTTAGTGTCGCCGCCGACGGCTGCCGTGGTGGCGGTGGCGGCGCGTTGCGCTCCTCCTGCGCGCGCGGCAGGAACGAGACTCATAGCGGAGGCCGCGCGCCCATCGCCGTTCTTCCCGTGTGCGTCGCCGTTGCGGGCGTGCCCGTTGCCGTTCGAGGGAACTAAAGAGTTCGATTTTTTCTCAGTCGTTGCCATTTTCACTTTGATGATAAATCACACTTGTCGCAATCCTGTGACAGTCGGGTTCATTCCTTGTACGTTGTGCGGCTCAGATTAGATGCGTTTTAAATTTGTTCCGCCCGCCGCGCTAACATGCCTCCGGCGAGTCATATATTCGACGGGTTCGCGCGTGAGTTCGGGCGGGGAAAGGGGCGGGTCATCGCGGGGCGTTTTTGTTGCCGGACGGCTCGCGACGGCTTCAAATGATGGTCAGCGAACCGCGCACGCCGGGGTGCGCGAAATAGCGCGCGGCGCGCGCGACATCTCTGTCAATCTGCGTCTTCAAATCGACGACGGAAGCGAATTTGCGCTCGTCGCGCAGGCGATGCAGGAAGCGCACGCGCACCACGTCGCCGTAGAGGTCGCCGTCCCAATTCATCACGTAAGTCTCGACGGAAGGCGCGGCGTCGCGCGCAAAGGTCGGGCGCGTGCCGATGTTCGTGACGCTGCGCCGCCACGCGCCCTCAATCAGAGTGGCCGTTACGTAGACGCCGCCGCGCGGGATGACGCGGTTCTGCGGGTGCAGGTTGGCCGTCGGGAAGCCGAGCGTGCGCCCGCGCTCGTCGCCCCTGACGACGCGCCCCTCGACGCCGTAAGGCCGCCCCAGCATGCGCCGCGCGAGATTCACGCGACCGGCCGCCAGCATCTCGCGAATCCGGCTCGAACTGATGCGCCGCCCGCGCAGGCGCACCTCCGCCACCTCGTCGGCGTGAAATCCGAGACGCCCGCTCGCCGCCTTCAACAACTCGATGTTGCCTTCGCGCCCGCGCCCGAACGCGAAGCCGCGACCGAGATACACTTCCCTCGCCTGCAAACGTTCCCGCACCACGTCGCGCAGAAATTCTTCGGCGCGCACCTGTGCGAACTCCTCGTCGAAACGGATGACGATTGCTTGCTCGATGCCGAGCACGCGGAAGGCTTCGATCTTCTGGTCGAAGGTTTGCAACAGGGGCGGCGCGGATTCGGGGTGCAGCACGGCGCGCGGGTGCGGGTCGAACGTGATGACGGTCGGCACGGCGGCAGTTTCACGCGCGCGCTCGACCACCGTGCGCATGATCAATTGGTGGCCGAGGTGCAGACCGTCAAAGACGCCGAGCGTGAGCACGGTCGGCCGCGCGATCTCCGCGTTGTCAGTTCCGTGAAAGAGGCGCATAAGCTGAGGGATGAGGGATGAAGGATGTGGGATGAATGAAAGCACTCAAGCAGTTGAATGCTTTCTTAACTCATCCCACATCCTTCATCCCTCATCCTTGAATCTCCAGTCCGTCGTAGCCGAATTCGACGCCGCGTGGGAGCAAAGCGGAGTCGCGTGCGTGTTTGATGTCGTGCGCGATGTGGGTCAAGTAGGCGCGGCGCGGTTTGAGTTCTTCGATATAGGCGAGGGAGCGTTCGAGCGAAAGGTGCGTCGGGTGCGAGGTCAGCCGCAGGCAGTCGAGCACGAGCACGTCGAGGCCGCGCAGGGCTTCGAGCGTGGCGGGCGGAATCTCGCTGAGGTCGGTGACGTAGGCGAAGTCGTTGCAGCGATAGGCGACCACGGGCAGACGCCCGTGAATGACTTCGACGGGCGTGACTCGAAAATCCCGACTGAGACAAAACGGCGCGCCGTCAACGACCGTGTGCGCGACCACTTGCGGGAGGCCGCCGCCGAAATGCGACGGCTCGAAGACGTATTGAAAGATGCGGCGAATGTCGCGCCACGCGCGTTCGTTGGCGTAGACGCCGAGCGCGCCGTGGCGAAAGTTGAGCGGGCGAATATCGTCGAGGCCGAAGATGTGGTCGGCGTGGCAATGCGTGATGAGCACGGCGTCGAGCCGTTTTAATTTCTGCCGGAGAGCCTGCTGGCGAAAGTCCGAGGAAGTATCGATCAACACGCTCTGCCCGTCGTGCTCGACGAGGACGGAGACGCGCAAACGCCGGTCGCGCGGGTCGTCCGACGTGCAGGTCTCGCACTCGCAGCCGATGGAAGGCACGCCCGTCGAAGTGCCTGTGCCGAGTAGGGTGAACTTCATAAGGTTTCAAGTTTCAGGTTTCAAGTTTCAAGTTAAAGAACGAACAATCTCAGTCCTGAAACTTGAAACCTGAAACTTGAAACTCATCGCCCGCCCGTGATGTCGTTGCCGGTGAAGCCGCGCGGCCGCATGGGCGGGCGGTGCGTCGAGGTCAGAGAGATGTATTGCATGCGTAATTCGGCGAGCAGCCCTTCGAGAATCTGCCCCTCCTGCGTGCTGAGGTTGCCGTAGGTCTTCTGTTGAATCGTGCCGAGCAGATCGATGCAGTGCTTGGCGAGCGGCAGGTCGAGTTCGCCGGGGGCGAGACCGGGATGCTCGGTCATGCCCATGGCCGCCGCCGCGGGCGAGGCGATGAACATGACGAGATTGGCGAAGGCCGTCGGGTCTTCCCCCTCTTCCTGCGCCGCTCCGGCAGCGTCTGGCGCGTCGTGCGTCGCCGTCGGGCGCGACTCGCTCGCGGTTTCGGCGGGCGATTCGGCGGGCGATGACGATTGCTCACGCCGCGCCGCTTCAGCCGCAGGCGAAGACGCAACGGCGGCGGAATCCGATCCGGCGGCGGCGGCCGCTGTTTCCGTCCCGGTCGCGGCGGGCGCGTTGTTGTCGTCGGTTGTGGTATCGGCCTTGCGCTCGATGTCGCGGGGCGTGCCGTCAGAATTAAACAGACGCCGGTCTGTAACTTTGAAATGTGGTTTTTCTTCGCTCATTTCGTCGCTCGAATTCGAGGCGGCGACCCGCGCACGGGAGCCGCGCTATCCGTGAGTTAAATTTTGTGATCTTTGAGTTGCCCGAGGATGGTAGCACCGAGCGCGACGCGGCCGCAAGAAAGGGGTCAACGCCGGGGCGCGGAAAGTTTCTTCCGACCGGCTTGGAACATCGGGCTTTAAGTTTTAGACTTGAACCATCAACGCCCGTGACAACGCACTTTGCATACTCGACTCTGAACTGCGGATAAATTTATGCCCGTTACATTTACCGATCTCGTCGCGCTGATGGCGCGCTTGCGTTCGCCCGAGGGCTGTCCTTGGGATCGCGAACAGAACTACGCCACGCTCGCGCCGATGCTCTTGGAGGAAGCCTACGAGGCTTTCGAGGCCGTCGAAGAGGCGCGCGAGGGTCGCCCGGAGGAGTTGCGCGGCGAACTCGGCGACCTCCTGTTTCAGATCGTCTTCTACGCACAGGTCGCCTCCGAGCGCGGCGAGTTTACGATTGACGACGTGGTCGAAGCGATTCACACGAAGATGGTGCGCCGCCACCCGCACGTCTTCGCGGGCGAGAGCGCGGCCGATTCGGCCGAAGTCTTGCGCAACTGGGAAGCGATCAAGGCCGAAGAGAAACGCGCGGCCGGGCGCGGAGACGAAGCGGCGAAAGACACGTCGCTGCTGGACGGCGTCTCGGCCAAAGCGCCCGCGCTCATGGAGGCGCACCAACTGACGACCAAGGCCGCGCGCGTCGGCTTCGACTGGCAGAACGTCGAACAGATTTTCGACAAGCTGCACGAAGAGGTGGACGAACTCAAGGCCGCCATCGAAGAGAGCCGCGCGGGCAATGATGGCGACGCCGACGACGCCTCGACGGACGAGGCGAGACAGGCGCGCGTGCGCGAAGAGTTGGGCGACCTGCTCTTCGTCGTGACGAACATCGCGCGCCACCTGACGGTCGAACCCGAAGCCGCGTTGAAGTTGACCAACCGTAAATTTCGACGCCGCTTTCGCCACATCGAACGCGGCCTCCAAGCGCGCGGCCAAACGCTCGACGCCGCCACGCTCGACGAAATGGAAGCTCTCTGGCTCGAAGCGAAAAGCAGTGACAAGTGAAGTTTGAACTAATAAAATATCCGGCGTGCGCGGGCGCGTCTGCCTGCGCGCGGAATAATCGGCAATTCTCAATCCGCTCGAAAGGCTACTGGAGGTTTCGGCATGGCGTTGGTGCAATTCGTCAGCAATTACGATGACCTGTCAACGGATCGGGGTTATCAGTTCAAGTTTCATTGCGACAAGTGCGGGAACGGTTACATGTCGCGGTTTCAGGCGTCGGCCATCGGCACGGCCGGGTCGCTGCTGCGCGCGGCGGGCGATCTGTTCGGCGGCTGGGCGAGCACGGCGGGCAACTCGGCTTACGACATCCAGCGTTCCGTCGGCGGCAAGGCGCACGACGACGCGCTCGCCAAGGCGGTCGAAGAGGGCAAGCAGCATTTTCATCAATGCTCGCGTTGCGGCAGGTGGGTGTGTCCCGAAGTGTGCTGGAACGCGAACGCCGGGCAGTGCGAAGGATGCGCGCCGGACTTTCAAGAAGAACTCGCCTCTTCGCACGCCAACGCGAAGGCCGACGCCGCGCGCGAACAACTCCACGAACGCGCGCGGCAAACCGACTACGCCTCGAAAATTGACATGGGCGGCGACGCGTATGTGAAAGCCCCCGCGCAAACTGCCGCCTCGTCGTCGGCGCAGACGGCGCGCGCCTGCGTCTCTTGCGGCGTGGACGTGGGCAAGGCCAAGTTCTGCCCCGAATGCGGCACTCCGGCGACGCCGCCGCGCGCGACGTGTCAGGGCTGCGGCCATCAACCCGAAACGGCCACCAAGTTCTGCCCCGAGTGCGGAGCGAAGATGCCGCTCATCTGAGAGACGCGCACGCGCTCGCCCCGCGCCAACAAAAAAAGAAGGCCGGTTCGCACCAAGCGAACCGGCCTTTCCCTGTTTACGGCTCAAACGATCTTTCCGTCGAACCTGTTAGTCGTTCAATTGGATGCTACGCAGAATCTGGTTGAACGCATTCTGGTAGTTGCGCTGGTCGTACTGCGGCGTCACGTAGTTCATGTAGAAGATGCTGCCGTCGCGCAAGAGCGTCGTGACGACCGTGACCACTTCGGTCTGTCCTGTGACGGGCGAGCGACCCGTGAGCGTCGTCGAAAGTCCCGCGCGCCCCGAGACGGTCGTGCGGGTGTAGCCGCTGCGCGCCTGCAAGTACGGGTTGCCCTGTAAGACTTCGTTGATGTACTGGTCGGTCGCTTGCCGCAAGTTACTGCTCTGCTCGCGGTCGATGCCGAGGATGACGCCGTGCGTCACGCCGTTTTGATCAACCGCCCCTTCGGGCGCGAGCGTCACGGAGTTCTGCCCCGCGTAATCGCGCCAGTTGTCGGGCACGCTCAGGCGAAACAGTTGACTGTTGATCTGCCGGTAACGCGTCGAAGGATAGGCGACCTGACCGCGCCGCGTGTTGGTCGGGTAGTTCTGACCGCCCCCTTGTCCCTGCGCGATCTCGCCCATCGAAGGCGCACGCCCCTGTCCGCGCAGGCGTGCCTGCACGAGTTGGAAGTCGCGCGTGTTGCCGATGGGGTTACGCACCGCGCCGATCAGTTGCGCTTCCTGATTGATGCGCGCGTAACGGTTTTGGGGGTTCGGGTGGCTGCTCAAAAATTCCGGGCCGCCGCCCGCGCCACGCTGCTGGATGGTCTGAAACATGCGCGCCAGATCGCGCGGGTCGTAACCGGCGCGCGCCATGATCTGCGCGCCGAGGATGTCGGCCTGCGTCTCATACTCGCGCCCGAACTTCAGGAAGTAGACGCCCACGGCCGTCTGCGACCCTTGACCGATGACGCTCCCCAAGCCGCCGCCGATGACCGCGCCCGCAATCGCGCCGATGCCGCCGAGGATGGAATACTTCTGCGCCTTCGTGGCCTGCGCCGTGCCGTGGCGCAACGCGACGTGGCTGATCTCGTGCGCCATCACGCCCGCCATCTCGCCTTCCGAGCGCGCCGCTTCGATCATGCCGCGATTGAGATACATCGGGCCGCCCGGCAAAGCGAACGCGTTGATCTCGCGCGCGTTGACGACCCTGAAGCTGTAGCGAAACTCAGGATGACTGAACTCGCCCGGTATCGCGGAGACCAGACGTTGACCGACGCGCTCGACGTAATCCTGCACCTCTCGGTCGTTGAGGAGCGGCAACTGCTGTTCGGCCTCGCGCGCGGCCTGTTGCCCGGCTTGCACGTCGTCCTGAATCTTATACCCGTTCTTCGGCGCGACGATGCGCGTCCCCTGTGCGAGCGCGGACAGGGGCATGGCGGCGATAGCCAAGATCATCAGCCACGCGAAAAATCCACGGGCGCGGCTTTGATTACGATGGTTAATATTTTTCATGCTCTCTCCTTCGGATAACACGCGAACCGGCCGTCGGGCGTCCGCGCGTCTAATCTGTCAGACGCAAACTAAAAGAGCGGCGCATCCACTCGACTCGGACGAGGGGTTTCGCGCCGCTCTTCTACGAAAAGCATCTCCCCCCGAAATCTGACACCTCGTTCGACGCCGAATTCACTTGCGCCGAGTTTTGCAACGGGAGAGCGTTGATTCTTAAACGCCGGAAATTTGTTCGCGCGCCTCGCGCGCCGTGTATTATTCCGACACCACTTTGATGAATTCGGTCACTCGCAGGTTGGCCTCTTTCAGCCCTCTTTAACCCCTGCGTCTACGCCCACGCCGCCCGCGCGGTTTGACGATAATCTTGCGATTTTGTTGCGTTTCCGCCTTCGTCTCGCTCTGCCCGTCGCCCGTCAAGATGACGCTCACGCCCTGCGGCGGGCGCGGTATCGAAACGGCTACAAACGGCGAAGTGATGATTTGCGTTGTAACGTCTCCGAACGCCGGACGCCGCTCGCGGACATTCACTGCAAGCACAGTGCCATCACGCCTGACCTCCGCGATCTCGATGCTGTAGCCGCCCGTCGACTTCTGCCCCTGATAGACGACGATGCACGCGCGCGAATTGAAATTGATCTCAGGCTGCGGCCGTCCGCCGCCGACCAACGCCCACGCGCGCCGCCAATCGTTTTCATTCGTGATCAACTCGACCGTGCGCCCGCCCTCGTAGCCGCTGAGCGCGCCCGTCGCCAGCACGGAAAAATCGACGACGTTCGTGCGATCTTCAGTCTCGACATTTGCGGGCGCGGAGGCGGCGGCGGTGGCAAACGGCGCGTTCGCGTCGCCGAGCAACGCCATGCGTAAAATCTTGACGGGCGGGCTGCCGTAACTGAGCAGCCGGTCGTGAAACTCGCCGAGCCGGAACGACGCGCCCGTGCGCGCGCGGTACTCTTCGCGCAACTTCAAAATCTCCATCTTGCCGAGCGTGTAGATGAGATACATCGGGTCGAGCGTGCCGCGCCGGGCTTCGCGTTCGGCGTTGGTGCGCTCCATGTAGCCCTCGCGCATGAAGAACTCGACGCCGCCTTCGTAGCTCAGCCCTTGCGTGTGCATCTTGAGACTGACGAGGTAGCGGCACAGGCGCAAGAGCGCGGCCTGCAATTGCGCGAGTCGCAGTTTCGGGTTATTGCCGCCGAAGCCTTCGTCCAACATCATCTGCTCCGTGTAGTGCGCCCAGCCTTCGATGAAACTTCCCGCGCCGAGCGCGGCGCGCACGCGCGAAGGCGAGCGACGCGCGGCGAGCAGTTGATAGTAGTGGCCGGGGTAGACTTCGTGAATCGAGACGATGGGGAGCGAGTAGCGATTATAAAAACTCAGGTGCTCCTCTTTGCGTCGCGCGTCCCATGCCGGGTCGGGCGGCGTCACGTAGTAATAAGCCTCGGTCGCGACGCGCTCGAACGCGCCCGGCGTGTCCATCGAAGCGAAACTCGTCGAGCGCGCATATTCGGGCGTCTCCGCCACCTGCAAATTTTCACTCGCGGGCAGCGTCAAAATCTCCTGCGTGCGGACGAAGGCGCGGATACGATTCAACTCGGCGCGCGTCTCTCCGGCGAGGCCGTCCGCGCTGGGGTGCTCGCGCCCGAGCGAACGGATGACGTTCATCAAATCGCGCCCCGGCGCGATCTCTTCGGCCACGGCGTGCATCTCGTTCTGCGTGCGGCGCAACTCGCGCTCGCCCTCGCGAATCAACTGTGCGAGCGGCGTTGCCACCATCTCCTCGTAGAGAAGTTTGCGCCGGTAATTCTCCGCGCCGATGGCATAGTCGCCGTTCGAGCGCGGCAGCAGTTCCGCGCGCAGCCAATCCCGAAAGGAAGCGAGCGCACGAACGACCCCCTCGTTCGTCGTTTCAAACTCCGCGCGCCGCGCCGCCGGAAGACGCCCGCCGCCCGCGCGCTCGAACATCTGCGGCACGACCGTCTTGAAGTAGTCGATGCTTCCGCCGACCTGCGCGATGGCCGTCTCGGTGTAGATGCGCGGCGGGTTTTGCAGATTCGCGCGGGCGTCCTCAAGCAGCCGCCCGATCTGTCGCTCGCGCGCGACGAGCGCGTCCAGCCGCGTCTCGATGGGCGCGTAGTTGCGCTTCAAAATGTTTGCCACGCCCGACGCGAGCAGTTGGTTATAGACGTTCGGGTTGCGCTGCCACATCCGCACGTCTTCGAGTTCGAGCAACTCGGCGCGCGCGTGCGATTGCAGCACGAGATAATCGTAACGCGCGTCGGGCGACAGCCTCCACTCCGGCACACGCGCGAGCGCGGCGAGCGCGGCGCGCAGACGCCGCACCTCACGCGCCACAGAATCCGCATCGCGCGCTTCGAGCAAACTATCGAACTCGTGCACGCCGAGCGCCGTGGCTTCAGACGGGTAGAAAGCGAAGCGGCCGCGCAGATACTCCGTGGCGATCTGCGCCACGCGCGCGTCCTGCTGCGCCGCCGACGCATTAGCGCGCGCCGCAACTGGCGGCCGGGAGACGCGGCGCGGGGCGCGATTCCGCTGCGCCGAAATTTCAGTGGGCAGCGCGAGTTGGGATACGGCCAGAGCGACGACGGCGACCGGCAAGAGCCGCGCGCGAAGTTTGAGAAACAAAGCCAAGAGACTGCACCTCTGTGAGTTGAATTGAAGGCGGTTAACGTTCACGTCCGAGTGGAGAGACACGCGCGAGATTATCACAAAACGGGCGGGCGAGAGCGGCAAAAGAAAAGCGGAGGACGGGAGATGAGAAAACTCCCCGTCTCGCGGCGACTGCGGGATGCTCGGTTGAAGTTATTAGTTGAAGTTACTCGTTGAAGTTATTCGTCGAAGTTATTCGCAGATATGATCGTGCCGCGCGATTGACGGCGCGCAAACTGCGTGTGCGGTGCGCGTTCGGGCAGGTTCTCTTTCATCGCATGCGCCGTCTATTTGCGCGGTTCGATGCGTTCATAGAGCCAACTGGTGGCTTCGTCGAGGGGAGCGAGATGGTGCGTCTCGCCTTTCCAGACGCGGATGATCGAGACGACGAGAAAGATGTTGGCGGCGATAGAGAAGAAGGGGCGACCGAGGCCGACGCCCGACAGGTCGCCGAGGAATCCAAGAATCAGCGAGACGATCAGGATTGCGAGTTGCAGAGCCAGACCTTGCGCCGCGTGGAAACGCACGCGCGTCTCCGTGCGCGGCACGAGCAGTAGTTCGATGATCGCGCCGACGATGCCGATGTAAAAAGGCACGTAGGGTAGGACGAGCGCGATATTTTCCGGGATGCCAAGCCCGGCCACGGTGCGCGACGTGGGCGGCGCGGGTCTCTGCGGCACGCCCGCCATCGGCGCGGTGCGGCCTAGGTTGGCGTGCGTCGGTTGTTGATAAGTCGGCTGTTGGTAAGTAGGTTGTTGATAAGTCGGTTGCTGGTAAGTCGGCTGTTGATAGGCCGGGGGCGGTGGCGGCGGCGTCTGAGCGGGCGGCACGAAGATTGACGGGTAGGGTTGCGACAGGTGATCGTCGATGCGGCGCGTGGGCGCGTCGGCGTCCGGGTTCAGGCGCGCCTGTTCGTTCGGGGTGCGCGCCGTTTCGCGCGCCGCGCTGCCGAACTCTTCTGTCCGGCGAACGAAATCAGGATCGAGCGGGTCTGTATCGTACTTGCTTCTCTTCTCCGACATAAGCTCTATTACGAATCGCGTGCGCCGCGGGTTCGCTCCGATTCAACTTTCGATGACCGTGTATTCTACCCTCTCCCAAAGTTTTTCGCTTCTAAAAATACGAAACGCGTGCAGGCTCGCGGTGGCGACGGCGGAGTCTTCTCCGGCGTCCGCGTTGCTCTCTTCGATGCCGATGATGAAGTAGACGGCCGACGGGTGGTAGGCCAGACGCACATCCGACTCGGAAGGCACGGGGGCGGCCTCGCGCGGGTGCGAATGATAGACGCCGAGCAGTTGTTCGCCGCGCGCGCGCATCGTGCGTTGCGCCTCGCACAAACCCTGCGGGTCGCCGTCATAGGCCACGCGCGGGTCGGGCGCGATGTTGCGCAGGCGATAGACGGACGCCCCGACGCCTTCGCGGTCGCCGCCGACGAGACCGCAACACTCTTCGGGGCGAGCCGCGCGCGCGTGCGCGAGCATCTCTTCCAATTGCGCCCGCCTGATTGTGACGATAAGCCGCTCCCCTTCCGCCCGTGGTCTGCTTCGCAAAATCTTACTTCGACGGGCGCGCGCTGCTGCTTGCCGCGCGCGTCGCCGTCAACTCGTCTTTGACGACCGTGCCGCCCTTCATCACGAAGCGCACGCGCTCCAGTTCCGTGATCTCTTTTAGCGGATCGCCCGCGACGGCGATGAGGTCTGCGAACTTGCCCGCCTCGATGCTGCCGAACGGAGCGCGCTCGCCGGTGAACAATTCGGCGTTGTTGATCGTCGCGGCGCGGATGATCTCAAGCGGCGTCATGCCTGACTCGGCGTAGGCGCGAAACATGAGTTTGCTCGTCTGCCCGCGCGTCTGTCCCGGCTCGGCGTAGTAGGAATCCGAACCGGCTGAGATGCGGACGCCCATCTTGATGGCGCGCGCCAGCCGCTCGCGGCTGCCGTTCGTAAACCCTTTGATATTTCTGAGCGCGGCGGCGCGCTGCTCCGGCGTCAGAGTGTCCGGCGGCAGGTAAAACTCCGAGGGGAAATCCGTCGGGACGAGAAAGATTTTCTTTGCGGCCATCATCTTGAGCGCGTCGTCTGGAATGGTGTAGGCGTGCTCGATGGAGTCAACTCCGGCTTCGGCTGCGATGCGCGTCGCGGCGTCGCCGATGGCGTGCGCCGACACCTTGCGGTTCACGCGGTGCGCCTCTTCGACGATCACCTTCATCTCTTCGAGCGACAGCACGCGCGCGCCCGTGTTGACGATCACCTTGATCAAGTCCGCGCCGTCGTAGAAAGCCTGCCGCACGGCGCGGCGCGCGTCCTCGACGCCGCTCACCACCACGTATTCCTGCTCGATGACCTTTTGCATCTCGGCCGAGACACCGCCGAACTGGCCGCCCGCCGCCGACAGGGCGCGCGTCGAAGCGAACAGGCGCGGCCCCGTCACCCAGCCCGAACGGATCGCGTCGCGCAACGCGACATCGCCGTTCCAACCGGAGTTGCCGAGATCGCGCACCGATGTGAAACCCGCCTCAAGCATCTCGCGCGCCTGCGACGCGCCGAGCAACGCGCGGCGCGTCGTGCCGAGTTGCGTAACGGTCAGGATCATGTTCGGGTCGTCGCCGCCGATCCGCTTGTCGTAGTTCTGTAACAGGTGCGTGTGGCTGTCCGAGAGGCCGGGCAAGAGCATCGCGCCGCCGAGGTCTATCACTTCCGCGCCCGCAGGGATCGCCAAGCCCTCACCGGCCGACTGGATGCGGCCGTTCTCGATAATGACGACGGCGTTGGCGACGACGCTGCCGCTGCGCACGTCGAGCATTCGCGCGGCGCGCACGGCGATGCGCTTCGGCGCGGCGGCCGCCTGCGGCGGTGTCTGCGCCCACGCAATATTAGCGACGGCGGATAACAACAAGACCGACAGCAACGCAAGCGTTTGAGAGACGAGACGATTCAAATTCATCTTGGACTTGGCTTCTCCTTAAACAGTGGCGTGCTACGCTTCCTTAACGCGGATGTGCAAATCTTTGAGCATCTGCGGGTCAACTTCGCCGGGCGCGTCAATCATCAAGTCGGCGGCCGAGGCGGTCTTCGGGAATGCCATCACGTCGCGGATATTCTCCGTGTTGGCTAAGACCATCATCGTGCGTTCGATGCCGGAGGCGATGCCGCCGTGCGGCGGCGTGCCGAACTCAAGGGCATCCAAGAAGAACCCGAAACGCTCGCGCGCCGTCTCCTCCGTCATGCCGAGAGCCTTGAAGATGAGCCGCTGCACGTCGCGCCGGTGAATACGAATCGAGCCGCCCGCAACCTCTACGCCGTTGATCACCGTGTCGTAAGCCTTCGCACGAAGTTGTGCGAGCAGATGCGTCTCGCCGCCTTCGACCGCACGCTCCAGCAGCGGCAAGTCCTCGTCAAGCGCGGAGGTGAACGGGTGATGCATCGCGTAGTAACGATCTCCCTCCTCGTCATACTCGAACATCGGAAACTCCGTCACCCAGAGCGGCGCGTAGACATTTTCAGGGATCAACTTTTCGCGCTTCGCAACTTCGATGCGCAACGCGCCGAGGCTCGCCGCGACCGTCTTCGCCTTGCCCGCGACGACGAGCACCGCATCGCCCCCCTCCGCTCCGGCCGCTGCGGCCACGCGCTTGATCGTCTCTTCGCCCAGAGCCTTCAACAAGGAAGACGAGACTTCATCGCCCAACTTGATCCACGCCAGCGCGCCCGCGCCGTAACGCTTCGCGTGCTCCTGCAACTCGTCTAACAGTTTGCGCGACCACTTCGCCGCGCCCCGGACGACGATGCCCTTCACCTCGCCGCCGCTCGCAAGCGCGGAGGCGAAAGGGGCGAAGGTCGTGCCCTCAAGCGCGGGCGAGAGGTCTTGGAGTTCCATCCCGAAACGCAGGTCGGGCTTGTCGCTGCCGTAGCGGCGCATCGCCTCCGCGTAAGACATGCGCGGAAACGGCGTCGGCAATTCGACGCCGGTGCAGGCGCGAAAGACGCGCGCGAAGTAGCCCTCGGTGAGCGCGTAAATGCGTTCGAGCGTGGGGAAACTCATCTCCACGTCGAGTTGTGAAAATTCCGGCTGGCGGTCGGCGCGCAAGTCCTCGTCACGGAAGCAGCGCGCGATCTGGTAATACTTGTCCAGCCCCGCGATCATGCACAGTTGCTTGAACAACTGCGGCGATTGCGGCAGCGCGTAGAACTTCCCCGGAAACGTGCGCGACGGCACGACGTAATCGCGCGCGCCTTCCGGCGTGGACTTGATCATGATCGGCGTCTCGATCTCGGTAAACCCCTGCTCGTCCATGTAGCGGTGAATCTCCGTGACCATCCGGTGACGCATCCGCAGGTTGGCCTGCAACTGCGGGCGACGCAGATCGAGGTAGCGATACTTCAAACGCAAGTCTTCCGCCGCGAGCGTCTCGCCGCCCGCGACTTCGAGTTGAAACGGCGTGGTGCGCGCGTCGTTCAGGATCAAAAGCTCGCGCGCCTGCACCTCCACCGCGCCCGTCGCGATCTTCGGATTGCGCTGCCCCTCTTCGCGCAACACCACCTCGCCCGTGATTGCGATCACATACTCGCCGCGCGGCTGCTTCGCCTTCGCGTGCGCCTCGCGCGCCGTCTCCTCGTTGAAGACGACCTGCGTGATTCCGTCGCGGTCGCGCAAATCGAAGAAGGTCAGCGGCCCGAAGTCGCGCCGCCGCGCCACCCAACCCATCAGGGTCACCGTCTGTCCCACGTGCTCCGCGCGCAACTGACCGCACGAATGCGTCCGCTCCAAATTTCCTAAATTATCCAGCATGTCTATTCCTGCACCGCCCGCGATAAATGAAGGCGAGACCCTCGCCCCGCCGTTCGTCTCTCAAATATAGTTTGCGGAATTTAACCGTCCCCGTTTGCTTTGAGCAATGCCTTCAACGTCTCGGCCGCCGCCGCGCTCCGAACGGTTTGCTGCTCGCCGGAACGCATATCTTTCAAAGAGACCTCGCCGCGCGCGCGTTCGTCCGGCCCCGCGACGGCGACGAACGGCACGCCCCGCGTCGAAGCATACTTAAACTGCTTGCCGACCTTATCGCCGCGCTCCGGGTAGACATCGACACGCAAGCCCCCCGCGCGTAACTCGCGCGCGAGCGCGAGCGCGTCGCCGGCCGACGACTCATCCCAGATCGTCACCAGCACGTCGGCCGATGCGCTCAAGAGATGAGCGGGAAACATCTCGCGCTCCGTCATCACGACGATGATGCGTTCGAGGCCGAGCGAGAACCCGCACGCCGGGACTTGCTGCTTTGAAAACATCCCGACCAGATTATCGTAACGCCCGCCGCCGCCGAGGCTGCCCGCCAGATCGGGCACGTTGATCTCCATGATCGCGCCCGTGTAATAAGACAACCCGCGCGCCAGACTCGGATCGATCTTTATCCGCGCGCCCGCGCCCGTCGCTCCGGCAAACTGCAAAATCTGTCGCAACTCGTCCGCGCCGCGCGCGCCCGTTTCGTTATCCCCGATAAACTCTACGAGGCGACCGAGCACGGCGGCGTTGAAAGCCTCTCGCTCCGTGCCGGGCGCGCCCACGTCAACCGACTCGGCGGCCTTCTCGATTCCGGCCACGCCTTCAAAGAAGCGCAGCAGTTTTACGCCCGCCTCGCCCGCGACGCCGCGCTCGATCAATTCTCTGGCAACGCCTTCCGCGCCGATCTTATCCAGTTTATCGAGCGCAATGAGCGCATCGCCGTGCAGTTCCGGCGCAACGCCCGCCGCGTCGAGCACGCCTGCGAGCACCTGCCGGTGATTCAAACGGATGGTGAAATTCGTGAAGCCGAGTTGCGCCAAAACGTCCGACGCCGCCGCGCAGATTTCCGCTTCGACGATCATCGAGCGCGACCCCGTGGCGTCAACGTCGCATTGATAAAACTCGCGGAAGCGGCCGCGCGCCGGGCGATCTGCGCGCCACACGGGTTGAATCTGGTAGCGTTTGAAAAACTTCGGCAGCCGCTCGCCGTACTCCGCGACGACGCGCGCCAGCGGCACGGTCAAGTCGTAGCGCAAGGCGAGGTCGGCCGCGCCCGTCTGTTCGTGCTCGCCGCGCTTCAGGATTTTGAAGATGAGTTGATTGCCCTCTTCGCCGTACTTGCCCGTCAGCGTCTCGATGTTCTCGACCGCCGGAGTCTCCAACGGCTCGAACCCGTAACGCTCATACACCCCGCGCACGACGCCGATCACATACTCGCGCCTTCTTACGTCCGCAGGCAAAAAATCGCGCATCCCCCGCGCCGGTTGAGTCTTGCTCATAATAGTAAGCAGTGAGCAGTAAGCAGCGCGCAGTAAAAAGCAGTTTGTCTTAACTGCTCACTGCTTACTGCTTACTGCTCACTCTTGTACTGTTCCGTGTATTCGATGTAGTTCTTCCAGTACTGCGCGAGGCCGTCCACTTCCTCTGCCGTGAGCGGGCGTTTGACCTTTGCCGGGACGCCCATGACGAGCGAGCGCGGGGGCACGATTGTGCCCGGCGAGATGAGCGCGCCCGCCGCGACGAGCGACTGCGCGCCGACGCGCACGTCGTCCATTACGATTGACCCCATGCCGACGAGGCAGCCGCGTTCGATTTGGCAGCCGTGCAGCGTGACGTTGTGGCCGACGGTCACTTCGTCTTCGAGGATCGTGGCGTGCGTGCCGTTGGTGACGTGAACGACCGTGCCGTCCTGTATGTTCGTGCGGTTGCCGATGCGTATGTAGAACACGTCGCCGCGCACGACCGCGTTGAACCAGACGGACGACTGTTCGCCGATCTCCACGTCGCCGATCACCTGCGCGCTCGCTTCGATAAATGCGCTCGGATGAATTTTCGGGTGCTTGCCGCGAAAAGGTCTAATCATGTTGCCCCGTAAGCCTCGCGCTCAATCAATTGATAGTTCGGACACCAACTGCCGCCCGTCGCGGCGGACAACCGAGACGCGCATGGTCTTGCCCGTCGTGGTGTCAACGGCGACGATGGTTCTCTCGCCTTCGCGCGATTCCTCGCGCCAGTTCTTCAAATCGCTGGCGCTCGCCCCGGATTCTTTGAACGACTCGGAGAATTTTTCGATAAAGCCCTTCCGAAATTCCTCCCGGTTCTCGTCGTCGGGCATCTCCTTGTAAGCCTCGCCCGCGTCAGGCGCGCCCGGCACTTTCAAGTTCTCCCAATCGAAAGCGTCGGCCGCCGCAACGTCGCCGCCGAGCAGACCCTCAACCGCTTCTCTGGCGAAAATCACGTCGGTCTTCGCAGGCTTCGTTGCGGCGTTGTTGTTCTGGCCGCCGCTTGCGCCCGCCCTGCTGCTGTCGCCGCCCTGATTCTTCGCCCCACCACAACCCGAACTCAGACAGCACCCTGCCGCCAGCAAACATATCAGAAGCGACCGCTTCATCGCAGGTCTCCTTAAAGTCGAACGTCAAACGCACAATCGTGTGACGATTTGATCAAGCCACATGCTCCCCGACCCGTCGGACGGGCAACTCAAGGAACGCCCCGCCTCGAACGAAAGCAAAAACGGTAGCACGAAATAAGGGAAAAGGAAAAAGGCTAGGTCGGAGACGTTATATCACAGCCGTGTGATTAGAAAGGCGTCGGAGCAACAGTTAAGCGGCTTCTCATTTGTCTCGCGCATGCGTTGCGCCCCGGCGCGGCCGAACATCTCCGGCGGCGTCGGGGCGCGATTTTGCGGGTGAGGCGCGGCGCGGCAAGCCGCAAACGTTCACAACGGTTTCAAGCTGACGGCGAGTGGCTCGCCCTCCGGCAGTTTCCGGTTCTTCGTGACGACGAGGCAGCCGGCCTCGTGCGCGCCCCACTGTTCGGAGAGGCGACCGAAGCTGTACAAGTCAGGAGCGGCGGGGTCGAAACCGGCGGCCTTGATGACTTCCTTTACGTCGGGCGACGGCAGAGGAAACTGCGCGAGCCACTCGACCGGCGGGCGGTCGTCCGGGTCAGCCGCGTAGAGTCTGAATTTGATTTGCATGGGCGGTCAGACCTCCGGCAGTTCTCACTTCAATTTAATTTCTCTGGAGGTGTCGGGGTCGGACGTCTCGAAGACGATGCCGAAGGTGAAGGCTTTATTAAAGGCATAGACCGGAGGCAAAGAGCCGCGCCGGAAGCTCGCCCTGAAACCTACGCGTCCGGCCTGTACCCTTGGGCCGAACAAAAACTTGAGGTCGGCCTGAAGCCAGTATTTATTCCCTTTCTCGATGAGGGTGGCCTTTTGGGTCGTCGCATCGAAAACGCTCTCGCTTTTGAACAGGTAGCGGTTGACGCCCTGCACCTCGAAATCGAGCCGGTTGAGCAGCGCGTTCTGGTTATCGGCCTGATAGAACATATTGAACACCGCGCCGGTCTTGAAGCGTGCCAGCGAATACTTTTCATTGGCCGGATCGTCCTCGTTCTTGAGGTTATAACCGGCCTCTAAGCCGACGGGAATCAAGCGGAAATTCCAGAAGCCCGTCTGGTTGCCGATGACGCGCGAGACGGTGGTGACTTGTAGCTGGCCGTCATAGAGAAGGTTGCTGATGTTGCCGATGCTTGCCCCGTCAACGTCGCCTTCAAACTTCACCGCATTGTCGAAGACGAGACCGCGAAAGAAATCCTTTTGCAGGTCGTTGATGATCTGCTCCGGATCGTTGGACGGCGCGCCGTTCCTGAGCGTCACCACGCTTGTCGTGGGAGCCAAATTAAGCGAGCCTGCCGTCGTGCGGTCGATGGCGTCCTTCACGGCCTCGATCTTGGCGCGATTGATGAGAAAGGTTTTCCTGAAAGTCAGGCCGGTTTCAAAGTGTCTGGGGTCGGCTTTCTCCTCGCTCGCTTTTTTGAGCTTGAGGCCGAAGTTCAGCCGATCAAAGAGACCTTGACCGAAAGGCAGGCTCTGCAAATTCCTGTTGATGATGATGTCGCCGCTGCCTTCCGTATCCCCGCCGCCGCCTGATGGGACGGTGACGTTCAGGGCGGCAAAGATGTTCTTTTCTTCGGACGTTTTCGCGCTTGCGACGGCGTTCTTCAACGCCTCCGTGGTGGCATCGACGAGATCGTTAATGTTCGTCGCATCGAAGATCGGCCCCGTTCCGGTGACACCCGTTTTGGTCACGCTTGCGGTCGCGCCGGTGTCCAGAAAGTGCAACGTCTGGAAGCGCACCTGCACTTGATTGTCGCCGGGCGCGGGTTTGGTCGTCGCCGCGCTCGTCAACACGATTTGCAGCACTTGGCGGTTGAAGCCTGCGATGAACACGGTGTCGGCCGCCACGATTTCCGACTGCGGCACGACCCTTCCGCTCGGAAGGAAAGTGATGCGGATGTTGGCGGGATTCCGGTCGGTGGCATCGGACGCAGGGTCGTTCCGGTTGCTTAAATCGACGCGGATGTAATGTTGCGTGCGGACGTCCACCAAGCGTAACGAGCCGATACTGAACTCGTCCACCTTGACGGCTTCGGTATCTTTAGCTGTCTGGGCGAGGACGGCGTTTGCATTACCCCACGCGAGAATTACCAATAAGAATGTCAGGGGAGCAAAGCGAATGCTGCTGTTCTTCATAAACTTCTCCTTAAAGCGGACGATGACAAAGCCCCGCAATCAAAACTGATGTTTGAATGATGAACCGGCGCGGACGCGCGGTTCAGGCCAACGCGGTTGTTGTGGATTTGCTCTCGGCGGTGAATCGGCGGAGTCCGCAACGAAACGGATCAGGCGAACCCTCCGCCCTCAAGTTTCAGCAAGAGAGCTTCTACGTGATTCACAACCAACCCGATCACCACGTCCGGGGCGAGGTCGAGGCCATTGATGTCCTGCGACAACTCGGGCGGCAGGAGCGTGCTTAAAGTTTGCAAAAAGGACGAGAGCGCGGCATCGCTAATAATCCCGATGGACTTGAAGGTGAGGAAAAACAGGTTGTCAGGTGAGATGGCAAAGGGCTTAATACTAAGTACTTTAACGAACGTCGTGTTGATGGCGCATGCCGTGCCGACGCTTCGGGCGGCTTGTTGTAGGGCTGTCTCCATTTCAATTCTCCTTCGCTTAGGATCGTTTGACGGCCGGGCGAGCGGGCGGGCAGTCAGCTGCCAAAAGGGGGTTGCCCGACCGACTCTACGGCTCTTTCAAGTGGGTATGGGGAAAGCTCTCGAAATATTTCACGGCCGCGTGTGCAGATATTTTTCGCGCTCCGCAGGGACGGTCAGTTTAAGGAGAATAGGCTTCGAGAATTCCCGGCAGCAGGAGAGGCGATGCGCTGCGAAGTTGCGCCGACGCGGATGTGCGCCGGCGCGCGGGCGGAGGATAAAAAAGATTCTCGCCGTTAGAGGGCTGGCGGCCTCGTCGCCGGGGCGAAACGTTTTGTTAAGATCATCATAAAACAGTAGGAGAGCGGGGTTTGAGGCGCGACGTCAACTAGCCGCTTGGGGTTTAAACGCGCTTGCCGGATATTTGTTGACACGTACTTTCGATAAGCTTAGTCTCTCTCTGTTTCCGGCAGGGTTTTCCTCAAACATCGGAATCCGTAGACAGTTTTTTTGTTAATGACACGGCTCTCGGAGCGTTCGCCATCGCGGCGTGCTGCTCCGTTTAAGCTAGGGTGTCGAGCACCCGTTTTTTCCGGTCGGACGCTTTAGCGGAGGATGCCTTCCGCGGCGTCGAATATTTGACCGCCCGCGTCCTCTAGTGCCGACGACAACTACATCAAGCGAGCGCGTGAGATCGAAGGAGACAAAGAGATGGCAGCCCCAGCCGAATGGACTGTGATGATTTACCTCGCCGGTGATAACAATCTGACCGACGCCAGCGTCTACGCCATGACGGAGATGAAAAAGGTCGGCTCCGGCGACGGCGTCAACATCATCACGCAATTCGACCCCAGAGACTATTACCTCCCGACCCACCGCTACCACATCGGTCGGGAGGACGACGGCGGCCAAGTTACGCCGCTCGCCCGCGACATCATCGACACGTCGGAGGCGGGGGCATTCAGGGGCGAGAGCGCATCCGCCAGAAACCACGAAGAGGTGCGGCGTGCCGCGCGGCGGAGGGCTAGGGCGGCGGCCATCGAAGAAGCCCGGAGAGTGACACGGACAATCGCCGTGGGGGGGGCGGGGTCGGTGCGGGAGACCGTACTGCTCGAATCGGAAGACGAGCCGAGCGTCAGCGCGAACGACACGGACACCGGCTCGCCCGTCACGCTCTACAATTTTATGAGCACCTGCGTCGAAATGTTCCCGGCCAAGCACTACATGGTTGTGCTGGCAGGGCACGGCAGCGGAACTAACCGTGACTTCCTGCTGAAAGACGAAAGCCCCGCCGGTTCGCTGACCATCAACGAGTTGAAGAGAGCTTTTGAAGAGTTGTCTCCCGAACTCGGTGATAACAGGAAGATAGATATTCTCGGCATGGACACGTGCCTGATGAGCATGGCCGAAGTCGCCTATGAACTGCGCGGGCTGGTGAAGATACTGGTCGGGTCGGAGAGCTACAGCCCGGTTTCGGGTTGGCCTTACGAGCCGATCCTCAGGATGTTGAAGGATGAGATCGCCAACACGACGGAGGCCGAAGAAGCGGCACTTGAAGAGACCCAGAGGATCGAGTTCAGGGTGGCGCGCGCCATCGTCAAAGCATACGTCAACTTTTACGCCGACTATTGGCTCGGCGGGCTGTCCGTAGATCAGTCCGCGCTCTACGTTGACGCGGTCGAAGAGTTGAAGGCATACGTCGATGAGTTCGCGGGCGCGTTGTCGGCCGCGCTGGACGCGGAGGTCAGCGCGAATCAGACGCGCAAGCTCAGGGACGATCTCATCCTCGCACACTGGGAGGCGCAGTCCTACAATGGCGAACTGTTCGTTGATCTCTTCGACTTCTGCGACTGCCTGCTGAAACGCCAACGCGACGAGCGCATCATCGAGACGGGCACACGGTTGATGAATTTCATCGAAAGTACCTTTGTCCTGAAGTCTTGTTACAGTGGGCCGATCTACCAGTATTCCTATGGCGTCTCCATCTACTTTCCTTGGTCGAGCGTCGAAGACGAGTATGGGAAGTTGGACTTCATCGGGACAAATCTTGAGACGGGCTGGGGCAAGTTTCTCAAAGAGTACACGACCTTGACGCGCCGCGAGCCGCGCCCGGTCGATCAAGCGGATCAGAACTTCTTACTGAAAGCCAACCGTGATATCGGTCGTTTCAGGCAGACGCAGGGGAGAGGGCCGGAAGGCCAGAACCCGGTGCGCAGCATGCGAAACCCGCCGATCTACGCAGAGCCGGAAGCCTGCATCGACGCACGGGAAGAACTCTCGAGGGGACTCCAGAGAATTTTCAACTTACAGTGAGCGGGCAACGCCAGCCCGTCCGCTCGTTTTACTTCTGAGACACATGTTCCGTAATCCGGTTGGGTTCGGAGACCGAAGCCGGGTCGCGCTATCGGATTCTCCGACTCACCCGGCGCGCTCGCGGCGACTCGCCAGCCATCAATGAAGAACAGAAACACAGCCGTGAGTCCGGGGCGTCGTCGCATTCGCCCGTGCGCCAGCCCGCGCAGGTTTCGCCCCTTTATCCTGACACTGCTGCTCGTCGTCGTCGCCTGCCTCTTCGATCTCAAACCCGAAGCAATCACACGCGTCTCCCCGATGCCGCAAGCGCGTGCGAAGGCCGAACCGGAACGCCCGCAGGTGGAGGCGCAGGAAACGCTCGTCCCCGCAAGGCGCGACGCCGTCGAGAAGGAAATCTCCGCCGGGCGCGCGCACTCTTACCGGATCACTCTTAACGCGGGTCAGTATCTACGGCTGAATGTCGAGTGTTGGGGCGTCAACGTGCGGGCGGCGATTTACGACCCCGGCGGCCACGCGGTCGCAGACATACCCTGTTACCGCAGAGGACTCGCTCCCGCCTCCGTCATCGCCGACGCATCCGGCGTTTACCGCTTGGAGGTCGGGGCGGCGCAGGATGAGAACGTATCCGTTTCCGGTCTCTATCGCATTCAGGTCGGAGAGTTCAGGCGGGCGACGCTCCGCGATTTGAGCCACATCCTCGCCGAGACCGCTTTCGCGGAGGCGGAGCGATTGCGCGCGGCGCGACTGATCGGTTCGGGCGACGAAGCGATTAAGAAGTATGAGGAAGCGCGCGACCACTGGCTCGCCGCAGGAGATCGACGCGCTACCGTCTACGCGCTCAGGAACATCGGGCAAGTCTATCAATCGCTCAGTCTATTTCAGAAAGCCCTCGACATCTACGCGCAGGCTCTCGCGCTCAGCCGCAACCTGCGCGACCGTCGCGCCGAGAGCGACGTGCTCAACAACATCGCTTATCTCCAATCCGGCATAGGCAATAACGTGGAGGCGTCGGCGAACGCCACACGCGCCCTGAAACTCAGTCAGGCCACGGGCAACGGTAGCGGGCAGGCGCAGGCGCTCCACACCTTCGGCGACATCTATTACAACTTCGGCGAACTGAAAAAAGCCCTCGGCTATCACGGCCAAGCCATGCAACTCTGGGAGCGGCTACACGATTATCAGGGGCAGGCCGAAGTGCTGGTCAGTTTCGGCTACGCCTACGTCGAGGTCAGCAACATACAGGCCGCGCTCGACGCCTATAACCGCGCGCTGTCGATCAGCCGCGCCGCCGGCGACGCTCACTCGGAGGCGGTCGCGCTCCGCGCGCTCGGCAATCTACAGACGAAGTTGGGAGAGCACCAACAGGCGTTCGGCCTGTTCTTTCAGGCTTTAGAGATTCTCAAGACGCTCGACGACCCGCACCTCAAGGCGATCATTCTCGGCGGTCTCGCTTACACGTATGAATGCGTCAACGAGTGGCGTTCGTCTCTGGAGTATTACGAGCGGGCTTTATCGGTCTTCAAGGAGATCGGCCACCAGTGGGGAGAGGCCGAGGCCGAGATGCCTATCGGTGAGATATATTTCTCGCAAGGGCAATACCAGAATGCGCTCCGACACTATGAGCAGGCGCTCCGTCTCTTTCGCTCGCTCAAGATGCCGCGCTGGGAAGCGATGACCATCAGGAACATCGGGATGGTCTACGCCTCTCTGGGCGATAAGGTGAAGGCGTTGGAGCACTACAAGCACGCGCTCGCACTGACGCGCGCCGGGCAGGATCAACGCCACGAGGCTTACACGCTCAACCACATCGGCCAACTCCACGAGGATTCGGGCGAGAGGCAGAACGCGCTCGTCTATTACCGCCGCGCGTTGCAACTCAATCGTGTCGCGCTCGACCGCTCCGGAGAATCTTTAACGCTCTACAACATCGCGCACGCGGAGAGGGATGAAAATCGCCTCGACGAAGCGCGCACATGCATCGAGAGCGCGTTGGAGATCGCCGAGTCACTTCGCGCCAACGTCGCCAGCCAAAACTTGCGTGCGTCCTATTTCGCCTCCACGCGCCAGTACTACGACCTTTACATAGACACCCTCATGCGTCTGCACAAGGAGCGGCCGGACGAAGGGTTCGCCGCCGCCGCCTTCAACGTGAGCGAGAAGGCGCGTGCGCGCTCGCTCTTGGAATCGCTGAAGGAAGCGCGCGTTGACATCCGGCAAGGCGTCCCCGCTGCCCTGCTGGATAAAGACCGCTCGCTGCAACAACTGCTTGCGGCCAAGGCCGAGCGTCACATACAGCTACTCACCAGCCGCCAACGCGCGGAGGCCGAAATCGTCGCCAAGGAACTCGACCAGATCACCGCGCAGTATGATGAGGTCAAAGCTCAAATCAAGGCGGCCAGCCCACACTACGCGGCACTGACGCAGCCGCAGCCTTTGAGCCTGCGAGAGATTCAACAGCAGGTGCTCGACGACGACTCTCTACTGCTCGAATACGCGCTCGGCGACGACAGAAGCTACGTGTGGCTCGTGACGCGAACGGACATATCGAGTTTCGAGTTGCCGAACCGCGACCGGATTGAGAGCGAAGCGCGCCACTTATACGAATTGCTGACGGCCGACCAGCCGTTGCCGGGCGAGACGTTCGAGCAGCACCGCGCACGCGCCGCGCAAGCGGCGGCTCAACTCACGACCGGCATTGCGCGGTTGAGCGAAACCGTCCTCGCGCCTCTCGGCGGGCAACTTAGTCGCAAGCGTGTACTGATCGTTACCGACGGGGCTTTGCAGTACATCCCTTTTCAAGTGTTGACGCTGCCGGAGACGGCGCGACGCGGCGGCGATTTGGCGGGGGGCAAACCGCCGGCGCAGACAATCGACGCCGTGCCTTTAATCTCGACCCACGAGATCATCAACGAACCCTCTGCCTCGACGCTCGCGCTACAAATAAGCGAGACGGCGAATCGCAATCCGGCTCCGAAGTCCGTCGCCGTGCTGGCCGATCCCGTCTTTGAAGTTGACGACCCGCGCCTCGCGGCGTCGGCGAGCGGGCGGCAATCCATTTCCGATGAAGTTCGACAGGCTTTCAGGGATGTCGCCCCCAACGACACCGGAGTCCAGATTCCGCGTCTTCTGGCGTCGCGTAAAGAAGCCGAAGCGATTATGGCCGTGAGTCCTCCCGGCGCGCGCCTGAAAGCGCTCGGCTTTGAAGCCAATCGCGCGACGGCCATGAGCGACGAGTTAAAACAGTATCGCATCGTCCATTTCGCCACGCATGGCATTCTCAACAGCACACACCCGGAGTTGTCTGGAATCGTCCTCTCTCTGTTCGATCAACAAAGGCAACCGCAGAACGGTTTCTTAAAGCTGGACGACATTTACAATCTGGACTTGGCGGCCGACCTCGTGGTGCTGAGCGCGTGCAACACCGGCCTCGGGAAAGACATCAAGGGCGAAGGGTTGGTTGGACTCACGCGCGGGTTCATGCACGCGGGGGCATCCACGGTCGTGGCAAGCCTGTGGAAAGTTGACGACGACGCCACGGCCGAACTAATGAAACACTTTTACAGTTTCATGCTCAACGACGGTCTCTCCCCGTCGGCCGCGCTCAGGCAATCCCAACTCGCGATGCAGAAGCAAAAGCAGTGGCGCGATCCGTTCTACTGGGCGGCCTTTGTTATTCAGGGGCAATACAGGGAGGGGACGAACTTGGGCTATCATAAGAATGACATGACGGGGTCGCTAACGGCGCTTGCGGCTTTCGCATTGTCCCTGTCGCTCGGAGCAGTTCATCTGAAGCGACGGCGCAAAAAGCTCCCCGAACGAGAACGAGCGACGGCGACGGCGAACGACACCGGCGCTATCTGACTGACATTAATCATGCGTTTTTAGACACGATGAGTGACAAATGGACTTTAACAAGGGAACCCTTCGACGCACTGCTCGCGTGGCTCGACCCGGATCGGGAGCAGGCCGGGCAGAAATATGAGGATATTCGTCGGCGGCTCATCAAAATCTTCACCTGCCGGGGCTGCGCCATCCCGGAAGACTTGGCCGACGAATCCATCAACCGGGTCATCAGAAGATTGAAAGACATCAGGGAAGGCTACACCGGCGACCGCGCGCTCTACTTTTATGGGGTGGCGAATAAAGTGTTTTTGGAATACGTAAAACGCCCGCCCGCCCCGGCAGTCCCCTTGCCTGTGCATGACAACTCGGAAGAGGTGGAGCAGGAGTATGTGTGCTTGGAGCGTTGCGTCGAGCACCTGCCTCCCGAAAATCGTGAACTCGTCATCCGGTATTACCAGAAGGAAAAGCGCGCCAAGATAGACGACCGCAAGCAGTTGGCTAAGCAACTTGGAATTGCCCTCAATGCGCTGAGGATACGGGCGCACCGTATTCGGGTCGGTCTTCAGAGATGCATGCAGGAATGTCTGGAACGACAGGAAGCCTCATAAAAGTAGTCGAGCCATGAATTCAACTTTTGAAGATGCGGAAGCTGTCAGACAGTACCTGCTCGGCATGTTGCCGCAGGAAAAATACCTGCATATCGAAGAGCAATTCCTCACCAGCAACGACCGCTTCGAGGAGCTATTGATTGCAGAAGATGAATTAATCGACGAGTACTTGCGCGGCGAACTCTCGGAGGCCGAGCGGAAACACTTCACAGACCACTTCTTGCAGTCGCCCGAGCGGCAACAGAAATTGCGGTTCGCCAAAACCTTCGACAAATATATCGAGGCCGCCAAAATCGAGAAGCCGCATCAGGCAACCCGCAGCATTTCTCAAGTTGTACCGGGAAGTTCCGCTCTCCGTTATCTGTTCCCCGTTCGGAGTCCCATCGCAACCCTTTCGCTCGCGACTGCCGTCCTGCTGCTCCTGCTCGGCACTTCTTGGGTACTTATCAGCAAGTTGCAGATGCGCGAAGAGGGGCCGCGCAATTCCGTCGTTCTGGCGTTGACGCCCAGACTTGTTAGAGACATCGGGGAAACTAATAAGATTGTAATCACGGCTGATGTGCATACGGTGCGATTGCGGCTCATGCTACCAGCCGACGATTATCAAACCTATCGCGCCGTATTACGCTCAAGCGAGGAGACGGAAATTTGGACTGGAGACAAGCTTATAGCTAATACATCCGGTGACGGGAAGTACATCGAGTATGAGCTACCCGCCAGACTTCTAAAGGCCGACGATTACAAAATTACTCTTAGCGGAAATCTTACAGAAGATAAATATGAGGATATAACCCACTACTCATTTCGCGTAGCAAAGTAAGCCGCGCGAATCAGGAATAGAAAGCCGGCTACCAGTGACTTAAACCACCAATTTGCCCCGACTTGAATTATGACTTCACGGTTAAGATAATAAAACCTTGACTTCTGACGGATCGAGTTATTATTTGAAATGATGAGCCAAGTACATTGTGATGAAATGTCTTCTCGCCGTTCACAGCGTAAGCAATACTATTTGCGCTCTGCGAAATCTGATCAATGGAGAAGACGGCGCTATAAGTGTGAGAATTGTTGATCTCCAAAACCAAAGACTCTCGGTATAGCCTCTTTAGAATTCATCATTGTCAGCCCAATATGCAGGAGCGTTAGGATTTCGCCTGCGCCAGACAGACGGGTCGAAGATTTTCCAAGTGACACTATTTAACACCTTACACAATCTATCTATCTGAATAATATTATTGATTGCTTGAGTAGAACCATTGTCATTAAAATTTTCGGCCACATCCTCTTCGTTCAGCGGCGTAGACGCGTCGCCATTCAACAAGTCTGCCACCAAATCAAACACTAAGTATACTGCCTTACTCATATCGTAGGTTTGATTCTCGTTTAGTAGATTCAACCAACCTATGAGGTACTCTGACAGTACGGAATCAGGTAATATGTATATTAAATTGGAGGTCTTCACAGCGATCTCATCAGATGCTCCAGTTATATTCAAACCCGGCTTAGCAATCCTGAGATTAAATTCATCGCTTATGTCTTCGCTCAGGTAATCACCGCTGGCTATTCTTCTTGCTTCACTAGGACTCCTAATGTAACCGGGGACAGTGAGCCAGCGAGGAGGAGTAGTTCTGTCAGCCCACTCCAGATCAATACGTCTCTGTTCTCGATAAACTTTTATTGAGGAAACCTCCTTGCCCTCAAACACCATCTCTCCGCTGAGAGAATCAATGTAATCACCTATGCTCAATACCGGCGCATCAGGGAGGCCGAAACCGCTTATCCGCGCCGCGCTGACGAGATTTGATAAAGATACTTGGCCGGGGAGTTCCTTAATGAAAGCTTCGGCAAATCTGAATGATTCACAATGAATCGTCCAAAAAGACGATTCTTGACGAACCTGAGAAGGTGAAACAGCTTGGCGCAGGCTGTTATGTTCAACTATCAGAATTGGAAGTTCATTAATATTATTCATCAACAACTCACGGTTCAAAGCCTTCCCAAAGTCGTGTCCTTCTGTGACCCTCAAGGGTGACAAAAGATATTTCGACTCCTTAACTGCCCAAGTTAATGAGAAAGACCGCTTTGTATGCAATTCTTCTATTTCATTTTTAATATGCCTGCAATAGATGTAGTAAATCGCATCAAGCAAGGCATTTCGCTCCGGGGTCATCTCCAATCCCGAACGGGCAACATTTGTTTTAGGCGCATTGGGGCCTGAAGCATTTGCAATCGCGAAGAAACGAATAGTATCAAACCCCGGCGTCTCGAACTCAACTCGAATTCCTTCTATGCACGTACCAACAATTGAATTACCTATGCCCTCAGTCTCATATCTCCGATACATTGAGAGGAATGTCCATTCTCGAAAATACTCAGACCATTCCACCGCATATGCCACTCTAACGCCGTCTTTTTCTTCTTCTTTAACACGTACCGAACCATTAATTGGGGGAGCAGTCCCCGCGCTAACAGATATACCGGCATCCTTTAAAGCCTGTATCAATGCTTCTCTGGGAGAGGCAGCCCCTATCTTTACCGGCGGCTCACCATCGATAGATACTGTTATTTGGCAACTCGGTACTACAATCCAGCGTCGAGCAGTCTCAATCACGTCGGGCATCTCTACACTGTGCCGCACTTTTAATCTTATCAGCGTGCCGTGAGGAGCCAGCCTTTTGGCATACTCGTCAACGTCTTTATCCAACAAACGGATGAGGTACTTGCCGTGAACTGACCTTAAAGATAATTGTCTCGCTTCGTTCTCATCCGGATGGCAAGTTATGATCTCGACGTTATCCGAGATCATGAACGTCGTAAGGATACCGATCCCAAATCGACTGATCGCTGAGAACCCCGGATGTGTTTTCTTGAACTCGGGGTCTTCATAACGAGATGCGCCAACCGTCAATAAGTTGTGCTCGACGATCTCTTGCGTCATCCCGGTACCGTTGTCTTCGACCGAAAGTATCCTTTCATCACTATCCCAGTGAATTTTTACAAATCCCGGTTCCTCAGCGGCATCTGATTTTTTATTGATGAACTGTTGTAAACGGACGGCATCGAGAGCGTTTTGAACAAGCTCGCGCAACACCACCTGAGTATCGTTGTATAGCGTATGCCCGGTAAGAAGTTTCAGGATCTTGGCTTGATCAAGGGAAAATTCAAATGTCTGCCGGAGAAAGCCGAATGTTTGAATGTGACTATCATCAATCTTTCGCCAAGGGAATTCGTGCTTGCTTGCCTGAGTCCTGTTTGCTGTCTTTACCCAATCGTAAGTCTTCCGAATCTGTTCCTCGGCGTAAGCTAAATAAGATGTCAACGCAAAGAAACCATCCTGCTGTGTGAAGCGCGCGTGTACTTCAATCGTATCCCGCGGTGCGTTCTCATCGAGTATCCCTTCGGCATCGTAGGCTACCTGTGGCCTCACGTTAGTGACAACCATCTGTTTTGCCCACTCTTCTTGACTAATCGGATCGGTAGGATTGATTAAACGGAAGGATACCGAGGGGGTGCGATCCTTCGTGATATGTAGAAGATCCGTCGTCCTCATCAGTGCCGCTGCATACTGAAGATTTGCTGTTTCCGCATCACTATTTCCATAAGGCTGTCTTACGCTATATTTTTTGAAATCGTCTAAATCTTCCAGATGGTGACTTTCGCAGACGGCCGCAAGGTCTTGACGAAAGGAAAAATCGAGGGGAGCCAATAAACCATCGACTTCCGTAACCGCAGCATTTGAAATACCGAGTTGCTCCCTTGATATGCCCATAATCCAGGCCTTGATGCGTTCGGCATGCTTGTGGCGGACAAATTCTTGATATAGAAATCTCTCCGCGCTCTCTGGATTCATTTTGCCAACCTTAGCGCGATAATCCTCACCATGTTCTCCGGCAAACAGATAGTTATCTCTATACTCCGGGAATCCGGATTTATTCCGTAAGTCATACTCCTGTTTGGTTACGAGCATTCCTAAATCATGGAAATATATTGACAACACCAGCATGAGCCAGTCCGCAGGAGTCATTACTGGTTTTGTACTAGCGGGGATTAGCCAATCCAACATCATCAGCATGCGATCTATATGTGAGATATCATGACGGGTATACTCACTAAAGATCAGCTCCCTACCAATCAATTCGAGGATATGCGCCAAGTTCCGTTTTACATTTAGTAGCTTGATACCACTAAAGGCAGGAAGCTCTTCAGCACGAGCCGCCAGTTTCTCGGCATCTGTCTTAAGGTTCTCTATCATCATAAGCAAGAGTGTGTGAGAAAGAGGTTAAGTATTCGGCTCTTACGGCAAACTACGGATAGTTGCCCAAAAGCATTCTCCAAACGTGCGGTCGAGAGGAAGTTTCTATCGACAATTTGACTATGTCAACAAAATTTTGGCGCAGATCGATACTCGCCTCCCCTTTATTGTTTATGAGTCTGACGAGATGGGACACTTTTACTACTGGAATTTTATCGCCGCATACCGGGCGATTCACCAGCGAAACCCGATCAAATTTTGCCTGCGGTCTTTAGCATTCAAGGGCGTTGTCTTTATAGCGGCGACGAAGCAAGCCGTTGGTTAATATCAATATTGATAACAAGCCAACACGGAAACTATAGGCACTTCATAGAACTATTAAAGCTGAAGATGATGAATCACAAGAGTTGACATTTCCTACTTAGGCGGAATAGGGTTTCGACGGTTCACCTTCGCTTCCTTATAAAGGAAGGGGTTATATCTCCACTAGCCTCATATTATTTCAGCTCATCCTATAAAAGTTCGAATGAAACCTGACTCACTTCAAGATAAGAAGCATATAAGTGGCCTATACGGCGCTAGAGGGTACGAGTTCGAGAGGGCTTATATCTTGAGCCAGCTACCGGATTGGCTATCATCAGGGGGCTTGGATTTTTTTCAACAAGAGCTTTGGTCGGATTTGGAGTTGTTTTTCGAATCTGGTAGTCGCTGGCTGATACAAATCAAGAACCACACGCTAGAACTGGCAGAGTTCCGCGATGTATTAACAGATTTTCAGAGGCGTCACCGGCAAAGCAATGGTCAATATGAGAAGTACATAATCGTAAGTACTGCTATAGCAAAGTCTGTCCAAGAAATTTGGAATACGCTAGAGAGATGGCGCGCGGTTAACCATCTCGATGAGGCGGAACTAGTTAGTACGAAGGCCGGTTTCATTTCCAAGTTAAGAGAGCATAGTTTTTCCGACCTCACGGATTTTCTCTTTGAAAATGCTGAAAAAATCCAGATCGACGGCGCGGCCGGATGGGTGAAAGATGAGAATCTGATCAGAAGAATGTTTATCAGCAAATTAGTAACAAGCTACAGCATCAGCCACCCGAATGCGGAAAACTTTTACCTGAGTATAGCCGAGCAACTCGTCACTGAAAGAGGACAGCGTGTCGAGCTTTCGCCATTACGCAATGACCTTGATAAATTCATTCAGCCACCGAACCCGCCTGCTTGCCCGCCGCCGTTTATCTTGCCCCAGTTAGACATTTCAACCTTCACCGGACGCATTCAAGAGTTGAACAAACTTGAGGAGTTGATTCTTAAAACGGAGGGAGGAAAGGTTTGTAGTATAGCCGGACTATCAGGAACAGGTGGCGTAGGCAAGTCGGCCTTGGCTTGCCATTTTGCTCAACTACACAAAGATGCCTTTCCTGACGGAGTTATCGGAATACGTGTGGATGGTAAAGATAACGACACCATCGCTCGTGAATTTGCCAGACTTTGTGGAGAAGAGATTCAGCTTGAAGACGAGAGGTCGGCAACCACTATTATGCAAGAAGCATTCGGGCATCGCCGAATGCTGTTGATTTTTGATAATGCTGAGGACGCATCTATCCAAGCGTTACGGCCCGGCGGTAATACATGTGCAGTAATTATTACGACACGCGACCGCCAGTTACCTTTCCTCCTCGATATTCCTCTAGAAGGTCGCGTCGATCTTCCCCCGCTGCTTTACCCGGACGCAGTACTTCTCCTCAAGCAATTGGTTGGCAGCGAGCGCGTCACCGCCGAACTACAGTCAATAAATGCGATCATTGAGTTGGTTGGCAGTTTACCGCTCGCCTTACAAATTGTCGGCGCCACCTTGCAGGTGCAAGAAAATCGTAGCCTTGAAAGCTATGAATACTCACTACGTGAAGAAAAGGAACGACTACAAAAGCTCAAAGTTCGTGGAGCCGCGCATCTTGATGTACGCGCCTCGTTCTCGCTTAGTTTGAAACTACTCAAACCTGAAGAACTAGATTTCTTCGCCTGTCTGAGCGTTTGCGCACAAGATGGTTTCTCAGTACAAGGTGCTATGGCCGCCGGGAACTGTGATGAAGCTACGACTCATGAACGGCTCGGTTATTTGTATCGCCTTTCATTACTCAATCGCATTCAATCCAGTACAAATCGATTTGTTTTCCACCCTCTCATTCGTTTATTCGCCCAAGAGCTTTCAGTCGAGCACGCTTTGAAAGTTGATGCGACTGAGCGCCACGCACGCTTCTTTACTGAGCTTGTTAAATTCAGCGATGTGAATGATCAGCAAGTCGTCTCCGTGTTATCCGAAGAACTGGAGGACATCATTCTGGCTGCGGGATGGTTACAACAGCAGGAGACCACTGATTACAGTTTTGTTATAAGCCTCCAACCATTCCTACAGCGGTATGGTTATTGGCTGCACGCAAGCAATCTCATGACGGGATTCCTGTCCGTGGCTGAACGTAAAGAGGATTGGAGAGCGGTTGTGCAGTTGCGTATTCAGCAAGCCAAATATTTATCTTTACGGGGAGATTGGCCGGAGGCAGAAAAGGCACTCGTTCCTATTGCGGCTGCTATCGATAAGATTGATATAGAGGAGGTTCGCGCGCGTTGCGAGGCAATGTGGCTTAATACTTTAGGGGGGCTGCAACAAAGGCAAGGGCGCTTTGAGGAGGCAGCCGAAACATTCCAACGTAGCGCAGCTATTGATGAACATCTTGGTGACTTGCGTGGGCAGGCAAAGGTGCTCAACAGTTTAGGGGGAGTGCTCCAGAGGCAAGGGAATTTTGAAGCGGCAGCAAAAGTTTTCCGACGAAGTGCTGAAATCGAAGCAACGATTGAGAACACCCACGGTCAAGCAATGGTCTTGAATAGCCTCGGAAGCGTGTTACAACGGCAGGGGCTATTCGATGAGGCTGCAAATAGTTTCAGACAGAGCTATGAATTACTCATGAAACTAGGGGATCGACGTGGTCAGGCGATGGCCCTCAATAGCCTAGGTGGAATACTACAAAGACAGGGGTTTTTCAATGAAGCTGTGGAGGCTCTCAATCATAGTAATAAAATCGAAGAGCAAATTGGTAACAAGCTTGGACAGGCAAAGGTGCTCAACAGCTTGGGCGGAGTGTTGCAGCGACAAGGGCGCTTTGATGAAGCTATAGACGCTTTTCAGCGAAGCTACGCAATCTCGGAGAACCTTAATGATATCCGTAGCCTCGCGATGGTATTGAACAGCTTGGGCGGAGTGTTGCAGCGACAAGGGCGCTTCGATGAAGCTGTAGATGCTTTTCAACGCAGCTATGTAATCTCGGAGAAACTTGAAGACCAACGTAGTCTGGCGATGGTATTGAACAGCTTGGGCGGGGTATTTCAACGACAAGGGCGTTTCGACGAGGCTGTGGATGCTTTTCAACGCAGCTACTCAATCTCAGAGAACCTTAATGACGACCACAGCCTTGCAATGGTATTGAACAGCTTGGGAGGTGTGTTGCAGCGACAAGGACGCTTCGACGAGGCTGTCGATGCTTTTCAGCGAAGCTATGTAATCTCGGAGAAACTTGAAGACCAACGTAGTCTGGCGATGGTGCTCAACAGCTTGGGCGGAGTGTTGCAGCGACAAGGGCGCTTTGATGAAGCTATAGACGCTTTTCAGCGAAGCTACGCAATCTCGGAGAACCTTAATGACATCCGTAGCCTCGCGATGGTATTGAACAGCTTGGGCGGAGTGTTGCAGCGACAAGGGCGCTTCGATGAAGCTGTAGATGCTTTTCAACGCAGCTATGATTTACTTATAAAGTTAGGAGATCCGCGCGGACAAGCAATGCTGCTCAACAGCTTGGGCGGAGTGTTGCAGCGACAAGGGCGCTTCGATGAAGCTGTAGATGCTTTTCAACGCAGCTATGTAATCTCGGAGAAACTTGAAGACCAACGTAGTCTGGCGATGGTATTGAACAGCTTGGGAGGTGTGTTGCAGCGGCAAGGACGCTTCGACGAGGCTGTGGATGCGTTCAATCGCAGTGCTGCAATCGAAGAAGAAATTGGTAATAGACGCGGACAAGCAATGGTGCTCAACAGCTTGGGCGGAGTGTTGCAGCGGCAGGGGCGCTTCGATGAAGCTGTAGACGCTTTTCAACGAAGCTACGCAATCTCGGAGAACCTTAATGACGACCGCAGCCTTGCGATGATATTGAACAGCTTGGGAGGTGTGTTGCAGCGACAAGGACGCTTCGATGAAGCTGTCGATGCTTTTCAACGCAGCTATGTAATCTCGGAAGAACTAGGAGATCAGCGCAGCTTAGGGATGGTGCTCAATAGCTTGGGTGGGGTATTTCAACGGCAGGGGCGCTTCGACGAGGCTATCAAGGCATTCGAGCGTAGCTACAATATATTGTTTGCAAATAAGGATAAACGTGGACAGGCAATGGTTCTTAATAGTCTAGGTGGAGTTTTAGAACGAAAGGGAGACATAGTTCAGGCTATTGACGCATTTAATCGCAGCCTCAAGCTTGGCGAGGAACTAAACGACAAACGCCATCTGGCGATGGTGCATACATCAATAGGTAAGACATTTCTTTTTCACGGGGAAATTGAAAAATCTATCAATGAACTTTCTCAGGGTTTTGAATTCGAGGAATATATCAAGAGCCGGCGTGGCGTAGAAATCGTCACTCCATTATTGCTCCAAGCACTTATAAAGACGGGACGGAACGATGAAGCATTAGGTTATTATCGGCGTGCACTTTTGATAGCACCGGATAGCACACGATTACTGAAGCTGAAAGATCGATTCTCGGAGGCGCATGGACAGAGTAATAAAGATGTAGTCAATCAAGGTTCAATCAAGCGAATTATTCGTCATCAAAACGGTTATCGCTATGGCTTTATCGTTCCCGATACCAGTAAGGAGGATATTTATTTTAACGAACGTGATGTTGATCCAACCTGTTTATCTTCCCTCAAGGAGGGTGCCCGCGTCGAGTTCGACGTTACATTAGGAACCAAAGGCCAGCAAGCCAAGAACATAAGACTTATTTAGGCGTTGTTATATACTGAGTTACTGATGAACCTGTCCACGAAGTTCCAGTAGTCATACATAAACCGTATCAATACCTACCTGATACCCTTCTCTTATTAGCCGGCTGTGTATCTTCCGACCAGATATTCGTTGTCCCTATGGTTTAGACCGCCTGACCAACTCGCCAATTTGAGGGCTGACCCTATCCTGCACAGGACTACGCTGTGCTCCTACGCGTCTACCGAAGCGCGAGGAACCGCCTGCACGAAATGAAAACTCAGGCGGGAATCGCCTGAGCAAACCCATCACCCGTTAGACAACGTATAGAAATTAACGACACTAAAAGTGGAAGCATAAGTTTGCTGTTGTGGCAAACTTATGCTTCCAGTTCCAAGCCGACAACAACTAGAGCTTTGGTAAAGTAACGCCGTGCTGGCCTTGGTATTTACCGCCGCGATCCTTATAAGAGGTTTCACACACGTCATCTGACTCAAAGAATATAACTTGAGCGACGCCTTCGTTGGCATATATTTTAGCGGGTAGTGGGGTCGTGTTTGAGAACTCTAAGGTTACGTAGCCTTCCCATTCAGGCTCGAAGGGCGTGACGTTGACGATAATTCCACAATTACTTGTAAACACTCCCGCCTCAAGCGCAAAGTTGCCAAGCTCCGGTACTGTGAGACAGTAGACATCGTGATCGCCGGGTAGCGCACGGATAGAGTCTATCCGTTGGCGGGCATGCGAGGGCATTGCCTTCGGGATTGGAACTCCGGCGCGAAATTGATTGAAGGGTGTGTGTTTATATCCGGGCAGTCGAGAAGAATAGGAGGCCGGGGCTGCGGAGACGTGTTCGGGTTGCTGCGATGATTTGAGGGAAAGCCCCATCAGGCTATCACCGGGACGTAGCCGATGGGCTTCTATCATGTGGCCGTGGGAAGGCTTAAATTTATGGTCAGGAGTGCAGTGAATTACGTGTCCATTGTCGAGGACAATTTCGAGCAGTGAATCGCGACCGATGTATCGGGGCGCATGTAGTAACGTGGTAACGATGCTGCCGTCCGTGTTGAGGCTATACCCTGTAAAAGTTTCGCCCCGTTCTGCACGAATCGCCATCTCTTCCAGCGACAGGGACGCTTCGCCGACCAGAGCGACGCGGGTGTCGCCGCGAAAGCACCTCGCATAGGTGCTCTTACCCAAACAAATCGTCAGGACGTTGCGCGGTATCCGAAAATATTCAACGGTGCGCGCAAGCGCGAAGCTGTTGGGCGGCACAATCACGTAATCACCTTTTACGTCCACAAAATTCTTGGAGTCGAAATCCTTCGGATCGACGATGGTGCTGTTGATGTTAGTGAAGAGTTTGAATTCATCGGCGCAACGAATGTCATAGCCGTAGCTCGACGTGCCGTAGGAGATGATGCGCCTGCCTTCGATCTCCTTGATCTGGTTCGGCTCGTATGGCTCGATCATTCCACCTTCGGTCGCCATCCGGCGAATCCACTTGTCCGATTTGATGCTCATAGTAGGGAGACTTCAACCTCGAAATCTAAGATATAAGAACTGAGATGATCCGGCGGCCATTCACCCGGCGGACGAGCGCGCAGTCGAATGGTTCAAGGAAGCCGGACTCTCCGGCCACGCGTCCGACGCGCCCGACGGATGTAATAAGCATAGCGACAGTGCGCGCGGATGAGATTTGGTCTGACATGCGTTGCGATTGAACCGGGGACGCGCGGCATGAGCATAAAGGGGAACGCGTAGAGTGACAAGTGATGAATGACGAGACGGGGCGGGCAGGCGTTGAGGGGAGAATGGCGCGCCGGTAAGACGCGTCTTCCGCCGTTCGCCATCGAACGTTTACGGCTGGCGGTTTTTGTCGTCGCTCGTCAATTGAGTTATGCGAATCAGGCCGTCGCCGATTTCAAAAGAGAGGGTTGCGCCTCCGGCTCCGGCGCGGGCGCGGAGTTGGCGTGCGGTGGTGGCGGCGACGCCCTGACGCGCCGCGAGGGCGGGGTGATCGTTTTCGACGCGGCCGGTGCGAAGCACTGTGGCGTCAACGTCTCCGTGGAAACCGGCGGGGAGTTCGACCGTGAGGTCGCCGCGACCGAGCCGGATGGACGCGCCACGACCGCGCCAACTGCTGACCGGGATGCGCAGCCGGACTGAGCCGCTCGCGACGGTCGAAACAACGTCGCCGCCGCCGAGCGTAAACGATGCGTCGCTCTCGCCTGCGTTGAGGCTGAGCGCGCCGTCCGTGCCCTTGACTTCGACCGCGCCGCGCCCGGCGTAGATTTCCAGATCGAGTTGCGCGGGGACGCGAATGCGGTAGTCAATCTTCCAAGGGAGCGTGAGTAGTTTTTTGGGAAAGTCTTTGGCCGCGCGTTTCATGAATTTGCGGTCGTGCGTGCCGGTGGTAAGGAGCGTGAGATGCGAGCCGTCTTCGTCGAGCACGAAATTGTTGACGACGGCGAGCGCGGCGAGTTCTTCTTCCGTGCCGCCCTTGAGTTCGATGTCGGCTGTGACATCGACTTCGTTGCGCGCCCACGCTTCGACGGTGATCGAGCCTGCGGGCGCGCCGTAGATCGTGAACGTGCCGCCGTAGCCGAAGCGACGCGTTTCGTGGCGCGTCGAACTGCGCGTCAGCATGGGCGTGGGCGTCGGGGTGGGCGTCGGTTCGGGGGTCGCTCCGCGGCTTCGCTGCGACTGCGCGTGCGCGCCGAGGCAGGAGACGCAACTCAAGAGCACGACAAAGAAAAAAGCGCGCGTGCGGTGCGCGCTGCGAAGTGCCGTCGAGACGGAAGCGACTAATGATTTTGAGTTGTGCTGCAAAAGGAGTGTGTGCCTCGAAGGGTTGATGTCGGGCGCGACGGGCAAGAAGCCCATGCGCCACGCGGGCGCTGGTGCGAAACCTAAAGCGCGATCTTTCAGCGTGAGACGAAAACAATCGAGCCGCGCAGGTTCGTCGTGTGCAGCGTCGCGCCGCCGTCGCCGACTTTGCCGGTCACTCTGCGGTTGTTGCTTTGAAAATCCCAACTGCCCTTCCCGGCAAACTCGCCGAGATTGATGTTGCGCGTGCGCGGGGCGGTCGCCGTCAGGTTGAAGCCCGAACCGGCGTTGATGCGTAAATTGATGTCGCCCTGCGTAGACCTGAGTTCGTACATGCCGCCGCGCATGAGGTCTGCGTCGAAGAAGATGTTGCCGCTGATGTTCGAGGCCATCACGCGGCTCGCGCGGATGCCCGTCAGGTTGATGTCGCCTTCGGTGGTGACGACGGCGCGCACCATTGCGCCCTGCACGTTATGCACGGTGATGTTGCCGCGCTTGGTTTCCAGATCGACCGTCGAGCCGTAGGGCACTTGGATGCGAAAATTAACATCGCCCACGTCTTCTTTCCCGCGCGTATCATTCATCACGTCGATCCACAGGCCGTCGTCTTTGAGCACGGGCGTGAAGCGCGCGGCGGGGGCTTCCATGTCGGCCGTGATTTTGATCTCGTCGCGTCCCCAACCGACGACGTCGATCTCGCCGGAGCGGTTGTTGAGTTGGAGACGAACCTGTCGGCGCGCGGGGTAAGTCTTGGAAAATTTGTGTTGCGCGAAAACGTTGACGGGCATTGAGACGAGCGAGAACAACAAAAGCGCGGCGGCGCAATAGACGACCGCGAGCAGGCGCACCCGTCTCCGGCGCGGAACGACGTGGTCGCACACGGCGGGCTTGTGAGGAATCAAGTGCGTCTTCTTCATCAATCTCTAAATCTCTCGCTGGTCGGGGTGGCGCGCCGTTCTTTCCGGCGCGCGCTTAATTTCAATCTTACAACTCGGAGAACTCGCGCAGCAGTTCCATCTTGTCGCGCAGGGCGGCGTTCAGAGCCTCTTCGGAAATTTCGTCGTGGGGGCTTTCGTTGAGTTCCTTGAGCGAATCGCTGACCGTTGCGTCGATGATGCCGAGGTTGCGGTCGAAGGCTTCGCGCATGCGCGGATTCCAACGCTGCTTGCGCTCCTTGACGCGCTCCATCAAATACTCGATGGCGACCAACTGATCGGGGTTCAACTTTTTCGCGCCCCGCGCCTGCGACGTATCGGTTTTAACTGCCTGCTCGGCGGCGAGACGCTGCATGCCGACCGTGGTGATCACCGAGACGCCGACGACGATGGCAACGATGGCCGCCGTCAGTTGCGGCAGAGACAAAGCCCAACGCTTATTCATCAGGCGCGTCAAAAAATTCTCACGCGCCCGTCTCTCGGCCGACGCGCCGGCGGCAGCGGCCGCAGCCCTCTGCTGCGCGCTCAATTCGGCTTCGATGGTGTTGCGCACGCGCAACCACAGGGCTTGCTCGTTCGGCGGTGCGACGAAATCCTCGCGGCTCTCCGCCGCCACGCTCACGATTGCTCGAATCTCGTCGCGCACGCAGGCGCAGCCGAGGCACTCTTCGAGATGCGCGCTCAACAGCGTGCCCTCATCACCTTCGAGCGTCCCGTCGAGGAAATTGCCTAAAAGGTCACTACACTTCTCGCAGTCCATTGCTATTACCTCTCACGCTGGCATTGCCGCGTGCAGCTACTCTGTTGTGGCTTTCGGGTTTCGCGAACCCAACTGACAAGCCGCAAGAGAGAGCGGCACGCTTTCAAATCTCTCGCACCGTCGTCGAGCGCGGACGGTGGCGTCGGTCTTTACCAGTGCTTCGGGGCGGAACGCTTGGGAGGCGCGTGCCCTGACGAAGCGACGTTGTTTGAAGCTAAGAAGCGGGTTTCTGTTGCCTGAGAAGACCTCTTAACTTCATCCTCGCCTTGTGCAACTGCGACTTGCTCGTCCCCACCGAGCAGCCCAGCATCCGCGCGATCTCTTCGTGCTCATGCCCTTCCACGTCGTGCAGCAGAAACACCGTCCGATACCCCGGCGGTAACTGGCTCACCGCGCGGTCTAAAGCAATCTTATCCACCACCGGCATCTGGTTCGGGTTCTGCGTGCCGAGCACCACCTGCACGGGAGTCTCGCCGTCGTCGGTCGTCTGCTCAAAGCGCACGCCCTTCTTGCGAAAGTGCATCAAGACCTGATTGACCGTCAGGCGGTGCAGCCACGTGGTAAAAGCCGACTCGCCACGAAATGAGCCGATTTTACGAAACAGTTGGATG
>DASZEQ010000027.1:0-295052 GCA_035940695.1 Pyrinomonadaceae bacterium | reverse complement strand
TCGTCGTGCTAAACTCGGCGGCGTAAACTTTCCCCGTGCAGCTTTGGTTTCAAATTCCCGGCCTGTGATTTTTAACTGAACCCGTGGACTCGAACACCTTTCTCGTCATCGCCATCATCGCCATCGTCGCGCAGAGTCTGGTGCTGTTCCTCGCGCTGTTCGAGCCGGGGCTGGATTACAAGATCACGCAGCCGAACTCCTGCGCGCCCGGCTCCGAAGAGTTCCTGCGCATTTTGGAAGCTCTGACCGACGCAGAGATCACGCGCGGTAGTACGATTGAGGTCTTCGCCAACGGCGAGAATTATTACGCGGCCGAACTGGAGGCCATTCGCCGCGCCGAGCACAACGTCAACATCGAGGCTTACATTTTCCAGCGAGGCCGCGTGGCCGACGAGTTCATCGCAGTGTTGACGGAACGCGCGCGCGCCGGGGTGCGCGTCAACCTCGTGCTCGACACCATCGGCAGCTTCGCCACGTGGAACAGCTACTTTAAAGACCTGAGCGCGGCGGGCGGGCGCGTCTGCTGGTATCACCCGTTTCGCTGGTACACGCTGCCGCGCATCAACAATCGCACGCACCGCGAACTCTTTATCGTTGACGGGCGCGTCGCCTTCGTCGGCGGCGCGGGCGTCGCAGACCACTGGCGTCACCCCGTCAAAGATCACCCGCGCTGGCGCGACTCGATGTTTCGCGTCGAAGGCGATGCGGTGGCAAACCTACAGGCGACGTTTGCCGAAAACTGGCTCGAAGCGTCGGGCGAGATACTGGCGGCTGAGGAATATTTTCCGCTCTGCGAAGCCGCGCAATCCACGCCCTCGCTCGTCGTCAACAGTTCGCCTTCGGCCGGACGCTCCACGCGCGCGCGCATACTTTTCCAGATGCTTCTCGCCTCCGCGCAAAAGAGCGTCCTCATTACGACGCCCTACTTCCTGCCCGACCGCAGCGCGCGCGCCGAGATGGTGCGCGCCATCCGCGAGCGCGGCGTCCAGATTCAGATCATCGTCCCCGGCAAGAAGAGCGACCACGCGTTGACGCGCAATTCCAGCCGCCGCCTCTACGGGGATTTGCTGGCCGCGGGCGCGAAGATTTACGAGTATGCCCCGACGATGATGCACGCCAAAACGCTCGTCGTTGACGGCACTTGGAGCGTCGTCGGCTCGACCAACTTCGACAACCGCTCCTTCGGACTCAACGACGAAGTGAACCTCGCCGCCTGTGATGAACGCCTCGCCGCGCGCATCACCGAAGACTTCGAGCGCGACCGCGCCGAGAGCGTACCCGTCTCCTACGAAGAATGGCGACGCCGCTCCATCCTCGAACGCGCCCACGAACTTTTCGGGATGCTGTTGGAGAGACAACAATGAGAGCCGTCAGCCGTCAGCCGTCAGCTATCAGCAAAAGGCAAAGAAAGCTGACTGCTGATTGCTGACGGCTGACGGCTTTTCCATGCGTATCGTCACCTACAACGTACACAAATGTCGCGGCCTCGACCGGCGGGTGCGCCCGGCGCGCATTGCGTCGGTGCTGCGCGAATTGGAGGCCGATGTCATCGCGCTGCAAGAGGTGTTGAGCGTGGGCGGGGCGGCGCGCGAGATGGATCAGGCGCGCTTCATCGCCGAAGAACTCGGCTACGATTACTGCATCGGCGAAAACCGACGACTCGCGGGCGGCGCATACGGCAACGTCATCCTCAGCCGCCTCCCTTGGCGACACGTGCATAACTACGACATCACTTGGCGCGGGCGCGAGCGACGCGGCTGCCTGCGTGTTGACATCGAGACGGGCGGCGCGGAAGCCGTCCTCCATCTCTTCAACGTGCATCTCGGCACGGCCTACATCGAGCGACGGCATCAGGCGCGCCAACTCGTCGGCGAAAGAATACTCGGCAACGCGGAATTGACGGGCGCGCGCATCGTCCTCGGCGACTTCAACGAATGGACGAAGGGACTGGCGACGCGCCTCTTGACCGAACACCTCCAGAGCGCAGATTTGCGCACGCACCTGCGCAGCGCGCGCACCTATCCCGGCCCGCTCCCGCTCGTCCACCTTGACCACATCTACTTCGACCCCGCGCTCGAACTTCAACAATTAACTTTGCACAAAAGCCTGACCGCGCTCGTCGCTTCCGATCACTTGCCGCTCGTCGCGGACTTCCGCATGCGCGCCTAAAGAAACCTGACGCCTTTGTAAAGAGGTGCAAGCCGGAGCAGACGACTTTTGAATTTCGGTCAGGAGAGCTTCGCGTTTTTGCGGCGCGGGGCGCGTTTTTTGGCGGGCGGTGCTGTGGCGACGACGGGGGGTTCGGCTGGCGGCGCGTTTGGCTTCGCCGCGCCGTTGTTGTTCGAGTTATAGCGGCGCGCGGCTTCGTCGCTGATGATGCAGAGACCGTGAACCTTGTCGGCGCGCAGACGACTGACGAGTCGCGCGGCCTCCTCGTAATTCACGCTCGACGCCTCGCAGCCGCGTTCGCTCACGACCGACCAGCGTTGTTCTCGCAGTTCACTCATCCGAATCTCTTGCCGTCGAAAGTTAATTTGAAACTGCCGAAAGTTTAATTGAAGGCGACGCGGAAAGCCAAACAGGGCGGCGCGCGGCCGAGCGCGCGGATTAAATTTGACTTTGCCGTGCGAATACAATAGAAACCACGCCGCACGACCCCACTCTCCCATGCGCGCCCGCATGCGCCCTGCGGGAAAACTTCGGAGCGTTCAAATGTTCAGAGAGTTCAGAGAGTTCATCAAACGCGGCAACGTGATCGACCTCGCCGTCGCCGTCATCATCGCCGCGGCCTTCGGCAAGATCATCACGACGCTCGTTGACGGCGTGATCATGCCGCCCATCGGCCTGTTGCTCGGCGGCGTAGACTTCAGCGGCCTCTTCGTCAACCTCTCGGACAAGGCGCGCCCGGCGAGCCTCGCCGCCGCGAAGGCCGAAGGCATCCCCGTCATCGCCTATGGTCAACTGATCAACGACATCATCACTTTCCTCATCGTCGCCTTCGTCGTCTTCCTCATCGTGCGCTCCGTCAACCGCCTCAAGAGCAAACAGGCGACCGACGCCGCGCCGACGACCAAAGACTGCCCGCACTGTCTCTCCACCATCCCGCTCAAAGCCACGCGCTGCGCCGAATGCTGCGTTGACTTGCAGGCAATTTAGGCGTCCGAGGCGCAGCGGATTCCGGCGAAGGCGATGCGGAAGTGGCGTCGGAAGAAGTTGCGGAAAGAGGTGCGCAGGATTGACGGGTGGGTCGCCCACGAACCGCCTTTGAGGACGCGGTGGTCGCCGTCAAACCATGCCTCGGAATATTCGGGATAGGGGTAGGCCGTAAAATTCGCGTAACCGGCGAACGCATCGCTCGTCCATTCCCAGACGTTGCCCGTCATGTCCAGACAACCGTAACTGCTCGCGCCCGCCGGAAATGAGCCGACCGGGGTTGTGTCCCAGAGGCGTAGATCAAAGTTGCCGTGTGCGTCGCCGGGCGCGTCGTCGCCCCAAGCGAAGAGCCGTTTGCGCCCCGTCTCCCTGTCCCACGATGCGGCCTTTTCCCACTCGGCTTCCGTCGGCAGACGCTTCCCCGCAAACCGCGCATAGGCCGCCGCCTCGTACCAACTCACGCCCGTCACCGGATGCTCAGGCTTGAGCGCGCCCTCGGCAAACATCGTCCGCACGCTCCAACTCCGCGCGGCTTCTGTGCCGTCGAGACTCTGCGGCGTCCAGTAGAACGGGCGCGTCCAGTTCTCTCGCTCGCGCCACTGCCAGCCCTCTTCGTCCCACCACTCGCGCCGCCGGTAACCGCCCTCGTCGATGAAGCGTGCATACTCTTCGTTGGTGGTCAGCAGACGGTCGATTTTGAACGCGGGGAGCGAAACCCTATGCGCGGGGAGTTCGTTGTCGTAGACGAACATCTGCCACGGCGCGCCCAGAGTAAACTCGCCCGCCTCGACCGTCACCATGTCATGCACGACATCGCCGGACACACGCGCAGGCGACGCAGGCACGGCATCGTCATGCGCTGCCGCCACTACCGTCGCGCGCCTTTTCTTCGCGGGGTCGAGCATGTGCAAGAGGTAGGCGAGCGTCTCTTGATGCTGCCGCTCGTGTTCGAGGACGAGACGAAAGACGTAACCGTCGCGCAGAAGCGGCGGCGACTGCGCTGCGGATTCGTCGTGCCGCGCGTCTTCGAGATAGCGGAGCGTCGCGCTTCTGACGCGCGACAGGTAGGCTTCCATCTCGCGGCGCGTGGGGAGATTTTTCGAGTCCTCGCGCGGCGTGGCGATGGGGTCGAAGATGCGCTCGTAGCGCGCGTCGGGCGCGTCCTCGCCCTTCACTTTTTGCAGAATCCAGTAAGCCTCGAAGACGCCGATGTGCGCGAGATGCCAGATGACGGGACGAAATCCGCCGCCGGGACTCTCGTATAAATCCGCTTCGCGCGCCGCCGTGTCGAACAATCTTAAAGTGACGGCACGCGTCGCCTCCAACATCTCCGCGATCTGTGTGGCATCTTCGATCATAAGAAAAGTTTCAAGTTTCAGGTTTCAGGTTTCAGGACTGAGATTGTTCGTTCTTTAACTTGAAACCTGAAACCTGAAACTCCCTCTCCCCCGCCGGTTGACAGTGAACTTTGACGAGTTATGATAGCATGCGAAAAGGGCGAACCGGGGCAGAGCGCATCAAGCAAAACTTTTAGGATTCTGACCGCGAACTCGCAACTTGAAACGCCGAGCGGAGAATTTTCAAGACGATGCCGCCCACTGCCGAAGACCCCCACGCCGCACGCCTGCGCCTACACCGGCTCGACAACGCAGATGCCCGCGCCGCCTTCGCACGCGACACGTCCGACGGCCTCAGCGCATCACCGAAACAACTCTTTCCCAAATATTTTTACGACGAACTCGGCAGCGAACTCTTCGACGCCATCTGTCTCGTGCCGGAGTATTACCTGACGCGCGCCGAAAACGAAATCCTCGCGCGCCACGCCGCGGAGATCGTCGCCGCCGCCGCCGCAAACGCCGCGCCCGGCGATGCGCCGCTCTCGCTCCTTGAGTTGGGAAGCGGCAGCGCGACGAAGACGCGCCGCATCATCGAAGCGATTCTGAAACGTCAAACGAGCTTGCTCTATCTCCCGGTCGATATTTCCGTGTCGGCTCTCGAAACGAGCGCGAGCGCGTTGCTCCAATCCTACCCTGCGCTCCGCATCGAAGCTTACGCCAGCGATTATGATGCCGCGCTCGCCCACTTCGGCCGCGAGCGCAAGGAGCGCGGCGAACATTTGCTCGCGCTCTTCCTCGGCTCGAACATCGGCAACTTCGACCGCGACGGCGCGGGACAATTTTTGCACGCGTTGCGCGCCGTGCTCCGCGAAGGCGACGCGCTGTTGCTCGGCGCGGACTTGAAGAAAGACCGCGCGACTCTGGAAGCCGCCTACGACGACGCGCTCGGCATCACCGCCGCCTTCAATCTCAATCAACTCGTGCGGCTCAACCGCGAGTTCGACGCCAACTTCGACCCGCGCGCCTTTCGTCACGTCGCCGTCTATAACGAGGCGGCGGGACGCGTCGAAATCTACATCGAGAGCAGGCGAGCGCAGGTCGTCAGTTTGCCCAAACTCGACTTGGAGATCAGTTTCGCCGCGGGCGAACGCGTCCACACCGAGAACTCTTACAAGTACGACCGTGAGGAACTCGACGCGCTGGCCGCGCACACAGGCTTTGCGTGCACAGACAGGTGGACGGACGCAGACGGGCGTTTCAGCAGCAACCTCTTCGTCGCGCGCTAACTCAGGATTCCCGGTTTCGCCTATGACTCACGATCAACTCAGCGAAGGGCTGCTGCCGGGCGATTGCACGACCGGCGGCGATGCCCAAGCGGCGCACGCCGCCGGACACGCGCACGCAGGATTTCCGCTGCTGACCGATAGGATCGACGAGTCTTCCGCGCTGCTCTTTGAAGAGAACTTGCGGCGCGGCGCAAAGCCCGTCGCCGATTGGATGTGCGGCATCGAGTTTGAACTCTTCGGATACGACGTGAGCCGTGGCGGCAGCGGCGACCCGTCGCGCCTGAATTCGTCGCAGGTGCAGGGCGTGCTGGCGGGCTTCGCGCCCGCGCCCGGCGATCTCATCTACGAAGGGCGCACCGTCGTCGAAGCTAACGCCGGGCGGATGAATCGCCTGACGGTCGAACCGGGCGGGCAGATCGAGTTCTCCGGCGCACCGCAACGTAAGTTGGCCGATGTCGAACGCGAAGTCGCGCGCTACCTCGCGCGGCTGCACGAGATCGCCGAAGCGGAGAGTTTCATCTTCCTTGCCGTCGGCTTCGATCCGCTCTGCACGATTGACGAGCAGCGTTGGTTTCCCAAGATGCGCTACGACGTGATGCGCCCCTATCTCGCAACGCGCGGCGCACGCGCGTGGGACATGATGACGCGCACCTGCTCCGTGCAGGCCAATCTCGACTACGGCGCGGAAGACGACCTCGCGCGGAAGTTTCTCGTCGGCAACCGCCTCGCTCCCATCGCGACGGCCATCTTCGCCAACTCGCCCTTCGAGAATGGCCGCCTCTCCGGCTACAAGTCCACGCGCGCCGCCGCGTGGCTCTCGACCGACGACGACCGCACCGGCATCTCGCCGCCCGCGCTCAGCGAAAACTCCTTCTCGCCCGCGGCCTTCATCGCCTACGCGCTCGACGTGCCCATGCTGTTCGCGCAGCGCGCCGGGAGCTACATTGACGCCCCGACGGGCATGAAATTCGGCGACTTCCTAGCGCGCGGGTGCGATGCGCTCGCGCCCGTCTTCGGCGACTGGGCGGATCATCTCACCACCATCTTCACCGACGCGCGCCTCAAACAACATCTCGAACTGCGTAGCGCAGACTGCGGCTCGCTCGCCCACGCGCTCGCCTTCCAAGCCTACTGGAAAGGGTTGCTCTACTGTCCCGACGCGCTCTCGCATGCCCTCCGCCTCGCGCCCGACCTGAACCGCGACGATGCGCGCGAACTGCGCGCCGCAGTTGCCCGCGACGCGCTCGCCGCACGCGCCGCCGGAATTGACGTGCTCGCGCTCGCGAAAGAATCCATCGCGCTCGCCGTCGAAGGCCTGCGCCGCGTCGCCCCGGAAGAGTTGCCCTACCTCGACGTGCTCCGTCAGCAAGTCGTCGCGGACGAACTCTCTCCCGCAGACATCCTGCTGCGCAACTGGCACGGCTCTTGGCACGCCTCGATGTCCCGCGTCTTGGAATATCTCCGCATCGCCTGAAAATCTGAAATAGGATTCTTATGGAAGCTGAATACTTCGACCAGTCTCTCTTTTTGGCCGCGCGCCTCGTGGAAAACTCGCAACACGACGACGCGCTGGTCGTCCTCAGGCCGCTCATCGAATGCGACCTCAACGACTTTCATAAGACAATCGCGTGCGTCAACATGGCGATCATTTTCGGGCTGAAGGGCGAGGACTCGGACGCGCTCTTGTGGTACGACCACGCCATCAGCTTCGAGCGCGCGCACGGAGGATTCTTCGCCGCCGAACGAAAGGCCGCTTACATGGCCGAGATGGGCCGGACTGCCGATAGCCTGTCGTTGTACGAGCGGCTGCTCTCCGGGTCTTCCCTGACCGACGAAGACGAAGAGCGCATCAGGCAGAACATCTCAATCTTAAAACAACGCTCCGTTTGAGAAGGCGTCCGTCGTGCAGACCGCGCGCCCGCCGCAGCGGCCGCCGTGCGTGTGCGACGAACGCCGTGGATTAGACCATCAATCGGCGGCGACTATCGGGGGAAGTGGGGGAGCTATGGATTTGCGTCTCTCTGGCAAGGTGGCCGTCATTACGGGCGCGAGTCGCGGCATCGGCCGCGCCATCGCCGAGACGCTGGCGGCCGAAGGCATGAGGCTCGTGCTTGCGGCGCGCTCCGGCGAGCAACTCGACGCGCTGGCGAAGTCGCTCCCGACCGAAACGCTCGTGCGCGTCACAGACTTGCGCGAACCCGATGCGCCCGCCGCCGTCATCGCGGACGCGTTGGAGCGTTTCCAACAACTCGACCTGCTCGTCAACAATGCGGGCGCAACCGCGCGCGGTGATTTTCTCAAATTGACGGACGACCAATGGGAAGACGGGTTCGCGCTCAAGTTCTATGGCGCGATGCGCGCGGCGCGCGCCGCGTGGCCGCACTTGCAGGCGAGCGGCGGCGCGATCATCAACATCGTGGGCGTCGGCGGGCGAACGCCGAGCGCGGATTTCGCCATCGGCGGCGCGGTCAACGCCGCGCTGCTCAACCTGACGAAAGCTCTGGCCGAACGCGGCGTGCGAGACGGCGTGCGCGTCAACGCCGTCAACCCCGGCGCGACTGCGACCGAACGCTTGCAGACGCGTCTGGAACGATACGCGTCCGAACATGGCGTCGAACGCGACGAGGCGGCGCGTCGCATGTCGCACGCGCTCGGCGTCGCACGCTTCGGCGAACCGTCGGAGATCGCGCGCGCCGTGGCGTTTCTGGCTTCGCCGCAAGCGGCCTTCTGTCAGGGCGCAATTCTCGACGTGGACGGCGGCCAGACCCGCACCTTGTAGCCCTGCCCTCACGCACGGACAGCCGCTCTCACGCATGCAAAGCAAGCACGTTTTAGGCGTCGAACATTTCGCGGTAGTGGCGATACCAGTCGCTCTGGAAAATTTCGCGCGGGTCGTGGCATCGTTTGCGCCGTAGGAATTCGCGGAGTTGCGGGTAGCAGGTTTCGACTTGCTCGCGCGTCGCCCAGCGATGGTAGGTGAGATAGTAGCTGCCGCCCGCTTCGATGGCGCGCGTGATGAGGCGTTGAAAGTCTGTTTGCGCTTTTCGGATTCCCGCCGCGCTGTGCTCTGTGTGGAGGTTGAAGACGATGCAGGCGTAACTGTCTTTCGCCCACGCGAGAAAACTCTCGTTGTCGCGTTCGATGAGCCGCACCGTCCCGTAAATCAATTCGACGGCGTGGCGTCGGAAATCACGCCGCACGATTTCGAGAAATCCTGCGAGCGCGTCGCGCGGCACATAGACTTCCGTGATCATCTCGGTCGAACGCACGCGCGCGCCCAACCTCACGTCGAGTTGGCGATGATAATCGTCGAGATAGACGCTGAGTTGGTGCGTGTCCGACCAGTAGAGTTGGCCGGAGGTGGCGAGGTAGTGGCCGGAATAGACCTCGAAGGCGCGGCGGCGATCCACGTGCGCGAGGTGGTAGAGATTTTGCCAATCCTCCGCGCAGAGTTCCACTTGATCTTCCGGCACGGGCGCATCCCCGTCGGCGACGGGGCGATAGCAGGAGAAGATTCCGCGGCGCAGAAAATCCGGCGAAGTCTCGTCGGTGACGAATTGAAAATCGCCGTAGAGGAAATTGGCCTCGATGCGCTCGTCGAACGCGCCGGCGAGGTTGCGCGTCGTCGTGATCCGGGCGACGCGTTCTAACTTGCGCCGCCGCGCAAGACGCAGGCGGACGCTTGCGACGATGCCGAACAGGCCGTAGCCGCCGACGACCAAACTAAACAACTCGCGGTTCTCGCTCCGGCTACACCGCCGCGCCTCGCCCTCCGCGTCAACCAGCACGAACGACTCGACATCGCCCACGAACGGTTTCAAATTCAAACCGCGCCCGTGGATGTTGGCCGCCAGCGCGCCGCCGATGCTGAGGTTATCCGCGCCGGTCTGCTTCTGCACGATGGACGCCTGCCGGTGCGTCGCGCGCCCGCTTTGCGCGGCGACCATGAAGTTGATCAACTGCGGCCACTGGATGCCCGCTTCGACTTCGATCTCATAGCGCGCAGGATCGAACGAGAGCACGCGGTTCATGCATCTCATATCTACGAGCACGCCGTTCGTGGCAAACTGCTGCCCGCCCATCGCGTGCCTGCCGCCCGCCACAGAGACCGCGCCGCCCGTCTCTCGCGCCCGCCGGATGAGCGTCTGCAACGCCTCCAACGAATCGGGTTCGACGATGCGGCCGACGCGCGTTTCGTTCAACTGCGAATGCACGTCGTTCACGATTGCAGGAGGGGATGACAGGGAACTTATCGTGCGCGCGAAACGACGCTCACGCGTAATCGTTCCCGCTCCGCGGGCTTCGACCGCAACGCCCGCTGTCGCCGTCGCGGCGTCGCCCGCGTGTCGGCCTGTCGAGTCTCTTTTCAGTTCCTTCGCGCCGCGCATCAACGTTCGCTCCGTGCGTCGAGGTCTCCGGCGACGCAGACGTATTCGCCCGCGGCGAGAGGCAGGTGTGCGAGGGCTTCGGGTTCGAGATAGCGGCGGCGAAAAGTTTCGTCCGTGCCGATCTCGCGCAACGCGAACCCGCGCGCCGCGAGATATGCCGGAAGCTCGCCGCGCCCGATGCCCCACTTGAACACTTCGCGTCGCCAACTGAGCCACGCCTCGACGGCGCGGCTACGCGTGAGAAAATTGATGCGCCCGTCTGCCTGCCGCTCCATGAACGTGAAGGCGAAACGGATGGGCGCGCCGTCGCTACAGTCGCGTATCGCTCGGAAAAGAGCGTCCACTTCGGCGGGCGCGAGATACATCAGCAAGCCTTCTGCGATAAAGAGCGTCGGGGCGTCGGCGCGGTAGCCGTCGAAGTTGAGCAGCGCGTCGGCCAGATTCCGGCGCGTGAGGTCTAGTGGCAGGAAGCGCAGGTTGGTTGCCGCAGGCGAGCGCGCATCGCGGCGCGCGGTAGCAGCGGCGAGCGCGTCGATTTTGCGCCGCTGCGTGGCCGGATGATCCGTCTCGATGAATTGGACGCCGGGGAACGCTTCGTGCAAACGCAGGGCGAGCGTGTCGTAGCCCGCGCCGAAGATGACGACCTGACGGATGCCGTCCGCGATGGCGGCGCGCGTCGTCTCTTCGAGATAGAGTTTGCGCAGCGCGTAGTGGAGTTGGATGCCGGGGAGCGTGAGGCGTTCGAGCGCGGCGACGAAGGGGCGCGCGGCCTTGCGGCGCAGGAGCGTGTCGTGCGCCCAACGCGCGACGCGCGTGCGAGCTTCGACAAAATGCGCGCTGAGTTCGGCGGCACGCGCCGGGATGAGCCGACCGGCGAACGGGTCGGCGGCGACAAAGAGCGTGCTGGTCGCAATGAGATAAGCGGTTGCGCTCGGAGCGTCGGCTTTCATCTGCCCTCCTCTCTACGCGTGGGAGGATAGATGCGGCCGACGGGGCGCGTGCGTGCGCGTGGGACACTTTCCGAATTGTCATAGGGCGCACGCGCCGTGAAGATAAAAGGAGCGCGCGGCGAAGTCGTTCAACTTCGCCACGCACTCCTACAGTCGCGTGAAACTAATTACCCGGCGCGCGCGCTAATTCTTTTTGACGAGCGTGATGCGGAACGGTTCGTTGAGGCTGGCGGCGGGCACGTCGATCTTCTGCGTCTCGTAGCCTTTGGCTTTGACGATCAACTTGAGGCTGCCCATGTGCAGCGGCGGCAACACGGCGACGCCGCGCTCGTCCGACGAGTTCCAAGACTCGCAGAAGTAGCCGTCCGTCCGTTCGGATTCGAGTTTAAGCGCCGCGCCGCGCACAGGGTTTCCGGCCTGATCGAAGACGCGCGCGTCGAGCCGTCCGATGCCGTTCGGTTGGCTCGGCGCTCTGCCCATGTTGGGGATGTCGCTCTGGTTAGACGACGACGACGTGGAGGCCGCGTCCTGCGCCGCGGCGACGCTGAAAGTGGCGACAATGATGATGGTGGCGAGAAACAGTTTGCGCATCTCTGGTAAAATCTCCTGAACTCTTGGTGAAAATTTAATGAGGGTCGAGGGCGTTCGAGCGCGAGCAACAACTTCCGACGGGTGTGTGGCCCTGTCAATTCTCCCGGCCACGAACGATTATATGGACAATCGCGCGAATTGGAAAGAAGAAACTGCGCGACGCTTTTAACGTTTAATTAAAACACGAGGTATCAAGGCCATGACACTGATTGATTTGCTTCTCTTGCTGCTGGTGGCGGGCGTCTGCGGCGCGCTCGGACAGGCGATCAGCGGTTTTTCGCGCGGCGGCTGTCTCGTCTCAATCGCGCTCGGTTTCATCGGCGCGATTCTGGGGATGTGGCTCGGACGGCAGTTGGGGCTGCCGGAGTTGCTGATGTTGCCGGTGGCGGGCAGGAGTTTTCCGGTCGTCTGGTCAATCATCGGCTCCGCGCTCTTTGTCGCCGTCATCAGCCTGCTCACGCGCGGGCGGCGCGGGTGAACGAGTTCATGCGTCTTTAGTGATTGATTTGTAACGCGCGCGCGCTAGAGTCTCCGCTCGCAAAATTCCATTCCGAAGGATTTTCATTTTTTTGTATGAGTTCCGCCCCGACTACACCCGATGCGGCGAAGGCAAGCTCCGCGCCCGACCTCAAATATTTCCGCGATCATTACCCGCTGACGGTGGCAAACTTCGGCGCGCTCGGCGAGCGTGAAAACTACCTGCGCCGCATCTGGCTGACGGAGACGCGCTGGCGGGAAACCTTGGAGAGCCAGCAGCGGACGGCGCGCGAAGCGGTCGTGCGCGGCGCGCCGCCTGCGGGTCTCACCATCGAGGGCGAGTTTGAGATCATTTACGCGGGCGGCGCGCTCGGCCTGCTGCACGCGGCCGTGCTGGCGTCGCGTTTTAAACGCCGCGTGATGGTCTTTGACGCAGGCACGGTCGGGCGCGAAGGCGGCGGGCGCGCTTGGAATCTGTGCGACGAGGAACTCGGCGAGTTAGAGCGTGCCGGGCTGTTTACGAAGGCCGAGATCGAAAGCGTCGTCCTCAATCGTTACCGCGCGGGCTTCGTCAAATTTCACGACGCGGCTTCGCGCGTGAAGACGCCGCCGCTCTGGATGGAGAACGTGCTCGACGTGGCCGTCGATGCCGATAAGCTGTTGGGGCTGGCCGCCTCGAAAATCCGCGCGCGCGCGGGCGAAGGCTCGGCGCTCTTTGAGAATTTGCGCTTCGTGCGCGCTTACGTGGAAGCGGATCGCGTGTGCGTCGAAACGGAAGATGTGCGCCGGGGCGACGGCGTGAGCGACGGGCGCGGCAGGCGTCGTCTGTTTGCGGCGCGTCTGCTCGTTGACGCGACGGGAGCGCATTCGCCCGTGGCGCGGCAGTTCGACGGGGGACGCGCCTTCACGCACGTCGCGCCGTCGGTCGGCACGGTGGCGCGCGGGTTCGCGCGCGGAGAAGGGGCGGACAAAGTTGACTTCAACGTCGGCGAGATACTGGTGAGCACGGAGGACGCGCGCGACCACCGGCAACTGATCTGGGAGGGCTTTGCGGGCAACCCGGCGCGCGACGAATATGCGACGCGTCTTTTCTTTTACGACGCGGTTGATTCGCCCGCCGACAAGTCTCTGCTCGCGCTCTTCGAGCGTTACTTCGAGGAGTTGCCGCGCTACAAACGCGCGGGGGCGCAGTGGCGCGTCGGGCGGCCGTTGTTCGGCTACGCGCCGGGCGTGAGCCGTCGCGGCTGGCCGAAGACGCGCCCGCGCATGGCGGAAGATCGCGTGATGCTCGCGGGCGATGCGGCGGGCGTCATCAGCCCGCTCGCCTTCTCCGGCCCCGGCGCGGGCGTGCGCGGGTTGCGGCGACTCACGCACTTGACCGAACTCGCGCTCGCCGCAGACCTGCTCGACGCGCGCGCCCTCTCCGAGATCAACGCGCCCGCGCCGCGCGTGCCGCAGATGTCCGGCCTTGCGGAATTTTTGCGCCCCGCGCCGCAGGGTCAACCCGCGAACGTCAACGAGACGCTCAACGCCGTGATGGCCGCGCTGCACGATCTGGACGTGCGCGTGCGCCGCGAACTGTTTCAGGATCGCATGTCGTTCAGCGCGCTCAAGAGCCTGCTCGGACGCACGGCCAAACTCTACCCGCGCATCTTCCAGCGCGTGCGCGAACATCTCGGCGCGCGCGGCACGTTCTGGTGGCTCGCCAACATCGCCGAAACCGCTTTCAGCGAACGGCGTGTGCGCGGCGGCGCGGCGGGCGACGAACTCGACGACGGCGAGAGCGCGCATGCGCCCGCAGAAGAGTTTGCGCGCTACGTCGCCCTCTACCATAAAGACACGTGATTTCGATTAAAGACACGTGATTTCGATTTAAGCAATCTCGAACTCACGTTAAAGATCGAGAGGCGGGCGCGTCTCGGCCGGGACGCCCGCCTCTTGAGTGTTCGGAGCGAGCGCGGGGCGACTGTCGAATACTTCGCCCCGCGCTCTAACGTTTGTAGGTGATGGTGATCTTCGCGTTCGGGTTCAGAGGGATCGGCGTCTGCTCGTCAATCTGCAAACTGATGAGATGGACGTGGTCGTCCTTGAAATCTTTCCCGCGCTCGCCGCCCATCTGTTGTTGGTACGCGGTGTCCGTCGTCTGCTCGCTGAAGTTTGGCGGGACGATGATGGTTACCGAACCACCGCCTTGAACTATGATCGGGGGGTCGCCTGTGGTCAGAGGATTTGGGTCGCTCATGTCGATGCTCCTTTACAGTTGAGGTCTGTTGAGGTATGCGGTGTGAGGTGCGATAAAACTTGCGCATCACGCCGCCACGTTTGACGAATAGGACGGAGCGAGAGGGAAGTGAGTGTGTGATGACTTGATCCCTCGCGCTCCATCGGTTGTGGCGGCCTGCAAGTGCTGGCTTAGCTGGAAGTTCCAGAGCCGCCGCCCTGAACTATGATCGGGGGGTCTCCTTCGGCTGCTACGGTATCAGACCGATCAGCTGACGCGGTGGTGTCAGCTGACGGTTCCTCTTCCGCCTCCTGATCCCGCGTTGTGGTTTCGTTATCGCTCATGTCCGTTTTCCTTTCACGGTGAAGTTAAGTTAAGAACCGATGTTACCGGACGTTGGCGGCTAACCCGCCGAGCAGCTTGCGGCCTTCTTGCACGTCCGGTCTTGCCTGATAGACGTTGAAAACTTCTGCCCCCCATTTCTGTTGAAGGTCTGCCAGCATATTCGTGACGCGGGACGCGTAATCGCGCGCCGCTTCCAGATTTCCCGCCCGTCGGCTGGCGTCTGCCGCGACCAACCACGCGCGACATTCTGACATTTTTTGCCCGAAGCGCGCGAAACTCGCTTGCGCCTCCTGTGCATTGGCGAGCGCGCCCGCCATGTCGCCGCCTTCGAGTAAAGCTTCGGCGAGCACGAGTTGGGTGGTGGAGATGAGCCACGGGTCGCCCACTTCCTGCGCGCTCGCGAGAGCCTCTTTGCACAGCGCCATCCCGGTAGAGCGCGCGCCGGACAACGTCTGCGCCAACCCTAAGACGCGCCGCGCCTCGACCGAGGTTGTTTTGTTTTGCTCGCCCGCCGCATCGCGCGCCTCGGCGGCTTCGGTTTTGGCCTCAGGGATGTTTCTTTGGCTCAGAGCCATGTTCGCCCGTGCCAGATGAATGTAGGCCAACAACTCTTTATTCTGCCCGCCCGGTTTTTCGGCGATGGCGCGCGCCTGTTCAAACATCGATTGCGCCTCGCCGTAACGGCCGAGCGGCCAGAGCGCGTCGCCGCGATTGCACAAGCCGTAGCCGATGCGCAGTTCGTTGTTGAGAGACCGGTAAATCTTGTAGCTCTCGTCGAAATGTTGAAGCGCCTCAAGGTACTTGTCTTGCTGGAGAAGTACGTTGCCGATCTCCGAACGCATGTCCGCCGCCAGCGAGAGGTCGGCGGCCTGTTGCGCGAAGGCGAGGGTTTCGTTGAAGTCTTTCAGAGCCTCTTCGTAGTTGCCCCTCTGGCGTTTGCCGCGACCGAGGATAGCGATTGCCTGCGCCGCCTCTTTCCGGTAGCCGCCCGAGCGATAGAAGTCGAGCGCCTGCTGGGCGAGCCGGATGCCCTCTTCGGTGTCGCCCTGCTGGATGTTCAGGCTGCCGAGGTTGATGAGCGCCTTGGCCGCGTAGCGCGAGGCGTTGCTTCGTTGCGCGGACAGAAGCCCTTGGCGCAAATACTTTTCGGCCTCGGCGTATTTGCCCTGACCGCGAAAAGTGTTGCCGAGGTCTACGAGGCTGAGCGCGACCAGATTCTCCATGCCGTTGGCCTGCGCCAGTTCGACCGCCTCGCTCGCGTAGGCTTGCGCGCCCGCCGGATCGTTCATATTCGTGGCGACGGCGCTCAACTGCAACAGCGTGTTGATGCGCTGCGACAAATTGCCGCCCGCCTTCGCCATGTCGAGCGCCTGCTGCAACTGCGCGTGCGCTTCGTTGAGGTTGCCGCGCGTGCGTGAGAGATAGCCGCGCCGGTAGAGCACTTCGGTCTGGCCTTCGGTGCTGGCATACTTTTTGTAAAGCTGTTCGGCTTTGTCGAAGGCCGAGATCGCTGCGGCCGGGTTGGACTGGCGCGTGGCGAGAATGCCGATACGCAGGTAGGCCGTCGCGTTCTCCGGGTTGCGCTTCGTCGCCTCGACATAGCTGTCGAACGCCTCTTTGATCTGATCCGTCTTTTCGTAGGCGCGTCCGAGGTCAACATACACGTCGGCGCGGTCGGGCAACAGGCGCGCGATCTGCTGGTACGCGCCGACGGCGCGCGTGAAGTCGCGCGTGACGGTTGCGCGGATAGCGTCAAGACGCAGAGCGTCCACTTGCGAGAGGGCGTCGCGTTCGGCGGCGTGCGAATCGACGCGCAGCATCGAAAGCCGCGCGCCGTCGGCGTCGTCGAGTTCGGTCAAAGCCTCTGCCAGCCGCGCGTGCGCCAGCACAAACTTGTCGTCCAGCTTAGTGGCCTGCTCCAGCCGCGTGCTCGCCTGATAGTACGCACCCTCGCGCAGCAAATTCGTGCCTACTTCGAAAGCGGCTTTCGCTTCATCCGGCGGCTCGTGCGGCCGGGGGCGCAACAGCCAACTCGCGCCCCACGCTAGTCCTGCCAGCACGGCGACGCCGACGAGCACGGCGGCGATGGAGAGGCGCGGGCGGCGCAGGTTGTCCGAAAGCGTCGTCAGCGAAGTTGAGCGATGCGCGCTCGTGCGATGCGCGCCGGAGGCGTTCGAGGTCATGCTCGGCGTGCGCGTGTCGTCCAACTCTGAGAAATGAAAACTGAGCGCGCGCAGGTCTGCGATCAAGTCTTCGGCCTTCTGGTAACGATCTTCGGGTCGTTTGGCGAGGGCTTTCAGAGTGATGCGGTCGAGTTCGGCGGGCACGAGCCGGTTGAGTTGCGAAGGCGGCGGCGGCGTGACGTGGAGCACCTGCGCCGCGATCTCGACCACGGTTGCGCCGGAGAATGCCGGGCGGCCGGTGACGCTCTCGTAGAGCAGCGCGCCGAGACTGAAGATGTCGCTACGCCCATCGACGGGCGCGGCCTTCGCCTGTTCGGGCGAAAGATAAAGCGGCGTGCCGAGCATCACGTCACTGCGCGTTTTGACGCCCGCGAGCGTGACAGCGTTCTGGTCGAGTTCCGCTTCTTCGGTGATGAGTTTCGCCAGCCCGAAGTCGAGCACTTTCACTTCGCCGCGCTCGTTGATGATGACGTTGGAAGGCTTCACGTCGCGGTGGATGATGCCGCGACGGTGCGCTTCCGAAAGCGCCTCGGCCACGTCGGCGATGATCTCGATGGCGCGCGCGATGGACAACTCTCCGGCGCGCATCAGGTCGCCCAACTCCCGCCCGTTGACCAACTCCATGACGATGAAGGGTCGCCCGTCGGGCGTCTCGCCGTAGTCGAAAAGCGTGGCGATGTGGGCGTGGCTGAGCGCGGAGATGGAACGGGCTTCACGCAGGAAACGCGCGTGGTGGTTGTGGCTGTCGGGCGCGGCGGAGGGAATTTTGATGGCGACGCGCCGGCCGAGCCGCGTGTCTTCCGCTTCGTAGACCACGCCCATCCCGCCCTCGCCGATCTGTTCCAGAATGCGGTAATGGGAAATGGTCTGCCCGATCATAGTATGCGGATTCCTTATAGCCCCGATAAGTTGCAGGGATGGCGTGATAAACAACGAGCCGCTTAAGCCCAATGCGGCGTTTGGAGTGGCTCAGAAGAACTCGCTTGTTCGTCTGCGGACATTCTGCGACAAAGCACCTAGCATTTCAAGAGCAAAATCGTGCGGGAGTTGACCGTTCATGCCGAACTCGATGTTCGTTGCAGGTGCGGCGGCGCGACGCGCGAGAGCGCGTTCGTTGGCGGCCTCTCGCCGGGGAGTTTTCCGTGCGGGGCGGGGGTAAACTTATCTCTTGCGCTCGGCGGCGATTGCGTTCATACTTTCGCCCGTTCGTAGTTCCTGCTCTCGCACATCTACGGTGATGTGCCTGCCCGCGACTGAAGTTAGGCGACGGCGTTTGGCTGAAGAGAGAGTGAGGTTAGGTTGTTAATCTGTTAGAAGCCGCTCTCGTTAGTGTCAGAGCAGCGGGCGTGTCGCCGCCGAGCCGTTTGCCAGAGATTACCGAAAGACTCTGCCAGCTTGATCTGAAAGACGCCCGCGCTTCCTTCGACTTTTAAGGATAAAAGATATGGGTACGAAACTTTACGTGGGGAACCTCTCCTTCCGCACCACGAGCGACGAACTGCGCGATCTGTTCTCGCAAGCGGGCGAGGTTGAGTCGGCATCCGTGATCGAGGATCGCGAGACGGGTCGCTCGCGCGGCTTCGGCTTCGTCGAAATGGCGACATCAGAAGGCGCGGCTGCGGCCATCGAACAATTCAACGGCAAAGACCTTGGCGGTCGCAACCTGACGGTCAACGAAGCCCGCCCGAAAGCTGACCGCGGAGGCGGCGGAGGTGGTGGCGGTCGCGGCGGTTATGGCGGCGGAGGCGGCGGTCGCGGTGGCGGCGGCTACGGAGGTGGCGGCGGGGGCGGCTACGGCGGCGGCGGTTATGGCGGCGGCGGTGGTGGCGGCGAGCGCGAACCCCGCTGGTAGATCAAAAGACGTAAATCGTGAATCGTCAATCGTGAATAGAGAAAAGCAATTTTCTTTCTATTCACGATTGACGATTCACGATTTACGGCTCTTTACTTTCTTGCCGCGGGCGTCAGCTTTAGTTTCAGCCGCTCGCCCCCGCGCAACACTTCAACTTCATACTCCACCCCGGCGCGCATCTCGCCGAGCGCGTAAGTGTAATCGTAGACGTTACGCACGTCGCGCCCGGCCAGTCGCACGATCACGTCGCCCGCCAACAGGCCGGCCTTCGCCGCAGGAGAATCTTCGCGCACGGCGTCGAGTTTCAGGCCGTCGCTGCCTTCGGCGTAATTCGGGATCGTGCCGAGATAGACGCGGAAGCCCGTGGAACGCCCCGCCGTCGCATCCGACTTGGCGAGCGTGTAAGTCGGGCGCGCATCGCTCGCGTCCAGAGAGCGCACGATGTCTCTGACGAATGAGACGATCCCCAGTTCGCCTTCATAGTTGATGCGGTCGGCCGTGTCCGACGGCTTGTGATAGTCCTCGTGCGTGCCCGTCCAGAAGAAAAGCACCGGCGTCTGCTTGGCGTAGAACGAGGCGTGGTCGCTCGGCCCGAAGCCGTCTTCCGTCAAGGTCAAAGCGAAACGCCCGCCGGGCGTGGCCGTCGCAACCGTGCCGCCGTTCGCGCCGACGACGACAGGGTAGCGTCCCGGCGCGCCTTCCTCTTTCGACGAAGCCGCGCCCGCCGCCGCCGCGACGTTGAGTTGGAGTCGGCTGTTGGCCTCTGCGATCCAAGTTTTCCACTCCTGCGCCGTGCCGACGCCGCCCACAATCAACCTGTTCTCCTTCATTCGCCCGATCATGTCGAGATTGATCATCGCCACCGTACGCGCGAGCGGCAGCGACGGATTCTTCACGTAATAGCTTGAACCGAGCAAGCCCTCCTCTTCGCCGCCGAAGGCGATAAAGACCAACGTGCGACGAATGACCCTGCGCTCTTTCGCAAACGTGCGCGCGAGTTCGAGCAAGCCCGCCACGCCCGAAGCGTTATCGTCCGCGCCGTGATGAATCTCGCCCTCGCGCCCGGCGAGACTGCCCTGCCCGCCGCGCCCTAGATGATCGTAGTGCGCGCCGATGACGATGACTTCATCCCTCAACTTCGCGTCCGCGCCTTCGAGTATCCCGACGACGTTGGCCGCGGGGGCTTCGCGCCGTACGATCTCGGTGCTGACGGCGAAAGCGATGTTTTGCAGCGGCGCGGAAAAATTGCGGCGCGGCGACGCGGGCTTCTGCGCGCCCTGCTCAGGCGGCGACGACGGCGGTGCGCTCTCCGTCGCGCTTCGTCCGGGTGCGGCGTGCGGGGCGGCGGGCGAGATGGCCTGTTCCAGTTCTTCAAACGTCATCTGCGGCGTCGCCGCCTCTTTCAGCGCGTGGCGCGCGACCTGACGCGAGATGACGACGACGGGAATCCCCGCATCGCCCGAGGCGAGGATCTCTTCAACGCGCAGGCGCGCGATCTTTTCGTCTCTGAAATTCTCTTCGCGCGCGATGAGGACGAGCGCGCGCGCACCGTGGTCGCGCGCCGCCGCCGCTTTGAAGCGAAGGTCTGCGAAGCGCGCGAAACTGCCGTGCGGGTTGTCGCCGTCGGGCGTGCTTGCGAAGGCGAGGGCGATGCGGTTGCGCACGTCCACGCCCCGATAGTCGTCGTGCTGCAACTCCGCCGCCGTGATGCCGTAGCCGACATACGTAACGGGCGCGCTCTCCACGCGCGCGTTCGCGCTCCAAGCGAGCGGCATCCAGTCCTCGCCCACGCGCAGGTCGAGCGATATTGCCCCCGCCTCGTGCGCGCGCCGCATGAACGTCATCGCGTTCGCCTTGCCGAGTTCGACGCCGGAGACATAAGGAAACTTTTGCAGGTAAGGGTTCGGACGCTCCTTCGTGCCCGCAGGCCATTTGACGCCGCCGCCAAGCCCGTAGCGTTGAAACTCCTGCGCGATGTATTGCGCCGCCTCTGTAGCGCCCGGCGTCCCCGTGCGCCTGCCGTCCAGCTTATCCGAGGCCAGATACGCGACGTGCGCGCGCAAACGCTCGACGCTCAAGTCGCTTTGACTTGAACCGCCCTGCTGCTGCGCAAACGCGCTCGCCGCCATCACGACGACGAGCAATAGTTGAAAAGCTTTGCGTCTCATATTTTTTCAAGAGGTCGGAGGTGAGAGATTAGAGATCGGTAGAGACAATTTGGAACTGGCCTCTCATCTCCGGCCGCTGCTGTTTTATTCCACCCAATCGGCGATGAAGATGTTCGTGTCGCCGCGCGTCTTGGCGTTGCGGTTCGAGGCGAAGACCAGTTTTTTGCCGTCGGGCGTGAACATCGGGAAGCCGTCGAAGGTCTCCTCGTAAGTGATGCGTTCCAAGCTCGACCCGTCAACGTTGATCGAGTAGAGGTCGAAGTTGCGCCGCTTGGGGTCGTTGACGTTCGAGGCGAAGATGATGCGCCGGGCGTCGGGGAAGAAGTAGGGGGCGAAACTGGCCGCGCCGAGGCGCGTCACCTGCCGCTTGTTCGTGCCGTCGGCGTTCATCATCCAGACCTCGAAGACGGTCGGCTCGATCAAGTTCTCCGCGAGCTTCTGCCGGTAGCGCGCGACCTGTTCGGGCGTGCGCGGGTGATAGGAACGATAGACGATCTGCTTGCCGTCGGCCGAGAAGAACGCGCCGCCGTCGTAGCCGAGTTCCGTCGTCAGACGACGGACGTTTCGCCCCGCGGTGTCCATCGTGTAGAGGTCTAGGTCGCCGTCGCGCATCGAGGTGAAAACGATCCGTCTGCCGTCGGGGGAGATGGTCGCTTCGGCGTCGTAGCCGGGCGTCGTCGTCAGCGCGCGCACGTTCGCGCCGTCGGCATCGGCGGTGAAGATGTCATACGAAGGGTAGATCGCCCAGACGTAGCCCTTGGAGAAATCGGGATTGGGCGGGCAATCGGGCGACGAAAGATGCGTGGAGGCGTAAAGGATGCGCTTCGGATTTTTCGGGAAGATGTAGGAGCAGGTCGTGCGCCCCTTGCCGGTCGAGACCATGCGCACGTCCGAGCCGTCGGCGCGCATCGTGTAAATCTGATCGCACCCGCGCCCGTCTCGCTTCGACTGGAAGATGAGTTGTTTGCCGTCGCCGTTGAAATACGCCTCGGCGTTCTCGCCGCCGAACGTCAACTGCCGCACGTTACGCAGGCGCGTCTCCTGTGCGAGCATCACGCCGTCGCCGTCGTTTGCGGCAGCGGCGGGCGTGGTTTGCCGCTCCGGCGTGGTCTGCGCCGTCGAGAGCGAAACGGCGCAAAGCGCGCAGATAAGGGCGAGCGTTAGCAGGGGGAATCGGTTCTTCATACTTTTATCGTCTAGCCGTTCTTTCGCTCGAACTCCTTCATAAACTCGACCAATGCTTGGACGCCTTCGCGCGGGAAGGCGTTGTAGATCGAGGCGCGCAGGCCGCCGACCGAGCGATGGCCTTTGAGGCCGTCGAGACCGGCGGCGGTCGCTTCCGCGACGAACTGCTTCTCCAAATCTTCCGACGGCAGGCGGAACGTGACGTTCATCAGCGAGCGCGATTCGGGCGCGGCGTGGCCGCGATAGAAGTTGCCAGCGTCAATGGCGTCGTAGAGCAGTTTGGCCTTCGCTTCGTTTTCGCGCTGCATACCTTCGATGCCGCCTTTGGCTTTAAGCCACTTGCAGACGAGGTTGAGAATATAGATGCCCCACGTGTTCGGCGTGTTGTAAAGCGAATCGTTTTCGACGTGCGTGCGATAGTCGAGCATCGTGTGGAGACCGGAAGGCACGCGCTCCAGCAGGTCGTCGCGGATAATGACGACCGTTAGACCCGAAGGCCCCATGTTCTTCTGCGCGCCCGCATAGATGAGCGCGTACCGCTCAACCGGCTCGACGCGCGAGAGGATGTTTGAAGAAGCGTCCGAGACGAGCGGCACGTCGCCCACGTCCGGCAGGTCTTTCCACTCGACGCCCTCAATCGTCTCGTTTGAGGTGAGATGAACGAAGGCCGCCTGCGGCGAGAGTTTCAGTTCGTGCTGTTCGGGGGTGCGCGAGTAGCGGCTGTCTTCCATGTTGGCCGCGACGTTGATCGCGCCCGCGCGCTTCGCCTCTTTGAGCGCCTTTTTGCCCCAACTGCCCGTGATGATGTAGTCGGCCACGCCACCTTCGGGCAGCAGATTCATCGGGATCATCGAGAACTGCAAACTCGCGCCGCCCTGTAGAAAGAGCACCTTGTAGTTTTCGGGGATGCCCATCAATTCGCGCAAGCCCTGTTCGGCTCCGCCGATGATCTCGTCGAAAGTTTTCGAGCGATGGCTGATCTCCATCACGGACATGCCGACGCCGGGGAGCGCGAGCATGTCGCGCTGCGCTTCTTCGAGGACGGGGACGGGGAGCACCGCCGGCCCCGCGCTGAAGTTGTAGATTCTCTCTGTCATGATTCTCTTCCTGAAATGAAATTAGTCGGTCTTGATCTTCAAACCCGAACGCATGCCCTTACCCGCGATGCGCGTGACGAGCGAGCGCGGCACGAGGCGTTCGGCCTGCGTCTGCACGTAGTTGATCCAGCCGGAGATGATATGGCCTCTGCCCCGTTCGAGTCCACGCAGGGCAGTGTCAACCACATCTTCCGCCGTCTCGGCGATGCGGAAGGGCGGTTTCTTGACGCCCGCCGCGCTGAAAAAATTGGTCTCGGTCGCGCCCGGACAGAGCGCCATCACGCGTATGTTGTAAGGGCGGTTTTCGTCCCACAACGCTTCGGTGAAGGAGAGCACGAAAGCTTTGGAGGCCGCGTAGGTCGCCATGTAGGGCACGGGCTGGAAGGCCGCGGTCGAGGCGACGTTGATGACGTGGCCGCGTCTTCTCTTGCGCATCGGCGCGAGATAGAGATAGGTCAGTTCGACGAGCGACTTCACGTTCAAGTCGATCATGTTCAACTCGCGCCCCACGTCGAGCGAGAGGAAATCGCCCATCGAACCGAAGCCCGCGTTGTTGACGAGCGTGTCGACTTCCAACCCGCGCCGCTCGGTTTCGTCGAACAGGCGACGCGCCGCGCCCGCTTCCGACAGGTCGAGCGCGATAATCTGGCAGTTGATGTTGTGCGCGCGGCCGAGTTCGTTGCACAGCGCGTTCAACTTCTCCTCGGAACGCGCCACCAGCACGACGTTCTCGCCGCGCGCCGCTACCTTGCGCGCGAACACTTCGCCGATCCCGCTCGACGCGCCCGTAATGAGAGTTGTTTTCATAAAATGATTGTCAGTTGTCCGTGGTCAATCGCCGGTTGCATGTGACCATCACACAAGTTGCTAAAGACGGATTTTGCACAACGGACAACTGACCACGGACTACTTGCCGCCGAGTTCCAGCAGGTCGAGTTCGATGATGTCGGCGTTCTCGGCGCGCAGTTTGTCGAGTGTGGCGGCGGGCGGCGCGGCTTCGAGATTGATGCGCGCGACGGCGGCCTCCGATCCCTCGAAGACGATGTTCTCCATCTCCTGCACGTTGATGTGGGCGGCGCGGATGGCGTTCAGAACTTGCGCGAGAACGCCGGGGCGGTCGCGGTGACGCACGACCAAAAGGTGCGTCGCCGCCGAGCGCGCCGCGAGGTTGACGACGTTCGGCACGTTCCCTGTCTCCTTGAACGCGCGGATGATCCGCACGGTCTCGGCGGCGATGGCCTCCTGCGCTTGATCGGTCGAAGCTCCGATGTGATGCGTGCCGTAGAGATTCGCCTCGCGCGCGATCTCGTCCGTGAACTCGCCCGCAGCGGACGCAGGCTCGGCGGCGAACACGTCCAACCCGGCGCGCAATCCCCGCGCGCGCATCGCCGCGACGAGCGCGTTTTGATCGACAACTTCGCCGCGCGACGTGTTGATGAAATACGCGCCCTCGCGCATGGCCGCGAAGAAGTCCGCATCGATCAGCGAGCGCGTGTCCGGCTTCAGAGCGACGTGGACGCTCACGATGTCGGCCGCGCGCGCCACGTCCAACGGACTCTCCCTGCGCTCGACCCCCAATTCCGCCGCGCGCTCATCCGTCAAACTCCTGCTCCAAGCCACGACCGGCATCCCGAACGCTTGCGCGCGGCGGATCACCTCCTGCCCGATCTGTCCCGTGCCGACGAGTCCGAGCGTGCGCCCGTAGAGGCCGCGCGCTTTGGAAAATTCCTTCTTGTTCCACTGCCCCTGCCGGAGCGCGATAACGTTATCAGCGATGCGTCGGTCGAGCGCGAGGATGAGCGCGAAAGCCAACTCCGCGACGGCGATGGAATTTTTGCCCGGACAGTTCGAGACGTAGATGCCGCGCCGCGAAGCCGCCGCCACGTCAATCGTGTTGTAGCCCGCGCCCGCGCGCACGACCAACTTCAGCGCGCCCGCGTCGAGCATCGCCTCCGACACCTTCGTCGAACGCACGACGAGCGCATCCGGCGCGTAAGCCCTGATCGCTTCGATGAGGCTGTCGTCCTTCACATCCGGCTGGTAAGAATAATCGCAGCCCGCCGCCTCCAACCCGTCGCGCCCGGACTGCTCGAATTTATCGGCGATTAGCACACGCATGAATAGCCCTCAGCTTTCAGCCCTCAGCCCTCAGCAGTTTCAGCTACAAGCAATGTTTTTGCCGATAGCTGACGGCTGATGGCTGACGGCTCTAAATTTGGTGAATCAACAACCCGTCGCGTAGCTTCGGCTCGAACCAAGTGGACTTGGGCGGCATGATGCCGTTGGCGTCGGAGACTGTGAGCAGGTCTTCGATGGTCGTCGGCGAGAGCGAGAAGGCGACGGCTACGTGTCCCTCGTTGACGAGTCGTTCGAGTTCCGACGTGCCGCGAATGCCGCCGACGAAATCAATGCGCTTGTCCGTACGTACGTCCTTGATGCCGAGGATGGGGTCGAGCAGTTGGTCTTGCAGGACGCTCACGTCGAGCGAAGCGGTCGCGTCGCCCGTCTGCGCCTGCGACGCGTCGCGCGGCGTCAGGTTGTACCAACGCTGTCGTAGATACATGCCGAACCGGCCGCGCGCAGGCACGTCGGCCGAGCCTTCCGCGACGCTGAATTTCGTTTCGACGGCCGCGAGAAACTGTTCCGCAGACATGCCGTGCAAGTCTCTGACGACGCGGTTGTAGGGAAGTATCTGCATCTGGTCTGACGGGAAGATGACGGTGAGGAAACGATTGTATTCCTCTTCGCCCGTGTGCTGTGGATTTTGTTCGCGCAGCGCGGCGCGTGCGCGGCTTGCGCTGGCCGCGCGGTGATGCCCGTCGGCGATGTAGAGCAAAGGCACTTCGCCGAAAGCGCGCACGAGCGCGTCCGGCGAGGGCGCGCGCCAAAGGGTGTGTCGAATGCCGTCAGGCGCGGTGAAATCGTAGAGCGGCTCGCCCGAAACGATGGCCGCCGCGAGCGCGTCGATCCGACGGTCGGCGCGGTAAGTTAAAAAGACAACGCCCGTCTGCGCGCGCAGGCTCAACATGTGGCGCGTGCGGTCGTCTTCCTTGTCGGGACGCGTGCGTTCGTGCTTGCGAACGAGATCGCGGTCGTACTCGTCAACCGCGCAGCACGCGGCGACGCCGACCTGCTCGTGTTCGCCCATCACGAGGCGATACAGGTAGAGACTCGGCTCGGCTTCCAACTCCAACGGGCACGTCTCGACGAGCTTCCGAAGATTCTCCGCCGCGCGCGCGTAGACTTCATCGCTGTGAATGTTCGTGCCTTCCGGCAGATCGATTTCGGGGCGCGTGACGTGCAGGAGACTCAGCGGATTGTCGGCGGCGAGCGCACGCGCCTCTTCGGTGTTAACTACGTCATAGGGCACGCTTGCCACCTGCTCGACCCGCTCAACCGGCGGGCGCAAAGCGCGGAAAGGATAAATGACAGCCACGGGCGTTCTTTCTCCTCACGACAGAAGATTAAATTGCGGTTTTTCTAACCTCTAAGACTATCCGCACCCGCACCCCTTTGCCAAGCCGCGAGCGCACTTTGACGAATAAGCGCGCACGTATTGTTTCCCCCGCGCGTAGATTATTTCCAGAGGGGTTATTTAACAGCGGCGGGCAACTGCGCTATGGTGAACAGAGAACATTGTAGGATTTTTAGGGGCGGGGTTAAAATTTGGAGTGAGTGTCGCGCCCTCGATCATTGTCTGGTCTGCAACTCAACTTTTACAGCCCGCGCGCGCTAAACGAAAGAAGCACGGAAGAGGTATTGATGAAACGGTTATTTTGCATCACGAGTTTATTGCTGGCCTTGTCGGTCGCCGCGACGACGGCGGCGGCACAACAGGCGGGCGCAATCAGGCCGTCGCCGTTGCGTGTCTCCGGCGAAGGGATGGACGCGGCCGAACCGGCCATCGCGGCGGCGAAAGACGGGAGCGTCTTCGTCGTCTGGGTCGGGCACGCGGCGGACGGCGCGGCGGACGTCTGGCTCGCGCATTTCGCGGCGGACGGGCGGCGTCTCGGCGTGACGCCCACGCGCGTTAATCCGAAGGCCGGACAAGCGACCGCTTGGCGCGGCGATGCGCCGACGGTGGCCGTCGCGCCCGATGGCCGGAGCGTGTATGTCGGGTGGATGGCCGTCGGCAAAGCAGTCTCCGCTTCGCCGGGCGAGTCGGCCGCGTTGCATGTTTCCACCTCGCGCGACGGCGGGCGCACCTTCGCGCCGCCCGTCAAAGTGAGAGACGATCCGAAACCCGCCGCACACGGGATGCACTCTTTGACGGTGGCCGAAGACGGCCGCATCCACATCGCGTGGCTCGACGAGCGCGGTCTCGTGCCGCCGCACGCTCACACGGACGCGAAAGCAAAAACTTCCGGTCATCACATGGAGGCCAACCGGCAGGTCTTCACCGCCTACTCGACGGACGGGGGGCGCACTTTCTCGCCCAACCGTCTCGTGGCGCGCGACGCCTGCCCGTGTTGCAAGACCTCGCTTGCGGCGAGCAAGGACGGCCGCGTCTATGTCAGTTGGCGGCAGGTGCTCGCGGGCGATTTCAGGCACATCGCCGTCGCCGCTTCGCCCGATAAAGGTCAGACCTTCGCCGCGCCCGTCGTCGTCAGCGACGACCGCTGGATGTTGAACGGCTGCCCCGTGTCGGGCGCGTCGCTCGCGCTCGGCGGCGGGGGCGACGTGCTCAATGTGGTGTGGTACACGGCGGGCGAGGCGGGCGCGCCGGGCATCTACTGGTCTGAGTCGCGCGACGGCGGGCAGACCTTCGCCGCGCGCCGCGCCGTGGCGCAGGGGAAGGCGCAAGGCACTCCGACGTTGCTCATCCCAGACGACGGGGCGGCCTTCGTCGTCTGGGATTCGAGAGCCAGCGGAAGTGCGCGCCCGACGAGCGCGCGGATCGAGCGCGGCGGCGAGCGCGCGTCGAGCGTGAACCCCCTCGCGCCGGGCGGCGAACTTCCTTCCGCAACGATTGCCGGAGACGGGCGTCTGTTCGTCGCCTATGTCTCGAAGCGCGGCGACCGCCGTGCCGTCAGTCTCCTCCACACGGGCGTCAGAGACGCCGGCGCGTCGCCGGAGGCATCTCAAACGCCGGGTAAGAATTCCCGGCGCGCGTCGAATTAACGCGCATGCGACACGCTCACGCAAAAAGGGCTTGACCCTGTAGTCGAATACAAGGCTTACAATCGCGCGCGAGGGAGGAAACATTTATGCGTCAAACAATTTGGCTGTTGATGTTGTCGTGCGCGTTGTCTGTAGCGTCGGCCGCCGCGCAGGAGTCGGAGCACGGCGGGGCTTATGCGGGAGAGGAACGGCGCGAGATCAAGTCTTTATCGGCGGAGGAAGTTGAAGGGTTATTGAACGGTCAGGGCATGGGGCTGGCGAAGGCGGCGGAGTTGAACCACTATCCCGGCCCGCGTCACGTCTTGGAGTTGGCGACCGAACTCCAACTCACGCCGGAGCAGCGAACGCAAACGCAAGCGGCGTTCGACTTGATGCGGGGCGAGGCCGTGCGGCTCGGTCGGCTGATCGTGGAGCGCGAACGCGCGCTCGACGCGATGTTTGCACAAGGTGAAATTGATGCGGGCAAGTTGCGCGCGGCCACATCGGAGATCGCGCGACTGCAAGGTGATTTGCGCGCCGCGCACCTCGCGGCTCATCTCGAAGTGCGCCGCCTGCTCTCGCCGCAGCAGATTAAAAAGTATGACGAACTGCGCGGCTACGCGGCCGGGCGAAAGACGGGCGAAGGACACGGGCACGCCCACGGTAAACACTAACGACGGAGAAAGCGTTCAAAAGACATGAGCGAAGATTCAGAGACGTGTGATCTGGCAAACCGGAAATGCGTGCCGTGTCATGGCGGCGTGCCGCCTCTCGGTGCGGGCGAGATCGAGCAATACCTCCGAGAGTTGCAAGGCTGGGAAGTGGTCGAAGGTCATCACCTGAAAAAGACTTACGCCTTCCCGAACTTCCGACAGTCGCTCGCGCTCGTCAATCGCATCGGCGAAGTGGCCGAAGCCGAGGGGCATCACCCGGACATCTGCTTCGGCTGGGGACGCGCCGAGGTAACCATCTACACACACGCCATTGACGGCCTCAGCGAAAGCGACTTCATCCTCGCCGCCAAGATAGACGGAATAGAAAAGGGATGAGAGCGAAAGGGTGAAGGATGAATCAGGAAAAGCACTCGCTCTGTTGAGTGCTTTTCCTGATTCAGCCTTTCGCCCTCATCCCTTCATCTCACCGTGCTTTTCTTCCGTTTCAGAAAGTCGATCAGGACAAACTGCGTGAGGTTGCCGGGGGTGGCGAAATAGGCTTTGCCGTTCGTCATCTGCGACATCTGTTTGACGAACTCGACGAGGTAATAGTCCGAGGCGAGCATGAACGTGTTGATCATGATCCCGGCCTTGCGACACGCCTGCACTTCGTTGAAAGTCGCGTCCATCACGACCGGATCGAGTCCCATCGAATTTTTGTAGAGGCGACGCGCAGCAGAGGCATCCGGTACGCCCGCGCCCGATGCCGCCTCTGTGCGACGCCGCGTGCCGCCGCGCGACCCGGCCGCCATCATCGCGCCCGCGCCGTCGAGAAAACAGGCGGTGGGTTTGCCGTCCGTCACCATCACGATCTGCTTCATCTCTTTGCGCTGCGCCTGCAAGAGACGGCGCGCGAGTTTCAAGCCCTCGGCGGTGTTCGTGTGGTAGGGGCCGACCTGTGTGGTCGCCAGTTTGGCGAGCGGCAACTCCTCCGCGTCGTCGTGAAAGAGCACGACCTTGAGCGAGTCGCCCGCGTACTGCGTGCGGATCAAATGCGCCAGCGCGAGCGCGACCTTCTTGGCGGGCGTGAACCGATCCTCGCCGTAGAGAATCATCGAGTGCGAGCAGTCGAGCATCACGACCGTGGCGCAAGAGGATTGATAGTCGCACTGGTGAACGTATAGATCGCTGTATTCGAGATTGAGCGGCACGCCCAAACCCTCGCGCCGGATGGCCGACATCAACGTCGCGTTCACATCCAAGTTGATCGTATCGCCGAACTCGTAGAGCTTCGACGCCTGCGCCGCCTCGACGCCCGTTGCAAGATGCGGCGTGTCGTGTCGCCCGACGGAACTCTTGCCCATGCTGCCGAGCAGATTCCTGAGCGTCTTGTAGCCGAGAAAATCCAGCCCCTTCTCCGTCACTTCAAACTTCACGTTGCGCTGTGGCGGCGCGGGCGCATCGACGCGCCCCGTCCCGCCCTGCCCGCGTCTGTGCCCCTGCTGCTGTTCCTGCGGCGGTTCTTCGTGCAGATTCAACAAGCCCTCTTCCACCAGACGCTCGATCAACTGATTCAACAACTCTTCGAGTTGCGACCCCTTGAACTTCCCCTCGTTCTCTGCCAGCATCTCCCTGACCTGCTGCTCGTCAACCTCGCCCGTCTCCAAGAGCGCACGCAGCAACGCCTCGCGCAAGGCGTCGAGCGACGTGTCCTGCGGCCGCTGCTGCCGCGTCCAGTAATAATCGTCGTCGAAGCCCGACTGCAACAGGCTGTCCTGCAACGCCTCCATCAGGTCGCCGAGGTTGACGCCCGACACGTCGAAGCCTTTGAATTTTGAATAGCGTATGAACTTCATAATTAGTAAATCGTGAATCGTCAATCGTGAATAGAAAGACCTGATTTTTCTCTATTCACGGGTCGAGACAAAGAGTGGCTCGCGGATCACTTCGTCGCTGTCAGTTCCGATCAAAGTCAACGCGTGGTTGGCTTCGAGCACCGTCTCGACCGCATCATGCAAATTGCTGCGCGTCTCTTCGAGCGTTGCGCCCTGCGTACTCACGCCGGGCAACTCTTCGACGAAACCGACGTAGCCTTCCGGCACTTTGAGGTAGACGGCGTTAAAGGTTCTGTCCATCGCGCGACTCCTTAGCTGAAACGTCCCGTCTCCGTCAGGTCATCATAGATCATGCCGCGCCGGTCGCGCTTGGCCTTGGTGGCGGCGGTGTAGCCGCCTTCCTCGTTGCGGCTGATTTTGTTCGCGGCGTAGAGACCTTCGAGGGCAAACTCGCAAGCGGCGATCAGTTGGGCTGCGTCGTCGCGTTTGAAGTCGAAGGGGATCGTGACCGTCTCGATCAATTCGGGCACGGCTTCGAGCAGCGTGACGCACTCGGCGGCCGAGGCCGTGTCGGCGAGGCGCAGGTTGTTGCCTTCGTCGAACCAGCGGACGGCCGGAGCGAAGTCGATGCCGACGAAGTAGCCTTCGTGAATCTCCCCGGCGGCGCGTTTGATCAGGTCTTTGGCGATGCGCCCTGCGCCCACTTGCTCGCCTTCGTATTCGAGTTCCATCTTGCCGGTCATCGAGGGCAGGGCGGCGTAGATGTCCGAGATGCGCGGGACGATCTCCATTTCGCCCGTGAGGAGCGCGCGGCGTTCGGCGTTCGAGACGACGGATTCCATCACGGTGATCGGGAGACGCTGCGAGACGCCGGAGCGTTTGTCGATGCGCTGGTCGTCGCGCGCCTCGAAGGCGATCTGCTCGATGAGTTCGCGGATAAAGTCTGGCACGCGCAACCGCCCGTCGAAGCCTTCGCGCACAGTCCACGCTTCCTGCCGCGTGATCTCGACGCCGAGTTGAAGGTCTGCCGGGTAGTGAGTGGAGACTTCCGCGCCGATGCGATCTTTGAGCGGCGTGATGATCTTGCCGCGCGCGGTGTAGTCTTCGGGGTTGGCCGAGAAGACGAGCATCACGTCCAGTTGCAAGCGCACGGGATAGCCTTTGATCTGCACGTCGCCCTCCTGCATGATGTTGAAGAGGCCGACCTGAATTTTGCCCGCGAGGTCGGGCAGTTCGTTGATGGCGAAGATGCCGCGATTGGCGCGCGGCAGCAGGCCATAGTGAATGGTCAGTTCATCGCTCAACAGGTGGCCGCCCTTCGCGGCTTTGATCGGATCAACGTCGCCGATGATGTCGGCGATGGTCACGTCGGGCGTGGCGAGCTTTTCGACGAAGCGCGCGTCTCTGTCCACCCACGCAACGGGCGTCTCGTCGCCCATCTCTTCGATCAACTGGCGGCCATACGCGCTGATGGGGCGGAAGGGGTCGTCGTTGACTTCAGAACCGGCGATGACGGGAATCTGTTCGTCGAGCAGATTCGTCAACTGGCGAATGATGCGGCTCTTGGCCTGACCGCGCAGGCCGAGCAGGATCAGGTTGTGGCGCGCGAGGATGGCGTTCGTGATCTGCGGCACGACCGTCTCGTCGTAGCCGACGATGCCGGGGAACAGACGCTCGCCCGCGCGCAGTTTCGTGATGAGGTTCGCGCGCAGTTCGTCTTTGACCGTGCGCCCTTGATAGTTCTGTCGCTTCAACTCGCCTAAAGTTTTTGCCTGTGTCATTACTTTAAAATCACTCCCCTTGCCGTTGTCGATCTCTAACTAAAATTCCGGCATCGGCTCTCGCCGCGCTACTCACGCAAGCCCCGTGGCTGCTCGCCATTCCTCGCGCGTCAGCCCGTACCAGAGCAGGTCGAAGTATTCGCCGTTCGTGTAGATCATGCGGCGCACCGCGCCCTCGCGCCGGAAACCGAGCTTTTCGTAAAGCGCGACGGAGGCCGCGTTGTAACTATGCACCGAGACGCTCGCCTTCTGATACCTCCGCTCCTCGAAATAATACTTGAGAACGATCTGGATGGCCTCGGCCGCGTAACCTTTGCGCGTGTGTTCGCGCGCGACGTGCAGGCCGTACATGAAAGTGCCGTGCTGCGGCTCGCAGTGGTGCGTCGCAATCGTGCCGACCGCATGCCCTTCCGCGTCTTCGATGACCCACGTGAAGGCGTCTTGCTCAAGCGTTTTGAGCGATTGCTGCCGGACGAAATCCCGCACGCGTTCCTCTGAGACGGGCGGCCACACAAACTCCAGTTGCCGCGACATCTCGCTGTCGAGATTCCAGCGGAAGAACGTCTCCGCGTCCGACGGCTCGACCCCGCGCAGGCGAACTTTCTTTCCCTTCCAAAAATTCATCCGGCCTCTCCGGCTTGAGCATGCGACGGGACAAACTAGAGTTTCACGAACCCGTCAACGCGCCCGCGTCGTTCGCATCGCTTGCAGCGCGCGCGACGAAATTTCCGTCCGCCGTGCGCGCGACGAGATCGTCCGCTACGAGTTTTTCCAAATGCGCCAGCACCGCGCGCGCGGCCAACGCGTGCGCTTTCGGGTTTACGTCCGTGTAGACGCGCGCGACGATCTCTTCCGTGGTCGTCGCGCCCGCGCGGACGGCGCGCAGGATGTTCTGCTCGCGTTCGAGCCGGTGCGCGATGTATTCCTCGATCTTCGCGCGCGGCGCGGCCACCGCCGGGCCATGCCCGCCAAAGAGGACTTTAACGCGCGGCAAGAGCGCGCGGTAGCGTTCGAGCGACGCGAGATAATCGCGCACGTTGCCCTCGGGCGGATCGATCAAGACCGAACCGAGGCCGACGATGTTGTCGCCCGTGATGAGCGCGCCGGTGCGCGCCTCGTAAAAGCTGAGATGGCCGCGCGTGTGCCCCGGCGTGTGCATCGCGCGCAACGTGAGAGCGGGGTCGCCCGCGAGTTCGATCAAGTCTCCGTCTTCGATGAAGCGATCAATTTGCACCTGACCGCGCAAACTCTCCTCCGTCAGACGATGCGCCGCCACCGGCACACTGCCGCCGAGATGTCGCCGGAGCGCGAGCACGCCCGCGACGTGGTCTGGATGATGATGCGTCAGGATGATCTCGCGGACGGTGCGCCCTTCCGACGCGAGTTCGTCCACGCAGGCGGCGAGCGCGGCCTGCTCGTCTTCGTAGGGCGAGCCGGGGTCGAGCAGGACGAGTTGCGCGCCGTGGCCGACGATGTAGGCGTTGGTGTGCGTGGCGGGCGGCTTCGTCGGCGTGCGCAAGGGGAAGCAGATGAAGCCGGGCATGAACTCGATGCGGCGCACAGGCTCGCGGCGCGCTTGCGGCACGCTCAAAAAACGCTCGACCGTGTTGTCCGTCAAGCCGTCGCTCAAAACTCTCAAGGCGTGCAACACGGGCGGCGCGACGAGCGCGTCGCAGCGTTCCCAAAGCCCGACCGCCTCCGTCGCAGACGTCCACTCTCCGTCCTCAAATTCGCTCGTGCGGATGCGCGGCTCCTGCTTGCGCGGGCAGCGCGCGAGAAAGAACCAAGTGTCGAAGCGGCGCGGGCTGAAGGGCGGCGTGACCCAACGCCCGGCGAAAGTGAAATCGCGCGCGTCGAGATGAAGGCCGTAGTGCGCGAGCAGTTGCGCGAAGGTCATGCGCTCGGAGGTGAGGTCGTCGAGGACGGAGGCCAGCTGGCCTTTCGTCAGAGCGTCCGCGCCGCGCGCGACGAGCACGCCGAGTTCTTCAAACAACTCGCGCGCGGCGCACGCGATCATCGAAGCCTCTTCGGCGTCGGCCGCGTTTTCAACCGGCGTCTCTGCGTCTTCCGCGTCGCGCTGCCCGCCGGGAAAGGCGTGGAAGCCGCCGAGAAAAGCTAGCGTCGCGCTGCGCCGCGCCCAGTAGATTTGCGGCACGCGCTCGCCCTCAATTTCGCGCACGAGGATGACGGCGGCGGCGTCCCTCGGCACGGCGTCGCCCTTGCCGCGCGGCTCGCCGGTCGCCTTAGTTTGCGATTCGTTCAGAGACATCTTCGGATGAAAACTCGTCTTCGCGTGAGACGATCACAACGCGCTCTAAAATTTATGCTCTGTCGTTAACGGGAGTGTGCGGAGTATAGCACTCGGAGGAAGGCAAAAGTAAAAAGGCGGAAGTGGAAAGCAAAACTAAAAGGCAAAAGCGAAGCGGAACACATCGCTGCTTCCCGCTTCGCTTTCGCCTTTCGACTGTTGCCTGTTTACTTGCGACTCGACGTTTACGCTCGCGGCCTGACGGTCAGAAAGATCGTGTTGCCGCGACGGTTGACGAGCAGGAGCGCGGGGCGCGTGCCCGTGCGCCCGACGGCGGCCGTCAAGTCCGCGCTCGAACGGACGGGTTGGCGGTTGGCCTGCACGATCACGTCGCCGCGCTGGATGCCCGCGTCGGCGGCGGGGCCGCTCGGGTCAACGTCCGCCACGGCCACGCCCTGCGTGCCCGGCTCTACTTCAAACTCGCGCGCGACTTCGGGCGTGAGCGGCTGCACGCGGACGCCGAGTTTCCCGGTGGCCTCGCCCGGCGTGCCCGCGCCGCCCTGATCAGAACCGCTCTCGTCGCCTTCGCGTCGCGCCGTCTGCGTAAACTCGCCGAGCGTCGCACGCACCTGTTGTTCGCGCCCGTCGCGGACGACCGTAAGCGTCACGTCCGTGCCCGGCGCGGTGCTGGCGATGCGGTTACGCAGAGAGTTCACGTCGTTGACGGGCGCGCCGCCGACGGCCGTGATCACGTCGCCCTGTTTCAGACCGGCACGCTCGCCCGCGCTGCCCGGCGTGACCGCGCCGATGATGACGCCGCGCACTTCCTTCAAGTCGAGACTCGCGGCGATGTCCGAAGTGACTTCCTGAATCTGCACGCCGAGTTGGCCGCGACGCACCTTGCCGCCCTTGACCAACTGCTCCATCACGCCCTTCGCCATGTTCGACGGGATCGCAAAGCCGATGCCGATGCTGCCGCCCGTGGGCGAGAGGATTTGCGAATTGATGCCGATCAGTTCGCCGTTCGTGTTGACGAGCGCGCCGCCGGAGTTGCCGCGATTGATGGGCGCGTCGGTCTGGATGAAGTTGGCGAAACTGCCGTCGCCGACGCCCGAAGTCGTGCGTTCCTTGGCGGAGATGATCCCGGCCGTGACGGTTTGACCGATGCCGAGCGGGTTGCCGACGGCGAGCGCCATGTCGCCGACGCGCACCTTGTCAGAATCGCCGAGCGGCAAGACCGGCAGATTCGACGCTTCGATCTTCAACACGGCGAGGTCGGAGGGCGGGTCAGAGCCGACGATCTTCGCGGTGAGCACGCGCCGGTCTGAGAGTTCCACCCTGATCTCGTCCGCGCCGTCGACGACGTGATGATTTGTCAGCAGGTAGCCGTCGGCCGTGACGATGACGCCCGAACCCAAGCCCTCTTCGCGGCGCGGCGTCTGCGGCATGTTCGGGATGCGCTGCCCGAAAAACTCGCGGAACATGGGATCGTCCATAAAGGGGTGCTGCTGCGCCGCGCGCCCGCGCCGCTCGGAGCGCACGGTGACGACCGCCGGGGCGACGCGCGCCACCACGTCGGCGTAAGAGTTCTGCTGCGCCGCCGTGGCGGGCGCGCCCGTCGCCGCCGTGCCCGGCGCGAAATTAAGCTGCGGGTTGCCCATCTCCGTCGCCTTCGACCCGACAGAATTGCACCCGACGAAGATAAAAGATACGACCAGCGCGCAGGCCAGCCGCGCCAGACCCCGCGTCGTGCGCGGTGTCCGCTGTGTGGTAAGGATTTCGTCGTTCATATTTTGTACCTCTGTTGTTAAAAATGCCCGTATTGTTCTAGTTGATCTAACGCAGGTCAACTCGCTTTCGTTGTCTGCTATTTAGATACGTCCAGAGGGGCGCGCGGTTGCGTTAAGAATGTAAAATTACTGTTGCGGCGGCCAGTATTCCTCGCTCTCGGCGGGCGGCACGGGGGGCGGCGCGGTGGCGGCGGTGGCGGGGCGAAGAACCGGGGCGGCGTTGTTGCGTTCGCCGGTCGCCTCCGTCCCCTGCTGCTGCCGCGCGTAGGTGTTGTTGACGACGACTTCGGTGATCAGCTTCGTGTTCGGGATGACGATAAGCCGCCCGTCGTGCGCGCGCACCAGCGTGTCGCGCATACGGATGGTCTCAATCGTCCCCTCATACTCGCCCATCCTGATTTGATCGCCGATGTTGAACGGGCGATAGAGCAGCAGCATGATGCCTGAGAGCAAATTCGAGAGCACGTCCTTGAGGGCGAAGCCGAGCGCGAACCCCGTCAGGCCAAGCCCGGCGACGAGCGCGCTCACGTTCATGCCCGCCGCGCCGAGCGCGGTGATCGTGCCGAAGATGAGGATGCCGTAGTAATAAATTCTCGACAGCAGCAGGACGACGCCCGTGTCCGCACGCACGCGCGGCGCGGCCAGCGCGATGACCCTTCGCCCCGCCCCCGCCACCATCCAGAAGACGAGAAAGACGAGCACGCCCCGGAACATGCCGGGCAAGGCGCGCAGCAGGCTCTCGTGCAACTCCGTGAAAACTTCCGTGAGCGTGGCCGGAGGCCGCGGCGAAGGGGCGGACGTGGGCTGTTGGAGAAACATAGATGGGAAGCTGTCAGTTGTCCGTGGTCAGTTGCCGGTGGTTAAGACTTTGAATCTCCGGCAACTCGTTCGTCCGACGCAAACAACGGGCGACTGACCACGGACATATTTTATTCGTCGCTGTCGTAGCGGAAGCGTTCGCCGTCGCGCCCCTCCCAAGGGACGCCGCGCATGTGGTAGCCGCCCTCTTCCCAGAAGCCCGCGCGGTCTTCGGCGAGAAAGCGCAGAGCCTTGATCCATTTTGCAGACTTCCAAGCGTAGAGTTGCGGGATGATGAGACGCGCGGGGCCGCCGTGTTCGGGCGGGATCGGCCGCCCGTCGTGCGACCACGCGACGAGCGAGTCCTCTGCGAGAAAATATTCGATGGGCACGTTCGTCGTCCACCCGTAATCGTAAGCGAGCGCGACGACGTATTTCGCTTCCGGTTTGACGCCGACGAGTTTCGCCAGTTCGCGCGTCGCCACGCCGCCCCACACGTTGTCGAGGCGCGACCAGCGCGTCACGCAATGAAAGTCCGCGTAAACTTTTGTCGCGGGCAACGACAGGAATTCGTCGAGCGACCACGCCTGCGGACGCTCGACCAAGCCTTCGATCTCAAACCTCCAATTGGCGAGATCGATGTCGGGCGTGCCGTGGGCGTCGAGGACAGGCCACTTGCGCGTGCGCGACTGGCCGGGCGGCATGCGGTTCTCGCGCCGCGTGTCGGGGCTGATGATGGTCTCGCCGTCATCCAAAGCTTCGGCCGGGCGCGGGTCTTCGCGCTGGTAATCTTCGTCTCTCATCAAGCCGCTCAGAAAACTCATGGCTTACTCGTCGTCCCGTTTGAACATCAAATTTCTCGTTGAGCTGTCGGGTTGAACTGTGATTTCATCCAACTCTTTCATCTCCTGCTTCGCCTGCTTCGCCAATCTAGTCCGCGTGCATTGACGGGCTTGCAAGTCGGTCGAGCCGGGGTGCGTGTCGGGGTCGACGGGATAAGCGTAGACCAAATATTCCTCGCCCCGTTCAAAGCTGTAATCACAGCTTGAAGTGGAATACGAGCCGTCTTCATACTCCTTCGCTCCCGTTGACATCACGAACTCCTTGCCCACTTCTCCCTTCCACACCTTGTTGACTTTGAACTTCAACTTGAACTTATCCGCTTCCACGACCTTGCCTGAAAAGACCGCCGCTGCGCCGTTGAAATCCGTCACCAGCGCAGCCCTCGCTTTTTCAGGACTCAGCTTTTCGGACGACAGAGCGCACACGCAGCCATGCGCGGTCTCCGAGAACGCGAGCGCAAAAGCAAGCACGGCGAGAGACGCCAAAGCATGTTTCCTCATCTCAATCTCCGCTTTCTTCGCTTACGAGACGCGAGCTACTTCTTCGTCGCACGCTCCGCGAGATTCATCAACTCGTCGGGCATCCACTTGCCCACGCCTTTGGCGAGCGGCTCGCGGATGCCGACGCTGCGGTCGTGCCATTCGTCGGCTGCTCCGCCGTGGCCGCGCTCCTGCTCGTAGCGGTCGGTCTGGTCGAGGCTGAGCGCGATGCCGTCGGCCACGTCGTTCCAGTCTTCGCGTTGGATGCCGCGCAGGACGAGCGAGAGACCGGCCGACCAGTCTTCTTCGGGAGCGCGCGCGTCCTGTTCGGGGATCGTCAGGTTGTAGACGGGCGGAAATTCCTTGCCCTTGTATTCGCGCACGAGTTGCGCCTTCAAATCCTTGAGCGGCATGTCCGGACGCTCGTGCCGGATCGCCTGCGCGCGGCGAAAGATGTCCGCCACGCTCGTCTGCTTTTCTGGTTCTGCCATGATGTTTGTCGCCTCTCGGTTTTGCCTTTAACTTACACGCCCCCCGCGAGAATCACAACCCTCGAATCGCGCCCGGTGAGGAACACGCGACCGCCACAATTTCGCCATTCAAAGTTGAGGGTTCGACGCTCCTTCTCGCCGCGCCGCTTGTGTTATCGTTCGTCGTTCGTAAGTTGGAAGAGAGCGAGGTTCAGTTCAAGGTGTCAGAGCAGATTCCGGTTGATGGGGAAACAGTGTTGGCAGCACCGCACGACAGGCCGATGGGTTTCCCGACCTGTCCGGTCTGCGGGCGCGAATCGAAAGACGAGTTGACGCCGTTCGACGCGCTCGACGAGTGGCTGCGCGCGCTCGTCTCCGCGAACGCTCCGGCCGGGCAGTTCGTGAACGTGGTGTGCAAGCGTTGCGTGGAGATGTTCGAGCGCGCGCGCACCCAACTGGAGACGGACGCCGTGATCTTCGAGCAGGGCGGCCTCGTCTTGCCGACGCCTCTCCGGCTCGACGCCGACGACCGCTTCACCGGGCGCGGCGTGACCATCGCCTTCCTCGATTCAGGCTTCTACAAGCACCCCGACCTGACGACGCCCGACAACCGCATCCTCGCCTATCACAGCATCGTCCCCGACCACAAAACTTCGCTGGAGACGAGCGACCCGGCGAGTTGGCACGGCATGATGACCTCGGTGGTGGCGGCGGGCAACGGCTCGCTCTCGAAAGGCTTTTACCGCAGCATCGCGCCCGAAGCCAACGTCGTGCTCGTCAAACTCGCCACTTCGGGGCGCATCTCGGAACGCAACATTCAGGACGGACTCGAATGGGTGCTCGCGCACCGCGAGGAGTACCGGATTCGCATCGTCAACATCTCGGCGGGCGGCGACGAGGAGCAATCCTACCTGCACAACGAGTTGGCGCAGACCGTGGAGCGCGCCGTCAAAGAGGGCTTGATCGTCGTCTGCGCGGCGGGGAACGCAGGCCACATGCCGGGGCATCCGGTGTTGCCTCCGGCGAGCGCGCCCGCCTCCATCACCGTCGGCGGGCTGGACGACCAGAACTCGCTCGACCGCGCACGTCGCGGCATGTATCGCTCGTCCTACGGCCCGACGATTGACGGCCTGCAAAAACCCGAAATCATCGCGCCCGGCATCTGGGTTCCCGCGCCCATCCTCCCACACACGCCCACGGCCGACGAAGCCGAACTCTACGCCACGCTCGACAAAGCCCCCGACGAAGAACTGCACGCCATCATCGAAGCGCACGCCGAGGTGGACAAAGACCTCTACAACGCGCGCGACCTACGCACCTCGCTCCTGCGCCACCTCATCACGATCAAACTCCACGAGGGCGACGTGATCAGCGAGCACTACAAGTACGTGGACGGCACATCGTTCGCCGCGCCCATTGTCTCTTCGATCATCGCGTGCATGCTCGAAGCCAACCCGCGACTCAACCCGCATCAGGTCAAGCGCATCTTGATCGAGACGGCCGAACGGCTTCCCGGCATCGAGATCGACCGGCAGGGCTGGGGCGGCGTCGCGCCGCGCCGCGCCGTCGAACTCGCGCACATGCTGAAATCAGCTTAACGCGTCGCGCCGACCAACCATTCACCAACGCAGACACAAAGAGCGCACGGGAAAACGCGGCAGCAGTGGTGCGCGCGCGGAAGCAGGGACGCAGTGACGATTAACGCAAGACGTTCCCGCTTCAGTTCCGCGCTTCAGGCTTCCGCGTTTCTACTTCCGCGTTTCTACCTCCATGTTCCCGAACGAATCCGGCGAAATAAATTTCCGCGCCGCGCCCGCATCGCGCGCTAAAATGGCCGCACTGTTTTTCGACCTCGACGGCGGCGACGCAGTAGTAGTAGCAGCGGCGGCGGCCGCGCTTCGTTAAAGGAAATCATTTTGCGCGATTGTCGTTTACACGATGATTCGACGGTCGTTATCATCGGCGGCGGGCCGGGCGGGTCGGCGTGCGCCATCAAGTTGTTGCAGGGCGCGCGGGCGCGCGGCGTGCGCTTGCGTGTGCTCATCTTCGAGGGCAAAGATTTCAACGTCCACGCCAATCAATGCGTCGGCGTGCTCTCGCCGCCCATCGAAGAGGTGCTGGCGCGCGAGTTGGACGTGCACCTGCCGCGCGCGCTCATCAAGCGAAAGATTTTCGGCTATCGCCTTCACGGCGCGCGCGAGAACGTGCTGCTCATGGGGCACGGCGCGCAGGCGAGCGAGGCCGGGCACGGGCAGGCGACCTACGCCGTGGAGCGCGCCGAGTTTGATCGCTTCCTGTTGAAGTGCGCGCGCGAACTCGGCGCGGAAGTGGTCGAGTCGCGCGTCACGGGCGTCGAGTTTGTGCGCGAAGGCGCGCTCGACGAGGTGCGCGTCTACAGCGAATCGCGTTACGAGCGCGCCGATGCAGTCGTCGGCGCGTTCGGTTTGGACGAGGCGATGCTGTCGGTCTTTGAAGAGGTGACGGGCGGACGCGGACGAGGCGGCGACGGGTTCGTGCGCCCGTCGAAGTGGTTGAAGAGTTATTTGACGACCATCGAAGCGGGTCACGGCTTTCAAGGCGAGAAACTCGGCCACATCGTCCACGCGTTTTTGCTGCCGCCCGGTTGCCCGCGCATCGAGTTCGGCGCGGTCACGCCGAAAGGCGATCACGTCCTCATCAACATCGCGGGCGAACAGGTCTCTTCGTCCGACCTCGACCAGTTTCTCCAACTGCCGGAAGTGCGCGCGCTGCTCCCGCCCTTCGACGAGCGCGCGATCAACTATTACGAAGGCCGCTTCCCCTCCGCGCCCGCGCGCGGCGCGTTCGGCCACCGCTACGCGCTCGTCGGCGATGCGACGGGGTGGCTGCGCCCCTTCAAAGGCAAGGGCATCTCGACGGCGATTATCACGGGCTTGCGCGCGGCCGAGACGATGCTCGAACACGGCGTCTCGCGCGCGGCCTTCGCGCACTACCCGCGCGCGTGCCGCGACATGTTCGCCGACCACGCTTACGGCGTCGCCGTCCGCCGCGCGATGCTCGCGGGCGCGCGCCTCTTTCTCGACCCGATGATCGATGTCGGAAAAGTTGACCCCGTGATGTACGATGCGCTTTTCGACGCCGTCTCCGGCCACGAGACGTATCGCAATATCATCCGTCGCTCGTTCAAACCGCGCCTCGTGCGCAAGGTCGCCACGCGCGTCTTCGGCGGCGTCCGGCGACACAGGGCGTTCAAGGCCAGACGTATGAAAGACATCAACGTGCGCCGCATGACCGTGCGCGACATCGACGAACTGCTGCGCATCAACGAAAAGATCACGGGCAAGCCCCACGCGGCCTACTACGAGACGAAGGCCGCCGATTACATCGGACGTTCGCCAGACACCTGCCTCGTCGCAGAGCACGGCGGGCGCGTCGTCGGCTTCGTCGTGGGCGACGTGCGCGGTTGGGAATTCGGAACACGGCTCGCCGGTTGGCTCGAAGTGATCGGCGTTGACCCGGACTATCAACGACGCGGTGTGAGCAACGCGCTCCTCGACGCGTTGTTCGACAGCTTCCACCGTGCGAATGTTTCGGTCGTCAACACCATCGTCAACTGGAACGACGGCGATCTCATAGACTACTTCCGCGCCAAAGGCTTCGACCGCGGCGACTACGTCAACCTCGTGCGCAATCTCGACGAGCAAACAGGCTGAATGAAACTCAACCCCGAAACCGTTCTGAGACGCCGCCCCTACCTTCGCCTCTCTCTCAATTCGAGCAACGAAGCGCAGGTGTCGGCCGGGGGCAAGACGATCAAATGCGGGCTGCACGCGCTCGCCATACTCGAACTGTTCTCCCGGCCGCTTTCCGTCGCCGATGCGATCAAGCAACTCGGCGCGCGTTACGCGGCGCAAGGCGAACGCGTCGCGGCCATCGCCACGCTCTTTCGTCTCCATGAGGGCGGCGTGCTGCGTGACGTTGCGGCGGGCGACGAAGCGGCGGACGCGGCAGAGGATTCAAGCGCGGCGGCGCACGACGACGACGATGACGACGAGCGCGTCGAAAATCCCCCTTCGGATGAAATCTATTTCGAGTGCGCGCTCGGCGAAACGGCGCAACACCTGATCCCTTATCGCGAGCGCGCCGCAGTAGCAGGAGCAGCAGCAGGAGCAGGTCTGCCAGCCACGTCGCCCGCCGCGCTCGAACTCAACCCGCGCGTCGCCGTGCAAACGGGCGACGAACCGCCCGCGCACCTCTCCGCGCGGCTCACGTCTCTCGACCGTTTTTCGCCGCGCCGCCCGATCGTCTGGGTCGAGGACGCGGGCACGGAGACGCTCGCCCCTTACTGGCTCACGCGCGAGCGTGCGCGCGCGTTAGAGCAACTCAAGGCAGGCACGCTCGCGCCCGCCCAACTCGACGCGGCAGTCGTCGCCGCGTTCACGGAGGCGGGAATTTTAGTCGCGCCGGACGGCGAAGCGGCGCGCGTGCAGAGTTGGCGGCGCACCTGCGCGGAGTTGCGCGTCGATCTGCAAACCACGCACTACGCCGTCTTACGCAAGATCATTCACCCGCTGCAACTGGCGGCGTTGCGTCGCTACTTTCGCGCGCTCGACGCGCGCGGCCATCTCAAGGCGAGCAGCAACAAACACTACGCGCACCACCGCCGCTCCATCTACGACGAGGAAACCGCGCGCTTCGTGCAACAGCAGATCACGCTGCTCGTGAACCGCATCACGCCCGCGCCCGTGCGCCCTTCGCACTGTCAGGTCTCCGTCTATCAACCCGGCGCGTTTTTGCGTCGTCATAAAGATCAACCGCAGTACGTCTGGAATCTCTCGCTCGTGCTGGACGCCGAGCCGGAATTGGAGGAAGCGCGCGCGTGGCCGATCTGCGTGGAGGTGGAAGGGCAGGCGCGCGAGGTGCGACTTGAGATCGGAGATGCCGTGCTCTATCGCGGTTCGGAGTTCACGCACTGGCGCGACGTGCTGCCCGAAGGGCAATCCGTCACGCTGCTGTTCAGTTTTTTCTCCCCCGCCGATGCCGTGAACAAAACGATGAAGTAGTGAAGCGAAACGATGAACGCGGAATGATGAACGTTGAACTGCAAGCGACTCGTCTTTAGTTCGTCGTTTCGCGTTCCTCCTGCATCGTATATCTATCGTATATCTTATGCGGTGGACACGCCCGCACGCTTTGTGCCACAATTCCCGCTCAACAAACACACGAATTAAAATCAAATTTTTGCGAGGAACACGATGGCAGAAAACGAGAACGCGATAGGCGCAGCGGAAGCGCAAGCGGGCGGAAGCGACGCGACCTCCACGACGGCCGAGGCCGCGCCGCAGAGCACGGAAGAGATCACTTATCACGCCGTCGAAAAAGACGGACAGGTAACCGCCCTCTGGGAGATGCAGGGGCGCAAACACCTCCGCACCATTGACCCGCGCTCACGTCAGGGACAGGAAATCCTTCGCCTCTACACCGCCGAACACCACGACGAACAGTAAAGACGTAAATCGTGAATCGTAAATCGTGAATAGAGGAAAGACAGTTTTTTCTATTCACGATTTACGATTCACGATTTACGTTCTTATCCCGTCACCAAGTTCCTTCCTTCGCCTCTGACGAACGCCTCGATGTTGTCTATGAGTTGGTCGGCAAGGGTCTGCATGGCCTGAAGGCTCGCCCACGCAATGTGGGGCGTGACGATCAGGTTCGGCAGGTCGAGTTCGACAAGCGCATTCCCACCTTCCGGCGGCGGCTCACGGCTCAAGACATCCACGCCCGCGCCCGCGATCACGCCCGCGCGCAACGCTTCAACCAGAGCAAGCTCATCCACCACCCCGCCCCGCGCGCAGTTAATCAACACGGCCTCCCGTCGCATCATTGCCAGTTCCGCCGCGCCGATGAGATTGCGCGTCTCGTCGTTGAGCGGCGTGTGCAGCGTGACGATGTCGCTCGCGTGGAGGACTTCCGCGAAAGGCGTGCGCCCCGCGCGCACGACGCCCGCGCCCTTGTGTTCCGCGACGAGCGTGTGCATGCCGACGGCGCGTGCGAGACGCTCCATTGATCGACCGAGCGCGCCGTAGCCGATGATGCCGAGCGTGCTGTCGTTGAGGTCGCGGATCGGATGCGTGAGCAGGCAAAACTGCTCCGCGCGCTGCCACTCTCCGGCGCGCACGTCGCGCACGTAGCTCGCAAGGTTGCGGCGAAGGGCGAGTATCAGCATGAGGACGTGTTCGGGCAGCGTGTGCGTCGCGTAGCCGCGCACGTTGGAGACGCTGATGCCGCGTTCGCGGCAACTCTTGAGGTCTAGGTTGTCCGTGCCGGTCGCCGCGACCGCGATCAACTTGAGCGCGGGCAACTGCCGGAGTTCGGCCTCGCCGATCCTGACCTTGTTGACGACCGCAATGCTCGCCCCCTTGAGACGTTCGACGATTTCATCCGGGCGCGTCTCGCCATAGTCGCGCCACTCGTGCGCGAAGGCGGGCGGCCTGATTTCAGCCCTGAGCGTGTTGCGTTCCAGAAAGACGATGTGCTGCATAAAAATTATGTGGGTGTCGCCCGCCGTGTCGAGTTGCCGTATAATTCCACAGCCGCGTTTGATTAACCAGTAGCGCGAGTAGTTTTCGTGTCACGCTTTCTCAGCGCACGCGTGCGATCCTCGAAGCCTCTGTCGCACGCATGGTTCAATGTCCGAAAAGTCGAGAGGGTCACACCTATCATGCTCGTACTCGCCGCGCTCGGTGTCGCGTTAGTTCTCTTCGGCGGGTGGCTGCTCGTCAAGATGCCGGAGAGGCCGGGCGGCAAGCTCGCGCTCGGCAAAGTCGAGGTCTCTTCGGCCGGGGCGGGACTGCCGCTCGTCGTGCTCGGCGTCGTGTGCGTCGTCCTGTCCGCGAGCGGCGACCTGCGCGGGATGATCGGCTTACCTCCCGATAAGACTCCGACCCCGACCCCGACCACCAGCCCCACTCCAACCGCGACCGCAACTCCGCCCGCCAGCCCCTCGCCCGCTTCCGGCGATTGCTTGCAGCAGTACGTCGCGGCCATCCCTACTGACTTGGTGGCAAGCGTCGAAGAGAGAGCGCTGAACGTGAGGATCATCGAACCCGCGCCCGCGGCGGGCGAAGCGTTCGTCATCAAGTTCACGGAGGAGCGCGCGCCTCTCGGTGCGATCAAGCTCTCACTGTATGAGAACAACGGCAAGTATATTTTCAAAATCACATCGGTCGTTGACGCGGCGTGTCAACCGGCGAGTTATCGCGTGATTGGTGCGGGCGACCAACGCACCCTGCACGATTGGGACACGATCAGGATCAATTTCGGAGGCATCGCATATGAAGCCCGCATCGGATACAGAACCGGCATTGAGTTGAATTATTTCAAACGGGCTTCAAGGTGAAACAAGACGCGGGCGCACGCATTCTCTCTCAAGCGGCGCACGGCGCGCGGGCGCGTCGTAGGCGTTGGGGCGAAAGTGGCAGCAGTGCGCCGGAAAAATTTTGTCAACGCAGGAAGGGGACGAGCAGCCGGACGAGCGCGACGATGACGACGACGCCGACCACGTCGAGCAGCAGGCCGTAGCGAATCATGCGCGAGAGCGGGATGTAGCCCGAACCGTAGACGATGGCGTTGCAGGGCGTCGAGACGGGGAGCATGAAGCCGAGGCTCGCGCCCATCGTCGCGCCGAGCGCGGGTTCGAGCGGGTCTGCGCCCGCCGCGCGCGCAATCGCGATAACGACGGGCACGACCATGTTGGCCGAAGCCGTGTTCGAGGTCGCTTCCGAGGTGAGCGTCGCCACGAGCGTCGAGGCGAAGAGGAGCGAGAGGCCGCCCGTAATCGGCAGGTGCTTCGTCAAGCCGTAGCCGATGGCTTCCGCCAGTCCCGTCTGGAACGAGAGCACGCCGAGCGCGAAGCCGCCCCCGTACAAGAGCACCACGCCCCAATCAATCTTCACCGCTTCGTCCCAAGTGATCGCGCGTTCGCCACGGCGGTCGCCCGGCAAAAGAAACAACAACATCGCACCGGCCACCGCCGCCACCGCTTCGGGCACGCGGCGATTGACCGACTGGTAGAGCGCGCTGCGGTCGCCCGCGACGAGCGCGATCAAGCCGGGCACGATCCAGAGCGCGACCGTGACGAGAAAGGCGGCGAGAGTTGATTTCTGCCCGCGCGTCCACGCGCCCAGCCGCGCGCGTTCGCGCGTGAGCATTTCGCGGCTGCCCTCGATCTCGCGGACGCCCGCGCGGCACAGCGCGTTCAGGTAAAAGCTGAGATAGAGGAAAAGGATGATGACGACGGGCGTGCCGATCATCGCCCACTTGAAGAAGGGAAACTCGACGCCGACGAGTTGGCGTATGAAGCCGAGGCCGATGACGTTGGGCGGCGTGCCGATGGGCGTGGCAAGCCCGCCGATGGAGGCGGCGAACGAGGTCATCAACATCAGGCCGGTCGCGTAGCGGCGGTTAATTTTGCTTCCGCCCTCCTGCTCGTTGTCGAAGAGGAAGGCGAGTATCGCCATGCCGATGGCGAACATCATCGCGGTCGTCGCCGTGTTGGAAATCCACGCGGAGATGAAGGCCGTCACCGCGCCGAAGGCGACGAGTATCCGCCCCGGTCGCGCGCCGACCCACTTGATCGAGAGCACGCCGAAGGCGAGCCGCCTGTCCAGACGATGCAGAAAGATCGCCCGCGCGATGATGAACGACCCGATGAAGAGAAACATCAGCGGGTCGGCGAAGGGCGCGAACACGTCGCGCGCCGGGGCGACGCGCATCACGACGCACGCCGCCGCGCCTAAGAGCGCAGTCGCCGGTAGCGGCAGAGCCTCCGTCACCCACAGGATGACGACCGCCGCCATCACCGCCGCCAAGTGGTGCGCCTCCGGCTTCAGAGCGGGCAGCGGCAACAGCAGCAGCAGGACGAAGACGGCGGGCGCGAGCACAAGTCCGGCGATGCGCCGCACGCGCTCGAAACGCGCCTCGCCTTCCGTGATCTGTTCGACGACATCGAGAGTTCTGTTCATGTGTGATTCGTGTGTCGGGCGGGCGGAAAACTCGCCCGCGCATGAGCCGCGCCGTGTTTCACGTCGCAGGGGTTGCCCTTTCCAAAGCGGCGCGATCCCACTTCGCGAGGTTCGCCCCGGCCTCATATGAACTTTGCAGAAACTCCATCAGCACGCGCTCCGGTTCGTCAGCCCTCCGCACGTCGTCGTATGGCAGGATAAAGCCGCTCGTCTCCGGGTTGTAGAAGGCGGCGGCAGGCTTGATCGGCGTCTGCGGCAAGCCGGCGGGTTCGGGCGTCGTGTAGGAATAGAAAGCGGGCATCTGGATGTTGCCGCTGCCGGGCCAGAAGCCGTGGCTGATCACTTCGTGCGAGTAGGCTTCGCGGGTGATGGAGTCCGCGCCTTCGCGCGGCGGCGCGGGTCGTCCGGAAAAGCGTGTCACGGCCAAGTCGAAACTTCCCCAGAAGAAGTGGACGGGGCTGACCTTTCCGATGAAGCGCGCGCGAAAGTCCTTGAACACCCTGTCGCACTGGATGAGGATGCGCCAGAGACGGTTGGCGTATTCGGGAGCGTAAGAAGCATGCCCGTGGTCGTCTGCGAAGGGGATGGGGTTCGGCAGTTCGTCGGGGATGGCGCGGATTTTAACTGAGAGCCGGAGCGCGTCGAGCGTTGCCATCAACTCGCGGTAAAAATCTGCGACGGAGCGCGGCGCGAGTTCCAAACGTCTCGTTTCGCCGTCGCTGGTTCTGATGACGAGTTGGTGTGCGATGAAGTCGAATTCGATCTCGAAGTTTCGCGTCCCGTGCGGGATGGCCGTCGTCGTCAACCCGCGCGCCGAGACGTAGAGCGGGACTTGCCAGAAGTGGTTGACCGGGGGACTTTGCACCAGCCGAATCTTGCCCACGATCTGCGTCCACATGTGGAGCGTCGCGTAAGTGTCTTGCCATTCTTCGAGAGGCAAGCTCGGCCAAACTGCGGCGCGCAGCACATCTATCTCGTCGGAATCAGTCATGTCTCAGCCTCCTTTACCTGCGCGCGAAACGCGCTTCGCCTTCGGCGTATCTGTTCGACGGTGTCGAGAGTTCCAGCCATAGTTAATTTGTCAGCGTGCGCTCACGTCGTCGGTTTCCGAGACGGCGCGCGGGCGGCCGAACATTTTGCGCGGCGCGTCCGCGTGGTCGCGGGAGTTTACAATTTCAATCTATTCTACGGCGTGCTACCCTATCATGCGCCCAAGCCATTGATAAGCGATATTCCATCTTCCCCACGGGCGACGGCTTGGCGCAAATTCCATCTATCAGGCGGGACTGTTTGTGAACAAAAGCGAGACGGCCGATGACGGGAGCAGGAAAACTGCCGACGCACCCCAGAGGTTAACGACCGGCAACGCCGGGCTTGACAGTATTCTGGAGGGCGGCTTTCCGGCCAACCGCCTGTATCTGGTGGAGGGCGACCCCGGCACGGGCAAGACCACGCTCGCGCTCAGATTTCTGCTCGAAGGCGCGGCGCGCGGCGAGCCTGTGCTCTACGTCACGCTCTCGGAAACCAGAGAGGAGATCACGGATGTGGCCGCCTCGCACGGCTGGACGCTCGACGGCGTTACTCTCTACGAACTGATCCCTTCGGCGGAGACCCTCAAGACCGAAACTCAATACACCATCTTTCACCCTTCCGAAGTCGAGTTCGGCGAGACGACGAGCGCGGTGCTCGACGAGGTCGAGCGCATCCAACCGCGCCGCGTCGTCTTCGACTCGCTCTCGGAGATGCGTCTGCTCGCGCGCGACCCGCTGCGCTACCGGCGGCAGATACTCGCGCTCAAACAGTATTTCGCGGGGCGGCAATGCACCGTGCTCCTCTTGGACGACCGCACCTCGACGGCCAGCGACTTGCAGGTGCGTTCCATCGCGCACGGTGTCGTCGAACTCGAACAACTCGCGCTCGACTACGGCGCGGAGCGGCGGCGCGTGCGTGTCGTCAAACTGCGCGGCAGCACCTATCGTGGCGGCTTCCACGATTTCAAGATCGAGACGGGCGGGGTCGTCGTCTATCCACGACTCGTCGCGGCGGAACACCGGCAAAAGTTCCAGCACGAAAAGCTGACGAGCGGCGTGACGGAGTTGGACGCGCTGCTCGGCGGCGGACTCGACCGCGGCACGAGCACGCTCATCCTCGGCCCGGCGGGTTCGGGCAAGTCTTCGATTGCGGCGCAGTTTGCCGCCGCCGCCGCCGCGCGCGGCGAGCGTGCTGCCTCCTTCCTCTTCGACGAGGGCGTGAACACTTACCTGACGCGCTCCGCCGGACTCGGCCGGGAAATGAAGAAGCTCGTGGAGTCGGGCTACATGTCGCTCCAACAGATCGATCCGGCGGAACTGTCGCCCGGCGAATTTTCACACTTCGTGCGTCACGCCGTCGAGCACGACAAGGCGCGCGTGGTCGTCATCGACAGTCTCAACGGTTACATGCAGGCGATGCCCGACGAGCGTTTCCTCACCGTGCAGATGCACGAGTTGTTGACCTATCTCAACCAGCAGGGCGTCGTCACGCTGCTCGTCATGGCGCAGCACGGTTTCATGGGCGCGAACATGGGAACGCCCGTAGACGTGAGCTATCTGGCCGACTCGGTATTGATGCTGCGCTTCTTCGAGGCGAGGGGCGCGGTGCGCCGCGCGGTCTCGGTCGTCAAAAAGCGCACCGGCTATCACGAGAACACGATCCGCGAGATGCGGATGTCGGATAGCGGCATCGCCGTCGGCGAACCGCTCAAAGACTTTCATGGTGTGCTGACGGGCGTGCCCACTTCCAACAATTCGGCGTCGCCGTTGTTAGCGGCCGGTGACGGGTCGAGGGAAACGTCGTGACGTTGACGCCTGAGCCGGACGGGGCTGACAAACGCGTGCTCTTGCTCGCGCCGACCGGCAGGGACGCGCACATGATCGCGAAAGTGCTCGGCGAGGCGGGCGTCGCCGCCGAGCCGTGCAGCGACATCGATGATTTTTGCCTGAAGTTTTCCGAAGGGGCTGGCGCGGCCTTCATCACGGAAGAAGCGTTGCACGCAACGGCCTTGAAATGTCTCGTCGAAGCGTTGGCCGGGCAGCCGCCGTGGTCTGACTTTCCGCTCGTCGTCCTGACCAGCGGCGGAGGCGACGCCCCGCCGAACCTGACCACACTAAAAACGCTCGCCGACGCCGGAAACGTCACGCTCATCGAACGCCCGACGCGCGTTATCACGCTCGTCAGCGCGCTCCACGCGGCCTTGCGCGCGCGCCGCCGCCAGTATGAAGTGCGCGAGCACCTGCTGGCGCAGAAACGCACCGAAGAAGAACGCGCGCTGCTGCTGGCGGAAGCGGAGGCGGCCAACCGCACGAAGGACGAATTTCTCGCCACTATGTCGCACGAGTTGCGCACGCCGATGACGGCCATCCTCGGCTGGGCGCAAATGCTCCGCAGCCGCACGCTCGGCGAAGCCGACTTCGAGCGCGCGCTGGAGATCGTGGAGCGCAACGCGCAGGCGCAAAATAAACTCATCGAAGACCTGCTCGACATCTCGCGCATCATCACGGGCAAGCTGCGTCTGGACGTGCGCCCCGTCGATCTGGCGGGCGTCGTGGAGTCTGTGATCGAGGCGTTGCGCCCGACGGCCGAGGTGAAGGCGATCCGCTTGCAGTCGCTTCTCGACCCGCAAGCAGGCCCCGTCTCAGGCGACGCCGACCGTCTCCAACAAGTCGTCTGGAACTTGCTCTCGAACGCCATCAAGTTCACGCCGAAGGGCGGGCGCGTGCAGGTCAGGTTGGAACGCGTCAACTCGCACGTCGAGATCGTCGTCAGCGACAGCGGCAAAGGCATCAGCGCGGAGTTTCTGCCGCACGTCTTCGACCGCTTCCGGCAGGCCGACAGCACGAGCACCCGCAAGCACGGCGGGATGGGATTGGGACTGTCAATCGTGCGGCAACTCGTCGAGTTGCACGGCGGCACGGTCGGCGTCGAGAGCAGCGGCGTCGGACAGGGCGCGACCTTCATCGTGCAGTTGCCGGTGATGGTCATGCACCGGCAGCCGTCCGCTGCCGCCGCGCATCCACGGCGACACCCGACCGTCGGGGGCAACGGCCTCTCGTACGACTGCCCGCCGTCGCTGAAAGGCTTGCGCGTGTTGGTCGTGGACGACGAGCCGGACACGCGCCGACTGCTACGCACCGTGCTCGAACAGTGTGGCTCGGAAGTGACGACGGCCGGGTCGGCGGCGGAAGCGATTGACGCGTTCATCCAATCGAAGCCGGACGTTCTCATCAGCGACATCGGGATGCCCGAAGAAGACGGCTACGAACTCATCGGCAAATTGCGCGCGGCCGAGTCGGGGCACAACGGGAGAATCCCGGCCATCGCGCTGACGGCCTACGCGCGCGTCGAAGATCGCATTCGCGCCCTCAACGCGGGCTTTCAAGTTCACGTCCCAAAGCCCATCGAACCCGTCGAATTGCTGGCCGTCGTCGCAAGCCTCGCCGGGCGGACGGGAAACGGCTGAATGGTCGCTCGCACGGCGGCGCATCAAACATAGTGTCTCTCTCCGGGCAACTTTACGCACCCTCATTCATCTAATCCACTGCCGCCCCCCGTGAGCCAAACGCTTAATAAAATCAGGAGTTTATCGAATAAATGACGCGAAAAATCTTTCTCGCTTTAGCTATTTCCCTGTCACTTTTCGGCGCGACCTCGGGGCTTGCTCAGACGGGCGCGGCAATTCAAAATCGCGGGCACGCGCCGACGCGTCCTGACGGGCTTGGCCGTCTCGACTTGCGCGTGGCCGATGCGCAGGGGCGACCCATCAAAGGCGCGCAGGCCAAACTCACGTCCGAACGCTCCGGCGGTTTCTTTTGTGAGACGTGGAACAATTCCGACGCGAACGGCGTGGCCGTCCTCCCGCCGCTGCACGTGGGCAGGCTGAAACTCGTGGTGAAGGCTGCGGGCTACCGGACGCAGACTTTGGACGTCGCGCCGAGCGCGCTCGGCCAACCCGTGCGCGTGACGCTCGCCCGCGCCTGAACCGCGCGACGAACTAATTCAGACTAAGCAATTCACACGAAAGCCCGCGTCGCCTGTAAGTCTCGACTTACAGGCGACGCGGGCTTTGTGCTGTCGGGCGTCGCGGCTTAAGAACGCAGTTGGATGTTGTAGGTTTTGATTTTGGAATTGAGCGTCGTGGCGTTCATTCCCAAGAGGCGCGCGGCGCGTGATTGGTGGCCGCCGGTTTGTTCGAGGGCGCGTCGGATGAGGTCAACTTCAAAGCGGCGCACTTCGTCGTAGAAGTCTATCCCGCGCCCGACATCCACGCCCGCCGCGCTCGCGCTCGTGCTCGCGCCGAGCGACTTTTGCGGTTCGCAGATTTCCGTGGGCAGGCATTGGCACGTCACCTCATCCGTGGGCGCGATGACGACCGCGCGCTCGATCACGTTCTCCAATTCGCGGACGTTGCCCGGCCACGTGTAGGCTTCCATCAGTGCGAGCACTTCGGGGGCAACTTGGTCGGAGATGTGGCGCGCGTTCTCCTCGTTATACTTGCGTATGAAATGCTGCGCGAGCGGGAGGATGTCTTCGCGGCGTTCGCGCAAAGGCGGCAACTCGATGGGCACGACGGCGAGACGATAATACAAATCTTCGCGGAACGTGCCCTGCCTGACGGCCTCTTTGAGATCGATGTTGGTGGCGGCGATGATACGCACGTCGATGCGCCGCGCCGTTGTGTCGCCGAGCGGCGTGAACTCGCGCTCCTGTATGACGCGGAGAAGTTTGGCCTGAGTTTCGGGCGGGATGTTGCCGATCTCGTCAAGAAAGACCGAGCCGCCGTCGGCCACTTCAAACAGCCCCTTCTTAGCGGCGACCGCGCCCGTAAACGCGCCGCGCGTGTGGCCGAAGAGTTCGCTTTCGAGAAGTTCGGAGGGGATGTTCGACGAGTTGACCGGCATGAACGCCTTCGCGGCACGCTGGCTCTGATCGTGGATGGCGCGTGCGAGAATCTCCTTGCCCGTCCCCGACTCGCCCGTGATGAGCACCGTGGAGCGCGCGGGCGCAACCTGATCCACGAGTTGAAAGATCGCCTGCATCTTCTCGGAGCGACCGATGATGCCGCGATTGACGCTGCGCCCCATCGCGCGCCTGAGTGTCTGCCGCTCCTCTTCCTTGCGCCGACGCTTGACGCCCGCCGCAATCGTCGCCGTCACCTGCTCGTTCTTGAAAGGCTTGCGAATGCACCCGAACGCGCCGCGCTCCCACGCGGCGACCGCCGTATCGAACGTGGCGTAAGCCGTGATCATCACGACGACGGCCTCGGCGTCCGCTTTCTGAATCTCTTCGAGCGCGCGCAGGCCGCCCATGCCCGGCATCGAAACGTCTAGGAGCACCACGTCGTAAGCGCGTCGCCCGTAACATTCCAAGCCCTCTTCGCCCGTCTTCGCCAGATCGACGCGATAGCCTTCCGCCGACAGCAACGTCTCCAACACGTCGCGCATGATCTCCTCGTCGTCCACGACGAGCACTGAACCCTTCTTAGCCATAAGACAATTAAAACAGTGACGACTGACAAGTGACAAGTTGGAAGAGCGTAAAAGCGTGAATCACGACTAGATTCAAAAGCCGTAAATCGCAAATCGTGAATAGGAAGGAAACTGCTCTCCCCTATTCACGATTTATGATGCACGATCTACGTCTTACGCTCTTACTTTCTTCTCCGGCCTTTGAATGTCATCAGCACGCGGCGGCCTGTGGGGCGCGGGGCGGGGGTGCGGCGTTCGGCGGTGACGAGAAGGCGGAACTTGTCCGAGTTGACGCCTTCGGTGCGGGCGTAAGTCGGGCGACGATTGATGTCGCGCGCGGGCAGAGTGCCCATGTACGTCGTGCCGAGGTCTTCGGGGTTCAAAGCCCACATCGCGTAGCGTCTGCCCCTGCCGAAGCGCGTGGGCGAAGGCACGCGGCGGAAGCGCACGCGGACGTAAGCCGTGCCATCCTGTGTGGCGACGCGCGCCGTCCCGCGCGCACGACGCGCGCCACGGTCTCCGACGAGCACGAGCGTGCGCGCCGTCGCATCTCGTTTAATCGCCTCGTCAACGTTCGTGAAAAACTCGCCCGCCGCGCTGCCCGCGCGCACGCGGCCTCTGGTTCTCAAAGCGGTGTTTGTGGCGGCGTTTGCGTTGCGCGTCGGCGCATTCGTCTCGCTGGACGCAGCCGCAGCAGAAGAAGCAGCAGAAGAAGAAGTGTTAGTTGTGCCTTTTGTGCTGTTTGATGCGGGCGCGTCGCGTCGCGGCGTCGGCGTGGCGCGCCTTTCACGACGCGCTGCTGTTGCGGTGCGCTTGTCTTCGCCAACCGCCGGGGTGTCCGGGAAAAGCGCGGCCACTTCGTTGGCGCGCGTCGAGAAGACGGGCGCGCCCGACGGGCGTTCGGCGCGTGCGTCCGCTTCCGCCGTCACGATCAAACTGTAGCGCGCAAACTCGGCCGGGTGCGGGAAGACGAGCGAGCCGCCCCCGCGAGAGTCGCGCCTGAGTTCGCCGAGACGAATGATGCGCCCGCCGCTCGCCCATGCGACGAACGTGCGCGCGTTCGGAGCTAACGAGCGCGGGGGCGGGAGATTGGTCGCCGTTAAGCGTGCGCGCCCGCCGCTTGCGGTCGGTTGCAGCAGCAAACGCCCGCTCGCGCGCGGCGCGAACGAACGCAAACGCACGATGAGAGTCTTACCGTCAAACGACAACGCGGAACTGACGCCGCCCACGCCCTCTCTGGCGCGAGCAATGTAAGCGTTCGACGCGATGAGCGACAACAGCACGATGGCGCAAACAGATGCCAACGACGCGCGCTCGACGCACGCCCCGACCGCTCGCAACATGCGACTTCTCTTGTGTGCCATGAAGTAAAGACCTACGGCCTCGGATTGTGGGATCGAACGGCTGCGAGATTACACCAAGAAAAGTAAATCGTGAATAGATAAAAGCCGCCAATCGTGAATCTTCAATCGTGAATGGAGAAAACCGGTTCTGATCTATTCACGATTCAACGATTCACGCCCTGTTAGTCGCTCGCGGCTTGGAGGTGCGCGCGTCCCTGCGTGGTGGGGAGGGTAATGCGGAAGGTCGTGCCGCGGCCGGGTGCGCTGTTGACGGCGATGTGGCCGGAGTGTTCCTGCACGATGCCGTAAGAGACGGCGAGGCCGAGACCCGTGCCGCGCCCGACGCCTTTCGTCGTGAAGAACGGATCGTAGATGCGCGCGACGTTTTCGGGCGCAATGCCGATGCCGTCGTCGGCGACGTGGATGATGACCGAATCGTTGTCTTCCGTCGCGGTCGAGAGCGTGATGCGGCCGCCGTCGGGGATGGCGTCGCGCGCATTCAGGATCAAGTTGGTGAAGACCTGTTGGAGTTTGCCGCCGTTGCCGTAGGCGGCGGGGAGCGCGCCGTCGTAGTTGCGCACGATCTCGATCCGGCTCTGGCGCAGTTGCGGTTCTAAGAGTTGCAGCGTGTCGTCGAGCACGCGATTCACGTCCACCTCGTCAAACTCCGTGACCGTGCCGGTGCGCGAGAAGTTGAGCAGGTTGTTGACGATGCCTGTAGCGCGTTCGGTCTGACGATGAATCTTCTCCAACAGTTTATGCTTCGGGTCGCTGTCGGCCAGCATGCCGAGAAGCATCTGCGTGTAACTGGAAACGCCCGTGAGCGGCGTGTTGATCTCGTGCGCGACGCCCGCCGCCAACAGGCCGATGCTTGAGAGTTTTTCGCGCTGCTGCAACTGTTCTTCCAGACGCACGCGCGCCGTCACGTCTTCGAGGACGACGAGCGCGCCCGTGTGCGCGGCGATCTCGGTGCGGCGCAAAGGGGCGAAGGCGATGTTGAGAATGAGCGAGCGGCCGTCGCGCGTGGCGGTGTGGAGTTTGTAAATATGGCGCAAGGAAGCCAGTTCCCAGCCATTGTCACCGAGCGCCTGTTGCAGCGTTTCGGCGAAATCCTCTGCGAATAAATCTTCGACGCGCGCGCCGACCGCTTCGTCGCGGCGCACGCCGAGCAATTCTTCGAGCGCGGTGTTGCAGCCCGTGATGCACCCCGCGGAATCCACGGCCAGCAGTCCGACGTTGATCGACTCGACGATTGACTCGTTGAACTCTTTGAGCAGTTCCAGTTCGGCGGCGCGCTCGGTCTGCTCTTGATAAAGCAGGCTGTTCTCGATGGCGACCGCAACGTAGCCGGAGATGGTGCGAAGGATTTCCAAATCCTCCGAAGACAGGAGCGCGCCGCCCGTCGAACGACCCAGACCGATGACCGCTACCATGCGCCCGCGCACGACGCACGGCACATAGTAATGAAGCGCGCGACGCACGAAGCCGCTCGTCTCCGGTTGGAGATCGATGTCGTCGGCGCGCACGATGCCCGCCTCGGCCGAGCGCACGCGGATCATCTCGCGGAAATCCTGCGGCACGAGAACTTCCGACGACAACCCGACCGAACGCGCCACGCGATAGCCGGAAGCCGAGCGCGAGTCTTCGATGAAGATCGCCACGCGCGCCACGCCCAAAACTTGTTCGAGACGGCCGACGAGCGCGTCGAGCAAAGGCTCAAGCGTCGTGGTCGCGGAGAGCGTGCGGCCGAAGTCGAGCAGGCCGTTTCTCAGGTCGTAGCGTTCGCCGTAAAAGAGGCGGTCGGTCTGCTCCTGCAAGAAATTTTTGATGGGCGCGGCCGTCATCACGATGACGGTCATGGCGAGCACGGCGATGATCACGCGCAGCGTGATGACGCCCGGCGCGACCATCTCGCCGCCGAAGGCGTAGAGACCCGCGACGTAGACGACGACGCCGATCATCAGGGCGATGGCGAGCGTCGTCAGCGCATAGACGGCGGCGCGTCGCACCACCACGTCAACGTCCATCAGGCGATAACGCACGACGGAGTTGCCGAAGGTGAGCGGGATCAAAATGAGCGGCAGCACCGCCGCGTCAACCAGCCAACGCTCCGCGCCCGCGCCGCCAACCGCCGTTGTGGCGGCGGTGGTCGCGTCGCCGAAGAGATAGCCGACCGCGTAGAGCAAGGTGAACGGAGTGACCGCCAAGACCGATCCCCACACGACCCACTTCAACTGCTGGCGGACGACCGCCACCTTGCTCTTCCAGAAACGCCGGACGAGCAACGTCGCACCGGAGACGAGCGCGAGCCAGAAGTGCGCGAACTCGGCCTTGTAGAGATTGCCGATGAAGGCGTCGGAGAAGTTGAGGCGCGAGGGCGGCACGAAGTCGATGAGCGTCGTCAGGACGAGGAGAGCGGCGGCGGGCACGTAGAGCAAAGGCGCGAGCCAGCCTCTTTTTTCCGAGAGTTGACGGCGCACGGGATAGATGGCGCAGAAGTGTAGAAAGAGCGGCGCGAAGAGAACATAGGCCGCGTCGTCGAGGAAAGAGACGGCGAGGTCTAAGTCTTCATAAAAGCCGATGGGCTTGTAGAAGTGGAGGACGAAGGCGGCGAGGCAGAGCGTCGTGAAATGAAGGACGAAGGGCGCGCGGCCGCCCTGCTTGAACAGGACGAAGAGGCCGACGAGCAAATAGACGATGCCGATAAAGTTGATGTAGTAATCGCGTGTGGTGCGATTGGGTATCGGTTGCAGGTTGTCTACGTAGACGTAGTAGCCGCGCGTCTCGCCGCCGGGCACGGGGCGTTCGATGGCGTAGCGGAGGCGATGGCCGTAGTTGGCGGCATCCTCAAGATATTTGGGGATGTCTTCGGTCGCGACGATTGGTTCGTTGTGCTCTTCGTCGTCGCTAATGGCGATGAGACGGTCGCCAGGAAGGATGCCGAGGATGCCCGCACGGCTGGCCGCCGAGTTGGCGGAGACGGAGCGCGCGAAGATGCCTTTGTCCGTCTGCTCCCACGCGACGCCGTCTGTGGGCGGCGGCGTGCGCGTCAGGCGTTGAGCGAAATTGAGCGTACCGGCGGCCACGAGAAGCGAGGCCGCTATCAGCAGCACCCACGCCCGCGTTGTCAGCACTGATTTCATCTCGCGCCTTCAGTTCCTTTCACGCCCAAACTGACAAAACAAAGGCAATTGATGTTCCAGTCGGCGGGCGAAACGGCGACGCCGCGACGCCGCCCCCGGCTTGCCTGCGAGCGTCGCAACGCTCACGCAAAAGCCTGTTTCCGTCGCACGCCGCCAAATGCGGCGCACGCCGCGCACTGTCAAGTCGGACAAACTTAAATCCAACTTTTTGCATTTATCCAAGTTTTCGGAAAAAAGTAGACTTTGCTGGCTTTTCTTGCAGAGTCCGCGCCGTGCGAGATGAAAGAGGCGTCGCCACGGCAAAAGAAAAGGCAAAAGCTGACGGCGAAGAAATTTCACGCCTGTGCGCTTTTGCCTACATACTGCCCGGCCTGCTTTCGGATTTAGAAGCGGACTGAGATGCCTCCGCGCACGGAGCGACGGTTCGTGCTCAGTGTGGTGAGCGTGTCGCCGTCCTCGACGCTCGTTTGCGCGTCGAGCAGGTTGCGCGCGTCGAGCACGGCCTCGGCTTGCAGGGGCAGGCCGAAGGTCGGCAAGTCCTGCGTCACGAGGATGCTCAAACTGGGGTCGAAGACCGCCACGCGACCGGCGAAAGGATCGATGGCGAAGACGGCGGCGCGCGGCGAGAAGCGCAGCACGGTGCGCACGTCTGTTCCCGTGTCGAAACTCGATTCGACTTGCGCGGCGACGGTCTGGAAGAAATTGTTGCGAAAGAGTTCGCCGGGCGCATCGCTCGTGGCGGAGAAACTCGACGCGAGTTGTTGCCCGCGACCGAACGAGTAACCGGCAGAAGTTTTCAGGTAACTGCCGATGCGTCGCGCATAGACGACCCTCAAGCCGCGCGCCGCGCCCTGCTGATTGGCGACGCTCAGAAGTTCCGTGCCCTGCTCGCCTGCAAACGCGCCGAGCGGCATGTTCATCAACCCGACGCCGCGCCCGTCCGTGGTGTCGAAGAAGGCCGTCGCCTCGATGCTCGAATTGTTGTCCAACACGCGCTCGACGCCGAACTCCAGACGACGACTGCGCTCCGTGACCGGGCGGCCGTCAACGAAGGCGACGGGCTGTGCGGCCATCTCTGGAAACACTATCGCCCCGTCCTCGAAGCGCGCCACCGATTGCGGCTGCGAGTTGACGCCGCCGGGCGCATAGCCGAAGCGCAGGCGCGTGCGCGCGTCTGTCTCGAACTGAAAGCCGAGGCGCGGGCTGAAAGTCCCAGCCCCGTGCGCGCCCATGAAGCGCGAATAATCCAGACCGAGCACGACGACCACGCCCTCGCGCACGACCCACTCGTCAACGGCGCGCACCGAAACTTGTTTGAGCGCGTCCGGCTCGGACGACTTCGCCGTGGAGTTGAACGCGAGCGGCAAGGTTGCGCCGCCGATAGTGGCGCTGAGCAGGTGACGCGTGCCCGCGCGGAAACGTCCCGTGGTTTCCAGACGCGCCAGTCCGTTCGTGCCGAGTTGACCGGCGAAGATCAAGTTAAGATCATCGCCCGCCGGGAGGGAGACGGCGAAATTCGTGCCCGCGTAGACGGGCGATTCAGAGTCGTTGGACGTGGCCGTGTAAGTCTCAATGACGCCGTGAGCCTCGCGGCGGTCGCCCGTCCAACTGCTCGCGCCGTTCCCTGCGGCGGCAGCTTCTTCCGCGTCTGCGTCCGCGCCCAACGCTTCTTCAACCGCCGCGACGGTCGCATCGCCGCCTTCGTTGTTCTGCAAGATCGAGCGGCGATTCTGCGCCGAGCGCAGACGCCATTTCGCGTCGTTGCGGTCGTTCCGGCGTTCGGGCATGGTGCGCCCTTGGCCGAGCGGTTCGAGGTTGAAGCGATAGACGAGTTCGTCGGAAGGGTTGACTTGGACGGCGTTGAAAGTGGTGGCGTTGAAGCCTTCGGCGAGCGCGGTCAGGAGATAGCGGCCGGGCACGATGCGCGCGGTGAACGTGCCGTCGGCGGCGGTGCGCGTCTGTTTGGTGACGTGGTTCGCGCCGTCGCGGAGCAACTGCACGAGCGCGCCCGCGAGCGGCTGTCCCCTGTGGTCGCGCACCGAGCCGCTGACAATACCGAGCTTGCGCCCGCCGCCCGCCGCCGTCGCCGGAGTTGCCTCCGTAATCAGGAATAGCGCAAACAGGAGCGTCAAACTCACACGCCAGTAAGTTTTTCTCATCGCACCAAAACCTCCGGGCGCATCCTTCGTCTACACGTCAGGAGCGCGCCCTCAAGCGTCTATTTTCTTGTCCACTGGACGGCGGCACGGAAGACTGAAAAAGCAGCGCGGTAAAAGACGCAAGCCATAAACGCCGCACGAGCCTGTGTGCCCGACACCGGCCAAAACCCGCTTGAGCGCGAAGGTGGCTATTTTCCGTCAACCGCCAAACCCTGTCAAGCAGGCGACTTGCCGTTGGCGTTCGTCTCTCCGGCAAGTGTTTGCCCCGATTCTCGTTCGCATGCTACGATGCTCCTTACTGCAAAAGTGATCACCAACCCGTCAAAATATTTCGCATCTAAAGTTCAACCATTAATGACCGAAGCAATACTCTCAACCAAATTACCCGGCGGCGCGACCGTCCTGACCGAGCACATGCCGGGCTTGCGCTCGGCCACGGTCGGCATCTGGATCAAACGCGGCTCGCGCCACGAAACGCCCGATTTCAACGGCATTTGCCACTTTATCGAACACGCCGTGTTCAAAGGCACGGAGCGTCGCAGCGTCTTGGACATCGCGGTCGAGAGCGACCGCCTCGGCGGCAACTTCGACGCCTACACCTCGCACGAAATGACCGGCTTTGCGCTCAAGGTCGTGGATCGCGCCGTGCCGCAAGCCTTCGATTTGCTCTCCGACATGCTGCTCAGCCCGCGCTTCGACGAACTGGAACTCGAACGCGAGCAGAAAGTCATCATCGAAGAGATGAAGATGGTCGAAGATTCGCCCGAAGAATTTTTGGGCGAACTCTTCCACGCCGCCTACTTCCCGGATCACGCGCTCGGCCGCCCCATCGAAGGCACGCCCGAAACCGTCTCCTCCTTCGACCGCGCGCGCACCGCGGAGTTTCACCGCGCGGCCTACCACCCGCGCAACTTCGTCATCGCCGCCGCCGGGCAAGTCTCCCACGCCGAACTCGTCGAACTGGCCGAACGCGCTTTCGCCGCCCGCGAATTGGCGACCGAAGCGGACGCAACTCAACCCGAACCGAACGACGACGCACCGCGCGCCGCCGCGCCCATCCTGCTCCAACGCAAACGCGAACTCGAACAGGCGCACCTGATCCTCGCGACGCCGTGGCCTTCCGCCCGCGACGAAGATCGCTACGCGGCATCCCTACTCGGCTCGGTCATCGGCGGCGGCACTTCGAGTCGCCTCTGGCAACGCGTGCGCGAAGAACGCGGCCTCGCCTACTCGGTCGGCGCGGCGGCGAGCGGCTTCACCGACGCCGGGGTCTTTCAAATCTACGCGGGCACGTCGCCCGCGCAACTCGGCGAGGTGCTCGACCTCGCCCTCGCCGAACTGCGCCGCGTCGTGCGCGAACCCGTCTCGGCCGAAGAACTGCAACTGGCGAAGGATCAGGCCATCGCGTCGATCCTGCTCGGCCTCGAATCGACGAGCGCGCGCGCCGGTTCGCTCGCCCGGCAGGAGATCACGCACGGTCGCCGCATCTCGCCCGACGAGATCATCGCGCGCCTCGAAGCCGTCACGCCCGAAGACATGCAGCGCGTCGCCCGCGCACGCTTCACTTCCGGCTCGCTCGCCCTCGGCGCGCTCGGCAACCTCAACGGCTTTAAAGTGGAACGCTCGCGGCTGGAAATATAAAGTTTCAAGTTGCAGGTTTCAGGTTTCAAGTTAAAGACAAATTAACTTCAGACCTGAGACTTGAAACCTGAAACTTGAAACTTATGAGATTTACGGTTCTGGGAAGTGGCTCATCGGGAAACGCCGTGCTGATCTGCGCGGGGCAGACGCGCGTGCTCGTGGATGCGGGGATGAGCGCGAAGGAGATCGTGCGACGGCTCGCGCTCATGGGCTGCGACGCCGCCACGCTCGACGGCGTGATCATCACGCACGAGCACGGCGACCACGCGGGCGGCCTGCGTGTGTTGCTGAAAACGCTCTCCTGTCCCGTCTATATTTCCGGCGAGACGCGCGAGGCATACATCGGCGACCGCGAAGGTGCGGTGTCGCGCGACGAACCGCGCAAGCGCGACGACGTGTTGCGCAATCGCACGGAAGAAATCTCTTCCAGCCACGACTTCCGCATCGGCGAGATAGATTTTCACCCGTTCACCATCCCGCACGACGCGGCCGACAACTTCGGCTTCACCGCGCGTCACGAAGGCGTCTGCGTCGCCACGCTGATGGATTTCGGCCACATCACGACGCTCATCAACGAGCGTCTGCGCGGTTGCGCCGCCATCATCATCGAGTCGAATCATAGCCGCGACATGCTCAAGGCGTGCAGCGTCTATCCTTGGGAGTTGAAGCAGCGCATCCTGTCGCGCACCGGCCACCTCTCGAACGAGGACGTGGCCGTGTGGCTGCGCGACGAATACGACGGCGGCGCGGAACACATCGTGCTCGCGCACCTCTCGCAGCGCGCCAACAACCCTTACGTCGCCAAGCTCTCGGCCGAAGTCGCCTTGCAGGAACGCGGTTCGCTCTTTTCGACCGACACCAAGATCACGCTTTCGTTCCCCAAAGAGCCGACGCCGTGGATCGAGTTATGAGAGCGCGCTTCGATGCGCTCGGCGCGCTGCTGTTTCTGTCTCTCACGCTCGCAATGGCGTCGTCGTGCGGCGTCGAGCAGAAACGAAGCGGGTTGCCGCCGGACGCGCAGGCGGCCGTCAACGACATCACGGGCGACATCGCGCGCGCCGACTACGAAAAGATTTACGCGGAGGCGGCCGAAGAGTGGCGGCAGACGGCGCGCGCCGACGAGAGCCGCGCCAATCTCGAACGCATCCGTAACGCCCTCGGCGGCGTCATCAGCCGCGCCCAACTCAGCGCGCAGGAACGCGACGCGCAAGCCGGAGGAGGCCGCACGCTCGTCGTCAGCTACAACACCAAGTTCGAGCGCGCCGATGCCATCGAAACCTTTACCCTCGTCGAACGACAGGGACGCTGGCTGCTCGCGCGCTACGCCGTGAACTCGAACGCTTTGCGATAGGTTTCAAGTTGCAGGTCACAGGTTTCAAGTTAAAGACTTCAAACCTCATTCCTGAAACCTGAAACCTGAAACTTGAAACCTGATGATCCCACGCTACACATTGCCGGAAATGGGCGCGCTCTGGTCGGAGGCGGCGAAGTTTCAAAAGTGGCTCGACGTGGAGTTGGCCGTCTGCGAAGTTCACGCCGAGATGGGTACGATCCCGCCGGGCGCGCTCGCGGAGATCAAAGCGCACGCCTCGTTCACCGTCGAACGCATCAACGAGATCGAGCGCACGACCGACCACGACGTGATCGCCTTCACGACCGCGCTCGCCGAGAACATCGGCGAGGCCGCGCGCTTCGTGCATTACGGTCTGACATCTTCCGACGTGGTTGACACGGCGAACGCTTTGCTGTTGCGCGACGCGTGCGACCTCCTGCTCAAGAGAATCGACGCGCTCGTTGCGGTCTTGCGGCGTCGCGCACACGAGTTCAAAGACACGCCCCAGATCGGCCGCACGCACGGCGTCCACGCCGAGCCGACATCTTTCGGTCTCACCTTCGCGCTCTGGTTCGACGAGATGCGTCGCAACCGTGCGCGACTCGTGCGCGCGCGCGAATCCGTCGCCGTCGGCAAGATCAGCGGCGCGGTTGGCGCGTTCGCGCATCTCGACCCGGAAGTGGAGGAACGCGTCTGCGCCCGTCTCGGCTTGCGCGCCGCCGCCGTCTCCACGCAGATCATCCAGCGCGACAACTACGCCGAATATCTCTCGACGCTCGCCCTTATCGCTTCTTCGCTCGACAAGTTCGCTTTGCAAATTCGCCACTGGCAGCGCACCGAGGTGCGCGAGGCGGAGGAGCGTTTTAAACGCGGGCAGAAGGGATCGTCTGCGATGCCGCACAAGCGCAACCCGATTCTTTCGGAGCGCATCTGCGGCATGGCGCGCGTGGTGCGCGGCTATGCGGTCGCCGGTCTGGAATCGGTCGCCCTCTGGCACGAACGCGACATCTCCCACTCGTCGGCCGAGCGCGTCGTCCTGCCCGACGCTTCAATCGCGCTCGACTACATGCTCGCCCGTGCCGCGTCGCTCATAGACACACTCGTCGTCTACCCGGAGCGCATGCTCGAAAACCTGAACGCCACGCGCGGCCTCGTCTTCAGCGGCCAACTCCTGCTCGCCTTGACGCAGGCCGGAGTCTCACGCGAACAGGCTTACGAATGGGCGCAGCGCAACGCCATGAAGACTTGGGACGAAGGCGGCGACTTTCGCGCGCGCGTCCTCGAAGACGCAGACATCACGGCGCGTCTCTCGCGCGAACAGATCGAGCGTGCCTTCGCGCTCGACACCTATTTGCGCAACGTTGACAAGGTTTTCGCCCGCGTGTTCAGTTAGGTTTCAAGTTTCAGGTTGCAAGTTTCAGGTTCTTTGTTTTTAACTTGAAACTTACAACCTGAAACTTGAAACTATTATGGAGTGTTTTTGTGAAAGCAAAAGTTTACGTGACGTTGAAGCCGGGCGTGCTCGACCCGCAGGGCAAGGCCATCCGCAACTCGGTCGGCCTGATGGGCTACGGCGGCATCGCGGACGTGCGGCAGGGCAAGTATTTCGAGATCGCGCTCGACGAGTCGCTCGATACCGAGAGAGCGCGCGCGACGGCCGAGCGGATGGCGCGCGAGGTGCTGGCAAACCCGGTCATCGAAGATTATCGCGTGGAGATTGAATAGGAGATTGTCAGGATGAAATTCGGCGTTATAGTTTTTCCCGGCTCGAACTGCGACCACGACGCTTACCACGTCATCTCGAAGCACGTCGGCCAGCCGGTCTCCTTCATCTGGCATCGCGAAACCGATCTGACCGAGTACGACGCGCTGATCATCCCCGGCGGATTCTCCTACGGCGACTACCTGCGCGCGGGCGCGCTCGCCTCTTTCTCGCCCGTCATGTCGAGCGTGCGCGAGTTTGCGGGGCGCGGCGGGCTGGTGCTCGGCATCTGCAACGGCTTTCAAATTTTGTGCGAGTCGGGGTTGCTCCCCGGCGCGCTCATCCGTAACCGCGACCTGCACTTCGTCTGCGAACACGTACGCGTCCGCGTGGAATCTGCCGACACGCCCTTCACGAACGAACTCAAGCGCGGCCAAATCTTGAGCATGCCCGTCGCGCACGCCGAGGGCAACTACGTCTGCGACGACGAGACGCTTCAAGAACTCCAACGCGAAGACCGCATCATCTTCCGTTACTGCGACTCGACGGGGCGCGCGACGCCGGAGGTTAACCCGAATGGCGCGCGCGATAATATCGCGGGCATCTGCAACCGCGAGCGCAACGTCGTCGGATTGATGCCGCACCCGGAGCGCGCCTGCGAAGATTTGCTCGGCTCCGCGGACGGGCGCGGCCTCTTTCACTCGCTCGCCGCGACGCTCGCCGCCGCCGTCTCCTAAAAATATTTTCAGGAACTTGCGCGCCGCCTTGCCAGTATTTAGTAGTCATACGGCAAGGCGCGTTGTGTCTCCCGCCGGACGATCACACCTCCAAGGAGAAGTCTCGTTTATGCGTACCTCGAAAACCGCGTTCCGTCTCGGTCTCTTCATCGCGCTCGTAGCGTCGTGCGCGCTCGGTCAGACAAGGGAATTGACGACCTCCGAACAGTCGTATCGAGAAGCGCGGCGCGTGCTCGACGCGGGGCTGGCCGCCTACGGCGGACTCGATGCCCTGCGCACGATTGAAAATTTCACCATCCGGCACGAAGGCCACACCGTGCACCGCCACCAGAGCCGCCGCACCGACCCGCCCTACGAGCGCACTCCCTTGAGCGGCACGCTCATCGTGGACGCGCGGCGCGGGCGGTTTTATCACGACAACAAGGGCAGCTATCCCGGCGGTTTCAACTGGCACTGGGGCTTGATGACGAACGGCAAAGACTCTGCGCGCGTGACGTTCCTCGAACGGCGCATCAACTCCACGCAGGCCATCCCGCCCCAAGTCCTGCGCGGACGCCTGCGCTGGCTGCCGCACAATCTACTCATCAGCGCGCACGAACGCTCCGTGCAACTGCGCTCTCTCGGCCGCGCGAACTTCGAGAAACGCCCGCACGATGTCCTCACTTACTCCACGGAGGAAGGCGTGCAGTTGACCATCTACCTCGACGCGCGCACGCACCTCGTCTCGAAGTTTGAACTGTTGACGGGCGATCCTTATTTCGGCGACTCGGTGCAGGAGATCATCTTCCCCGCCTATCGCGCCGTCGGGCAGTTTCAAGTGCCGACCGCGCGCGTCACGCGGCTCATGGGCGAGGTGGTGGAAGAAATTCCCTTTGTCGAAGTGGCCTTCAACAAGACCTACGGCGACGAGCAGTTCAAAGCCCCCGCAGGCTTCGCCGCGCCCCCTACCGCTGCGCCTATTGAAACTCCTCCGGTCAACCGTCTCGCGGAGAACGTCTACATGATTCGCGGGGGCGGCTACAACGTGCTCGCCGTCGGCTTCAAAGATCACGTCATGGTCGTCGAAACTCCCGGCGGCGACCAGACCTCGCGTGAAGTGATCGCGCGCGTGAAAGAACTGATGCCGGGCAAGCCCATCAAGTATGCGGCCGTCACGCATCATCACGACGACCACGCGGGCGGCGTCCGCACCTACATCGCGGAGGGCGCAACCATCATCACCACGCCCGGCCTGCGCTCCTTCTTCGAGCGCGTGGCCGCCGCGCGCAACTTCACCTTCAACCCCGACACGCTCACGCGCTCGCCCCGCCCGCTCTCGCTGGAGACTTTGCAGAACGGCAAGCGCGTCTTCACCGACGGCGAGCAGACGGTCGAGTTGTACGACATCGGCTCAGGGCCGCACATGGACGAGATGATCGTCGCCTACCTGCCGAAAGAGAAGATCATCTTTCAAGGCGACCTGCTGAATCGTCCCGAAGACGGGCACATCGCGCCGGGCAACGCCACGACCGCGCACTTCGCCGACTGGCTCAAGAAGTCCGGTCTCGCCGTCGAACGCATCGTCGGCGTGCACGGCCCCGTTAGCTCTTTGGACGATCTGCACAAGTCCGTCGCGCTGATGCAGTCGCAGAATTGAAGACCGCATGAAGGGAAGGTTGTCCGTGGTCAGTTGTCGGTGGCCTGTGCTCATCGCGCGGCTCGCTGGAGTTTGTCTTGAACAACTGACCACGGACAACTGACAGCCTCCTTTCATCATTCATCGTCCCGCGTTCACCATTCACTTTTCCGCCGTTGAATTTTGCAATGAACGATCCTGAGTCGCCGGACGAAATTCTCACTTGGGCGGAAGTGCAGCGCACGCATCGCATCCGTAACGGCGTCTATCAACGCGACGGTCGGCTCGTCTCGCTGCTGACCGACTTCGGCCGCCTTAATCCCTGTTACCCGGACACGCACACGGATGCGAGCGGCCAGCGCATCCACTACACGGGCGCGGGGCGGCGCGGCGACCAACACCTGACGCCCGCCAACCGCGCGCTCCTTGCCGCCATCGAAAGCGGCCACGCCGTCCCCCTCTTCAACAAACTCGCCGTCGGACGCTGGCAACACATGGGCTACTGGCGCGTCACCGACGCCACACACCTCTATGACGCAGGGGAAGATCGCATGCTCTGGCGGTTCACGCTGGAGAAAGTAGATCGTGAATCGTGAATCGTGAACGGAGAAACCGTTTACTCCGTTCGCGATTCACGATTCACGATTTAGGAGTCCGCCGCTTGTCTCTATTTTTCGCCGCTGTTAATCTTGCCTCTCTTAATCTAACCGACATGAAGATGAAGAAACTCGCCTTAGCCTTCACGCTCGCGCTCTACACCGGCGGTGTATTTGCCTCTACTGCGCGCCCACTCCCGGCACGCGAACTTTTAACGGACGGCATCGGCCGCCCCGCGGCGAGAGGGCGCGCGTCGCAGCGCAAGCGGCCGCGCGCGGCGACGCACCGCCGTGGCACGCGACGCGCCGCGCCGGTTGCGAAAGGAAGGGACGCGAGCGCGAACAAAGCCGCGCCCCTCCTGCGGGTGACGGAGATCGACGCCGACGGGCTTAAGAATCTACTGCAACGCGGCGACGCCACGACGACGACGGCGGCGCGGCCGCTGCTCCTGAACTTCTGGGCGACGTGGTGCGAGCCGTGTCGCAAAGAATTTCCCGACCTCGTTAAAATCGGCGCGGAATATAGCGGGCGCAATATTGAGTTTGCGCTCGTCTCGGCCGACGACGTATCGGAGATAAAGAACTCCGTGCCGAAGTTCCTGCGCGAGATGCGCGCCACGGCGATGCCCGCCTACCTGTTGAACGCGACGGAAACGGAAACGGCCATCCAGCAGGTTGACCCGGAATGGGGCGGCGAACTCCCCGCCACTTTCCTCTTCGACCGGCAGGGCAAACTCGCCTACAGACACTTCGGCATCATAGACCCCGGCAAACTTCGCGAAGAGATAAACAAGGTGATGAGTAATGAATGACGCGTGATGTGTGAAAGACAAGGCCGTCGTTTTTACGGATCACACCTCGCTCGTTACCCGTCGCCGATTTAACTTATGAATTTGATCACACCTGAAGTCGTCTCCGCACACAACCTGACGGAGGAAGAATACGCGCGCATCGTGAAGTTGATGGGGCGCGAGCCGACGTTTGTGGAACTCGGCATTTTTTCGGTGATGTGGTCGGAACACTGTTCTTACAAATCTTCGCGCGTGCATTTGAAACGACTGCCGACCAGAAACGAGCGCGTCGTCGTGCCGCCGGGCGAGAACGCGGGCGTGGTTGACGTGGGCGACGGGTGGTGCGCGGCCTTCAAAGTCGAATCGCACAATCATCCCTCTTTCATCGAGCCGTTTCAGGGCGCGGCCACGGGCGTCGGCGGCATCCTGCGCGACATCTTCACGATGGGCGCGCGCCCCATCGCCGCCATGAACAGCATCCGCTTCGGCACGCTCGACCACGAACAGCACGGGCGACGCAACCGCGCCCTGCTCGCCGGGGTCGTCGCCGGAATCGCGCACTACGGAAACGCGTTCGGCGTGCCGACCATCGGCGGCGAAGTGATGTTCGACGACGCTTATGCGCTGAACCCGCTCGTCAACGCCTTCGCGCTCGGCCTCGTCCGCCGCGATCAAATCTTCTACGGGCGCGCGACGGGCGTGGGCAATCCCGTCCTCTACGTCGGCGCGAAGACGGGGCGCGACGGCATCCACGGCGCGACGATGGCCTCGGCCGAATTTGACGACGAGGCTCTGGAGAAACGCCCGACCGTGCAGGTGGGCGATCCGTTTCTCGAAAAACTTCTGCTCGAAGCGTGCCTCGAAGTGATGCGGAGCGGAGCGGTCGCGGGGATTCAGGACATGGGCGCGGCCGGTCTCACGTCCTCTTCGTGCGAGATGGCGGCGCGTGCCGGGACAGGACTCGAAATCGATCTCACGCTCGTGCCGCAGCGCGAGCAGGGCATGTCGGCCTACGAGATCATGTTGTCCGAGTCGCAGGAGCGCATGCTCATCGTGGCGCACAAGGGGCGCGAGCGGCAGGTGGTTGACATCTTCAAACACTGGGAACTCGACGCCGTGGTCATCGGTCGCGTGACGGACACGGGGCGCGTTCAGATCATGCATCACGAAGGCACGGTCGCGGACATCCCCGTCGGCTATCTCACGGACGAAGCTCCGATCTACGAGCGACCGATGCGCGCGCCTGAAACAAGCGATGAAGGCGCAAGAAGGGTGAAGGATGAAGAAGCCACGGTTGTTAATGAAGCCGCTTCCGTAAACGACGACGCGGGTGCGTCGTCAACTCCGCCAGAGACTCCTTCCTTGAGCGACACGGTTGAGGGTTCGGAAGAACTCGACTCGATCCTCTCGGCGGCGAAGTCGAACGTCTCCGCGCCGGACGTGGATCACGACGAGTCGTTCCTGAAGTTGATGGCCGCGCCGAACATCGCCTCGAAGGAGTGGGTCTATCGCCAGTACGATCACATGGTGCGGACGAACACGGCCGTCTTGCCCGGCGCGGACGCGGCCATCGTCCGCATCAAGGAGACGCGCCGCGCGCTCGCCATGTGTCTCGACGGCAACGGCCGCTACTCGGCTTTCGACCCGCGCGAAGGGGCGCGGCAGATCGTCGCAGAGGCCGCGCGCAACGTCGTCTGCGTCGGCGCGCGGCCGCTCGCCGTCACCAACTGTCTCAACTTCCCCTCGCCCGAACGCCCCGAAGTGATGTGGTCTTTCGCGGAGACGATAGACGGCATGGCCGAAGCGTGCCGCGCCTTCGACACGCCCGTCATCTCCGGCAACGTCTCCTTCTACAACGAGACCGAAGGGCGCGGCATCCTGCCCACACCCGTGATCGGCATGGTCGGCATCATCGAAGACGTGCGCCGCATCATTCAACCCGGCTTCAAAACGGAAGGCGACCTCATCGCGCTGCTCGGCGAGACGCACGACGACCTGAGCGTCAGCGAATACGCCGCGACCGTCGAGGGACGCACCACCGGAGAGATGCTGCGTGCGGGACGCCTCGCGCGCCTCGATCTCAAACTCGAACAGGCCGTGCAGGCCACGTGCCTGCAAGCCTCCGACGAAGGCTTGCTCCGCTCCGCGCACGACTGCGCCGACGGCGGCCTCTCCGTCGCCCTCGCCGAAAGTTGTTTCTCCACCCTCAACCGTCCCTCGCTCGGCGCAAACGTCGAACTCACAGGCGCGCTCTCCGTCGCCGCCCAACTCTTCGCCGAAACTCCCTCGCGCATCGTCGTCAGCTTCGACGAAGCACACCGCGCGCGCGTTGAAGAGATCGCCGCCGGAGTTGGTTGCCCCGTCTCGATCATCGGGCGCGCGGGCGGCGCAGAACTTCGCATCACGGTTGACGGCCAACCCGCCATCTCGCAACGCGTCAACGAACTCGAAACACACTGGCGCACCTCGCTCGGCAAGAGACTGCAAGCGGAAGCTCTGGCCGCCGCCGCAGAATGAAGAAGCGAAAAATTTTAGAGAAGGTTTTAGCCGGATCGAAGAATGTTCGATTCAGTGAAATGACGGCTCTGGTGGAAGCCTTCGGCTTTCGCCTATCGCGTGTTAGCGGTAGTCATCACATCTTTATTCATCCAGCGGTTCGAGAGATGGTCAATCTGCAAGAGGTAAATGGCAAGGCCAAGCCGTATCAGATTCAACAATTCCTTCATCTCATAGAGAGGTATAATTTGGAATTGGGAGACGAACCATGAAGGATTACCACATCAACATTTTTTACAGCGAAGAAGACGGCGGCTACATCGCGGACATTCCCGATCTCGAATATTGCTCGGCGTTCGGCGCGACTCCGGCCGAAGCGTTGGCGGAGGTTGAGATCGCGAAATCACTCTGGCTCGAAGCGGCGCGCGCCGAAGGTAAACCTATCCCCCCACCGAAATATCGTCCGGCCATTTATCAACTCGCCTCATAAGTCGTGGATGAATTGCCGCCCCCGTTGTGAGTTTGTGCGATGCGTAACGCGAACGACATCACGATGCGGCCGGCGGCAACGGTGCTTGAATTATCGTTCACCGCCGACGAACTGTTGCGCGCGTTGCTGCGACTCGCGCCGGAGCGTCGTGTGCAGATTCTCGATAGCGGCGGCGCGCGGGGTGCGGACGAGGCGCGTTTTCTGATCGCCGGTTTCGATCCTTTCGAGACAATCGAGGCACGGGGCGACGAGTTGTTGATAGAGCGGCGCGGGGAGTCCGGCGGGCGCGTCGAACGCGGCTCGCTCCTGCCGCTGCTCGACGAACGCCTCGCGCGTTACCGTGTGCGACGGGGGGCGCAAGATGAGGTGAAGGCGTCGCAACTACCCGTCGGCGGGGGGGCGTGCATTGCGAGTTTCGCATATGATCTGGCGCGTGGTTTTCAACGCCTGCGAAGCCGCGCGCCCGCGAGTCAGGACACGCCCGAACCCGACGCCGCGCTCGCCTTCTACGACACGCTTGTCGTCCACGACTACGCGCGCGAGACCACCTATCTCACGAGTCTTGCCGGAGAGGAACAGACGACGCGCGCACGCGACGCGCTCGAAGAGGCGCGGCTACAACAAGCCGGGAGCTTCGACGTTGACGCGCGCGACCGCGACGTTCGGACGCTCGCCGTGGCCGAATCGAATTTCACGCGCGCGGAATACGCGGCGGCCGTCCGTCGCATCAAGCAACACATCTACGCGGGCGACATCTATCAGGCGAATCTCACGCAACAGTTCACTTGCCGTCTCTCAGCGGGCGACGGCGCGGAGCGCGTCTTTTGGCGTCTCAGGCGCGCACACCCGGCCTCTTTCGCGGCCTTCCTGCGTCGCCGTGAAGACGTGGTTGTCAGCGCGTCGCCCGAACGTTTCCTGCGCGTCTCGCCCGTCGAAGAAGAGGACGAGCGGCGCGTGGAGGCTTGGCCGATCAAGGGAACGCGCGCGCGCGGCGCGACGACGGAAGAGGACGCGCGGCTCAAGGAAGAACTGCTGCGAAGCGTGAAGGACGCGGCCGAGAACGTGATGATCGTCGATCTGTTGCGTAACGATCTGGGGCGCGTGTGCCGCTACGGGACGGTCGAAGTGGTCGCGCTCCGCGAAGTGCAGGAGCACCCGACGCTCTTTCACCTCGTCTCGAAAGTGCGCGGCCGCTTGCGCGCGGAAGTGACGGCGGGCGAACTGTTGCGCGCGACTTTTCCGTGCGGCTCGATCACGGGCGCGCCGAAACTGCGCGCGATGGAGATCATAGACGAGTGCGAACGCGCGCCGCGCGGCCTCTCGATGGGATCAATCGGCTACTTCTCTTTCGACAGGCGCGTTGATCTGAGCGTGGCGATTCGCACGATGACGCTCAGGCGCGACCGACGGGCGCGCTTCAACGTCGGCGGCGGCGTCGTGGCCGAGAGCGACCCGGAGGCGGAATACGAAGAGTCGCTCGTCAAGGCGCGCGCCCTGCTCAGTGCGCTCGGCGCGACGGCGGGCGGCGGTAAAATTTAGCGCGACGGTAAAATTTAGCGTGGAGGTAAAATTTAGCGCGACGCGTCGCCGTTTTCATGTATCCTCCCGCGGCAAACCTCGCTAACGTCTCTCCAACCTGAACACGCACGTCCGGTGAGCGAACGATGCACGCACAAATTATTCATAACGAACGCCTGCTCGAAGTGGCGAAGGCGCGTCTGCCCGCGCTGACTTCCGCGTCGCTCTACGGGCGCGGCGTTTTCACGACGCTCGCCGTCTATCGCGGCCGACCGTTCCTCTGGCCGGAACACTGGGCGCGTCTCGTCTTGCATGCGGAGCGTTGCGGCGTTCGCCTCGGCCATTTCGATCAGGAAACGGTCGGGCGCGCGCTCGTCAGGTTGATCAAGGAGAACGGTGTTGAGGAAGGGCGCGCGCGCGTGACGCTGCTCATGCGCGCCGTGCGCGGCGTGTGGAGAGACCGCAGCGCGGGCGGACTCGAAACAGACTTGCTGGTGATGACGGGCGACGCGCGCCCCGCGCCGGAAGAAGGTCTGTCGTTGACGCTCTCGCCTTATCGTCTCAGCACGCTCTCGCCGCTGGCGGGCGTCAAGAGCGTCAACTATCTGGAACACGTCATCGCGTGGGAGGAAGCGCACGCGCGCGACTTTCACGAGGCCGTCGTGTTGAACGAGCGCGGCGAGATCGCTGCGGCGACGATGGCGAACATCTTCTGGGTGACGCGCGGCACGATTCACACGCCCGCCCTCGCCACCGGCGCGCTCGCCGGGACGACGCGCGCGCGCGTCATCGCCCTCGCGGAAGAACTGGCCTTCCCGCTCGTCGAAGGCACATACGACACTTCAGACCTGAGCGACGCCGACGAAATATTTCTCACGTCGGCCGCGCACGGCGTCGGGCTGGTGACGACCTATGATTTCCACCGCTACACGGTTGCCGCCGGAAGCGTCGCCGTGCGGCTGTACGAAGCGTTCCGGCAACTCACGCTGCACAGCGAGAAAGAGTTGTAAGGAAGAAAATTTATGCCGTGGAAGAGGCGAAGGGAGCGTCGAAGTTTTGCACTTCAACGCTCCCTTCGCTCTTTTCAGCCTACCCGCGCGAAGCCCTTTTACTTCTTTGCCAGCACAACGGGCGATTGCTCGGCGGCGCGGATGCGCTCGAAGAAGACGCGAACGGCCGCGTAGTCGGCGGGCGGGATGGTGGCGGCGCGTTGCGTGAACGCGCGCTTGAATTGAAGTTGGCCGTCGCGGACGGCGTAGGAGGTCGAATAGCTGCCGAAGGCCGTGTCGAGTTTGACGGGGTCGGGCAGTTCGTCCACGTCGAAACCGGCGGGGAGTTTGACGTTGACCGATTCGGTGTAAGCCTCGGATTCGAGCACGACGGCATGCTTGCGCGCGGCGTTCGTCAGAAAGACGGATTCGCGGCGCGAGAGGATGGCGGGTTTGAAGACGAGCAAACGCTCCTGCATGAGTTGGCCGTAGCCTGCGGCGGTGAAATCCACGTCGAGCGCGAAGCGTCCGTCGGCGTGATTGTCGGCGGGTTCGACCTTAACGACTTTCGCGCCCGTCGCGCCGCGCGTGATCCAATTCTCCACAGCCCTCGCGTAGTCGGGGCGCGCGAGACGACGGAAGAGGCGACGCTCATCCACGGCCGACTGCCCCGTGGAACGCTCGCGGATGTTGGCGATGATCGAACCGTCGGCCGCGAGATTGATCTCGGCCTCGCGTTCGAGTTGGTTGGCTTCGGGCGGCGTGACGGGCATCCGTACGAGCGCGCCGTCAGACCCGGCGGCGATGAGCGCGTAGCTGTTCTGTTCGTGGTCGGGCAGGTCGCCGACGGGCGTGTTCTCGTCCGTGGCGTCGAAGATGAGCAGGCGACCGAGCGTGGCGTGTTGGATGACGGTGGGGGCTTTCGTCTCATCGCTCACGCGGACAGCGACGATGCAGTGGTTGAACTGGCTTGGCGAAGCCCACTCGGCGCGCACGAAGGTGGCGTCGCCCGAAAAGATCAAGACCGGGTAAGCCTCGATCTTGAGCGCGCGCAGCATGGCGCGCATGAGGTTGGCCTTGTCTTTGCAGTCGCCGTAGCGTTTGGCGAAAACTTCCGCCGCCGTGTGCGGGCGGAAACGGCCGACGCCGATCTGGATCGAGATGTACTGCATGTCCTGCACGTAACGACCGATGGCGCGAATCCGTTCGAGTTCGGTTTTGGCGTTGGCGGTGAGTTCGCGCGCCTTGAGGGCGATGGCGTCGTCGGGCGCGGATTGCGGGTCGCTCAATTCGCTGTACCAGCGCGACACGTCCGCCCAAGAGGCGAAACTGCGCGCGCCCATGATGGTCGTCGAGGCCGCGCCGCCACCCTCCTGCGCGGGCGTGTAGCTGACGGCGAGGCGCGGCGCGAGGCTCGTCACTTCGGGGCTGGCGATCTCCGGTTCGATGGGCGCGAGGTTGCGTAACTCCCAAGTGTAAGTCGTGCCGTTGACCACGGGTTCGACTTTCGCGTAATTGAACGTGATGCCCGCCGCGCTCCAACCCGACGGCAGCGTGAGCGTGTAGCGCGACAGCAGCACGGGCAGACGATCTTGAAAACTCCAGACCGTGTGTGGGAACAGCGCGCGCTCCTCCGTGATGATCTGGTAGCCGAAGACCATTCCGGCATCGGCATCGTCCCTCGCGTCAATTTGTTTGGTGCGATACTGATTGTAAACGTCGTTGAGGTCGCCTGCGAGGTCGAGCGTTTCGTCTTTGCCGTAACGCTTCGTCTGCGCGCCGGGTCGGATGAGCCACGCGCGCATCTCGCGCACCTTGCCCGTATCGGTGGCGTAACCGGCGACGGCCTGCGCGTAAGCCTTGCCCGGCCGCGTGATGATGCGCACGGCGAAGGTCAGGACAGAGACGATTTTGCCGTCGTCTCCGATGGTCACTTGCCCCTCGTCGTGAAGCACGACCGCCGGAACATCTTTCGCGTAAGGCGGGGCGGACGCTCCGGCGGCCTGCGTGAGCCATGCGGGAGCATCGTCGCCCGCCGTAGTAGTAGCAGCGAAGGCGGGCGCGCAACAGAGCAGGACGAGCGCGCAACAGAGTCCTAACATTCGTGTGAGCATTTCTTTCAAACCTCGATTTCCCCGGTGAGACTCGCGGCGTCAGTTCAAGCCGCTTCGATTTTGTCGTCGCGTGCGCGCTCTCAGTTCGACGGCGTCGCCGTCGTGTTGGCGGCAGTCGTCGCGGCCTGTTTGAGCGTGATCGTGTGGTTGTCTCGCTTGTGCAGTTCGTCGAACAGCATCTTGAGTTGGCTGTAAGAAGCGACGGGGAACAAGAGACCGCCCTTATGGTTGCCGAAGAAGAATTTGCGATTGTAGATGAGCGTGCGCCCGTCTTTCGTGACGGCGATTTTGACATCGTACTTGCTGGTCGCACCCGCATCGAGACCGGCGGGCGCGTCGGCGTTGTCGAGCGTATAACCGGCGGGCAGGTTGATCGAAACGTCGTCCTGCTCCGACCACGGGTAATGAAAATAGACGTTGTTGTGCCGCTCGCTCGTCGGGAAGAGCGGGTTCAGGCCGCGCTGGAAGAAGGCCGGTTGAAGGAACAGACGCTTGCCCGTGCGTTGCGCGTAGCCGGGCACGCGGACGTGATAGGCATAGACGAAAGGCTTGTCGGGGTCGGCCACGTTCTCGACTTTAATGTCTGAAACTTCGGCCGTGCTCATCTTGCCTTTGATCAGGCTGCGCAAAGTCTCTTCGCGCTGCGCGGGCGAGTCGTCGTCGTTGTACTCCTTCTTGTCCTTGCCGAGATGGCCGGTGTATTCGATCCGCACGTCGCCTTCGAGCGTGCCTTCGGAGTCGAGCGTAAGTTTGGCCGTGCGCTTCTCCTGCGACTTGTCGGGCGCGGAGAGCGGCGTCTGGACGAAGGCCGGGTCTTTCGGATCGGTGATGAGCGCGTCCTGCGATTCGGACTGCCACGCCAGCATCCCGAATGGCGCGTACATCTCCGACGGGTCGAAGAAACGCCACGCATCGTTCACCTTCACGGCGATGACGACCATGCTCATAAAGTAAGGGTCGGCGAAGCTGGCATCGAAGAAGATGTCGCCGCGGTCGGCCATGAGCGCGGGGCGTGCCTCGAAACCGGCGGCGGTGGCGAGCGCGGCGAAGAGGCCGCCGATGTCGTTGCTGCGCCCCTCCATCTTCTTGAGCGTGTCGGCGGGCGACTCGTCTTTGAGTTTGACGCGCACCTCGAAGGGCAGGTTCAGCGCATCGTCGTCGAGATTCTTGATCTTGGTGCGGCAGAATTCGTAGAGGCGTTCGAGTTTCTGTTCGGGCGTGGCGGCGTCGCCGATGATCTCGGCGGATTTTTTACGCACGTCGTCGTTGACCTTGATGTCCGACTTGAACGCTTCGTAGAGACGCTTGCCGTAGTCTTTCCAGAACTTCTGTGGCTCGATGCTTTCCCTCGTTGTGTAGTAGAGCAGCATCCACTTGCGCACCTCATCTTCGGGCGGCATGCGCGGTTCGGCGCGGTAGGCGGGCACGTTCGTCACCGTCGTGCTGTAGAAGCCGTTCTTTTCCTTGTTGAACTTCGGCACGTCCATGTGGAACGGATGGTAGCGCAGCGAATCCACGCCGATGAGGTTCGACGCGGGCTTGAGATAATAGGTCACGGTCTGGATGGGGATGTCGCGCTGAAAATAGAGCCGCGTGCGATTGACCGAACTGCCCGGATAAACTTCGCGCCAGCGATACTCGATGATCGCGCCCGGCTCGACGCTCGGCATGGCGAAGGTCTTGGCGCGCAGTTTCAGATCGCCCGCACGGGCGATGACCTTCTCGAAAACGTCTTCCTTCTTCAGTTCGATGATCGTGCCGTCGGCCTTGATGGTGCGGCCGGTCACGTCCTTGATCCGTGCGTTCAAGCGAAACGGGACGATGTCTATTTTGCTCTGCGACTCGCGCCCGCGCTCGGTGAAGATTTTGATGCGAAGGTAGTTGGTGAAGACGAGATCGTATTCGGCGTCGTCAACGCGCACTTCCCAGAAGATGGCTTCGGCGTCGGCGTCCTTCTCCACGACGGGCGATTTGAGCGCGAGGTGCGCGGGGTCAATCGGCTTCCAATCCTGATCGCCATAGGCGAAGGCCGGGGCAGCGGCGGCGGCGAAAAACAGGACGAGCGAGAAACACACGGGGGTCAGAAGACGAGAGGGGTTAAACATGCGGACGAGCCTTTCGAATGTTGGGTTGTGTAGCGACCGTCGCGCCGGGCGACGAATTGCAGACTAATCTGCGCGGACGAGTGAGAAGCCAGTTGAGAGCCGTTCGGGACAGCGCGAGGATAGTAGCGCAAGTCTTCGGGCGCGGACAAGGAAAATATACGGAATTTCGTAACGCCGCGCCCCGTCAATCTCCGGGTTGATTCAAGCCGCAAGCCTCGCCCCGCGCGCCTGACGTGCGTACGGACGGCTTCCGGGCGGCGAGCGGGTTCACGGGGGCAGCTTGCGTCCTGTGCTATAATTTATGCCTCTTTGCCCGCACTATCCGGCAGAATTTAGCGCGTTTATATTTCGCTAGGAGGATTGGAGTTTATGGCGACCGAACTCAAACGTGGAGACTCATCCGGCGGTAAAATCGAAGAACTGCTCGGCGCGGACGCACGCACGCTGCTCGACCACACCTCGAAGACCATCCCCAAGGATCAACTGCAACTGCCCGGCCCCGATTTCGTGGATCGCGTCTGGTCTTCGTCCGACCGCAGCCCGCGCGTCATGCGTGCGCTCCAAACGCTCTTCGACCACGGGCGTCTGGCAGGTACGGGTTATCTCTCGATCCTGCCCGTGGATCAGGGCATCGAACACTCTGCCGGTTCCAGCTTCGCGCCCAACCCGATGTACTTCGACCCCGAAAACATCCTGCGCCTCGCCATCGAGGGCGGCTGTAACGCCGTCGCTTCAACCTTCGGCGTGCTCGGCTCGGTCGCGCGCCGCTACGCGCACAAGATTCCGTTCATCGTCAAGATCAACCACAACGAACTGCTGACCTACCCGAACCGCTTCGACCAAGTTCTCTTCGGCACGGTTGATCAGGCGCACGACATGGGCGCGGTCGGCATCGGCGCGACCATCTATTTCGCCTCCGAAGAATCCACCCGCCAGATCACGGAGATCAGCGAAGCCTTCGCCTACGCGCACGAACTCGGCATGGCGACGATCCTCTGGTGCTACCTGCGCAACAACAAATTCAAGACCGGCGGCGGCGACATGCACACGGCGGCCGATCTCACCGGACAGGCCAACCACCTCGGCGTCACCATTCAGGCCGACATCATCAAGCAGAAGCTGCCCGAACGTAACGGCGGCTACAACGCGCTCAACATGGAAGGCTCTACCTACGGCAAGACGAGCAAGAAAATTTACGAGGAATTGACCACCGACAACCCCATCGATCTCGTGCGCTATCAAGTCGCCAACTGCTACATGGGACGTTGCGGCCTGATCAATTCCGGCGGCGAGTCGAAGGGTCAGACCGACTTGCAGGAAGCCGTGCGTACCGCCGTCATCAACAAGCGCGGCGGCGGCATGGGACTCATCTCCGGCCGCAAAGCTTTTCAACGCCCTCTCGCAGAAGGCGTCGCGCTGTTGAACGCCATTCAGGACGTGTATCTCTCCGAAGAGATCACGGTCGCCTAAGTTAAGGATGAAGCGGAAACGCGGGACGATGAACTGAAAGCCGTCGGTGGTCGGTAGTCCTGAAAGTCATTTGCTCGTGGCAAGCACACAAGTTGCGAAAGACGCACTGGAACAACTGACCACGGACAACGCACGGTCTTTCGTTCATCGTCGCGCGTTCCTATTTTATCGCTAACGCTTCTTTTCCTGTTTTAGTGTTGATGGCCGAAGCAGCCCCGCAACAAACCGCTCCCGACGCGGAACTCCTCCACGCCATCGCGCGCGGGGATGAATCCGCGCTGGCCGCGCTGTACGACCGTTACCACTCCATCCTCTTAGGTCTTCTGCTCCGTATATTACACAGCCGCGTCGAGGCGGAAGACGTTTTGCAGGAAGTCTTCCTCCAAATCTGGCAGCGCGCCGCCAATTTCGACGAGACGCGCGGGCGCGCTTTCACGTGGATGGTGACGCTTGCGCGCTCGCGCGCCATCGACCGCCTGCGCGCGTTGCAATCGCGCCAGCGCGCCGACGACACGGCCTTCTTGCGCGACGCGCCCGAGAGCGTCGGCGACGCCGTCGAAGATGTCCACCACGCAGAGCAGCGCGAGATCGTGCGCGCCGCGCTCGCGGAGATTCCCGAAGAGCAACGCCGCACTCTGTTGCTCGCGTACTTTGAAGGGCTGACCCAGTCGGAAATCGCCGAACGACTCGGTCAGCCGCTCGGCACGGTCAAGACGCGCATGCGTAGCGGCATGAGCAAGCTGCGCGATCTGTTAGGCGGGCAGATGGGGAGAGGAGCGGGCTTGAATTTTTAACGTTCGCCGCATCCAAGTTTTAGATGACGCACGAAGATTACAAAGAGATGATCGCGCTCGCCGCGCTCGACGCCCTTGATGATGATGACCGGGGCAACGAGCGGCGCGCGCTCGACGCGCATCTCGCCGGGTGCGCCGAATGCCGCGCCGAGTTGGAAGCCCTGCGCGATGCGGCGGCCTCTCTCGTCTACGCCGCCGCGCCGCCGCTCGAAGCCCCCGCCCCCGAACTACGGGCGCGCATCCTGACGGCCATCAAATCGCAGCCGCAAGACGCGCGCCGCTCGCCCGCGAACGGCGATGCGGTAACCGCTTCGCAAACTTCCAACGTCAGTTCTTCGAGCGAATTTGAGAAGCGACGCGAGGCGCGCGAAGTCAGAGTCAGTCGCCGTCTCCTCGTGTTCGGTTCGCTGGCCGCCTCGCTTGCCGTCGCCGCGCTCCTCGTCACGCTCGCGCTCGCGTGGCAGCGCAACGCACGGCTGCAAAGCGAACTCGCGCGGCTCTCCGAAACCGTCAACCAGACGCAACAGGAACTCGCACGCACGCGCTCCGAACGCGAACTGCTCGCCGCCCCCGAGGCTCACACCGCCACGCTCTCCGGCACGAAAGTGGCCGAACGTGCGCGCGCCCGCCTGACCTTCGACGCGCAGACGGGACGCGCCATGTTGATGGCCGCCGACCTGCCGCCCGCGCCCCCCGGCAAAGCTTATCAACTCTGGTTCATCGCCGAAGGCAAACCGCCGATGCCCGGCAGCGTCTTCCAGCCCGACGCGCGCGGCCACGCCGAAATGCACGAGACCATCCCGCCCGAAGGACGCAACGCCGCCGTCTTCGCCGTCACCCTCGAACCCGCGGGCGGCGTCAGCGCGCCCACCGGCGAGATGTACCTGAAAAGTTCCGCTTCCTGAATCCCGCGCCCCGGCAATTGAGTGTTGTCAGCCCCCGGCCGCTAATCAACTCCGCGCGAAAAACTTGTTATAGTATTTCCGGCTGCACTGGCGCGCCAAATTTCAAGGGACGAGAGGGACGGACAGTGGCTGATAAAAAACGCTCCGACAACGATGCCGTGATGAACACGATTACAGACGAGACGGGACAATTCGACGCGCGCTTTCTTCTCTGGCGCACCTTCTGCGCCGAACACGACGTGCCCGTCGAAACCCTCCCCAGCGACCTGACAGGCGACATCCGCGACAAGTGGAACGAATTGAAAGACAGCAAACTGAAATAGTGAATCGTCAATCGTCAATCGTGAATAGAGTAAAGACAGTTCTTCTCTATTCACGATTGACGATTCACGATTTACGGCTTTTAGAAGTGTCTGCCCGGCGTGTAGACGCCTGTGAGGAAGGGGTTGGTGAGTCGCTCGCGCTCGATGGTAGTGTCGGGGCCATGGCCGGAGTAGACCGTAACGTCGTCGCCGAGCGGGATGATCTTGTTCAAGAGCGAATCCATCAACGCCTCGTAAGAGCCGCCCGGCAAATCCGTCCGCCCGATTGACCCCGCGAACAGGCAATCGCCCACAAACACTTTGCGCTCGCGCGCCTCGAACAGCACGACGTGGCCGGGCGTGTGTCCCGGGCAATGCAAAACCCGAAACGCGAGTGCGCCCACCTCGTAACTTTCCCCGTCCGTCCAGTAACGCTCGACGGCGGGCGGCGCGGCGTAGTTAAAGCCGAGCGCGCCCCACTGGCCGCGCGGGATGCCGATCCACGCGGGCTGTTCAGGCAACTGGCGGTAGAGCGGTTCGTCCGCCGCGTGCAGAATGATCTCCGCGCCGGGGCACAGGCTCTTTAACGCCGCGACTCCCCCGACGTGATCCATGTGCGCGTGCGTCAGCGCGATGGCCTGCAAGTCGAGATTGTGGCGACGAAGCGCGCCCGCGATCCGTTCGGCGTCGTCGCCCGGATCGACGCAGATGGCGCGTCGCGTCTGCTCACAACCCAGTATGCGCGTCTGCTGCTGAAACGCCGTGACCGTGATCGTTTCGATGATCATCTCGGAGAACCTTCAAGGCATAAATTGACGCTTTCGTTGCATCTAAACGAAGTATAAACCGCCCCTCAAGAAACTACTAACAGACGACTTTTTCATCAGAGGTTTTAAGTCTCATGCCACTTGGTAAGAAATCAACTTCGCTCGCGGGCGTGTTGGACGAGTTGACGGCCGAAGCCGCGCCGGAGTTGACCGAACATTTAGAGAACAATGATCTGCGCTGTTACGCCTGCGGCCATCGCTGCCTGATCCGCGAAGGCAAACGCGGCATCTGCAAAGTGCGTTTCAACGAAGGGGGGCGGCTGCTCGCCCCTGCGAACTACGTCGCCGCGCTGGCCTGCGACCCGACGGAGAAGAAGCCTTTCTTCCACGCCCTGCCCGGCTCGGACACGCTCACCTTCGGCATGCTCGGCTGCGACCTGCACTGCGGCTACTGCCAGAACTGGCTGACCTCGCAAGCACTGCGCGACGACGCGGCCGGAACACAACCGCAAGTCGTCTCGGCGGATCGTCTGGTCGCGCTGGCGAAGGCTTACGGGGCTTCGCTTGTGGGGTCGAGTTATAACGAGCCGTTGATTACGGCGGAGTGGGCGGTGGAAGTTTTCAAGCGCGCGAAGCCCGCAGGGTTCAAGACGGCTTTCATCTCGAACGGCAACGCGACGCCGCAGGTGTTGGACTACCTGCGGCCGTGGACGGACTGCTACAAGATCGATTTGAAGTCCATGAGCGACCGCAACTACCGGCAACTCGGCGGCGTGGTGGACAATATTCTGGAGACCGTGCAGATGGTCAACGAGCGCGGTTTCTGGTCTGAGATCGTGACGCTTCTCATCCCCGGCTTCAACGATTCGGAGGACGAGATCAAACGCGCCGCCGCGTTTATCGCGAGCGTCTCGCCGGACATCCCTTGGCACGTCACGGCGTTTCATCAAGACTACCGCATGCAGGACAACGCCAACACGACCGCCGAACAACTCGTCCGCGCCTGCGAGACGGGGCGCGCGGCGGGCTTGCGTTTCGTCTATGCGGGAAACTTGCCCGGCCGCGTCGGGCGTTGGGAGAACACTTACTGCCCGTCATGCGACGAACTGTTGATCGAACGCTACGGCTACATCATCAAGCAGATGAAAGTGACGCGCGACGGGCAATGCCCCGCGTGCGCGACGGCCATCCCCGGCGTGTGGGCATAGCGGCGCGCAACTCGACGGAATAATTGTAGGGGCAGCGGACGAGTCGGCTGCCCCTACATCTTTGCCTTACCTCGAAGGTGTCGGCGTCACGGGCGTGCCGTGGTGGAAGACTGCCAACCACTTCCCGCCGCGATTGACCCAGATCGTCCCGGCGCGTTCCTCGAAGGGCTTGGCGTCAGTTCCCGTCCCTTTGATCTTGTAAGTCACGAGCGTCGCATCGGCGTCGAACTTCGTCGCTTTGAAATCGCTTAAGGTCGTCTTGCTGAAATCAACCTTTTTGACGGACGCCAGCGTCCCGGCTTTGTCGGAGACGCCCGACGGTTGAACCTCCATTTGATCTTCGGCCAGACCGGCCGCGAAAGTGTCCCAGTCCTTGCGCTTGAGCGCGTCCCAAAGCTGTTTCTCTCTGGCGATTGGATCGTCGGCCGCGCCGCCGTTAGCAGCGGGCGGAGGCGGACTTGCATTGTTTGCGTTGGCCGTCGTGCCCGCTGGTTTTGCAGTCTCCGCTGCCGTTTGATCGGCCGGACGTTCTTCGACCGGGCAATCCTGATGATAGACCGCCAGCCACTCCGCACCGTGTTTGACCCATGCGGTGCTGGCGCGCAGCGCGCCGGGCGGGATCGGCTGGCCGCCTGACGTGCCGCGTGCGTCAACCGTGTAAGTTACGACCGCCGCGTCTTCGTCCAGCATGACGGTCTTCCAGTCGGAGAGATTGATTTCGGTCGGGGCAAAATTTCTCACGCCGTTGACCGTTGCTTCTTTGCCGCCCACCACGTCGCTTGAGACGTAGACGCTATCGCTCGACAGCATTTTTCCAAACGCTTCGTAGTCTCTATTTTTCAACGCGTCCCAAAGCTGTTTCTCTTTGGCTATTATTGCGTCGGCGTTTGCCCCGCCGGTGGTTGATAGATTGGCGTTGGCATTGGTGTTGTTGGCGGGCGCGCTCAGGTTGCCGTTAGTTGTGGCCGGACTGTTGACGTTGGTTGCGGCCGTGCAACCCGACGCGCCGAGAATGAGAGACGACAGGACGACGGCCAAACCTGTCATCATCAAAAATCTTTTCATAAGCAGAAACTCCTCAGATAAGCATAATAGGTAGAGCTAGACGAGGCTTCGGGCAGATAGCAGCGTGCTTCTATGCTAATTCGCGCGCGGAGTCAACAGAAAGAAGTAAATCGTGAATCGTGAATCGTAAATAGAAGAAAGCGGTTTTCTCTATTTACGATTCACGATTCACGATTTACTTCTTTTTATCTTTCTTAGAAATTCGACGAGCGGCGTTCGAGGTCTTCGGGTGTGCCGTAGAGGGGGGCGTATTCTTCGTCGTTCTCGGCGGCTTGGAGGGCGCGTTTGAGTTCGGCGAACTGGTGCGAGACGGAGCGAAACTCGTCCGCGTCGAAATGCTCGTAGCCGCCCGCGATGTCGAGCACGCGGTCTATGCGCCGGTTCGCCTTGTCGAGCACTTCCACGTTGATGCGTCCCTCTGCGACCGCGCGGCAGATGAGATCGCGCGCGGCCTTGAAGTTCGCCTCCTGCTCGCAGATGAGGATCATGTCCGACCCCGCCTCGATGGCGCGCAAACTCGCCTCGGCCACCGAGAGCGTCTGCACGACCGCGCCCATCTCCATGTCGTCCGTGATGACGAGGCCGTCGTACTTGAAGGCGGTGCGCAGCATCCGCATGACGACGTTGTTGCTGATCGTCGCGGGGATTTGCGCGAAGTCTTCGAGCGACGGCAATTCGGCCGTGCGACGAAACCACGCCTGCAAAAATTCCGACACTTCGGGGAACGCGGCGTGGCTCACCATCACCGATTGGAGTCGCTCGCCGGGGCGATGGAACATCAGATCGAGGAAGGGCACGAGGTCGTGTTCCAAAATCTCCGGCCACGAATGCGTGACAACGGGGAGACGCCTGTGCGAGTCAACCTGCGAACCGCCGAGGCCGGGAAAATGTTTGCCGCAGCCGACGATCTTGTGCGCCTGCAAACCGTCGAGGTACGCGCCCGCGAGCCGCGCAACTTCCTCCGGCGTCTCGCCGAACGTGCGGCCGCGCAACCCGTTCTCCTCATTGCCGCCGTGGAGATCGAGGACGGGCGCGAAGTTCATGTTGAAGCCGAGCAGGCGCAGCGCGCGCGCCGAGAGTTCGCCGAACTTACGCGCGAGTTCCGTGCGCCCGGCAAGTCGCACGGCTTTGGCCGAGGGCATCGGCTCGCAGATATCGCGGAAGCGATCCACGAGTCCGCCCTCTTGATCCACTCCGATGATGACGCGCCCGCCGAGCGCGTCGCGTATCTGCGCGTTTAAAAGCGCGACCTGCTCGGCCGACTCGACGTTGCGGCCGAACAGGATCACGCCGCCCGGTTGTACTTCGCGCAACATCTCGCGCAGGCGTTTGTCCAGACGCGTCCCCGGCAGGCCGACGAACAAAAGTCGTCCGGCCTTGCGCCTGATCTCGTCGTTTGCGGTCTCTTGGTTCGGAGTTTCGGGCATCGTGCTAGTTCATTTTTCCTTTCACTCCAGCTTAAAGGTTGGACGCGCGAACGCGCAAGGCATCGGGCGCGAAACGTCTGTAAACGCGCGCGGGCGGGAATCGGCCGACGCGCTTTGTTATACTCGTCTCATGGTCTCCGCTGAAGAGCTTTCACAACTCGCATCGCCCGCCGCCTCCTCCTCCGCGCTCACGGCGCGCATCAAGGAGCGCGCGCTTGAGTTGGGCTTCCACAAGGTCGGCGTCGTGCCCGCCGCGCCGCTCTCCGGCGAGCGCGCGCGGCTCGAAGAATGGCTGCGGCGCGGCTATCACGGCGAGATGAGTTGGATGGAGCGCGACCCGGAGCGGCGCACAGACCCGCGCCAAGTCATGCCGGGCGCGCGCTCCGTCGTCGTCGTCGCGCTCAACTACTTCACGCCGCACGAGCACACGCCGGACGACGCCGCCAACGGCAAAATCTCCCGCTACGCGTGGGGCGACGATTACCACGATGTCGTCGGCGGCAAACTCAAAGAACTGCTCGCGTGGATTAAAGCGGAATGTCCGGAGGCGGAAGGCAAGGCGTGCGTGGACATTCAACCGCTGATGGATAAGGCGTGGGCTGTGCGCGCGGGGTTAGGTTGGATCGGCAAGCACACGAACCTCATCACGCGCGAATACGGCTCGTGGGTCTTCCTCGGCGAACTTCTCGTCAATCTCGAACTCGACTACGACCGCGAAGTGTCTGAGGATCACTGCGGCACGTGTACGCTCTGCATCGAAGCGTGCCCGACCAAAGCGATCACAGAGCCTTACATCGTGGACTCGAACCGCTGCATCTCTTACGCCACCATCGAACTGCGCGCGCCGGACATCCCCGCCCCCATCGCAGACAAACTCGACGGCTGGCTCTACGGTTGCGACACCTGCCAAGACGTGTGCCCTTGGAATCGCTTCGAGCAACCGACCACGGAGACGCGCTTCGAGCCGCGCGAAGGCCAAGTCTCCGCAGACCTCGCGGCCTTGCTCGAACTCACTCCCGACGCCTACGCCGCGCGCTTTCGCCGCTCCGCCATCAAGCGCGCCAAGCTCGCCGGACTCCAACGCAACGCCCGCGCGCTCCAAAAAAATCAGGGCGATTGAACGTCCATCGCAGTTTGCGGTCGAGCGCATCTAAATCCTTCACCCGCCCGAAACGGCAGCTTGGTACACCTCCGTTACGAGCGTATGATAGGGTTTTCAAATCCGTCGCCGGAATCTCTCCGGCGCGCACACGAGAGCGAAAGCTGAGAACGAAAGAAAGTTAAGTGACCACCGCCGTACTCAAAGATTCATACGGGCGCGCGATCCGCGACCTGCGCGTGTCGCTGACCGACAGGTGCAACTTCCGTTGCTTCTACTGCTTGCCGCACGGCGAGCCGCCCATCGCGCCCAAAGAACAGATGCTCTCGTATGAAGAGATCGAGTACGTCTGCGACATCTTCGTCAGCTTAGGCATCGAAAAAATCCGGCTCACCGGGGGCGAGCCGATGATGCGCCGCGACATCGAAACCATCATCGGCAAACTCGCCGCGCTCAAACCGCGCTTGCACGACCTCGCGCTGACCACGAACGGTTACTTTTTGCCCGGCCGCGCCGCCGCGCTCAAAGAAGCCGGTCTCGACCGCATCACCATCAGTCTCGACAGTCTGCGCCCGGAAACGTTTCGCCGCATGACCGGCGTGGATGTGCTCGCGCGCGTGCTCGAAGGCATCGCGGCGGCGCGCGACGCCGGACTCGCGCCGATCAAGATCAACGCCGTCATCGTGCGCGGGCACAACGACGCGGAGGTCGCGGACTTCGCACGCTTCGCGCGCGAGCACGCCGTCTCGATGCGCTTCATCGAGTTCATGCCTTTGGATTCCGGCCACGAGTGGTCACGCAAGGATGTGGTCTCAGGGCGTGAAATCCGCGCCGCCATTGAGGAGCGTTTCGCGCTTGCGCCGTTGCCCGTGCGACGCGGCGCGGAGACTTCGGCGCGCTATCGTTTTGCGGACGGCGCGCCCGGCGAGATCGGCATCATCGCGCCCGTCACAGAACCCTTCTGCGGCGCGTGCTCGCGCATCCGTCTCACCGCCGACGGCCAGATCAGGACGTGTCTCTTCTCCACCGTCGAACATTCGCTGCGCGACGTGATCCGCAGTGGCGCGACGCGCGCCGAGACAATCGAGTACATCGAATCGGTCGTCCTGAAAAAAGAGCCACGCCACTACATCAACGACCCGGATTTTCTCCAGCCCGCGCGCACGATGAGCTTCATCGGCGGCTAACCACAGCCGAGGCACACTGTCATGAGCACCAACACCGAAGCGACCATCGAAGACCTCTACAAAGTTGACGGCAAGGCGGAACTCGTCAACGGGGAGATCATGCACATGTCACCGACAGGCAGCCAACCCGGATATGCCGGCGACGAGATTTTCGTGTCGTTGCGTGAATACAGCAAACGCACCAAGGCGGGACGCGCCGTGGGCGACAACAAAGCCTTCCGGGTTGAATTGCCTCATCGAAAATCCTTTAGCCCTGACGCGGCCTTTCATGTCGGCGTAGATACGGGCATGAAATTTTACGAGGGTGCGCCCGTCTTCGCCGTCGAAGTGAGAAGCGAAGGCGACTACGGGGCGCGTGCCGAGCGCGAGATGGCGCGAAAGCGCGCCGACTATTTCGCGGCGGGTACAGAGGTCGTGTGGGACGTTGATTTGCTGGACGAAGCGGCGGTCGTGCGTGTTTACTCTGCGGCTGATCCTGAGAAGCCCCGGATTTATCGTCGCGGCGAGACGGCGGAGGCCGAACCGGCCGTGCCGGGTTGGACGATGGCGGTTGACGATCTGTTTGTTGAATGAGCGGTTGATGATCTGTTTGTCGAATGACTCGCGTGTGAGCCATAATTCGTCATTAGTTTTTTGACAGTCGAGAAAAGTTTTCGGGGGAGCTTCGTCCACCAAAGCGGGCGCGGCTGAGAGTCACTAAACGCGTGAGACCCCTAGAACCTGATGCGGTTAGTACCGCCGAAGGGAGAAACGCCGGAAGACCGCTTGCGAGCCTTTAGTGTTTCGCAGGCGGTTTTTCTTTGCAGGCCGGATGCGGCCGGACGAAAGAGAACATGAGTACAACTAAAGATTTGACGGAGCGGCTTGAGCAACGCCGGAGCGACGAGGTGCAACTGCCGAACTCCGAGCGCATTTACGTCGAAGGCGAACGGGCGGGCGTGCGCGTCCCCTTCCGCGAAGTCGCCTTGAACGCGACGCGCAACCCCGACGGCACGCTCGAAGAGAACCCGCGCGTGCGCGTCTACGATACGAGCGGCGCGTGGGGCGACCCTGCGGTCAAATGCGACGAGCGCGCGGGACTCGCGCCGCTGCGCCGCGAGTGGATCATCGCGCGCGGCGACGTTGAAGAATACGCGGGGCGCGAAGTGAAACCGGAAGACGATGGCTACCTGACGGCGGGCGCGGCCGAGTACGCGCAGCAGAAGACGCGCGGTCGGCTCGAATATTTCCCCGGCCTGCGCCGTTCGCCCTTGCGCGCGAAGGCGGGCGCGCGCGTCACGCAGATGCACTACGCGCGGCGCGGCATCGTCACGCCGGAGATGGAGTTCGTCGCGTTGCGCGAGAACATGGGGCGCGAGATGGCCTTGCACGCCATACGCGAACACTCGCGCGACGACCGCAGTTCGCTCTTTCACGAGCATCGCGGCGACTCTCTCGGCGCGTCGATCCCGGAATTCGTCACGCCGGAGTTCGTGCGCGACGAGGTGGCGCGCGGGCGCGCGATCATCCCGGCCAACGTCAATCATCCAGAAAGCGAACCGATGATCATCGGCCGCAACTTCCTCGTCAAGATCAACGCCAACATCGGCAACTCGGCGGTCGCCTCCTCCATCGAGGAAGAGGTGGAGAAGATGCGCTGGTCTACGAAGTGGGGCGCGGACACGGTGATGGATTTGTCCACGGGCAAAAACATCCACGCCACGCGCGAGTGGATTCTGCGCAACTCGCCCGTGCCCATCGGCACTGTCCCGATCTATCAGGCGTTAGAAAAGGTCGGAGGCCGGGCGGAAGAATTAACGTGGGAGATTTACCGCGACACGCTCATCGAACAGGCCGAGCAGGGCGTTGACTACTTCACGATCCACGCGGGCGTGCGCCTGCCCTACATCCCTTTGACGGCGAAGCGCACCACGGGGATCGTCTCGCGCGGCGGCTCGATCATGGCGAAGTGGTGTCTCGCGCACCACGAGGAGAGTTTTCTCTACACGCGCTTTCGCGACATCTGCGAGATCATGGCGGCCTATGACGTGTCGTTCTCGCTGGGCGACGGCCTGCGCCCCGGTTGCATCGCGGACGCCAACGACGACGCGCAGTTTGCCGAATTGGAGACGCTCGGCGAACTCACGCGGATCGCGTGGGAGCACGACTGCCAGACGATGATCGAAGGGCCGGGGCATGTGCCCATGCATCTCATCAAAGAGAACATGGACAAGCAACTTGAGACCTGCGGCGAAGCCCCTTTCTACACTTTGGGGCCGCTTACGACCGACATCGCGCCCGGCTACGATCACATCACCTCGGCCATCGGCGCGGCGATGATCGGCTGGTACGGCACGGCTATGCTCTGCTACGTCACGCCGAAAGAGCATCTCGGCTTGCCAGACAAAAAGGATGTGAAAGAGGGCGTCATCGCTTACAAGATCGCGGCGCATGCGGCTGATCTGGCGAAGGGTCATCCCGGCGCGCAGTTGCGCGACAACGCTCTGTCGAAAGCGCGCTTCGAGTTTCGCTGGGAGGATCAGTTCAACCTCTCGCTCGACCCGGAAGTGGCGCGCGAATATCACGACGAGACGTTGCCGCAGGAGGGCGCGAAACTCGCGCACTTCTGTTCGATGTGCGGCCCGCACTTCTGTTCGATGAAGATCACGCAGGAGGTGCGCGACTTCGCGGCGCGGAAGGAACTCGCGGAGTCGGACGCGCTCGCGGCCGGGATGCGCGAGAAGGCGGCGGAATTCGTCTCGACTGGCGCGGAGATTTATCAGGGTACGCTGCCGGAGGGAGCGACGCGCGAACACTGAGTATCGTTAAAGACTGAGTATCGTTAAAGAGAGCGAGACCGCACGACGAACGGGCGACGGAATAATTTCCGTCGCCCGTTCGTGTTTCGCCCGCGCATGCCTGCGGCGTGTGTCGGCTAGGGTTGCGAGGGTTTCGTCGTCTCCGCCGTCTGTTGCGGTTGCGCTGTCTTGCGCTGGCGATACTCGTCGAAGTCCATCCAGACGCGCTGCACCATCTGCGGGGTCAGGATTTTCTTCGCCGGGACGGTCGGGTTCTCCTCGGAGAAGACGTTGAGCGCGAGTTGCTTGCACTTGCCCGGCTCGAACGGATCGACCGGGAAGGTGTAGATGCCCGCGTAGGTGAAACGGTTTTTGACTTTGTAATAGCTCTGCATCGGAACGACGAGTTCGCTCTTGCCGCGCTGGATGGGCGTGACGACCGTGCCGTCGCACATGAGCGACATCTCGTAGAAGTCCGCTTTGAACTTCATGTCGGGCGGCGTCATCATCCCCGCCCCGGCCATCAAGACCGCACCGAGCAGCAGCGACTTGCCCGTCATCTTCATCTCAGGGATCGCGAGTATCTGCACGACCGGCTTCAACTCGCCCGCGTACTCAGCCCAGTTGCGCAGGTTGCGATACTTGTCCATCGTCCCTTGCGCGCCCTCGTTCTTGTTGCGCTTCTCGCGCTCGCGCACGGCTTCGAGCCGATCCTTCTCCGAGAGATAAAACTTGTAGACGGGCGTGAGCATCATCACGTCGTAGTCGCCGAGTTCGGTCTTGTAAGGTTTCTGCTCGAACTTCTTCACTTCGAGCCGCGTCTTGATGGCGTCGAGCGGGAAGGCGTCTTCGGGCACGGTGGGCATCAGGTCGGCGGAGGGCAGGTCTTTGGCCTGCTGCGCGCTCTCTTTCGCTTTGGCGAGCAGTTGTTCGGCTTCTTCGATGCGGACGATGCCGGAGACGCCGGGGCCGAAGCCTGCGTTCTCGCCGAAGGTCGTGAGGCCGATGACTTCGCCGAGCGAGTTGAACAGAGGGCCGCCGGAGTTGCCGGGGTTGATGTTCACGTCCGAGATGATGGCGCGCTTCTCGACCTTGCTGACGATGCCGGAGGTGAGAATTTTTTCCTGCGAGAGCGGGCTGCCGATGGCGAAGACGCGCTCGCCTTCGATGACCGCCGGTTCGTCCGTTTTCACTTCGGCGATCTTCAGAGTCTTGCACGAAGCGCATGGGGCGAGGTTTGCCCAGAGCACGGCCACGTCGCGGTCGCGATCCTCTGCGACGAGCACGGCGCGCACCTTGTGCGTGCGGTCGAACTGCACGCGCAACTCTTTTGAGTTGCTGACGACGTGCTGGTTGGTCAGGATCAACCCGCGCTCGTCGACGATGAAGCCCGTGCCGTGGCCGAGTTCGCCTTCGACCGTAACGACGCCGTCGCGCAGTTGTTTGAAGAGTTCCGCTTCCTCCGTCACGCGGCGGCGGCCGCCCGTCGCGGCGGCGATCACATTCGGTAACAAAGACACGGTCGCGTTGTCGTTGCTCAACTCGACCGAGGCGTCCTGCCCTTCCGCGATCTGGAACTTCGTCGTCCACTGGTAGCTCTTTCCGTCAAACTCGACGGGCTTCTGCGCGCTGACTTGGTAGCTGCCGGGGGCGAGCGCGAGCGTGGCCGCGCCGTCGAAAGAGGTGGTCAATTCCTGCGCGGGCGCGGACGCGTCGGGCGCGCCGTCCGCGCCGAGTTTCTGTACGAGCAAGACCTGTTTCGGCACGGGCTTCACGTTGAGGTCGCGATCCACGAGCGCAACCTTCAACGAAACTTTCGACGCGCTTTGCGCGGCGACGGCGACGACGAGCAACAGGCACGCCACAGCGGCGCGACATGATTTAGCGAGGTACGGCATAGGGGACTCCTTGAGAGTTGTCAGGTTGTTAGGTTGAACTGTCCAGCCCGGCAGGAGCAAATAGTTGGGAATGCGGCCGGGGGTAGCCCTTGGAATTACCGTGTGAGGGAACTGCTTCGGACGGGTCGGGGGACTTCCCACTCACGGGGATTGAGGAAAATAGCACGCACCGGCTCTCGCTCACAAGCCCGCCCGGCAGGCTCGCGCGTCCGAAAGAAAGGGTCGCCCCGCTCAAAGCCTTCGCCATAAATTCGGCGGCAAACGTAAAAAGAGCCGGAGGCCGTCCCCGCGTACGCGTGAACGCGGGGACGGCCTCCGGCTTTGACTCTTCTGCGGCAGTCGTCGCCTGTGCTTCGTCTACTTGTCCTTATCCTTGTCCTTCGGTTTATCCAGACGAACGTAGGCTTCGCCGCGCGGCGTGAGTTCGGCTTTGCGCGCGACGGCTTCGAGGACGGAGGCCAGCAAATCTTTGCCGTCCACTTTGAAACTCGTGACGCCCTGCACCTGCGTGTCCGGGTCGTTGAACTGCATCGTCAGGTAGCGATATTTCTTTTTGAACAGCAGCGCGGGCAGCGTGTAGAGGCTCGCGCTGCCGATGACGCTGGCCGCCTTGGGGCGGCGCGATTGCGTATCGGCGTAGGCGGCGGCAATCGACTTGTAAGGGATCGAGAGATATTCCTTCTGCGCCTTGTCGCGAAAGACGAGGCGGCTGCTCTCGTCGTCGAAATTGAGCGTGCCGGTCTGCTTTTTGTTATACCCGAAGATGCCGCCCTCGTATTTGACCTTCACGCTCTGCGGCGCGGGCGCAGTGGTGGTGGTGGTCGTCGCGGGCTTCCTTGCGTCCGACGGGTCGCTGACGGTGCGCGAGCGTTGCGCCGCCGCGCTGCTCGCAAGTGAAGTCAGTAACAGCAAGGCCGTGATAGACAGCGTTTGATATTTTATTTTCATATGAGGTCTTTTCCTTCTGCGCGAAATTTCTTTCCGTCGTGTGGTCTCTTTAGAGACGCATGCCGCCGAGCGTGCGTTGCCAAGAGAGCGATCTTTTGAGCACGCAAAAACGCTGTCGTTCCTCCGGCGTGCAGACGGTTTCGAGTTGTTCGAGGATGGCTTCGATGAGCGGCACGGTGAACGCCCCGGCGTGCGCCACGATCTGCGAATAGTAGTGCAGGCCGATGCGCCCTTCGCCGTCGCGATGAAACTCTCCAACCTGAGCCTCGTTCAAACTGTACACGTCTTGCCCGACCGGAATCACGCGGCGCGGCACGCCCATGCGCCGCTCGTCGCCCGCGCGCCAGCCGAGCAGGAGAATACCTGCGAGCACGCCCTGTTCGTTCAGATAGTCAGGGCTGAGGATGGCGAGGTCGGCGGCGGGCGACAGGCGCGGCCCGAACTGCCCGTACTCAGGGTTGACCAACTGCGTGTCGTAGACGACGCCGACGACTTCAAAATTATCCGCGACCGGCAACGACACGAACTGCGCGAAGCCGTAATCCTCCGCCCCCGGCGGCGCGTCCGCGTCGAGGCGGTCGATCACGCGCCCGATGTAATCAACGTGCGAATTTGATTTGACGATTTTAGCGATCTTGATCATTTGAAAAGTTGCCGGTTGTCAGTTGTCCGTGGTCGGTTGTCAGTTGCCTGTGGTCGTCACGCAAGTTGCGAAAGACGGTCTCGCAGAACTGACCACGGGAGATTTCGCCACTGACGTTTTAGATGAGTCGAAAAAGTAAGACCTGCGCGCCCCCGATCAGGAAGCCGAAGACGATGCAGGAAGCGGCGAGCCGCGCGCCGCCCCCGCGCGGCCTGAAACATGCCTCGAAGAGTCCGAAGCCACCGGCAAACACGGCGAGCGGGCAGAACAGAATGCCAATGAAAGGCACGAGCGCGGAGAAGACGAGGACGAGCGCGATGGCCGCCGAGGTGTTGCCCTCGTTGTCGAGCATGCGCGGCCACAACGGGACGTGGACGGGGAGGCCGACGCGCGCTGCTTCAAACAACACCAGCGGGCGGTTGCGCTGTTGATGGTAAGACGCGAGCAGCGAATCGGCCGGGGCATAGGTGCGCTCGCGCAAACCGCGCCCGCACGTCGCGCAGAAGTGGGCGTCGGCACGTCGCGCCGCCGTGCCGCACGCGGGGCAATTCAAGGCCGCCAACTCACGCCCGCTCTGCTTCCCTTGCGTCTCTACGTTCGTGCGGTTCATAAAATCTCACCATATAAATCAGGACGGTTAACGGCGGCGCGCCTTGCTGACGGGTTTGCGCGAAACGTGAAAGTCCAGATTCTGTTCGGCGGCAAACTCCTGCATCGCGCGCAAAAACTGTTCGCGGTCGTGCCCGGTGATGACGGCCGCCGCGTCCGCCGTCTCCAACCCGTAAGGATACCCGTTGCCCACGACGCATTCGGCGCGCACGGTATCGACAACCTCTTCCAGCAGCCCCGCCGCGTAAACCCAAGTGGGAATGTCGAGACGTGCGGGCGCGCCTTCACCCGTCGTCTGCAAATAGACGAAGCCGACGAGCGGGTTGCCCTCGGCGTCCTCGAAGTCCGGCGTCAGCCCCTCGCGCACGCACTCGCAGAAGATCGTGCGGTCGCCCCACGCGGCGAAGAGCGGCGCGGCGGAGGCATCGTTTGTGGGCGAGAGCAAACGCGCGTCGAAGACCGTGGCGGCCGGGGGCGCATCATGCGAGAACAGGTCGAGCAGACGCACGATGTCGCGCGCGTAAGATTGATCTATGTAGCCGACGAGCGGCACTTCGGTCGCGCGCGAGAGTTCGACGGCCTCGGCAATCGCTTTGACGTAGCCGCGCGAAAAATCCTCGGCTACGGCCTGCGTGCGTGTGCGCGTCGTCGAGAGCAGGAGCGTGCCGTCGAAGAGTGCGACGGGAGTGCGCTCGCCGCGTGCGCGCCAGCCGCGTCGCCGTTCGAGAAACTCCGAGAGCGCGGCGAGTTCCAACTCGAAGCGGCGCAATCCGACGAGGTCTGCGGCGGTCGCCGCCCCGCCCTCCGCCTGCAACAACTCCTCCGGCGTGATGAGCGCGAACCTCGACTCCTTGCGATAATTGTCCTGCCCGTCGGCGGCGTGCGGGTTCTCGAACCAAGCGGCCTGCACCGCCGCGACCGGGAGACTAATCTCACGCCCCGGCAAAATCTGGCTGCCGTCCGCCGCGCACGTCACGCGCCCACGCAACACCTCCAAAGCCCAACGCCGCGCCTCTTCGTGCGAATGCCAACGCTCGCCGAACGGGACGGCGAACGCGCCCGCGCGATCTAATTCGACGGTGGGCAGCGCGCCCGCCGCACGCGCCGCGCCCGCCGCAATCCGGTTCGCCGCCGCGTCTCTGATCTCCGCAGACGTGCGCCCGCCCAGTTCGAGCAGACGCCGCGTGTAAGTTCCGACCGCCGCGCCCCACGCCGCCTCGAAGCGCACAAACTCCTCGCGTCGCTCCCTCAACTCAGCATTCAAATGTGGACGGTACAACATAAACGGGTCGTGAATGGTGAATCGTAAATCGTGAATAGAGAAAACCGTCTTCTTCTATTCACGATTTACGATTCACCATTCACATTCTTATGCTCTTTGCGCGCGCAGAAGTTGTTCGGTGGCGGGCGCGTAGCGCGTGGTTTTGAGCCGTCCGTTGATGAAGGTGTAGGTGATGCCGTCCTTCTGGTTGTAGAAGACGGTCATGTCGCCTTTTTCTTCGCGGGTGAAATTGCTCTTGCTCGCCAGACCCAGCGACTCCGGCGTATCGGAAGAATTCTCGTGTCTGAGGACGATCAGCAGCACCGTGCCTTCGACCTGCGGCGCGAGTTTTTTCGTCTGGATGAATTTCGCATCCACGAACGTAACCGTCACCAGCCCGCCCGCGACCTTGAAGTCGAGCGAATTGGTCGCACTCATTTCCTGCCGGACGGGTTGGCCGAGTTCGCGTTCCACATCCACGCGGCGCGACTTCAAAGGCTCTAGGCCGTGCCACTCCGCCGCGCTCACGTCTGCGACGCCCGCGAGCAGGCAAGCGACGACGGCGACGATTGTTAACCCGCGTGACATAACAATTCGACGAAAGCGAGAAGTGTCTGGTTTGTTCATGGCTGGATGCTAACGCTTGCGGAGATAGGTTTCAAGTTTCAGGTTTCAGGTTTCAAGAAAGGTCTCAAGTTTCAGGTTTCAAGTTTCAAGTCTGAAAGTTGCTCTTGCTTTAACTTGAAACTTGAAACCTGAAACCTGAAACCTTTATTTGGCGAACGGTTGGACGCGTTCGATTGACTGCCTGAAGTCTTCGTCGTCGGGGAGAAGCTCCGCGCCTTTCTGGTAGGCGGAGAGGGCTTTCGCGTATTGCTTGGAGACTTCGTAGGCGTAACCGAGTTCGCGATAGATGTTCGGGTCGTCGGCCGTCTTCGCGGCGGCGCGCTCGAAGGTGGCGATGGCCTTGGGCATGTTCTTGGCGCGCGAGTAGGCGACGCCGAGCAAGTAGAGCGTCGCCCCTTGCGCGTTCGGGTTCGCGCCCGCGCGTTCGAGCACCGTGACGGCGCGTGCGAACTGCTTCGCGCCGATCAGGGCTTGACCGCTCAACGCCGCCGCCGCTTCGTCATTCCGCACGCGCAGGAGCGCGTCGCTCGAACGCACGGCGTTCAGGTAGTCCGGGTCGGCCTTCGCGGGTGTCGCGGCATTGGCGGCAGCACGGCGCAGGTAAGCGTAAGTCAAAAGCGTCCACGCTTCGCTGAAGCGCGGGTCGGCGAGCGTGGCGCGGTTGAGCGCGGCGATGGCGGCGTCGGTCTGGTTGCGCTCGTAACTGATGCGGCCGAGATAAAAGAGCGAGGCGGAATTTTTCGGGTCGGCTTTCACCGCCGCATTGAACGAACGTTCGGCGTCGGCCTGTTTGCCCGTGCGGTATTCGGCGAGGCCGCGATAATAGAGAAGCGTGGCATCGGGCGGCGCGCCCGCGCGCGACGTGGCAACGGCGAGAAGCGGAAGGGCGCGCTCAAACTCGTCGGAGCGGACGAGCGACTGTGCGAGCGCGTCCACGGTCGGGGCGTCTTCCTCTTTGGCGGCGCGTTGGAGGTCGAGCGCGCGCTGCAAGTCGGACGCGGCTTCTTTAAATTGATTCAAATAAAACTCTGCGAAGCCCGCGATCTTCCACGCCTCGCTGTTCTTCGGGTCGGTCGCCGCCGCCGCACGCGCCTCTCGCGCCGCCGCTTCATACTGCTTCTGTTGCAGCAAGGAATAGGCGCGCGCCGTGTCGCCGGAGGCGGAAGCGGAACCGGCGGGCGTCGCGGCGGTGGGGGTGTTCGTCGTCGCCGGACGCGGCTGCGGAGCATTGGGTGTCGGGCGCGCGGCGGGCGGCGTGGTATTGGTCGAGGGGTCAACGCGGCGCGGGCGGGTTGCGCCCGATTGCGCGGCCACTGCGGCGCACAGTGTCAACAGAAGTGCGACGAGCGCGACGCCCTGTTGGGAAAAAACTTTTCTCATCGGTGTCTCCAAAGTTAGGGACTCAAAATATTTTTTGCACCGGGGAGAGTATGACGATGCGGGGGCGGAGGTTCAAGCCCCGCCGTGTTGTGTGCGATGCGTAAAAGGGGCGCGCGGTTCGCTTTCGCGGCGCGCGGGTCGCCTTAGCATGGGTTTGCAAGAGTTGTTAGGTGCGCGCGAAAAAGAGGCGGCTGACAAAACGGCAATTTGGCGGGGCGGCAGGCAAGCGGCTGCACGCTTATGGCGTGGCCTGTTAAGTGAGAGTTTGAAGGGGATGAAACCTTTGTCCGAGGGCTTCATCCCACACACACATTGCTCTCCAACCGGGGAACGATTTCGCCCCCGCACGGCGTACCTCAAGTCGTGCGGGGGCGATAATGTGAGAGCGAAACGGCCTTAGCTCACGCGCATAATTGATTACGAGCGCATTAACTAGCGACGGCGCTGTTTCTTCGTCTTGGAATCTTTGCTCCCGCTACGCAGGTAGGCGACGGCGGCGGAAGCGATGACTGCGCCGACGGCGATCCGCGTCACCAAACTTTTTCTGTTGTGCTTCCACTCCGCCTTCCAGCCCCGTTCCGCAAAGACGTTCGGGACGTGACCACGCGAGAAGTCTTCCAGATAGCCTTCCACCACGCCCACACGATCTGCCAGCATCAGGGGCAACCAGTGTCCGTAACTGTTTTCGCTATATTTGAAAGCGGCGCGACGAATCATGCCGCTCAGTCCCGCGGGCGGAGTTGATGTCCCGAACACGGCGGAGACGTTCGGCCGTTCGTTGGAATGCAGAATCTCGACGCTCTTGGATTGCTGCGACGGACGCTCCCAACTATAGCCCTCGTGCTCCCCGTTGTTGCGATTCTTCATCGGGTAGGTCGGGTCGTTTTCCGAATCGGCGTCAATGCCCCACCCCTTGATCTGCGACGGGTCTTTAACTGTCTTCTCCATCTCTTTAACTGTATTTTCCATGACGTGTTCTCCTTAGCTTCTGGCCGACGGCGGAATCAGCACCGGCTTGATGCAGTTATCCAGCTTCGCTGAAAAAATCCGGTAGGCATCCGATACTTCTTCCAGAGGGATGTGGTGTGTGATCAGTGCTTTCGGATCGAGAATGCCGTTCTGCACATGCTCGATCAATCGCGGCAACAGTCGCTTCACGGATGCCTGATTCCCACGGATGGTCAGACCTTTATTCACCACGTTCCCGATGGGGACGAGGGTGTCAATCGGCCCGTAGACGCCGACGATGGAGACGATCCCGCCCTTTTTCACGCCGTTGATCGCCCAGTGCAACGCGGTGGCCGACCCGCCCTGCATCAGTAATTTTCTGCCGAGCAGTGTCTGCATCGCGCGGCCTGCGGCTTCTGCGCCCACGGCATCGATCACAACGTCTGCTCCCAACCAGTCGGTCGTCCGTTTGAGGAAGACCACCACGTCTCCCAGTTCGTTGAAGTTATAGGCCTCGCAGGGAGCGTAATTCTTTACGAACTCCAAACGGTAATCGATGTGGTCGATCACGATGACCCGACCCGCCCCGAAGAGCCAAGCGCAGCGGGCTGCCATGATGCCAACCGGGCCTGCCCCGAAGACCACCACGGTATCGCCGCGCTGAATCCCGGCCATCTCTGCGGCCTGATAGCCGGTCGGCACTACATCGGTGAGCATCACCGCGTCGTCCGGATCCATGCCTTCCGGAATGACCGTCGGCCCGACATCCGCGTAAGGGACGCGGACATATTCCGCCTGTCCTCCATCGTAGCCGCCCCCGGTGTGCGAATAACCGAAAATGCCGCCCACTGCGGTGGCTTGAGAATTGGACTCATGGCAATTCCCGTAAAGTTCCTGCTGGCAGAAGACACACTTTCCGCAGGCGATGTTGAAAGGCACGAGAACGTGGTCGCCGATTTTCAGCTTTTCCACCTCCGTGCCGATTTCCTCGACCACGCCGGTTACTTCGTGGCCGAACGTCATCCCCACTCGCGTATCCGGCACAGAGCCATTGTATAAATGCAAATCTGAGCCACAGATACAAGATCGCGTGACCCGGACGATGGCATCCTGCGGATGCAGAATCTCCGGCATGGGTTTATGATCGATGCGGACTCGCAGAGGCCCGCGGAAATTCATTGCAAGCATAAAACTGACTCCTTTTCTTTTTTAACGACCGTCGCTGCCGTACCCGCCCACGATAACGCGCGCAGGTTGTGATAACGCTTCCGTAAGGGTCACAAGTGATATTCGCCGCATCATGATTGAATCCCTCTGCTCGGTTGATGATTGAGAATTGCTTAGAAAATCGCGCCGAGCAGGTACACCGCCAAACTCAAGACCAGAGACAGCAGGAGCATGGACGCCAGCGGGGCATAGACGCGTGTGCGCCGCCCCTCGTAGCGGATGTCTCCCGGCAGTTGCCCGAACCGCGTGAGCCTGCGGCGGGAAAATATCAAGAACCCGATTATCGTGAGAAAGATGAGCGCGAGCAGGATGAATAGGCCGCTGGATATAAACACAAAGCCCCCTTGTTTGATGACCGTTCTTATTGCACAACGACTCGCACAGAGCCTGATTATGCGCGTTTTCGATACGAAAGATGATTAACGTAGAGAACTCAGGCAGGCTGCGTGCCAGTTCCGCTTCCTTACTCCCGGCCATACGCGGGTCGTGTTAGGATTGCTACATTCCGCTGCCAATATCTAAAGGCCGGTCAAGGGTTATACCCGAAGGGAGATCTGCAATGAGCGTTAAAGACAAATTTACGCCCGAGGAATGGAAGAGCCTGCTGCGTGCGCCGATGCTGGCGGCTTACGCCGTCGCCGGGGCTGCACCGAGCAAGCAGGAGGACTTCGTGCGCGAGGTGGGGGCAATCGCCGAAGGAATCTTCGAGGGCGAAGGCCGGGCGGCGAAAGGCTCCGTACTGGAGGCGGTCATCGCCGACATCTATGCCAACGCCGATGACGAGCAGCGCGGACAGACGGAGAAACTCTCGCTCGACGAAGTCAAAAGGCGCGCGCTCGACACCTGCCGGGCGGTGGACGGATTGCTGCAAGGAAAGGTCAGCGCGGAAGAGTCTTATGAATACAAGAGATGGATATTAGTCGTGGCCGAAAAGGTCGCGGCGGCGGCAAAAGAAGGAGGGCTTTTCGGGTTCGGCGGCGAGCAAATCAGCGGAAGCGAGATCGCCACCATTAACGAAATCGGCGAGGCCATCGGCATCTGAGCATGACTTCCCGACACCGTGAAAGTGGTGTCGATGCAAGCAGCCGGAAACGCGATTTAAGGGCGCGTAAACTCAAACGAGTTTACGTGCCCTTTCTCGTTGTCACTCTGTGATGTTAACCATCCGTTTGCCGCATCCGGAAGCATCCGCGTGCAGAAGCGTCCCGGCCGCGCCTCAATTTTTAGGCGACAAAAATTCTTATCCCGCCCGCACGATTCAAGTAACTACATAATTAGGTGCGGCTCAGCTCTCCCCGCCCGCCGTTCGCCTCGCAAGGTGACTCGCGGCTACCTGAATAGGTGGTGACGGCGTGGTGCGTGTGAGAGTAACTTACCGTCTGTAAGTTGATCATACAGGAATTGATAACTAAGGAGCCGCCATCATGAAAACATCGTTCCCCAATTCGCACGCCCAAGGCGAGATGAGAAAGAGTTCTCGACGCCCCGCACGTGCGTCACACGTGCGGGTTGCCGCGTCTGCATTCCTCGTCCTCTGCATGTCCGTCATCGCTCTCGTCAATGTAGTGACGGTTCCGGCACAGCACGGAAGAGACTGGCATGAAGCGCAAGCGAGGAAAGAGAGAGAGTACCAAGCTTGCTCCCGCCCGTGGGAAGCCGCATTCCAGCAGACGATCAAAGATATCCAGCGTGGAGTTGATCTCGCCGAGCGCAAAGCCGAGGATGCGTACCGGATAGCTGCTCGCAATGCTAAGACCGAGGCTGAGCGCGCCGCCGCCAAGAAGGCTAAACTTGAGGCAGTGAGAAAGGCCAAGCTGGATTCACGGGGGGCGATGAGAGACGCCCAAGAAATCAGGCAGAAAGCCCTTCAGTCCTGCCGCAATCCGAAACAGCTTGAGCAGACGAATAATAATTCCAACAAATCAAACAAGCCTGCCGAATCAAGCGCGAGAAGCTGCGGCGGCAACAATTCTGCGGGAGGAACTCTGGGGCACGGGCCGCGCCCGCGAAATCCCAGCGTGCGCATGGATTTACTCGTCGTAGATGAAAGCGGGAAGCCCGTCCGTGGAGTGAAAACGAAACTGTGGTCGGAGCGTCAGAGCAACGGGCTGTCGTGCGAAACTATTCACACCACCGGCGCGTGCGGCAATGTGCTGATGGATCCGATCCACATCACAAAAACCCTACAGTTGAAGTTAGAAGCTAAGGGATTTGAGCCACAGTTGATTCGCGTGGAGCCTTCGCAACTCGACAGGCCGTTCAGGGCGGTGATGCAGGCAAAAAGATCGCACTAGGTACTGCAAACGGACGTTGTGATGTAGCAGCTGCTAGACGCGAGACACGCGCATCATCGGACTCCGAAAAGAAAGGCTGGCTAGGTGATAACTAGCCAGCCTTTCTCTGTGTTCTATACCGGGCAGTAACTTTTTGGAAGCATCCGTTGGCCGTCATGGTCAACGGATGTTCCGGTCACATTTGCCTCTTAAAAGTTGAGCTTCAAGCCGAACTGGAACTGCCGCGGGTCGTAGGCGGCGGTCGGGCGGCTGTAATAGAGGCCGCTGCTGCTGCGTTGGCCGAAAGAGTTCACCACGTCGAAGAACGGGTTGGCGGCAGCTTCGTTGAAGCGGTTGAAGAGGTTGAAGCCTTCGGCGATGATGTCGAGCCGCAGGCGTTCGGAGATGCGGACGGCGCGCGCGACGCGCAGGTCGAGCGACGCGTAGCCGTGCGTGATCCCGGCGTTGCGGCGCAGGGTGCCGCTGGAAAGGAACGGCGGCACGAAGAGCGTGCCGTCGGCCGCGACGCTCGGCCGGTCGTTGGAGCTTTGCAGGTCGGCGTTGGCGTCCGAGCCGGTGATGATGTTGAAGGGGCGACCCGACGACAACTCTAGGATCGGGGCGATAGTGAAGTCGGCAAGGAAGCGGCGCAGGCCGCTATCCGAGCCGCGCCAACTGACGGGCGAGGTGGCGACGCCGCTGAAGACGAAGCGATGCCGCTGGTCGAAGAGCGAATCGGAACGCTCGGCGCGGAAATTACGGTTGTCCTGCGGCTTGAGCAGGGTCTGCAAATCCGAGGAGTCGTCTATCGAGTGCGACCAAGTGTAAGAGGCGAGAAATTGGAAGTTGTTCGAGAAGCGTCGTTTGGCTTCCAGCGTCATCGCGTTGTAGTTGGAGTTGCCGTCAGAGACCTGCGCGCTCACGTCGCCGAAGGGCGAGATGAGGCCGGGCGTGCGGACTGACCCGGCGATGGCGGCGTTGAAGATGGCGGGCGTGACCGCGCCGCCCGTGACCGACGTAACGAAGAAGTAGTTCGGCGCGTTAGGCCGGAAGAAGTTGGCCGCGAGCGGGCTGACGATGGTTTGACCCGAAACGTTGTTGACGGCGACGAGACCGGGGATACGCACCGTAAAGAGCGCGTTCGAGGCCGTCGGGATGGGGAACAGCACGGCCTCGCCGAAGCTCGACGGCGCGCGACCGTTGGCGAGACACGCAGCGCGCGCCGCGCCGAGCGATTCCGGGCAGATGACCGGATTGCCGACGGCGAAGCGGCGGAAGTTTTCCACCAGCAGATCGGTTTGCGGCGCGTTCACGTCGCGCGGGTGCGGCAGGTGGTGCGCGCCGACGAAGATGTAGCTGGCGGAGACGGAAGTGTTCGGCGTCAACTGGCGTTCGAGCGTGATGTTGGCCTGATTGGCGTAGGCGTATTCGAAGTCTCGCCCGACGGCCAGCGTGAAGGGCAGGATGGGGCCGAAGCCGGGGAACGTCTGATCGTTGAAACGCAGTTGGCCTCTGAGATATTCGGAACTCGCGGCCACGCCGGGCGTGACGCCGGGCACAACCGTGCCCTGAAAGATTTGGAGCAGGTTGAGCGTCGCCGTCGGCGCGGGGCTACCGGGCAGAACGGTGGTGAACTGCTGTTGCTGCGCGGCGTCGGCGATGTCGGAGTTGAAGGCGATGGCGAGCAGCGGGTGATCATAGAAAAGACCGTAGGCGGCGCGGAAGACCGTCTTCCCGTCGTTCGTCAAGTCCCACGCGAGGCCGACGCGCGGCGCGAAGTTGTTCGTGTCGCGCGGGAATCCCTGTTGGACGCCGAGGACGTTCTGTGCGGCGTTCAAATCTTCGGCCGAGAGGTTGATCTTCGAGAGCGGGTCGGTGAAGCCGATGGTCGGGATCGTCTCGGTCAGTTCCACGTCGTAGCGCAGCCCGTAGTTGAGCGTCAGGTTGGGTCTGACCTTCCATGAATCCTGCGCGAAGAAGGCGAGCGGCTTGTTCTTCAAGGTGCTGTTCGGATTGCCGAAGCCCTGAATGAAGACGCCGGGGATGCCCGCGCCGTAAGCCTGCACGGGCGTGAGCGCGGGCGCGCTCGCGGGCAGGCCGGGGATGAAACCGGCGGCTAGCGTGCCGCCCGACACTTCACCGAAATTGAAGAGGCCGGGGAAGTTCAACTCGAAGATGGCTTCCACATCGATGAAGTTGAAGTCCGCGCCGAACTTGAAGTTGTGGTTGCCGGGAAGCCAGTTGATGTTGTCGGTGAACTGGAAGCGTTTCTCGGTGCGGTCAACGGGCGAGAAAGGGTTCGAGCCGATGAAGGCCGCGCCGGAAATCTGGATCGCCGCGCCGGGAACTTGCGAGTCGAATTTGGCCTTGCGGCGTCCGAAGTTGAAGCGCGCTTCGTTGACGACGCGGCTCGAAAGCGTCGAGGTCAGAGAGGCGACGAAAGACGTGTCCCTAATCTCTTGAATCCCGGTGCGTGAAAAGTCGTTTTGTCCCAAGACCTGATTTTGCGACTCGTCCTGAATGCCAGTTAGGTCGCTGGGGTTGTAGCCGAAGCGGAAGGTTAACTGGTTCGATTGATTGATCTGGTGATCGGCGCGCACCGAGAAGAAGCTCGTGGCTTCGGAGATCGGGAAGATGCGCGCGAGACTGTTGAGCGGGCGGAAGCCGATGGGCTGACCGGCCTCGTTGACGGTCGTGAAGCCGGGCGCGATGCCGTTGTTGGCGGCCGTCGGGACGGGCGCGCCGGAGATGAAGAAGCGTCCGCCGATGGTTTGACCCGCCGGGATCGCGCCGCCGATGCTTCTCAAGGTGCTCGCGCCGTTCAGTCCGATCTGACCGCCGGAGGAGGCGAAGGTGGCATAGGTCAAGGCCGCGCCGATCAGCGCAGCGTTCCCGGTCGCCGCGCCCGTGTTGAGTTGGGTGGTGATGAAGGCGGCTTGCTGCGGCGTCAGGTTGGTGAAGGTGTTCGGCAGGGGCACGAACGGGAACGAAGTGCCGGGGCCGACCGAGAGGCTCGAAGTCATGTTGCCCAAGACATCGGAACTGAAGAAGGCCGACTCTTGCCGACGGCGTTGCTCAAAGGCGGTGAAGAAGAAGGTGCGGTCGCGTTTGATGGGGCCGCCGAGCGTCGCGCCGTACTGCGCGCGGGTGAAGGGCGGGTCTTCGATGGGCGCAAAGGCGTTGCGCGCCTGAAAACTCTTGTGACGAAGGAAGCCGAAGACGTTGCCGCGAAAATCGTTCGAGCCGCTCTTGGTGACGACGTTGACGATGCCGCCCGTGGCGCGTCCGAACTCAGGCGCGTAGGAGTTAGTCGCCACCTGAAATTCCTGCACGGCCTCTTGCGAGACGGTCGAGCGCGAGGCGTTGATGGAGTTGTCGGTATTGTCCGCGCCGTCAACTTGGACGAGCGTGGAGCGTCCGCGCTGGCCGCCGACGTTGAGGCCGGAGGACGGGGCGGGGCCGATGGGGCGGTCGTTGCCGCGATTGACGGTCGAGATGGTCGTGGCAATGCCCAGATAGTCGCGCTGGTTGACGGGCAAATTCTCGATGCGCGTCCTCTCGATGGTGTTGGTGACGGCGGTGCGCGACGTTTCCACGATCTCGGTGGTCGCGCCCGTGATGGTCACCGTTTCGCTGACTTGCCCGGCGGCGAGCGGTATGTCGAGGTCTGCGCGCATCCCGACCGTGAGGACGATGGAGGGAATGTTGGCGCGCGAGAAGTTCGCCGCTTCCACCGTCACCTCATACTCGCCCGGCGGCAAGTTGGTGATCTGGTAAAAGCCCTCGTCGTTGCTCTGCGCGTCGCGCGTCAGGTTGGTCGCCTTGTTGCGCGCTGTGACGGTTGCGTTCACGACGACCGCGCCCGTCGCATCGCGCACGAAGCCTTGCAGGTCAGAGGCGTTGGATTGCGCCTGCGCGAAGGCCGCGCCCGCGCCCGTGAGCGCGAACAGGCAGACGAAGACAAAGCGGATGGCGGTCGGGCACAGCCGCACGGGGAATGCACGCATGTTTATATTCTCCTCAAACGTAAATTATAGCTTCAGTTGATGGCTGCGGGAGACGAAGATCGTGCGCCGTCGGATGATGGGCGCAACGCGGGTTCGACGACAGGCAAGAGCCGGGTCGGCAGGAACTCCGTCGAAGCGAAGCGCCCGCAAGGCTTGCGCCGTGAGCGAAACCATATGCCGCGCCGACTTTGTACCCCAAAACACTGGCGCGTGGCAAGAGTTAATCGCTTGCGCGGCGGCGAGTCGTAAGCCGCCCCTAGAACATCGTGTTGTCGTGAGCAGACTTCTCCGGTATTCGTTGTAAGACGTCCCAGTGCTCTACGATCTTGCCTTTGTCGTCGAGACGGAAAATATCGATTCCCGCCCAATCGCTATCGCCCGGCCACTGCTGATGACAATGCAGTACGACGTAATCGCCCTCGGCGATCACTCGTTTGAAGTGAACGCGCTTGCCCGGATACTCGCGCGCCATCCGCGTGAAGTATTCGATGAACGCCGCTTTGCCGTCCCCCACGGCCGGGTTGTGCTGGATGTAAACGTCGCCCGCGTATTGCTCGATGGCTTCGGCGGGCTGGCACGCGTTGAACATCAGATCGTAGAAACTCAACACGTTCTTTTTGTTTCGCTCAAGCTGCTCGGCCATCCACACCCCCCTTCATCTCGTCAAACTACGCGGGACGCGTCGCACGCGCCAGCAGGCGACGCATGCGTTCGCTCGCTCCGAGCGCGGCGATGCCCGCCTCGGTCGCCAACTGCGGCGCGAAGGCCGCACGCCGCAGCCAAGAGCAGACGCGCAAACGCGCCGCGAATTTCTCTCGATAACGCGCGCGGTAATCCGTCGCCAGCGGCGCGAAACGCCCGCCCGCGCGCCGTAAGTCCGGCAACGCGCGCGCGATGCACGCAGCCGCCAGTTCGCCGCTCTCCAAAGCCATCAACATGCCGCTCCCCGTGAACGGGTCTATGAAGGAGGCCGCGTCGCCCACTGTCAACAACCCTTCGCACGGAGCTAACTCGCGCCGCCCGAAACTCTCTAACGCTACCGCCAGCCACTCCGTGCCGACGCGCGCACCGCGCAAAGTCTCCGCCGCGCGCCTGTTCGACATCACGACCTCGCGCATCACACGCTCCGCATCGCTCGCCCGCGCACGCACGTCTCGCGCCGCCACGATGAAACAGAGATTACTGAAATTATTTTCCACCTGACTCAGCCCGCCGTAGCCGCCCCGGTAAAAATAGATTTCGCAGATGCCCTCGCCGCCCCCCGCATTTTCCAGATGCGCCTTGAACGCCACGAGCGGCATCCGTTTCGGCGTCGCCCCGGCGCGTGCCTTCGTCGCCCCGTCCGAATCGCTCGCCCCGTTTCCTTTCGCCGCGCCCTCGACGCGTCTCGCCAGTGCGCGCGCGCGCCCGGTCGCGTCAATCGTGAGCGCGGCGCGAAGTTCCGATTCCACACCCTTGCGCTCGACGCGCACGCCGCCCACGCGCCGCCCCTCGTCTGCGAACGACACCCCCGTGACCTGCGCTTCTTCCCACACCTCCACGCCCACCGCCCGCGCGCGCAGCATCAACCTTTGATCCATCTCCGCGCGACTCAAACCGAGCGCGGACGCTTCCCCTTCGCCCGCTCCAGTCTCCACGCCGAACCACGCGCTCGGCACGCCTACGCGCCGCCCGCTCTGCGAGAAAAAGATCGTCTCGCCGACACGCGCGCCGCCCGCCGCGTGCATCTCGTCCAACACGCCGAGCCGCGCGAAATGCGCGAGACATTCCGGCGAGATAAATTCCCCGCACAACTTCGCGCGCGGAAAACGCTCTCGCTCCACCAACGCCACGCGCGCCCCACGCGTCGCCAGATGTACGGACGCGCTCGTCCCCGCAGGGCCGCCGCCCACCACGATCACGTCATAATCTTTTGCGCCACGCGCGCTCATCTTCGACGCCTCTCCTTCTTGCCCGCGCTCAACACCAGACGGAAAGGAAAACGGCGTCGCACTTCAACCTGCTCAAGCTGCGCGAGTGCGGCGAGTCGCCGCAGTTCGGCGGCGCGAAAACTGCGCCGGATGGAGAGCGCGCCGTCTTCGCGGATAAGCCGGTTGTGCAGGAAGAGTCGGCCGATGGTTGTGTAGAGAAAATAAGCGACGGCGTGACGATGCAGGTCTATGACGAACAGGCGACGCCGCGCGACGCGTTTGAACTCGCGCAAAATCTCGACCACGCCTTCGTCTCGAAAATGATGTGTGAAGAGAGAGCAGATGACGTAATCGAAAGCGTCGTCGGCGAACGGCAAATGAAACGCGTCGCCGCTGACCGCGCCGATCTCCTCGAAGCCACGCGACTCTTCCAGAATCGCCCTTGCCGAACGCGCGTTCAACTCAAGCCCCACGAGCCGCGCACGCCACCCGCGCACGCGCGCCACGCGCGCCGCCGCGCGCAACAACTCGCCCGACCCCGCCCCCACATCGAGCAGCGAAAACTCTCGCAAGCCCGCGCGCTCGATCTCCGGCACGAGCGAAACGCGCAGCGCACGCGCGTCCCCTAGCCACTCGTTGATGCGCCGCAGTTCGACCAGACACCCCTCATACTCCTCCGGCGTGTAGTCGCCCTTGTCCAGATGCTCTAGCTCATAACTGCGCTGGCTAAACATAAAAAGAGTTTCAGGTTTCAAGTTTCAGGTTTCAAGTTCAAGACAAAGAACTTCAAACCTCAGTCCTGAAACTTGAAACCTGAAACTTGAAACTCACTTTTTCAGTCCTGAAACCTGAAACCTGAAACTTGAAACTCATTCTTTCAGACTTGAAACCTGAAACCTTCAACTTGAAACCTTTTCGATGACGAGCGCGCTGTTCTTCGAGCCGAAGCCGATGCAGTTGCAGAGGGCGACGCGCACGCGCGCCTCGCGTGCGACGTTCGGAACATAGTCGAGGTCGCAGGCGGGGTCGGGTTCGTCAAGATTGATGGTGGGCGGAATCATGCCCGTGTGCATGGCGCAGAGCGCGGCGGCGAGACCGGCCGCGCCCGACGCGCCTTGCGGGTGGCCGATCTGCGATTTCGTCGCGGACATCGCGATGCGTTGCGCGTCGCGGCCGAAGGCGAGTTTGAGGGCTTGCGTCTCGATGCGGTCGTTGAGCAAAGTCGAAGTGCCGTGGAGGTTGACGTAATCGACGTCCGACGGCGCGCGCCCGGCATCGTCGAGCGCGAGGCGCATGGCGCGCGCGGGTTCTTCGCCCGTGTCTTCGAGCCGGACGCGATGATAAGCGTCACACGTCGCGCCGTAGCCCGTGACTTCGGCGTAGATGCTTGCGCCGCGCGCGCAGGCGCGCTCGTAGTCTTCAAGGACGTAAATCCACGCGCCTTCGCCGAGCACGATGCCGGAACGGTCGCGGGAGAAGGGGCGCGAAGCGCGCGCGGGCGTGTCGTTCCAATCCTTCGTCAGCACGGTCATCAAGTTGAAGCCCGCGAGGATGCCCGGCGCGATGGGCGCGTCCACGCCGCCCGCGAGCATGGCGTCTTGTCGGCCGAGCGCGATGTGCTGTGTGGCGTAGGCGATGGCGTCGGTCGAACTCGTGCAGCCGGTCGAGATGATGTGCGAGAGACCGCGCAGGCCGAAGGCCATCGAAAGTTCGGAGGACAGGCCGCCGTGCGTCGAAGCCGGGATCGTGTAGACGCTCGCCTTCGCTGTTTCGTTCGCGAAGTAATATTTGTACTGCTGTTCGGTGAACGCGAGACCGCCGCCGCCCGTGCCGAGCACGACGCCCACGGCGCGGCGTTCCTCCAAACTCAAATCGGAAAAATGAAGCCCCGCGTCCTCTACGGCCTCGCGCGCGGCGGCGAGCGCGAGCGGCACGGTGCGCGGCACGTGCTTGCGATCCTTCGCGCTGACTTCGGCCTCCCAGTCGAAGCCGCGCACCTCGGCCGCGATCTTCACGGGCGAACTGCTTACGTCGAAGCTCTCGATGCGCCGCACGCCGCTTGCGCCCGCGACGAGCGCGCCCCAGAACGCCTCGCGCCCTACTCCGAGCGGCGTGACGCAACCCATTCCCGTGATCACGACGCGCCGCACTTGCCGCATAGTTCTCAACATGTTGGCTTAAATCTTCGCAGGGAGATGTTTCGATAATATTGAAGGAGACACACCAAAGCATAACACCACGCGCCGCGCTCAGGCCAACACGCGCTTGCCAAACCGGTGCGCTATAATTCGCACGGGCGCGCAAAAAGCCTTGCGTCGCTTGAGCGATGTTGTTTGCAGTTAGCCGCTGACGGGTAGCGAGTCGGCAAGGGATAACGTTTTGAGCACCGAAGTCTTAATCTCCCTGTTCAGTTTCGCCGGGACGCTGTTGCTGGTGTTGACGGGTCTGTTGAACTTTTCCGTGTTCCTGAGACAGTTGCGTGCGGCGCGAGAGCAGCTTGAAACGGTGAGGCGACAGTTGGAGAGCGCGCGCCAGCAGCCCGAGATTCAACTCGTGCAGCGCGCGATGACGGAAACCTCAGACCACTTAAAAATCCTCATCGAGCGACCTTACCTGCGCCCCTACTTTTACGACAACAAGCCTTGGTCGGAAGGCGACCACGCGAGCGCCGACGAAGTGAAGGCGATGGCCGAACTGTTGCTCAGCAATTTCGCCTCCGCCATCATCCACTCGGCGGCCTTTCCGCAGTATCCCGTGCGCGGCGTCGAGCAAACGATCCGTTTCCACCTGCGGCACAGTCCCGCGCTGCGCGATTTCCTGTTGGAAAATTTCGACCGCTTCCAACTCGCCGGCCTAGCTCTCGTCTGTCTGAAGAACAACACGAAAGACGAAGCGGAGAGAGATTTGAGCGTGCTGCTCGCCGCGCCGGACATGGACGAGACAGAGCGTGCGCGACGCGAAAGACTTCTCAGCTATCTCAAGTCGGCCGATCAAGCGGACGCCTTCGAGTTAGCGAAGTGCAGCCTTGAGCAGGCGCGCTCACTGTCACTCGAAGCCGGTGTCGCGGGAGAAGACGGCGCACGAAGCACCGGCTCGGATGATCACCGACATGAACGTCAGAAAGGTCGCATGTTTCACACTTGAAATAAAGTATTGCGCATGAAAACAGGCTGTGATATAAGCTGCCTCCCAGACTCCTCGCCGTCGAACAATTTTTGATCGAGTTTAAGGAGAGAACTTATGATCGCCGTCACGAACCATATCCCGGAAGGCTACCATTCCATCACGCCGTATTTGTACATCGCGGGCGCGGCGCGCGCCATCGAGTTTTACAAAGACATCTTCGGGGCGACGGAGGTGATGCGGATGGGAGATTCGTCGGGAAAGATCGGCCACGCCGAACTTGAGATCGGCGGCTCGCACGTCATGCTGGCCGACGAGCACCCGGAGATGGACATACGCAGCCCGCAGTCATACGGCGGCTCGCCCGTGGGGCTGCTGCTCTACGTCGAAGACGTTGACGCTGTGGCCGAGCGCGCCGTCGCGGCGGGCGCGAGACTGTTGAGTCCGCTGGAAGATAAATTCTACGGCGACCGGATGGGCAAACTCGAAGACCCCTTCGGCCACGTCTGGGCAATCGCAACCCACAAGGAAGACGTGTCGCCCGAAGAGATGCAGAGACGCGTGGCGGCATTACACGCCTAAAGGCGAACGGAGAATCACCTCTCTCTCGCCGCATAAATTCTTCTCTTAAATTTTCAGGACGGGCGAAGCTTTATGTCGTTAGCGGTCGTTTAATCGCGCGTCCCGCTCGACTTTAATTTCGCGCTCCGCCCGGCGCGGTGCGTGCGCCCTGCTGCGGCGTCGCAGTCTTCGGCAGACTCAGGAGATTGGCGAACAGGCGATACGCGCCGGGGACTCCGGCGGGGAGTTGGCGAAACCACGCGTAGGACGTGTAGACGTAATGGCCGCGCCCGATGCGTGCGTAAACTTCGCCGCCCGTCTGTTCGCTTTCGCCCGCGTCGTGTGATTCGAGAAGCGGCGTGTAGCCGGGGTCGAAGGTGGTGAAGTTGTAGAGGTTGCGCTCCTGCACCCAGCCTTGCCAGTCGGCGTCGGTGATGCGGTTCGGGAAGTTGAACGCGGGATGCGCGGGCGCGAGGACGCGCACGGGGGCGCGCTCGTCAACCACACGCGCAATCGTCGGCGACCCGCCCGCGCTCTGTGGCGGCACTTCCATCGCGGCGGGCAGCGGCGGCAGATTCTTGGCCGCATAGTCCGGGCGTTGATACTGCACGATGAGCGCGCCGCCTTGCCTGACGAACTCCAACAGGCGTGCATGATGCGCGACGAAATCGGGGCGCGTCTGCGAGGCGCGCACGCCGACGACGATGGTGTCGAAGCGCGAGAGGTCGCCCGTCGCGAGTTGCGTCTCGTCGAGCATCGTCACAGTTAACCCCATGCGCCTGATCGCTTCCGGCACTTCGTCGCCGCTGCCCATGATGTAGCCGACGCGCACGGGCGCGACCTTCAAGTCGAAGACGCTCACGGTCGTTTCGGCGTCCGTGTAGTAGTAGTGCGTCTGGATGTGCGGGTAACTGATCGCGCGCTGGCTGCGAGCGAAAATGTGCGTCTGCGATAACTGCTCTTTGCTCAAACGTCTCGTTCCGTCATCGGGGAGGTTGACGGTGGCGCGCGCATAGTAAGTTCCCGCGCGCACGCCGGGCGGCATCGTGAGCGCGTAGGGCAACGTCACGCGCTCGCCGTTGGACGCGAATTTGAAAGGCGTCAAAGGCGTCATGCGCCAGCCTTCGCCGGGCGGGTAGATGCCCATGCCGCCGCTGGTCGTGGGCTGACCTGACAGCGGCGTCGAAGGCTCGATGTTATTCGTCAACTGGAGAGTCACTTGCCGCGTGCGTTCGCGCGCGCCGAGCGGCACGATGATGAGCGGGGGGTCGAGTTGCACGGTCATCTTCGGGACGACGTTCAACTCGCGTCGCACCTCGCCGCGCACCGCGTCCAGATAGCGATACTCGACCGGCGCGCTGACGACTTGCGGCGGCGCGGCGTCCACGTCAAAGACGGCCTCGCCCACGAGCGCGGGCGGCGCGAACGGCTCGGTCTTCGGATCGTCTTTGCGCCAGACGTACATGTCGCCTTTCCGGCGCGCGCCCTCGCCCGCGCGCCGCGCCAGCCAGTAGGGCTGCGTCAGTTCGGCATACTCCGCGACGTGTACGCGAAAGTATGCGACCGACTGCGCCGTCTCGCGCGCGACGAAAGCAGTCTCAGTCTTCGACGGCTCGGAGAGTCGTTCGACGCGCCAAGTGTCCGGCGCGCGCAGGCGCAACTCTGTGACGCGCGCCATCCCTTCGGGCACAAAGGCGCGCACGGCGACGACGAGCGAACCGTCGGGCGTGATCGTCTCCGAGTCCGCGAGCGCGTCCACGCGCACGCCGAGCGCGAGTTGCAGTGCGTTGCGAAACTCGCGCTCTTTTTGCGCGAGCAGGAAGTCCGCCTCGGCGCGCGCTTCAGGAGAATCTTTGAGTCCGGCGAGTTTCCGGCGCGCTTCCGACGTGTCGTTGAGTCCGGCGGCGAGCGGGGCGACGACGGTACGCGGGTCGAGCGCGTTGAACTTTTGGAGAGCGAGCGCGGCGTTTCGTTCGATTCGTTCGAGGTCGCTTGAGAGCGCGGCGTCGCCGAGTCCCGCCGTGCGCGCGATGCCGCCGAGCGTCGTGTCCAACCCGTCGTAGATGCCCTGTTCAATCGCGGCGGTTTGCGAAGTGTTCGCGGCGCGTTCGACGAGACGCACGCGCGACGTTTGCGCGCCGCGCAACTCAAGCGCGGCCTCGCCCTGCGACTTGTGCTGGCTGCGCCCCTCCATCGCCAGTTCGTAAAAACTCCGGCCGAGCAGCGGATCGAAACGCCCCGTGTCGATCTCGACCACGCCCGTCGACATTCCCTTCTCCGCCGCGACGGGGGCTGCCCCGAAGTGGCTCACATAAAATTTCTTCGTTTGCCACGGGCGCAAGCCCTCCGCGAGTTGTTCGGGGAAGGCGTTGGGGTCTGCGGCGGCGCGCAGTGCGAGCGGCGTCAGGTATCCGGCGAATTGATGTTGACCGTGGCCGTCGGCGGGCGTGCCCTGCCAGCGCGAGACGACGACGAGCGGGCGAAAGCGACGTATCACGCGCACCATGTCTTCCAGAATTTCGCGTTCGTTCCAACGCGCGGCCGTCTCTTCGCGCGTCTTGGTGAAACCGAAATCGAAAGAGCGCGTGAAGAATTGTTCGCCGCCGTCGAGACGGCGAGCCTGCAACAGTTCTTCCGTGCGAATGATGCCGAGCGCGTCGAACAGTTCCGCGCCGATGCGATTCTGCCCGCCCTCGCCGCGATTCAAAGAGAGGTAGGCGACGCGCGCGCCGTCGCCGCGTGCGAGACGCGCGATGAGAGCGGAGTCTTCGTCGTCCGGGTGCGCGCCCGTGTGCAGGACGCTCGCCGTCGTTTGCAAACGGCGCAAGGCGAGTCCCAAGGCGACTGCGCCCTCGTTGTAAGTCGAGCGCACCTGCGCGCGCGCGTGGGAAGATGAGGACGAGACGAAAGAGCCGTTGGTTAAAACCGCGACGACGCAAGCCTGTGCGATGAGACGTATGAAGAGACGACGCATAAAAGTTTCCATGCGAACCGGGAATGAAGTTAGTCGAAGCTAACGCGCCTGCGGGTCGCGCACCGTCAAACTCAACAGGTAGCCGACGACGACCACGACGAGGCAACCGATGACGTTGAACCAGAGGAACGCGATGTCCGTAAAACGGCTTGCGATCCAGACGGACGTGATGCCGAAGAGCAAGCCCCAGAACGCACCGCGCGCACGCGCACGCGGGACGGCGACGGCCAAGACGAAGACGCCGAGGAGCGAGCCGTAGAAGAACGAGCCGAAGCGATTGACGACTTCGATGAGCGAGCCGAGCGACGTGGCGTAGAGCGCGACGAAGCAGGCGAAGATGCCCCACAGCCCCGTGGCGATGCGGCCGATGCGGACGTAGTGGCGGTCGTCGGCATCGGGCTTGTAGTGGCGTCGGTAGAAGTCAATCGTCGTGGCGGTCGCAAGCGCATTCAATTCCGCGGAGATGCTCGACATCGCGGCGGCGAAGATCGCGGCGATGATCAACCCGATCACTCCGGCGGGCATGTTCTGCACGACGAACGTGGGGAAGACGTAGTTAACATCTGTGAAAGTCTTGTTGCCGCTCGCCTCTTTAACGAGCGCGATGCCGCGACCGCGCGCCTTGTTGAAATCTTCGTTGGCGGCGAGGTACGCCGCACGCGCCGCCGCACGCGCCGCCGGGTCGCCGCTGTCTTCATTCTTCACGTACTCGACGGCCGCCGCTTGCCGCGCGGCGAAAGCCTTCTCGTATTCGGCGTTGAGCGCGCCGTAGTCTGCCGCGCGCGCGCCCTCGGCCACCTTCGTCTGCTCGACGCGGTTGAAGACCATCGGCGGCGGTTGAAACTGGTAGAAGACGAAGACGAGCACGCCGACCAAGAGGATCAAAAACTGCATCGGGATTTTGACGAACGCGCTCATCAACAGCGACGTGCGCCCTTCCCCGACCGACTTGGCCGTCAGGAATCTCTGCACCTGACTTTGATCGCAGCCGAAATAGGCGAGCATCAAAAACAGGCCGCCGATGAGTCCAGACCAGAGCGTGTAGGTCTCCTTGAGTTTGAAGGTCGTGTCCACGGTCGTCAGCCTGCCGGTCGCGCCCGCGAGATGCAGCGCGTCGCCGAGCGAAACTTCGGGCGGGAACTTCGAGAGGATGATGAAGAGACACACGAAGAGTCCGAAGAAGATGATGATCATCTGCTTCACGTCCGTCCACGTCACGGCTTGCACGCCGCCGATCATCGTGTAGATGGTGGTCGAGAGTCCCATCGCAAAGACGGTCGCCGTCTCGCTCCAACCGAGCACGATGGAAAGGATGACGGAAGGCGCGGCGATGATCACGCCGACGCCCAAGCCCCGCGAGATGAGAAAGAAGAAACTCGTGAGCGTGCGCGTCTTCAGGTCGAAACGTTTTTCGAGATACTCGTAGGCGGTGAAGACTTTCGCGCGGTAGAAGAACGGGACGGCCGTGATGCACAGAATCACCATCGCGAGCGGAAGGCCGTAGTAAAACTGGATGAAGCGCATCCCGTCGTTGTAGCCCTGTCCTGTCGTGCCGACGAGCGTGATGGCGGAGAGTTGCGTCGCCATGACAGAGAGGCCGACAGCCCACCACGGCAAACTGCGGTTGGCGAGGAAGTAACCCTCCGCGCTCCCGCTGTGTTTCGTCATACGCACGCCGTCCCAGATGATGTAGACGAGATAAGCGACGACAACAGCCCAATCAAGTAGCCGCATGTTCTTTTAGTTTGAAGACGGATTCAAGATGAAAAATAGCGCGAGAAGAAATACAACGCCGTGATGACCAGCGCGGCGAACAAGACCACGGCGACATAGATGACGTGCCAGCGCGCGTCCTGCTCGCTCAACTCCTGCTCCGTTTCGGGTATGTTCTCCCGCATCGAAAACTCCTCGCCACAGTTTGCCGTGATGCCGCGATTATACGCCGAAGGTTAAGGCAAACGCTTGCCGAAATTCTCACGGCGCGCCCGACCCGTCGCGCGAAATGTTTTCCCGCACGCGTTGCCCGCGCCTGCGCCATAAGCCGAAAAGGACGAGCGCGGTTGCGCCGCCCGAAATGTCTATCAGGCTGTCCCAAATAGTGCCCGTGCGCACGGGGTTGAATGATTGATTGTATTCGTCGAGCAAGGCGACGAGCGCGACGAGCGCGAGCGCGGCGACGAACCAACCGCGCCGCAAACGCCCGTGTGTCGAAGTGAGAAACGCGCGCGCGGCGAGCAAGGCGAGGACAGCGTATTCCGTGAAGTGCGCCGTCTTGCGGACGGTGTAATGGACGAGAAGGAGTTGCGCTTCGGTGATGCCGGGAAAGAGCCACTTGAAAAGGGGCGCGATGATGCGCGACGTGTTCGAGGCCGACATCGCGCCCGTCGAGGCGAAGAAGATAAACCCGATCCAGCCGACGAGCGGCGCGTAACGCCAGAGGCGACCGCGCCACGAAGAAGGCTCGCCCGCTTCGCCGCCCGCCCGTTCATCTGTCTCGCTACTTGTGACCAAGACTTAAGCGCGCATCCTTGAATTTCAAACAAAAAAGGGAAGCCACGCATGCGCCGCTTCCCTCCCCGTCAATCTCGATTGCGTGTTCCGACGCGGGCGACTAGGACGACGCTGCCGCCGCGCCCGAAACGACTTCGATGATCTCTTTCGTGATCGCCGCCTGACGAATGCGGTTCATGTTGAGCGTAAGCGAACCGATGAGGTCGCCCGCGTTCTTCGAGGCGGCGTCCATCGCCGTCATGCGCGCGCCCTGTTCCGACGCGATTGATTCGAGAAGCGCGCGGAACACCTGTGTCTCGATGAGTCGTGGCAGCAGGCGGCTGAAGATTTCCGCGGGCGGCTGCTCGTAGATGTACTCGACGAAGTTTTGCGCCCCGGCGGGATTGTCGTTCGATGCATCGCCTTCGCCTTCCTCGACGCGCGAGACGGGCAGGAGTTGTTCGACCACGACGCGCTGTTGCAAGACCGAGCGAAATTCGTTGTAGAGGAGAAAGACTTTGTCTATACCTTCGTCTTCGATGAACCGGCGCGTGATGTCGCTTGCCATCCCGGCCGCTTCCTCATAACTCACGCGCCCCTTGCCCGTTAGCCCGATGTACTCCTGCACGATCCGTGTGTCGCGGCGACGAAAGAAATCTCGCCCCTTGCGACCGACGGCCACGAGTTCAACCGTCTGCCCGTTGTGTTCGCGGATAAACGCCTGCGCCGCTTTGATCAAGTTGGCGTTGAACGCACCGGCCAAGCCCTTGTCGGCCGTGATCAGCACGAGCAGGTAACGCTCGTCGCCGCGACGGTCGAGTAGAGGGTGATGATAATTTTCGTCTGTGTGGGCGGCGAGTTCGGTGAGCACTTCCGTCATCTTGCGCGCGAAGGGACGCGCGTTCGTGACGCGCTCCTGCGCGCGCCGCAGATTCACCGCCGAAAGCATCTTCATCGCTTTCGTGATCTGCTGCGTGTTCTTCACCGACTTGATGCGGCGTCGAAGGTCTAAGAGGTTTGCCATAAGAGAGAGATTAGAGGTCAGAGCCTAGAGGTGAGAGGAAATCAGCATCTGTCTTTACAACTGATCTCCAACCTCTCATCTCTGACCTCTGCTTTTAAGCTCCGGCGGCCGAGGTCTGCGCGGCGGGCGTCGCGCTTGAAGTCGTCGCGGGCGTCGTCTGCGCGCCGGTGGTTGCCACCGCCGTCGAGCCGTTCAAGTTCCAGTTGTCTTTGAAGTCTGTGAGAGCCTGTTTGAGATCGGCCTTGATGTCGTCGGTGAGCGCCTTCTTCTCGCGGATGCGTTGGAGCAATCCGGCCTGCGCGTTTTCCATGAAGCGCACCAACTCGGATTCGAAGCGACGCGCCTGATCGACCGGCACGTCGTCGAGGAAACCGTTCGAGGCCGCCCAGATGATGAGCACCTGCTTCTCGACATCGACGGGCTGATACTGCGGCTGCTTCAAAATCTCTGTCAGGCGTTGGCCGCGCGCGAGTTGCGCCTGCGTCGCCTTGTCCAAATCCGAGCCGAACTGTGCGAAGGCCGCGAGTTCGCGGTACTGCGCGAGGTCGAGCCGAAGCGTACCGGCCACGGCCTTCATCGCCTTGATCTGCGCCGAACCGCCGACGCGCGACACGCTGTTGCCGACGTTGATCGCGGGACGAATCCCGGAGTTGAACAGATCGGCTTCGAGGAAAATCTGCCCGTCCGTGATCGAGATAACGTTCGTCGGGATGTAGGCCGAGATGTCGCCCGCCTGCGTCTCGATGATCGGGAGCGAGGTGAGCGAGCCGCCGCCCTTCAAGTCCGACAACTTCGCGGCGCGTTCGAGCAGGCGCGAGTGCAGATAAAACACGTCGCCCGGGTATGCCTCGCGTCCCGGCGGGCGGCGCAACAGCAAAGAGATTTCGCGATAGGCTGCGGCGTGCTTCGAGAGATCGTCGTAGATCGTGAGCACATGGCGGCCGGTGTCGCGGAAGTACTCGCCGATGGCCGCGCCCGCGTAAGGCGCGAGGTATTGCATGGCCGCCGGGTCGGACGCCGACGCGTTGACGACAATGGAGTAGTCCATCGCGCCGAAAGTCTGCAAGGACTTGATCACCTGCGCCACCGTCGAAGCCTTCTGGCCGATGGCGACGTAGATGCAGATCACGTCTTTGCCCTTCTGGTTGATGATCGTGTCGAGCGCAACGGCGGTCTTGCCCGTCTGGCGGTCGCCGATGATCAACTCGCGCTGGCCGCGTCCGATGGGCACCATCGCGTCAATCGCCTTCAAGCCCGTCTGCAAAGGCTCTTTCACCGGCTGGCGATCAACCACGCCCGGCGCGATGCGTTCGATGGGATTGAAACTGTCCGTGAGAATCGGGCCACGGTCGTCGAGCGGCTGGCCGAGCGCGTTGACGACGCGCCCGATGATGGCGTCGCCCACAGGTACGTCCATGATGCGCCCGGTGCGGCGCACCACGTCGCCTTCCTTGATCAACTGGAACTCGCCGAACAGCACCGCGCCGACTTTGTCTTCTTCCAAGTTCAACGCCAGCCCGCGCACCTCGTGCGGGAAGTCGAGCAACTCGCCGGCCATCACCTTTTCCAGCCCGTGAATCTCCGCGATGCCGTCGCCCACTTTGATCACCGTGCCGACTTCCGTGACGGTGACGCCCGTGTCGAAGTTTTCGATCTGTTGGCGAATAATGTCGCTTATCTCGTTAGCTCTGATCGGTTCCATATAATTTAATCCAGTTCGTCTCGTCCGGTTGTCGGTTCGCGATTTTGTCTCCGTAGCCAAAAGTCGCGACTCGAATTTTTAATGCTCTCCCGCCATCTTCTGTTTGATCTGTTGCAACTGCGTGCGCACCGAGCCGTCATAGACGGTCGAACCGATGCGCGTCACGATGCCGCCGATCAACTCTTCGTCTACCGCAAATTGCAGCCGCACTTTTTTGCCTGTCAACGTTCCCAACTGCGCGCGCAGAGTCTCCTTCGTGGATTCTGGCACATCGCGCGCCGTCGTCACCTGCGCGGAGACGACGCCCGAACGCTCGTCGAGTTGCAAAGCAAACCTCCGGTTGATTTCCTTCAACTCCGAGAGGCGGTGATTTTGGAGTAGGACTTGGAGGAAGTTCGCCGTCGTCGGCCGCACGCGCGTCCGCGCGATGAGCGTGTTGAGGACGTTGCGTTTTTGCTCGTAAGGGATGGTGGGGTTGCGAAAGACTTCCAGCAGACCGGAATTATCCTCCAGCATCTGCGCCCAAGCGTTCAACTCTTCCTGCACTTCACGCGCCTCACCCTGCGCGATCACGACATCCGCGAGTGCCGCCGCGTAACGCCGCGCCATCGTTTGCACGCTCAACCCTTGATCCCTCCCAACTCTCCTATGTAATCGTTCATCAAGCGCGTGTCGTCTTCCGCACCTATGTCGCGGCGGATCAAATCTTCTGCCAAGCGCACACTCTGCTCGGCGGCGTAGCGGCGTAAATCCTGTCGCGCAACTTTGCCCGCGCTCTCAATCTCGCGTTGCGCTTGCTCACGCAACCGACGCGTCTCCTCGGCCGTCGCGCGCGTAATATTTTCGCGCTCCGCCTCGGCTTCCCTTTTGGCTTGCGCGCGCACGGTTTCAACCTCCGCGTCGAGTCGTGCCAGTCTCGCTTCGACTTCTTCCAACTTAGCCAGCGCAGCCCTACGCTCTTCCTGCGCACGCATCAACTCGCGCCTGATCGTGTCGCGTCGCGCCACTAACGACGCCCCAATCGGCCGCCGCAACAGAAAGACAAGCGCGCCGACGAACAGTATGAGGTTGAAAAATTTCCAAACCTCCCACCCCGGCTGGTTGTACCAAGGCGTTTCGCCCCCTGCCAGCGCGAAAAGTAGAAAAAAGTTACTGAGGAGATAAGTCATAAGAGTTCAACGCACGCCGGTCGTGGTGAAATCATGAGAAGGACGATTCAGAATTTGACGACTAATATCCGAGGCGATCCTTCGAGCATCTTCTTCCAGCGAAGTCCGCGCCTGCTCGGATTGAGTTCGCAGGAGACGCTTCTGCTCTTCGGTCGAAGCCTCTATTTCGGCGCGCAGGGAAGTTATCTGATTTTGTCGTTCGAGTAAGGCCTTGGCGCGTTCCTGCTCAAGCAAGCGATACCCCTCCGTCCGTGCTTCACGCAACGACCGCTCGTAGCGATTCATGCTATTCGCCACACGCTGCAAAATATCTTGCGCCTCTCCTGTGCCGCCGCGCGTGCGCCGTTCCCGTTCTGCTAAAACTCTGTTCACCGGACGAAAAAGCGTCGCGTTCAAGACATAAATCATAAAAACGATGATCGCTATATGAAGAAACAGCGTGCCGTCTGGCACAAGCTGAATTGAATTTCCGGCCAAACCCAGAATAATCATATATCCCTACGCAGTTCTAACGAACAGGTGCGATGCCCAGAAGGTAAGATAGTAAAACTGTGTGTATCAAAAGGTTCGGAGTTTAGCATGCTAACTTAAATGTGGTCAAGAGAATGGCAACGCCATCACTTAATCAACTAAACTCTGCCCTCCTTAGTTCTTAATATCTATCCTATCTTCATCAACACGCCTGAAGTGCGCAATTTTAAATTCGTGAGGTGTTGATTATTTCTAAGTAGCCTTAGAGATACTTAGAGATATTTGTCAGACAAATATCTCTTACCTAAAATCAGCTTTAACTTTTAAAACCCATCAACACAAATGATAACAACAATTTACAGACTATCAACTGTATTTTGTGCCCCCATAATCAATTCATAAACTCGCTGTAGATCGGTGTCGTTGTAATATTGCACTTCGATCTTGCCGCCATCTCCGGATTGATTCGGAAGGATATGAACTTGAGTTCCCAAGCGACGGCGTAACTTCGACTCGGCCGCGCGAGTATTGGCATCACTACCTCTCTCAGAAGGAGCTGGGGCGACGGCCGGATTAGAATCTCCTCCGGCGACGACCCGTTTTACAGTGCGTTCGGTGTCTCTGACTGATAAATTTCGTTCAATAATTCCCCGCGCGATTTCTCTCTGCTTGTCTGCGTCATCAATTCCGAGCAAGGCTCTGGCATGTCCCATTGACAACTTATTTTCTTCGACCAAGAGTTGTATATCTTCAGGTAAACGTAAGAGCCTGAGGTAGTTAGTGACAAAAGTGCGGTCACGACCGACGCGTTGCGCGACAGTCTCCTGCGTTAAATTGAATGTCTCTATGAGACGTTTGTAGGCATAAGCCTCTTCGATGGCATTTAGCTCTTGCCGTTGAATATTTTCGATTAAAGCCAATTCCAGCATCTTGTCGTCTGGAACGTCACGGATCACAGAGGGGATTCGTTGGAGTCCGGCGCGTTGGGCGGCACGCCATCTTCTTTCCCCAGCGACAATTTGATAACGCCCGCCGCCGGTTTTCCTCACCAATATCGGCTGCACTACGCCATTCGTTTTGATGGACTGCGCCAGTTCCTCCAGTTGCGTTTCGTCGAAACGCGTCCGCGGTTGCACATTGTTTGGTTCGATAAGGTCTATATCAACTTCTCTTAACTCTTCATTGGCCGTCGCTGGCGTCTCCGACAGCAGTGCGCTCAAGCCCCGCCCTAGAACTTTTCTTGTCATGAGTGATTATCTCCTTCGCCAACTGAAGATAGCTTTCCGCCCCGCGCGAGCGTATATCATAGAGGATAATGGGCTTACCGTAACTCGGTGCTTCTGCCAAGCGTACATTGCGAGGGATAACTGTCTCCAAAACCTGCTGCCCGTAAAAACTGCGTAGGTCTGCCGCCACTGCCGAGGAAAGGTTCGTGCGGTCGTCATACATCGTCAGCAACAAGCCTTCAATGGTCAAACCGGGATTAAGGGAACGTCTTATCCTAGCTAGAGTATCGAACAACTCGGTAACACCCTCAAGAGCGTAATACTCGCACTGAATAGGAACTAAAAGCGTATCGGCGCACGTCAGGGCGTTGAGCGTGAGCAGACCGAGCGAGGGTGGGCAGTCAATGATGATGAAGTCATATTCAGAATCAATACTGCGCAGCACATCTTTCAACTTGTATTCTCTACGCTCTACTTCAACTAACTCAACTTCTGCCCCTGTCAGATTTCTATCAGCCGGTAAAACTTTCAAAAGAGGCAACTCTGTATTTTGAAATATGTTTGCGAGTGGTTCATCAAGAATCAACGCATGATAGAGGCTGCGCCGAAAACTGCCGCGTTGAATGCCCACGCCTGAAGTCGCGTTGGCCTGTGGGTCGGTATCTACGAGCAGAACGCGCATCTCAGACGCCGCAAGCGAGGCGGCCAAATTTACGGATGTTGTGGTTTTACCGACACCACCCTTTTGATTTGCGACCGCAATAATTTTAGCCATTTAATCTACTCAGCGCAGGAATGACATGAAATTTCGCCTAAACTAACACAAACTCTCGCCACGTGCTACCTTTTTGTCTGCAACACTCGATTCAAACGCTCGATTTTCTATGTTTCACGTGTCACCTCGCGCGGCGACGTGACACGTGAAACATGATGCTTAAGCCGCTTGTTGTAGTTTTAGTCGAACGAGGAGGGTAGATAAAGCCGCAGGGGTCATGCCGGGAACTCTCCGCGCTTCTCCAAAAGTCCGTGGGCTTGCGCGTTCTAGGCGTTCAACCATCTCGTGAGAAAGACCGCTAACGGTATGAAAATCAAAGTTCAAGGGTAATCGCAGTCCATCATTATGAAAGATACGTTCGAAACTATCTCGTTGAGACTGAACATAACCACAGTACAAAAGGTCTGCGAGCGCAGTTTCCAATTCAGAATGAGAGATTTGCTCACGCAGCGAAAAGGGAAGCAGAGAACGAATCGTTTCATGTGAAACATTTTGACGTTGAGACAATTGAGCCAAAGTAATTGAATCGCCCAAGTCGCCCAAGATTTGCGTTAGCTCTCGATAAGTACTATCGGTGCGTTTGAAACGGGTCGTTTCCAATGCGTTGCGTAAACGGGCGAGTCGTTCGCGTCGGGCATTAAAGGCGTCCCAAAGCCTATCACCGACCAGACCTAGATTTTTGCCGTAGGGCGTGAGGCGGGCGTCCGCAGTGTCATAACGTAATGCCAGACGGTGTTCCGCGCGCGAAGTGAACATGCGATAAGGTTCGTCCACTCCATGCGTAATTAGATCATCCATCAAAACGCCGATGTAAGACTCATCCCGCCTAAGACGAAAACCTTCGCGCTTCTGAATGTATAAAGCGGCATTGATACCGGCGAGCAAGCCTTGACAGGCGGCCTCTTCGTAGCCGGTCGTGCCATTGATTTGTCCTGCTAAAAACAGGCCACTGATTCGCGCCGTCTGCAAGTACGGAGTCAATTCACGTGGGTCTATAAAGTCATACTCAATGGCATAACCGGGTCGGATGATACGCGCTTCTTCTAAACCGGGAATTTTATGCACGAGTTCCTGTTGGAATTCGGCTGGCATTGAGGTTGAGAAGCCATTTAAGTAGACCTCGGAAGTATTGTGGCCTTCAGGCTCGAGGAAAAGTTGGTGGCGCGTCTTGTCCGGAAACTTGACGACCTTGTCTTCAATCGAAGGACAATATCGCGGCCCGACGCCTTTAATCTGGCCGGAATAGAGCGGCGACTCGTGGATGTTCGCTCGAATGGAATTATGAACATCCTCATTCGTGTATCCGATGAAGCAGGTAACTTGCAGCTGTTCAATAGTTTCAGTGGAAAACGAGAAGGGCACCGGGCGTTCGTCTGCAAGTTGCGGCTCAAAATTATCCCAATCAATAGTACGCCCATCGAGGCGCGGCGGCGTGCCGGTCTTCAAACGACCGACGGGAAAACCCAGACGTTTGAGACTCTCGGCCAACTCAATAGAGGCCGGTTCACCCGCACGCCCCGCCGTATAGGTGCGACGACCTGTGTGGACTAATCCATTGAGGAATGTTCCGGTGGCGACGACAACTGCATTGGCACGTAGACGCCGCGTGTCCTGCATTTCGACACCACGAATCTGCCCGTCTTCCACGAGTAACTCAATCACGAGTCCTTGTCGCAGATGCAGATTCGGAGTCTCCTCAAGAACCTGACGCATCTCGGTGCGGTAAAGCGCGCGGTCGGCCTGCGCGCGGGGGGCTTGCACAGCGGGGCCGCGTGAACGGTTCAAGAGTCGAAACTGAATGCCGGTTCTGTCGATGACACGCCCCATGATGCCGCCGAGAGCATCTATCTCACGGACAATGTGGCCTTTAGCAATTCCTCCAATGGCGGGATTACAGGACATTTGGCCGATTAAATCGAGGTTGAGCGTAACCAAAGCCGTCTGCGCACCGAGGCGTGCCGAGGCAGAAGCGGCTTCACAACCCGCGTGGCCTGCCCCGATGACAATCACGTCAAACTGTTCATCAAAACTCATAACTACTTTCCTATGCAGAATGTGGCGAATATCTGCGAGAGAACATCTTCTGGTGTCGTTTCACCTGTTATCTCACCAAGATAACGGAGAGCTTCGTAGAGGCCGACAAGTATCAGGTCTTCGCTTGCGCCTTGGAAGACGAGTGATTGGGACGAACGAAGGGCATCTGCCGAACGACGCAACAGGTCGAAGTGGCGCGCATTAGTAATTAAAAATCCTGACTCGGTCGCACTCCCGGTCTCGAATGGTTCCATTATGGCAGCGCGTAGAACATCGAGACCCTCGCCGGTCTTCGCAGAGATTGCGACGCGTTTAGAAGTATCACCAATCCCCGCACAAATCAAACTATTAAAACTACCTAAGTCGCTTTTATTCAACACTATCAGATATTTACTTTCAGCTATGTTTGTAAATATTGTCTCATCCTCATCCGTCAGGGGTTGAGAACCATCAATCACGAAGAGAACCAGATCGGCGTCAGCAATGGCACGGCGTGTACGTTCGATTCCTAAATACTCGACAGGGTCGTTCGCTTCACGCATCCCCGCCGTGTCAGTCAATAAAACAGGCACACCATTAACGTTTAACAACTCACTCAAACTATCGCGGGTTGTGCCCGGAATCTCTGTCACGATAGCTCTATCGGAAGCAAGTAACTTATTGAAAACGCTAGACTTACCGACATTCGGCCGTCCTATCAGAGCGACTTTCAGGCCATCTTTGAGAAGGCGTCCGGCGCGAAACGTGGCGGCCAACGTGTCTAGAGATTGGATGAGATTTGTGAGTTGAAGGCTGATTCTTTCGAGCGTTAGTTGGGGTAAATCGTCTTCGACAAATTCTAGCGAAGATTCGAGCGGAACGATGATTTCGAGCAGCGCATCTTTGGTCGGCTGAAGGCGTGCGGAGAGTTCGCCGCCGAGTTGGCGCGCGGCCTGTCGCACCGCGGCCTGCGTCTGCGCGTCAATAAGGTCGCGCACGGCTTCCGCTTGACTAAGATTCAGACGTTGATTGGCGAGCGCGCGGAGAGTGAATTCGCCCGCGTCCGCCACGCGTGCGCCGAGAGACAGGAGCGCGTCCACGATGTGCAACAACAGCACTGGCGAACCATGACAACTCAGTTCCGCGATGTCTTCGCCGGTGAAGGAGTGAGGCGCTTTGAAATAGGTGATGAGTGCGCGATCAAGAAGCTCGTGGGTCTGTGGATCAAAAATTTTCTTGAGTGTGGCGCGGTGCGATTCGGGCAAGAAATGATGATCGTCGAGCAACGAGCGAACAAAGTCGAGCGAGCGTTCGCCGCTCAAACGGATGACGCCGATGCCGCTCCGACCCGGAGGCGTGGAAAGTGCAACGATGGTGTCTTTGCTTGACACGGCAAAAAGAAAAGATCGTGTCGCGCGGGCAAACGCGACACGATCTTTGAAAAGAATGTTGGTGCTTAGCCCGTAACTTTCAAACTTACTTTGAGTCTGCGCGCACTGCCTTCTCCGATTGATTCGGTGTGGAGGTCTGGTTCTTCCGCGAGCGACGTATGAATGATGCGACGTTCGTTTGAATTCATCGGCCCGAAGGTGAATGGGGAACGCGTGGTGCGGACGCGTTCGGCTGCATGACGCGCCATCGCGCGAAGTTCTGCCTCTCTGGTCGCGCGGAAGTTCTGCACGTCACAGATGATTCGTTCGCCTTGCGGGAGCGCGCGTCCGAACGCTTGATTGACGAGATGCTCAACCGCACTCAACAACTCGCCGCCTTCGCTGCGCAGGAGTGAGGCGTCCTCGCCGTCCAACTCTAACAGACAACCATCCGCGGACTCGGCCGCACGCGCGTCGAGATCGAGTTGACAGCCGTTGAAGACGTCATTCAGAAATGTTTGCGCCTGCTGGCAAATTTCATTCATGGTATGCGCTCGCTGCGTCTAGATTTCGACGCTAACAGTCGGTAGCAAAATCCCACCTGCTTCTTTCAAAGAGTGATCTCTTCAAGAGACTCTGGCCTCGCGTAGTTTTTTCGGCTGACCCGACTCAGCTTTTTTTTTCTCCGGCGGCTCCTCATCGTCTTCCGATTTGACGAGACGATTGATCACTAACTGCTGCGTGAAGCCGACGATGTTTCCGACGATCCAGTAGACGAGCAGGCCGGCGGGCGCGCTCCACAAAATGTAGAGCATCATGGCCGGCATGACGATAGCCATCATCTTACGTTGAAGCGGATCGGCCGACGGCGCGGGCGTGATGAACTGCAACACCACCATCGAACCGGCCATCAAGATCGGCAGCAGCCGATAAGGGTCTGCGGCGGAGAGATCGGGCAGCCAAAGAAACGTCGCTTGACGGAAGTCTATCGAGATGGTGATCGCGCTGTAGAGCGCAATGAGGAACGGCATCTGAATGAGCAGCGGCAAACAACCGCCGAGGATGTTGCCCTCCTTCATCAGACGCAGTTGCTCCATCTGCAATTCTTTCAGACGCGGGTCGTTCGGCTTGAGCGACTTGATCTTTTCCTGCACCTCTTTCATGCGCGGCGCGAGTTTCTGCGCCTTCTTCATAGACTTGGAAGAACGCCATTTCAGAGGGAAAAACAGGGAATAGATGATGATCGTGAAAATAATGATGGCAAGGCCGTAACTGCCTGTCAGCCTGTGCAGGTGCTTGATTGACCAGAGAATCGGGGCGGCGAGCGGGCGCGTGAACCTACCCAGCCAGCCGTAATTGATCAACTCTCCGAGGTCTATTTCGCGATTGAGTGTCTTACCGATTTCCACGCTCGCTTGATCGAGCAGATCGTGATCCTTCGGGCCGACGTAGAGACGCGTGAGCGAACCGTCGGCAGGCACGTTCAAATAAGCCGTCAGTAGAAAACGATCTTCCTTTTTGCCATTCGCCTCGTGCTGATATTTCGCCGTGCGAAACTCCAAGCCTTCGGTCGGCTTCGGGGGAATGGCAACCATCGCAAAATAAGTGTCGCCCACGCCAGCCCAGTCAACCGCCCCGCCTATAACTTCTCGATCCGGGCTTTCCTCATTCCCATGAATTGACGTTCCATAACCCCTGTGGGCTTTCCCGCCAACAATCGCCACGCCTTCCGGCGCGACCGAATAGAAAGTGTAATGAGGGACGCCTTGATCGCCGATGCTCGGGCCGATGGCGAGTTTCGCATTCTGCACCGCCTGACCACCGCGCGCGAGTTTAAGACCGAGATCAATGCTGTAGCTGTTCGCATCGAAACGGAGAGTCTTAACCGCGTCGAGTCCGGTCGCTTCGTCGCGCATCGTGAAGTCGAGTTGCTTCGTCTCACCGCTTTTGATTTCGACACGCGACTCGCCGCTCTCGCCTTCAACGCCGCCCACTTTGAAATTTTTCGACGCGAGGAGATTGTCAATCACGGCATCGCCCGTCGAGAGCATCAGAGGCGCGCCCGGCGACTTCTGCCGCAGACTTTCCGACGGGATGAGTTCGAGAGGTTGACGATTATTTTTATCGCCCGCCACGGAGTAAAGCGGGCGTCCCGTGTCCCGGTTCTGTTTGACGATCCAGCTCGTCGCGATTGCGCCCTTGCTGTCGAACTTCACTTCATAGAGAGGCGTCACAACGGTCACAGTTCGTTGCGGGACGTTATCCGTTGTCGGGGATGCGGCCGTATCGTAAGGTGTCGGCTGCGTAACCGGCGCGGTCGCCTGAGGTGCGGGCGTGGCGGCCGTAGAGTTATTGGAAGTTTCTGTTTGAGGATTGGCTTTGTTCGGTTTTGGCGTCGTGCGGTCGATGAAATATGTCCATCCGAAAAGTATCGCCGCGGACAAGACGAAAGCCAGAAGTAGACGCTTTTGATCCATTAGTGTTTGCTGACAGAATAAATGCGCGAGTTCGAAAAATGACTCAGACCCGACGCTTAAAATTACTTAACCGGATCGTAACCGCCCGGATGAAAAGGATGACATCGCGAGATGCGACGTATACCCATCCATCCGCCACGCAGAACGCCGTAACGATCTACAGCTTGATAAGCGTATTCTGAACAGGTTGGGACAAAACGGCAAGCTGGCGGGAGCAGCGGCGAAACCACTGTCTTGTAGAATTTCAACGGCCACAACAGAACGTACTTCACAACTTTTTCTGCCCGTTCGAACCGCTCGCGTCGCGCGCACCCTTAGCAACGACGACAGCGACTATCCTTTGAAAATCTTCCAACGAGTCTGCCAACTTCACCTTCAGAAGCGAACGCTTCGCGTTGATCACCCAATCGTAATGCGGCTCGACTTCCTGAAGCGTCGCCTCGCTCAACCGAAACATCTCGCGCAGCACACGCTTCATGCGGTTGCGGTCAACGGCGAGCCGCGCAACGCGTTTGGAGGCGGTGATGCCCAGCCGATGATGCCCGGCATCGTTTCGCCGGATGAAAGCTGTCATCAGACGACCGTCGAAACGCTTTCCACCCTCATAAACCGAGCGAAACTCCGCGGATTTACGCAGTTTTGGACGACCGGAGGACAACCCGTTACGAATTAGTAATGTGACGGCGTCAGCCTCTTGCGACCCTTGGCGCGGCGTCTCTTCAAGACCAGACGACCATTCTTGGTCGCCATGCGCGCGCGAAATCCGTGAGTTTTGGCGCGGCGTCGGTTGTTCGGTTGGAATGTGCGCTTTGGCATAGTGAATAATTTCCTCCTCCAGCGAAAACAGTAAGACTAACTTTCGGCGTCGTTTATGTCAAGAAATGCAAGGCCATATTTTGGCCTTGCATGCCGAATACTCTGGATATTTTGTTTTCAAGACACGAAATTCCCCCTAAAACTTATTTCCCGTCAAATGTTCTAAAACAATTCAAACATAGGTTTCCTTCTATTTCCTTTGAGGCCGGAATTAGCGATTTTTAGGGGTTTCCAGCGACCTGAAAGTTTATTTTTTTAAGCTGTGGAATTCTCTTGCATTTCAGATTTCGCTATGCTAGTCTCGCGCCCGTTTCGCAACGGGAAAATCCCCGTAAGTACTTGATAAATAAATACTTAAAGCAACACTTTAAGTACCAAAATATTTTCCACAGGCTGTGGAAAACCTGTGGAAAACATTCAAGTAAAAAGTCAGAAAAGAAGTTGAAAAGGGTGCAATTGCAACATTTTCCGTTGCTTGTTTCAAAGGAGTGCCTGAGCAGCCTCAAGGCTGCGACTGCACTATTTTGATTCAAATGGTTACGCGCTCTATCAAGTTAAATTGGGAATGGAACGGGCAAGCGATGAGCACAGCTATCGAAAATAGAGTTTGGAGCAACCTTCTTCAAGCCGTCGAAAAACGGCTTAATCATCAAAGTTTCGAGACATGGTTTCGCTCGATTCAGTTTGATGGTTGCGACGAGGCGGGGCAGGTTCTACACCTACGCGCGCCGAATCAGGTGGTGAAGGATTGGGTAAGTTCAAACTATTCGGATGTAATTGATGCCTCGCTGCAAGAATTGAATCTTGCGACCTACCAAGTTGACTGGGCTGTCGATGATGCGCCGACCACTACGGCCGGATTGGACATAAATAAAGATAGTGATGAGGACGCTGCTTTCAGCGCGCCTTCGACGAACAATGAGAACAGCAGCAATAAAACGTCCAGCCTCTTTTCGTTGCTGGAAGCGGCGGAATCTGACGGACTAGCTCCGAGCGCGACGAATTTCGTAGACATAGAACCGCTGGAACTCTCGCTCAACCCGAAATGCTCTTTTCAAACCTTCGTCGTCGGTTCGTGCAACCAGTTTGCTCACGCCGCCTCGCTGGCGGTAGCGGAAGCTCCGGGTAAAACCTACAATCCGCTATATATATATGGCGGCGTGGGGCTTGGTAAGACCCACTTGATGCACGCCGTCGGCCATTCCATCAAACAGCGCAACAAATACCTGCGCCTGTCCTATATCTCCGCAGAGAAGTTCATGAACGAACTGATCAATGCGATTCGTTACGACAAAACTCAGACTTTTCGCGAAAAGTACCGCTCAATAGACGTGCTTTTGATGGACGACATCCAGTTCATGGCGGGAAAAGAACGCACGCAAGAGGAATTTTTTCACACTTTCAACGCGCTTTACGACGGCCAGAAACAGATCGTCATCACGTCCGACTGCCCGCCGCGCGAGATTCCGACGCTCGAAGAACGGCTGCATTCGCGTTTCGAGTGGGGCTTGATTGCCGACATGGAGCCGCCCGACCTCGAAACGAAGGTGGCGATACTCAAACGCAAGGCCGATCTGGACGGCGTGACTCTGCCCGACGACGTGGCGTTCTTCATCGCCGGAAAAGTTAAAAGCAACATACGCGAACTCGAAGGCTCGCTCGTGCGTCTCGTCGCCATCGCTTCCTTGCGCGGCCTGCCCATCTCGAAGATGCTGGCGCAGGATGCTATCCGCAACATCGCAGAGGACGACCAACCCGTCGGCGTCACCATCGAGCAGATACAGCGCACGGTGGCTTCGCACTACCGTCTACGGGTCGAGGAATTGAAGTCCAAGAACAACGCGCGGCAGATCGCGGTGCCCCGGCAGGTGGCGATGTATCTGTGCAAGCGTCTGACCAAACATAGCTTCCCGGAGATCGGACGGGAGTTTGGCGGCAAGCACCACACGACCGTAATTCACTCTGTAGATAAGATAAATGCGCTCGTTTCGGGCGACCCGAATTTCCACAGGGTAGTAAGCGAGCTTATGGATAATCTTTGCAAGTAGTTAGGTGACTTTTGGGTCAAAAAGTTTTCCACAGTACGGATACACGATAAATCCTTTGTATGCTTATATTTGACTCTGAGTTTTCCACATTTCCACAGGCTGTGCAATATTAGGGGCTGTGGAAATGTGGAAAACTTTTGCTAAAATCACTTTTTCCACAGTTCGCCGAAGTTATCCACAGCGATTTCCACAGCCCCTGTGGAAAACAATCCCTTTGGATACAACAATAAAGTGACTTTTCCACATTTCCACAGGCCCTACTACTACTACTAGATATATAAACAAGGTATTAAATTTAGTATAAGTAGGAAAAGGCAGTTTTCAAAAAACGTCTGAGATAACACTTTCACACAGCTATTTCTTTAGAGGAGATCGTAGATGGAATTCAGCATTAGTAAGAACGCTCTACAAAAAGAGCTTGGGTTTGTGCAGGGCATTGTCGAGAAGAAGAACACGATCCCGGTACTCTCAAACATCCTCATCGAGTCGGTCGGCGAAAACACGATTCGTCTCATCGGCACAGACCTCGATGCCACTCTGCGCTGTGAGACGGTAGCCGACATCAAGGCTTCCGGTTCGATGTGCGTCAGCGCGCGCAAACTGTTTGAGATCGCCCGCGTGCTTCCGGAAGCGACGGTCAACTTTCGTAAAGACGAGAACAACTGGGCGAGCGTGAAATGCGAGCGTTCCACTTTCCGCGTCGCCGGGGTCGAGCGCGACACGTTTCCGGAGATTCCGAATTTCCGCGCCGCGTCCATCAAACTACCCGCCAGCGTTTTCAAAACCTTCATTGACCGCACCATTTTCGCTATTACGCTCGAAGAGTCGCGCTACACACTTTCGGGCGCAAAATTCATCCTCGACAAAACCGGCGGGCGCATGGTTACGACCGATGGACATCGCCTCGCCTACATCGAACGCAAAGATTTGGGCGAGAGCGTGGGGAAAGAGAGTTTGGACGCACTGATTCCGCGCAAGACGCTTGCAGAGTTGACGAAACTGACGGCTTCATACGAAGGCGAAATCGGTCTCGCCGCCGATGAAAACCACATTTACTTCGAAGTCGGCTCCAGACTTTTAATCTCGCGCACGCTCACCGGCCAATTTCCCAATTACGAAATGGTCATCCCGAAAAATAACGACAAATCCGCTATGTTTGACAGTGCGGCTTTAGGTCAGGCCATTCGCCGCGTCGCCTTGATGGCCGACGACCGCTCGCACGCCATCAAATTTCATCTGGCGGATAACAATCTACACATCAGTTCGCAGACGGCCGAAGAGGGGGAGGCGCGTGAAAGCGTCTCGACGGAGTATGCCGGTGAGGACACTGAGATCGGTTTTAACGCTCAGTATTTACAGGATTTCCTCAACGTCGCCAGCGACGGCCAAGTCGCCTTCGAGTTCAAAGACGGAAACTCACAGGCGCAACTCCGGCTCGCGTCCGACACCGACTACGATTACAAATACGTCGTCATGCCGATGCGTCTCTAAGCACCGAAGTTAGGAACTCAAAACTCCGACATTCCAGCCCGCGCCGCGTGTGCGACGCAGACGAGCAGCGTGTGTTAAAATTCGACACATGCTGCTCGAATCACTTGAGGCTCACTGTTTCAGAAATTTGAGCGGCAGAGTCTCTTGGGGCGCGGGACTTAACATCATCTATGGCGACAACGGTCAGGGCAAAACAAACTGGCTGGAAGCCATTTATCTGCTCGCCACGTCCAAATCCTTCCGCACGCAGAAACCTCAAGAGGCCGTCCGCTTCGACGAAGAACTGGCTGTGGTGCGCGGGCGCGTCGCGCGCAGCGAGCAGGTTCATCGCGATTTACAGGTCGCGATTCAAAACAACACCAAAACACTCAGCATCAACGGCAAACGCGAATCCGTCGCGCGTTACCTTGGGCAACTCCACGTCGTCGCTTTCACCGCAGACGAGTTGGAAGTCGTGCGCGGTGCGCCCGAGGCGCGTCGCAAGTTTCTCGACCGCGGCATCGTCTCGATGCAACACGCCTACGTGCAGACGCTCTCCGATTATCAACGCGTCATTAAACAGAAAAACCGCCTCCTGCAAGACGCTGCGGACGCCGAACTGAGCATCGCCGAACTGGCCGCCCGCCTCGCCCCTTGGAACGAACAACTCGTTAATCTGAGCGCGGCCATTCATCGCGCCCGCGCCGACTATGTGGAACGCGTCAACGCCGTCCTTGAACGCCGCCTTTTCGGGCGCGAGGAAGTGAGCGTGCGTTACGTCTCATCGCTCGAAGGAAAGGGCGATTTAAGCGACTACGAGACCCTGATCGCGGAGCGTTTGCAGTTCCGCATGCAGGCCGAAATGTCCGCTGGCTACTCTCTCATCGGGCCGCATAGAGACGAATTGGAGGTGCTCTTTGACGGGCGCGACATACGTTCCTTCGGCAGTTCCGGTCAACAGCGTAGCGCATTGATAATACTTGACTTAGCTGCAATTTCGGTGTATCATTCTTGGCACAATGAGTATCCGGTTTTCCTGCTCGACGACGTGGACGCGGAGCTTGATCGGAAACGCATCAATCAACTATTGGAATATCTCGAAGGGCGCACGCAGACATTCGTGACGACCTCGAAAGAAAACCTCGTCGAACAGTACGCTGCGCGCGCCGAAATTTTTGAGGTGAGAGAGGGCGTAGCCGGGTTGTTGGCCGCTCCCGACGGCCGGATTTCGACATCCTCGAAGGATGCTTTGAGCATCTAAATCAAGAACGATTTAGTCGTCTCCGCAACCGTTCTTAATCGGACTAAAAGTTGTTATTAGCAGCGAGAAAGAGGGAATTAGTTTGTCAACAGCAATCAACACGAATAAGAAAAGCATGAGCTACGATTCAACTTCGATCACAGTTCTCGAAGGGCGCGAGGCGGTGCGTAAGCGCCCGGCCATGTACATCGGCTCGACGGGCGACATCGGCCTGCATCATCTGGTCTATGAGGTCGTAGACAACTCGATTGACGAAGCCCTCGCCGGTTACTGCGATACCGTAGATGTCACGATTCATCTCGATAATTCGATCACGGTCGTTGATAACGGGCGCGGTATCCCTGTGGACTATCACAAGGGCGAGAAGAAATCCGCCGCCGAAGTGGTCATGACGAAACTCCACGCGGGCGGGAAATTCGACTCGAACGCCTACAAGGTGTCCGGGGGACTCCACGGAGTAGGCGTCTCTTGCGTAAATTTCCTCTCTGAGTGGCTTCGTCTGGAAATCTGGAGGGATGGGGCGACTTACGAGCAGGAATACAAGCAGGGCATCTCTGTGGCGAAATTGGAAGCGACGGGAAAGACGCGCAAGCGCGGCACCAAGATCACTTTCAAACCTGACTCGACCATCTTCGATGTCACGGAGTTCAGTTTCGACCGCCTCTCCGAGCGTTTGCGCGAAAAAGCCTTTTTGAACAAAGGCATTCGCATCAGCATCCGCGACGAGCGGGAAGAACCGGAACGCTCGCACGAATTTTATTACAAAGGCGGCATCGCCGAATTCGTCAAACATCTCAACAAAAATAAGAGCGTCCTGCACGATAAGCCCCTCTATTTTGAGCGGGTTGGCGACGCGCTCTCGATTGAAGTGGCGATCCAGTACAACGACGCCTACGACGAGAAGGTCTACTCTTTTGCCAACAACATCAACACGGTTGACGGCGGCACACACCTCTCTGGCTTCCGTTCGGCCTTCACACGCACCATCAACGCCTACGCGCAATCTTCCGGTCTCGCCAAGAACTTCAAAGGTTCTCTAACCGGCGACGACGTGCGCGAAGGTCTGGTCGCGGTCATTTCCGTCAAACTGCCGCAGCCGCAGTTTGAAGGCCAAACCAAAGGCAAACTCAATTCGGATGTGAAGGGTGCGGTCGAATCTTTCCTGAACGAGCGTCTGACGGAATACTTTGAACAGAATCCGACCGTCGCCAAGAGAATCGTCGGCAAAGCAGTTGACGCCGCACGCGCACGCGAAGCGGCGCGCAAGGCGCGCGAGATCGTCCGCAAGGGCATTATCGGTTCGACAATGCTTCCCGGCAAACTCGCCGACTGTCAGGAGCGCGACCCTACGTTGTGTGAATTGTACATTGTAGAAGGTGATTCGGCTGGCGGGAGTGCGAAACAGGGACGTGATCGAAAGAATCAAGCGGTTCTCCCGTTAAAAGGTAAAATCTTGAACGTCGAGAAGGCGCGCTTCGATAAAATGCTCAGCCATACCGAGATTAAAACGCTTATTACGGCACTCGGAACGGGCATCGGTAAAGATGATTTCGACCTCGGACGCCTCCGTTATCACAAAATTATCTTCATGACGGACGCTGACGTGGACGGGTCGCACATTCGCACGTTGCTCCTTACTTTCTTTTACCGGCAAATGCCCGAACTCGTTGAATCCGGGCACGTTTACATCGCTCAGCCTCCGTTGTTCAAAGTGAAACGAGGTAAACGCGAGGAGTACATCAAAGACGAGCGTTCGATGGTGCGCTATCTCATGCGGCAGGCCACGAGCGAGGCGAAGGTGAAGTCCGGCGATGGGACGATGATTGAAGGGAAAGATTTAGCGCGTTCTCTGGAACAGATGGTTGAGTACAAGCGATATTGCGAGAAGTTGGTGCGTCGCTTGGGGAATGACGAACGCTTGCTTTCTACGTTGCTGAACGCCTTTGCCGGGCGCAAGGGTGTCCTGCGTCGTGAGAAAAGCTCAAACCTGCGTAGCGTGTTCCAAAACGATAGTAAGGAACTCTTGGTCGCGGTCGAGGGGCAACTTGCCAAAGCCGGCTACCGCACGGATTTATTGACGGACGAGGAGCACGGATTGTGGTCTATCGAAACGACAGCTTCGACCGGAACTAAAGTGTTGATTGACTGGAATCTCGCCAGCCATGTGGAGTTTCAAAAGTCAGTCGAACTTCATAAAGTTCTGGACGAGAGTTTGGCCGCGCCTTTCGTCTTCGGCGAAAACGGGACGAGCGAGCAGATCGAGACGCGCGAGGCGTTGCTTGACCGGGTGCTGGCTACAGCGAAGAAAGATTTAACCATTCAACGCTATAAAGGTCTCGGCGAGATGAACCCGGAGCAGCTTTGGGAGACTACGATGAACCCGGAAAAGCGCACGCTTTTGCAGGTTAAAATTGACGATGCGGTGGAGACGGATCAAATCTTCACGGTCTTGATGGGCGACGCCGTCGAACCGCGCCGCAAATTCATCGAAGACAACGCGTTGGATGTGAAGAATCTGGACATTTGATCCACGCCAGTTCGAGACGGCGCGGGGGTGGAAAATTTGACACTTCGCAGCCGCTCGCTTAAAATGCGATCCTTTCCTCCTGTGGATCATTGCCCGCTGCATGCAACTCGCGCATGCAGCGGCTTTTTTATGTGAGCTAAAACCCGTCCTGAAAAGATAAAACCACGGACGCACGCGCCGGTGGATGAAGGCTGAAAGCTAAAATTCTGCTTCGGTTGAAACTAAAGAGCGCGGTCTAATAACCGCGCTCTTTAGTTTGTGGATGGGCGAGATGCTTCTTGATAGCGCACCCGCCGTCAAAATGTCGAACTCAAGGCTCGTTGACAAAACCGCCCGCCATTTTGGATTACAAGCCGGTCGAACTTAAACCTTATCATCTAATGCGCTGCTCACTTGGTCGTCTAAGTCGATGCGTTCGGTTTGCGTCGCGCCCTGCTGATTGTAGACACCGCCGGGTGCAAACTGGCCTTGCGCGCCGATGTCGAGCGACCGCGCGTTATCTTCCGTCAGGGTATCGGGTTTCAAATCGTCGTCCGCAGTATCACCGGGGGACGTATGGGTTTGATCGTTGTCTGCCATGTCAATCTTGCTCCTTGTGCTTGTGATTTAGAAAAATTCCTCATTCGCCATAGCGACGAACTCGAAAGCGATACAAATTAACAGCTGCGCCGGGCGGAATTCCGGCCTTGCGCGCGGTGATCTGCAACTGCTGTTCTGCGGTCTCGACGCCTTCGAGGTCGGGCAAGAGAAGACCGCGCCGACGGCCTGACGTATCTTCCACAATAAGACCATAGGTTTTAGGATCGAGTTCTTCAAAACGAGCCGGTTCGGGCGATGAGAGAACATCGACCGAGTAACGCAGGCGCGGCAGTTCGGAAATCTCGACTGGAAAAAAACGCGGGTCGCGGGTCGCCGCGCTGATCGCGTTATGGATTAGTTCCTCGGCGAGAGTTGCCCGCACGGGTTCGACCGTGCCGATGCAGCCGCGCAAATCGCCTTCGTCGGTTTTGATAGAGACGAAACAGGCCGCGTGTTGGCTTAACAGCGAATTATCAGAGGTGTTCGGAACTTCGAGCACGCGCCCTTCGCTTACTAAAGTTTCGACGGCACGCCGCGCCAGTTCGGGCAAGGACGTTTCATCGAACGGCTCGTCGGCCTCGGCGCGCTCGAAAGATTTGGCGGATGCGTTTACACTTCGCTCGCTCATATCAGCCCCTCTGTTCATCAACTGTTCGTGGAGTTTGCTCCAGCCGCGCGAGTTGAGCGACCAAGTAGCCGACGCCGAAAGGCGCTTCGTAATGCAGCACTTCGCAGTCGCGGTTCGACGCGTCTTCAGCCCCGATGGCGACGAGCATCGAGCGGTAGCCGCACTCGCCTGCGAGGCGTCTCAGATTCTGATCAATTGCGACGATGCCGTCGGGCGTGTTCGCGCGGATGGACGCGACGACTTGCTCGTCGAAGAGATGCGCTAGCGGGTCGTGACCGGCTGGTGCGTCGGGCGTCAGGCGGTGGCTCAGGTCGCCGCTCGCGACAAACGCCACGGCGCGTCCGGACGATTCGACCGCGCGCCTGATACACTCGCCGAAGCGCAAGTGATCTTCGTTTGACAGAAAACTATAACCGAGCGCGACGACGCGACCGCGCCAGCCGTTGCGCAAAAGAAAGTAGAGCGGTACGGCCGTTCCGTGATCGAGTTCGTAACCTTTGAGGGGCGCGAGTTGGTAGCCGTCTGCGGCAGCGGATGAAATGATCGCTTCGAGGAGTTCCGTGTCGAGCGGCGCGCTGATGGTCGCTTGCGGGGCGCGGAAGTTAGCGAAGTCTCCGCGCAGTTCCGTCTCGTAATAGGCGACGAAGGCGCGCGCTTCAAGCGGCGCATGAGGCGAGATGATGATGATCGTCTCCGCGCCGCAAGCGATGATGCGTGCGGTCAATTCGCGCATCGCGTCAATCGAACCGCGCACCTCGGCCGCCGCTTCCCGCCCGACTTCAGGAACCATGATCGGCGGGTGCGGAGCGATGCCGACGAAAACGAGAGAGCCAGCCATAGTCACCGTCTCACGCTAGTGAATTCGAAAAGTCTTTTCAGTTGATACGGACAATCGCCGCCTGAATCGGCGGGGGAATCGGAAACGCTTCGCACGCGAAGCACCGGCGACTGCCCAATCAAACTCTTTGAGGGATGGCGGGATTCTATCACACCCCGCGCGCGCACTGACAAGTAGGACGCGACGAGCGGGCGCGCTGGCGCGTGAAACAAACGCACGCCTTGATGTACGATACGCGCCACAATTGTTGACTGCGGAGATAAAGAGATTATAGCGAATGGTTGAGAGTGAGAAGTTTGATGCGCTGATTATCGGCGCGGGGCCGGCGGGGTCGTTCGCGGCGGAGCGGCTGGCGCGTGGCGGCGTGCGCGTCGCTTTGTTTGACGGGCGGCCTGCGGGCGAGCCGAAAGCCTGCGGGGGCGGCGTCACTTCAAAGGCGTTGAAGGCTTGGCCGCACCTGCTCGAAGCGATGGGGCGCACGGTCGAAGAAGTTGAAATGTACTCGCCCGCAGGCGGGCGCGTGCGTCTCAAACTCGATGCGCCATTCGCCATCTATTCGCGCGTCGCGTTCGATTCCTACCTGCGCGACCGCGCCATCCATGCCGGAGCGCACGTCATCTCGGAACGCGTGTCGGTCGCGCTCGACGGCGACGGGCGAGACGGCTGGACGGCGCGTGCGCGAAGCGGCGAGAGTTGGCACGGCGGCGTGCTCGTCGCGGCGGACGGCGCGAACAGTCCCATCGCGCGTCGGCTTGCGGGCGCATTGCCGAACGCGGAGATGGAAGTCGCCTTTGGCTATCGCGCACCGCTGCCGAAGGGCGACGACGCGCCTACGGTCATCGCGTTTTTGCCGGGCTGGGTCGGTTACGCGTGGGCGTTCCCGCGTCTCGATCACATCTCGTTCGGCATCGCCACCTCGCAGGACGCGTTCGATCATCGCTCGCTGGATGCGCTGCTCTGGGAATTCATGATCGGCTATTACCGCATCCGCGCAGACGCGAGCGCGCCACTCTGGTCTTCGCAAGCGAAAAATTCGAGCGGGAGCGACGCGCACAACGCGAAGATTGAAGAAAAATTGCGCGCCTCGGTGAATCGCTACGCCGCGCGGATTCCCGGTCTCGCGCCGGAGACTTGGAACACTCGCCGCGTCGGCTCAGACACGTGGGCGTTGCTCGGCGACGCCGCCGGTTTCGCAGACCCCGTGACGGGCGAAGGCATCTACTACGCGCTGCGCTCGGCCGAACTTTTCGCAGAGGCCTATCTCACGGGATGCACGGCGGCCTACGAGCAGAGTTGGCGCGCGGATTTCGGGCGCGAACTGCGCCGCGCCTCGGCCATGCGTAGACGCTTCTACGGCGACTTTCTCGGCGCGCCTTTCACCGACCGCATGATTGATTTCGCGCGCCTTCATCCGGGCATCCGCCGCACGCTGCGCGAACTCGTCGCGGGCGATCAAGGCTACGTCAATCTCAAGCGCGCGCTCGCACGCAGCGCGGTGTGGCCTCTGTAGCCCGTCGGGGAAACTTTATAGTGCGATGGAGTGTAACTAGAAAAAGCCTTCATCACCGCCGCAGACACAAAGAGCGCGGAGGGAGCATAGAGAGTTAAGCAAAAGACGATCTCAAATTTGAAATTGTCAGACTTGAAATTGTCAGATTTGAAGTTGTTAGATTTGAAATTGTCAGATTTGAAATTGTCAGATGTCTTTCTCTGTGCCTGCTCCGCGCCCTTTGCGCCTTGCGGTGTTCAAGGCTTTTTCTCTTCAAGTGTTCTACGTTGGAGATTCCTCGACACTCACTCGTTTAGAGGCGGCGCGGTGTAAGGGGCGAGGCGGCGTTTGAGTTCTTCGGGGACGGGAACGGAGTCGAACGCGCCGCGGCGGACGGCGACGAGGACGAAGTGCGCTTCGGCGACGATTGAAGGGTCGCCGTTGCGTCGCACCTCGAAATTCAGCCGCAACGATTTCGTGCCGACGCGCCCGACGTAGACGGAGACTTCGAGCAAATCGTCCAATTGCGCGGCCTGCCGGAAGTCGCATTCGAGATGCGCGCGCGGCAACCACACGTCGAGTTCGTCGAACATGCGGCCGTAGGGCAACCCGACGGCGCGGAAAAGCTCCGTCTCGGCGATCTCGAAAAAACGTATGTACGCGCCGTAAAAGATGATCCGCGCCGCGTCCACGTCGCCCCACCTGACGCGCTCCTCGATGCGAAACTTCCACTGTTCCGTCTGTGTTTGATTCATCGCTTCATTGAATCAACAACCCGTCGCGAAAGTGATGCGCGGGCGCGGAGAGTTGATTCATAAATCTTTCATGCTTCCAGTTCGCGCAAGAAATTTTCCAGCGCGCGATTGAACTCCGCCGGGCGTTCGACGTTGGAGACGTGTCCCGCGCCCGCGATAACTTCGAGCCGCGCGCCGCGTATCTCGCGCGCCATCAGTTCGGAATCCGCAAGCGGCGTGACTTGGTCGAGACTGCCGACGATGATGAGCACGGGACAACTTATCTCGCGCAAAAATTTTGTGTGATCCGCGCGCACCGCCATGCCGCGCAGAGCCGACGCCGCCCCCTGCGGCTTGGTGCTCAAGATCATCTCGCGGACACGCGCGACGACGTCGGGGCGTTCGGCCTGAGTAGAGGGCGCGAAGAGTTTCGAGAGCATCGCGTCGGCGACAGCCTGCATGCCTTCGTTGAGGGCGCGTGTGGCCGTCTCTTCGCGCGTGAGACGCGCCTCGGCCGTGTCCGTTTGCGGGCGCGTGTCGGCGAGCAGAAGCGCGCGCACGCGTGCGGGAAAGAGACGAGTGAACGCGAGCGCGACATAGCCGCCCATCGAGAGTCCGCCGAGCACGACGGGCGCGGCGATGCCCAGTTCGTCGAGCAGCGCGGCCACGTCCTCCGCCATCTCCTCCATCATCGCCGGGTCGCGCGTCGCAGTAGTCTCGCCGTGCCCGCGCAGGTCAACGGTGATGACGCGGTAATGCCCACTGAGCGACTCGACCTGTTCGCGCCAGAGCGTGCGGTTGAAGGGGAAGCCGTGCAGCAGCACGAGCGGCGACCCCGCGCCCGCCACTTCATAAGCCAACTCGATGCCGCGCACATGTGCGACGCTCATTGTGATCTCCTCTCGCGTTAAAATGTTCTTCCTAACTTTGCGCCTCTCGTCTTCCTGCTCGCGCGCTTTTGAGAGACAAATCGAGACTGTTAAAATAGCTCCGAAATTCACTTTCAAATTGAGGCGTAGATAGCATGCTATTTGCGCGAGCGTCAAACGCGCGGCGACGTCCGCGCATCTAAATTGCGGTCAAAATCAGCGTGATTTCCCGGTCGCGTCAGGCGCGTCGAGCGCGAATCAAACTACAAAAGGAAGCAAGCAATGAGCAGCAAGAAACAGGCGACGAAGGCGCAGATTTTTTCGGCGGCCGAACAACGCGCGGCGCGCAGCGAGCGCATCGAGGTGAGAGACGCAGAGCCTTACGGCTGGATCGCTTTTTCCGAGTCGGGCACGGAGCAGAACTATCATTTGTTCCGCGACCCCGAAACGAAGCGACTGGCCTGCACCTGTGCCGACTTCATCTACCGGGGCGACGCCGAACCGCGTTATGAGTGCAAGCACATTTCCGCAACACTCAAGTACATCGCGCGGCAGTATCTCGAAAGAGACTACGACCCGCAGCGACAGTATGCGAGGGCGACATCCGAAGCAGGGCGCAACACGCGCCGTGCGGCCTGAACTTTCATTTCGCCTCACACGGCCGCGAGAGCTTCGCGGTAAACTTTCTCCGTCGCATCAACCATTCGTTCGAGACTGAAGCGCGCACGTGATTCTTCGCGTGCGCGCTCGCTTATGCGCGCACGCTCGTCGTCGCTGCGTAGCAGTTGAAGAATCGCGCGGGCGAGCGTTGGGGCGTCGCCGACCGGCACGAGTTTTCCGTTCACGCCGTCTTCGATCATCTCGCGCGCGCCGTCCGTTGCGGTCGCAACGACGGCGACGCCGCACATCAACGCTTCCAGCGTCGCGAGGCCGAACGCCTCCGCGCGCGAAGCGGAGACATAGAGGTCGAGCGAACTGATGAGCGGCGTCAACTCGGAGACGTGGCCGAGCAGCCGGACGTGGTCTTGCAGTTCGTCTCCGGCGATCAACTTCTCAAGGCGCGCGCGCGTTTCCGCACCGCGCGATTTGTCGTCGCCGATGATGAGAAACTGCGCGCTCGTAAAATTCTCTTGACGGATAATCGTCGCCGCCGCGCGCACGAAATCCTCCTGACCTTTCACCGGACTCAACTCGCCGACCGTGCCGACGATGAGGGGCGCATCTGCGGAAAGCTCACGGCGAAATTCGGCGCGGTCGAAATTGGCGAGCGCATGATCGACGCCTGCGACGGAGATGCCGTTCGGGATGACACGGATTTTTTCGGCGGGGAAGATGCGCCGCGCGCGGAGAGCACGCGCGACGCCTTCCGAAACCGCGATGACGCGCGCGGCGTTTGCGAGCGTGAATTTGTGCAAGCCGCTCATGGGGAACGGAACGTGGCGCGTGAGGATGAAGGGCACGCCTCCGGCGCGTCGGGCTGCGTAAGCGGCGATAGGATAGTCGCGCGCGAGGTGCGCGTGGACGATCTCGATTTGGCGTTCGCGGATGAAGCGCGCGAGCCGTGTTGCGCTGGCAAGATCGAGCGCGTTGCGCAGCGGCAGTGTGATGACGTGAGAGGCGGGCAGGCGCGCGAGTCTTGCTTGCAGCGGCGACGCGTGGGAGAGCGCGGCGTAAACGTCTTGGCCGCGCTCGGAGAGTGCGTTGGAGAGGTCGGCGAAATGTCTCTCGCCGCCGCCGAAGGTGCGCGCCGAACTGAGTTGGAGAATCTTCACGTCTAATCGCTGGCCGTGGTGGTGGTGGTCGCCGCCGCCGGAGAAGATTCTACTGCGAGCGGCGAGGCGTCGTAGCGTGCGAGCAGGTCTGCGGGGTCTTGATAGATGGTGACGCACCCGGCGGCGCGGAGTTCGGCTTCGGGGAAGCCGCCGCAGAGAACGCCGATGGTGCGCAGGTTGATCTTGCCCGCGGCTTCTGCGTCGTAGGGCGTGTCGCCGATGACGATGGCCTCTCCGGCTTGCACGTCGCCGAGCGCAGCGAGCGCGGCCACGAAGATGTCGGGGTGCGGCTTCGACTTGTCGGCGTCGTCGGCGGAAGTTTCTTCTTCAATCAGGTCTGTGATGCGCGCGAGTTCTTTATAAGCCTTGAGTTCGTCCTTCTTGGCTGAAGATGCGAGGGCGATGCGCTTGCCGTCTTGGAGTATGTGCTCGAAGAGTTCGCGCACTTGCGGGAAGGGGCGCACGCGCGGGAGGTATTCGCGCTTGAAGAGATCGCCCCTGAACTTCTCCATCTCCTCGCCGAAGCGTCCGAGTTCTTCTTCGGAAAAGAAGACGGGCATCAACTGGTCGCCGCCCTTGCCGATTTGATGACGGATTCGCTCGAACTCGACTTCACGACCGAAGTGTCGAAACGCTTCCTGCCATGCGCGCGCGTGCAGGTCAACCGAATCGACGAGCGTGCCGTCAATGTCGAAAATAATAGCTTTGAGCATGAGTTAAACTTTCCCTCCCGTGTTTGAAATGAGGCTTAACATTACACCACGCGCGGGCGATGTGTCGTGTTCCCCAACGTAATCTCGCGGGGCGGCGGGCGTTCGAGCCATGCGGCGAGTCGGCATAAAGTTTGCTGTCCGGTTATTGAAAACGGAGCAGACTTTTGAGTTAGGGGTGGAAATCTTGAGGAGGACTTTATGGCTAAACTGGTGACGGGACTGTTCAAGACACGTCTGGCGGCAGAGGCCGCCGTGGACGCGCTCATCAAACACGGCTACACGCGCGACGACATCAGCGTGCTTATGTCCGATGCGACGAAAAGTAAAGAATTTGCGATTGAGTCGGGGACGCACGCGGCGGACGGCGCAGGCATCGGCGGCGCGGTCGGCGGCACGGTGGGCGCGGTGCTCGCGGCGATTGCGGCGGTGGGGACGAGCATCGCGTTGCCGGGAATCGGTCTGGTGATCGCGGGGCCGATTGCGGCCGCGCTCGCAGGGGCGGGCGCGGGCGGCGCGGCTGGCGGCGTGATCGGGGCGCTCGTCGGCGCGGGTATTCCGGAGCATCGCGCGAAAGTTTATGACGCGGGCTTGCGCGGCGGCGGCATCCTCATCGGGATCGAAGCCAAGTCGAACGAGGACGGCGACCGGATCGAAAAACTTCTCGCAGACCTCGGCGCAGAACACGTCAGGCAAGAGTAAAGGAAAGGGAAGAGGGCGAAAGGGTGAAATGAAGCATTCAAGCGATTGAATGCTTCATTTCACCCTTTCGCCCTCTTCCCTTCGTTCTTATCGGCTGATCTTATCGCCGATGTCTTCGATAGTTTCGCCGACTTTGCGACGGGCAGTGCCGAAACCTTCCTGAATGTTGCCGGAGGCGCGGTCGGCCTCGCCTTCGGCTTCGAGGTCGCGGTCGCCCGTGGCTTCGCCCACTTTATCTTTCACCGCGCCTTTGGCCTGATCAAATTTTCCTTCGATCTCGTCGTCGTTCAGTAAACCCATCTTCGTCTGCCTCCTCAAAAATTTCCGCCCGCTTGATCTGTTGGTCAAAGCAGAAACGCCTGTTCATGCTTAATCACGCTATTACATTCGCAACGGGTGTGCCAGCAGGGAGATCATGATTGAGACGGGACGCGTGCGGGTGAAAATCGCTGTTATAAGAACAAATTGCACGGCGCACAACCGCCTTGATAGCCGAACCGGAGGCGAATCGTCCTGCGTCCGTTTCCGTACAGTTAACGGGCTGCACGCTTCGTCTTCGGACAAAAAGCGAAGGGCGCGTCTCTCTCGGAGAGACGCGCCCTTCGTTCGGGTTAGAGATGCCTATCGGTTGCGCTTTAGAACTGGAAGCGCGCGCCGACCTGCATCTGGAAGACTTGGCTTCCGGGGTTGGTGTTGTTAACGAGAATCGCGCCGGTGACGGGATCGGTCGTGCGCAGGAAGTTGGCGTTGGTGACGCCGTTCAAGCCGCAGAGTTGGCTTGCCTGTCCGCAGAACTGCCCGGCCTGACCCGAAGACGTGGCCGTGTTGGGCGACGGGAAGATGATATTGGAACGGTTGAGCAAGTTGAAAAACTCCGACGAGAAGACGAGCCGTCTTCTTTCGCCGAAAGAGAATCCCTTTTGCAACCGGAGGTCAATATCGTAGATGCTGCGATTACGGAAATCGTTACGACGGTAAGTCAGACCGGGAACGAGCAGCGGGCGGTCGTTGTTCACGCCGTCGCCGTTCAAGTCTGCGCCCGAAGTCACGTTGATCGGGTTGCCGGAGCGCAAGCGGATCGCGCTCGACACCTCGAAGCCGTGGGGCAGGAAGAAGACCGGGTTCGCCACGAACTGGTTTTCGCGGTCGAGGCGGCTCGGGCCGTATTCGCGGCGCAGGTCGTAGGCGTCGGCATAAGCCACGCCGCCCGCGTCGCGCTCGTTGTCGTCGTCGCCGAGCGAGCGCGAGAAGACGTAATAGGCGTTGAGTTGCGCGCGCCGGTGGTTGTAGCGGGTGCGGAACGTCAGGCCGCGATACAGAGACTTCGCCGTGGACTCACGAACCTGAACCGCGCCGAGCGCGAAACCCTGTTGCGCCTGAGTCGGGCGTTGACGGGTCGTGACCGAGCCGCCGGGGAAGGTCAAACCGGCGGGCGTGTTGATGGCGATGTAAGTCCGCTGCGATTGCAGAATCTGATCGATAGTACCGTTCGCCAACATCGTGTTGAAGTTGGCGGCCGTATTGTTCGTGCGCAGGAAATCCACGTACTGTTGAGCCGTGAGCGGCGCGGGCAGGTTCAAGTCGCGGTTGCGCTGGATGCGGTCGGTCTTGACGTGCGCGTAGTCGATGCCGACGGTGAAGTTGCGCGCCACTTCGCGCTCGAACGCGAAGCCGAACTGGAACGAGCGCGGGTTCTTGAAGTCTTCGGCGTGTCCCGTGACCTGCGCGCCGACGAAGGGATTCGGGTTCAAGCCGAGGCCGCTCGCGATGCTCGACACCTGTTCGGGCGAGAGGATCGGCAGGTTGCTCAGAGGCGAGCTATTCAGGTTGACGCCGATGATCGCGAACTGGCGAAAGACCGTGTTCGGCGTACAACGATTGCGCGCGTCCGACCCGGCCGCCGCCGCCGGGTCGCAGCCCGTGATCGCACGATACTGCGCGCCCGCGGGCGAGTTCAGGAACGTGTTGAACGTCGTCTGGCTGAAGCCGGTGAAAGGCAGCGTCGTGCTGACGTTGGCGGGCGGGTTACGATAGTTATTGGTGCTGTCGGCCAACACGATGAGCGGCGTGCGCGCGTAGTAGTAACCGGCGAAGCCGCGCAAGACCATCTTGCCCTGACCTTCGGGGTCGAAGGCGAAACCGACGCGCGGCCCGAATTGCCAGCCGCTGTCGGGAATTTCCGAGGGGTCATAGCCCGCGCCGCGAACGGGGAAGCGCGTGTTGCGCACGACGTTCACGATCTGCGTGTTGGAGATTTCCGGCGTCGGGTTGTATTGCTGTTCGACGCGCAGCCCGTAGTTGATGGAGAGCTTGGGCGAAATGCGCCAAGAGTCCTGACCGAAGAAGGCCAGTTCCTGACCTTCAAACTCCGCTTCCAGATTTCCGATCTGGCGATTGTAGCGGGCGCGGTTATCGTCGAAGCGACCGAGGATCGCCTGATTCGCTCCGGCCTGCGGCACAACCGTGTTCGACAATCTTTGCAGCGCGTCGGCGATGTTCTGCGCCGTGCTGCCGATGCTCAGCGCGTAGCCGCCGAACTGGTTGAAGCCGAAACGCTGGTTGGCTAACAGGCGGCTGTACTCGCCGCCGAATTTCACGTTGTGGTTGCCGGTGATGTAAGTGAAGCTGTCGGCCACCTGCCAGCGCGTGTCGAACTGCGTGGTCGGCAGGAAGTTGGTCGCGCCGAAAGTGGCGAAGGAGGTTGCGATCTGCGGCAACTCGGAGTTGGAGATGCGGGGGCGATCTTCGCGCGCGCCCTGCAAGCGCAGTTCGTTGACGGCCTTCGCGCCGAAACTGCTGACGAGTTGCGCGACGCCGATCTTGGTCTGGTTCTTTTCAGTCCCGTTCGTGGTGAGCGACTGCGTGGTCGTCGGGTCGAGCGAAGTTTCGCCGCGCGAGACGGCGTTCTCCGCCTCGTTCTTGCTGCCGCTGAAACGGATGTTGAAGCGGTTTTCGTTGTTGATGTTCCAGTCGATGCGCCCGAGTCCGGCGAAGGCGTCGTTGGTCAAATCGTAGCCGGTCTGCTCGGCGCGATAGAAGTCGAGCACGCCCTGTTGCGCGGCGTTCAGCGTGATCGAGCCGAAGCTACCGGGGATGCCGAACACGATCTGGCGCGGCGCGTTGAACTTCTGCTGCTCGTACGCGCCGAAGTAGAAAAGTTTGTTTTCGATGATCGGCCCGCCGATAGAGCCGCCGAACTGGTGCTGCGTCGGGGCGAGCGTCGCGTCAACGCCCGCGGCCGTCAGACGCTGCTCCTGCAACGCCTCGGTGTACTCGTTGCCGCGCGCCAGTTTCTTGGGGCGAAGCAGGTAGAAGGCCGAGCCGTGAATGTCGTTGTCGCCGCTCTTGGTAACGGCGTTGACGATGCCGCCGGTCGAACGTCCGAACTCGGCCGAGTAGCCGGAGGCGACGACCTGAAATTCTTTGATCGCTTCCTGCGGGATCGTGAAGGCGAGGTTGGAGCGTTCGCCGCCACGGATGCCGCCGAAGAAGGGCTGGTTGTAGTCAACGCCATCGACGTTGATGTTCGAGTTGATGCCCTTCTGGCCGGAGAGCGAAATCTGGCCGCGCTGCGGATCGACCTGCGCGGTCGGCGTCAGCGTGATGAAGTCTTGGAAGCGACGACCGTTGATCGGCAAGTTGGTGATGGCCGTTTCGTTGACGACCGCATCGGATTCGTTGCGCGTCACCTGAATCGCTTCGGCCGAGACGGTGACGGATTCCTGCACGCCGCCGACGCCGAGCGTGACGTTGCCGTCGGCCACACGGCCGACGTTGACGATCACGTTTTCGAGTTTCGTCTCCGCGAAGTTACCCGCCTGCGCCGTCACGGTGTAAGTTCCGGTCGGCAGAAGCGGGATCGTGTAGAGACCGTCGTCGCTCGTCGTGGCCGTGCGCGTCAGTCCCGTCTCTTTGTTCGTGACCGTCACGGTCGCGTTCGGCACGGCAGCCCCGGTGCTGTCCGTAATTGCCCCGGCAATCTGCCCGGAACTGGCCTCCGATTGTGCCGAAGCCGTGCCCGCGCCGAGCGCGAAGCAGAAGAGCATGAGCATCAGCGCGCAGGCTGATCGGCGGAGGAATGTTGTTGACATAGTTCGTCCTTTTCTAATTTCGATTGTTGGGCTGAGTTCAGACACAGTGCAGACCTACAGGGGGCGACTTCCGTGTCCGAAGATGTTAGCGATAAACCTTGTGTAGGTAGTGAAAGACTGCGTTGCTTGAAAAGCAAGTTTATATCATAAGACGAGGCGTTTACGCGAGTCTTACGGCAAAACAAACGGGATGTTAAATACTACAATTTGCGTGGCGCGGCAAGCCTAAACTGCGCCCCTTCTCCCGCCCCGCGCGCGGCGGCGGAATTATTACCCGGGCGGGCGTCGGATTCTTCATTCCGGCGCGAAAATAGACCGCCGCTCAAATCCGAATCGCGCCTCCCGGCACACGCGCCGCCCGCCTCGACACTCTCTCCGCAGACGCTCCCACACGCTCCCGGCTCCGTCTCGACGCCGCTACTTCATTCGCACCGACTACTCCGTTCGCACTTGCCGTCAAATGCCAGTGTTTGCGCCCATTGCTCGACGATTTTCGCGCGCGGCGCGCGTAAGGTGCGTAGCAAGTATCCCGCATGAGTGTCCCGGCGCGAGTTCCCCGGAGAGTTTATTGTGCGCTGAAATCGCGGTATTTGGCGGCGTTTTCGATGTGCGCGGCCGTGGGGGGCGCGTGGCACGACGATTGAGATAAGACTGGTGTGTAGCGCGGAGTTTGGACAAGTTCGCCAGCCCGTTTACGACCACGGAATTGATATTTGCGCCAGAGGGGGGAAAACTGTTGGCGCAAACGTCGGACGCCCCGGCAGGCTTTTTGAGGAGAGAGCCTGTCCGGGGCGTTCGCATGGAAAGCAGGGATGAGGGCGGAAGGACGAGGGATGACTGAAAGCATTCAAGCGCTTGAGTGCTTTACTTCATTCCACATCCTTCCATCCTCATCCCTCATTCTTTATCCTTGCCGTTCGACGATGATCGCGATGCCCTGACCGCCGCCGATGCAGGCAGTTGAGAGTGCGTAGCGACCGCCGCGACGACGCAGTTCGAGAAGCGAAGTGAGCACGAGGCGCGTGCCAGATGCGCCGAGCGGGTGGCCGAGCGCGATTGCGCCGCCGTTGACGTTCGTGCGCGCGCGGTCGAGTCCGAGTTCTTTTTCGACGGCGAGATATTGACCGGCGAATGCTTCGTTGACTTCGACCAGATCGATGTCCGACAGTTTCAACCCCGCCTTCTCCAGCGCCTTACGCACGGCGGGCACGGGGCCGATGCCCATCACGTCAGGCTCGACGCCTGCGTAAGCCCACGCCACGATGCGGCCGAGCGGCTGGACGTTTCGCGACTTGACGAACTCTTCGCCCGCGATGACGAGCGCGGCCGCGCCGTCAACGATCCCCGATGCGTTACCGGCCGTAACGAAGCCGTCTTTGCTGAACGCCGTCGGCAGCTTCGCCAGCACTTCGAGCGTCGTATCGGGGCGCAGGTGATCGTCCGTGTCAACTACTTTGACGCCTTTGCGCGTCTTCACTTCGACGGGCGTGATCTCTTCTCTGAACAGCCCCGCGTCCTGCGCGCGTTTCGCCTCGGTTTGCGAGCGCAAGGCGTAACGGTCTTGATCCTCGCGCGAGATTTCGTAGCGACGCGCGAGGTTTTCGGCCGTGCCCGCCATCGTCGTGTTGCAGTAGGTGTCGAGCAGGGCGACCATCAAAGTGTCTTCGAGTTTGCCCTGTCCGAGCGCGAAGCCGGAGCGCGCGCCGTAGATGGCGTGCGGAGCCATCGACATCGACTCCATACCGCCGACGAGCGCGGTCTTCGCTTCGCCGAGCAGAATCATGTGCGCGCCGGAGACGATTGACTGGATACCGCTGCCGCACAGACGGTTGACGGTGAGCGCGGGACGCTCTGCGGGCACGCCCGCCTTCAGCGCGACGTGACGCGCGCCGTAGATGGCGTCGCCCGAAGTCTGCAAGGCGTTGCCGATGATGGTGTGGTCGATCTCTTCGGCCGCAACGCCGGTGGCTTCGAGCGCGCCGCGCGCCGCCGCCGCGCCGAGGTCAATCGCTTTGACATCCTTCAACGCGCCGACGTATTCGGTCATCGGCGTGCGCTTGCCGCCTAAAATAAAAATGTCTTGAGTCATTATGTTCCTACTTCCTCATTGATGGTTGAAAACTAACCTCTCCGCGAAACAGACGAAAGTAACAGACGCGCAAACTTCGCGTCAAACTGCTCGATCCAAACGCCGCTCCGGTCGTGAAATTTAGATGAAAACGAGAGACGGCAAGCTGCCTGTTTCGTCGCGCCCTCGTCTCGACGCGCGGCCAAAAATCGACGCGGTTTTCGCCCCGACGGCAGTTGCCAAATAAAATGTGCCTGTGGCAATATGTCCGCCTTGTAGTTGCCGTTCCCGGCCATTCAGAAAACAGCAACGCGAACCTCATCAAGTTCCAACCCAGTTTAAGGAGTAAACCCTCTTGAAGTTTTACGGAAACACATTGCCCACAGGCATGCCTGTATTTGCCCGCAAGTTTATTTTCGCCGCCGTCGCCCTCTACGTCGTCGGCCTGCTTGCGCCGCAGCCACTCCACGCACAAGCTTTCGACCGCATCGAACGCGAGCGCACGCTCACCATGCTCGCCAACGTCAAAGATCAACTCAAGAAGCATTACTACGATCCGACCATTCGCGGCATGGATGTGGACGCGCGTTTCAAAGCGGCCGAAGATAAGCTCAAGCAGGCCACTTCTCTGGGGCAGGCGTTCGGCATCATCGCGCAGGTCTTGCTCGACCTCGACGATTCGCACACCAAATTCTACCCGCCATCGCGCCCGGAGCGCGTCGAATACGGTTGGGAGATGCAGATGATCGGCGACGAGTGTTACGTGGTGGCCGTTAAACCCGGCAGCGACGCGGCGGCGCAAGGGTTGAAGGAGGGCGACCGCATTATCTCCGTCGAGCGTTTCAAACCGACGCGCAAAGAATTCTGGAAGATGCGATATTTCTACAACACTCTCAGCCCGCGCGCGGGCTTCAACGTCGTCGTGCAAAGTCCCGGCGCAGAGCCGCGCGAGATGAACCTGAAAGCTAAAGTGACGCAGGGCAAACGCGTGCTCGATCTCAACAGCGACATAGAGATCAACGCGATTCTCAGGGAGATGGAGGACGACGCCAAGCTGGGTCGCCACCGCTATTACGAAGACCTCGGCGGCGTGTTCGTCTGGAAGATGCCCTCGTTCGATTTGTCGGACGACAAAGTTGACGAGATTATGAGCAAGGCGCGCGGGCGCAAGGCGATGGTGCTGGACTTGCGCGGCAACGGCGGCGGAGCCGAAACTACGCTGCTGCGGCTGCTCGGCCACTTCTTCGACCGCGACGTGAAGATGGCCGACATTAAAACCCGCAAAGAGTCTAAGCCGGTCGTTGCCAAGACGCGCGGCAAGGGCAACCTGTTTGAAGGGAAGGTGATCGTGCTGGTGGACAGCGATTCGGGGTCGGCCTCGGAAGTGTTCGCGCGCGTGATGCAGCTTGAGAAGCGCGGCACGGTTATCGGCGACAGGTCGGCCGGGGCGGTCATGCGCTCGATCTATCGCAATTATGAGATGGGCACGGAGCGGATCGTGGTCTGGGGCGCGAACATCACGAACGCAGACGTGATCATGTCGGACGGCGCAAGTCTGGAGAAAGTCGGCGTCGTGCCGGACGAGTTGATGCTGCCGAAAGCTACCGACATGGCCGCCAAGCGCGACGTGGTACTGGCGCGCGCGCTCGAACTCGCCGGGACGAACATAGACCCGGTGAAAGCTGGCGCACTCTTTCCCGTCGAGTGGAAGAAGTAAATGCGAACTGCCCTTGCAGTTCGTTCGGATGGAAAAGCGTGGGAATCGCTTCCCACGCTTTTCTATTTCTACCGGGCGGATGGCGTCTTTGCGCGCGGCACGGCGTCCGGGTCGCAAGTTTCGGCTCAGTCGGTGAAACGATGCACGGCGCGGTAGCGGTGGAGCAGTTCTTCGAGAAAGCCTTCGTAGGTGAAAGTCTCCCGGTCGAAGTCGGGTTTGAGTTTGTAGAGGATCGGCGTCGCCACGCGCCACGCCATCCACTGGCGCGGCGCGTCTGCGAGTTCCCAACGCCGCCTGAGGAATATCTCGACCACTTCGATCTCGCGCTCACTGAGCGCGCCCGCGTCGCCTTTGAACAAGACCGGATTGAATGAACGGCGCAAGGCCACGTCGCTCGTCGGCGCGGCGAACACCTCTGCAAACGTCGGGGCTTGCGCCTCGCGCTCGCGCACGACGACCGTGCCCGCCACGAAATCGCCCACGCGCTGGTCGCGCTCGCTCATGAAGACGGACACCAGCCCGATTGAGTAAAACGGAAACGGCATCATGTCGAAGACGCGCAGCAGGTTTCGCGCCGCCGTCTCCCAGACGGTGACGGGTCGCCCGTCTTCTCGGATGACGCGCAAGCGCAACATGCGTTTGCCCGGCGTCTGCCCGTTCCACAGCCATTCGAAGATGGCGAAGTAGCCCGACCACAACACGAACACCAGAATGATCACGGCCGCCAGCAACCACTTCGGCATCTGCGACACGCGACTGCCCAACTGCGTCCAATAGCCCGTCCACAGAAACAACAGCCCGATGAGCAGCATCGCAAACAACTGCAACCCGTGGTCAACCGCGCACGCCAGAAAGCGGTTGCCAATCGAAGCCAGCGCGAAGTGCAGCGGCACGCGCTCCGGCGTCTCGATGACGAGCGTTTCTTCGTTGGCGACGACCGTGGACATCTCTAAATCAGTGACGAGTGACGGGTGACGAGAGGAAAACAAACATACCCTTGTCGTGCCTCATCGTTTTATGCCCCGCGCACGCGCAGGAAACGACGCTTGCCGACTTGGATCAGGATCGCATGCCCCGCGTTCAAATTAACTTCATCCTCGGCGCGGCGTTCGCCATCAACGCGGACGCCCCCTTGCTCGATGAGCCTGCGCGCCTCGCCCATCGAAGCCGCGAGCGTGGTTTCAACTAACAGGCGCGGGAGTTTCCATGCGCCCGCCGCCAGAACGCGTTCTTCGATCTCGTCGGGAATCTCCTTGCGCTTGAAGACGCGGTTGAACTCCGCTTCGGCGGCCTCTGCATCGGACGGCGAATGAAAGTCCGCGATGATGCGTTTGGCAAGTTCGACTTTCAGGTCGCGCGGGTTGCGCTCACCCGCGTCCGTCGCCGCGCGGAGGCGTGCGATCTCGTCCGTGCGCAGGTCGGTCAGAAGTTCGTAATAACGCCACATCAATTCGTCGGAGACGGACATGACTTTGCCGAACATCTCCTGTGCGGGTTCGTTGATGCCGATGTAATTGCCGTAAGACTTCGACATCTTCTGAACGCCGTCCGTGCCTTCAAGGAGCGGCATGGTGATGACGACCTGCGGCTGCTGTTCGGATTCGCGTTGGAGGTTGCGGCCGACGAGCATGTTGAACTTTTGATCCGTGCCGCCGAGTTCAACGTCGGCCGTGAGCGCGACGGAGTCGTAGCCCTGCACGAGCGGGTAGAGCAGTTCGTGGAGCGCGATGGGGCGTTCTTCTGCGAGCCGCTTCTGAAAGTCGTCGCGCTCCAAAATTTGTTTGACCGTGACGCGCGAGGCGAGACGGACGAAGCCGTCCGAGCCGAGCGCGTCCATCCAGCGCGAGTTGAAGTCGATGACGGTCTTGGCCGGGTCGAGCAGCTTGAAAATTTGCGCCTTGTAAGTTTCGGCGTTGGCGTTGATCTCTTCGCGCGTGAGTTGCGGGCGCGTGGCGTTCTTGCCCGACGGGTCACCGATGAGGCCGGTGAAATCGCCGATGAGGAAAATGGCCGTGTGGCCGAGTTCCTGAAACGCGCGCAGCTTGCGGATGACGACCGTGTGGCCGAGATGTATGTCGGGGGCGGTCGGGTCTGCGCCGTACTTGACGCGCAGGGGCACGCCGGTGCGCGCGCTCCGCTCCAACTTGGCGCGCAGGTCTTCTTCGCGGATAACCTCGACCGCGCCTTTGCGTAGGTAGTCGAGTTGTTCGTCAATCGTCATTGCTTCATCGTAAATCGTGAATCGTAAATCGTAAATAGACGAAGCCCGCTTTGGGCTGCGAGCCGGACACGGACTTTGAATCCGCCGGTAGTTTGAGCTACTTTCCCTCTCATGATCAACTCACCTGTGGCCGAGGAATTGAAGGAGACCGGCGGGGATAATCCGCTCGCCGGAGTGCGCCTCGTGTTCGTCGGCGTCGGCGTGATGGCCGAGTCGATGATCGCGGGGTTGTTGAAGCGGCAACTCGTCGCGCCCGCGCAAGTCTGCGGCAGCCACCCGCGCGCCGCGCGTCGCGCCGAACTCGAAGGGACTTATGGCATTCGCGTCGTCGAAAGCAACCGCGAGGCGGTGTCGCTTGAGGCGGCGGGTGCGCTTGAGGCGGCGGGTGATAGGGCAGCGACGGCGGGCGCGCAAGCCTCCGGCTCAATCGTCATCCTCGCGGTCAAGCCGCAGAAGTTGAACGGCGTGTTGCACGAGTTGAAAGACACGCTCTGCGCCGAAGACCTCGTGCTGTCCATCGTCGCCGGGGCAAGGATCGAGACGATGGCGGGCGAGTTGTCGCACACGGCAATCGTGCGCGCGATGCCGAACACGCCCGCGCAGGTGGGCGAGGGCATGACGGTCTGGACGGCGACGGCGCAAGTGGACGACGCGCGGCGGCGACAGGTGAGCGTGATGCTCGGCGCGCTGGGGCGCGAGATGCGCGTCGAGGAGGAACGGCAGATCGACATGGCGACGGCCTTGAGCGCGACCGGCCCCACTTACATCTTTCTCGTCATGGAATCGCTCATCGACGCGGGCGTCCACATGGGCTTCTCGCGCGAGGTGGCGCGCGAACTCGTCTTGCAGACGATGCTCGGCTCGGTGCGCTTCGCGCAGGAATCGCACAAGCACCCGGCCGAGCTTCGCAACATGGTCACGTCGCCCGGCGGCACGTCGGCCGACGCGATCTACCAGATGGAAAAGGGCGGCCTGCGGACGGTGCTCTCGAAAGCCGTCTATGCCGCCTTTCAACGGGCGGTCGCGCTCGGTCAGAGGAAGAATTGACCGGCAAGTTGCAATGTCGAATCGTGAATGAAACTGACTTGAGGCGAGGCTCATTGCCGCGCCGCCGTTAGCGGACGATCCAAGGCCGCGCGGCCGGATTAACGTGCGGGCAGCGAACGCACGCGTCTCCCGGTAATCTCATAATTCCCGCTCACAACCAACGCGACCGCTTCGGCGTAGGCTTGATGCTCTTCGACGAGGATGCGTGCGGCGAGCGTCTCCGGCGTGTCGTCGTCCAAGAGGGCGACGACGCGTTGCGTGATGATGGGGCCGCCGTCCAAAGTCTCGTCAACGAAATGGACGGTGCAGCCGCTCACCTTGACGCCGTGCTCGATGGCCTGTCGTTGCGCGTCGAGGCCGGGGAAGGCGGGGAGCAAACTCGGATGAATGTTGAGGATGCGCCCGCGAAAAACTTCGATGAACTGCGGCGAGAGCAGGCGCATGAAACCGGCGAGACAGACGAGTTCTATGCCGCGCGCTTCGAGGGCACGGATGATCTCGCGCTCGTGTTCGACGCGCGTGCGTCCCGCGCGTTCGACGGCGAGCGTCTCGATGCCGCGCTCCGAGGCGCGGCGCAGCCCTTGCGCGTCGGCGTGGTCGCTCAAGACCAGCGCGATGCTCGCCCCCGGCACGCGCCCGCGCTCGACGGCCTCCGCGAGCGCAACCATGTTCGACCCGCGACCGGAAATGAGAACGGCAAGTTTCAAGATACGAGTTTCAGGTTTCAAGTTTCAGGTTTCAGGTTTCAAGTTAAAGAATGAGGAACATTCAGACTTGAAACTTGAAACCTGAAACTTGAAACTCTTTCAAACGAATTCGACCGCGCGCGCGCCCGCGACGACACGCCCGATCTCGAAAATTTTCTCGCCGCGAGTTTCGATGTGCGTGCGGATCGCGTCCGCGTCCGTGGCCGCGCACACGATCACCATGCCGACGCCCATGTTGAAGGTGCGGTGCATCTCCGTCTCCGAGACGTTGCCGAGCCGCTGCATGAGCGTGAAGACGGGAAGTTGCGGCCACGAGCCGCGTTTGATCTCCACGGCCATGCCTTCGGGCAGGATGCGCGGGATGTTGTCAACGAGGCCGCCGCCGGTGATGTGTGCCAGCCCTTTGAGCATGCCCGTGTCGAGCAATTCTTCGAGCGCGGGCAGGTAACTCAGGTGCGGTGCGAGCAACGCCTCGCCAATGGTCTGACCGAGTTCTTCGACGTGCGTTGAAACTTCGTAAGCCCCGACTTCAAAAAAGAGTTTGCGTGCGAGCGAGTAGCCGTTCGTGTGCAGGCCGACGGAGGGCAGGGCGAGCACGCGGTCGCCCGCCGCGATGGTCTTCCCGTCAATCACCCGCTCGCGATCAACGATGCCCACGATGAAACCGGCCACATCGTATTCCCCCGCCGCGTAGAAGCCGGGCATCTCCGCGGTCTCGCCGCCGAGCAGCACGCACTTGTTTTCACGACACCCGCGCGCCATGCCTTCGACGACCTGCGCGATCACTTCGGGCGAGAGCGCGCCGGTGGCGACGTAGTCGAGGAAGAAAAGCGGGCGCGCGCCCTGCACGAGAATGTCGTTGACGCAGTGGTTGACCAGATCGCGCCCCACAGTGTTGTGCGTGTTCGTCTCGAAGGCGACTTTGAGTTTCGTCCCGACGCCGTCGGCCGAAGCGACGAGGACGGGCGCGCGCATCGAGGGAAACGCGCCGTCGAACATCCCGCCGAAGCTGCCGATCTCGGAGAGCGTGCGCTCGTTGAAGGTGGCGCGCGCCATCTCCTTGATCCGGTCTACGGCTGCGTTCGCCGCCTCAATCGAGACGCCCGCGTCGCTGTATGTGATGGGTTTGGTCATAAGGAAAGCTGTCAGCCGTCGGCTATCAGCAATCAGCTATTAACATCGAGCCGATAACATCGAGCCGACGCTTTTGTTTTAGCTGACGGCTGATAGCTAATTGCTCTTTCACAATTTGAAATCCTTCTTGTCCGGCGCGCCGCTCATGCGTGCGAGCCGCTCCTGCATTTTCTTGATCCGGTCTTCCGCCGAGGCGCGTGCGTGCGGCGCGGCCTCGACGGACTTGAGCGTGCGCTTTCCACTCTCCGCGTCAACGTCGAACTTGAGCAGCAGGTGGTCGCCGTCCGAGTTTGCGCCCTGCGGTAACTGCTCGCGCGGCACGTCGAGTTGCGACCTCGCTTCGTCTTCGAGACTGAGCACGGCGATGTCGCCGTCTTCGATGCGGTCAACGACGGCGCGCACTTCTTCGCCGCTGCTTGGCTTCTCTCGCGGATTCTCTTTGCGCTCGGTCATTGCCGTTTCACCTGCTGTTCGCCGCTTTCGACTTGGGCGAGGGCGATGGCTTCGGCGCGGGGCCGAAGTCGCCGTATTGAATGAAGCCCGATTTGGTCGAGTCGTCCTTCTGCGCCTTGCGACCCGTAGAAATTTCGTCTGCGGCGGCCTGACGTTCCGTTGTGATCTGGTAGCCCTCCGTGCCGCGCGTCTTGATCGTGATCTCGCCCTGCAAGTCCGTGCGATAGACTTTCACGCCCGCCGCCCTGAGACGATCCAAGACCTCTTGACTCGGGTGGCCGTAGCGGTTGTCCGCGCCGCACGAGACGACCGCGTCCTTAAACTTGGCCTGCCGCAGAAAGTCTTCCGAACTGGCATACTTCGAGCCGTGGTGTCCGACCTTCAAAACCTTCGCGTCAAGCCGTGCGCCCCCCTCCATCATCCGTTGCTCGGTCTGCGCTTCGGCGTCGCCGGTCAACAGGATCGAAAACTCGCCGTAGTCGAGCCGGGTCACGACCGAGTTGGCGTTCGGCTCGTTGCCGCCGGAGCGCAACTGGTCTTTCGTGAAAAGCGGCTGGATGGGGGCGAGCACGGAGATGATCGCGCCGCTGCCGAGGTCGAAAGTTTGGCCGGGCGCGGCGGTGATGAAATTGTCCTGCGGGTTTTCGACGCGCGCTTCGATGGCGTCGAGAAAGTCTTCGTAGTTCTTCGTCGTGTTCGGCACTTTGCTGTCGAGCACCTTGAAAACTTTCGTCCCCTTGATCACTTCGTCCGCGCCGCCGATATGATCTGCGTGCGCGTGCGTGGTGATGAACAGGTCGATGTGGTCAACGCCGTAGCGTCCCATGGCGGCGAGAATCTTCTTGCCGCTGCCCGGCACGCTCGCATCCACGAGCGCCGTCTTGCCGCCCGGCGCGACGATCAAAATCGCATCGCCCTGCCCGACATCGAGGACGTGAATCGAGAGTTCGTCGCCCGACGGCGGGGGAAGTTGCGGCCCGGGCGCGGGTTTGTAAAACTTGAAATACGCGACCAGCCCGACGGCGACGGCGATCAACAGCACCGCCGCCACGCACCCGCACCCGCGCACGCTTCTACTTTGAGCCACCTAGATTAACCTCCGAACGTAAATGCAAGACGCCGACGGGGAGACAGTAGTTGATCCTGAAAGTTTTCCTCATCTCTTCAATCGGACGGGACGGGTTCGTGTTCGCGTCCTCCGCGCTTTCGGTGCGATTACTGATCGATCGTTAGTTCGGGAACGTGCTCGGCTTCGTAGTGTTCAATGAGCAAGCCAATCAACTCCATTAGCGACGATAAGGATGCGTTTCGTCTTCACCGACTTCATCAACTAACTGGTCGAGCAAAGCGACTATACCTTGATACTGATTCAAAGACTCGTTCATGTCTTCAATCGGATGGGACGGGTTCGTGTTCGCGCGCCCACTGGGTTTCGGCTTCGCGCGTGATCTGCGTGGGGTAGTTGCCCGTCCAGCAGGCGACGCAAGAGGCGGCGGGCGGGATGCCGGTCGAGGCGAGCATGCCTTCGAGGGAGAGATAGCCGAGCGAGTCCGCGCCGATAAAGTTGCGTATCTCTTCGACGGACATCTGCGCGGCGATGAGGTCGTCGCGGTTCGGCGTGTCCACGCCGTAGAAGCACGGGCTGACGGTCGGCGGGCAACTGATACGCATGTGTACTTCGGTCGCCCCGGCTTCCCTGACCATGCGGACGATCTTCTTCGAGGTCGTGCCGCGCACGATGGAGTCGTCGATGAGCACGACGCGGCGGCCTTCGATCAAGTGACGCACGGGGTTCAACTTGATGCGCACGCCGAAGGAGCGAATCGCCTGCTTCGGCTCGATGAAGGTGCGATGCACGTAGTGGTTGCGCACCAAGCCCTGACGGTAATTGATGCCGCTTTGCGCGGCGTAGCCGATGGCGGCCGCGACGCCGGAATCGGGTACGGGCACGACGAGGTCAGCCTCGGCCGGTTGCTCGACGGCGAGCCGCTTGCCCATCTTGTGGCGCGACTCGTTGACCGAGTGGCTGTAGATCAGAGAGTCGGGGCGCGCGAAATAGACGTGCTCGAAGATGCACATCGAATGATCGCGCGGGGGCAGCGGGCGAGACGAATGCAGGCCGCGCTCGTCGATGATGATCATCTCGCCGGGTTCAACGTCGCGGACATACTCGGCTTCGATGAGATCGAAGGCGCAGGTTTCGGAGGCGACGACCCATGCCGAGTCGCCGAGCCGGCCGAGGGCGAGCGGGCGAAAGCCGCGCGGGTCGCGGATGGCGATGAGCGAGTCGGGGGTGAGAAAGAGCATCGAGAACGCGCCTTCGGTCTCGCGCAGGACTTCGGGGATCGCCTCGTTGATGTTCGCGGCTTGCGAGCGGGCGATGCCGTGCAGGATCACTTCGGTGTCGGACGTGGAAGAGAAGATCGCGCCCGCGCGTTCGAGTCGTTTGCGCTCCTCGCTGGCGAAGGGGAGATTGCCGTTGTGACAGACGGCGACTTGCCCGTGCTGGCAGGCGACGAGGAAAGGCTGCGCTTCGCGGATGGAAACTTCCCCGGCCGTCGAGTAGCGCACGTGGCCGATGGCAGATGAGCCGGGCAGGCGGTTGAGGCGTTCGGCGTCGAACACGTCGGAGACGAGTCCCATCGCGCGCTCCGAACGCAACTCTTTGCCATTTGAAGAGACGATGCCGCAGGATTCCTGCCCGCGATGTTGCAGCGCGTAGAGTCCGAGGTAAGTGAGACGCGCCGCCTCCGCGTGGCCGTAGATGCCGAAGACGCCGCACTCGTCGCGAAATTTATCAGCCGCTCTCGTCGTCACAGGAAAATTTTGCAGTAGAGAAAGTAAGTTGAAGGCGCATTGTAACTTAGTCGGTCGTCCGTTGTCAGTTGTCCGTCGCATGCGGCGCTCGCGCAGGTTGCTGAAGATTTGGATCGAACAACGGACAAACGGCGACGCACGACTGACGACGGACTACCGGCTTCTGCTATCATTGTCGTTAAATAATTTCGGGGGGAGACAACATGGAAGTCAAAGTTTACGGGGCGGATTGGTGTCACGACACGCAGGACACCCTGCGGCACTTGAAGGAACTCGGCGTCGCGCACACTTACATCGACGTGGAAGAAGACTCCGCGGCCGCCGAGTGGGTGCGGCAGCACAACGACGGCAAGGAGCGTAAGCCCACGCTCGACATCGCCGGGCAGGTGCTCTCAGTTCCGACCAACCGCGAGTTGGAGAGCGCGCTGCGCGAAAAGGGATTCATGGCCTGACGGCGCGTGGGCGGCGTGCGCGCGCGTCGCCGGTTAAATATACGGTTCGGTTTTAAGTGAGCAATCCCGTTCCCACACATCATTGGCTCGTTGCCGCTTTGCGCGTCGCGCTCATCCTCGCGCTCGCGGGGGCGGGCTGGCTCATCTATCACCGCATGCCGCTCGACGATGCCCCGCACGGCCTCGGCGTCACCGGGCAGACGCGCGACACGCTGCTGCGTATCGTCGTCCTCCCCCGCCCCGGCGGTAGTGGCAGCGGCGACGTGCAGAACTCGGCCGCCGTCACGACGACGCCCATCCAACTTTACTCGATTGATGTCGCGGCGGCGCAACGCGAGTTTCTCGATGAGCGACGCCCCGGCCAGCGTTTTGAAGACTTCATCGTGCGGCGCATGGGCGCGCGTAAACCTATCCGCACGCAACTCGACGAGAGCGGCCAAACCATCGTCTACGTCCCGCCCGGCCGCTGGTGGATACACGCTACGCAAGGGGGCGCGCAGGAAGTTATCTGGCGTCTCCCCGTCAACGTCGCCGGTCGTGAGCAGACGGTCGAACTCACGGCCGCGAACGCTTACATGAGAACGAAAAGATTTTGAGGACGTAAATCGTGAATCGTCAATCGTAAATAGATCAAAGACGTAAATCGTGAATCGTCAATCGTGAATAGAAGTAAACGGGGTTTTTCTATTCACGATTGACGATTCACGATTTACTAAAAGTTATGAAAGCTCTGCGATACGAGAGAGGGCAGTTGGGATTGGCGGAGACGGCCGCGCCGCGCGAGGCGTCGGGCGAGGCCGTGGTGCGCGTCAGTCTGGCGGGGATTTGTAACACGGATGTGGAGATCACGCGCGGCTATGCGGGGTTCGCGGGCACGCTCGGCCACGAGTTTGTCGGCGTGGTGGAGAGCGCGCACGGTGCGCCGCAACTCGTGGGGCGGCGCGTGGTGGGCGAGATCAACGCGGGGTGCGGGCATTGCGAGTTGTGCGCCGGGGGCGATGCGCGCCATTGCCCGCAGCGCACGGTGCTCGGCATCGTCGGGCGCGACGGCGCGTTCGCGCAGTACTTGAGTTTGCCAATCGTGAATTTGTTAATTGTGCCGGACGAGATCGAGGATGCGCGCGCCGTCTTCACCGAACCGCTCGCGGCGGCCTGCGGCATCATGGAACGCGTGCGGATCGGACGCGAGACACGCGTGGCCGTCGTCGGCGACGGCAAACTCGGCTTGCTCTGCGCGCAGGCCGTCAAGGCGCAAAGCGGAGCGGCCGTCACGCTCATCGGCAAACACGAAAACAAACTGCGCGTTGTGCGCGCACGCGGCGTCGAGACCGCGCTCGCAGGCGAGTTGCCGCGAGAGTTGCAGGGCGCGTTCGACGTGGTCGTCGAAGCATCGGGCGCGGGCGGCGGTTTTGCGCTCGCCGTCGGACTCACACGCCCGCGCGGCGTGCTCGTCTTGAAGTCAACTTTTCACGGCGCAACCGGTTTTGACGCCGCGCGGATCGTCGTTGACGAGATCAGCATCGTCGGCTCGCGCTGCGGACGCTTCGCCCCCGCGCTCGAAATGCTCGCGCGCGACGCCGTAGATGTGGCGAGCCTCGTCACCGAAGAGTTTCCCCTCGCCGACGGCGTGCGCGCCATGCAACGCGCGACCGAAAACGGCGTCCTGAAAGTTTTGCTCAGACCTTGAAAGAGTGAGCAGTCAGCGATCAGCGATCAGCCGTCAGCAAGCCGGTTTTAGCTGATCGCTGACCGCTGACTTGCTGACCGCTGATAATGAGACTGAAATCCAACTGGGCGGCCGACGGCGCGTTGATGTTGACGACGCTCATCTGGGGTTCGACCTTCTTCATGGCGAAGGACATCCTCGGCGTGTGGCCGCCGATGGCTTACATGTTCGTGCGCTTCGCGGGGGCGGCCGTTTTGCTGGCGGCGATGTTTCCGCGCAGGCTCGCGGAGGCGCGCTGGAGCGAGTGGCGCGCGGGCGCAACGCTCGGCCTCTTGATGGGCGTCGGCTTCGGGTTGCAGGCGGCCGGACAGGTTTACACGACCGCCTCGAAGTCCGCTTTCGTGACGGGACTGACGACGCCGCTCGTGCCTTTCGTCGCTTACCTGATCCTGCGCGCGCGGCCGGGCATCGAAAATTTGCTCGGCGTGGTGTTCGCGTCGCTCGGCGGTTTGTTGATCCTCGCGCCGCAGGGCGCGGACACGAGCGTCAACCTCGGCGACTTGTTGACGCTCGCCGCGATTGCTTTGTTTGCGACCCACATCACGCTGATGAGCGTCTACGCGCGCCGCTACGACGTGCGGCAGTTGACCGTCTTGCAGATCGCGTGCATCGCCGTTCTGTTCAGCGTCGTGTGGGTGGGCTTGCACGTGTGGGCAAGTTTCGCGGGTGCGGACGCGCTGCCCGTCGCGTTCGCGCGCGAGACTCTGCCGCTCGTGTGGAGCGCGTCGCTCGTGTGGCAACTCATCTATCTGGCGACGGTGGCGACCGTCGGCGCATTCCTGCTCTGGACGTGGGGGCAGGCGCGCACCTCCGCCACGCACGCCGCCATTATCTTCAGCCTCGAACCCGTCTTCGCCACGGCCTTCGCCGTCGCCGTCATCGGCGCAAGCGAGTGGATGGGCGGGCGCGGTTGGGTGGGCGCAAGCTTAGTGTTCGCCGGGATCATCATCTCCGAAACGCGTTGGAGCGAGCGGCGCGAGCGCAAGGCAGCGGTGCGCGAGAGACAAAAGGCCGACGACATCGTGCGCGAAGCGGAGGGCTGACAGCCTATGATGAAATCGTTGACTCGCGCACTTTACGGCTGCTACTCTCCACACGCGCATGCTCTGGCGAGAGCGCGCTTCATTCTCAGTTTTCGCTGAGACAACTCACATCTTTTCGTAGTCCTAGCTCGGACTTCAGACGCCTCATTTCCGCTTCCTCAACTCGTGGTGTTTTATGATGCGACGACTCCAACTCCTGTTAGCTTTCATCCTGCTCGCGACGTGCGCCTCTCATGCCCAAACGGTCGCGGCTAAGCCGGACGGCGATACGGAAGCGATGCAGAAGCGAAACGCCCTGCGCTTCGACCTGCAAGCCCTTGAGGCCGAGGCGTTGAAACTTTTGCCGCCGCTCGCGCAGGCGCGCGCCAGAGTCGAGATTGCGGACGCCGCGTGGACGATAGACCGCGAGTGGGCGAAGAAATTGCTGCGCGAAGCTTACGTGTTGACCTTCCCGGAGGAAAAGGAACGCGAGCGCCTGCGCAGCCAGCCCATCGGGGCGCGGCTGACGCCGCCGACGGGTCTTGATTGGCCGCGCACCGAGATACGCGACCGCGTGTTCGCCGTCGCCGGGCGCGAGAAAGCCTTCGCCGACGAGTTGACTTCATTGGGGGCGCGGGAGTTGGGGCGCATGGAAGAGGTCGAAAGGTATCGAAGTCTTGCTTTACAATCGCTGCGCGCGGGCGACATCGAAACCGCCGGTAAGTACACCTCTCTGTCCATTAAGGCTGAGCCGACGGTAATGACTCTCGTGGAGATCATCCCCAATCTCGCCAAGCAAGATCGGGCAGCCGCCGACAAATTGCTGATGGAATACATCGAAGAGTTGAGGGTTACGCCGCTCTCGATGACGACCGGGAGCGCGACGCGGGTGCATGTTTTTCTGTTTCCCTTGATAGCGGATCGCCTCGGTTACACGTATCAGGGGCAGCCCACGCCACCGCCCAATCCCGCTTTAGTCAAGGCATACGTGAGCTACGTCGTCGAAAGCATGACGCAGTTAGCTCGCACCGAGCCGGAGAGTTTGAAGACCCTGCGCACGTATCTCATGTTCGCGTGGCTACCGCTCAAGCAGTACGCGCCGGAGTTGACCGGGGCGTTCATGGAGTTGGAGAAGTTGAGCCGGAGGCCGGGCGACGACGGCAGCCTGCCGCGACCCGGAAGCGACGCCGAGACGCGGCGCGCGTGGGATGAAGCGGCCATCAAGGACGCGATCAAGCGCGGTCAGCCCGACGACGATGTCATCGGCCGCGCGCTGGGGCGTCGGGATTTCGCCAGCTTGCGCAAGTTGATCGAATTGCTGCCCGACGGCGAGAAGAAGTCGAGCCTGACCGACCGTGTCAACACCGACGAGGCTCTCAGTCTGGCGGCGAAAGGCGAGGAGGCGTCGGCGGAAAAACTGGCGCAACTGTTACGCAAGGCCGAGTCGATGCTGCGCGTCTACCCGGTTTTGATCGGCGCGTGCGTGAAGCGTAAAGACGCGGCGGGCGCGAACGCGCTGGCGCATCAAGCCATCAAGCAACTCAAGGCAACGTCGCCCGATTCGCCCGCGCTCGCCTTGAGCCTGAGCGCGCTCGCGCAGGCCGTCGCGCCGGTCAACGTGGAACTGGCCTTCGACGCGCTCGACGAAGCGGTGGTGGCCGCCAACGCCAACAACTCCAAAGACGCGGAACTCGGGCGTCCCGGCATCAATCCCGAAATTTTCAAAATGCTCGGCGTGAAAAATGAGGTGCGCGCACTTCAATCCGCTAATGCCTTGAAGGAGCGTCTGCCGAGAATCGCCGCGCTCGCCGCGATGTGCCGCGCGCGGGCGGAAGCGTTCGGCAAAGAGAGCAGAAGCTAATTGAACGTTGGCTGCTTCACGGCTTGCGCCAACTCTGCGGCCTTGCCCTGATAGATGGCGGCGAGAGCGACGATGCGGCGTAGTCGATCTTTGAAAGTCTCGGCCGACTGCCTGACCCGCACTTCGTTGCCGTGCGCGAGGCGTCGAAACGTTTCTGCGTCGAACCCGGTGCGTCCCTGCTCCGTGTCGAGCGCGCTTGCGTTGGCCGAGGCCACCACTTCATCCAGCACTTCGAGGGCGAGTTGCTCGTCGAGCGGGGCGATGAGCGCGGCCAGTTTGGAGAGGCCGGAGAGGACGGGGTCGAACTCACGATTCGTCGGGACAATTGACGAGGGGATGCCTGCGGGCGGCGTGTTGGGCGTCAGGTCGGCGCGCTTGAGTTGGCGCACGGCTTTTGAGACGAGCGCGCCGGGAAGGCAGCCGCGCGATTTGTCGGCGATGCAGCGGTTGATGATAATGGGGTAGGCTTCGAGCAGCGAGACGGCGCGCGTTAATTGTTCGGCGAGGCGTTCCGCACCGGACGCGTCACCCTTCGCAACGAGGCTGACGGCTTCTTTCGTATTGACCATCTCGGTCAATTGCATCTTCAGCCCGCCGTCCGAAAGTTTCGCGATCAGCTTGCGCGCACGCTCGAAGTCGCCGCGCGAGATGGCGAAGTTGATGGTCAACTCGTCAGCTTCGCCAGTGTCGAGCGCATCTTTGAGCCGCTTCTCGTAACGCTCTTTGTTTTGTTCCCGGTTGCTCTGTTTAGTCGGCAACGGCGAGTTGTCGCCCGGCGCGCGGCTTTGCGCCTCCAGTTGCATAAATCTTGTCGTCAACTCCGGCGCGTACTGTTTGAGCGTCTCCCAGACGCCTAGAAGCCTTGCCCTTGCTCTTTGGAGCGCGACGCCCTCCAACTTACCGGCGGCCTCAATAATGTACATCACGTAAGCCCGCCTGACTGCGACTCCCGGCGGCGGGATGTTCGGCAGCGGTTCGCCAAACGCTGACCTCGGATAAATGAGCATATCCAGCATGAATGAAGTTCTCAACGCGCTCTGGTTTTCATCGGAGACCGGGAAACTACGTAGCCGGTCTATGTATTGAAGAATGAGCCTGTCGGCGGCCGTGCGATCTTTCGTCGCGATCTCGTTGATGCCTTGCACGGGGGCTAAATGCGTCGGGTCTATTTCGATTGCTTTGAGGATGTAATCTCCGGCGGTCTCAGCATCGCCTTGCTTAGCCGCTTGATAGGCCAATTCCGAATAGCGGCGGTGCGCTTCGTAACTGCCTAACTTCTCCAAACCCAAGCCGACCAATTCATCGCTGAACTTATGATCGCGACTGGCGATGCTCAGGATGCGATGGCGTACCATATTTCTCGATGCGTCCTCGCTCGTCGGTAAAACGGGCGGCGCGCCGACAGGCTTTTCACGAAGTTTGACCTGCTCTTTTTCCGGCGGGAATGTCAATTCATAGGCTTCGCGCAATAGTCTCTTCGCCCATGCTTGATCAAGCGTCCAACCCGCACTTGCTATTTCCGCTTTAGCGGCAGCGAGCGCGAGCGGCTGGTCGAGTTTCGCGGCGTCCGTTTCAAGGTCATGCAGTTGCGTGAGCAGCAGAGATTCCTCTATCTCTTTATTCTTCCGTTCGGATATTACCGATTGGCCGTTGAGAGAAAGAGCCGGAAATAGAATAAGCACGAGGAGGAAAATTGATTTACTCACTTATAATGCTCCAACTTATTATGATTTTAATTTGAACAAATATTGCTGCCACGGCTTAAGTTTTACCCGAAGTTGCCGGACGACTACTTAATCTATGCCAACACAACGCGAATGGATTTACCGTAATAGTCTTCCGGTTAATCTCTTCAGAGGAGCTTGCATTGTATTTGGCTCCTTGTTTTTCGGAAGGTGTTGGATTAGCCGCGCTAGTCGTGAGCAAAGTGGCTAGGAGGTTTGCAGGTTAGTCTGCCATGTTAAGTCCGGGCAGACAGGGGAATGCGAGACCCGCGCATCATAGTCTCGCCCCTTGAGTGTGTCAACGAAATGTTCGTCAAAAATGGCTGCTCATTTGTTCCGGTGCGACCTGTATTTTCCAGCCCGCGCGCCTGTTGCTTTGCGGCGGGTCGGGCGATTCGTTATACTCGACGAACTTCGCTTCGCGCACATGAGCGTGAGTAACGGGCTTCGGACAATTTAAGGCGTGGCTGTCAAAACTCAGCGGCAAGCGGCGGGCGCATGTGGCGCGCGTCGGCCGTCATGTTTTCAAGAGCGGTAGAAGGCGGTAAAAGTTCTATGTATCAACTTCCCCAAGGCCAAACGAATGAGGCGGAGCGGGCGATTTTGCGTCGCCTGCGAGTGTGGATTGCTGCGCTCGCGCTGGCGTGTCTGGTGGTGGGCGTCGGCGTCGGGGCGATGCTGGCCGGGCGATCCGCCGTGGCGCAGAACGACTCTCAACGCGTGGCGCAAAACGCCCGCGCCCCCGAAGCCCTCTCCGCGTCCTTCGCCGAGATCGCGCAACGCGTCGAACCGGCCGTCGTCAACATCGATACGGTCTCCGCGCCGCAGTTGGCGGAACGCGGCGCGGGCAACAGCAACAGCAATAATGATGACGACTCCGACGAGAAAGACGGCGAGGGCGACAATCCCTTGATGGAGATGTTTCGCCGCCAGATGCCGCAACGCCCGTCGCGCGGCGTCGGCAGCGGCTTCATCGTCGATCCGAAAGGCTACATCCTGACGAACCAGCACGTCGTCGAAGGCGCGACGCGCATCACAGTGCGTTTGCAGTCGGGCGAATTGATGCGCGGGCGCGTTGTCGGCGAAGACGACGAGACAGACCTCGCGGTCGTTAAAGTCGAACCCGTCCGCGACCTGCCGACCGTGAAACTCGGCAACTCGGACGAAGCGCAGGTGGGCGATTGGGTGCTCGCCGTCGGCTCGCCCTTCGGCCTCGACCAAACCGTCACCGCCGGGATCATCTCGACGCGCGAACGCACCACGCCCGTCTCTTCCAGTTTCCAACGTTTCTTACAGACGGACGCCGCCATCAATCGCGGCAACTCCGGCGGGCCGCTCGTCAACATGCGCGGCGAAGTCATCGGCATCAACTCGCAGATCGCCACCTCGACGGGCGACTACAACGGCATCGGCTTCGCCCTGCCGTCGAACGAAGCCAGTTTCGTCTATCGTCAACTCGTCGCGGGCGGTCGCGTCCAACGCGGCTACCTCGGCGTGCTGCTCGATTCGGTGAAGGCCGAGTTTGCGCGCGTCTACGGGATGAAGGACGCCAAAGGCGCGATCATCACGGACGTGCGCGAAGGCCCGGCGCGCACCGCCGGGATTCAGGTCAACGACATCATCGTCGAATTCAACGCGAAGCCGGTCGCCAACTCGCAGGACTTGATCAACAAGGTGGCGAGCACGCCCGTCGGCGAGACCGTGCAACTGACTTTCCTGCGCGACGTGAACGGCCAACTCGAACGGCGCACGGTCAGCGTCTCGGTAGGCGAGCGTCCGCCGCGCAGCGCGGCCGAGGCGACGCCGACGCCGACGCCCGAAGCCCCGAAGACGAACTCCGACAAGCCGGGCGGCAACGCCGAACGCCCCGCGCTCGGACTCACCCTCAGCGAACTGACGCCGCAACTCGCCAACGAGCGAAACCTCAAGGGCGTGCGCGGCCTGCTCGTGCGCGACGTGGATCAAAGCGGGTTGGCCTTCGAGGCGCAGATCACCGAGAACATGGTTATCCAACGCGTCAATCGCATCCCGGTCAACACGCTGGCCGAGTTCGAGCGCGTGATCAACAATCTCAAGGTCGGCGACGCGGTGGTGATGAACGTCACCTTCCTCGACCGCCGCAATCTCATCACGCAGACGATCATCCAGTTCACCTATCAATGAGTTTAAAGTTTCAGGTTTCAAGTTTCAGGACTGAGGTTTCCCGGTCTGGAACTTGAAACCTGAAACCTTCAACTTGAAACCCAACTTATGGCACAAGCGAAAAAAGCGTTAAGCAAGGCGACGAAAAAAGGCTCGCGCACAGCAACCACGGCGGCGCGACAGGTGACAAGCGCGAACGGCAACGCCAAAAGGGGCGGCGCGCGCGCGTCCGTCAAAACTTATAGCAACTACATCGGCGGCGAGTGGGTGGCGGCCGCGAGCGGCGAGTATTTCGAAAACGTCAACCCGGCCGACACGCGCGACATCATCGGCCGCTTTCCCGTCTCCAATGCCGAAGACGTGGAGCGCGCGGTAGCAGCGGCGAAGGCGGCGGCCGAAGGTTGGCGTCGGATGCCCGCACCGCGCCGCGCGGAGATTCTCTTCCGCCTCGGCAACATCCTGATCCGCGACAAAGATTCGCACTCGGCGGACATGACGCGCGAGATGGGCAAGGTCTTGAAGGAGACCGGCGGCGACGTGCAGGAGGCGATTGACTGCACCTTCTACACGGCGGGCGAAGGCCGACGCCTGCACGGCTACACGACGCCCGCCGAGATGCCCGACAAGTTCGCCATGTGCGTGCGCCAGCCCGTCGGCCTGTGCGGCCTGATCACGCCGTGGAATTTCCCGATGGCGATTCCTTCTTGGAAATTGATCCCCGCGCTCGTGTGCGGCAACACGGTCGTCATCAAACCCGCCGAAGACACGCCGCTCTCGACCTACAATTTGATCAAGGCGTGCGAAGAGGCGGGCGTGCCGCGCGGCGTCGTCAACATGGTGACGGGCTACGGCGCGGCGGCCGGTAAGCCCCTGACCGAACACCGCGACGTGCGTTTGATCTCGTTCACGGGTTCGACCGAGACGGGACGACTCATCGCGGGCGCGTGCGCCGACCGTAACGCCATCTGCTCGCTCGAACTCGGCGGCAAAAACGTCATCATCGTGATGGACGACGCCGACATAGACCTCGCCATCGAGGGCGCGGTGTGGGGCGCGTTCGGCACTTCCGGCCAACGCTGCACCGCCTCGTCGCGCATCGTCGTCCACAAGAAGGTCTATAAAAAGTTTACGCAGAAATTGGTCGAGCGCGCCGAAGGCTTGCGCGTCGGCGACGGCGCGGACGCGAACACGGACATGGGGCCGGTCATCAACGCCGCCGCAGTTCATAAAATTATGAGCTACATCGAAATCGGCGAGCGCGAGGACGGCGCGAAATTGGCGACGGGCGGCAAGCGTCTGGACACGGGCGCGCACGCTCACGGCTACTTCATCGAGCCGACCGTCTTCACAGACGTTCAGCCCGGAATGCGCATCGCGCAGGAAGAAATTTTCGGCCCCGTCACGGCCGTCATCCCGACGAACAATCTGGAAGAGGCGGTCGAGATCGCAAACGGCGTGCGCTATGGCCTGTCGGCCGCCATCTACACGCAGGACGTGAACCGCGCGTTCCACGCGATGAACGACATGTACACGGGCATCTTCTACGTCAACTCTTCGACCATCGGCGCGGAAGTCCACTTGCCTTTCGGCGGCACGAAGGCCACCGGCAACGGCCATCGCGAAGCGGGCACGCAGGTCTTGGACATCTTCACCGAATGGAAGTCCGTCTACGTTGACTACAGCGGCAAGTTGCAGCGCGCGCAAATTGACGAAGTGAAATTTGAATAACACGGAGGTCGGAGGTCGGAGGCCGGAGGTCAGTCAAAGACCACGCTGACCTCCGGCCTCCGACCTCTGACCTTTGGAGGTTAAAAAGTGCTAGTCGGACTCCCTAAAGAGATCAAGGATAACGAATACCGCGTCGGGATGACCCCGGCGGGCGTGCGCGCTCTGGTTGACGCCGGACACAAGGTTGTCGTCGAGCGCGGCGCGGGCGAAGGTTCGGGCTTCGAGGACACGCTGTACGAACGCGCAGGCGCGACCCTCTTAGAGACCGCGGACGAGGTGTGGGCGCAGGGCGAGATGATCGTGAAAGTGAAAGAGCCGGTCGCGCCCGAATACCCGCGCATGCGCGAAGGCCAACTGCTGTTTACCTACCTGCACCTCGCGCCCGATCTCGAACTCACACGCCAACTGCTCGAACGCAAAGTGACGGGCGTGGCCTACGAGACGATCACCGACCGCAAAGGCACGCTCCCGCTCCTGACGCCGATGTCGGAAGTGGCGGGGCGCATGGCGATTCAGGTCGGCGCGCAATATCTTGAAAAGATGAGCGGCGGGCGCGGCGTGCTGTTGGGCGGCGTGCCGGGAGTTCCGGCGGCGCGCGTCGTCATCATCGGCGGCGGCGTGGTCGGCACCAACTCTGCGAAGATGGCCGTCGGCCTCGGCGCACACGTCACCATCATCGACAACAACCTCGACCGCTTGCGCGAACTCGACGACATCTTTCTCTCGCGCATCACGACGCTCGCCTCGTCGGCCTACGCGATTCAGGGCGCGATTGCCGAGGCCGATTTGATCGTCGGCGCGGTGCTCGTCCCCGGCGCGGCCGCGCCGAAACTCATCACGCGCGAGATGTTGAAGAAAGTGCCGAACGGCGCGGTCATCGTTGACGTGGCGGTGGATCAGGGCGGGTGCATCGAGACGACGCACCCGACGACACACAGCGACCCGACCTATTACGTCGAAGGCGTGCTCCATTATTGCGTCGCGAACATGCCGGGCGCAGTGCCGCGCACCTCGACCTTCGCCTTGACCAATGCGACCCTGCCCTACACTTTGAAACTGGCGAACAAAGGCTTCCTCGCGGCGGTCGCGAGCGACCCCGGCCTCAAGGCGGGCGTCAATACCTACGCCGGAAAGTTGACCTACGAAGCCGTCGCGCAGGCGCAGAATCTCGAATACTCGCCGTTCGACGAGATGCTCGGCGCGAAGTCAACGGCAGTGGGTTAGACAACCGACGCGCGCCGGTCGTCTTAATTGATGAGCGCGGCGCAGTTCAAGTTTCAGCCGCGAAGCGGCGACAGGTAGCAGCCACGAACGCGCGTTCGTGGCTGCTACCTGTCGCCGCTTCGCGGCTTTGACTGTCGCGGCTTCGCGGCTATTGATCAATGCCTAGCAAAAAATCAGTTGCGGGCGCGGAGCAAGTTCGCCAGACAATCTGTGAAATCTTCGGGGCGCACGGGCTTGGTGAGGTGCGCGTCGGCGTGGACGCTGGTTGAGGGCGCGACGGCGTTCGGTTCAAGGCCGCTCAAGAGCAGGACGGGGATGCGGGCGAGGTCTGGGCGGGCGCGCAGGTAACGACAGAGTTCATGCCCGTTCAGGTGCGGCATCAAAGCGTCCGTCACCACGACATCGACTTTCGACGACATCGCCGCTTTGATCGCTTCGAGTCCGTTGGCGGCGCAGATCACCGTGTAGCCCGCGCGTCGCAGGATGACTTCGAGATAACGGCGCACCGCCGCGTCGTCTTCGGCGAGCAGGACGGTAGGCTTGGCGGGAACCGTTGGGGGAGGGGTGTTTGTGGCGGGCGCGATTGATTGGTCGAGAACTGTCTCAGGCATGCTCATTGTTAAATGCAAATTCCTCTGCGACGCTTCGGCCGCTTGGGTGGCGGCGGTTTACTGAATGTTTTAGTGGCAAGTTGCGTGCCCGCGCGCGCCGCTTTCCGGTCTGGAAGCGACAACGCGGACAGGGCGCTTCCGTTCGGAGCGCGCAAGTTCGGGCGATAGAAGGCTTGGCGTAAAACGCGGAAGAGAGTGGGGAGACGACCGTGCATTCCGGCCGGTTGAAATACCTTAGAGGGCGGCGCGCGAAGTTGTCAACAGGCATCATTCTGGCAGACCGGGCGGTCAGATTGCACCACCCCGGTGCGGCGTTTTGACGCGTTAGCGAGTTGAACCCTGCGCCGCGATAGACGATACTATCTGTTTCGCCGGGGCAGGAAATTTCGGCCTGTCAGTCTCTACTAGAGAGTTGTTGATTTAAGATGTACGAATTCGCCGTCACACCAGCCATCACGCAGATTCGCCGCCGCGGCGTCGAAGTTTCGGAGGTCGCGCCCGCGAGCCTCGCCGCCGAGTTGGAACTCGAAGCGGGCGACCGCATCCTGCGCGTCAACGGGCGCGTCGTGCGCGACTACCTCGACTTTCGTTTCCAGACCGGCGGCGAAACCGAATTGACGCTCGACGTGTTGAAGCGCAACGGCGAGGAGTGGGAGTTGGAGATCGAGCGCGGCGAGGGCGAGGATTTCGGGTTGCAGTTTGAGAACATCGTGCCGCGCCAGTGCGCCAACGAATGTCTCTTCTGCTTCTGTCACGGCAACCCGCCCGACGCGCGCCCCGCGCTCTCATTTCGCGACGAAGACGTGCGCCTCTCCTTCCTCTACGGCAACTACACGACGCTCACTTCGATCACGGAGGCCGAGATGCAGCGCGTCATCGAACAACGTCTCACGCCGCAATATGTCTCCGTCCATGCGACCGACTTGGAAGTGCGCGCCTACCTGCTCGGCGTGGATAAAAAGCGCGCCGATATCCGCTCGAAGATGCGGCGCATGCTTGATGCTCGCATCGAGATTCACGCGCAGGTCGTCTTGTGCCCGGAGATCAACGACGGCGAGATTTTGGAGCGCACCGTCAGAGACTTGGCCGCAGATTATCCGCTCGTGCGCAGCGTCGCCATCGTGCCGCTCGGCCTCACCCGTTACAACACCGACGCGCGCCTGACGCCCGTTACGCCGGAGTTTTGTCGCCAAACGATCCGGCAGGTGAAATCCTTGCAGCGCGAATTGCACGCGCGGCTCGGCACAAACTTCGCCTTTCTCGGCGATGAGTTTTACCTGCGCGCCGGGATGAATGTCCCCACGCGGCGGCACTACGGCGACTACCCGCAGATCGAAGACGGCGTCGGCATGGTGCGCTCCTTTTACGAAGAGTTCCGCCGCCTCGAACGCAAACTCGCACGCCGCCCGCCCGCAGACGCGGCGAACATCGACGGCACGATCCTCACCGGAAAACTGTTCGCGCCCGTGCTGACCGATTTGATCGCCAATTTGAACGAGCGTTTCGGCACGCGGCTTCGCGTCGCGGCCGTCGAGAACGACTACTTCGGGCCGGACATCGTGGTCGCCGGGTTGATGACGGGACGCGACGTGCTCGCCGCGCGCGATCAGATCGAGGGCGGCTTCGTCGTCATTCCGAGCGTCGCCTTCAAGAGCGACGAACCCATCATGCTCGACGGCACGACGCACGAAGAATTACAACGACAACTCGGCCTGCCCGTCCACGCGCTCGACTTTGAAGGCTTCGCGCGCTTGTTCACTTCGTAAAGGGAAAAAAGATATTTCGGCCGCGGCGACTTGCAAGGTCGAACGCGCACAACGAAGGGGCAGACCCGCGTGGTCTGCCCCTTCGTTGTGCGCGTTCGACTGAGGCCGGGAGGGAGGCGTGGTTAAGTTTCCGGCGTGAAGTCTTTCGGGTTGAGTTGCTGGTTGAAGGCGAACTGCGTCAACTCGAAAACCCAATCCTGCAAGGTGATGATCGGGCCTTGGACGCTCAACGCGATTTTGTAAGTGTGCGGCAGCGTCAAGTTGCCTTCCTTCTTGAAGTCGGAAAAGTCTTCCACCAGTTTGTAGCGAACTTCGTTCTTGCCCGTGCTCGCCCCGCCGGTCGAGATGCGCCCGCCGAGCGCGGCCGCGAGCGTGTGCTCGTACTCGGTGCGGACGTGTTGGAACGTCTCGGCGTCGAAGAAGAGTTTGATCTTCATGTCCGAACCCTTGCGCGGCATGTAGCGCAGTTCGTGCGTCTGCCGGTCACCGATCTTCTTCATGCCTTCGTAATCCAACTTGGGGTTCTTGCCCGCCAGATTCAGGAGCGGCCACGCCGTCGAGAGCGTGCCGCCGAGAAGTCCCTGTTTGAAGATCGTGTCGTGGCTCATGAAGAACTCGCCGAGCGGTGAGCGCGCCCCGGCGCGGACGTGCAACGCGCCAAAACTCTTACCGTCGTAACTGAACAGTTCGTGCGGGTAGGTGGGCGATGATTGGAACACCATCTTGAACAAATTCATCTCGCCCTCCGACGCGATGAGAGACGCCCCGCCAGCCTGCCCTTTCCCGCCGGAGCGGATGCTGAAGACCACCGTGCCGCTCGCGACGAGATTGCGGACGGCTTGGCGCGCCTCGGCCGTGCCGATTGATTCCAGATGTTTCGCCACCACCTCTTCGGGCTTCATCTTCTCTTTATCCGGCGAGGCGGCGCGGCTTGTCGTGGAGGGAGAGGCGGCGGCGAGCAGGCAGCAGAGCAGGGCGAACAACATGGACGCACGACGTGTGAGCGCGTGTGTGCGTGTGCGAGTGTGCTTCATTATAACCTCCGTCAGAGATGTTCGGCGTCGAAGGCGATGCCGTTTGAAAGAGCGGATAAAGATCGGGCGTTGTCTCCCCAGACTAGAGGAGACAACGCCCGAAAGTGCTTATCGCATAAAACTAAACGGTTGCGGATCGGGCTTGTCCCTGTCCGACACGGTTTAGAAGTTGAACTTGAACGCGAACTGAAGGATGCGCGGATCGAACGTCGAAGTAATGCGCCCGAACGACGTGCTGTTGATGTCCTGCGTCTCAGCCACGGAGAAGTTGGTGTGGTTGAAGACGTTGAACGCCTCGATGCGCAACTCGACGTTAGTGCCCTCGGTGATGCGCGTGCGCTTGATGAGAGCCATGTCCGCAACCCAGAAGCCGGGGCCGCTGACGGGCGTCTGCTGGAGCGAGCCGAGTTGACCCGCGCCGGGGTTCTGGAAGAACGCCGGGTTGGCGCGACCGTCCGAACCGATGAGCGCGGGGTCGAACAACAGCGGGCGACCGGTGGTGGGGTTAAAGAACAGACCCACACGCTCCTGCAAGTCCTGAATGGTCAGGGTGGTGTTGACCGTATTGATCGTGGAGCGTCCCGCGCGGTTCAGCGTGCCGCGTTGCGAGAGGATGTTGATGGGACGTCCGCTCTGCTGGCGGTAGATGCCGCTCAACTGGAAGCCGCCGACCAACTTGCCGACGAAGCCGTCGAAGTTCAGGAAACGCTTGCCGGGGCCGAAGGGCAGTTCGTACACGCCGTTGGCCTTGAAGACGTGCGTTACGTCGTTCGCGCTGCGCCGTTTCTCGACCACGCCGCCCGTGTTCAGATCGATCAGACCTTGGAAGTTCGTCTGGCTACCCTCGAAATCGGTGAACGCTTTGCTGAACGTGTAGTTCACCTGATAGAAGAAGCCGTCGCTCAGACGCTTGCGGACTTCCATCTGGAGGCCGTTGTAGTCGGAGTAGGCAGCGTTGCCCACGTAGTCGGTCACGAAGGCGTTGGGGTTCGTGGGCAGGAAGAAGTTCGTTCCGAGCGTGCCGCCGCCGACGCCGGGCGTCAGGAAGTTGCGACGGTTCTGCACGTAGACGGAAGCCAACTCGCCGACCTGATTCGTGTCGAGCAGGTTGATGACCGTCGGGTCGTTGAGCACGCCGCCCGAGCCGAGACGCGGGAAGATCGTCAACTGCTGGCTACCGGCGACGGCCGGGTTGAACGCGCCCGTGATCGGGATGGTCAAGTTGCCCGCGGCGCGCGCCGCGCGTGCGAGATTGAGGTTCGATTGCGCGCGCAGGAAGTCCTGCAAGAACCCGTTCTGGAAGATGATCGTCTGGTTGGTGTCAATCGCGCGGGTCAGCTTGATGCCGCGGTTGCCCACGTAACGAATCTCGAACGCCGTGTCGCGGAAAATTTCCCGCTGGATGCCGACGTTCCACTGCTGCACATAAGGCGTCTTCAGATTCGGGTCGATGGTAAAGAGCGTCGGGGTCTGGCTGATCGCCAGATTGTCGGCGATGGTGCGCGGGACGCGGAAGGGTGGCGCGGGAACGGGAACGGCTCCCGTGCCGCTGATCGTGCCGCCGAGACCCGTCAGCGAGACGGCCGAGGACAGACCGGCGTTGCCGCTGATGGCCGCGTTCTGCACCGTCGTCACGTTGTTGTCGAGCACGTAGGAGATGGCGTAGCCCGCGCGGAAAGAGGTCTTGCCGTCGTTGAACGGATCCCATGCGATGCTGGCGTTCGGCGCGAAGTTATTCCAGTCCTTGTTGTGGAACGGGCGACCCGTGCCCGCGCCTGCGAAATCAAGCTGCGCATTCGGATCGCTCAAGGCGTCGAGCGACATGTTGCGCGGCAGCAACGCCAACCCGTTACGCTCCGTCGGCGGCGAGACGTATTCCCAACGCAGACCGAGGTTGACGGTGAGATTGGGTCTCATGCGCCACGTGTCGCCGCCGTAGAAGGACAGCGTGTTGTAGTCAATGCCTCTGCGCTCGCCGAAGCCGGAGACGAAGCCCGACTCGCGATCCCGCACGTTGAAGGTTTGCGCCGCGCTCGTCACCGCGCCGGTCAGCAAGGCCAGCAGGTTCGAGGCGGTGGTGAAATCGTTGGCGCTCACGCCGCCGGGGAACTGCGTGTTTTGCACTAACGGGTTGCGGTTGTTGACGGTGTTGAAGCCGAGCGTGTAGGTCGGCAGGATGCCCGCGTCGTTGAACACGTCAACCTTGACGATGCGGCCGACGCCGCCGAAACGAATGACGTGCTCGCCCTTGACGAGCGAGGCGTTGTCGATGAAGTCATAGTTCGTCGGCACGCGACCCTGCTGCAAGAAGTTCTGAATCGGGTTGGTGCTGATCGGGAACGTCAGGCGGTTGCCTTCCGGGAACGTCTCGGTGTTGAGGAAGGAGGGCGTCGTGCGGAAGAAGCCGGTGCGAAACTCGTTGCTGAGATTCGACGTGGGCGCCCAAATCCACGCGAACGAACCGCGCGGTCGCCGCGAACCCTGACCGCCGCCGGGGAGGCCGGGGAACACTTCGCCGATGTCGTTGAAGGTGTCGTTCGGGAAATCGAACTTGAAGCGGCTGAAGATCGCCTCGAACCTGTGCTTGGAAGAGAGGTCGAAGTCGGTGCGGAAACCCCACAAATTGCTGACGCTGCCCGAAGGGCTGTTGAAGCGGAAGCCGCCCGTGTTGCGCGTGTCGCCGACATCGCCGTTGTTCGAAGTGGGTTGCAGGGCGATCAGGCGAGCGATGCGCGGGTCAACGCTGCGGCCGCTGAGCGTGAGCAGGTTGACGGTCTGCAACTGGTTGTTGTCGGCGCGGCGATAGGTGAACGTGCCGTTGCGCGCCTGATCGAGCAGGACGGTGCGATTGCGCGACGAGTCGCTGGCTTCGCGCGTGCCTTCGTAATAAGCGTAGAAGAAGAGTTTGTCTTTGCCGTAAGTCCGGTCGCCGCCTTCGCCGAAGCGCGGCAGGCGGAAAGGCCCGCCGACGTTGCCGCCGTACTGATTCTGGATCAGCTTCGGCTTGGGCAAGCCTAACCCCGTGCGCGGGTCGATGGTGGCGTTATTGAAGAACGTGTTGGCGTCGAACTTGTGGTTGCGGTGAAACTCGAACAGCGAGCCGTGGAAGTCGGTCGTGCCGCGCGGCGTCGAAAGTCTGACCTGCGAGACGCCCAAACCTTCGTCCGAGCCGCCGTTCTGGGTGGTGATGGTGAATTCGGCCACGCCCGCCACGCTCTGCCCGGCCGCGCCGAAAAGGCTGTCCGTGCGAACGAAGTTGTCGTTGATGTTGATGCCGTCCCACGTCAGGTTCGAGAACGTGCCGCGCAGGCCGTTGATGGTGGCGGTGCGGTTGTTGTTCGTGGCAGTGGTAACACCGGCTTGCAGACCCGCCAGAGCAAGCGGGTTGCGGCCGTTGATCGGGAGGTCTTGCACCTGTCGCAATTGCACGGTCGTGGAAAGCGACGCGTTCTCGTTGTTGATGACGGCTTGAGCTTCCGAGGCCGTGACCATGACGGTCTCTTCGACGCCGCCCGTGACGAGAGCAACGTTGACCTCGGCCGGAACGCCGCCCACGTCAACCTTGACGCCTTCGACGACGGTCTTCTTAAAACCTGTTTTCTCGACGCTGAGCGTGTATTCGCCCGCGCTCATCTCGTTGAATGAAAAATAGCCCTCGTCGTTAGCCACGCCGGTGCGCTCAGTCTTGGTCGCGGCAGCGGTCAACGTCACGCTTGCGCCGGGAACGACTGCTCCCGATTCATCCTTTACTGTGACATTGACGTTCGAGGTGACCTTCTGGGCAAAAGCACGGGGGGCTAGCGACCCGGCCAAGAAAATGCCGGCCATGACGGCCAACACTGCTCCCTTGGCAAAGCGCGACAATTTACTCATGTGGACTCTCCTTCTAAGCGGTTGAAAACTACTCGTTAATGTAAGCGTTACTCGTACCAGAACGTGGTCAGAGGTGAGATTGAAACCAAGTGCAACTTTTATGCCGAAATTTCAGGCGAAATTTATCTCGCCAAGACCTGAGAAGTTTCACCGAAGACCCGAAATAAAGTGTGGCATATCCAAAAATTAGGATTTTTCTGATCCAGAATGTTGGAATTTGATGATAAATCCGATCCCGTTCAACCCGCCCGCCGCGCACTCAAATCGAGGGCGGCGCGCGGCTTCATCCGGGGCGCGGCTTTCAAAAAAATCCGGGTTTGAAATTTCAGAAAAGTGAAAGACTACTCGTCAAGACTATTCGCAAGGTCAACGGTTCGCTCCGTCGACGTAACCGTTATTGCCGGTCGCGGCGTGTGCTAGAATCCCTGTCGTTTAACTCAACCGACGCGCCTTTATCCGAACCACTTCTCGTCCGATGCAGACCGCCACGCCCGCCGCCAGTCGTCTATCGCTGTCACCGCTCGGCGCGGGCGACCTCATCGACCGCACGATCCGTCTCTACCGACGCCATTTCCTGACGCTCATCCGCACGGCCGCGCCACCCGTCGTCGCCTCGGCCGCAGGCTCCGTGCTCTGGACGGTGAGCATGCACTCGATCCCCGTGACGGAGAGCGGCGGGCGGCTCGTGCTCTACATCGGCATGGCCGTCGTCGGGTGGTTGCTGCTGATGACGGGGAGCTTCTTTTTCCTGCTCATCATGGGCGGCGCGTCGCGCAACCTCGTGATGCACCTGCTGTGGGACGAACCCGTCGCCGCGCGCACGATCTACCGGAGCGTGCGCGCGCGTTTCTGGGGACTCGTCGGCGCGCTCTTTCTCATCGGCATTTTCGCTTGGGTCGTCGGCATGATCATCTTCTTCACGTGGCTCATCGCGGTGGTGATGGTGGCCGGGGGCGCGATAGCGATTGGCGGCGGCGCGATGTGGTTGGGCGGCATACTCGGCGTCCTGCTGTTCCTTCTGCTGACGACGGCCGCGCTCTTTCTCTTCTTCTTCATCGTCGGCCGCGCGGCCTACGTGCCGCAGGTGATGCTGGTCGAAGGGCGCGGCGTGTTCGACGCCATCGGCCGCAGCGTGACGCTCTCGCGCGGCAACGTCCGCCGCCTGACGGCGATGTTCCTCTTTACCACCTTCGCCACTTACTCGGCCTTGATGCTGTTCATCGTCCCGCTCGGCTGGTATGGCTACCTGCAAGGCATCAACCCGCTCTCGCTCAGTCAGGCGGACTGGCCGGTCTGGTACGCCGTCGGTTATCAGGTGTTGACGCAGGCGAGTTCGATTTTGCTCGCGCCCGTGTGGATGCTCGGCCTGTCGTTGCTCTACGTGGACGAGCGCGTGCGCCACGAAGGCTATGACATCGAACTCATGGCCGCGCAACGACTCGGCGAGATGCCGCTTCTGCCCGGCGGCGGACTCGCGCCGCTCGTGCCCGCCATCTCGGCGACGCCCATCGCCGCGGCCACCGCCGCGCCGCGCGAAGGGCGCGAAGAATCGTTTACCCCTCTCTCGAATATCACGACGCTCGGACTTTCGGGGAGGAATCCCGAATGACGCGCCCATCCGGCCGAACGTCCCGGCGCGCGCCCCGCGCCCTCGCGTCGTTTCTCTTGGCGTCGCTCTGCTGCTTCGTCTGCGCGCCGCAACGCGCCGACGCCGCCTCGCTCGAAGACTACCGCGCGCGCGTGCAGACGGCGACGACTGCGTTGGAGGGCTTGCACCAAACGTTCGACGAAACGGGCGACGTAAACTCGCCGGAGTTCATCGCGCTCGAAACGAGAACTTTTCAGGAAGTGCGCGACCTGCTTCCGGCGCGCGAAAAGATCGAAGGCGCGGGCGTCGCCTTCGACGTTGACAACCGCTGGCTGCACGACGAGCTAGACCTCTACCCCAAGATCGCACCCGACGAAACCGGCGAGCGCGACGAACTGCTCCTGCGCGTCTCCGAGCGTCTGCGCGCTCTCCACACGCGACTCGCGGAAGCCGCCGTGGCGATGGCCGCGCGCGACAAGGAGGCAGAGAAAGGTCGTTTGAACGCGATCCTTCAACGCCGCGAGTACAACGAACAGGCTGCGGAAGACACCGCGCTGTCGCGTCTCCGCGAAAAATTCAAGAGTTGGCTGCGCGGCCTGCTCCCGCAGTCGAGTCCGCTCGGCGAGGAAGCGGCCGGCACGTTCTCCGTCGTCGCGCGTCTCTTCGTCTTCGCGCTGACGGCCGCCGTCGTCATCTACGTGCTCTGGAAATACGGCGCGCAACTCCTGCCCCGGAATCGCGCGCGGAAGAAAGTCAAAAGCGAGGCGCGCGTTGTGCTCGGCGAACGACTCGCGCCCGGCCAGACGCCCGCCGACCTCGTCGAGCAAGCCGAATCGCTCGCGCGCGCGGGCGACCTGCGCGGCGCGATCCGCAAAGCCTACATCGCCGTCCTCGTCGAACTCGGCGAACGCCGCATCCTGCGTCTCGCCGCGCACAAAACCAACCGCGATTACCTGTCAGCCCTCCGCCAAGAGCGCGCCGCACTCTACGGCGACATGCAGCCGCTCACACACAATTACGAACGCCACTGGTACGGCTTCGCCCCCGCGACCGACGCCGACTGGCACGACTTCCGCTCCCGTTGCCGACAGGCCATAAAAGTTTCAAGTTGAAGGTTTCAGGTTTCAGGTTAAAGAAGCGGAGAACTTATAGCCCCGATACCTGAAACCTCAGACCTGAAAGTTAAGATTTGAAATTTGAAATTTGAAAACTGAAGCCTCAGACGTGAGACTTGAAATTTGAAATTTGAAATCCCAAGCTCGAAATCTCAAGCTCGAAACCTGAACTCGAAACCTGAAACTTGAAAGCTCAGACTTGAAACTTGAAACTTGAAACCTGAAACCCAGACTTGAAACCCTTTGATGAGTGGAAGATTCTCCATCATAGTTTTCGCGGGCGCGCTCGCGGTGTTGCTGGTCGCTTTGAACGCGGCGTCATACGTGCGCGTGGAGCGCGAGGCGGAGTTGGAGTTGCGGCCGGATCGCTCGACGTTGAACGCGGGGCCGTCGGGCACGCGCGCGTTGTATGAATTTTTGGAAGAGTCGGGGCGACGCGTGGTGCGTTGGCGCGAACCGCCCGCCGCGCTCGCGCGTGCGCCGGAGGGCGCGCGGCCTTCGACGTTTGTAGTCGTGGGACAGACGCGCGTGGAGTTCAAGCCGGAGGAAGTGCGGAGCTTGTTGGAGTGGGTTGAGGCGGGCGGGCGTCTCGTCGTCATCGACCGCACGCCGCACGCGTCGCTGGTGGAAGGTGACGTGTGGGGCGTCTCCGCGCAAGACGTTTCGCTGCCGCCGCGCGACATGCGCGCCGACGACACGGAGGCTCTGACGAGCGGCGCGCCGCAACTCGCGCCCGCGCAGCCGACGCTCCTGACGCGCGATGTCGCAAGCGTCGCGCCCTCACGCTACGCCAGTCGTCTCATCGCGGCGCGCAAAGTGGCGGACGAGAGCGCGGGCAACGACGACACGACGAACAGCGGCGCGGGCGCGGATGATGCAGAGACGACCGGCGAGAGCGAAACGCCGACGCTTCCTGCGGAGACGCCCGACACGAGAACGATCCCTCAAGCCGATCCGCCGGATGCCGCCACGCTGCCGCCGCCCGCTGGCACGCCGACCGGCGTTGAAGCTGAAGGCGAGGCGCAGTCGAGCGCGCCCATCTCTCACTTGAGCGACGAGCGCGGCGCGTTGCTGTTGGATTTCACGCGCGGGCGCGGGCGCGTCATCGTCTTGAGCGATCCTTTCATCGTCGCCAATCGCGGCATCAATCGCGCGGACAATCTGCAACTCGCCGCGAACATCGTCGCGGGCGAGCGAGGCGATGGCCTCATCGCCTTCGACGAGTTTCATCAGGGGCGCGGCACGCCGCGCAACCAGTTTACCGCTTACTTCGCGGGCACGCCCGTCCTCGCCATGTGCGCGCAACTTTTTTTGCTTGCGGCGGCCGTCGTCTGGACGCGCGGGCGACGCTTCGCGCGTCCGCTCCCCGCGCCGCGCGTTGACAGGCGTTCCAAGTTGGAGTTCGTCGCCTCGATGGCCGAACTGCAACAACGCGCGCGCGCCTTCGACCTCGCCATCGAAAACGTCTACGGGCGCACGCGCCGCGCGCTGGCGCGCTACGGCGGCTCAGACGCGTCCGCGCCGCGCGCTACAATCGCCGCGGCGGTCGCCGCGCGCTCAGGCCGCAGCCGCGACGAGATCGAATCCCTGATGCGCGAGTGCGAAGATGCCATCAACGGCGCGCCTGTCACGCCGCGCCAATCGCTCGCGCTCGTCGCCGGTTTACGCGAACTCGAACGCTCGCTCGGCATACGGATGCGCGCACGCGAGATCAGACAGGCAGGCAGACTTTAGGGTTGGATCAATTTCTGAAAGGAGCGATGAGGAAAAAGCAGTAAATCGTGAATCGTAAATCGTGAATAGAGAGAGACTGATTTCTTCTATTTACGATTTACGATTCACGATTCACGTCTTTTACTCATTACTTGATAACTTGCTGCAAAACGTATCTTCGACGGTCGAACACATCCTGACGGAACTACGCAAGGTGATCGTCGGGCAGGACGAGGTGATCGAACAGGTCTTGGTGGCTCTGCTCGCGGAGGGGCACGCGCTCATCGAGGGCGTGCCGGGCACGGCCAAGACGCTCATGGTGAAGACGCTCGCGCGCATCGTCGGCGCGGACTTCGGCCGCATCCAGTTCACGCCCGATCTGATGCCGTCCGACATCACGGGCACAAACGTCTTCAACGTCGCCACGTCGAACTTCTCCTTGCGGCGCGGCGCGATCTTCACAGACATCCTGCTCGCGGACGAGATCAACCGCACGCCGCCGAAGACGCAGGCCGCGCTGCTCGAAGCAATGGAGGAACGGCAGGTGACGATTGACGGCGAACTGCACCCGCTCTCGCCGCTCTTCACCGTGCTCGCCACCGAGAACCCCATCGAGTACGAAGGCACGTACCCGCTGCCCGAAGCGCAACTCGACCGCTTCCTCTTGAAAGTGATCATCGGCTACCCATCGGCCGCAGACGAAACGCAGGTCGTCGCCAACTGGGACAGGGGCTTCAACGCGCGCCGCCTCGACCAGATCGACATTCGCCCGCTGGCAGACGCGGACGCCATCACGCAATGCCGCGCCGAGGTGCGCCGCACGCAGATGGAGACGGGCGTGCAAAACTATCTCGTACAGGTGGTGCGCCGTACGCGCGAGCACCCTTCAATCGCTTACGGCGCAAGCCCGCGCGCGTCGGTCGCGCTGCTATTGTGCGCGAAGGCTCTGGCGGCTATGCGCGGCCGCGAGTTTGCCACGCCCGATGACGTGCGCGACATCACGCGTCCGGTGCTGCGCCATCGCCTGCGCCTGCGCGCCGAGGCCGAACTCGACGGCGCAACGGCAGACAACGTGATCACGGACATCCTCAACACGGTCGAAGTGCCGAGGTGAGAATCGAACGACGGAAGCGCAAGCAACGTAATGAATGAAAAAGTCCGGCGACAGGTCGCCGGACTTTTTCATTGTTGTTTGAGATGACCGCGTTGTTTGAGATGGCCGCGATTGAAAATTCGCTCGCGCGTCAAGGCTGGCGACTGCTCGCGCCGCCAATCGGGTCGCCCTGCGGGAGCGGGAGGGGCGTGGTCTGTTTGCGCGGCGCGTCGGGGCGCGTGAGAAAGCGTTCGATGTCGTCGCGGGTCGCGCGGCGGTGCGCGGCGGTCGGAGCATCGGGCGTGGGCAGCTTGAGTCGTTCGTTCAAGTCGCGCAGCGTTTCGGTGGCGGCGGCGCGAACTTGCGGCGCGGCGTCGGCGTTGGCGGCCGTGTCCATCAGGCGCGTCACGGTGAGACTCTGCACGGCGCGTGCGATGGCGGCGTGATAGGTGTCGCGCGGCGCGGCGTCCGCCCAAGTGCGCGCGACGAGGGCATCGAGAATTTGTTTGAAGTCGGGGTTCGCCGGGTTGAGCGCGTGGAAATTGTTGAGACGCGCGGCGCGCCGGGGTTCGACGAGCGGAAGGATGGCGAGGTCGGCGGCGATGGTGGCGGCGGCAATCGGGTCAAAGGCCGGGTCGGCGCGGTTGGCGAAATATTCGCCCGTGCCGCCTTCGTAGCCGAAGGCGCGCGGCGGAATGAGCGCGAGTATGCGTTGCGGGACGGCGAGCATTTCAGGCCGCAGCGTGTCGAGCACGGCGTTGAGAGCTTCGCGTTGACGCGCGGGTGCGACGATCTCCTGCACGCGCGCGGGGTTCGCGCCCGCGCTCGTTTTGACGGCGTAACTGTAGTAAAGCCCGCCGACGGATTTGACGGCCGCCTGTAGCTGGTAGCGATGATGCAGGTAGAGCGGCAGGAGTTTCGCTTCGAGCATCGAGAGCGGCGTGCCGCGCGGGATGTTACCCAGACCGAACTGCGCCAGCCCGATGCGGCGCACTTCCATTTCGTGCCGCAGCATGGCGACCGGATCGTCGCCGTTGTCCCAGAGGTTTGCGAGCGGGTGCGCCGCGCCGAGCGGGCGCGCATCGTCGTCGGAGATAAAGAGCATGCCGCGCGCCGTGCCTTCTTCGAGCAGGCGTTCGAGTTCGGCGGCCTCGTCCGCGCCCGGTTTAAATTGCGCGTAGGCATAACGGATCGCAAACTTGTCGTACTCGCCGATGCCGCGACCGTAAGCGTTCGAGAAATCCAACTTGCCGTTCTTGATCTCGACCATCGGCGCGGGGTAGTCCATGACGGATGCGCGCCCGGCGTAGGTGCTCGCGGCGAAGTTGTGCGCGAGGCCGAGCGTGTGGCCGACCTCGTGCGCCGAGAGTTGGCGGATGCGCGCGACGGACATCGCCGCCGCGTCGGTCGAAGCGTCCTCGGTCAGATAGTCATCGTCGTCGCCGGACATCATGCCGAGTTCGCAAAAGGCTTCGCCGTCGCCGCCGTGCAGGCGCGAGCCGCCGGGAGCGTAGGGCGGAATCATGCCCGTGCCGAGCAGGAAGTCCTGCCTGACGCGCAGGCTGCCGAGGGTGACGTTGCCTTTGATGATCTCGCCCGTGCGCGGGTCTTCGACGCTGCTGCCGTAAGACCAACCGCGCGTCGAACGATGCACCCAGTTGATCATGTTGTAGCGCACGTCCATCGGGTCGGCGTCGGGCGGCAGGAGTTTGACCTGAAAAGCGTTTTTGAAACCGGCGGCCTCGAACGCTTCGTTCCACCATGACGCGCCTTCGATGAGCGCGCTGCGAATCGGTTCGGGCGCGCCCGCGTCAACGTAATAAATGATCGGCTTGACGGGTTCGGAGACGGCCGCCGCAGGGTCTCTCTTCTGCAAGCGATGACGATTGATCCAACGCTTCTCGATGGGTTCGGTCAGAGGCGATGCGTAGTCGTAAAACTCCACGCCCATCACGCCGACGCGCGGGTCGAGACGGCGCGGCGTGTAGCCCGCTTCGGGCAGGGCGACGAACGAATGATGCTGGCGCACGGTGATGGCCTGCGGCGTCGGCACAGTCTCGCGCACGAGGCGGCCGGGTTCGTCGCCCGTGAACGTGAGTTGCGTTTCGACCTCCGTGTTCTGCGGAAAGTTTTTCGTGCGCGGGAGATAAAAACTGCTCCGCGACTCGTCCGGTTGGAAGCGTCCCTGATTCGCGCGGCGCAAAGTGTCGGCGACGCCGTGCGCGTCGCGCATGAAGAAGGCGGTCGCGTCCACGAGCACGCGCGCGTCGTCCGCCGCTTCGACTTTGAAACCCCACAGCACGGAGCGCGCGAACGACTCTTCGACGGCGCGACGCTCCTGCGCGTCGTTCGTGATGGCGCGGTAGCGGTAGTTCGGGCGCACCAGCAAGATTTTCTGCCCGGTGCGCTCGAAGAAGACGACGTTGGTGCTGCCGAGTTGGCCTCGGTCGAGGCCGATGGGGTTCGAGCCGATGCCCGTCGGCAGAGATACCTGATAGAGAAACTCCGCGTTGAAGCGTTCGATCTCCATCAGCAACTTGCCGTTTTCGGCGTCCCAGTAAAGCGGTATGTACCCGTCCAGTTTCTGCAAATTCTTCGTGCGCGTGCGAATACTTTTGTCTTTCTCCTGCGCGTTGGCGGCAGCGGCGGGGGGCAAAACGTAGAGGACGACGAACAGCAGTGCGAGCAGTGAACGGTTCATGTTTAACCTCGAATGAATTTGTGAGACGCAAGCGTCGAACGAATGGTGAAGCACGTGGCTTTGCATTGTAGCCGCGTTGGAGAGAGCGTGCTAGACAATTATCTCCCTAAAACATTTTAAATCGCCACCTGTGGAGCGAACGCTTAACCTTTTATTTATTTTCGTCATAATAGTGCGAGACAGACGGCAAAGCTGTCTGCGAAGATGATGCTTATTTTGCAAGCTGAGAATGGCGGAAACAAAACTATGGTTGGAAAGCTACCCTCGTTAAAACCCAAAAAGGTTATTAAAGCGCTTGAGCGAAATGGCTTTTCTATTCACCATACGACCGGAAGCCATTACATTCTCAAAAAGGGACATTTGAGAGTGACAGTCGCATATCACAACAAAGATTTAAAACCGGGTACGCTGGCATCCATCATCGCCCAGTCGGGTCTGACCGTGGAAGAATTCTTGGATTTACTTTGAAGGATTAACTACTGCGGATAATCTGGAGCGGTTAAGCAAACTCGACTGTTATTTCTTCTGTAATGGAATTGTCTGCCGGAATCGGTTCGCCATCCTTGCGCAGGCTTTCGAGATAACCCAAAATTGCATCTGCCGCCATTTCGCGCGCCTCTTCAAGTGTGTCGCCTTCAGTCACCAATCCGGGCAACGCGGGGCACGTGACAACATAACCTCCGCTCTCATCCGGCGTCATCACAACTGTGTAGTTGAGGATTTTCATAAAAGTCATTATACCATCGGGCGTCCGGCACTTATAATAACATCTCATCAATGCGCTTCGTCTTCTCAAAACTCTTTTACGTGCTGCTTGCGCTCGGCTTCGTGCCGCTGTCGCTCGCGTGGACGTGGCCTGACTTGCGCTGGTACGTCGCCTGCTACGACGCGATGCTCCTGCTCGTCGCCTTCATCGACGCGCGCGTGAGCCGCACGCTTCCGGCGGGCGTCGAGATCGGGCGCGAGATCGCGGGGCGTTTTCACATCGGCGCGGAGACAGAGGTGCGCGTGCGCGTCGCGAACCACACGCCGCGCCCTCTGCGCCTGCGCATCAAGGACGAGTACCCGCCGGAGTTGCAACTGTCGTCGCCGCGCGAGGCGTCGCTACAGGTGGAAGCACAGACGACCGCCGCGCTTCATTACGGGCTGACGCCGCCGCGACGCGGGCGTTACGAGTTTGGCCGCATCGCCGTGCGTTACCTTTCGCGCATGCGTCTGGTGTGGTGCGCGGCGCACGCGGGCGCGGCGGAGCAGATCAAGGTCTATCCGAATTTGCGGCGCGCGCGCGAAGCTGAGTTGAAGGCGCTCGGCGCGCGTTCGCTCGTCGCCGCGCACAGGCGTTCGGCGTGGCGCGGCGAGGGGCGCGATTTCGAGTCGCTGCGCGAATACGTGCCGGGCGACGAATTGCGCCACGTCAGTTGGAGCGCGACGGCGCGGCGCGGCAAGTTGACGACGCGCCAGTATCAGATCGAGCGCGACCAGACGATCCTCGTCGCGCTCGACGCCGGGCGACTGATGACGGCGCGCATCGAAGACGAGTCGAAGTTCGACTCGGCCATCCATGCCGCGCTCGCGCTGATGAGCGCGGCGGCGCGCGGCGGCGATAATGCGGGGCTGGCCGTCTTCGGGCGGCGCGTCGGCGCGTACATCCCGCCCGCGCGCGGGCACGAGCAGTTGGAGGCGGTGCTCGAAGCTCTCCACGGCATCGAGCCGGAGATGATCGAGCCTTCCTACACGCGTGCCTTTGAATACATCGCCGCCAATTGCAAGCGGCGCGCGCTCGTCGTCGTCCTCACCGATCTGGTTGACGAAGAAGGCTCGCGCGAACTGCTCACGTCTCTGAAACTACTGCGCCCGCGTCATCTCCCGCTCATCGCGACCATCGGCGACCGCGACCTCAACGCCGCCGTGCGCGACACGCCGGAGACGGTGCGCGATCTGTTTACGCAATCCGTCGCCGAAGAGATCATGTTTCAACGCGAGACGGCGTTGCGTATGGTCGAACGCCTCGGCGGCCTCGCCTTAGACGTGACCGCCGCCACGCTCGCGCCCGCGCTGCTTGAAAGTTATATCCGGGTGAAAGAGAGAGGCTTGTTGTAACGCGTCTAAGAGTTCATCTGGCGAACCCGGCGAGTAGCCAAGATAAGACCCGTAACCGCCCCGCCCAGACCGCCGACCGCATAGCCCAAAAGGAATCCGAGACCGGAAAAGACCTGCGGCAGTTCCGTCAAGTGGTCGAGCGCCATCCCTAAGAAGCCGAGAACAAAGCAGAGAGACAAAGCTCCGAGTCCGGCCAGTAAGAAAGAGAATCCGATGAACGGAGCTAAGCGTGCGTGTCGGGGATCGCCGGTCGCGACGAGAATCGCCAATGCTCCCACGATGATCAGCGTCAAGGTAAAACCCGCCAGTGGTAAAAGCATCTTATTCCCCCCGACGTTCAGGTCGCGCCTCGGTCGCATCTTCACGTCCGGCCAGTAGCAGGTAAGTGTAGAGCGCGAGGCCGGTGGCGGCGGCGACGCCGAACTTGAAGGCGGGCGAGATGGGCGCGGGCGAGATGAAGCCTTCGATGATCCCGGCGAGGACGAGCAGGGGAATGCAGCCGACGATGAGTTGGATGCTGTCGCGTCCGCGCAGGCGGATCGAGTCGAAGCGCGAGAGGTCGCCGGGGATGAGGATCGCGCTGCCGACGAGCAGCCCCGCGCCGCCCGCGATGAAGATACAGGTCAGTTCGATGACGCCGTGCCCGGCCATGAAGGCGACAAGATCGTTGCCGTAACCGGCGCGGTAGGTGAGCGCGAGCACCGCGCCGATGCTCGCGCCGTTCATCGCCATGATGTAGAGCGTGCCGAGGCCGACGAGCGCGCCGAAGGCGAAGGCGTAGAACATGACCTGTATGTTGTTGGTCATGATGGCCGCGCCGCCCACCTGATTGGCCTCGTTCAGAGACTGCCACCAGCGCACGCGTGCGTCCGTGTTCTGGGCGCGCCACGCGGGGCTGATTCCGGCAAGCCCGGAAAACTCCGCGTCGCCCCACGTCCCCAAGAACCCGCCGACGAAGAAGACTATGAAGATGGCGAAGGCCGCGGCCGTATGACGCCACGTGCGGCGGAAGGTCTGCGGAAAGTCGCGTGCGAAAAAACGGCGCACGCGGTCGCCGCCCTCCAAAGCCCCGGCGCGATAGATGCGCCCGTGCGCGCGGATGACGAGACTGTTGAGATAGTTGACCAAACGCGGGTCGCGCGACTCGGCGCGCGCAATCGCCAGATCAGACGACGTGCGACGATAGATGCGACCGAGTTCGCGCACCTCTTCGCGGTGCAGGCGGCGCAGCGACATGCGATCCAGCAGCACGAGCAAATCTTCCAGCCGCTGCCACGCGCCCTTGCGTTCTTTGATGAAACGATTCGAGGACATAAAAGGAGATGTCGGATGTCGGCCGCCAGATGTTAGAATCCCCCACCAACATCGAGTCACATACTAACATTCGGAGTCTGACGCGCGGCAGCTTACGGGCGTCTACCAGCGAAGATATTTTCGCGGAATCAAAGTCGGGGAAGGGGAACATAAAATATGCGTTGGAGGGGGCGGCGCGAGAGCGCGAACGTGGAGGATCGGCGGGGCATGTCGCGCGGCGGGATGGCCGTCGGCGGCGGCCTCGGCACAATCGTCTTGGTAGTCGTCGCGCTGCTGTTCGGCGCAGACCCGCGCGAGTTGCTCGATCAAAATCAGGGCAACCCCGCGCAGGGGACGCAAACCAGCGGGCGGACGAACCCGCAGGAAGACGAACTCAAACAGTTTTCGTCGGTCGTGCTGGCCGAGACGGAAGACGTGTGGAACACGCTCTTTCAACAGGCGGGCAAGCGTTACCGCGAGCCGACGCTTTCGCTCTTTACGGGGCAGACGCGCTCGGCGTGCGGCGTGGCGGGCGCGAGCGTCGGCCCCTTCTATTGTTCGGGCGACGAAAAGGTTTACATCGACCTCTCCTTCTATCGCGATCTCAAAACGAAACTCGGCGCGCCCGGCGACTTCGCACAGGCTTACGTGATCGCGCACGAGGTCGGCCATCACGTCCAACACCTGCTCGGCACGATGGAACAGGTGAACGCGCGGCAAGGGCGCATGAGCGAGGCGCAGTCCAACCGGCTCTCCGTCATGCTCGAACTGCAAGCCGACTTCTACGCGGGCGTGTGGGCGCATTACGCCGCGCGGCGCGGCATCATCGAACCCGGCGACATCGAAGAAGCGCTCGACGCGGCCAGCGCCATCGGCGACGACCGGCTGCAACAGCAGGGGCAGGGCTACGTCGTTCCCGACTCGTTCACGCACGGCAGTTCCGAGCAACGCGTCCGCTGGTTCAGGAGAGGTTTTGAAACCGGCGACATCCGGCAGGGCGACACCTTCAACGCGAGAAATCTCTAAGGCGCGTCACGAACTTACTCGCCGCCATGCAACCAGACATACGCGAAGCGCGCAAGGATGAACTCGAAACGCTGTTCCCGCTGCTCCTGCTGGCAGAGCCTTCCGCGAGCGCGCTCCGTTGGGGTTTGAAAAACATGAGCGACACCGTCTATCGCATGGATGTGGACGGCGAGTTGGTCGGGGCGGCGACGATGCGCTGGCGGCGCGACCCGTGCGAGATGTTGGAACTGGCGATCTTGCGCGAGCGACAGGGCGAGGGACTCGGCAAGCGTTTCGTCGCGTGGCTGGTCGCGGAAGCGCGCAGGCGCGGCAAGCCGGAGATCATCGTCGGCACGAGCACGACGAGCGCGGCCAACATCATCTTCTACCAGAAGTGCGGCTTCAGAGCCGATCACGTCCGGCAAGATTACTTCTGGTATTACGACGAACCCGTACGCGAGAACGGCCTCGTCGTGCGCGACATGCTGGTCTTTCGCCTCGACCTCGCCGCGCCGGAACAGGAACAGGCCGCCCGCACCGTCTAAGTTTTGACGAACGGACGGCGCGCAGGAAGGAGACACGGTTGGAACGCATCGTCGAGTGTGTGCCGAACTTCAGCGAGGGGCGCAGGCCGGAAGTGATCGCGCGTCTGGTCGAGGCGGTCGAATCGGTCGAGGGCGCGGCGGTGCTCGATACGCACATGGATGCGGATCACAACCGTTCGGTCATCACGTTCGTCGGCGGGGTCGAAGCAATCGTCGAGGCGGCGGTGCGCGTGGCGGCGCGCGCGGCCGAGTTGATCGATTTAAGACAGCACGCGGGCGTGCACCCGCGCGTCGGCGCGCTCGACGTGTTGCCGTTCGTGCCCGTGCGCGGCGTCACGCTGGAGGATTGCATCCACCTCGCGCACGCGGCGGGCGCGCGCATCGCGCGCGAGGTGGGAGTGCCAGTCTATTTTTACGAGAGCGCGGCGCGCAGGCCGGATCGCGTGAATCTGGAAGACGTGCGGCGCGGCGGCTTCGAGCGTTTGCGCGATGAGATCGAGACGAACCCGGAGCGCGCGCCCGACGAAGGCGCGCCGCGCATCCACGAGACGGCGGGCGCGTCCGTGGTCGGCGCGCGGTCGCTGCTCGTCGCTTACAACATCAATCTCGACACGACCGACTTGACCATCGCACAGCGCATCGCGCGCGCCGTGCGCGGGCGCGACGGCGGCCTGCGTTTTTTGAAGGCGCTCGGCTTCGAGTTGCGCGAGCGAAACTTGACGCAAGTGTCGATGAATCTCGTGCGCTTCCAGAAGACGGAACTTCATCACGCCTTCGAGGCCGTCAGGCGCGAGGCCGCGCGCTACGGCGTGAGAGTTGCGGGCAGTGAGATCGTCGGCCTCATCCCGCAGGCCGCGCTCGACCGCAGCGCGGAGTATTTCCTACAGATCGAAAACTTCTCGCCCGACCTCGTGCTCGAAAACCGCATCGCCTCCGCGCTCGCGAAAAGGCGCGAACTCGTCGCCGCCGCACAGGGCACGGCGCGCGTAGATGCACCCGGCGTCGTCGCGTCGCCGAGTTGGAGCGCGGATATCGAAGCCGAAGCGATCAAGCGGCGCGCAGTCGTCGTCGTGCCGGAGCGCGAAGTCGAAAACGCTTCGACGGAACGCACGCGCGTTGCGGCGGACGCGCCTCAGTCCGTGCCGGACGAGATCACGGGCGGCGGCGCGGCGGCGGCGCACGCGGCTTCGCTCGCTGCCGCGCTCGGAGAGATGGTCGCGCACCTCGTCGAGCGCAAGGGCAAGCAAGAAGACATGGAGCGCGAGGCGCGCGACGCGTTGCAGGCACTCGGCAACCTGCGCGCGCGGCTCTCGGAAGCGGCCGACGAGGACGGCGCGAGTTTCGCGGGCGTCGTCGGCGCGCGCCGGATGCCGGGGCGCACGGACGAGGAACGGCGGGCGCGTGCCAACGCCGTCGAAGAGGCTTTGAAGGGCGCGGCGGCCGTGCCGCTCGAAGTGGCGAGCCTCGCCGTGCAGGTGTGTGAGTTGTTGGAGACGCTGGCCGAACTCGGCGAACCGGCGTGGCTCTCAGACTCGGCGACGGGCGCGCAACTCGCGCTCGCGGCGGTCGTCGCCGCGCGCTACAACGTGCTCGTCAACGCGTCCGAGATCGAAGACGAGGAGTTCACGGGCGAACACCTCTCGCGCGCGGACGATCTGCTCGCGCGCGCGCGTGAGATCGCGGCGCGCGTAGAAGCGTCCCTGATGGAGTCAATCGGAAGATAGCGGCAGGAGGCTACACGGGCATGGAGAACGAACGTCGAGAAGATAAGCGCGCGCGGGTGTCCCTCGAAGCGTGGTGGGAAGGGCAATCGGGGCGGCACGAAGCGCGCGTCTCAGACCTGAGCATGGGCGGCTGCTTCATCGACACGCTCAGCCGGGCGGAGGTGGGCGAACTGATCGTCTTCGCCATCAAGCGACCCGGCGGCAAGTGGCTGCAACTGCGCGGGCAGGTGGCCTCGGTTGACGAGCACGTCGGTTTCAGCCTCGCCTTCACCTACCTCACCGAAGACGAGCAGCTTGCGCTCGCGCGTCTTGTCAAGTCTTAAGACCACCGGATCACGGTCGCCGCCCCGCTCCGCGCATCCGGCCGCGCGCTCTACTCCGTCACGAAACCGGCGGCAACTTTCGTCGTCGCGATGGGCTTCGACTCGTTAAGGATTTTCGATTGGAGGTATTCCTTGCCGAAGTCGATCTGGAGTTCGATCCAGAGCGGGAGATGGTCGGACATCTGGAAGGTGCGCCAGTCGTTGTAGTAGCGCGTGCGCTCTTTGTCGCTGCGCTTCTTGCCCTGCTTGTTCTTGAGATAAGCCTCGCCCATAGACTTCTCGTACATCGCTTCGTCTTCGCCGCGATAGACGTACTTGAAGAAATCGAACGCGCCCGCGCTGCACAGCTTGAGCTTCTCTTGAAGCGTGGGGGCGATAAAGGCGATCTGGTCGTAGTGCTTGGTCTTGAGGGCGTTCGAGGGATGGCCTTTGAGTTGTTCGGGGATGAAGAAGCCCGCGCGGAGGATGGCGTTCATGGTCTCGTCGGTCGTGTCGAAGACGTTGAAGTCGCCGAGTAGGATCATGTTCTTCGCCCACGCGTGTTCTTCGCGGGCGCGTGCGGCGAGGAAATTTGCGAGGGCTTCGATCTCACGGATGCGTTCGGGTTCGTTGGCGACGGCCTTGCCGTAGAGGATGTGCGTCGTGCAGATGGTGAACTTGAACCAGCCGACGCTGAAGCCGACCATGAAGGGCGTGCGCGCGAGTTGCTGCGCGGGTTCGAGCGTCTTTCGCCCCTTGCGGCGCACGGGCGGGATGACGACTTCGCTGGCGAGGCCGCCGAAGTTGATCTTGCGCGAATCGTAGATGAAGGCCATGCGCTCGCGATTGCCCATCGTCCCTTCGGTCACGTCCGTCAAAACGTACTTCCACCAGTTGCCGAGATACTTCATCAGCGTGTTCAACGCGCTCAGGTCGTCGCGCACTTCCTGCACGGCGACGAGATCGAAATGCGAGATGATTTCGGCAGCGTAGAAAATCGGTTCGCGGTCGCGTCGCCCGTACTTCTCAGAATCGAATTCGCGTATGTTCCAAGTGGCGAGCATGAGCGTGTGGTCGGCGGTGCGGCGCGGGAGCTTCTCTTTGTCGAAGGCGTCTTTGAGCCTGACCAAGCCTTCGGCGGTGCGCCGCCCGTCCGTGGTTTCGCCGCTGAGCGAGTAGTAGAGGGGCATCGGTTGGGACTTCTCCTTTTCGCAGATGAGAGGATCGGAAGCACGGCGCCCGCGCGGCCGCTTTTAGCGCGAGGCGCGGCCGTGCGCGTCGGAAGACGCGCGGGATTATAAGTCGGCCGGCGATTTTATGACACTACTTTGAGCGCGCCTTCCGGGGCGACGACCGCACATCTTCAGAGATGTTTACGCATGAACGTGACGATCTTCCAGCCGTCTATGTATTTCCAAGGCGACTGGCCGAGCGTGTAGTGGCCGCAGCGCAGCCACACGGCGTCGAGCGGATGCCCCGCGCTACGCACGCCCTCAATCGCATCGCGCGAGAGGTCTGGGGGAAAGGTCAGGTCGTAGCGCGCGGCGATGAAGCGGATCGGGCGCGGCGCGACGCGTTTGAGTTTTTCCGAATAGGCGAGGGGGCTGATCGGCAGCCAGTAGCGGCGCAGTTCGTCGAGCGTCACGGCGTCGCCAAAACCGGCGCGGACGTGCGCCGTGGAGATGCCGCGCCACGCCACGTCGGCGACGTAGCCGGAGACGTGGTTGAAGACGCCCGTGCGCACTATTGGTTCGTGGACGAGCGCGAGGAAGCCGATGCACGAACCGATGCTCGTGCCCATGATGCCGATGCGTTCGTAGCCCTGTTCTTGCAGCCAGCGCACGGCCGCGCGCGTGTCGAGCACGGCCTGCCGCATCGATTGGAGCGTGCGCCCGATGTTTGAACTGACGAGATGATCGGCGCGTTCGAGTTCGGGCGGGCGGCGCGAGCCGTGATAGGGCAGCGTCAGGCGCAGCGCGGCGATGCCGAAGCGCGTGAAGATGCGGCACAGTTCGACGTGGCTGTGCGATTGGGCGTTCCATTCGGGCAGCACGACGACGGCGCGGCGCGTGTCGTTCTCCTTCCCCGTGATGGTTGACTCGCGGAAGAAGCGCGCGTGCGCCGTGTTGTTTTCCGCCGACGGAGTTTTGATCGAACTCTCCCACGTCAACTCCTGCCCGTCGAGTTGATAGCCCGCCTCGACGGGCGGCAACGCGTAGAACTCGTCGCTGTCGGCCAGCGCGCGTTCCGCATAGGCGGCGAGCAGGGCGCGCGGGTCGTCGCCGTTCGCGTGTTCGACGACAAAAGACGCGCCCCACTCGAAAGGGCGCACGATGCGATTCGTGTCGCGCGTGGCGTAGTGACGTTCCCTGATCTGTATCCGGCGTTTGAGCAACTTACTTTTTCGACCTCCGCAAAAAATTTAAGGGTAACAGAGCGAAAGGTCAAAAGGCGAAAGCGCAAAGGGCGACCAAAGGTGAGATGCCTTTGGTCGCCCTTTGCGCTTTACGGGAAGCGCGAAAACTTCTCTCTCGCGCCGTCGTTCAGGGTTGCTGCCGACAGTTAAGGTTTAGAGGACGCCGCACACCGTCCAAGCCTGTGCGACGGCGTTGTAGTTCGTGCTGCCCGAACCGTAGAGCGCGGCCGCCGCGTTGAGCGTAGCCGTGCGCGCGCCTTTGAAGTTCGTGCTCGAAGTCATGTAGGTGGTGAGCGCGCGATACCAGATTTTCGCCGCCGCGTCCGCGCCGATGCCGGTCACGGAGCCGCCGCGATGGTGCGTGCCGCCGACGGCCACGAGGTAGAACACCTTGTTGCTGATGCCGGAGTTGATGTGGACGCCGCCGCTGTCGGCCGTGCCCGTGTAACGCTCGGCGTAATGGTCGGGGTCGTCGTCGGCGGTGTAGCCGCTGTTGCTCGCGGCGTGCGGGTTATCCATGTAGCGCAGGGCATCGCCCCCGATGCTCGGCGTGTAGCACTGCTCGCCGATCTTCCAAGTGTTCGAGGTCTGTCCCTGCGCGGAGCGTTCGACCATCGCGCCGAACACGTCGGACATGGACTCGTTGAGCGCGCCCGACTCGCCCGAATAGGTGAGACGCGCGGTGCGCTCGGTGACGCCGTGCGTCATCTCGTGGCCGCAGATGTCGAGCGTGACGAGCGGCGAGAAGGTCGAGCCGTTGCCGTCGCCGTAGGTCATGTAGCTGCCGTTCCAGAAGGCGTTGTTGTAGCCGGTGCTGTAGTGAACCACGGAACTGATGAGGCCCGTCACGCCGTCGGCCGAGGTGAAGTAAGCGGGGCCGCCCGCGCCGTCGATGCCGCGACGCCCGTGAGCGTTGAGATAGTAGTCGTAGGTTTTGGCCGCGCCGTAGTGGGCGTCAACGCCCGCGCGCTGCGTCGTCGAGTTCCAGATGTTGTCGGAGTCGGTGAAGCGAAAGACGGAAGATGTGCCGTTGCGGAAGTCGAACGTGCCGATCTTGCGCGTAAGGTCTTCCATGTAATAGGTCGGCGACTTGAAGTAGGTGTTGATCGTCACCGTGCCGCTGTAGAGCGACGAGCCGGAAGCGGTCTGCAAGTTGTTGTACTCCCAGACGACGTTGCCGCTGTGCGCGTCGATGAAATAGACGGGCATCGAAGTTTCGTGCGTGCCGTCTTCACGCCAGAGTTGCACGCGATAGGTCAGGTAATCGTTGCCTTCGTGACGAAGGATTTGCAGGTCGGTGGCGGGAGCGGCCGTCAGGCAATCGTCGCAGCCGAGGTCGCTGATGGCCGTGCGGACGGCTTCTTCGGGCGAGCGGTAGGCTTCGGTGTCAACCTGCACCGCTTCGACGAGATCGTCGGTAACGGCGAAGACCGAATCGTCGGGGTTGAGATGGACGATGGCCTCGCCGCCGAAAACCGGGATGCCTTTATGCGTCTGCTCAAAGCGCGTGTGCGTTTTGTTCAGATCGTCCGTAAAGACGCGTTTGGCCTTGAGGTCGTTCTTGTAAGTGATGCCCTGCTTGCCTCCGCGCTCTTCGAGCACGCGGAGCGAAATGTCTTTGGCGCGGGTGAGTTTGCCAGAGGCGGAGGACTTGCTGCTGCGCTGTGCCGAGGCGTCACGGCGCGGGAGAGCGAGGGCGAAGATGAACGCGAGGGAGATCGCGATCACGAAAATGGGCTTTTTCATTGATTCTCCTTAAGGTACCTGACTGTTTAGGGGTTGGTGAAGGTGAGGCCGGCGCGCATGGCCTAGCCCCGCGAACAGAAAATGGCGGGAAGGATACGGCAGTAGTAGAGTCAACTAAAAAGAATGAGTAAAGCACAAATCACCGCACGTGAAGTGCATCACCGCTGACCGAATTGTTGATAAGGACGCCGGCCTGAGTTTTTGAGAGCCTTCCCGGCGTTAGGTACGAAAATTCCGCTGTCAATCACAACCGCAATTTGAGGGACGCAAGTATTAGCACCTTCTCAATGCGGACACAATATCTTTCTTATGGCGAAAATTGCGATGTGACAGAAAAAGAATAATAAGGCGTGGGCGGTAGGGTTAGCGTCGGGCGGGGGTCGGTCGGGTCAACGGCATTTTACGAGGAAAGGTTCTTGGTTATAGACGAGTGTGAAAGTTCCGATGACCTCTTTGTCGCCCGTCGTGCGCGTGACGGAGAGTTTCATCGTCTGCCCATCGACGCGGCCATCGAACCTGACCGGGTAACTGTCCGCGTGCTTGCTTTCACGCACCGCGCCGCCGTGTTCTTCGACGTAAATTCCCGCCACGCTGAAACGGCCGCGCCTGCCGTGGGTGATGCTCTGTGTGATCGTCGCGTGAGCGCAATCGAACTCGACCCGCGCTTCGCGCTCCGCGACGTGCAGGCTGATATGTTCTCCGCCCCACATCCCCGGCTTCACGCGGTTCGTCGCACTCCGGCTGTTAGCGGGTGGCTGATGCATTTCACTCTCCCGTTGCGCCGCGCTCTCTGAGAATCCGCCGGACGAACTTCCGGGCGGGAAAGCGATCAGCATCGAGAGCATTAAGACACAGAGGACGATCTTCTCCCGGCGATCTTTCACTTTGACCTCCCATCCCCGTCCCGCTCGCGGAGCGCAGGGCTTCGCAGGATGAAAGGGGCGGACGCCTGACAGGCATCCACCCCTTCACGTTTACGCGCAACAGCGAAAACGCCTACGGGCAGGTGCTCAACTTGAACGAGTAGATAAAGGTCGTCCAGTTGAAGTTGCCGTTGGCGGGAATGTACTCGGTCGTGAAGACCATCGTGCAATCGTCCACGGGGTCAACGCTGAGCGTGCTGTAGTCGCCCCAACGAGCGAGCGTCGCCGTCTGCGAGCCGGGGCCGGAGAGGATATTCGTTTCGCCGCCCAACGTGCCCAGCGGATCGGCCGCGCTGCGGAAGGCGTAACGAATGCTCGGCTTGATGGTGGAGGCGTTTGAGATGTTGTAGCCGATGGCGATGCCGCCCGTCTTGTCAATCGCCGCACTGCCCATCCAGCGATAATCGGCGGTGGGCGAGAACGTGCCCTGCTGGAAGACCGTCGGGGTCGCGCTGGAAATGGTCTGCCCCACGGCGTTACGCAGTTCGTACCAGCGGATGCCGGTGACGCCGCCCGTCGCGACCGCATGGTTGATCACGAGCGATTCGTTCGCGGCGAACTTGCGGTAACTCAAGCGATAGTTCAGACGGTCGCCGAGCGAATCGAGTTGCTGATTCGTTCCCGGTTGCGGGATGCACGTGCCGCCGCCGCACGCGCGGCTGAAGGCGGCGACGCCCGGAACAACGGTCGGCCCGGTGAGCGCGGCGGTTCCCGCCGCCCAGTTGACTTTGTACGTCCAGAAGTTGAGCGCCGTCGAGGAGATGCTGAGCAAGGGGTTGGCCGTCCCGGCGGCGGGAAGCGTCGGGCCTTCGATGTCGGCCGGTTCGAGGCTCGCGCCGCTGGCCGTCAGCGTGCAGATTTGTCTGGCCGCCGCGCCGACGAGCATCTTGTCGCGTTCAAAGGCGCACACGTTTGTGCCGACGAAGGTGCGGCCGCGACGAAACATGTTGTAGGTGATGTAGTAGCCGTCCGACCACACGCCCATCTTCGGGAAGTCGTTGAAGTCCGTTCCGTAAGAGTAGGAATAACGATGGTAAGTTCCGGTCGGGTCGGGGGTGGTGGAGACAGCGACGCACTGCTTGTAGGGCGTGGTGGAGACGGAGAACTGCGTCAGCACCCAGCGGTCGGCAAATTGATCGTATTGGACAATCGGGTCGCCGTCGTTATTGGTCGCGCAGGCCGTGTCGGCGAAACCGCTCCAGATGACGTTGCCCTGCTTCGGGAAACCGGGGACGAGGTTGAAGCCGCTGATCTTATTGTTAGCGTCTCTCGTCAGCGTATAGATCGAGTAGCGCAGGTTGACCCATTGGACGTAGTGGTTGCGGCCGACATCGCCGGTCGTATCAGGCGGAGCGACGCGGCGGTTGGGATCAACCGGGACGCCGTTTGTCGAGGCCAGCGGCAGCACGTTGGCATCGGTCGGGCCGGAGCTTTTCGCCGCCAACGGGTCAATGCCCGCGGGGTTGGAGTTGCCCACGGGTTGCGGGCGACCGGGTTCGAAATCTCTACCGCCGCGCGGCACTGCGGGTTGCGCGGTCGTCTCAGCCATATCGCGCAAGGGGCGGCTGGTGGTGTCAAAGTGTGTGGGTCTGGTGACTACTGCCCGGCGGGCTTCCGCCTGCGCGGGGAGGGAATCTTGAGCAAATACGGAAGTTGACAGGAGTGCGGTGAGACACAGAGTCAACAGCGGTAATGTCGCGAAGCTTTTTCTAATCATTGTTTCTCCAGAAGTAAAGTGGGACAGTGTTGATGGGAGAAGCCGCCGGGTGAGGCGACCCCGTTGAGGGAATGAAAGCGGTAGGAAAGAAACTTGCTGCACGAAGTTAAAACAAATTCAGACATGACCAGACTGTCAGGGCTAAACAACCAAAGCTGCTTTTCACTCTCGCGCCGCAGGCAGGTGTCGAAACTGCCCGGCGTATTACTGATGAAGATTAAATAAGAGACAGTTATTCAGTACCACGGGGGGCGGCAGTATATTACGCCGTTACTACGGAGCGCAATAGTAGATAGACAGGATTTGCCTCCCCAAGCAAAAACAGACCGACGACAAAATGCGAACACGCGTCCAGTTCGTGGAAACAAAAATTGACCAACGTACGGTGAGCGAATGGCGACACAGTTTCAACGTGTCGCGCTCGACAAGCGGCGCGGGCGTACCCGACCGCTCGGCTGTCGCACGGCTGTCGCTTGGCTGTCGCTCGGCTGTCATTGCCTCGCGCCGCGACGTTCAACGGCTGCGCGGGTACGCGCCCGTGTCGTCCGGCCGCCAGTCTACGACGGGCTGGATGGCGGGCTTATCCCGACAGACCCAGACGTTGGCGCGCATGCCCTTGATCAAGACCTTCGTTCTCCGCTCGATGCGACGCCAATCGCTTTTCGTGAACGGCTGGCCGTTGAGCAGATAGAACTTCGACGGGTCGTCCGTCGCGGGGTGACGAATCGTGACCTCTTCAGTGGTATCGAAGTTGGTGCGGATACGCAGGAAGGTGCTCCCCCTGCGGCGACGATAAGCGATCACCCGCCCGTCATAGGAAGTGAGATCGTTCCGGTCGCATGCGAGAGCCGGAGGGGGCATGATGCGGCCTCCTCGCGGCTGTTGCGGGAAGTGTGCCGCGCTCGCTACTGCGGAAACGGAGAGCACTACTGCGGATAGAAGCGTTGAAAATATACGCATCGAAAATTTACCTTCGCGTCTCAAGATGAAAAGGAGCGCCCCCGTAGAGACGCTCCTTCAAATTTACCGCTACAGGTTTGAACGTCGTCGGACAGCTTATTTACCGGCGCGGTACGTTGACCACATGCTGTCGGCGCGATCCGACTGGCCTGCGCTGAATTTGTACATGCAGGGGTCGTCCGTGTAGTCCATGAAGTTTTCGTAAGGATCGATACCGGCGAGCGATTTACAGGTGTCAATGCTCGTGGTGGGGCAACCGTAAACGTTCGTGCGTTCGGCGGGTGTGTCCGCGACGCCGTCGCCGCTGCCTTGGCAGCCGCCTTGGAAGGTGTGATAGAGGCCGAGCCAGTGACCGGCTTCGTGCGTGCTCGTGTCGCCTTCGTTGTAGGGGGCGTAGTTTGAGCCGGGGAGCGTCGCCCAGTAGACGACCACGCCGTCCATCTTGGGTCTGGTCGCGTATTCATTCGGGAAGGTCGCCCAACCGAGATAACCGCCGCCGCCCGTGGTGTAGAGGTTCAGGTCGTCGGCCGTGCCCACGCGCAACGCATTCTTCATCTGCGATTCCGCCGCCGAGCCGAGTCCCGCGTTATACCATGTGTCGTTGACCGTGCGATCAACGCCCGCCCGCACGAAGCGGAACGACATGTTCGAGGCCGAACCCCTGTAAACCGGGCTGTCCTGACCGGAGTAATGCTCGTTCATCGCCGCGATCTGAGCGTCGAGACGCGGATCGGGGATGTTGCCCGTGCCATTCGCCATGGAAACGACGTGGAAGTAGACCGGGACGGTAACGGAGCCGTTCGCGTAGAGGCGTGCGCCGTCGGTCGAGGTGCTGCCGCCGCCCTGACCGCCGCCGCCGTTGGCCGCGCGATTTTTCGCGATCTGCTTGTTGACTTGTTCGATTTCGATGTCGTCGGCGTGGCGCGTGCTGCACTTTCTACCGGCGTCGAGGAAGGCTTTATGAGATTCAAAAATCGTGCCGTCGGGAGCAACGACTCGGCCGTCGGCTCTGACCGCCGACTGCTCGCCGGGATTATCAGGCCGCCCTTGGGCGTCAACATTTTTAAGGGGAACGCTAGCGAGCAGGAACGCGAAGCTGAGCGCAAACAGAACTAAGGCGAGGGTAACTTTCTTCATTCTTTAGTCTCCAGAAGGTTTAGACTGACGAATTGTGTTTAAGGAAGGGTAGATGGGAAACCCGACCAAGAGAGCGGGCACTATACTATTCTTGTATAATAATTGACAGCTTTTTTTTAGGTCGCCAAAACGAATAAAGCGGTTAAAACCGGCATTTTCAGGTTTGTAACAGAAAAAGAATAATTCCCCTCCAACCGGAAGCGCACCCGACAGCGACGCGCATCTTCGAGTCAAAACGTTGAGTCTGACCGCTTTAACGCCTCTTTTTTCCTCTGCGCTCGGAAAAACGGCGTAGCATCCGGGGCAGCAGCAGAGACGTTTGCAGCGGCGAACCCGTGGTGAAGCGGCGCGCGAAACCGCGAAACAGTTCGGCGGCCTGCGGCGTGTAGCTGAACCACCAGAGATCGTGCAGGCGCGCGAGGCGGTTGACGTGGATGTGTCGCGCCGAGACGAGTTCCAGTAAGCCCTGTCGGCCGTGCGTGCGTCCGATGCCGCTCGACTTCACGCCGCCCCAAGGCGTCTGCGCGATGCCGTGCGTGTAGAGCACTTCGTTGACCATCACCGTGCCCGCTTCCAGACGCTCGGCCACGCGCTCGCCCCGCCGGATGTCGCGCGTCCACACGCTCGCCGTCAAACCGTAAGGGCTGTCGTTGGCGTGCGCTATCGCCTCTTCCTCAGTCCTGAAAGTCATCAACGGCAACACCGGCCCGAACGTCTCTTCACGCATCAACTCCATCGTGTGGTCAACTTTGTCCACGACCGTCGGCTCATGGAACGACCCCTTTTCGCGCCCGCCGCGCCCGCCGCCCACGAGCACGCGCGCGCCGCGTCCGAGCGCATCGCGCACATGCGACTCGACGATCTCACGCTGCCGCGCGCTCGACATCGCGCCGATGTCCGCGCCCTCGCGCGTGCCCGCGTCCTGCTTGAGCGCACGCGTCAACTCGACGACGCGCGCCGTAAATTCCTCCGCGATTCGTTCGTGGACGTAACAACGTTCGACCGAGGCGCACGCCTGCCCCGCGTTGGCAAACGCGCCCCACACGGCCGCTTGCGCCGCCGCTTCGAGGTTCGCGTCCTCAAACACGATCATCGGGTCTTTGCCGCCCAGTTCGAGCACGCAGGGGATCAACTTGCGCGCCGCCGCTTCGGCCACGCGCCGCCCCGTCGCCACGCTCCCCGTGAACATGATCTTGTCCACGCCCGCTTCGACCAACGCCGCGCCCGTCGCCCCCTCGCCCGTCACAACCGACAGGAGCGCATCCGGTAAACCCGCGCGACGGAAGACCTCCCCGATCTTCAAGCCGACGAGCGGCGTCAACTCGCTCGGCTTCAAGACGACGGCGTTACCCGCCATCAACGCCATCACGACCTCGCCGAGCGGGATCGCCCACGGAAAATTCCACGGCGAAATAATCCCCACCACGCCGAGCGGCTTATACACGATGCGCGACGAACGACCCATCAAAGCGTACTGCCCGATGTTGATCTGCTCGCCCTTCAGCAGACGCGCCGTGCGCCGCGCGAAGAACTGCATCAAATCGAGCGTCGGCACGAGTTCCATCATCAACGCTTCCGCGACGGGCTTGCCCGACTCGCGCGAGATCAAATCGGCGATAGCGTCCATCTCATCCAACACGGCGGCGCGCGCTCTGAGCACCACGCGACCGCGCTCGGCGTAAGACAAAGCCGCCCACGCCGCTTGCGCCCCGCGCGCGCGCTCGACCGCACGCGCCACTTCGCCTGCGGTCGCAATGGCCGCGCGCCCTACCTCTTCGCCCGTCGCCGGGTCGTAGGAAATGATCTCCGCCATGTGCGTCGCCTGCTGGCGCGCTTCGGTCGCTTCGTGAATTTGAGTTGCCATAAAGTTTTCCGCTTCGTCGTGCCGGGCTGTCGCGAGGTTGTTGCGGCAAATTATCGTCCGAAAACATCTCTGAGGGAAGCAGGGAAGCGTCGCACGGCGCGCAAAGTCGTAAGCGTCTTTATCGGGGCGCGCTTCTTCGGTTACAATGCCGCCACCGAATCACCACGCTATTGCTTCCGAAGGAGAGACCTCTATGTCACGACCACAACTCGCGGAGTTCATGCGGCGCATGGAACCGGATTCAATCGCCATCATTCCGAGCGCGCGCGAAGCCAACCGCTCGAACGATACCGATTACCGCTATCGACAGGATTCCGACTTCTTCTACCTGACCGGCTTCAACGAACCCGAAGCCATCGCCGTCGTCGTGCCCTCACACCCCGAACACAAGTTCATGCTCTTTGTGCGCCCGCGCGACCCGGAGCGGGAGATGTGGGACGGTCGACGCGCCGGGGTCGAAGGCGCGATCAAAGATTACGGCGCTGAGGCCGCACACACTTTTCAGGAATTCAAAGACAAACTACCGGAGTTGCTCAACGGCCCGGCGAACCTCTACTACAAACTCGGCGCGAACCCCGCGCTCGACGAGATGATCGTCGGCACGCTCAGGAGTCTGCGCGCCAACCCGCGCACGACGAAGCACGCGCCCGACCGCATCATCGAACCCGGGACGGTGCTGCACGAGATGCGGCTCATCAAGTCGGAAGAAGAGATCGCGCTCATGCAGCGTTCGGCCGACATCGCGTCCGAGGCGCACCGCGAGGCGATGCGCGCTGCGCGGCCGGGGATGAAGGAGTACGAAATAGAGGGTCTCATCGAGCACGTCTTTCGCCGCCACGGCGCGTCCGGCCCCGCCTATACCTCAATCATCGGCACGGGCGCGAACGCCACCATCCTCCACTACATTCAGAACGACGCGACGCTTGAGGACGGCCACCTCCTGCTCATCGACGCGGGCGCGGAGTATCAGGGCTACGCCTCCGACATCACGCGCACCTTCCCCGTCAACGGTCGCTATTCGCAAGCGCAGCGCGACATCTACGAACTCGTGCTCAAGGCGCAGGTGTCCTGCGTCGAGATGGCGCGTCCCGGCGTGACGATGGACGAACTGAAAAAGCATTCGATTGAAATTCTGACCGAAGGCATGGTGCGTCTCGGACTGCTCAAGGGCGAGCCGGAGAAGTTGATCGAGGAGGAGAAGTACAAGCAGTTTTACATGCACGGTCTCGGCCACTACCTCGGCCTCGACGTGCACGACGTAGGCCCCTACTACGCGCGCGACACGAAACAGGGGCGGCCGCTCTCGCCCGGCATCGTCATCACCGTCGAACCCGGCATGTACATCGCCGCCGACACCCAAAACATCCCCGAACAATATCGCGGCATCGGCGTCCGCATCGAAGACGACGTGCTCATCACAGAGGACGGCAACCGCGTCCTGACGACCGCCGCGCCCAAACAGATCGAAGAGATCGAGGCGTTGATGGCGCGTTAGTGGAAGTCGAAACATTAAAAGCCGTAAATCGTGAATCGTAAATCGTGAATGGAAGAAGATGGTTTTCTCTATTCACGATTTACGATTCACGATTTACGGCTTTTTTCTGATCTATTCGCGGAAGTCGCTCGACAGTTCGGCGATGATCTCGCGTGCGGTCTGGCGTGCGCGCTCCACTTCGTCGGGGCTGTAGGAGACCGCGCCGACGACGGCATGACCGCCGCCGCCGTAGCGTTCGCAGATGGTGGCGATGTTGTGCGTGCGCGGGCGCGGACTCCACGGGTTCGAGCCGACGGAGATTTTCGCGCGCTGCGAGGTGCGCGTGACGGCGACCGAGTAAGTCGTCTCCGGGTGCAGGTAGTAGGGGATGAACTTGTTGAAGGCTTCGTGGCCTTCGTCTACGAGATCGAAGGTGACGACGCCGCGCTCGTAGGTGATTTTGCGGCGCACTGCTTCGAGCGTTTCGCGGTGGCGCGCGAGGATGGGCTGGAGACGCTCCTGCACTTCCGCGCTCGTCGCCACCTCTGCGAGCGGGCGTTCGGCCAACTGCCGGATGAGCTTCTCGATAAACTCGTCGTCGACGTTTTCGATGACCTGCATCAGTTGGAGCGCGGGCGCGGCGAGTTCGACCACCTGCGCGGGCGAATCGTAGAACGCGCCGTCGATGATGTGCGCCCAGTGGACGAGAGGCGCGAGTCCGGCGTCTTCATAGCCGAACTTTTCAAGGGCGATGCGCGCGATAAACTCGGTGCAGGATTTACTGTCGGCGTCCCAAAATTTTTGCCCGGAACGGTCGGCGCGGAAATGCGCTTCGTCCGCCGGTGAGAGAAAGGCCGACTGGTGATGGTCGAACCACCACGTCAGTTTACCGGAAGGCGAATACTTGAAATCGACGATGGCGTTCTCGTCGCCGTCGAACATCTCTTCGTCGAAGAGCGAGCCGGGGCGGTGCAGGAGCGGCGCGTAAGCTACGTCGGCGCGTTTGTTGATCTGTGTGCGGTAGAAGCGCGTGAAGACGGCCGCCGATGCCACCCCGTCGAAGCAGTGGCCGTGGTAAAGCAAGCGTAGTTTCATCTGTGCCCTATCGGAAAAGAAATTTGATGCCAAAAGAACGGGGCATTTTAGCAGCAGACCACGGAAATGCGGAATGCGTGCAGGACGTTTGCGGCACGCGGATTTCTCGTGGCGAAGCGAGAAGCATTGAGGACTAAAGAGAAATGCGGATTGGAGAACATTAACTGCTCTCCAATCCGCATGCTCCATTCCGCAAGCCGCAAGAGGGCTTTACGGGTTGGTGGTGTTTGCGCCGAACCGCAGACGGTACTCGATGGAATTGAGGAAACCGTTGATGAGTTGGCGCGAGTTGTTGGTGGTGTTGAGGGCGTTGAGGTTGGCCTCGTAGCCCGTCGCCTCCGGCGTCCTGCGCAGGTAGCCGTAGTACTGGATGGCGACGAACGCACGGTTGAACTGCGCGGCAATCGCCTCCGTGCTTTCGACGATGAGACGCAAGACCTGCGCGCGCGACTTCGTGTTGGCGTTCAGGGCGTTGACGAGCGAGTTGCGCGTTTCGCCGGTCGCCGGGTCGGGGTTCGTCATCGTGATGCCGAGGTTGCCGAGGATGCGATCAACGAACGCCTCGTTGGTTGTGCCCGCGAAGACATTAGCGACCGACGTGCGCGCCAAAAAGTCTTCGGTGAAGTCGAGGCGTTTGGCGATCACTTCTTCCGCCGTCACACCGGAGACGCGCCGCGCATCCGTCGTGAACTCGGTGTACTCCGGCACGTAGAGCGGGTTGTTCGCGCTGCCGAAAACCGCCTTGTAATGGAGGAACACGAAGAGTCCCTTGATGCGGAACTCGGGCGAGCCGAAGAACGCGCCCGACACCGCGATGCGGTCGCAGTTCGAGTTGACCTCAGGCCCCGAGTAGATGTTCTGCGCGCAGTTCGTCAGCACGGCCGACCACGGCTCGCCCGTTTCGGGTTCGCGGTCGAGGAAGTCGAGATAGTGCTGGCGGACGAAGAACGAGATCTGGTTAATCGGGTTCGACGTGGGCGGCGCGAGGTCTTCGCTCTGGATCGTGACGATGGCCGTGGTGATCGTGCCGAGCGTTGCGCCCTGCGCGTTGGAAAGCCCGATGCGGAACGTCTCGTTGCCCTCTTGGAAAACGTCGTTGATGAGCGGGACGGTGAACGTCTTCGTCGTCTCGCCGGGATTGAAGGTCAGGGTGTCGATGGTCGTCGCGTAATCGCAACGCGCATAGGCCGTGCCCTGCGGGAAGTTCTGGTTGCCGTTCTTGATGTTCGGGTCGCAGGGGACGGCCGCCTGATCGTCGAGGGTCGCGTATTCGACCGTCACCGCGCCCGTCGTGTCGCCCGTGCGCGTCACGTTGATGGAGGCCGAACGCGACGCGTCGTTTTCGTTGACCGTGAACTCACCGTTGCCGCTGAACTGAATTTGCGGCGTCGTGCCTGCGGAGGTTTGCGTGACGGTGTGCGTCTGCCCGCCGACAGTGATCGTGCCGACGCGCGTGGCGTTGGTGGTGTTGGCGGCCACCGTGTAGCGGACGCGACCCGTGCCCGTCGTCGAGCCGGAGCCTTCCGTGATGGTGATCCACGGCGCGGTCGTCGTGGCCGACCACGAGCAGCCGCTCTGAGTGATGACCGTGAAGCGGCCGCTCGCGCTGCTGTTGGACGTGAAGGGGCGCACCGTCGGGTGGATGGCGTAAGTGCAGGCCGCCGCTTGCGTGACGGTGAAGGTTTGCCCGTTGATGGTGATCGTGCCGGAGCGCGCCGCCGTCGCAGGGTTCGCCTGAACGGTGTAGGTGACCGTGCCCGCGCCGTTAGCGTCCGCGGTGGCGTTGTTGACGGTGATGAAACTGGAGTTGCTGACGGCCGAGACGGCGCAGCCCGGTTGCGTCGTGAAGCCGACGGTGAACTGGCCGCCGCTGCCGCTCACATTGCGCCCGGCGGAGGCGAGCGTCGTCGTGCAGGCCGACGGGTTGACGACCCGTATCGTGTAGTTGCCCGTCTGGTTGGGGGCGAATGAATTAGCGAGCACCGTGTACGTGCCCGTCACCGGCAATGTGAAAGATACCGATCCGTTGCTCGGGATGCGCGCCGTGTTGTCGCCGTCGAGGTTGTTGTCAATATCGAGCGCGTCGCCCGTGGGCGCGAGCAGGAACACGACCGGCACAAGTCCGGCCGTCGATGAGGTCATCGTGATGACCACCTGCCCGTTCGACGTTCCCGTAAACGTGTAGGCGTCGAGAAATGAACCGTCTTCCAGCAGGCGGCAATCACCGTTCGCCAGCGAGCCGTCGAGCGGCGTGCCCACCGTCAACGGTACTGACGCGCAATCCGCCGCCGCCTTCGTCAACGTCACGGTGTAGTTGCCGCTCTGCGACGGGAGCGCCGTGTTGACCACGATAGTGTAAGTGCCCGTCACCGGCAGTCGGCCGAAGCCCGCCGTCTGCGGGATGCGTGCGGCCGTGCCGCCGCCGCCGTTGTCGTCGTCGGCCAGCAGGTCGCCCGCGGGCGTCAGCAGGTAGAGATAAGGATCGAGGTTGCCGGACGTGGCCGTCAGCGTGATGGCGATCTGTTGACCGGCCGTGCCGTTGAAGGTGTAGTAATCGACGGGCGTGCCGTCCACGTCGATGGGGTTGGTGCAGTCGCCCGAGTTGAGCGTGCCCGCTTTGGTGTCGCCAAAGGCCATGGCCGTCAGGTTACAGGTCGTGCCCGCCGTCAATGCCAGAGTGTAGGGGCCACCGTCCTCCGGCCTGAACGAGTTGGCGAGGATGGAATAGACGCCGCTCGACGGCAGGGTGATGAAGCCGGTCGGGGGGATGCGCGAGTCCGTGGAGACGTTCGCGTTGGCGTCGTCGTTGACGGCCAAGACCGTGCCGTCCGGATTGAGCAGGTAAAGGAAGGTGTCGAAGGAGGCCGACATGGCGACGGCGATCTGCTGCCCGGCCGAGCCGGTGAAAGTGTACTCGTCAACTCTCGACCCGTCGCCTTCGATGGGATTCAAACAGTCGCCGTTGGCGAGCGTCCCGTTGATCGTCTGGCCGAAGTTGATCGGTTGATTCTGCGCGCAGACGACCGAAGGCTGTGCGTCGCCCGTCGTCCGTTTGACCGCACCTTTGGCCTCAGACTTCCCCGTCTCGCGCGCCACCGCGGCGGCCTTCGTCTGCGCCGCGCCCGCCTTGCCGCCCGCGCGCTTCTGCAACTGCGTCGCGCGCGGTGTGGTGGCCGCAGCACCGGCCGCCGGAGCGATGCCGAAGCGCGGGTTGCTCATGGCAAACACCATCAGGCACACGAAAGAAAAAAATGCGAGCCGCAACGCGAAGCGACCGGAGATGATGACATTGTGAACGTTCGCAAATTTCATATTAAACCTTACTTTACTTCAGAGTGGTTGAGAGCCGACGGTTGACGTTGAGCGCGAGGTTTTGCGTCTGCCCGGAAGGCATGCTGCGCGCGGGGAGAGTATGAAAGTTAACAGGACGCATTTCCAAGCGCGAATTTCCCCACAGACGTTTCAGTTCGCCATGTTTTTAACGCCGCAATTTGCTGTCGGGAAACGCGCCCCAGCTATGGAGAGGGGTGCGAGGGTTAGAGGCAAACCGGTTGCGCAAAAGCCCTTCACTTCCGGCCTGACAACGATCCGAACCCGTAGGCGAAACTCCTGTGAAACTAGGTCGCAGGGAGGAGATTGAACTGTAAATGATAAGGGTTAGCCGGTCAAGCCGCGAAGAAGGGAATAAGGGCGCAACGGTAAAGGATGAAATAAAGCACTCAATCTCTCGAATGCTTTACTTCACCCTTCGCGCCCTCGTCCCTTTATCTCTTGCTCAGAACTCCGCCATGATGGCTTCGGCGAATTCCATCGTAGCGGCGTGGCCGCCGATGTCGCGCGTGCGGACGTTGCCCTCGGAGAAGACTTTCAGCATCGCCCCTTCGATCTTCTGCGCGGCGTCGCGCTCGCCGATGTGCCGCAGCATGAGCAGGCCGGATTGGAGCAGCGCGGTCGGGTTGGCGATGCCCTGCCCGGCGATGTCGGGCGCGCTGCCGTGGACGGCCTCAAAGACCGCGCCGCGCTCGCCGATGTTTGCGCCGGGGACGAGGCCGAGGCCGCCGATGAGACCGGCGCACAGGTCTGAGACGATGTCGCCGTAGAGATTTTCGAGCAGCATGATGTCGAACTGTTCGGGGCGCATGACGAGTTGCATGCAGGCGTTGTCCACGATCTTGTCGTCGGCCTCGATTTCGGGAAAGTCCTTCGCCACGTTGCGGAAACAATCGAGGAAGAGGCCGTCCGACAGTTTCATGATGTTGGCCTTGTGGACGGCGGTTACTTTCTTGCGCCCTTCGCGGCGCGCATACTCGAAGGCATACTTGGCAATGCGCGTCGAAGCCTTCTCCGTGATGATCTTGATGCTCTCGACGACGCCGGGCACGACCACGTGCTCGATGCCCGAATAGAGGTCTTCCGTGTTCTCGCGCACGACGACGAGGTCGAGTTCTGGATAACGCGAGGGCACGTTCGGCAAAGCGCGCACGGGGCGCAGGTTGGCGTAGAGATCGAGGGCTTTACGCAGCCCGACGTTGACGGACGTAAAGCCTTTGCCCACGGGCGTCGTGATCGGCCCTTTGAGCGCGACCTTGTTGCGCTGGATGGATTCGAGCAGGTCTGCGGGCAGCGTCTCGCCGAACTTTTCCAGAGCCTGCGCGCCCGCGTAGTGCGTCTCCCAAGCGACTTCGACGCCCGCCGCTTCGATGATCCGCACGACCGCGGCAGTGACTTCCGGCCCGATGCCGTCGCCGGGAATGAGTGTGATAGTATGTTTCATTATTAAGCTCTCAGCCCTCAGCCGTCAGCCTTCAGCAGCGAGCTTTGTGTTGAAAGCTGACGGCTGACGACTATTGGCTTAAAAAGTTTTGACGCATCATACCAGCAACTCTAATTCAATGCGAAACGTGGGCGAGTTACCGGAGCGGGCGGACGCCGTCGTCGTCGGCGGCGGCGTGATCGGGTTGGCCGTGGCGCGCGAGTTGGCGCGCGGGGGCGCGGAGGTGGTTTTGATCGAGCGCGGCGAGACGGGCGCGGAGTCTTCTTGGGCCGCCGCCGGGATGCTCGCGCCGCAGGTCGAGGCCGACCGCGCGGACGAGTTTTTCAAGTTGGCTGCGGCCAGCCGCGACGCCTATCCGGAGTTCGCGCGCGAACTTGAGGAAGAGTCCGGCATCGACATCGAACTCGACCGGACGGGCACGCTCTATCTGGCTTTCACGGAAGAGGACGAGGAAGAGTGTGGGCGACGCTTCTTGTGGCAGACGCGCGCCGGGCTGCGGGTCGAACGCCTGACGGCCGGAGAGGTGCGCGCGCTTGAGCCGCAAGTGTCGGCGCGCGTGCGTTCGGCCTTGAGATTTCCGCTCGACGGGCAGGTGGAAAATCGCCGTCTCACGAGCGCACTCGCAAAGGCTTGCGCGCGGCGCGGCGTGCGAATCGTGACGCAGACGGAAGTTAGCACGATCAGAGTCGAGGACGGCCGCGCCGTGCGTGTCGAAACTTCGCGCGGCGCGACGCGCGCTTCGTCGTTCGTCGTCGCGTGCGGCGCGTGGTCTTCGATGTTGCTTCTCGACGCGTCGGCCGCACACGGAGTTTCCACGGCGCACGGCCGAGCAGATGACGCGCAGGAGACGGCGCGCCCGCGCATCGAACCCGTGCGCGGGCAGATGCTCTGTTTCGCGCCCGCCGCACAACAGTCGCCGCTCGTTCGCCACGTCGTCTATAGCCCGCGCGGCTATCTCGTCCCGCGTCGTGATGGGCGTTTGCTCGCGGGCACGACGATGGAACACGCGGGCTATGATAAGTCTGTGACCGACACGGGACGCGAAGCGATTACGATGCAGGCGCGCGAGATCGCGCCCGCCGTCGGCGCGCTCGCCGTGTCGGAGTCGTGGGCGGGCTTGCGCCCGCACGGCGCGGACGATTGGCCTGTGCTCGGCGCGCTCGCCGCCGTGCCGAACCTTTTTTACGCCACCGCCCACTACCGCAACGGCATTCTGCTCGCGCCGCTGACGGGCGCGCTCGTCGCCGGGATGATCCTGCGGGGCGGCACAATCTCGCCCCTGCTTGAGGCTTTCACGCCCGAACGCTTTCGCCGCGCGTCCTCCTGCGCGGTGGGATGAATTAAAGAGATGAGCTTGACGGACAAAGATATGAAACTCACGCAAAGGCGCAAAGGCGCAAAGAAGTGCGGCGTGTCAACGCTCGACGCGCGCCTCTCTCCGCTACGTGCTTCTTCGCCGCACATTTCTTCGCTACACGCTTCGACTGTCCGACCTTTCACGTTTTTCCTTTGCGCCTTTGCGCCTTTGCGTGCGAGCGTGCGCCCGCTTCTCTTCGCAACGTTCGCGCTCGCCGCGCTTTGGCTTCCGGCGCAAACTCGCGCGCAGGGCGCGGCCTCAATCGCCGCGCCTCCTTCTACTACAACTGCCGCGCCCGTCTCCGGTGCGACGACGGCGAGCGTCGCGGCGTTGTACGCGGAGGCCGAAGGCTACGCGCGGAAGAGATACGAGGCGTTCGAGCGTGAGGGCATAGGTTACGATCAAAAGTTGGTCGAACAGGTCGAGGCCGAGCAGCGCAAACTCGCGGCGCGTTATGCCGCCGAAGTCGCGGCGCGCGGCGCGCTCGACCCGCGTGAAGTTTTCCATCTCGGTCAACTCTATAACGTCGCAGAAGACCCGGAACGCGCCGTCGCCACGATGCGCCGTTTCCTCTCGGAGAATCCGCGCGCCACGAGCGACGAGCGACAAACCGCGCTCTACGTCATTGCGCTGCAAACGGCAAAGCGCGGCGCACCGGGCGAAGCCGAAACCGCGCTGGCCGAGTTTGTGAACGCCGCAACATCCGGCGCGCTCGACGAGCAGCGTTATCGTGTGGAGACCGCACTGGCCGCGAATTATCGCGCACGGAAGCAGCCGGAGCAGGCCATCGCGCACGCGCGCGCGGCGTTGGCGGCGGCCAAAGAGTTGCACGCCGCGAAGCCTCTCGATACGGCCACGCGCGACGCGGTCTTCTATCGCACGCTCTCCTTCATCCACGACGCCGCGCTCGACCTGAAACGCACCGACGAGGCCATCGCCGCCTTGCAGGAACTCAGACGCCTGAGCGTCAGTTTCCCGTCGGCCGATCTCTACCGGCGCGCGACCGTGTTGCTCGGTCGCATCGTGCCGCCCGTGGCCTACGTGTCGCGGCCGGACGACCCGCTGTTTCGCACGGGCGCGCGGCTCGCGCCGGAGATCACGGTCAAAGATTGGATCGACCAAAAGCCCGTGACGCTCGCCGCTTTGCGCGGGCGCGTCGTGCTGCTCGACTTCTGGGCGTTGTGGTGTACGCCGTGCCACGCCGCGTTGCCGCATATCGCCGAGTGGCAGGAGAAATACGAGAAGCGCGGTTTGAGCGTCGTCGCGCTCACCGAGTATCGCAACACCGTGAACGGCCGCCGCGTGCGGACGCCGCAAGAGGTCGGAGAGTTACGCAACTTCAAACGCGGCGCGCGCCTGCCCTTCGGCTTCGCCGTCGCCGACACGACCGCGACCGCCGATGCCTACGGCGTGACGACGATCCCCGTCGCCGTCTTGATTGATCGGCGAGGCGTCGTCCGCTTCCTCAACGTCGGCGCACACGACACCGACATCGAAGAGTTGCACCAGATGATCGTGAGGCTACTCGACGAGAAAGACAGCGGCGAGTGAGGACGGGCGCGGCGGCGTTGAAATTTGAGATTTGGGATTCGAGATTTGAGATTTCAAATTCAAGATTTCAAATTCAAGATTTGAGATTTGAGATTTGAGATTTGAAATCTCAGTACGAGGCTTCGGAGCGAATTTGAAAAAGCAGTTTTGAAGCTGCGAATTTTGCGGGCGGTTTCAAGTGGTGCGGCGGTTCGGGTGAAGAAGTTTATGCGAAGATTTTTTGTTCCGGCGGGCGCGTTATGGTTTGGCGTCGTCGTGTTGTGTCTGACGTGCACGGCAAACAATTTCGCGCAGTCAGAGGCAACGCGGGCGAGCCAGCAGGAGGCGAAGCCCGTCGCCGCCACATCGCCTGCGCCTGTTGTCACGTCGCCTGTGCCTGTTGTCACGTCGCCTAAAACTGTTGTCACGTCGCCTGCACCTGTCGCCGCTGCGTCGCCTGCACCGGCAGCCTCGCCATTGGCTACGGCTTCGAGTCAGCATGCAGATGCGAGCGCGCTCTACGAGGACGCGTCGAAATATGTGGAGCGGAAATTCGAGGAGTTCAGACAGAACCGCGTGCCGTTCAGTCGCGCGTTGGCGGCGGAAACTTTCCAGCAGCAACGCGACCTCGCCGCGCGCCACGCAGCCCAACTCGTCGCGCGCGGCAACCTCGCGGGCGCGGATCATTATTACCTCGGATTGCTCTACGACCTCGCGGGAAAATCGGCCGAGTCAATCGAACCGCTCCGTCGCTTTCTCGCGCCCGGCTCGAAAGGCACGAAGGAACAGTTGCAAAACGCGCGGCTCATCGTCGGCTCGGAGGCCGCCGCTCTGAAACGCTTCGAAGAGGCCGAGCGCGTGCTCGCCGAGTACGCGCAAAGCGATCCGGCCACACCTCAGGGACTCTTCAAACTTCACCACGCGCTCGCACGCGCTTACACGGCCGACAAAAAAATCGAGCAGAGCGCGTCGCACGCGCGCGCCGCCTTCAAGGTAGCGAAAGAGTCGCCGGTCAAAGCGGGCGAGGAGGCAGACCGTGCGCGCATCATCGGCGCGGCGGCGGAGTTTCTGGCCGACGTGTTGCTCAGATCGAAGAAAGAGGCGGAGGCCGCGGCGACGATGCAAGAGTTGCTGCGCCTGAGTCTCTCGCTGCCGTCGGCGCAACTCTTTTCGGGCGCGGCGCGCTGGCTCGCGGCCAACGAGCAGGAGAAGTTGATCGAGCGCGTGCTCGAAGAAACGCCGTCCGCGACGGCCGCGACTCAGACCGCCCCGGAGATCAACATCGCAGAGTGGATCGATCACCAGCCCGTGAAGTTGGCCGACCTGCGCGGGCGCGTCGTGCTGCTCGACTTCTGGGCGACGTGGTGCGCCCCGTGTCGCATCACGATGCCGAAGTTGAAGACGCTCCACGAGCGTTTCAAAAAAGACGGGCTGACGGTCATCGGCCTGACGCAGTTTTTCGGGCGCGACGGGCGTACCGTCCTGACGCCGCAGGAGGAGTTGGAGCACCTGCGTTCATACAAGAAAGAGTTGAAGCTGCCTTACGCTTTCGCCGTCGCCGCGGACGAAGATAACGACGAGCGATACGGCGTGCACTCGATCCCGACGGCCTTCCTGCTCGACCGTCGCGGGCGCGTCCGCTACATCTCGGTCGGCGCGAGCGAAGCCAGCCACGCGGAACTCTCCGGCATCATCCAGCGGCTACTCGCCGAACAACCCTGAAGCGTGGATCGTGAATCGTAAATCGTGAACAGAGGAAAGCAGTTTTTTTCTGTTCACCGCGCACGCTTCGCGCTCTTTTAAGATTCACGATTTACTTTTTCCTGTTGTAAGCTGCCGTGTGTTATGGAAGGCACTAATCTAAGTTTTTCGCTCATCATCGCATTCGTCGGGGGTTTGGCCTCGTTCCTCAGCCCGTGCGTGCTGCCGCTCGTGCCGGGTTACATCTCGCTCATCTCCGGCGTCAGCATCGATCACTTGAAGGACGGCGCGACGGCGCGCGCGACGAACGCGCGCCGCGCCGTGATGATGAACTCGCTGGCGTTCAACGCGGGGCTGTCTTTGATCTTCATCGCGCTCGGCGCGGCGGCCGGGTTGATCGGCTCGGCCATCACGTCGAACCCGTGGATCAGAATCATCGGGGGCTTGATCATCATCGGGTTCGGGTTGCAGTTGATGGGCGTCTTGAAGATCGGCGCGCTATACCGCGACACGCGCAAGTTCTCCGACGAGAAACCGCGCGGCATGCTCGGCTCGTTCACTTTGGGCTTGGCCTTCGCCGCCGGTTGGACGCCCTGCATCGGCCCGATCCTCGGCGGCATCCTCGGCCTCGCGGCGACGAGCGGCGGCTGGCGCAGCGGACTCGTCCTTTCGGCCTTCTACGCCGCCGGGCTGGCCGTGCCGTTTTTGCTGACGGGTCTCGGCATCAATAAATTTTTGGGTTTCTACACGCGCTTTCGCCGCCACCTGCACAAGGTCGAAGTCGTCTCCGGCGTCCTGCTCATCGCCATCGGATTGCTCGTCGCCACGAACAACGTGACGCGCCTCGCCAGTTACGCCTCCGTCCTGCCGAACCCGGAAACGTGGGTCAACTCTTGGGCGAAGCGCAACAGCGGCGCGACTACTGCTGCGGGCGGGACGACGACCGGCGCGACCGCCGCCAAGCCCGCGAGTTCCTACAGCCTCGCGCCCGACACGGAAATGAAGACGCTCGAAGGCGCGCCGTTTCGCATCTCAAGTTTGCGCGGGCGCGTCGTGCTCGTGAACTTCTGGGCGACGTGGTGCTTGCCCTGTCGCGCGGAGATTCCCGACTTCAACCGGATGCAGAAAGATTATGAAGCGCGCGGCTTCACGGTGGTCGGCATCTCGTCGCACGACACGCCGGAGATGATCCGCGACTTCCAGAGCGTCGTCAGGCAGGAATATCAACTGCTGACGAGCGGCGACGATGCCCCCGCAGAATTTCAGACGGGGCCGGGTCGCCCCGCCACCTTCATCCTCGACCGAGAGGGGCGCATCCGCGAACGCTTCATCGGCGAACGCGACCGCGCCGCCTTTGATTCGGTCGTCCTGCCGCTTCTTGACGAACCGCAGACGACCGCCGCCACCGCCGCCACCGCTGGCAATCAATAAAAAGCGGGCGAGACGAAACTCGCCCGGCAGGAGTTACCATCATGCGAAAATTTTTGAGCCTCGTCTTCTCCGTCATCCTGACGCTTTCGGCCAACGCCGCCGTTTCGGGCGCGAGCGACATGCACGAGTACGCGCCGATTCAGGAGAAGAAGATCAATTACAAGGATTGGACGTTCAAGCGGCTAGGCAGCGGCGAGCCGGTGAATTTGCGCGCGTGGGCGAAGGGGAAGAAACTCGTGCTCGTCGTCTATCTCGCCCCGTGGTGCAACAACTGGAAACTGGAAGCCCCGGTGGTCGAACGTCTCTACGCCAAGTATAAAGCGCACGGCTTCGACGTGATCGGCGTGAGCAACTACGGCACGGAGCGCGACCAGCAGATTCACTTCAAAGACAAGACGCCGCCCTACACCGTCGTCGTCGAATCCGACACGCGCGAGGCGCGTGAGCAGACGACGCACTACGCCTATCGCCAACTCACGGGCGACGCGCGCAAGTGGGGGTCGCCCTATAACATCTTTCTCTTGCCGTCGAAACTCAAGCACGACGGCGAAGTGCTGACCGAGAAGGCTTGGATCACGAACGGCGAACTCGTCGAAGAAGAGGCCGAAGAGTTTATCCGCAAGCGGCTCAATTTGAAGAAAGAGAAGGACGAGAAAGACGAGAAGAAGGACGAGAAAAAGGACAAGAGCGACGCGAAAGTGGCGGCGCAGTCCTAAACCTGCTACGCCTCGTCAACGAAGAATAATTTGTGTGGGCAAGGTAAGAAGTCCGCGCCCGTATCTTGTAAACGAATCAAGACACGGGCGCGGACTTCTCGCTTTATTCCCACAAGTTCACGCCTGAAGATTAGCCTTCCGGCTAGTTGATTCTAATCACGACATCGTTGCGGCTCACTGCGCCGTCGGCCGTCCGCAGGACGACTGACGGCGTGCCCGTCGTGTTGTCGGGCAGGCGCAGGTTGATCTGATCGAGGCCGGGAAAGTCGTCGCACGCGCCCGCGTATTCGACGACGGCCGCGCGCCCGCCGACCGTGGCGGTGACGGGCGTGCCGCGTCGCCAGCCCGTGCCGAAGAGTGCGACGACCGAAGGCCGATTGTCGAAGCGCGCGGGGAACGGGCTACGCGTGTAGCGCAGCCCCGAAGCGAGCAGCGCAACGGCTTCGCCCGCGCCCGTGTTGTTCAGGGTGAACAGCCCCGGATTCGCGTTGACGATATTTGCGTCTTCCGCCGCGATGACCTTGCCGTCCACGGAGACGACGACGGAACGCGCGCCCGTACCCGTCGAATCAGGCACGTAGATGTTGATCCGGTCGTCGGCGAAAGAATGGACGGGAACGTCCGCCCCCTCAATCGTCACGCGCACGCCGCGCCGCACGGCCTCGGACGCGGACGCGCCGCGCCGTCCCCTTGTAAGTCCCGCGCCCGTGATCGTGCCGAGGCCGTTGCGCGTCGCGTTGCCGCGCAAGGACGCGCTGTTCGTGAGCGAGAGCGTGGCGACGGGTTGGAGCGTCGCGTCCGTGCCGAAGGCGAGGCCGGTGAGGGCTTGCGAGACGGGGTTGTCGGCCGCAACGTAGAGCGCGCCGTCGCGCAGCACGCCGTTCAAGGCGGGGTCGGGGAAGGCGTCAACGAGCGGCGTGCCGCCGTTGCCCCCGTCGCTCTCCCGGTCGCTTGCGCCCATGGCGTCTTCCACGACGTAGACCGTGCCTTCGCGGTCAACCGTCAGACCGTGCAGGATCAAATTGTCGTCGAGCGAGAGACCTTCGACGACGACTTCCTCGGCGTCGGCGTAGCCGTTCGCGTTCGTGTCGTAGAGCGCGAGCATGACGGCGTTGTTGCCGGTGGAGTGAGAGAAGACGACGCCGCGCGAATTGGCGGCGATGTCGAGCGGCGCGTCGTTGGAGAATTGATAGGAGTAGTAGGGCGCGGGGTCGAGCGTGTCGGGCATCCCGTCGCCGTCTCGGTCGCGGACGATGCGCAGTTCGTTCGAGTCGAAGTCGGCGAGCAAAAGTTCGCCCGTCGGCAGGAGCGCGAGCGCGTTCGCGTTGTTGATCTGCCCGCTGCCGGGGGCGACGAGCACGCGCCGGGATTCGATGCCGCCGAAGATGTCGAACGTGACGAGGACGACGCCCGCCGTGGGTTCGTTGTCGGGGTCTTCCGGGTCGCTGTAGTTGTAGTAGCCGCTCGAAGAGACGACGACGAACTCGCGCCCCTGCCGCGACGCGCCCGCGACGACCGAGACGGCCGAGGGCAAGCCGAACTCGCGGTAGAGATCATGAGAGGGCGAGGTGAAGCTCGCGCACGCGGAGTCGCGTTGGAAGTCAAGGTTTGAGTCGAAGCCGAGACCGAGCACGCCGATGGAGCGGTCGTCCGCAGGGTTGAACGTGCCCCGGTCGTCGATGGCCGAATAGACCTGATAGCGCGTGCCGGAGAGACCGACGGCCACGTCGAACGCGCCGCCGCAGGCGTCGAACGTGGCGCGCTCGTCGGCTTCGAGATCAGAGTTCGCGTCGGCGAATTGTTCGAGCGAACCGGCAGAGGAAGAGACGCTCAGTTGCGACGTGTGCAGGATACGACCGGGCGACGTGCCCGGCCTGATGCGCGTGCCGATCGCAGAGCGCATGGCGGCGTCTTCTGCGGCCGTGGCGTTAGCCGGGGCGGCGTTGGCGGCGGGGCGCAAGGCCGTCGAGGCCGCCGTGCGTCGAGCGTCGCGCGTGTCGGTGCTCGCGCTGCGAGAGTTCGTGCGCGGGCGTCGAGCGTCGAGCGCGGAGACTTCGCCGCGTTGTGGTCTGTGTCCGCCGGGACGCGCGGCGAGAGTCGTTTTCGCGGCGCGCGTTTTAACGGCGAGGGCGCGGCGCAGGTCTGGGCGGAAAGTTCTCGCGGGCGAATTTTGCGCGCTCGTGATGAATGCGAAGAGATATGCGCCGAGCATGAGCGCGAAGATGAGCACGACGAAGCGCAGGCAGAGGCGTGCGTAAGACATGGGCGTTCCTTTCCTTGCTCGTTCCGACGATGCGTTCGGGGCGAGACGGCAACGGCGTCGTTTGGGGAGAGGGTAGTTGACGCGCACGCACGCCCGTTGGGCGCGTCGGCGTCTGGCAGGCGGCAATGGAGAGAGTTGATTTCTAGCGCGCGGCGTGAGATTCAAGTCTCACGCCGCGCGCAGATGAGTCGGACGATGAACTCAGTCGAGTTGGACGACGAACCCGGTTGAGTCGGACGACGAACTCAGCGGGGGTCGTCGGGTCGCCCTTTATGCTGCGTCGGGCGAGGCGTCTCCACTTCGCGCGGCGGGTCGGGGCGACGTTCCTCGCGTTGCGGGGGCGGTGTGGGCGCGGAACGTTCTTCACGCGGAGGCGGCGGGGGAGCGGAGCGTTCTTCGCGTGGAGCGGAGCGTTCTTCGCGTGGGGCGGGACGTTCCTCGCGCGGCGCGGAGCGTTCGTAACGCGGCTCCGGCCTCTCTTCGCGCTGCGACTTTCTCTCGCTGTCGCGCACCTCCGGCCGCGGGCGGTAAACCTCCGGCGCGGGACGACTCTCGCGCTCGACGGGGCGCACGCGCTCCTCGCGCGGTTCGGTGCGCGGCGGGCGCGTCGTGCGGAAGTCGGGCTGCGACGCGTTGCTGTCGTCCGGTCGTTCGGCAGGTTTCACTTTGCGTTCGAGACGGTCGCCGTCGTTGACTCTGGGGCGCGGGCGCAACGTCTCCGTGTCGGCGGGACGCGCCGCCGGTCGCGTCACCGCGCCTGTGCCGCGCTCGCCGTTGTCGCCAATCGTGAGGCCGTTGCGGTTGCTGCTGCTATTCGGGCGCTCGCCGCTGTCGCCGACGCGCAAGACGCTATCGCCGCCCTTTTCGATTTTGCGCGGCTCGCGGTTGTTGTAGATGCGACCGCGCCGCAATTCCTCGTCGAGCGCGATGCCGGGTCGGCGCGCGGCCGCGCCCATCTTGCGCCCGGCCAAAGTGCTCGCGGCGGGGTCGCTCGGATTGCGTATGACGAGCGAGCCGCCCCTCGTGCGGTCGCGTATGAACGGCGTTTGAGCGTTGTTGTTGCCGCTAGTGCTGCTGCTGCCCGCGACCGGGTCGGAAGGATTGGGGCGAATCGGCAGAGAGCCGCGCACCGGCGGGGTCGTGATGGCGAGCATGGCGAGTTCTTTCGTCGCCGGGTGGGCGCGTCGCCCCTTGCCCAACTCGCGCGCGGGCATCATCGTCACCGCCCGCTGGTAGATCGGGTTGACGCGATCAGGGTTGTGGATGCGGTACTGGTCGCGTGCGCGGCGGTAGTAGTTCGAGCGCGGATCGCGGTGATGATAACCGAGCGGATACCAGCAGACGTTGTCGCCAAAACTGACGAAGGCGACGAGCGCGGGTCGCCACCAACTGCGACGGCCGTAATACGCGTAGCCGCGCGGCGCCCAGCACCAGTAATTATTGACATAGACCCAACGCCCGTAATGATAAGGCGCCCAGCCCCAAGGTTCGTCGCCCACCCACGTCCAGCCGTAAGGCGGCACCCAACGCCAGTGGCCGTAACGATACGGCGCCCAGTCGTGGTAGTTGTTGATGACCGTGACGTGCGGACGCCACACGTAGCCGTAGTCGCTCGTGTTGACCCAATCGCCGTAGCTGTCGAGTTCTTCCGCGCCCCAGACGGAGTTGTCGTAGTAGCGGTCGCGGTTTTCGTGGCGCAGGCGCGCGGCGAGATAGCTCTCGCGTTCGCTAACCCACGTGTCCCACTCGTCGGTGGTGCGCGCGGCGGAGAGTTCCCAATCGCCGTCTTCCGAAGAATTGCCGTAGACGAGTTCCGCGCTGCGCCCGTCGCGCAGGGTGAAGCCGGAAGTTTCGGAGTAGAGACGTGCGCGCCCGCCATCGCGCACGGTGACGCGGACGTTGCCGTTCTGCGCTACGTCGAGCCGATACGAGCCTTTCTGCTCGGCGGCCAGCGTCGTCTTCGGCGCATCGATCTCGAAATACTCGCGGTCGTTGTCGAAGCGCGCGAGCCGGAGCGTGGCCGTGCCTTCGGGCAGACTGAGCGCGACGCCCTCATCGCGCAGCGTCACGATGTCGAGCGTGGCGTATTCGCCGAGGCGCACGAAGTTGCGCGCGTCAATTTGGATTTCGACGCGTGCGCCCGCGCCCGTGGCGAGGCGGTCGCCTTCGACGAGCGGCAGATTCAGCGTCGCCTTCTCCCATTCCTTGCTTCCGGCGCGGCGCAAACTCACGTCGCCGCCGAGCAGGCTGATGCGGACGACGCGCGCCGTCTCTTCATAGCCCGCGTCGTCAATTTCTTCATCGAACGGCGCGGGGGCAGCGGTGGGGGTGGCGGCGAAAAGGTTCGGGGTCGCGGCAAGAAATGTGAAAAGCAGAGAAAGCAGAACGAGTGTCAGAGAGGTTTTGTTGTAGCGCATGGCGCTGACTCCTTTTTGAGACTGGACGGGACAAGAGAGACATTCCCTCACGCGTAGACGCGCATGCCGGAGAGAGCGTTACACTTCACTGAGCAGGCGCGACCGGAGAGAAAAGCTGTGCGAGGGCTTCTTCAACCTTGAGTAGCAAGAGCGGCGAAGCAAAGCGCATGCCCATGCGTGCCTGAACGGGAACGGCCGAGCATAACACACCGTTTTCAAGGGAAACTCACAGGCCGCGCGAAAACTCTCAACCGAGATAGTGCAGCCGCAGCACTATTTGGTATGCCCGTCGCCCCGTTCACGTTGCCGTCCGGCACGCGCATCGGTATGCTTTGAAGCGAGATATACAGACCTGTCTGGAAAGGGTGCTGCCATGTCGTCGCTGCCAAGCTATTACCTCAGCCCGGAAGAATATTTAGCGATTGAACGTCAAGCCGAATACAAAAGCGAATATGTTGACGGCGTGATGTATGCGAGGGCGGGCGGCAGCGAGCGTCATAATCTAATCGCCGGAAATCTGATCGCCGAATTTAACGTTCAACTTAGGAAAACCGATTGCAGAGTTTATCCGAGCGATTTAAAAGTGCGCGTGCCGAATTCCAGACGATTTTTCTACCCGGATGTTTCCATCGTTTGCGGCGAAACGCAATTTGCCGATGACGAGCGGGATGTGGTTCTTAATCCGGTGGTCGTCGTAGAGGTTTTGTCTGAAAGCACGGCGGCTTTTGACCGGGGAAAAAAATTCCAGTCTTACCAACAGATCGAATCCTTACGGGAATATCTGCTGGTGTCGCAGGACGAACATGTGGTCGAGCATTTTCTCAGGCAGGATGACGGCCACTGGCTTTATACGAAGGCGGGCGGGCTGGATGAATCTCTCGCGCTCCCGACCGTGAAATGCCGTCTGGCTTTGAGAGATGTCTACGACAAGGTGGCTTGGAGCGACGTTTAGAGCCGCTGAATAATTTTCTGAAATTTTAGCGAAATTTTTTTCAGCCGCATTTTTACAGGGGTTTCTCAGCTTTGGCCGTCGCCGCGGGCGCTTGACTCAAGTTTTTCTCAAGTCGGTTTTTTATATTGCCGACAGTTCAACGGTCGCTTGCGTTCGTTGGAGAGTTTTGCGAGGAAGAGATGCGCGAGCGCGTCTGATACCGCTTCGGTGGACACCAGGGCTCGGGTCATCGCGGGGCGGCATCGGGATACGCTGCATCTCAGGCGAGAAACCATCATACATTGCGCGTCAGCAAAGGGGCATGATGGGTTTCGCGCTTCTTCGCAAATGTTGGCCGCCGACGTTGGGGGACGTTGGCGGCCAACTTTTTTTGCCCGACCGACGCGTGAAGATTGACAGACTCTTCGGGGAAACTATACTCAACGACTATGAAAGTTCCGCAGTTCAAGTTGCTCGGCTTCAAGCGACCGCGTGAAGTTGCCCTGCCCGCGCTCGGCAAGTTGGAACGCGAGGTAATGGACGAGGCATGGCGGCGCGGCGAGGTGAGCGTGCGCGATGTCCACGAACGCTTCGACGGGCGCGTGGCCTACACGACGCTGATGACGACGCTCGACCGCCTCTACAAGAAACGCCTGCTCGACCGGACAAAGAGCGGGCGCGCGTTCCTGTACGCGCCGCGCGTGTCGGCGGCCGAGTTGGAACAGGGCATCGCCGAAGACGTGATCGACGCGCTCTTGGGCGGCGCGGCCGAGCCGGTGCTGGCCTGCATCGTGGACGCCGTCGGCGAACGCGACCGCGAACTGTTGGACGAACTCGAACGCCTCGTGCGCGAGAAGCGGAAGGAACTGCGGCGCGCCTGAAGCGTGCGCGCCCGTAGGGAGGGGAGTCCCGAATGTATAACTTGCTCGGATTGTGCCTTGCGCTGGCCGCGCTGCTCTCGACGAACGTGCTGGCGACGCTCTTGAGCATCGCCCTGTGGCGCGCGCTTCAACGTACGCTGCGGCGACGGTCGGCCGCCACGCACGCGCAGGTTTTGCTCTACTTGCGTCTCCTGCCGTTCGCGTGTGCGCTCCTGTTCGTCGGCGGCTTCATCATCCCCGCTTACCTGCACCACGAGCCGCACCCGACCGGGGAAGTTGTCAGCCTCAAACTCGCGCTCTTCGCCGCCTTCTGCTTTGCCGGTCTTGCGCTCGCCGTGTGGCGCGGCCTGCGTTCGTGGGTCGCCACACACCGGCTCGTCTCCGACTGGCTGCGCCACTCCGAACCCGTCGAACTCGCGGGCGTCCGCGTGCCGGTCTATCGCCTGCGCCATCGTTTCCCGGTGATCGCCGTCGTCGGCTTCGCCCGCCCGCGCCTGTTCATCGCCGATCATTTGTTCGACGAGTTGAGCGCGGACGAGTTGCGCGCGGCCGTGATGCACGAGCACGGCCATCTCGCCACGCACGATAACTTGAAGCGCGCGGCCTTGCGCGCCTGCCGCGACGTGTTGCTGCTCGTGCCTGCCGGGCGCACGCTCGACAACGCGTGGGTCGAACAATCCGAAGCGGCGGCCGACGAACACGCGGCGCGCGCGGGCGGCGCGTCGCTCGCGCTCGATCTGGCCTCCGCGCTCGTCAAGGTCGCGCGGCTCGCGCCCGTCGGGGCGACGCCGCGCCTGCCCGCCGGTGCGTTCCTCGTAGACGACCACGGCGTCGGCGGCGTCGCCTGTCGCGTCAGACGCCTCGCACGGCTGGCGACGAACGAGCCGCCGCCGCTGCATGCGTCGAACGCCGCCTTGAATTATGCGCTCGCGTGCGCGCTCGCCGCCGCGCTGCTCATCTCGGCCACGACCGCTTTCAGCCAGCCGCGCTTCCTCGCTCCGCTGCACGGCGCGTTGGAACACATCGTGACCGCGCTCAAATAAACGACATCTCCCCGGACTGCGGGCGCACGCGCCGCTGTGACTACGGCGACTGGTAGTAGTTTGCGCGCGGCGATACTCTCACCGTTCACCGGCACGCTTAACGTCAAACACCAACAACTGACTACACGGGTTCGAAGCAGGCTGCATAACGGCAAGCCGCTAGCGTCACCGCCGCGCGAAATTTGTGAATGCGGATTGAGGTAGACCGACACATGAAACACGGACGGATTAACAAATTACTATTCTTCCCCACTCTCGCTTTAGCTATCGGCCTCTCTCTCGCTTTCTCGCCCGCGGCGCGCGCGCAAGGGCAGGAAGGGCGCGGCAGTATTTCCGGCATCGTCCGAGACCCTTCCGGCGCGGTCGTCATCGACACTGAAGTGTCGCTGGTCAACGCGCAACAGGCCGTGTTGCGCGACACGAAGACGGATACGGAAGGCCGCTTCCGTTTCACGGACGTTCCCGTCGGCTCTTACGCGATCACGATCTCGCGTTCCGACTTCGGCCGACGGCGCGAGGCCGTTCAGGTGACGGCGGGGAGCACGGCCGAGTTGAGCGTGGTGTTGCAGCCGAGTCAGGTGAGCGAGCAGGTGACGGTGACGGCGGAAGCCGGGCAGGTCTCCGACGCACGCAACACGGCGCAGCCCGTCAACATCATCAGGGAAGAAGACATCATCGAGCGCGCGCCGGAAGTTGTCGCGCAGGTGGTTGACGAGGAGCAGGGCGTCAACTTGCAGCGCACCAGCCCCAGCTTGAGCGCGGTCTTCGTGCGCGGGCTGACGGGAAGAAACGTCGCCGTCTATGTGGACGGCGTGCGCTACACGACGAGCGCGCAGCGCGGCGGCGTCGGCACGTTCTTCAGCCTGATCGAACCTTCGAGTCTGGAGACGGTCGAAATCCTGCGCGGCCCGAACAGTTCGCAGTACGGCTCGGACGTGCTCGGCGGCGTCGTCAACTTCATCTCGCGCGCGCCTATCTACGGCGGCGACGAAGAGTGGCACGGCAACACGAGCGTCTTCTACACGTCGCCGACCAACGGCTTCGGCGGCAATACTCTCCTGACCTACGGCACAGAACGCTACGGCCTCCTGTTCAACTTGAACGCGCGCCGCATCAACCGGCTGCGCCCCGGTCGCGGGCTGGACACGCATGCGGCCGTCACGCGCTTCCTCGGTATCCCTTCCGATGTGCTCGGAGAGCGTCTGCCGGACACGGCCTTCACGCAGTACGGGGGTTTGCTGCGGACGAGCTTCAATCTCGACGACACGACGCAACTGCTCCTGAGCTACTCGCGCAATCAGCAGGACGGCGGGCGGCGTTACGACCAGTTGGCGGGCGGCGACGGCAACCTCATCGCCGACCTGCGCAACTTGATGACTGACCTTTTCTACGCGCGCGTCGTCAAACAGAAACTCGGCTTCTTCGACAACGGGCAGTTCACCTTCTCCTACAACGGCCAGCGCGAGGAACGCGTCAATCAGGGCGGGCAGGGCAACCCGCTCGCGGCCATCACCAACCAGCGCGAGCGCACAAACGTCTTAGGCTTCAACTTCCACCTCGATAAGCGAATCAGCGAGAACAACACGCTCACCTTCGGGGCTGATGTCTACCGCGATAAGATCAGCGCGCCTGCTTTCACCACCGACCCGACGACGCGCGTGGCGACGCCTTCGCGCCCGCGCATCCCGAACGGCGCGCGTTATCTCTCCTACGGCTTCTTCGTGCAAGACGTGCTCACGGCCATCCCCGACCGGCTGCGACTGAGCGGCGCGCTGCGTTACAGCGTCGCGTCTTACAAGTCGCGCGCGGAGAACGCGCCCGTCGTCGGCGGCGTTCCGCTGTTCCCCAACGACAGCGCACGTTTCGACTCGCTTTCGGGGCGCATCGGCGCGGTCTTGAACGTCGGCGGCGGCTTCGACATCGCGGCGAAATACACGCGCGGTTTTCGCGCGCCGAACACGACCGACCTCGGCATCATCGGGCTTGTCGGCACGGGCTTTGAAGTTGACGCCGCAACCGCCGCAACGCTCGGCGGCTTCATCGGCACGTCGGCCGGGGCGGACGCCGTATCGAGCGGCATCCCGGTCGAGCGTCTCGGCGCGGAAAAAAGCGACAGCTTCGATCTCAGCTTCCGCTACACCCGCCCGCGCTTCCGTGCAGAGTTGACGGGCTTCACGAATAAACTGACGGACGTGTATTTCGACCAAGCGCTCGTCCTGCCGCCGGGCGCGGTGGGGAGATTTTTGGGCAGCGAGCAGATCGTCAGGCAGAACGCCAACGGCCTCGTCTTCGTCGCCGCCGCGACAAGCCCCGTGCTCGTCCGCGTCAACTACGAAGACGCGCGCTTCAACGGCGTCGAGTTCGACACAGAGGCGCGCCTGAGCCGCGATTTCACCGCGCGCGGCAACTTCACGCACATTCGCGCTTATAGCCTGCTGAACGGTCTGCCGCCGAACATCGAGGGCGGCCTTCCGCCGGCCACCGGATTCCTCTCTCTGCGCTACCAGCCGAACAATTCGACGCGCTTCTACGTCGAGGCTTATTCGACTCTCGCGGCGCGGCAGAACCGTCTGTCTTCGCTCGACCTGTCCGACCGCCGCACGGGCGCAGCCCGCTCGCGCGCGCAAATCCAGAACTTCTTCCGTCGCGGCGCGTGCGTGCGCGGCGTCACGTCTCCCGGCGCGACGGGTTGCGGCTCGGCGGGCGGCATCCTGATTTCGACGGGCGAGACGCTGGCGCAAGTGCAGAACCGCTTGCTTCCCATCGGGGCTACGATCAACGGCGTCACCGTCGTCAACAACGACACGAGCGTGCCGCTCTTTATCGCCGTCCCCGGTTACGGGCTGGTCGGGCTGCGCGCCGCTTTCCGCTTCGACGAGAATTCGGAGGTCTTCTTCGATTTCGAGAACATCGCGGACAAGCAATATCGCGGCATCAGTTGGGGCGTCGACGGCGCAGGCCGCGGCGTCACGCTGCGCTACCGATACAAATTTTAACCACTCGCAACTAGCGGCGGCGGCGACGACTCGCTTCGTTTCTAAAAAATTTCGCCGCCCGTAACCCGCGCGACGGACGGGTTGCGCGCGAAGTGCCCGGCGCGAAAGAGCCGTGACGCGACGAAAGCCCCGCGCGGCATGACGCATCTCACAAGGATTGCGTTATGTCGCGCGGGGCTTTCGCGCGCCCGGCCTCAAGTATTCCTCAAGCCTGTCTACTATCGCCTCAAGTATTTCTCAAGCCGCCTCTCTAGACTGCACGCGTTCCGATAGACGCTCGACCGAATCAAGGATGAACATCGCCGTTAGAGCAGACACCTCGCAGCCCGGCGTTCGACCCCTTTCAGAGCGCAATGACGCCGACATTTAAGGAGAGTAAAGAGCATGTTTCGTTTCAACCAAATTCTGCTGGCCTGCGCCACGCTCATACTGCTTGGCTTCGCGACCCTGCCGTCGGCCAAGGCCGACACGGTCGTCTTGCCGACCTTCGTTGACCGCACCACGTTCAACGCCGCCGCTCCGACCAACGCGACCGTCGATTTCCAAAGCTCGACGCCCACCGCCACTTATTCCAGTTCGATTTCGGTGACAGGTTTAAACTTCAACTTCACCGGAACGGGCGAACCGACGTGCGGCGGGTGCGGCGTCGGCATCGTCTCGGGCGCGAATCCGGGCTTCGGCATGAGTCCCGACAACAACGCGCTGTTCGTCAACGCGTCGGGCGCGGACTTCAACCTCAACACCCTCTCGATCACGCCTTCGTCGGCGATGCGCGCCATCGGCTTCGACTTCAAAGGCAGCAACGGGACGCAAGTACCCGGCGCGAGCACGGCCTCTTACCGCATCACCGTCACGCTCGTCAACGGCGACACGCACACGATTGAAGTGGCGAACCCGTCGTTCACCAACTTCAGCTTCATCGGCTTCAGTTCGCCCGACATGGACATCGCCTCGGTCGCCATCGCCACGCTGTCTGGCGGCCAGCCGCTCATCGACAACGTCTCTTTCAGCGCAGCGGCCGAACCCGTCCCCGAACCGGCCACGATGGTGCTCCTCGGCACGGGGTTGGCGGGCGTCGCCTCCTTCGTACGCAAGCGTCGGCGCAACGGTAGCGACGACGGCCTCGGCGGCGACGACGCGGAAGAACCCTTGCCGCCGCAGGAATAGACCGTTGTAGCACGGAAGAAACGAAACGCGTGCGCCCGTCTCTTGCCCCGACGGGCGTGCACGAAAATTCTCTCCGCGCACAGACGCGCACACGCGCGCGCGTGTTGCGCCGACGAATGAGTGCCGTGACCTGAATCCCTCTGCCGTTGCCGAAAGGAGTTAGACACATGCCCCGCTTTGCCAAACAACCCGGCTGCCCTGCGTCCGCCACGCTTCAAGCCTACGGCGCGAACACGCTCTCTTTTCTCGCGCGCCCCTCGGTCGCGTCGCACCTCGCCGCGTGCGAATTTTGCGGCGCGGAATTATCTCTTCTGCTCACTCAACCCGCACGCGCCGTCGAACGGCCGGAGGTCGAACCGCCCCCGCCCGCCGCGATGCCGCTGGCCTTGCGCCTCTTCGCCCAAAGCGCGCTGGCAGACATCGCCGCCGCCACCGCTCACAACGAAGCAAGACGCGCGGCTTAGAACCATCGATCAACCATCAACGGGGGGTGAGAGAGTTGAAAAAAATCGAGCCAAGATCGTTCAGCGAGCCATTCAAAAATATTCTCTGCGGCATCGGCGTGCTGTGTTTCGTCGTCTTCGCGTCTACGGCCGCGCGCGCCGACGAAGTGACCATCAGAGGCGCAACGTCGGGCAGTTTTACGAGCCTCGGCGGCACGACGACGGGCGCGACGCTGATGGGTTTGCAGTACATCAATTCCGGTTTCGACGTGACGACCACGAACGGCGCGCGGACTCTGAACGGCGCGGCCGCCAATCCGGCGGGAACGAACTTGAACAACCTCGGCTCGTTCTACATCACGCCGCCCGCCGACCCGACGCTGGATAATTACAACGGCAGCACGTTCACGCTCGTCATCAATTTTGACGCGCCGAGCGGCATCGCGGGCGGGCAGATGGCGACCTACACCGCCGCGCTCACGGGCATCGTCGAGCGCATCGGCCTGACGCAGAGCTACAGCGTCAACGTACGCTTCGACAACCCGGTGCAAACCTTCACTTTCACGCGCGCCGACGGCACAACGGGAGCGTTTACCCTGACTGTCAATGACGTGCTCGGCATCACGCCGAACTTCGCGCGCGCCATCACGGGCACGATCTCCAATGCTGCGGAAACGCCCGCCGCCGTGCCCGAACCGGCGACGCTCGCACTGCTCGGCACGGGGCTGGCCGGTCTCGTCGCGCGCTCGCGGCGCAAGCGTAGGCGGCCGTAAAGCCGCGCGAATCGAGTCGTAAATAATTGTCAAGGGGGCAGGCAAGCTCGCAGCCCGGCGCGCTTTCGCAACCACGCGCGTTTCCGCAAGCTTGGCCTGCCCCTTCCGTTTTCGTTCGTCGCGCTAAATTTTTTGGCTGAATTTCGGGCGAGAAAAGCCCGTTTTCCGCGCGTTTTTCGTCGCCCCGCCGTTTTCAAGTATTCCTCAAGAATTTCTCAAGTCGCATCTCTATCCTGTACCCGTTCACAAGTAGCTTTGCGGAAGCCGAGCAAGGGAAGTTCGGAAACGCCCGCACGCGACGCCGCAGCCACAAGATTGATTCGACCACGCCCGAAGGAGAATGAACATGATTCGTCCACTGCCCACACGATTCACCGCCCCGAAATTTTCGCGCCTGCTGGTACTATCAGCCTTCGTAGTTGTGGTGGCCGCCGCCCTGTTTGCGAGCGGCGGCCGTGCCGCTTCGCCCGCCAGCGGCACGCTCACGACGGCCAACACGTCTTCAAATCCCTTGCGCTACACGGCAGGGCCGTTCAACGTTCCGAACGCGACGGGCTTTGCGGGCGCGCTCCAGTGCACGGCGGCCACGCCCTGCGACGACTACGCGCTCGACGTTGACGTGCCCGCCGGGCTGATCGACACGCATCAGGTGCGCGTCGCGATGACGTGGCCGAATCCTACGGCCGACTTCGACTTCCGCATCTACCTGCGCAACGCCAACGGCACGGCAGGCGAGGAAGTGCTCTCAATCGGCACTTCGGCCGACCCGGAAGTCGGCGTGCTGCCCGCCGTCAAGCGTTCCTACCTCGTTCGCGTGATCCCGTTTGCGCCGCTCGGGCAGAGCGTCTCGATGGCGATCAGCTTCGAGCCGAAGGCGGGGCGGTTCAATCAAGCGACGGGCGTTGCGCCGCGCTACGCCAACTATCAGCCGCAGGGCGGCCTCGGCACGGATGCCGCAGAGCCGACGCTCGGCGTCAACTGGAAGACGGGCAAGGTGATGTTCATCGCCGGGCTGGAAACGTTGCGCGTCACCTTCAACAACGCCACCTCTCCGGCGACCGCGACGTGGGAAGACAAGAGCTTCCTCCTGACCTCGCTCCGCACGCTCGACCCGATTCTCTACACCGACAACCGCACCGGGCGCACCATCGTCTCGCAACTCGCGGGCACGAACAGTCTCTCGGCCTTGACCGACGACGACGGCGAGACGTGGATTCCGAACGAAGGCGGCCCGCTCACTTCCGGCGTTGACCACCAGACCATCGGCGGCGGCCCCTATCACGCGCCGCTCAACGGGGGCACGGCCGTCTACCCGAACGCCGTCTATTACTGCTCGCAGGATTTGGTCACGGCCTTCTGCGCGCGCTCCGACGACGGCGGTTTGACCTATGGCCCGACCATCCCGATGCAGATACTGACGTGCGGCGGCATCCACGGCCACGTGCAGGTCGCACCCGACGGCACGGTCTACGTCCCGCATCGCCAGTGCAATTCCAATCAGGCCGTGGTCGTCTCCGAAGACAACGGCATCACTTGGGCGATTCGCACGGTGGCCGACACCGATCAGACCACCTCCACTTACGACAGCATCCCCGGCGATTGGGATCCGGCCGTCGGCGTCGGCAGCGGCGGCACGGTCTATTTCGGCTACGAGAACGGCGACGGCACGCCGCACATCGCCGTCTCGCACGACCGCGGGCAGACGTGGGTTGACGACCAGAACGTCGGCATCCCCTACGGCATCCGCAACACGGCCTTCCCGACCGTCATCGCCGGAGACGACGACCGCGCGGCCTTCGCCTTCCACGGCTCGACCGACGCCGACAATACGGACGCGGGCGTCTGGCATCTCTACGTCGCCACCACCTACGACCGGGGCAAAACTTGGACGGTGACGAACGCCACGCCGAACGACCCCGTCCAACGCGGCTCGATCTGCACAGAGGGCTTCGGCGTCAACGCCTGCGCCAAAGGCGACCGCAACCTGCTCGACTTCATGGACATTCAGGTGGACAAAGAGGGGCGCGTGCTCGTCGGCTACGCGGACGGCTGCGTCGGCTGCTCCAGCCCCTCCGGCTCGCGCTCCAAGTTGGCGACCATCGCGCGCCAGACTTGCGGCCGTCGCCTCTTTAAACAATTCGACCCGGCGACCGACGACTGCGGCGGCACGAGCGCCACGCCCACGCCGACGCCGACGCCCACGCCCATCGAGGGCAACGGCTGCGTCCTCCCCGGCGCAAAGATCGTCACGGACTTGACCGGCGACCAGACGGGCGCGCCGAACGCAAACCAGCAGCAGGACATCGAATCGATCTCCATTGCCGAGCAGTACCCGGCGTCGGGCGGCCAACTCGTCGTCACGATGAAGCTCAACCAACTCGACCCTGCCTTGCTCACGCCCAACGCGAGTTGGACGACGCTCTTTAACGCGACGCACGCCGACGGCACTTCCACGACCTACTTCGTCAGCGCGGACAACAACTCCATCGACAACCCGGCGGGCATCTCCTTCAACTACGGCTTCGTCGATGTGACGAACCAGAATCTCAACACGTCGGTCGGCGCGGCCGACAACGGCGTGATCGACGCGGCCACCAAGACCATCAGGATCACGGTCGCACTTAACAAACTCAAAAAGCCGGTGGCGGGCGCGACGGGCGCAACGCTCTCCGGCGCGCAGGTCGATCTCTCGGCGGGCAAGAAGATCGTCGCCGTCAACGGCCGCACGAGCCTTCTTGTCGGCGCGCTCGGCACGGGCTTGATCAGCACGATCGATACGACCGCCAGCAACGAATACACCTTCTCCGGCCAAGCGGTCTGCACCGGCATCGGCGCGACGCCGACCCCGACTCCGACCGCCACGCCGACGCCCACGCCGACACCGACCGCAACGCCCACGCCGACGAGCGACGCGCGCTGCATCGTGCCCGGCCTCGAAGTCTTCACGGATGCGGCGGGCGACCAGACGGGCGCACCGAACGCCAACGCGTCGCAGGACATCAAGTCGGTCTCCATCGCTGAGCAATACCCGGCGTCGGGCGGCCAACTCGTCTTTACGATGAAGGTCGGAGATTTGACTTCGACCATCACGCCGAACGCCTCTTGGCGCGTCGCCTTCAACGCGACGCACGCCGACAACACGTTCACCACTTACTTCGTCACGGTGGCGAGCAACTCGACCGCCAACCCGACCGGCGTCTCTTACAACTACGGCTTCGTCGATACGACGCGCAACAATCTCAACTCTACGGTCGGCACGGCCGACGGCGGTTCGATGTCGGCCGATAACGACACGCTGACGGTCGTGCTCAACATGAATAAGCTGCGTAAGCCCGTCGCCGCCGCTACGGGTCAGACGCTCACGGGCGCGCAGGTTGATCTCTCGGCGGGTAAATCTCTCGGCGCGATCAGCGGCGCAACCAGCGTTCTCGTCGGCGCACTCGGCACCGGTCTCAACGTCAACGTCGATTCGACCGGCACGGGCAACTACACGATGGCGGGCGCGCTCCTGTGCCCGTTCGTCTCCGCGACTCCGACGCCAACGCCCACGGGCGGCGGTGTGAGCGACCCGGCGCGCTTCCACATCTTCGCCGCGCCCGCGGGCGTGGCCGAATCTGCGGGCGAGCCTTCAATCGGCGTCAACTGGAAGACCGAGCGCACCTTCGGCAACAGCAGCGGCCTCATCCCGAACGGCGGCACGGTCACGTACTTCGGCGGTTTCCTGCCCTACATGCTGCGCGTCACCTTCGACGATTCGGTGTCGCCCGCCAAAGTCACTTGGGATCAGGCGAACCTCGTCGTCGCCAACGCCCCGCGCGTCTTCGGCGACCCGATCCTGTTCACCGACTCGAAAACGGGGCGCACGTTCGTCTCGCAGGAGTTGGGCTTGACGCCCCTCGGCTCGACGATGGAGTTCACGGATGACGACGGGCGCACGTTCACGCCTTCGACGGGTTCGGGCGCGCCTTCCGGCATCGACCACCAGACGGTCGGCGGCGGCCCGTTCGCGCAGCCGATCCCGGCGGGCGTCAATCCCGTCTACCCGCACGGCGTCTGGTATTGTTCGCAGTCCATCGCCGACGCCGTGTGCGCGCTCTCGCTCGACGGCGGCATCACCTTCGGCCCGTCGGTTCCGATGTTCACGCTCGCCGATTGCGTCGGCCTCCACGGCCACATCAAGATCGGCGCGGACGGCACGGCCTACGTCCCGAACAAGGGCTGCGGCGGCGCGCTCCCGCTCCACGACAACGGCAAGCAGGCGCTCATTCTTTCCGAAGACAACGGCATCACTTGGAAGATTCGCCCGTTGCCTAATTCGTCGAGCGCGGGTCTCAGTCAGGACTGGGATCCGTCGGTCGGCGTCACGTCCGACGGCAAGTCCGTCTACTTCGGCTACCGCGACATCAACGGCCGCGCACGCGCCGCCGTCACGCACGACAAGGGCGTGACGTGGGTGAACGATCAGGAGATCGGCACTGCGCTCGGCATCAAGAAGATCGCCTTCCCGGCCGTGGTCGCCGGTGACGGCGGCGTGAACACCGGGCGCGCGGCCTTCGCCTTCTACGGCTCGACAACCGACGGCCTAGACACCGACGCGAACTTCCCCGGCATCTGGCATCTCTACGTCGCCACCACTTACGACGGCGGCAAGACGTGGTCGGTGGCGAACGCCACGCCGAACGATCCGATTCAGCGCGGCGGCATCACCCACGCCGATCCGGGTCGCAACATGCTCGACTTCTTCGACGCGACGATTGACAAGCGCGGCCGCGTGCTCATCGGCTACGACGACGGCTGCATCGGCGCGTGCGTCCAGAGTGCGCCCAACTCTTACTCGGCCAAGGCGACCATCGCGCGCCAGTCCGGCGGCAAGCGAATGTTCGCGGCCTTCGATCCGCCGTCGGCGTCGCTCGCCGGTGCGCCCGCCGTCGCGGGCAGCCGCAGCGGCTCGACCGTCAACCTCTCTTGGTCAACTCCCGACAACGGCGGTTCGGCCATCACGGCTTACAAGGTCTATCGCCGCAGCGGGGCGACCGTCACGATGCTCGGCTCGGCTACGGGCACGACCTTCACCGACACGGCTTATGCGGCCGGACAGGTTTACCGCGTCACGGCCGTCAACAGCGTCGGCGAAAGCGCGTACAAGGAGTTCGACCCGTCGGGCGCGGTCGCCGCGAGCGCGTGCGAAGGCGCGGGCGTTCTCGTTACGAGCGATGTGAACAACGAGGGCGGCGATCTCGACACGCAACAGAACACGCCGCCCGACGCGCGCGTCAACATCAAGTCGCTCTTTATCGCCGAACCGTACTTCGGCGCGGGCGCAAACAAACTCGTCTTCACGCTGAAGGTCGCGCCTTCGACGGCGGGCAACTCTGCGCCGCCTTCGAGCCAGTGGTTCATCATCTGGAACAGTCGCCAGCCGGACGCGGACTTCGACCGCCGCTACGTGGCGATGTTGTCTGACGCGCAGGGCAACGTGAGGTTCGAGTACGGCAAGTTCGGCGCGGCCACGCCGCTCGACGGCAGCGCGATACCCAGCCCGAACACCAACCAGCCGGTCAAACTCGGCGTCGCGCAGGGCAACTACGACCCCGCCAACGGCACGATCACCATCACGCTCCCGACCTCCGACGCCGAAGGCGTGACGGCCGGGCAATCCTTGAGCGGCGTGAACGCGCGCACGTTCTTCGCGCGTCCCGAAGCGGGCGTGCGTAACGCGGCCACCGCCTCCGACATCACGGGCGACGGCACTTACACCCTCGTCGGCAACGCGTCGTGTTCGGGCGCGTCGTCGTCGGCTTCGGCCGCGCCTGCAACTGCGGGCGGATTCGAGTCCGTCGCGTGGCAAATCGCGGCGCGGGTCATTAACTTCACGCTCTAACGGACGCAGGCGGCGGCCGCTTCTCGCGTCGCCCGCGCCCTTGCGGCACACGCATGGCTCGCGTCGCTCTCTTGCAGGGCGACGCGAGCCATCTTTGATCTGAAGGTTCGAGACGCTGCCCCGGCCGCGCGCCCGCGCAGAATTGCTTATCGGTGATCGAATGATGTTAGGATTACGCGCACGCACGTTACCGCCCGTTCATACGCCGAGGCGTCTCTAAAAGCTATTCAACATCATTGGAGGAAGATTCCGGCATGCGCCATCATCTACATTTCATCTTCGCCCTGTGCCTCGTCGTCGCCGCCGCAGCGGTGGCCTCGTCCGGCTGCAACCAGAGTTCCGGCAGCGCGGGGCAGCAGCAGCAGCAGCAGTCAGACGCGAAACAGACCGCCTCGCAGCCGAACGCCGCCGCGCCTGTGAGCGCGAACAACGCCGCCGCCGCTCCCAATGCGAGCGCCTTCAACGCGTGCTCCCTGCTTACTTCGGACGACATCAAGGCCGTGCAGGGCGAGGCCGTCAAAGAGTCGAAACCGAGCCGGCGCGACGGCACGACCTTCGATGTCGCATCCTGTTTCTACACGACGCCGACCTTCACCAAGTCCGTCAGCCTCGAAGTGACGCGGCAGGGCACGAGTCGTCAGAGCGTGCACGAGTTCTGGGAGGAGCGTGTAGAGAAGTCCGGCGAAGAAGCTGAACGCGAACGCGAAGCGGAACGTGCGCGCGAGCGGAAAGGCGAAACTAAATCCGAGCGCGAACGCGAGCGCGAAGAAGAGCGCGAACGCGAAGCGAAAACCCCGCGCCGCCTGAAAGGCATCGGCGACGAAGCCTATTGGGTCAACACAAACGCCAACAGCACGATGTACGTGTTCAAAAAAGATACCCTTATCCGCATCAGCATCGGCGGCGCGGACAAAGAAGAGGAGCGCATGAAGAAGATTAAGTCGCTCGCCGAACGCGCCCTCGCCCGCCTGTAAGCGCGCCATTCGCGAAGCGGCGACAAATTAAAGTCCCTTCAAGGCTCTAATTTGTCGCCGCTTCGCAATTCTCACCTGCTGCCGCTTCGCGGCTCTGTCCCGCCGCCGCCGTCCCTTTTCGTCTCACACCCGCGCCGCCTGAAACTTTACGCCGTCGCTTTCCGTTAGCACACAGGCTTCTGTAAAATGGGCGCGCTAAACTGTTTTCAACCGCTCGACCGTGTATCTCCGGCGAAGCGACGCGCATGTTCGACGGCCGCGACGGCCGCGCAACGCGTGTCCGGCGCGGCCGGGGCGTGCGGTTAGCGTCTTAACGATCCGAAAAAGCAATTCAAGGTATTTTCAGCGACGCGCGCTCTCGCCCGGCGCGCGTGCGCGCAAATTTCGCATCCAGTCTGTTTCAAGTTTGGAGGTTCTATGAGAAATCGCGTCCGCCGCATCTTTGTCGCGGCTCTCGGCCTTGCGCTCTCGCTCTCGGCGCTTACGCCCGCGCAGGCGCAACGCCGCACCACCGCGGCCACGCCCGCAGCGCGTGCCGCCACGAGCAACAGCTTTAATGTGCCCGTCACTTATTACAAACTGCCGAACGGTTTGAAGGTCGTGCTCTCGCAGGACACGAGTTCGCCCACGGTTGCCATCGCCGTCTATTACCAGATCGGTTTCCGCATCGAGCCGCGCGAGCGCACGGGCTTCGCGCATCTCTTCGAGCACATGATGTTTCAAGGTTCGCAGAATTTGGGCAAGATGGAATTCATCCGTCTCGTCCAACAGAACGGCGGCATCTTGAACGGCTCGACCCGCTTCGACTTCACCAATTACTTCGAGATCATGCCGGCGCACAAACTGGAGACCGGGTTGTGGGCTGAGGCCGACCGCATGCGCGGCCTCAACATCACGGAAGAGAACTTGAAGAATCAGCAGGGCGTCGTCGGCAACGAGGTGAAGGTCAACGTCTTGAACGCGCCCTACGGCGGTTTCCCGTGGCTCGACATGCCGCAGTACGCCAACACCAACTGGTACAACGCGCACAACTTCTACGGCGACCTCGAAGACATCGAAGCCGCCAAACTCGAAGAGGTGCAGCAGTTCTTCAAAACCTACTACGCGCCGAACAACGCCGCGCTCGTCATCGTCGGCGACTTCAACGAAGGTGAAGCCCGCGCGATGATCGAAAAGTATTTCGCCGGGATTCCGTCTTCTAAACTTCCCGCGATGCCCGACCTGACCGAGCCGCGACAGGAAACCGAGCGCAACGCCGTCAAACAGGACGCGCTCGCCAAGCAGCCCGCGCTCTCCTTCGGCTATCACATGCCGCCGCGCAACACGCCCGAATATTACGCGATGGGCTTGCTCGACCAGTTGCTCTTGCAGGGCGAAGACAGCCTCTTGAATCAGGAACTCGTCCAGCGTCGCGGCTATACGGACAGCGTCGTTGGCGGCACGAACCTGCTCGGCAACATGTACAACTATCAAGGCCCGATGATCTGGCTCGGCTACCTCTTCCACGATGCGAAGACGAAGCCCGAAGAGATCATGGCGTCCATCGACACCGTGATCAAAGGCGTGCAGGACAAGCCGGTTGACAAAAAGACGCTCGACCGCGCCCTGACCAAAGTGCGTTCCAGTTTCTACGACATCCTCGGCCAGTTGAACGGCTTCGGCCGCGCCGACCTGCTCGCCAGTTTCGCGCTCTTTGACGACAACCCGGCGCGCATCAACATGCTCGAAGCGGAGTTTCGCAAAGTGACGCCGCAGGTCGTCCAACGCACGGCGCGCGAATACCTGCGCCCCGGCAACCGCACGGTGTTGAAGATCGTTCCGAAGCCCGCCAGCGACCCGAAGGCCGGGAGCTAACAGGGCATTCGCTCAAGCTGCAAGACTCAATGGAGATTTTGACATGAACTCGAAAAAGTTTTTCGCCCTCGTCAACGCGGTCGTGCTCTTCGGCGCGACGCTCTCGGCCTTCGCGCCCCGCGCCGCGGCGCAGGAGAAGCAGACGCCTCCCGCCGGGAGCGCGCCGAAGCCTTTCACCCTGCCGCGCAAAGAAACTTTCACGCTCAAGAACGGCGCGCAGGTTACGCTCGTCCCTTACGGCTCGATCCCGAAAGTCACGGTCAGCGCGGTCGTGCAGGCGGGCAACATCAACGAGTCGGCCGAACAGGTGTGGCTGGCCGACCTTACCGGCGAATTGTTGAAGGAAGGCACGACGACGCGCTCCGGCGAAGCCATCGCACAGGAAGCGGCGCGCATGGGCGGCAGCCTCTCCGTCAGCGTCACGCCGGATCAAACGTCGGTCAGCGCGGACGTGCTCTCGGAGTCCGGCCCCGAACTCGTCGCGCTCATCGCCGAGGTGTTGCAGCGTCCCGCGCTTCCCGCTTCCGAGTTGGAACGCCTCAAAGCCAATTTCATCCGTAACCTGAGCATCCAGCGGTCGCAACCCGGCTCAATCGCGCAGGAGCGTTTCAGCAAACTGCTCTACGCCGACCATCCTTACGGCCGCATCTTCCCGACCGAAGAGATGATCAAAAACTTCCAGATCGCCGACGTGCAGAAGTTCTACAGAGACAACTTCGGCGCGGCGCGCACGCGCATCTACGTCGCCGGTCGCTTCGACGCGGCCGCCATGCGCCGCCAGATCACGCAAGCCTTCGGCGCGTGGGCGCGCGGCTCGTCTCCGGTCGAGAACATCCCGAAGACCATCTCCGTGCGCAAGATTCACTTGATCGACCGCCCCGGCGCGCCGCAGTCCACGCTCTATCTCGGTCTGCCCGTCGTCGATCCGAGCCACAAGGATTTCGTCGCGCTCTCCGTCACCAACTCGCTGCTCGGCGGTTCGTTCGCCTCGCGCATCACGTCGAACATCCGCGAGCAGAAGGGCTACACCTACTCGCCCAACAGTTCGATCTCGACGCACTACCGCGACGCCTACTGGGTGCAGGTCGCCGACGTGACGACGGCCGTCACCGGCCCTTCGCTCAAAGAGATTTTCTACGAGATCGAACGGCTGCAAAAAGAGCCGCCCACCGAGGCCGAGTTGCAGGGCATCAAGAACTACCGCGCGGGACTTTTCACCGTCCAGAATTCCTCGCGCGCCGGGATCATCGGCCAACTCGCCTTCCTCGACCTGCACAAACTGCCGGACACTTACCTGACCAACTTCGTGCAGAACGTCCTCGCCGTCACGCCGCAGGACGTGCAACGCATCGCGCGCCAGTATCTCAAGAGCGAACAGATGGCGATTGTCGTCGTCGGCGACAAAGCGCAAGTCGCCAGCCAACTCACGCCCTACGGCGAAGTCATCTACTAAACTCCGGCCGCGCTCACTTTGCGCCCGCAAAAAAAGGAACGGCCACCCGCTCACGGTGGCCGTTCCTTTTTTTCATAGCGCTAACGGGGATCGAACCCGTACTCTCTGCCTTGAGAGGGCAGCGTGTTAACCAATTACACCATAGCGCCTCGAAGACGCTGAATTATAGGTTTGCCTCCGTGCGGTTGGCAAGCGCGCCTCCGGGTTTAAAGTCGGGCGTCTTTGCAGGTGCGTGCGCGGCCGGTGCTATAATTCGTCATAAAGGCGCGCGCTGAAGGTAGGGGCGCGCGGCGAAATTCTTGAGCCGGTCTTCGGAAAGTCTCTCCTTTGATATTTTTCAGACATAGCATTTGCAATTGAACTTATGCAGGATAATTCACTCGACAGCAGTACGGGTGCGCCGGGCAGCGATGCCGGGACGGGCGCGGATTTTCCCCTTGGCGTTGCCGATTTTCGTTACAGCGACCTCTACCGGCCGGAACGCCTCGGTCAACTGACGGCGGCCTTCTACGCGGGGCTGCGAGAGGAAGACCCGGCACTGCACGCCGCTTTGACGGCATACACCTTGGCGCGCGGGGCGAACCTGCGCGGGACGCGCGCCGAGTCGGAACTGCTTATCGCCGCCGCGCCGCACCTGTCGCGCTTCGTCGCGCGCCTGTTCGATGTCGAGGCCGAACGCGCGGCGCACGCCGAGCGCATCAGGGCGCAGGACGCCGTCTTTCAATTCAAGACGTTCATCTCGCGCCGCGCGTTGAAACGCGTCCCGCCGGAGAAGGCTCTCGCCTTCGACGCCGACGCCGTGCAAGACGCACTCGAACGCCTGCTCCGCGCCGTCTCACCCGCAGACACGCTCGCAGCGGACGACGCGGAACTCGCCGTGGCGCGCATGTCCATGCGGCTGCTTGCGTGGGAGGAGTGGTTGGCGAAGAGCGGCGAAGTAACGGGCGAAGCAACGGGCGCGGCGAGAGGCGAGGGGAGCGGGGCGGGAAGCCCGCGCGAAGAGATCGGGGAGACGCGCGCGCGGGCGACGAAGACCGAGGCCGCGCGTGCGCTCAAGGAATTTGAGATCGCCGCTGGCGGGGATGAAGCGCGGGACGAGGATGCGGCGTTTGTGAAGTCGGCTCTGCGTCTGGTCGAGACGTGGGCGGCGGTGCATAGCACGCAGGCGGCGGCAAAGGCGCGCGTCGGCGGGTGGGTCAGTTTTCGCGTGCCGCACCCTTTGAACTACGAGCACCTCGTGCAGATCGAGCGTCACGACGCGGAGTTGCCGGAACGGATGCGCGGGCTGGATCAAAACTTGCGCCGCCGCGACGGTTTCGGTCTGACGGATCGGCGAGCCACGCGGCGCGAAGTGCTCGACGAAGTTCACTACTGTCTCTATTGTCACGAGCGCGACAAGGATTCCTGCTCGAAGGGCTTGCACGAGCGTGACGGCTCTGTGAAGCGCAACCCGCTCGGCATCGCGCTCGAAGGATGCCCGCTCGACGAGAAGATTTCCGAGATGCACATCCTGCAACGCGACGGCGACTCTCTGGCTGCGCTCGCCATCGTGATGATCGACAACCCGATGTGCCCGGGCACGGGGCATCGCATCTGCAACGACTGTATGAAGTCGTGCATCTTCCAGAAGCAAGAGCCGGTCAACATTCCGCAGGCCGAAACCGGCGTGCTGACGGACGTGCTCGCGCTGCCTTACGGCTTTGAAATTTACGCGCTCCTGACGCGCTGGAATCCGCTCAACGCCAAACGCCCGCACGCGCTCCCGTACAACGGGCGCAACGTCCTCGTCGTCGGCCTCGGCCCCGCCGGTTACACGCTCGCGCATTACCTCTTGAACGAAGGCTTCGGCGTCGTCGGCATCGACGGTTTGAAGATCGAACCGCTGAACGCCGCGCTCACGGGCGACGGCGGAAGGCGCGTGCCGCAGGCGGTGGTCGATGTGCGCGAGATCGAGTCGCCGCTTGAACGGCGCGTGCTTGCGGGCTTCGGCGGCGTCTCCGAGTACGGCATCACGGTGCGCTGGGACAAAAATTTCCTGACGATGATTCACCTCGCGCTCGCGCGCCGCGCGGGCTTCCGCTTCTACGGCGGCGTGCGCTTCGGCGGGACGCTCGACATCGAAGACGCGTGGCGTCTGGGCTTCGATCACGTGGCGATTGCGACGGGCGCGGGTCGCCCCACCATCGTCGAGATGCGCAACAACCTGATGCGCGGCATCCGTAAGGCGTCGGATTTCCTGATGGCTCTGCAACTGACGGGCGCGTTCAAAGGCGACTCGCTCGCCAACCTGCAAGTGCGCTTGCCCGCAGTCGTCATCGGCGGCGGGCTGACGGCGATAGACACGGCGACCGAGTTGTTCGCCTATTACCCCGTGCAGGTCGAGAAGATTCTCGCGCGACACGAAGCGTTGACCGCAGAGTTTGGCGAAGAGGAAATTCTCGCGCGGTTCGACGCGGAGGAACGCGGCGTCTACGAGGAATTTCTCGCGCACGGCCGCGCGGTGCGGGCGGAGCGCGAGCGCGCGGCCGCCGCGGGAGAGTTGCCGGACTTCGTGCCGCTCGTGCGCGCGTGGGGCGGTGTGTCGATAGTCTATCGCAAACGCTTGCAGGATTCGCCCGCTTACCGACTCAACCACGAAGAGGTCGTCAAGTCGCTCGAAGAAGGCATCAGTTACATCGAGAATATGAGTCCGGTCGAAGCCGTCGCGGACGAACACGGCGCGGTGGCCGCCATCGTCTTCGAGCGCATGCGGCAGGACACAGACACGCGCAAGTGGAAAGCTTCGGGCGAACTTGTCAGGCTCGCGGCGCGCACGGTCTGCGTGGCGGCGGGGACAAGCCCGAACACGATCTACGAGCGCGAGCAGCCCGGCACGTTCAAACTCGACGAGTGGGGCGAGTTCTTCGCGCCGCACAAGATCGAACACGCGAACGGCGACGACGCCGGACGCGGCGGCAAGTTCCGACTCGTCCCGGCGGCAAAGGGCGAGCGCGGTTTTTTCACCTCCTACGAAAACGCCGGACGCCTCATCTCTTACTACGGCGACAACCATCCGGTTTACGCCGGAAACGTCGTCAAGGCGATGGCCTCCGCCAAGTTCGGTTACGAGGAAGTGTGCGCGTTGTTCGCTGACGAGATCGCCGCCGCCGAACGTGAAATCGAGGACGCGCTTCAGGGACTTGAGGCGAGCGCGCACGAGTCTGCGCGCCCGACGCGCGCGGCACGGTTCGAGCGTCTGGTGGAGAAGTTGGACGACGAGTTGATCGCGCGCGTCGTGCGGGTCGAACGTCTGACGCCGACGATTGTGGATGTGGTCGTGCGCGCGCCGATGCAGGCGCGCAAGTTTCACCCCGGACAATTCTACCGCCTGCAAAATTATGAGACGGACGCGGCGGTCGTCGCCGGTACGAAACTGACGATGGAGGGCTTGGCCTTGACGGGCGCGTGGGTTGACAAAGAGCAGGGATTGCTCAGTCTCATCGTGCTTGAGATGGGCGCGTCGTCGCGTCAGTGCATGCTCTTGCAACCGGGTCAACAGGTCGTCGTGATGGGGCCGACGGGAACGCCCACGGAGATACCGTCGGGCGAGACGGTGCTGCTCGCGGGCGGCGGACTCGGCAACGCCGTGCTGTTCTCAATCGCGCGCGCGCTCAGGGAGAACGACTGCCGCGTCATCTATTTCGCGGGCTACAAAAAAGGCGAAGACCTCTTCAAGCGCGAAGAGATCGAAGCGGCCACGGATCAGATCATCTGGGCGACGGACACGGGCGCGGAGATTGAGCCGAGCCGCGCGCAGGACAGGCACTATCGCGGCAACATCGTGCAGGCGATGAAGGCTTACGCCGAAGGCGAACTGGGCGAGGCCGTCTTCTCCCTAGGCGATGTCAAACGTCTCATCGCCATCGGCTCGGATCGCATGATGGCGGCAGTGAAAGCCGCGCGCCACGGCGTGCTCGCCCCGCACTTCGACCCGGCGCACGTCGGCGTCGGCTCGATCAATAGCCCGATGCAGTGCATGATGAAAGAGGTGTGCGCGCAGTGCTTGCAGCGACACGTCGATCCGCAGACGGGCGCGGAGTCGTTCGTCTTCTCCTGCTTCAATCAGGATCAACTGCTCGACCAAGTTGACTTCAAGAACCTCAACGACCGCCTGCGCGCCAACACCGTCCAAGAGAAACTGGCGAACCTGTGGCTGGATAAGTTGCTCAAGTAACCGGCGACGGGGCGCGGGACGCGCGGCGCATCAAGCGACAGGAAATTTCTTGCCAAGAGCGGCGCGTAATGCTTAATATCTCCGCCGCCGCATAGCCTAACCGGAAGGCGTCGCAGCCAGCCCGTAAAATAATTCCGGCCTCATGGGTTCTTCAAGCCACCCGAACCCATCCTCAAATCTATTAGGAGAGTATCTCGTGAAATATCTTTTGCTCCTGTGCCTGCTCGCGTTCCCCGCGACGGCCTCCGCGTCGAAAACGAATGGGAAGGCCACGCCGAACAAGGCCACTGCCGAGACCGAGGCGGACGCGGCGACGAAGGCCGCCGCCGAGTTTGAATCGCAACTCAAATACGAGCGTGGCAAAATTATCTTGCCGGGCGGGATGGCAACTCTCAACGTGCCGGAAAATTTTCGCTACCTGTCGGCCGAACAGGCCGACCGCGTGCTGGTCGAGGCGTGGGGCAACCCGCCGGGAACGAAGACGCTCGGCATGCTGTTCCCGTCGGATGTGAGTCCGCTTAGCCCGGAAGGATGGGGCGTCGTCATCACCTTTAAAGAGGACGGTTACGTCGAAGACGACGAGGCGGGAAAGATTGACTACAACGAGTTGCTCAAGCAGATGAAAGAGGCCACCGTCGAAGATAACAAAGAGCGGCAGCGGCAAGGTTTCGAAGCGGTGAATCTGGTAGGTTGGGCAACCAGCCCGCACTACGATCAGGCGACGCACAAACTCTATTGGGCGAAGGAACTCAACTTCGATGGCAGCCCTACCAACACGCTCAACTACGATATCCGCATGCTCGGACGCCGGGGCGTGCTCTCCTTCAACGCCGTCGCCGCGATGGATCAACTGGGCGCGATTGAGAACGACATGAAGGAGGTACTCGGCTTCGCGGAATTCAACGCCGGGCATCGTTACACGGATTTTAGTTCAAGCACGGACAAGGTGGCGGCCTACGGTATCGGCGCGCTCATCGCCGGAAAAGTTGCTGCCAAAGTCGGACTCTTCAAACTCGCGCTCGGGGTCATTCTGGCGGGCAAGAAGTTCCTCCTCCTCGGCCTTGTGGCGATTGGCGCAGTCGTGCGAAAACTATTCGCCCGGAAAAGCGAATAGAGAACGCGGACTTTAAATTATTCGTCTTCACGCACCCGCGAAGGCTGCTCTCGCATGAGAGCGGCCTTCAAGTTATTCCGCCAAGTTATTCTGCCCGCCGGTTCGTTCCCTCTTCTCTCTCCTCAGACTCCTGCGGCGTCGCCACATTCGTTCCGACGGGTAGCGCCGGAACGTTTTGCGTGCCGGGCGTGCGCGGGCGCGTCTCTCCGAGATTGGTGTCGGGATTCTGAAACATCTCCTGCTGATCTTGGTTGAAGGTTTCGGCCTGTTCGTCTTCGTGCATGTTCCACTCTCCTGTGTGATCCGTTTTGACAAGTTGGAAAAACTCATTCGCGTTTCGCCTGCGCGCGTGCGGCGACGAGGCGGCGATAGGCTTCGTCGCGGTTGAGACCGAGTTCGCGCGCGGCGCGTTTGAGGGCGGCGCGCGGGTCGAGTCCTTCGCTTTCAAAGGCGGCGACGAGCGCGGCGATGTCGGGCGCGGGCTGCTCGCCCGCCTCGTCCAAGGCGATGCGTCGCCGGTCGATGACGAGCACCATCTCGCCGCGCGCGCTGTGTTCGCCGGAAAAACGCGCGATGAGATCGGTGAGACGCCCGCGCGCGATCTCTTCGTGGAGTTTGGTGAGTTCGCGCGCGACCGCGGCTTCGCGTTCGCCGAGAATTTCGCGCGCGTCCGCGAGCGCGTCGGCGATACGGTGCGGCGCTTCGTAGAAGACGAGCGTGGCGTTGAGGTCTGAGAGCGCGGCGAGCCGCAGGCGGCGCGCGTGTTGGCGCGGAGGGAGGAAACCGGCGAAGTAAAACTCGTCGGTCGGGAGACCCGAAGCGACGAGCGCGGAGACGAAAGCCGTCGCGCCGGGGACGGGGACGATGTTGATGCCGCGCTCGACGCACGCGCGCACGAGACGAAAGCCGGGGTCGTTGATGCCGGGCGTGCCCGCGTCGGAGACGACGGCGACGCTTGCGCCCGCCTCGATGCGCGCGGCGAGTTCGGCGGCGCGCTCGCGTTCGTTGTGCTCGTGGTAGCTGAGGGTTTTGGTTGCGATCCCGAAATGATTGAGGAGCGTGCGGGTGTGGCGCGTGTCTTCGCAAGCGATCACGTCAACTTCGCGGAGCACGCGCAGGGCGCGCCCGGTGATGTCTTCGAGATTGCCGATGGGCGTGGCGACGAGATAGAGCGTGCCCGCCGTCGCTGTTATGTTGGCGCGTTCCGACATGCGCGGTATTGTAAGGCAAAAGATAAAAGCGAACTCGTAAAAGTGAAGGCCGGTCTGACAAACTTGTCAAACCGACCTTCACTTTTAACGCCAGCCCCTTGCTCGCTCAAATCGTCTCTATCAACTTACGGGCGGCGACCGTTGATGATGTTGGGCAGTTGACGCCACCAGTTGTCGTCGCGCCCGTCGCGGTCGCGATCACGGTTGCGGTTGTTGCGCGGGTCGTAGCCGCCGTTGTTGCCGCGATAGTAGCCGTCGTCGTAGCCGTCATAGCGCAGGCCGTAGGCATTAGAGATGGTACGCAAGTCCTGTTTAATCTGACGCCAATCGGAGTAAGTGCGCGAATCGACGCGCAGGCGCGAGAGCATGCGCTCGGTGTTGTTGGCGGCCTGCATGAGATACTGCGCCTCTTGATAACCACGGTTGCGGTCGTTGCCGTTATCGCCGACGCGGCTGCGGAAGCGGTCGGCCGCCTGCCGGAACTCTTTCACTTCGTTGTTGATGCGATCCTCGCGGCGCGAGCCGTTGACACGGCTGTTGTCGAGAAAGCGATCCACGTCGCGCTCAAGATTGCGCGCGTTGTCTCTGACGCGCTCGGCCACGTCGCGCAAATAGCGCGTATCGTTGTTGCGCCCGTAGCGGTCGTTGCGGTAGTCGTCGTTGCGCCGGTCGCGGCGATAGTCGTCATTGCGTCGGTCGCGGCGATAGTCGCGGTCGCGATCCCACTGCGCCGAAGCGATGGTGGGCAGGCAAAAGGCGAAGAGGATGGCGGAGACGACGGTTAAAATGGTGGTGCGTCGGTTGATCATGTGCGAACTCCTTAAGTTCAAACTTACGGCGGCGTCGGCGCGCTAGTGCCGTTCACAGGGCAAGTGATTGGCGTCGGCGGCAGCGGATTCTCTTGGCGACAGCCAAGTTCGCCTGTTCATCGCGAAGGATGACGGCGAGATGCCGTAGAACATGGCAAGCATCATGCCAGCGAGAGCGCGCGACGGCGGACGACGTTTAAGTTGATGTAACTTGATGAATTAGGCGGGGGCGAGAATTTAGACTGCGCGGGCGCGCTTCGTATTGTTCCAAAACGTGCAGGCCGCAAACGATATGCGTTGCGGCCACGACAATTCGGGTTCAACTCAGCAACTTGGCGACGTGTTGGCCGATGCGCGTCTCTTCGAGCGTGGGGCGCACGCCCGCCGCATCGAGCACCATCCAACGCGGGGCGTCGCCCGTTTTCTTCATGAGCAGGAGTTCGTCGTTGGCGGGTGGGTTGCCGAAGTGCGTGATGCGAGCGGCGGCGAGTCCCCCGCCGCGCACGATGCCGTCGCGCGGCGTGCGCGGCCAACCGGCCTCGACGGTCAAGACGCGCACGCCCACTGTAAGCGTCAGGCGGCGTCCGACCATCGTTGACATGCCGACGCGAAAACGATGCGCGTCCGTGTTGGCGAGCCGGATACCTGCGCCCGCGCGGTTGGCTTCGCCCGCCTGCGCGGTAAAGGTGTCGAGCAGCCATTCGATGCCGGTGTTGCGCGCCATGTCGTTCAAGGCGCGCAGGGCAAGGTAGTCGGCCACGTCGCCGCGCCCGCTCGCACGCGCGCTCTGCTCGGCCTCGGCCAGACGCCGCGCCCATTCCGCTTCAAGTTCGCTCAACGTTGAAATCGCTCCAAGTGTGTGGTCGCCCGCCTTCGTCCCACCTTCGCCCGACTTGTGCCGTGATGTTATCATGCCCGCACGCTCGTCGTTAATTTACGTCACAGACCAGAGAGACTCCCGGCTCGTCTGCAAATTCGCAAAAGAGGCTTTCGATGACACATCAACGCGCCCGCGTCGCCGCCCTACGCACGGGTCTGAGTTTAATTCTTTCGACGCTCCTCGTTCTTCTCTCGCTCGCCGGAAACGCGCCCGCGCAAGAGCGGCGGCGACGGCAGCCTCCTCCTCCTGCGCGCGGCGCGAGTCGCACGACGAGCGCGACGCCCGACGGATCGAACACAGCGCAGACGGCCGCGCGTCAGGGTCAGACGGCGACGACGACGCAGCAGCAGGCGCGGCCGCGACTCGTGCTCGTCATCGTCGTGGATCAATTCCGCGCCGACTATCTCGAACGCTTCGGTGATCTCTTTGCGACGGGCGGCGGCCTGCGTCGCCTCGCGCGCGACGGCGCGCAGTGGACGAACGCCAATTACGATCACATGCCGACTTATACCGCGCCCGGCCACGCCACAATCATGACCGGCGCGTGGCCTTCCGAGACGGGCATCATCGCCAACGATTGGTATGAACGCGAGGCGGGGCGCATCGTGTCGAACGCGTCCGACCCGGAAGATCGCCCCGACCGTGCGCGCTGGCAACTCTTCGGCGGCGGCGCGGGCGAGAGGGCTTCCAGCCCGCGTCGCCTGATCGCCTCGACGCTCGGCGACGAACTCCGGCTCGTCAACAACCGCTCGAAAGTGATCGGCATCTCCTCGAAAGATCGCGGCGCGCTCTTGCCCGCCGGTCGCCACGCCAACGCGGCCTACTGGTTCAGCCCGTTCACGGGCAACATGGTCTCGACCAATTATTACTTCAACGAACTGCCCGCGTGGGTCGCGCGCTTCAACGCGGCGCGTCCGGCGGATAAATATTGCGGCATGGAGTGGACGCGCCTGCTCAAAGACACGGGCGAGTATGAACGCCGCGCCGGGGCGGACGCGCCGCCTTGGGAGAACATCGGGACTGCCTCCGACACGAATACTTTCCCGCACAAGATCGCGGGCAGCCCCGCCACGGCGAGCCGCGAGTGTTGGAGCGTGCTCGACTATTCGCCCTTCTCGAACGACTTGCTCGTCGCGTTCACGCAAGCGGCCATCGAGAATGAGAACTTGGGGCGCGACGCCGACACCGATGTGCTGACCGTCAGTTTCTCCGCGAACGATTACGTCGGGCATCGCTTCGGGCCGTACAGTCAAGAGGCGATGGACATCACACTGCGCACCGACGGGCAGATCGGCGCGTTGCTTGATTTCGTCAACGCGAAAGTCGGCTTGCAGAACACGCTCGTCGCCTTCACGGCCGACCACGGCGTCGCGCCCATCCCCGAACACGCTTCGGCAATGGGGTTGACGGGCGGGCGCATCAGCAACACGGACATCATGAACGCCGCGCGCAACGCCGTCCGCGCGCGCTTCGGCCGCAAGGGCGAAGACAAGGATTCGACCGCCGACTACATTTCGGAGACGCTCTACAACGCCAATCTCTTCTTCAACACCGTCGCCCTCAAACGCGACGGTATCAACCGCGAAGAGATCGAGCGCGTTGTGGCGGAAGCCGTCCTGACCGTGCCGGGCATCAACCGCGCTTTCACGCGTACCCAACTTGAGACCGGCAGCATCTCGGCCGGAGACGTCGTGGGGCGGCGCGTGCTGCACGGCTTTCACCCGCGACGCAGCGGCGACGTGATCATGGTGCAAGAACCGTTCAAATATTTCGGTGAGGGCGCAAGCCCGATCCCGGCGACGCACGGCTCGCCTTACTCTTACGACACGCACGTCCCGCTCATCATCATGGGGCAGGGCGTCGCCACGGGTCGTTACGCGCAAGCCGCCACGCCCGCCGACATCGCGCCGACGCTCGCTTCGATTCTACGCGTCCAGCCGCCGAGCAACGCCGTCGGGCGCGTCCTTGTCGAAGGACTGAGTAAGTAGAGTTTTACTCGAAACTCCGTTTCGGAGAGCGACTTGGAAGTTGTTCGCTGAGAGAGAACTAAACGTTTGTTATGAAGATTAGAAAAACGCGCTCGCATTTCTGTTTACTGATCCTGTCAGTGTGTCTCTCTGCCGCCGGGAGCGCGACCGTCGCGCAGAAGAAGAAGCCTGCTGCTGCGGCCAAAGGCGCGCGCGCGGCCGCAGCGCCGCAACCTCCGAAGGCGCGCGCCGCACGCGGCGACGAAGCGTTGAAAGCGGAACTCGAATTGTTGCTCAAGCTGCCGTCGGCCAAGCGCGTCGAAGGCTTGCGCGCTTTTCTCAAAGCCAACCCGCGCTCGTCGCTCAGGACGCGCGCGACCGAACAACTCGTGAGCGCGCACGCCGCGCTCGCAGACGAGCGTATGCAAGCGCAAGACACTGCGGGCGGCGTCGAACTCTTCAAACAGGCGGTTGCGCTCGCGCCCGCGGAGATGTCCGATAAGTTGTATTACGAAGTCGTCTCGCAGTTGCCCGCGAATCTGTTCCTACGCGGACAGACGGCCGCCGCGCTCGAACTCGCGCGCGCCATCGAGTCGAAGGCGGGCGCGGACGCCAAACGCCTGCTCACGCTCGCGGCCTTTTACGTGAGCGTCGAAGAGGCGGACGAGGCCGCGCGCGTGGCGAAGGCGGCGATTGCGCTTGCGCCCGATCTGGCCGCCGCGCATCAAGCCCTCGGCGCGGCGCACCGCCTCGCGCTCCGGCTCGACGAAGCGGCCGCCGAATACGCGCGCTCGCTCGAACTCGACCCGCGCTCCACCCCTGCGCGCCACAGCCTCGCAGACTTGCGCCGCGCGACGGGCAAACCGGAAGAAGCCCTCTCGCTCTACCGCGAACTGCTCGCGGCGGACGCGAACGACCGGGGCGCACGCACGGGCGTCGTGCTCGCACTCTTCGACGCGGGCAAGCGCGAAGAGGCGGAACGCGAACTCGAAGCCGCACTCACGGCCGAGCCGCGCAACCTGTTGCTGCTGACCGGCGCGGCCTACTGGTATGCGGCGCACGACGAAAAGACGCGCGCGCTCGAATTGGCGGGTCAGGCCGTCAGGCTCGAACCGCGTTTCACTTGGGCGCAGATCACGCTCGCACGCGCGCTCGTCGCCAACAAGCTGCCGCTCGATGCCGAACGCGCTCTGCGCTTCGCGCGCCAGTACGGGCGTTTCCCCACGCTCGATTACGAACTTGCCAACGCGCTCGCCGCCGCCGGTCTCTATCAAGAAGCCTTCGACGAACTCGCGCGCAGTTTCACACTCAAAGACGGCCAACTCGAAACGCAACTCGCCGGAAGACGACCCGCGCGCGCCGCAAGTTTCATCGAACTGCTCGCGCCCGAACGACGCGCCAGCATCTTTCAAGCGAACGCCGCCGACACCGAAGCGAACGCCCGCATGATCAAAAGCCTGCTCGCGCTGCACCTCGCGCTCGACGCTACGGCGAGCGATAAAAGCGCGGCGAATCAACCGGACGCTTCTGCCGCCATCGCCGCCGCAAACGATTTCACGTCGCACGCGGACGAGATGCGCGCCTTCCGCCAACTCTATGCGGCGAGTCGCTTGTTGCGTCGCGGCGTCGCGTTCGAGACCGTGCTTGAGTTGACGGCCGCGGCGCGCGCGAACGTCGAGGCGGCGATTGACGATCCGGCGGCGACCACGGCGACGACCGCCGACGAGTTGCGAGACGTGCGCGCCGCCGCCATCGCGCAGGGCAGCACGCCAGACATCCCGGTGCTGCCGCGTAACGCTATCTCCAACATCCTGCGCGGCCGCATCGAAGAGTTCACCGGCATGGCCTTGCTCGGTCAGGGCAAAACGGCCGAGGCCGTGGTCGCGCTCCGGCGTGCCGTGAGCGTGCTGCCGGAGCGGAGTCTCTACTGGCGCACGGCGCAGTGGCGGCTCGGCACTGCGCTGGCGAGCAGCGGCCAAGAGCGCGATGCGCTCGCCACTTACATCAAAAGCTACAACCGCGACGCGCCCGACGCCGCGCGCCGCGCCGTCATCGAATCTCTCTACACGAAAGTCAACGGTTCGCCCGACGGTCTCGAAGCGCAGATCGGCCCCGCGCCCGCGCGCCTCGCCACAGCCGAAGCCGCGAGCGCGAACCCGGCCGCCACGCCTCCTGCGCCGGTTGAGACGCCCGCGCCCGCCATCGCAACACCTCCTGCCGCAGACGCCACGCCCGATGCCAGCGCAACGCCTGCGGCCAACGCGACGCCGGAACCGTCTCCGTCTCCGTCGAGCACTACGGACGCTCCCGTCGCAACGCCCACGCCCGACCTGTCTTCCGCGCCCGCAACGCCCGTCCCGACTCCGTCGCCCAACGCTTCGCCCGAATCCACGGCGACGCCTGCTGCTGCTACGACGACCGACGCGCCGACGCCCACGCCGACGACTTCCGCACAAACTAAATCAACCGCCGAAACGACTGCCGCCAACAACGACAGCACGCGCGGCAGCGCGAAGAGAACGAAGGCGAAGCAAAATTCATGCACGCTCGTTTTGGGCGCGAGCGCGTTGGAGTTGAGCAACAGCGGCGGCTCGGCCAGCGTCGCCGTCACGCTCGAAGGCGGCGGCAACCTCGCGGGCATCAACGCCACCACCGCCAACTGGTCGGACATCATCATCCTGCGCGAACCGCAAGCCAACTCCGACGCCAACTCGATCAAATTTACCGTCACCTCGATCAGCAAAACCACCGGCAACTTCAACGTCGCCTTCAAGTCGCCCTGCGGCACGCAGGAATTGGCCGTGACGGTGAAATAGGAAAGGGAACAAGGGCAGAAGGCGAAAAGAGAGGAAGCGAACGGGAAGCACTCGGTCGTGACTTCCTGTTCGCTTCCTCTTTTCGGCCTTGCCCTTGTTCCCTCTCTCCCGGTTTTTAGATGTGCGCCGCGAGCCGCGTGGCGATGGCCTGCTTGGGTTGCGCGCCGACGATGCGTTCGACGAGTTGGCCGTGTTTGAAGATGAGCAGGGTGGGGATGCTGCGGACGCCGAACTGCGCCGAGGTCTGCGGGTTGTCGTCAACGTTCAATTTGGCGATACGGTAACGACCTTGCGACTCGGCTGCGAGTTCGTTGAGGGCGGGCGCGATCATGCGACATGGCCCGCACCATTCAGCCCAGCAATCGAGCAGCACGGGCTGGCCGCCACTGCCGAGCACTTCACGCGCGAAGCTGGCGTCCGTCACGGTGATGGGCTTGTCACTCGCGCCCGCCTCCCCGGCTTGCGCGCCCTCGCCCGCCGTCAACTTTGCGCCGCACCGCCCGCACACCGCTTGCAAGCTCTGCTGCTCCGCCTCTTCATTCACGCGATTCTTCGCGCCGCAATTCTCACACGTCACAACCGCCATAATCTTTCGACGCCTCCTTCTCGCTTTAACTTGTCCGAGAGAAAATTATAGCGGGCGCGGCGAGAAAGCAAAGCGCGGCGGGGAACTTTACAGGCGTTCGCCGCGCTTCCGTTTATCGTTTTTGATGAGGCTGCGTTTGCGCGGCTTGGCGGGTGTGCGTGCGGCGAGCAAACTCTTGTTTCTGTTTTTGAGACGCCAGTTGAGCGATTCGTGATGTTTGAAGCCGAGCAGCCGCGCCGCGTTCGACACTTTCCCCTGCGCGTCGCGCAGAGCCTTCTCGATCAGACGCTCCTCGAAACGCTGCACCTCTTCCCTGAGCGAGAAGTTCGCCCAAGGGTCTGCGAAGTCTGCTTTGCCCGTCAGGCGCAGGGCGACCGTCTCGACGGCCTCGGCCTCGATGGTGCTGCCGTCGCTCGCCGCCATCGTCGTCCGCTCGATGAGCGAACGCAACTCGCGCGCGTTGCCTTGCAGCGGCAGGCGGCACATCGCCTCAATCGCTTCGGAGGTGAAGTGCACGCGCTTCTCCTGTCGCAACATCGCCTCGCGGATTAAGTGCGCGGCGATTGCCGGAATATCTTCCACGCGCGCGCGCAGCGGCGGCAGTTCCAGATGAAAATTTTGCAGACGGTAGCACAGTTCGCGGCGGACGCGCCCCCCGGCAATTTCATCTTCGTCGCCGCGATTCGTCGCTGCGATCACGCGGACGTCGACGCGCTGCGTCGCGCTCGCGCCCACCGTATGAATCTCGCCGTGTTCGATGAAGCGCAACAACTTGCTCTGATTCGTCGCGCTCAACCCGGCGACCTCGTCCAGAAAGATCGTGCCGCCCGCGGCGCGCCGAGCCGCGCCGGGATAATCTTCCGACGCACCCTCGAAACTGCCCTTCATGTGACCGAACAATTCCGACTCGATCAGAGTGTCAGACAGCGTCGCGCAGTTGACGACGACGAACTGGCCGGAGCGGCCGCTCCACTCGTGCATCAGGCGCGCCAACAACTCCTTGCCCGTCCCCGTCTCGCCCGTCAACAGCACAGCCCCCGGCGCGCGCGCGACGGAGTGCGCCTGTCTGAGTAATGCCGCCGTCTGCTCCGACCCGTAAGCGAAGCCGGAAGTATCGAACTCGATATTGTGCGTCCGCTCGGCCGCAATCACGCGCCGCGCACACGCACGCAGCCGCTTCAGAATGGCCGGCTGCTGCGTGCCCTCAAGCAAGTAATCGGCCAGTTCGTAAATCGCACGCAAGTCCGCAATCGTCAGGTGCTCGCCCAACTCCTCAAGCATCGTCAATTCCGCCGCCCCGGCCTCTTCGAGCGCGCCCGCCCGCTCCGCCACTTCAAACGCGCGCTGCAACACACGCCGCGCCTCCGCCTGCCTGCCCGTTCGCGCTAAAGCCGTCCCCCAAGCGATTAACGCTTCGGCGAAGAGTCTCTGCTGTCCGCTGTTTTCTAAAGTTTGTACGGCTTGGCGCGCCGCCTCTTCGGCCTCTCCATTCTTCTGTCGCTCGGTGAAATCCCCGGATTCTTCACACTCCTCGGCGGATTGACAGATGTGAATCGGCCGCTCGACAAGCCCCACCACCGGAGCCGTTATACGGCTCGCTATTTTCTTCGTAAAAATATGATGATTTTGCATTTACATATAACTGCTAATAATCTTGCAAGGTGTTTAGCGTCTCCCCGCGATGCTCGTTGAAGGTTTTTTCACCTGATAGGGAAATAGTCAAGAGGTACATTTGATCGAGCGCGCCTTATTTTTCGGGAGAAGCCGCGAGACAACTAAAAAGGGCGATTGCCCCGCCCATTTTAGTTTTTGCTCTTACCGGCGTCGCTGTCGGCGGGTCAGTCAGGGCGTTATCTCGCCCCCGGATCACTCTTCTGCCGCCTCCGCATTTCGACATGCGGAGACGACATCCCGGTTCAACTAACCCCGTTGAAGAATTGAAAAGTGAAGATGCTAGGGTTGATTTAATGAGGGAGATCGAGCTTAGTCTTGTGCGGAATTTACCCGCACTGTTCTAAGTAATCCCTCTGTTTTCAGTCGCCCCTGCATCGCTGTTGTGGTTAATCTACGGCGGCGCGGCCTGCGTGTGACCGTGAGGCTTAGCCTGCGGGGGCGCGGTGGATGGCCGGGAGAGGAAATATCCACGGCACTCCGAAGATTAACTGCTCGAACTTGGTAAATGCAATTGTTTTCTTCGTTCGGGGAGGGCAAAAAGTTTCGGCGCGTGATGTTGGTCGGCGCGTCGGCTTTCGTAGTAAGATGCGGAACGAGAAGGCTTCTCCCGTACATCCGGCTATAAGTAAAGGAAAGTTGCATACGATGCTTTTACGTCGCACGTCTCTGTTGTCGTTCGTGTGGTTTCTGGTTTTGGCCGTGGCGCAAGGGACGCAGGCGCAGCAGAGGAACAATCGCGCGCCCGCGCCGGGCGCTGCGCCGGAAATCTCTTACACGGTCTCGATGCCCGAACCGCACACGCACCTGTTGCAGGTGGAGATGCGCGTCGCCGTGGGCGGCGGGGCGACGAATCTTCCGGCGCAGGTTGATCTGGTGATGCCCGTGTGGACGCCGGGTTCGTATCTCGTGCGCGAGTATGCGCGGCACGTGCAGGATTTCGCGGCGACGGAAGCGAGCGGCAATGCGAGGCCGCTCGCGTGGCGCAAAATTAATAAGAACACTTGGCGCGTGGAGACGAACGGTGCGACGCGTGAGGTGCGCGCCACGTACAGCGTCTATGCGAATGAAATAACGGTGCGGACGAACGAGTTGCACGACCGGCACGCCTTCTGGAACAACGCCGCGCTGTTGATGTACGTGGACGGGCATCTCGCCGCGCCTTCGACCGTGCGCGTCGTGCCGTTCGGAGATTGGAAGGTCGCCACGGGGCTACCTGCGGTCTCAGGGCAGCGCAACACTTTTCGCGCAGAGAACTTCGACGTGCTTTACGACTCGCCGTTTCTCGCCAGCGACTTCAAGACCATCTCGTTTGAAGTGCGCGGCGTTCCGCACCGCATCGTGATTGACGGCGAAGGCAACTACGACCCGGAACGCATGCGGCGCGACGTGCAGAAGATCGTGGAGACTTCCGTGGCGATGATGGGCGACGTGCCGTATCGCGATTACACTTTCATGCTTCTCATCCACCCGTCGGCGGGCGGCGGCCTCGAACACCTGAACTCGACCGTGGTTATCTGGCGTCGCTACGCGTTTCGCCCCGAAGCCTCTTGGGATGATTTTCTCTCGCTCATGGCGCACGAGTATTACCATCTCTGGAACGTCAAGCGCATCCGTCCCGACGCGCTCGGCCCCTTCGATTACACGGGCGAGAATTACACGCGTCTCCTGTGGGTCGCCGAAGGCGTCACGAGTTACTACGAAAACATCCTGTCGCGCCGCGCCGGAGCGATTGGCGATAAGGAATACCTGACGACGATTGCCAACGCGATTCGCGGTTTGCAGAACACGCCGGGTCGGCTCGAACAGAGCATCGAAGAGGCCAGCTTCGACGCGTGGATCAAGTATTACCGCCCCGACGAAAACTCGCTCAACTCGGCCGTCTCTTATTACGATAAAGGAGCTATCGTCAGTCTCCTGCTCGATCTCGAAATTCGTCGCCGCTCGGCGGGCGCGCGCTCGCTCGACGACGTGATGCGTTCTCTCTACAACGAGTTTGCGAAGAAGAATCGCAACTACACGCCCGAAGATTTTCAACGCGCGGCGGAACAGGCGGCGGGCGCAGGGCTAGACGATTTCTTCCGCCGCTACGTGCGCGGCCGCGAAGAACTGGATTACAACACGGCCTTCAACGCCGTCGGCCTGCAATTGCAGACCACGGCCGCCTCTGCGGCCGACCCTTCCAAACCCGCCGCGCCGAAAGCCTACTTCGGCGCGAACCTGCGGCAGGAAGGCGACCGCCTCGTCGTTTCAAGCGTCCCGGCGGGCACGCCCGCCTACAATCAGGGAATCACTTTCAACGATCAGATCGTCGCGCTCGACGGCCAGCGCGTAAACTCGACCACCTTCAACGCGCGCCTCGAAGAGAAAAAGCCGGGCGACGAAGTGCGGCTCACAGTCTTTCGTCTCGACGAACTACGCACCATCACGATCAAACTCGGCGGTCGCGCCGAAGAGAACTACCGCATCGTGCCGCTCGCGCAGCAGACGGCGGAACAGCGGCGTCTCTACGACGGCTGGCTCTACACGCTCGCGCAAAAGAGCGGCGCGGGCATGTAAGCGAATCAAGCACGACGGATGAATTATTGATGCGCTGATGAATTTCGACGGTCAGGTAGCCATCGTGACGGGCGCGGCTTCAGGCATCGGCCGCGCGTGCGCGCTTGAGTTAGCGCGCGGCGGGGCGAGCGGCGTGGTCGTCGTCGATCTGGCGGGCGAGGATTTGATGACGGAGGCCGCGCGCCTTATTCGCGATGCGGGCGCGCGCGTCGCAAGCTTTCACGCGAACGTGGCCGACTACGGCAAAGCCGAACGCATCGTCGCGGAGACGCGCGTGCGGCTCGGCGGCGTCAATATCCTCGTCAACGCCGCGGGGACAACCGAGGACGCGCCCCTCTGGAAGATGACCGAAACGCAATGGGAGCGCGTGCTGAACGTCAATCTCAAGGGGACGTTCAATTACATCCGCGCCGTCGCGCCCGCGTTTCGCGCGCAAGGGTCGGGGAAGATCGTCAACGTCGCCTCCATCGAAGCTTTGCGCGGTCGTTTCGGCATCAGCAACTACGCGGCGTCAAAGGCCGGGGTCGTCGCGCTCACACGCTCGGCGGCGGCCGATCTGGGGCGCGATCAAATTAACGTCAACGCCGTCGCGCCCGGCTTCATCCGCACGCCGTTGATCGAACGACTGCCCGCCGAAGTGATCGAGGAGGCCGCGCGCGAGACCGTCTTCGGGCGCATCGGCGAACCGGAAGAGGTCGCTTCCGTCGTCGCCTTCCTCTGCTCCGAGGCCGCCCGCCACATCACCGGCGAAGTGATCCGGGTTGATGGCGGACAAATGCTTTAGTGAGCAGTGAGCGGTAAGCAGTAAGCAGTGAAAACTGTTTTCCGGCTGTTCACCGCTTACTGCTCACTGCTCACTGCTTACTGTTATGAGTAGCTACCGGCACATACGTTTTACGGTCGAAGACCGCGTGGGGCGGATCAGTCTGGCGCGTGCGCCGTTGAACGTGCTGAACATCGCGATGATGCGCGAGATAGGGAGCGCGCTCGAAGAGTGTGCTGACGCGCGGGAGATGGTTGCAATCGTGTTCGAAGCTGCGCCGGGCGTGCGTGCGTTCAGCGCGGGCGTGGCGGTTGATGAGCATGTGGCGGAGACGATCTACCAGATGCTCGAATCGTTTCATGACATCTTCCGCGCGCTCGAAGCGTTGGCAAAGCCGGTCGTGGCGTTGGTTGACGGCGCGGCTCTGGGGGGCGGGTGCGAGTTGGTGGCGGCGTGCGATATTGTCGTCGCAACGGAGCGCGCGCGTTTCGGCCAGCCGGAGATCAAGTTGGGCGTGTTCCCTCCGGTGGCCGCGATCTTGTTGCCGCGCGTCATCGGCGAGCGGCGCGCGCGCGAACTTATACTGACGGGCGAATTGATCGACGCGCCCGAAGCTTTGCGGCTCGGACTCGTCAACTACGTCGTCGCGCCCGGCGAACTCGAAGCGAAGGAACAGGAGATACTCGCGCGGCTGCGCGATCTGTCCGCGCCCGTTTTGGAGTTTGCGCGCCGCGCGCTCGACATCTCGCGCGAGGAACGTCTGGAACAAGTGCTGACGCGCGTGGAGAATCTTTACCTCAACGAGTTGATGAAGACGGAGGACGCGGCCGAGGGCGTCAAAGCGTTCATGGAAAAGCGCAAACCCGTCTGGCGCAATCGCTGACCCAACATCACTCATTCATAACTCGATGCCACAACGGACACTCCGCAACGTTAAGAAAAACAATTGGCGCAGCTTGGGCGCGTGGCTGTCGTCGGTCGCGCTCGCGTGTGCCTGCGGATTGTCGCCGGTCACGCCAGTCGTGTCGGCGCAGACGCCGGATGCACGCCGCGCAGAAGAAGGAACGACGGCCGCCGTCGTGCGCGCTGCCGGGGCAGGACGCGAGATCGACGAACTCGTACGGCGCGCGATGGGCGTCGCGTGTACGGAGCGCGAGCTAGACCCGCAGGGCAGCGCGCCGATTGACGAGATGCAGGCGCGGCCGTCGCTGCCTCTGCGCCACGCGGAAGTCGTGGCGGGAACGCAGCGGGCGGAGCGTCTGCTGCCGGTAGCAAAAATTCTGGCGGCCGAGTCGTTGCGCCGTCTCTTGCGCGAGTATCGTATCAAGGAGTCTCCGGCCGTGCGCGCCGCGTTCACGCGTCTCGCGCAGGTCAAGTTGATCAAGCCGGACATGGAACTGCGCGACAACGCCTCGGTGCTCTACAAAGAGCCGCGCACGATCCGCTTCGGCACGATCTTCCTCGCGGGCTTGCGCTCGGACGAAGGCATGCTCGGCGTGCTCGCACACGAGTTGACGCACGTGGCCGACGGCGCGGGCGGGAGTTTGCACGCGCTCTTTCGCGGCGTGGCGCAGCGTGCGGGGAGCGCGGCCGGATTGCGCATCACCACGCGGCGCGGCGAAGAATTGACTTGCGACTTAGTCGGCGCGCTGGCCGTACGCGCTTACATCGCGCGCACGCCGGGCGTCGAGACGCTCGCGCGGCGCACGGCGCGCGCCCTCGCGCACAACTGCGTCGAACGCGACCACACGGATCGCGCGCACCTCTCGCCGCGCACGACGATGCGCGCCCTGCTCGCGCTCGACCCCGCGCTCGCGCGCGAACTCACCGGCGACCCTATCGAACCCGGCGCGTCGCCCGATCCATCGACGCCCACGCCGCGCCGCACGCAACGACGCGCCGCGCACCCCATTGCGCCGCGCACGCCCCGTCGTTGAACAAAGGACAGTGTCTTGAATTGTGTGTATGCTCGCCAAAGATTTTTGACAGGGTAGAGACGGCGCACTTGCATGACCTAGATCGGACATAAGCATCATCCTATGTATTGTCAAGATGCTGTCAGGATATATGTAAGGTAGTGTCAAGATAGATATATGGTATGTATATGGTGTGTATATCACAACGATATACGATGATCTACAGTGATCCGCAGCGATCCGCATCTAACTACAAGTTGTTGTAAACATTATCTTTATATGTTAACCCATTGAAACTATTGTATTTATCGAACAATTTCGATTGACACCTGTCTAGGTAACATTTTATGATACGTAACGTTCGTGACAGTTCACGACGGTTCATTACGGTTCGTGACGGTTCACGACGGTTCATTACGGTTCTATTTGAGTGTTGAGATTAAGTTGATAGGGTTATGCACACAACGTGCACACAGATGACAACGTGCACACAAGTGACGAGTTTTCAAGTTTAGTTCTTTGGGTAAAAAAATAGAGGCCAGAGTTGGTAGCTCTAGCCTCTGGAAATTCACCTCTCGGTCAGGAGAGGCTACCCTTTGGTCTGGTACGTTACCGCTCGGTGTTAATTAGAGGTAACGCGCTTCGTTGCCGATAGTGCTTTATATAGGTAGGCGTAAGCCCCCTAGTGCGGCACATCGAAGGTCAACTCAAACCATAAAAACTTTACGGTGAGTTTGACCCTCTTACGGCGAACACAACAGTTGATCTTCAACGTTGACCCCTTTCGCCTTTTCAAGATAGACCCGACGCTTTAGACCAATAAAAGCGTCGGGTTGTCTGGTTTTTAGGCCAGACGTTTTTAGGAGGGGGTACTCCAAAGTCAAATAACGCTCACACCATACACAGATCGTAGCGGGCTGTCAAATCAAAAGCAAAACACTGTTTAACACTTTCCTGATCTAAGTTGTGATGGGCTTAGACTTCTTAGACCACCTTGCCTCTGCCGCCTTCTTAGCAATCGTCGCGCGTTCCTCTGGTGACAACTTTTCAGCGCGAGCGCGCCCGCCTTTCAACCCGCCTAGTCTGCCAGCATACTTCGGTGAAAGTTTCTCCGGTTTCATGCCTGAATCCTAGCATAGATCGCTCAAGCATTAAAGCACTTTATTTACTTTATCTTAATAAAGATTTATCTTGACAAAGTAGTGCTCAAGCATTAAAGTATGCATGTTCAATAGTTAAGGGCGTTACCACCGCCAAGTGATAACGCCCTTTGAAAATCAAAAGCGATTGCTCACTTTCGACTTCTAGCAACTTCATTGTGAGCCATTCGCCCCCGAAAGGCAAGACTCATAATGACCTGTCACAACTGCCAAATCGTCGCCGTCAAAATCGGTAAAGACCGCAAAGGTAATCAACGCTTCCGCTGTAACGTCTGCCGTAAGACCTTCCAAGCCAGTAGTGAAAAACGGATCGGTAATATGTACCTTCCCGTTGAAAAGGCTGTGCTCTGCCTGAAACTTTTAGTTGAAGGTAATAGCATCCGTTCGACGGAGCGCATTACTGGTGTTAATCGAAACACGATCCTTGATCTGCTAGTTCTCACTGGCGAAAAATGCGAGCGGCTTTTGAATGAGAAGATCGAAGGCTTGGCCGTGAATGACGTACAGGCCGACGAGATGTGGGGCTTCGTCGGCATGAAGGAAAAGACCAAGAAGCGTCAGTTAAAGCACGATGCGACTTTGGGCGACGCTTATACGTTCGTCGCAATCGAACGCAATACGAAGTTAGTTCTCGCTTGGCACTTGGGGCGACGTGGCGTGAAGGACACAGTAGAGTTTACGGAGAAGATAGAGCGCGCTACGTCCGGTCGCTTCCAACTCACTACAGACGGCTTTGCGGCTTATCCTGATGCCGTCTCTTACTCGCTTGGCACTCGCGTTGACTTCGCGCAACTGATTAAAATCTACGCGCAACCTGAGCAAGGCGGCGGCGAACGTCGTTACTCCCCCGCTCAAGTTGTGGAGGCACTTCCAAAACCCCGTATAGGCAACCCCGATCCTGAGCGCATCTGTACCTCGCACGTTGAACGCCAGAACTTGACCATGCGAATGATGATGCGCCGACTTACGAGACTGACGAACGCCTTTAGTAAGAAGTGGGAAAACCTTCGCGCGGCTCTGGCGTTGCACTTCGCCTATTACAACTTCTGCCGCATCCACAAGACGATCCGTTGCACGCCCGCGATGGAAGCAGGAATTACTAAAACGGTGTGGAGTCTGGAAGATTTACTAATGGCTTAGGAGAGCAAGCGGGCGATAGTTGATACTATCGCCCCTATATCTTTGGGCTTCCGTAGATACTCGTCCACGCCCGCCAGCCGTGCATCCCTGCTACATTCACTCGCGGAAAACATGATGATCGGCATCCCTTTGCGATGCTCTAGCCCGCGCGCATATCTCACCAAATCAAGCCCGCTGACGCTCGGCAACTGATTATCGCATAGCAGGAGGTTATAGCTGGCCGCGCTCGCCAGCCTGAGAATAGCGACCGCACCATCGCCGCAGAGGGTGACGCGATAGCCTTCCGACTCCAACGTCTCTTTGACGGCCTGAGCGACAACTGAATGATCTTCGACTAAGAGGATGTGAGGCATATGATTATCGCGGGGCTTGCGCTGTCCTTAGACGCAAGCCCCGCGCGCCCCTGCCGTCATGTTGAGGACAGGCAGAGGCAAGACGAACCCCGCTGCGCTCTGGTATCATGCGCGCGGTCTATCTTTGAAAATTAGCGACGGTAATGCGTAGCTCAACCTCAACCTCTATCGAGTGAATGAGCATCGCCGTGCGAGTTGAGAGGTTCTTACTCACGGCGACCTTGTTACGCAAAACTATCTTATGTATATTCATACATAAGTGCAAGCCGTTTTCTGCCCTGTCAGGGGGAATCTCCTGATGGGTAAGAAACCGCGTCAAAAGCCGAAGCGTTTAGCGGAGAAGTTGTCGCAGATTAGAGCGGCGTTAGGCGTGTCTCAAAATGAGATGTTAAAGCGGCTTGGCGTGGAAGATCAGATAGATCACACGACGATCTCGAAATATGAGTTAGGCAGGAATGAGCCGACGTTGATCATCCTCTTGCGGTATGCGCGCGTGGCGGGTGTGCGTGTTGAAAACCTGATAGATGATGAACTTGATCTGCCAGCCAAGTTAAAACCCAAAACCTAGCCTACAGAACATACACACAACTTAAGACACTACCGAACAAAGCCACGCATTGACAGAGCCGTGCGCGGCTTCCTATCATTTCCCGTTTAATGATGAGCAAAAAAATCAAGCAGGGAAATCATGCGTGTTTGTCTTCGTCCGCAGGCGTGTGCGTCGCGTCGGTGTGGCGCGTGCGTGCGTTGGTTGCGTGCGCGCTCTTTGTGGTCGTGTGCGGCGCGGCCGGGTGCAGATCGGTCGGGGAGAAGTTAGGGATCAGCGCGGTACGCCCGCGCGCCCTGCGCGACGTGCCCGCCGCGCGGCTCGCCTTTCGTCTGGAGCCGGACATCAGCGAGGATTTGCTGCCGGAAAACTTGAAGCTCGACGCGCCCGAAGAACTGCTCGTGACCGTCAAGACGCAGTTTGAGACGAACCGCAAGGACGAGGCTTTGCTTCGCACGGTCGTCTCGCCGGACGGCCAGCGCGCGCTCGCGCTCTACGATCCCGGCGGCGGACAGCCCGCCGAAAACACTTTTCGGATAGACCTCTACGGCGCGGACGGCATGTTCGTGCGTAACATCCTGCCGCAGAATTTGGAAGGCATCACGCTGGCCGCCGTCGCGTGGTCGCCCGACGCGCAGTGGATCGCGTTCATCGGTCGCGAGCGGCCGAACGCCACGCCCAGCCCGACGCCGCCCGACGAGCTACCGCCCGCGCCGCCCGTCTTCGACCCGAACGCGTCGCCCGTGCCGACGCCGTCGGTCGCGCCGCTTATCGCGCCCGTTCCCGCCTTCAAAACCGATCAGATTTACGTCGCCGACCGCAACGGCGAAAACCTGCGACCGCTCACCACGCGTGAGGGTCTCATTTACCTGAACCTCGCGTGGTCGCCCGACAGCCGCGCGCTCGCCGCGCTCGCCTGCCGTCAGGACGAACTCGACGCGCGCATGAACGAGGGCAAGGAGTTCGTCGGTCGCCCGCGCATCATCGAACGAGCGGACGGCAAAGAGCGTCTGCTCGATGATCAACTGATGGACGCGCCGCCCGTCTGGTCGCCCGACTCGTCGAAGGTGGCAACCGCGTTCGAGACCGACGTGGCGATCTACGATGCCGTAGGCAATGCGCCGACGGGCGCGCGTCTCCCTTTGCGCGACCCCTTGCTCAACGCCTCCGCCGCTTACGACGCGTCGAAACTGAAACGCGCCGCCCCGCCAGCCGCCAACGGTAAAGCCCAAACGGCGAATGACGCGTCCGCGCCGGGAGCTTCCGCCAGCGGCACGCCGATCTCGTTCAACCCGGTCATTCGTCTCGAATGGTTGCAGCCGGAGACGCTGCTCGTTCGCACGGGGTTTGTGCGCTACTATCAAAACAGCCCCGACCCGGTGCGCAGCTATCTGCGCTGGCACGTCCTCCACCTCAGCCCGCAAGCCGTCGTGCTCAGTTGAAGAGAGGCGCGGCGCGGCCGACTTTAAATTAAAGGAGTCAATACCCCCTTGATCTACCAAAGCATCGCGGACATCTACGCCGCCAACGACACCGTGCGCCGCAAACTCGCCGCGCGCATCGAAAATTTAAGTGAAACGCAACAAACTTTCCGCCCCGCCGAAGGCGCGTGGTCAATCACGGAGATCATAGACCACCTCTCGATCACCGAGCAGAACATGGTGCAACTGATCGGCATGTTGCTCAAGAAGAGCGAGGGCGCATCAGCAGACGCGACGACGCAGGGCAACGGCGGCGATGGCGGCGGCGGCGATGGTAGCGGCGGCGGCGGCGATGGCGTTGACGCGGGAACCGCCGCGCCTGCTCCGGCCTTCCAACCTTTCTCCCTCGACAACTACATCGAACAGATAAAGGACGTAAAATTGACCGCGCCCGAACGGGTGCGGCCCAGCGGCAACGCCACGTTCGCCGATGCGCTCACGAATCTGCAACGCACGCGCGCCGCCATCGAAGCCTTGCGCCCGCGCATCGAAACCGCCGACCTCGGCGCGGCCACCTACCCGCACCCGGCCTTCGGCGAGTTCAACATCGCCCAGTGGCTCGCCTTCATCGGCCTGCACGAAAGCCGACACCTGCGCCAGATCGAGAATCTCATGGCCGCGCCCGAGTTCGGACAAAGCGAAGTCTCCGGCTAAAAGGACGCACGCTTGCGGCCTCCGGCATGCGACCCTATAATCGCCGCCGCGCTTCCGGAGATTTCTGCCCTCTTAGCTCAACGGTTAGAGCAGCGGACTCATAATCCGTTGGTTGTAGGTTCGAATCCTACAGAGGGCATCAACCATCTCGGACACGGGCGGGCGCGGCGGCAGTCGCAGCGCGGGCGCGTCGCCCTGTGCGATCTTCTCTCTCACGCCCCGCAACTTTTTTCGCCACGCGCTTTGACAACGCGCGGCGCGAAATTTATCATCGAACATTATTCACGCCCGGTACGGCTAGCGGGCAACTCGTCACGTCCCTTTGTTCCGTCACCTTCGTTCGTAATCTGCGGCCGGTGAGTTGTCACGCGCCCGCAATCGTTGATGAAGAAACAACGGCTCTCCGCGCTCGCGCCGCACGCTTGGAAGAAGAGTCGCCTCAACCGCCCTTTGTCTCTCAGATCGTAAACGGGTCGCCCACGATTTGAGCAATCAACAATTAAATTCCGTTTTCTATCGGGAGTTTCTATGCCTCGCAGACACCTTTATCCCTCACGCTCGATTCGTGTTCGGGCAATCGTTTACGTGCTGGTCATTCTGGCGGCGGTCATCAGCCTGCCGCCCGCCTTCACGCGCCTCAATGTGCTGGCTCAAGGCGACGGCGGCGGCGTCGCTGCGTCCGACGGGGGCGACGTGCAACCGCGTGCGGAATTCGTCCGGCAGTTGTCGCTGCCCGCAAGCGATGTCATCTACAACGCGGCCGACCAGACGCTCTACGCGAGCGTGCCGAGCAGCGCGGGCGCGGCGGGCAACAGCATCGTGCCGATCAACCCGGCGACGGGCGAGGCGGGCACGCCCGTCTTCGTCGGCAGCGAACCGAGCAAACTGGCGATGTCCGACGACGGGCACACGCTCTACGTCTCGCTCGACGGAGCTTTCGCCATCCGTCGCTTCGACACGGCGACTCGCACGCCCGGCCAACAATTCTCCGTCGGTCAGGACTCCTTCCACGGAAATTACGTCGCGAACGATCTGGCCGTCGCGCCGGGCAATCCGAACGTGGTGGCCGTCGCCCGGTACTATATCGGCACCAGTCCGCCAGAGGCGGGCGTCGCCGTCTTCGATAACGGCGCGCAACGACCGAAAACCGGCCCCGGCCACATCGAGGGCGCGGACTTTCTCGCCTACTCCGCTACCGAGTCGAAACTCTACGGCGGCGGTTTCTCTTACGGCCTGCGGACGATGACCATCGACGCGTCGGGCGTGACCGTCGAGGGCAAGACTTCTTTCGACGTGCGCGCGCGCATCAAGTTTGCGAACGGTCTCGTCTACAGTTCCGGCGGTCAGGTCGTCAACCCCGACACGAGCACGCTGCTCGGCACTTTCTCCGGCGTCGCAACGAACGCCTTCGCCATCGACGTGGCCGCCGGTCGCGCCTACTACCTGACGCGCGAAAATTTCGGCGGTGCGCTCGTGTTGAAGGCGTTCGACCTCAGCACGTTTGTGCCTGCCGGTTCGGCGACGCTCACGGGCATCATCGGTGAACCGACGACGATGGTGCGCTGGGGGACGAACGGCCTCGCCTTCCGCACCGACGCGGGCAGGCTCTATCTCATCCAGACTTCTTTGATCCCTTCGTCCGACCCGATCCCGACGCCGACGCCTTTCGTCTCGCCTACCCCGACGCCGACGCCCGTGCCCGCGCCCGCGTTCATTCGTCAGATTCCGCTCCTCTCGAACGACATCATCTACAGCGCGCAGAGCCAGCAGATTTACGCGAGCGTGCCGAGCGCGGCGGGCGCGAACGGCAACAGCGTGACGCGCCTTAACCCGGAGACGGGCGAGATCGGCCCGTCGCTCTTCGTCGGGAGCGAACCGACGCGGCTCGCCCTCGCCGACGACGGGCAGACGATGTATGTCGGCTTGAGCGGCGCGGCCGCAGTCCGCAAACTCGACGTGTCGGCGCAGACGGCGGGCATCCAGTTCAACCTCGGCAGCAACTTCAACGGCCCGCTCATGCCCGACGACATCGCCGTCATGCCCGGCCATCCCGGCACGGTCGCCGTCAGTAAAACCGGCGGCTTCAGCAACAGCGGCGGCGGCGTTACGCTTTACGACGAAGGCGTGCCCCGCGCGCAATCGCTCACCACGAGCGGCCCCATCGAATTCGCCTCCGTGACCAGACTCTACGCGGGCAGCAACCCCGTGCAGAAAGCCTCCGTTGACCAGAGCGGGCTGACGAAACTCAGCGAGTACAGCACCTTCAGTTTCGGGCAGACGCAGTTTGCGGGCGGTCTCCTGTACCTGTCCGGCGGCATGGTCGTCGAGCCTGAATCCGGCGTCGTCAAAGGACGCTTCTCCGGTCTCGACTTCGATAACATCATGACGATTGAGCCGGCGAAGAACCGCGCCTACTTCCTGAGCAACAATTTCAGTTCGGGTTGGACTCTGCGCGCTTACGAACTCGACACGTTCCGTCTGGTCGGGACGACGCCCGTGCGTGGACTCTCATCGGGCTTCGGCACAGGGCCGTCGAGCCTGCTGCGCTGGGGCAAAAACGGCCTCGCCTTCCGCACATTCGACCGCGTCTATTTGATTCAGAGCGCGCTCGTGGACGCGTCCGAGTCGATCCCGGCCGCGACGCCGACGCCCTCGGCTACCCCGACGCCCACGCCCGTCTATATCCCGACGGTCGTTAACAAAGTCAACCTGCCCGCCAACGATCTGGTGATCAACGCAGTGACCGAGACGCTCTACGCGAGCGTGCCGAGCACGGCGGGCGGCACGACGGGCAACAGCATCACCTCGATTGACCCGAAGACGGGCGCAATCGGTGCGTCAACCTTCATCGGCAGCGAACCGGGCAAGCTCGCCATCTCCGACGACGGCCAAGTTCTCTACGCCAGCCTCGACGGCGCGAAGGTCGTCCGGCGTTTCGACACCGTGACGAAAACTCCCGGCGTGCAGTTCAACATCGGCGCGGACAAACCGGCGGACATGGAAGTTGTACCGGGCAGCCCGCAGTCGCTCGCCGTCGCGCGCGGTTCGACTTCCGGTTTCGGCAGCAGTGTTGTGGCCGTCTACGATAACGGCGTGCAACGCCCGAACGCGACCAATGGTGGCCTGTTCTTCATCGGCTCCATCGAGTTCGGTGCGTCGCCCTCGACGCTCTACGGCTACAACAACTCAAGCGGCGCGGAACTCGCCAAGTTCGAGTTGGACGCATCGGGCGTCAAACCCATCACCACTATGAACAACCTGTTGACCGGTAGCGGGGGCGGCGGGATCGAGTTTGCGGGCGGCAGGCTCTACTCCAGCGGCGGGCGCGTCGTTGACCCGGAAGCGAAAACCCTGCTCGGCAGATTCAACGGCGGCGGCACGGCATTTCTCGTTGACCAGACGCTCGGCCGCGCCTTCTATCTCTCCAGCGGCTCAAGCGGCTCGGGCGCGAGCGTCATCCTGACCGCTTACGACATCAACACGTTTCTACCGCTCGGCTCGGTGACGCTTCCCGACGTGCTCGGCACTCCGACCGGCCTCGTGCGCTGGGGCACGAACGGCCTCGCCTTCACCACGCTCCCGAACATCTTCAACTCGCCCGGCTCGACGAGCCAGATTTATCTCGTCCGTTCGGCCCTAGTTTCGAACGCCGAGGCCATCGCGTCATCGCTCCAATTCAGCGCGGCGAACTACAACACGTTCGAGGGCACGGGCAACGCGATCAACGTCACGGTCACGCGGACGGGCGGCGTTACGGGCGCGGTCACGGTCAACTACGCGACCGGCGGCGGCACGGCCACTCCCGGCACAGATTACACGCCTGTCTCCGGCACGCTCTCCTTCGCCGACGGCGAGACGACGAAAACTTTCAACGTCACCATCCTCGACGACAACCTCTACGAGGGCGCGACGCCTGAGACCATCGGCCTGACGCTCAGCGGGCAGACCGGCGACGTGACGCTCGGCTCGCAGAAGACCGCCACGCTCACCATTCAAGACAACGACGGGCGGCCTTCGATCATTCCCGTGAACCTCTCCGTGCCCGAAGGCCAGTCCGGCACGACGAACGCGCAGTTCAACGTGCGGCTGTCGAACGCGTCGGTCGAAACCATCTCCATCAACTACGCGACGGCCGACTTCACGGCCACCGCCGGTGTGGATTACGTTGCCGCCTCCGGCACGCTCACCTTCCAACCCGGCGAGTTGCAGAAAACCATTCCGTTGCAGATCAACGGCGACACGATTGAAGAAACCGACGAGCGATTTTTAATCAACTTCTCGAACCCCGTTAACGTCAACTTCTTTAACGGGAACGGCTTCGTCACCATCATCGACGACGAGCGGCCGCTGATTCAGTTCGCCGCGCCGGAGTTCACGGCGAGCGAGGGCGACGGCCGTGCCACCATCACCGTCACGCGCTTCGGCCCCGTCACCGCATCGGCCGCCATCACCTACGCCACGCTCGACGACAGCCGCCCCGTGCGTTGCGACGACATCTTCGGGAGCGGCGGCGCGGCCTTCGCGCGTTGCGACTACGCCACCACTTTCGACACGCTCACCTTCGCGCCCGGCGAGAGCCAGAAGACTTTCACCGTCCCGCTCGTGGACGACGGCCACGTCGAGCAGCGAGAGTTCGTCAACCTTCGTCTCTTTGCGCCCGTGGGCGCGACGCTCGGCACGCCGTCAAGCGCAGTCCTCTCGATCACGGACAACGACGCGGCCAACACGCCGAACCCGGTTGACGAGCACACCTTCTTCGTCCGCCAGCACTATCTCGATTTCCTCTCGCGCGAACCGGATGCCGACGGGTTGGCCGCGTGGACGAAAGTGCTCTCCAACTGCTCCAACGCTTTCAACACGGATGGGAACAGTCCGGCGGCGTTGTGCGACCGCAATGTGGTCAGTTCGTCGTTCTTCCGGTCGGCGGAGTTCGAGTTGAAGGGATATTTCGTCTACCGGTTCTACCGGGTAGCATTCAACCGGAGGCCGAGTTACGCGGAGTTTGTGACGGACATGCGCCGCGTCACGGGACAGACGGCCGAAGAGGTTTACGGCAAGCGTCGCGCCTTCAGCGACACGTGGGTGTTGCGGCAGGAGTTCCAGAACATCTTCGGCACGCGAACCAACGCCGAGTTCGTTAATGTGCTTCTCGGAACTTACGGGCTGGCGGCCATCAACACGAACGACCCGGCCAACTTCGACGGCGATGCGCTCGTGCGCCTCACGCGCGATGACCTCGTCGCCGCCCTCGACGCTCAGCGTATGACCAGAGCACAGGTCTTGCGCGCCATCGTCCAGAGCCGCGAAGTCGATGCGGCCGAATACAACGGCGCGTTCGTCGCCATGCAGTATTACGGTTACCTGCGGCGCGCGCCTGAGCAGTCGGGCTACGATGCGTGGCTGCAAGTGATCACGCGTGGAGACGGGTATCGAGTGATGGTCAACGGGTTCATGAACTCGACGGAGTATCGCTTGCGCTTCGGCAAGTAGGGGTCAGGAATCACACGCCAGAGAGAGCGGAGAGGTCGGGGTTTGCGCCCCCGGCCTCTCCGTTTTAACTCCTAGCGCACGCTCCTTACATTTTTCCGGCGAGCGTATTGACAATGTCCGGCGCGAAAATTATCATCGGACACCTTTCACGCCCGGCACGACGAGCGGGCAACTCACGACACGGGAATCTCTTCACGTCCCTTTGTTCAATCAGATTTGCTCGTAATCTGCGGCCGATGATTCGACATGCAACCACTTTGTTGATTAAGAAGTACCCGCCGTCTGCGCTCGCGCCGCGCATCCTGCGAAGATTCATCTCTTAGACTTTGCCCTCAAAGTCTTGACCATGTTGCCCACGGTTCGGGCGGCCAACAATCAAATCCCGTTCTCTATTAGGAGTTCCGATGCCTCGCAGACACCTTTATCCCTCATGCTCGATTCGTGTTCGGGCAGCCGTTTACGTGCTGGTCATTCTGGCGGCGGTCATCAGCCTGCCGCCCGCTTTCACGCGCCTCAACGTGCTGGCTCAAGGCGACGGCGGCGGCGTCGCTGCGTCCGACGGGGGCGACGTGCAACCGCGTGCGGAGTTCGTCCGGCAGTTGTCGCAGCCTGCCAGCGACATCATCTATAACCCCGCCGACCAAATGCTTTACGCGAGCGTGCCGAGCAGGGCAGGCGCACAGGGCAACAGCATCGTGCCGATCAACCCGGCGACGGGCGAGGCAGGCACGCCCGTCTTCATTGGCAGCGAGCCGGACAAACTGGCGATGTCTGACGACGGCCACACGCTCTACGTCTCGCTCGAAGGGGCTTCCGCCATCCGTCGCTTCGACACGGCGACGCGCACGTCCGGTCAACAGTTCTCGCTCGGTCAAGACTCCTTCCACGGAAGCTACGGCACGAGCGATCTGGCCGTCGCGCCGGGCAATCCGAATGTTGTCGCCGTCGCGCGGCGCTATCCCTCAGTCAGCCCATCGGAAGCCGGTGTCGCCATCTTCGATAACGGCGTGCGGCGGCCGAAGACCGGCCCCGACCACATCGAGGGCGCGGACTATCTTGCCTATTCCGCCACCGAGTCGAAACTCTACGGCAGTGGCAGCTTTTACGGCCTGCGGACGATGACCATCGACGCGTCCGGCGTGACCGTCAACAGTAAGACCTCCTTTGACGTGCACGGCAGGATCAAGTTTGCGAACGGTCTCGTCTACAGTTCCGGCGGCCAGATCATCAACCCCGACACGAGCACGCTGCTCGGCACTTTCTCAGCCGCTGCATCGGATGTCTTCACGATAGACGTGGCCGCGGGTCGCGCCTATTATTTGACGTCCGGGGATTTCGGCAGCGGCCAGTTGACGTTAAAGGCGTTCGACCTCAACACGTTTGTGCCGGTCGGTTCGGCGACGCTCTCAGGCATCGCGGGCGGGCCGACGAGAATGGTGCGCTGGGGCGCAAACGGCCTCGCCATTCGCACCAGTTCGGACGAGCTTTATCTCGTCCAGACTTCCTTGATCCCTTCGTCCAACCCCATCCCGACGCCGACGCCCAGCATCACGCCCACCCCGACGCCGACGCCCGTTATTATCCCGACGGTCGTTAACAAAGTTAATCTGCCTGCCAACGATCTGGTGATCAACGCGGTGACCGAGACGCTCTACGCGAGCGTGCCGAGCACGGCGGGCGGCACGACGGGCAACAGCATCACCTCGATTGACCCGAAGACGGGCGCAATCGGTGCGTCAACATTCATCGGCAGCGAACCGGGCAAGCTCGCCATCTCCGACGACGGCCAAGTTCTCTACGTCCACCTTAAAGGCGCGCAAGCCATCCGGCGTTTCGACATCGCGACGAAGACTCCCGGCATCCAGTTCGCCTTCGGCTCGGACAAGTTGGCGGACATGGAAGTTGTGCCGGGCAGCCAGCAATCGCTCGCCGTCTCGCGCGGGATATTTTTCAGTGGCAGCGTGGCCGTCTTCGATAACGGCGTGCAACGCCCGAACGCTTCAACCGGCGACGCATACGCCCTCGGCCCCATCGAGTTCGGCGCGACGCCCTCGACGCTCTACGGTTACGACCCTTTTTCGAGCGGCTTTGAGCTGGTGAAGTTTGAGTTGAACGCATCGGGCGTCAAACCCGTAGGCGTCGCGCGCAGCCTGATCGCCGGGTTCGACAACGGGATCGAGTTCGCGGGCGGCAGGCTCTACTCGTCCAGCGGTCTCGTTATTGACCCGGAGGCGAACGCCGGGGTCGGCAGGTTCAACCGCGCAGGCACGCCCTTTGGAACGACGGCCGTGCTCGTTGACCCCACGCTCGGCCGCGCCTTCTATCTCTCGACCGGCACGAAGTCCAGCGGTACAAGCGCCGTCCTGACCGCTTACGACATCAACACGTTTCTGCCGCTCGGCTCGGTGACGCTTCCCGACGTGTACGGCACTCCGGCCGGCCTCGTGCGCTGGGGCACGAACGGCCTCGCCTTCTGCATGCTGTCGGACAACTTCAACTCGCCGGACGAGTCGAACCGGGTTTATCTCATCCAGTCGGCGTTGGTTTCGGACGGCAAGCCGATCCCGTCCACGCTCCAATTCAGCGCGGCGAACTACAATATCTCCGAGAGTGCGAGTCTCAACACACTCATCACCGTCACGCGCACGGGCGGCGTCGCGGGCGCGGCCACGGTCAACTACGCGACGGGCGGCGGCACGGCTACCCCCGGCACAGATTACACCCCTGTCTCCGGCACGCTCTCCTTCGCTCCCGGCGAGACGACGAAAACTTTCACCGTCTCTCTCATCGACGACAACGTCTACGAGGGCGCGACGCCCGAGACCATCGGCCTGACGCTCAGCGGCCAGAGCGGCGACGTGACGCTCGGCTCGCAGAAGACCGCCACGCTCACCATTCTGGATAGCAAAGGTGTTCCGTCCGTTATCCCTTCCAACCTTTCCGTGCCCGAAGGCGATTCCGGCACAACGAACGCGCAGTTCACGGTGCGGCTGTCGCACCTGTCGGTTGAAACCGTCTCCGTGAACTACGCGACGGCCGACGGCACTGCCACTGCCAACTCGGACTACGTCGCCACCTCCGGCAAACTCACCTTCCAGCCCGGCGAGTTGGAGAAAACCATCCCGTTGCAGATCAACGGCGACACGGCTGACGAGGGCGACGAGCGTTTCTCGATCAACTTCTCAAACTCCGTCAACGCCAACATCAACATCGGAAACAACGTCGTCACCATCGTCGGCGACGACCGCGCCTACGTCGAGTTCGCCGCGCCGGAGTTCACGGCGAGCGAGGGCGACGGCCGCGCCACCATCGCCGTCAAGCGTTTCGGCCCGAAGGTCACACCGGCCACCATCACCTACGCCACGCTCGACGACAGCCGCCCCGTGCGTTGCGACGACAACACTGGGAGCGGCGGGGCGGCCTTCGCGCGCTGCGACTACGCCACCACTTTCGACACGCTCACCTTCGCGCCCGGCGAGAGCCAGAAGACTTTCACCATTCCGCTCGTGGACGACGGTCACGTCGAGCAGAGAGAGTTCGTCAATCTTCGTCTCCTCGCGTCCACCGGCGTGCCGTTCGGCTCGCAGTTCTCCGCCACTCTCTTGATCACGGACAACGACGCGGCGAACACGCCGAACCCGGTTGACGAGCACACCTTCTTCGTCCGCCAGCACTATCTCGACTTCCTCTCGCGCGAACCGGATGCCGACGGGTTGGCCGCGTGGACGAAAGTGCTCTCCAACTGCTCCAACGCTTTCAACACGGATGGGAACAGTCCGGCGGCGTTGTGCGACCGCAATGTGGTGAGTTCGTCGTTCTTCCGGTCGGCGGAGTTTGAGTTGAAGGGATATTTCGTCTATCGATTCTACCGGGTAGCATTCAACCGGAGGCCGAGTTACGCGGAGTTTGTGACGGACATGCGCCGCGTCACCGGACAGACCGCGGAAGAGGTTTACGGCAAGCGTCGCGCCTTCAGCGACACGTGGGTGTTACGGCAGGAGTTCCTGTTCCTCCACGGCGCAAAGACGAACGCGGAGTTGGTTGACTTGCTCCTCGGGCGTTACGGGCTGACGGCGATCAACACGAACGACCCGGCCAACTTCGACGGCGACGCGCTCGTGCGCCTCACGCGCGATGATCTCGTCGCCGCGCTCGACGCTCAGCGCATGACCAGAGCGCAGGTCTTGCGCGCCATCGTCCAGAGCCGCGAAGTCGATGCGGCCGAATACAACGGCGCGTTCGTCGCCATGCAGTATTACGGTTACCTGCGGCGTGCGCCTGAGCAGTCAGGCTACGATGCGTGGCTGCAAGTGATCACGCGTGGAGACGGGTATCGAGTGATGGTCAACGGGTTCATGAACTCGACGGAGTATCGTTTGCGCTTCGGCAAGTAGGCGTCAGGAATCACACGCCGGAGAGAGCGGAGAGGTCAGGGTTGCGCCCCCGGCCTCTCCGTTTTTTATTGACCGCTGCGTTCACACAAGTTTAGAGTCCATTGCAAAAATAACTTTCGCGGCGGGAGAGAGGTGTTGACTAAGAGAAACTCTACGGGCATCGGCATCATCGGATCGGGCTTCGCGCGTTCGACGCAGATACCGGGCTTTCGCGCTTGCGAGGGCGCGCGGCTCGTGGCGATTGCGAGCGCGCGCCGCGAACGCGCCGCGGCGGTCGCGCACGAGTTTGAGATTCCGTTCGTCGGGCGCGACTGGCGCGAGGTCGTCGAACATGCCGACGTTGATCTCGTCAGCATCGTGACGCCGCCCGCAACGCACCTTGAGATGACGCTCCACGCGCTTGCGCACGGCAAGGCCGTGCTCTGCGAAAAGCCGATGGCGATGAGCGCGGCACAGACCGGAGAGATGCGCCGCGCGGCCGACGCGTCGGGCGTGCTCGCGCTGCTCGACCACGAACTACGTTTCCTCGAAGGGCGGCGACGCGCGCGCGAGATGCTGCGGGCGGGCGAGATCGGCCGCGTCCGTCACGCGTCCGTAATTTATCGCGCGGACACGCGCGCGGGCGCGGGGCGCGTGTGGGATTGGTGGTCGGACGCGTCGAAGGGCGGCGGCGCGCTCGGCGCAATCGGCTCGCACGTCTTGGATGGTTTCCACTGGCTGCTCGAAGGCGCACGGGTCGCGCGCGTCTTCTGCCAACTCTCCACGCACACGCCGGCGCGTCCCGATAACGAGAGTGGCGCGTTGCGCGCCGTGACTTCCGACGACGCGGCCAACTTGATTCTCAACTTCTCCGGCGGCGAGTTGCTCGCGGAGACGGGAGCGACCGCCGGTGTCTCGATCTCTTTTGTCGAAGCGGGAGAGCCTGTGCATCGTCTGGAAATTTTCGGAGAGCGCGGCGCGCTCAGAGTTGAAAGCGACGGCGCGTTGTGGAGTGCGGAGTTGGGCGCGGGCGCATGGCGGCGCGTCGATGTTGCGCCGACTGACCTCGCCCCCGGCATGCACGACAACGGTTGGGCGCGCGGCTTCACACGCTTCGCGCAGGAGATCGTCCGCGCCCTCAACGAAGGGCGCAACACCGTTGCCGACGCGGCCACGTTTGCCGACGGCCACCGCACCCAACTCGTGCTCGATGCCGCGCGCCGCTCGCACCTGAGCGGTAGTTGGGCGACGCCCGAAGACGATTGAAAGCGACTTTTAAACAGGACGGCGCGATAACATGACGGAGCACACGCGCCGGAGTTAAGTTTTCCACACGTCAAGATCATCCGTGCCTTCTTCTAAATCAACACAACTAAACCTGCGGCGCGTGGTGCGCGTCGGCGTGGACACGGGCGGCACGTTCACGGATTTCGTCTACGCGGCGCACGACGGGCGTTTGAGCATCTTTAAGCTCGCCTCCACGCCCGACGATCCTTCGCGCGCCATCGCCGAAGGCTTGCGGCGCATCGCTGCGGAAGTGAACCGGAGCGTCGGCGAGTTGGAGATCGTCCACGGCACGACCGTAGGGACGAACGCGCTCTTGCAAAGACGCGGCGCGCGTGCCGCGCTCGTCACGACCGCAGGGTTCGAGGACGTGCTCGCCATCGGCAGGCAGGCGCGACCCGCACTCTACGATCTGGACGCCGAGCGGCCGGAAGCGATCATCCCGCGCGACCTGCGCTTCGGCGTCCGCGAACGCGTCGCGGCGACGGGCGAAGTGTTGGAAGCGTTGGACGCGGGCGCGCTCGACGAATTGACGAAGCGTTTACGTCGGGCGCGCGTCGAGTCGGTGGCGATCTGCCTGCTGTTCTCGTTCGCGTATCCCGAACACGAACGCCTGATCGCGCACGCGCTCGAAAGTTTGGGCGTGCCGCTCTCCGTCTCGCACGAAATCCTGCCGGAGTATCGAGAGTTTGAACGCACCTCCACGGTCGCCATCAACGCTTACCTGCAACCGTTGATGGGCGCGTATCTGAAGAAACTGCGCGCGCCGCGTTTGCGCGTGATGCAATCTTCGGGCGGCAGCATCTCGGCCGGCGTGGCGGCGCGCGAGCCTGTGCGGACGATCCTGTCGGGGCCTGCGGGCGGCGTCGTGGGCGCGCTCAACGCGGCGCGCGCCGCCCGTTCGCCCGACATCATCACTTTCGACATGGGCGGCACTTCGACGGACGTTGCGCTGTGCGCCGGGGGCGTGATGCGAACGACGAACGAGGCGACGGTGGCCGCGTTGCCCGTCGCCGTTCCGGTGCTCGACATCCACACGGTCGGCGCGGGCGGCGGTTCAATCGCGCGCGTGGACGCGGGCGGCAGTTTGCGCGTCGGGCCTGAGTCGGCGGGCGCAAGTCCCGGCCCCGCGGCTTACGGGCGCGGCACGCTCCCGACCGTGACCGACGCCAACCTCGTGCTCGGACGCTTCGGCGGCGCGGGGCTGCTCGGCGGCGACTTCGAGTTGGACGCGCGACGCGCGCACGACGCGCTCGATGCGCTCGCGCGCCAACTGAGCGCGGCGAGCGGGATGCCGACGACGGCGCACGAGGCCGCGCTCGGCGTCGTGCGCGTGGTGAACGCGGGGATGGAGCGCGCACTGCGCGTCGTGTCGGTTGAGCGCGGGTTTGATTCGCGCGCGTTCACGCTCGTCTCGTTCGGCGGCGCGGGCGGCCTGCACGCCGTCGCGCTCGCCGCGAGTTTGCACATCCCGCGCGTCATCGTGCCGCTCAGGCCGGGCGCGCTCTCCGCCCTCGGCGCGCTCGCCTCCGATGTCGTTCTCGACGCGAGCCGCACCGTGATGCTCGACGCCTCCGGCGACCGGCTCGGCGAACTCGACACCACGTTTCGACAGATGGAACGCGCCGCCCGCGCCGCGCTCAAGCGCGAAGGTTTCAGCGACGAAAGGCGCGAGCAGCGACATACGCCGCGCGTCGCCGCGCGTTACAAGGGACAATCGTTCGAGTTGGAGATCGAATGGAAGTCGCGGCGCACGCTCGCCGCCGCGTTTCATCGCGCGCACCTCGCGCGTTACGGCTACGCGCAGACGGAGAGCGCGGTCGAGATCGTCAGCGCACGCCTGCGCTCGCGCGGGATCGTGGCGCGGCTCAAACGCGAACGCGTCGAGCAAAGCGCGGACGATTCAATCGTCGCGGCGCACAACAGCGCGCCGGTTTATTTCACGGTCAAACCCTCGCGCGTCGGCGTCTACGAGCGCGAACGCCTGCGCGCGGGCGCGCGACTCAAAACGCCCTGCATCGTCACCGAATATTCTTCGACGACGCTCATCCCGGCGGGCGCGCGTGCGAGCGTTGACGCGGACGGCAACCTGATTATAGAACTATGAAGAAACGCCAGCCCAACTTCGATCCCGTCACGCTGGAAATTTACCGCGCGCTCTACACCTCGGTCGCGGAGGAGATGGGCATCGCCCTGCGGCGCACGGCGCACTCGCCGAACATCAAGGAGCGGCGCGACTACTCGTGCGCCGTCTTCGATGCGGCGGGGCGCGTTATCGCGCAGGGCGATCACATGCCCGTGCATCTGGGCAGCATGCCGATGGCCGTCGCGGCCGCGCTCCGCGAAACACGCATCGAACCGGGCGATTGTGTTGCGCTCAACGACCCCTTCGCGGGCGGCACACACCTGCCGGACGTCACGCTCGTCGCGGGCGTCTTTACCCGCGGTGGCCGCGCGCCCCTCTTCTACGTCGCCAATCGCGCGCATCACGCGGACATCGGCGGCGGCTCGCCGGGTTCGATGGGGATGGCGTCGGACGTGTATGGCGAGGGCTTGCGTATCCCGCCCGTTCACCTGTTGCGCGGCGGGCGTGTGAACGAAGACGTGATGCGACTGTTGCTGGCGAACGTGCGCGGGGCGGACGAGCGGCGCGCGGATTTCGCAGCGCAAATCGGATCGCTCAAGACGGGCGCAACGCGCCTCGTCGAGATCGCCGCGCGCGTCGGAGCGCGTGAAGCGGCAAGCTACGCGGCGCACCTCGTCAACTACTCGGCGCGGATGATGCGCGCCGCGATCAGAGAAATTCCCGACGGAGTTTATGAAGCGGAAGACGCGCTCGACGGAGACGGCGTGAGCGACGCGCCGTGCGCCGTGCGCGTGCGCGTGGAGATCGAAGGCAGCCGGGCGCGAGTTGATTTCACGGGCAGCGCGGCGCAAGTGGCAGGGCCGGTCAACGCGGTCGAAGCGATCACTGTGTCGGCGGTCGCATACGTCTTTCGCTGCCTGCTCGGCGCGGGAGAAGTCCCCGCGAGCGCGGGCTTGATGGAGCCGATTGAAGTGGTCGCGCCGCGCGGGACGATTGTGAACGCGCTCGCGCCCGCACCCGTCGCGGGCGGGAACGTCGAAACGTCGCAGCGCATCGTTGACGTGCTGTTCAAAGCGTTGGCGCACGCCTTGCCCGGGAGGATTCCGGCGGCGAGCCAAGGCACGATGAACAACCTGACCATCGGCGGCATTGACGCGCGCATCGGGCGCGAGTTCGCTTACTACGAGACGGTCGCGGGCGGCATGGGCGCGCGCCCCGCGCGTGCGGGATTGAGCGCGGTTCACACGCACATGACGAACAGCCTCAACACGCCCGTCGAGGCGTTGGAATACGCTTACCCTCTGCGCGTGCGCGAGTATGCGATTCGCGCGAACTCCGGCGGGCGGGGAAAGCAGCGCGGGGGCGACGGCGTCGTTCGCGAGATCGAGACGCTGGTGGACGCGCGCATGTCTCTGCTCGCAGACCGGCGAAGGCGCGCGCCGTACGGTCTCGCGGGCGGGGCTGACGGGCGCACGGGGCGCGACTCGGTGCTGCGCCTCGATCCAAACGGGCGCGCGCACGCGCGACGCATCGACGCGAAAGGCTCTTGGGACTTAAAGGCGGGCGAACGCGTCCGCATCGAGACGCCGGGCGGCGGCGGTCACGGTCGCGCCGCCGCGCGTTCGCCGAAGAATAAGAGTGCCGGAGGTAAATAGACGACTTGCGTATGCACGCAAGTCGTCCTCCATTTTCACGCGGAAGAAAGGCTCTTTGTTTCGCTCATGCTTCGATTTAGAATGAACGATAACAGAGCAAAAAAAATCCGGCGCAAGCGGGCGTGAGAAGTGCTAACGAGAAATAGAAGATGCGTTACGCCATGATCATCGAGAAGGGCGAGCGAAATTATTCGGCTTACTTGCCTGACATGCCGGGTTGTATCGTCACTGGCAAAACCGTCGCAGAGGTTAAACAGCGGATGCGCGAGGCCGTCGAACTACACCTGCGCGGCCTGCGCGAGGATGGGTTGCCGATACCCGAACCGACCAGCATGGTCGAATACGTCGAAGCAGCTTGAGACAGGACACACTTCATCATTAAGGGGACAACTGATGCGCGTCACTATCGGACAGATCAACACGACGAACGGCGACTACGAGGGCAACGTCGCGCAATGCTTGCGCGCCATCGAGCAGGCGCGCCGCGACGGCAGCGACATGGTAGTGCTGCCGGAGGTCGCAGTGCAGGGCTATATGTCCTTCGACTGGTTCATGGATCGAGACGTGATCGCGCACGCCACCGAGCCGCTTGACCAGATCGCCGCGGCGAGCGCGGGGCTGACCGTCATCGTCGGCACGGTGCGCCCGACGGGATTGTCGCAGGGGCGCAAACTCTACAACTCGGCGGCCGTCATCTCCGACGGCAAGATCATCGGCTACGCCGACAAGACGCTGCTCCCCGAATACGACGTGTTCGACGACCCGCGCTACTTCGAGCCGGCGCGTGAGCACAGGTTGTTCGACGTTAAGGGCGTGCGCGTCGGCGTCGCCGTCTGCGAGGACATGTGGAACGACAAGACCTACTGGCGCGAACGGCTCTACGCCAACGACCCGACCGACGAGTTGATCGCGATGGGCGCGCAAGTGATCGTCTCGATCAACGCCTCGCCCTTCAACAAGAGCAAGATGGGTCAACGCTGCGAGATGGTTTCGCACCGCGCGAAGGCCGCAGGGCTTCCTATCATCTTCGTCAATCTCGTCGGCGCAAACGACGGCGTCATCTTCGACGGCGCATCAATCGTTACGGATCACAAGGGGCAGATCATCATGCAAGCGCCGCCCTTCGAGGAGTTTTACGGCTCGGTTTCGCTTGACTGCGACGAATGCGACACCTATTGCCTGCCCGGCGACGACGTCCAAACCATCCACGACGCGCTCGTCCTCGGCATCCGCGACTACGCGCGCAAGAATCGTTTTGAGCGCGCCGTGCTCGGCCTCTCCGGCGGCATCGACTCGTCGCTCGTCGCCGCGCTGGCGTGCGAGGCTCTGGGCGCGGAGAACGTGTTGTCGGTGATGATGCCGTCGCCCTTTTCGTCGCGCGGGAGCGTGGACGATTCCGTCGCGCTCGGCGAACGCTTGGGGATGCCGACCATCGAACACCCGATCAGCGCGGCCTACGAAGTGCTCGTCAAAGAACTTAAACTTGAGAATCCGGGGACGGGGCTGGAAGAGATCGCGCGGCAGAACACGCAGTCGCGCCTGCGCGGCAACATCCTGATGGCGATCTCGAACGCCGAAGGCCGCCTGCTGCTTTCGACCGGCAACAAGTCCGAACTCGCCCTCGGCTACTGCACGCTCTACGGCGACACGAACGGCGGCCTCGCCGTCCTCGGCGACGTGCTCAAAACGGAAGTGTGGGCGCTCTCGCGCTACGTCAACCGCGAGCGCGAGATCATCCCGACGGCCATCATCGAAAAACGCCCGTCCGCCGAACTCGCCCCCGGCCAGTTCGACGATCAATCGCTTCCGCCCTACGATAAACTCGACCCGATTCTCAAACTCTACTTCGAGCGCAAGGCCACGCCCGAAGAGATCATCGCCGCCGGGCACGACGGGCAACTCGTCTTCGACGTGCTCAACCGCGTGGAAGCGCCCGCCAACGAATTCAAGCGACGGCAACTTCCCCCCCCGCTCATCATCTCGCGCCACGCTATCGGCATCGGCCGCCGCCGCCCCGTCACGCACCGCTACCGCCGACACGTCCTGAAGGCCGTCGAGCGCGCGGCCGAGTCGGCCGAGCGCATGTAGGGCGCGTGCGTGCAAGGCCGCTCGCTTCGTCCCCTAACGTACAGTCTGCTTTCATGCTAAGCATTATCATCGCTCGCGCGGCGGCAAGCCTGCCGCCGCGCGAAGAGGCGTGCGGCGTATGCCCGCGCTCGCGCAACCTCGAATAATAATTTCAGTCGTTTCGGGCGGTTTCGTCTCGAAACATTTACAAGGAGGATTTTCGCCATGACTTTGAAGTCGCTTAAAGGACTCGCGCTCGGCGCGGCGTTCACGCTCGCGTTAAGCGTCCCGGCTCTGGCCGCGCAGAACACCAACGGCAACACGAACGGGAACACGAATGGAAACATGAACGGCAACATGGGTTCGCACGGGAGCGGCCATGCCAAACGGCACACGCCGCGTCGCGTCCGGCGCGGACGCAATACCACGCCGCGCACGCCCCGTCGCTCCGTCAACAACAGCAATACCAACACGGGCGGCAACACCAACAGCAACATGCGCTAGGCGTGTCCGCACCTCAACATTAAAAGCCCCGCGCGGCGTGTGCTGCGCGGGGCTTTCTCCTTCACACTCTTTTCACCTCTCTCGGGTTGTTTATGAGATCGAGACGAGCGCGGGCGACATTTCGCCTTCGGGGTCGGCGTGGCCGATGGCCGCGTCGAGTTCCGTCTCGATGTCTCCGGCGGAGACGGGCGCGAGTTTGCGGAAGTCGAAAAGCTTGGGGTCGAGCAGGTGCGAGGGGACGGCGTTGCCGAGCGCGGTCAGCATCGAACTGCGGATATTCGGAATCTCCCGTTCCAACTCCGTGACGAGCCGCTTGATGCGCGCGCGTTTCAGGTTCGACTGCGAGCCGCACAGGTCGCAGGGGATGATCGGAAATTGTTTCAACGCGGCATACTCCGCGATGTCCGTCTCGCGGCAGTAGGCGAGCGGGCGGATGACGGTGTTCAATCCGTCGTTCGAGCGCAGGACGGGCGGCATCGCTTTGAGTTGGCCGACGAAGAAGACGTTGAGCAGGAAGGTCGTGATGATGTCGTCGGCGTGGTGGCCGAGCGCGATCTTGGTGCAGCCTTCTTCCTGCGCGATTGAGTAGATGATGCCGCGCCTGAGACGCGAGCAGACCGAGCAATAAGTTTTGCCTTCGGGCACGAGCCGCTTGACGATTGAATAGGTGTCGCGTTCGACGATGCGGAAAGGCACGCTGCGCTCCGACAGGTAAGCGGGCAAAACCTCTGTGGGAAAGTTCGGCTGCCTTTGATCGAGGTTGACGGCGAGCAGGTCGAAACGCACGGGCGCGCGCTCGCGCACGTCGAGCAGCAGGTCGAGCATCGTGTAGCTGTCTTTGCCGCCGGAGAGGCAGACCATCACGCGGTCGCCGTCCGCGATCATCCCGAAGTCCTTGATCGCCTCGCCCATTCCCCTGAGCAGCTTCGTCTTGATTTTGCTTTCGATAAACATGTCAGACGCCACAGCGCGCTTTCTCTCTGCCCGGCGCGCTCCTTAAACCTCTCCCCGATCCGGCTTCCAAAGGTCGCCGCGCTTGACGAACGACAGACCGTGTTCAGAGTATCGCCGAAGACCGCGTGCAGGTTCAACCCGCGAACCGTGCCGCGCGCCGCCATCGTCGCAGAGGCAACCGCATCGCAATAAACTTTCAACGCTCCTGCAACCCTGCACCGCGCCGACGGGTCTATATTCTCTCGCAACGAACATTCCTCCAAAAGAGGAATAAAGAATCGAAAGCGCCGACGCTTGGGGGAGTTTCGGCGCTTTTGTCTCCTTCGAGTCAGTGAGTCAATAGACGACGAGCGACGCGTGTCGCGAGTCTCGAACCGGAACAGCAGAGTCAGCATGAAATGAAAGGGCAGACCCTAAACGCCGGGTCTGCCCTTTCTCTTTGCAACTGACCGCCACACGCTCCGGCGACCCGAAAGTCGTTTCCGGCTCTCAGTCGTCTAAGCCTGCTCGCTCAAGTGTTCGCGGAAGAAGCGCAGGGTGCGTTGCCACGCGTCGGCGGCGGCCGTGGCGTTGAAGACTTCGGGGCGGTCGTCGTTGAAGAAGGCGTGGTCGGCGTTGTCGTAGACGTGTATCTCCACGGACTTGCCGAGCGATTTGAGTTTCGCTTCGAGTTCGCGCGCAAGCGCGGGCGTGGCGAAATCGTCGCGCTCGGCGTAGAAGCCGAGCAGCGGCGCGCGCATGTTTTCGAGATCGGGTTTGACCTTCGGGTGGCCGCCGTAGAAGACGACGCACGCTCCGACCTGCTCGTTCTTCGAGGCGGCGTAGAGCGAGAGCGCGCCGCCCATGCAGAAGCCGACCGTGCCGACGCGCTCGCTCGCGACGCTCTCGTGCGCGCGCAGGTATTCGATTGCGCCGCGTAGATCTTTTTCCGCCTGCTCGATGTTGAGAGCCATCATCAGCTTGCCCGCCTCGTCGGGCGAAGCGGTGGTGCGGCCGTGGTAGAGGTCGGGCGCGAGCGCGACGAAGCCCTCGGCCGCGAAGCGTTCGCACACGTCCTTGATGTGCGGCACAAGCCCCCACCATTCCTGTATGACGATGACGCCCGCGCCCTTGCCCGATTCGGGCACGGCGAGGTAGCCCCCGGCCGTCGCGCCGTTGCTTTTGAATTCGACCATCTCGTTCGGCATAAACTTCTCCTGTGTGACACACCCGTTCGGTTGCGTGTAAAAGTTGATTGCCGGAGCAGTTTAGTTTATCTCTCCGCCGCTTGACCAGACACACAGAGCGGCAATCGTGAATCGTAAATCGTGAATAGAAAGAACTGTCTTCTTCTATTCACGATTCACGATTTACGATTCACGGCTTTTTACGCTTCAAGGCTTTTTACGATTCACGATTCAAGGCTTTTCCGTTATCATCACGGGCAAGTAGAGACGCGGAAGTTTTTGTGGTCGCCGCGAGTTGGCCGCAAACGTTCGCCGCTGTAGGCAGACCTACAACCAGTTTTCATTTCCATCGCCATCAAGCGCATTAACCCTAGAGATAGTTTTGAAGGGAGACCTAGATGTTTAGACCGGGAAGAAATACTAAAGACCAACCGGGCGGCGAGCACCCGACCGAGCAACCCCAACCGGCGACTTCCGCTTTCGGCACGGCGGCGGACGCACAGAGTCGCAACACCACGACCGCGGATCAACCCTCTTCAACCGGAGCACGGAACATGAGCGAAACTCAACCTACAACGACGCGCGCCGTCAGCGAAAGCGAATCGCTCGCGCGCGACATCAAGGAAGGCACTCTCAGCGGCTTTGTCGGCAACGGCACGACCCTCACGGGCGAAGCCAACTTCAAAGGCATGCTGCGCGTTGACGGCCATCTTTCCGGGCGCGTCAGTTCGCAGGACGGCACGCTCATCGTCTCCACGGGCGGGCAGGTTGACGCCGACGTGGAAGTCTCCGTCGCGCAAATCTACGGCACGGTCGTCGGCAACATCACGGCCACCAAGCGCATTGAACTCGGCCGCGTCGCCAAAGTGACGGGCGACATCCAGACGCCCGCGCTCGTCATCGAGCAGGGCGCGGTCTTCGAGGGCAGTTGCCGCATGCAGCAGATCAAAGACGCGCAGGCCGCGCAGGACGGCCGCACCGCCGCCGGGACTCCTTCGACCACGTCTACATCCACGGCGACAACTCCCGGCTCTGCTGCCGCCAAACCGTCCGACGGCGCGGGCGCGTCAACCGGAGCGAGCGCGAGCGGCGCATCCACCGGCGCGCGCGACGCCACGCCTGCCAAGACCTCTTAACTTCGGCCGCCACGCTTCGACAGCGAAAAGGCAAAAGCGGACGCCGGGAGCAACCATGCTTCCGGCGTCCGCTTTTGCCTTTTCCGTTAACACCCCGACGACGCGCTTCAACGCAGGGTCAACGCTTCAACTGATCTCCGGCGGAAGAATAATGCCGTTGGACAACTGCGCGGGGAAAATACCGCGTGTGCTCGGCTTGAGTGGGGCGCGGCGCACTATGCTACAATGCCTTTGAGCCGGACAAACCGAAGTGTTCCTACCTCGAAGTTGGCGCTTCGTTATCTTCCCAAAAAACAGAAGGATTCATTAAGCCATTATGAGTACCGTCATCGATCCGCCGCCCTCAGCACCGCCCGTCGAAAAGCATTTCGAGGAAGTCGAAACCGTCACCATCCGTTTCGCCGGAGACTCCGGCGACGGCATGCAGTTGACGGGCACGCAGTTTACGAACACCTCCGCCGTCCTCGGTAACGACATCTCGACGCTGCCCGACTTTCCCGCCGAGATTCGCGCCCCCGCCGGAAGTCTGCCCGGTGTCTCCGGCTTCCAGTTGAACTTTTCCTCGCAGGACATACGCACGCCCGGCGACCAGCCGAACGTGCTCGTCGCGATGAACCCGGCCGCGCTCAAGGTCAACCTCTTCGACCTCGAAGAAGGCGGCACGATCATCGTCAACACAGACGAGTTCAACAAAGAGAACTTGAAGAAGGCGGCTTACGCTGTCAGCCCGCTCGAAGACGAGACGCTCAAGGGTTATCGCGTCCACCGCCTGCCGATCACCACGCTGAACTTGCGCGCGCTGCAAGAGGCGCAGGTGAAACTGACGCGCAAGGAGATGGATCGCTGCAAAAACTTCTTCGCGCTCGGCGTCCTCTACTGGCTCTACGACCGCCCGATGGAGCCGACGCTTCAGTGGATCGAAGCGAAGTTCAAGAAGCTGCCCGAAGTGGCGCGCGCCAACGTCATTGCGCTTCGCACGGGCTACAACTTCGCCGACACGACCGAAGTTTTCACCACGCACTACAGCGTCAAGAAGGCCGCGATTGCGCCCGGCAAGTATCGCAAGATCACGGGCAACGAGGCGACTGCCATCGGCTTCGTCGCCGCGTCGCAACTGTCGGGTCGCCCGCTCTTCTACGGCTCTTACCCGATCACGCCCGCCTCCGACATCCTGCACGAACTGGCGCGCCACAAGAATTTCGGCGTCAAAACTTTTCAGGCCGAAGACGAGATCGCGGCCGTGTGCGCGGCCATCGGCGCGTCGTTCGCAGGCCACATCGGCCTGACCGGCACATCCGGCCCCGGCGTCGCTTTGAAGCAGGAGGCTATCGGGCTGGCCGTGATGACCGAACTCCCGCTCGTCATCATCAACGTGCAGCGCGGCGGCCCGTCCACGGGCTTGCCGACCAAGACCGAGCAGGCCGATCTCTTTCAAGCGGTCTGGGGCAGAAACGGCGAATGCCCGGCCGTCGTCGTCGCGCCCTCGACGCCCGCAGACTGTTTCCACATGGCGGTCGAGGCCGTGCGCCTCGCCTTCCACCACATGACGCCCGTCTTCTATCTCTCCGACGGCTACCTCGCCAACGGCGCAGAGCCGTGGGCGATCCCCGCGATGGAAGACTTGCCGAAGATCGAAGTGAAGTTCACGGACGACCCGACGGGCTTTCTGCCTTACGCGCGCGACGAAAAACTCTCGCGCCCCTTCGCCATTCCGGGCACGCCCGGCCTCGAACATCGCGTCGGCGGCATCGAGAAGGAACACCTGACGGGCAACGTCAACTACGACCCCGAAAATCACGAGTTCATGGTCAGGCTCCGGCAGGAGAAGATCGACCGCGTCGCCGAAGACATTCCCGACCTCGAAGTGTTCGGCGAAACATCGGGCAAGGTGCTCGTCCTCGGCTGGGGTTCGACCTACGGCTC
>DASZEQ010000026.1:0-40669 GCA_035940695.1 Pyrinomonadaceae bacterium | reverse complement strand
CATTAGCAGCGTGGGACAGCACGGCAATGAAGAGACCATCAAGCAGTACATCCAGAATCAAGGTTCACAGTACGAACAACTTCATCGGGAGCAACTCAACTTGTTTTGATACCCCGCAGCTTGCTGCGGGCGAGATTCATTAGCCGCGAATTTACTCCTAAATTCATCAAGCGTGATTACTGTTGATTTCCCCATATATTAATCTCAAGCAAACATGCTGAGAACGCCGAGCACGACGACCAACACTTCGCGCGCATGGGCGAGTTGATCCGCGCGGGCGGCGCGTGAGACAGCGGATCACAGGCCTTCGATTCTCTTGTTGACGGGGTCGAGCGGCGGCAGTTTGTTCTCCGGCGTGGCGAGGTAGAAGTAGGTGCAACTCGAATAATCGTCGTCGCGCTCGAATTTGCCGTCCTTCGATAAGTCCATCTCGACGAGGCCGGGGCCGGCGCGATAGAGCCGCCGACCGGCACGCACTATCGCTTCGCGGCTGTGCGGCGCGAGATAGCCGATCTGCTGGATCGTGACGCGGATGTCTTTCTGGAAGTAGATCGGGTCGGGGATGTGATAGCGATAGAAACACCAGCGCATGTTCTTCTCGTCGGCGACGGGGCTGCCCTGATAGGCGTGCGCGAACTGCCCCTGCCCCCAAGCCGTGCCGATGTAATCCTCCGCGCCCGTGCCGCTCATGGTGGGAAACTCGCGGTCGCCGTCGAGGTAGATTTTCACTTCGCCCTCGCCCCACCAAGTGTTGAAATAAGTCTTCTGGTTGACGATGACGCCGATGTTCGTGCCGAGGTAGCGGCCGCGCCCCTCGACGCGGGGCAGCAACTCGTAGTCCTGTTGCAAGCGCGTGGGGTTCTCGCGCCGGTAGTGCGCGTGGAAGTAGAGCATGTTCGCGCCGTGGTGGTCGCCGAGCGTGTAGTCCACGTCGTAGAAAAGTTCGTCGAGGTTCGTGTCGCTCTCGTTCGTCAACACGATCCGCATGCCGGTCTTGAACGGCATCTGGACGACGGAGTTGAAACTGCGGCCTTCCGGGTTTGAGAACAGCGCGGACTGGAAGACGGTCGTTTGCCCGAGGCCGATGCCGAAGAAGTCGCCGAGCGGCGCGCTCACGGCCGGGGTCTTCGCGCCGTCCCAGTACATGTCTATGCGGAGACTGCGGAGCATCTTCGGGCTGCGGTCGGGGAACGTCATCCAGATGCGCCGCACCGTGCCGCTCGTGCCTACGGCCTCGGCCAGCACACGGCTCTCGCCCGCCTTGATCGGCACGGTCGGCGATCCTTTGCGCCCGCCGTTGGCCTGCCCGCCTCGCCCGCGCTCGCCACGCTGATTCTCACCGCTCGCCCAACGCGACTCCACGCCCTCCGGCATCTCATAAACCGCCTGCGCCCGCGCCCCGGCCTGCGCGGCGGACACGAGAAGCAACAATAAACCCAAACGGTAAATCAACGTCCTGTCGAATCGCATCGCTCTTTCATCTCCTGTTAATCCGCTTCGCCGCTCACGCCGCCGAGCGTGTATTCAAATTCGTAGGTGTGCTTTCCCTCAACTATATTGATCTTCATTTGACCGGCCAGCCCGACGAGTTGGCCGGTGGCGGAATCCGGCACGACGCTGATCAGGAGATGCGGCACGCCGCGCGTCATCGTGCCGCTGTGCTGGAGGGCAAATGTTCCGCTCTGGCCGTCGAGCGTTCCGGCGACGCGCTCCAACGCGACGTAACCGGCCGAGCCTTCCGTCTCCGTGTGTACGGCCAGCATCTCGCCGTGGCTCGTGGCTTCCAGATCGCCTTGAAACTGCTTGTCGATTGACATTCTGCCGATGGTCGGGTCTCCGACGTTATCCACGCGCGCCTGTGGATTCAACTTCACTTCAAACGTTCCGCTTGCGTGCTTGATCATGATGGCTTCCTCATTGTCCGTTGAAAAATTATTGAATGTTTGAGTTCTAACGAGCGACAGCTATTCGATGGCTTTGCGCGCGGCGTGGGCGTTCGTGTTGCGCGCCTGTTCGGCTTCGGAGAGTTGGCCGCGGTCGCGGTAGAGGCGCAGCTTGTTGTGGAGGGTCTTGAGACTGATTTGGAGAAGCTCGGCGGCGCGCGTCTTGTTGTTGTCGGTCTTCTGGAGCGTGCGGAGGATCATCTGTCGCTCCATCTCTTCGATGGGCGTGCCGACGGGGAGCGTGATGGTGTCCTCGACGCGGGCGCGCGCGCGCTGGTCGAGCGGGTAGGGCGCGATGTGGTGACGCTCGATGGACTCGCCGGAGCAGATGATGACGGCGCGCTCGATGACGTTACGCAGTTCGCGCACGTTGCCCGGCCAAGAGTGCGAGCGCAGCACGTCGAGCGCGGCCGTGCTCAGGTAGCGCGCGGGACGCTCGTGGCGCGCGGAGAGTTGCGAGACGAGATGTTGCGTCAGGAGCGGCAAGTCTTCCTTGCGCTGGCGCAGAGGGGGGAGTTCGATGCCGATGACGTTCAGGCGATAGAGCAAGTCTTCGCGAAACGCGCCGGTGCGGACGGCCTCGTGCGGCTCGCGGTTGGTGGCCGCCAGCACGCGCACGTCAATCGGTATCTCCTGCGAGCCGCCGAGCCGCCTGACGGAACGCTCTTCCAGCACGCGCAGCAACTTGGCTTGCAGAAGCGCGGGCATCTCCGCGATCTCGTCCAAGAGAAGCGTGCCGCGATGGGCGAGTTCGAAACAACCCTGACGGCGCGCGGCCGCGCCCGTGAACGCCCCTTTCTCGTGGCCGAACAGTTCCGACTCCATCAAAGTTTCGGGGATCGCGGAACAGTTGATGGCGACAAACTCGCCTTCGCGACGCGGGCTGAGGTCGTGAATCGTGCGCGCGACGAGTTCTTTGCCCGTGCCGGATTCGCCCGTGATTAAGACCGAGGCCGAAGAGGGCGCGACCTGTTCGATGAGCTTGTAGACGCGCTGCATCGGGGCGGAAGTGCCGATCAATTTCCCGAACGCGCCGCGCCCGCGCAGTTCGTGTTGGAGGGCGAGGCTGTCGCGCTGCGCCCGGCCTTCCTCCATCGCGCGGCCGACGACCGCGCAGAGTTTTCCGTGATCAATCGGCTTCTCGAAATAGTGGTACGCGCCCTCTTCCTGAATCGCGCGCAGAGCCGTCTCGATTGAACCCTCGCTCGTCAACAGGATGACGGCGATCTCCGGGTGGCGCGTCCGCAACTCGCGCAGCAACTCGAACCCGTTCAGGCCGGGCAGCTTCACGTCAGAGACGACGACCGAAGGGAGAAATTGCGCCACGCGTTCGAGCGCGCGCGCCGCGTCCGATTCGGCCGCCGCCTCGAATCCTTCCGCTGTCAACAACTCGCGCAAGGTTTCCAGCACGAGCGGCTCGTCGTCAATGACCAACACCCGTCCCTTAGCCATGATCGCAGTTTAGCATACGCGTTCAATTTGAGTTTCAAGAGAAATCGGCAGCCGCCGGGAGAGATGTTCTTTTGCGTCCCCGCGCGCGAAATTCACCGCCAGAGGCACAGAGGACGCGGAGAGAAGACGGAGAAAAACCATTTGAGATTTCAAATTTGAGAGCATCCGATTGAGACTTCAAAATTAGAGCATCCGATTGAGATTTCAAGATTGAGAATGTCCGATTGAGATTTCAAGTTCGAGCGTTTAAAGCTTTTTGAGATTTCAAATTTGAGCATGTCCGGTGCTTTTTGAGATTTCAACCTTGAAGGCTTCCGCTGCTTTCATCTGCGCCCGCCTCCGTGTTTTGTGTGCCTGCGGTGGCGAATGCTTTAACTCTTGTGTGCGAAATAATCGGCGACGGCGCGGGCGAGCGCGGCGGACGTAAATTCGGCGGGCTGAATATCGACGGCGAGGTTGTAGTCGGCGGCGGTGCGCGCGGTGATGTCGCCGATGCAGGCCACGCGTACGTCTTTCAGCAGTTCGCCGAGATCGCGCGTGTCGAAAAGTTGTGCAAAGTTGATGATGGTCGAGGAACTCGTGAAGGTGATGCAGTCAACCGCGCCGCCGACGATCAGAGCTTCTACGCGCGCGCGGTCGGTCGTCTGCGGCGGGACGGTGCGATAGGCTGTGACGGCATCGGCGCGCGCCCCGGCCTCTTCGAGCGCACGCGGCAAATGGTCGCGGGCGACGGCCGCGCGCGGGATGAGAAAGTTCAGACGCTCCAGACGTTCGCGCCCGCCGAGATAATTCGCCAGCGCATCGAAGACGCCTTCGGCCTTGAATTCGCCGGGGACGACATCTACGTGGACGCGCGCGGCGCGCAGGCGTTCGGCCGTGGCCGAGCCGACGGCGCAGACGTGGATGTCGTCCAACTCGCTCGCGTCGTGCCCCGTGGCCTCCATGCGGCGCATGAAAAAGTCCACGCCGTTTGCGCTGGTGAAGACGAGCCAGTCGTAGCCGTAGAGGTGGTCAATCGCTTCGTCGAGCGGCGCGAAACTTTCCGGTTCGACGATCTCGATGGTGGGACAGGCCACGACGCGCGCGCCGTAGCGTTCGAGTTCGGCGGCGAACTCCGCCGACTGCGCCAGAGCGCGCGTGATGACCACGGTGCGACCGCGCAAGGGCTGCTCTTGAGTTGTTTGACTTGGAACGGGAGTCATCGCGAGAGGCGTCGCATCAGTTTCCAACGGGCAACATTCAGACGGTCAACCCTTCGAGCAACTCTTCCGCGCCGCGTTCGCGCAGGCGTGCGGCGAGCGTTTCGCCCGCGCGCGCGGCGTGCTCTATATCTTCCTCCAACGCGTCACGGATGATGCGGCTGCCGTCGAGCGCGGCGACGAGGGCGTCGAGTCGGAGCGTGTCGCCGTTGATGACTGCGTGCGCGGCGATGGGCACTTGGCAACCGCCGCCGAGCGCAAAGAGCAGCGCGCGTTCGGCGGTGCAGGCGGCGCGCGTCGGGGGATGTTCGAGCAGCGAGACGAGCGCCGTGGTACGCGGATCATGCGCGCGCGTTTCGATGCCGAGCGCGCCTTGGCCGACGGCGGGGAGCATCTCCGCGTGGTCAATCGAGGCGTCGATGCGTCGCTCGAAGCCGAGGCGGCGCAAGCCCGCAGAGGCGAGGATGATCGCGTCGTAGCCGCCCTCGTCGAGTTTCCGCAGGCGCGTGTCCACGTTGCCGCGTAAATCTTTGATAGAGACATCGGGGCGCAGGTGTTTCAACTGCGCCTGTCGCCTGAGGCTCGACGTGCCGACGATTGCGCCTTGCGGCAAATCGCGGAGCGAGTTGTTTGCCGCCGCGACGCCTTCGCGCAAAATCAGAGCATCGCGCGCGTCTTCGCGCTCGGTGATGGCAGTGATGGCGAGGTTGTCCGGCAGGGTTGTGGGCAAATCCTTGAGCGAGTGGACGGCCAGATCGATCTCTTCGGCGAGCAGAGCCTCTTCCAGTTCCTTCGTGAACACGCCCTTGCCGCCGATCACGGCGAGCGGCACGTTGAGCATCACGTCGCCGGAAGTCTTGATGACTTCAATGCGAATCTCCGCCTCCGGCCGCTGTGCCTCAAGCCGCGCCTTCACCCATTCCGATTGCCACAGCGCGAGCTTCGAGCCGCGCGAGCCGATGACGAAATGCTCTCTCATAAGATGCAGAGGTCGGAGGTTAGAGGTCAGAGATCAGTCAAAGCAGTTTGCTTCTCACCGACCTCCGACCTCCGGCCTTTCATTCTTCGAGTCCGAAAGTGTTGCGCCACGCCTTGAGAGCTTCTTCTTCGCCCGTATCGTGCGAGCGGCGCAGGCGGTTGATGATGGGATGCGAAATTTTGTTGACGGTGGACATCAGCAGGGCTTCGACGGCGCGCTCCTGTTCGGGCGTCAACTCGCCGAGACGGTTGCGCTGGCGTTTGAGTTCTCCCCGCGCGATCTCTTCCAACTTCTGCCGGAGCGCGGCCACCGTCGGGCCGAGATCGAGCGAACGCAAGGCTTGTTGAAACTGCATCACCTCGGATTCGACGATCAACTCGGCGCGCTCGGCTTCACGTTCGCGCTCGCGGATGTTGGAGGCGACGACCGCTTCCAGATCGTCAACGTCGAAGACGAACAAATTGTCGAGTTCGCCGACGGCCGGATCGACGTTGCGCGGCACGCTGATGTCTATGAAGAAGGCCGGACGCTGACGGCGCGCCGCCAGAGCCTCGCGCGCCATCTCCTGCGTGACGACGTATTGGTCTGCCGCCGTCGAGCAGATGACAATGTCGGCCTCGGCCAGATGCGCGGGCAGGGAAGAGAAGTCGAGCGCCGTCCCCTTGATCTTGTTGGCGAGTTGTTCGGCCGTCTCGATGGTGCGGTTGGTGACGAGGATGCGCGACGCGCCCGCGTGCGCCAGATGCTGCGCGGCGAGTTCGGCCATCTCGCCCGCGCCGATGACGAGCACGGTTGTGCCCTTGAGCGAGCCGAAGATTTTGCGCCCGAGTTCGACCGCCGTGAAACTGATCGAGACGGCGGAGGCCGCGATTCCGGTCTCCGAACGCACGCGCTTGGCGACATGCAGCGCGTGATGCACGAGGCGGTGGAGGACGCGCCCCGCCGTGCCCGCCGTGACCGCGTTCGAGTAGGCGCGGCGCACCTGACCCAAAACCTGCGGTTCGCCGACGACCATCGAGTCGAGCGACGAGGCGACGCGGAAGACGTGGCGCACGGCCTCTTCGTCGGCGTGCGTGTAGAGGTGTTCGCCGAAAAACTGGTTGGGCACGCGGCGCGTCTCGCTCAGGAAGGAACTGATGCGCGCCGTCCCCTCCGCGCCGCTCACGCCGCGCGTCGCCGCCAGCACCTCCACGCGGTTGCAGGTGGAAACGATCAAGCCTTCGCTGATCAACTCGCCGTCAACCAAGGTCTGCAAAGTCTCGGCGCACGCCTCGTCCGTAAAAGCCAGACGCTCGCGCACCTCCACCGGCGCAGTCTTATGATTGAGTCCGACGAGAATGATTGACATACACAGCCATCAGCCATCAGCCGTCAGCCGTCAGCATTCGATCAGCGTTTTGTATTAGCTGATTGCTGACGGCTGACGGCTGACGGCTAACCAAAAACGTGATAGCCGCCCATCAGGCGCGTGCCGAGAAAGGTGAAGAGGACGAGGCCGAAACCGGCGACGCCGACGAGCGCGGATTTGCGCCCGCGCCATTGGATGCGGTAATGAATCATGGTCAGGTAGAGCAGCCACGTGATGAGCGCGAACACTTCCTTCGGGTCGTTGTGCCAGATGCGCCCGGTCTGTTGCGAAGACAGGATCGCGCCCGTGACGATGCCGAGCGACAGGAGCGTGAAGCCGATCCCGGCGGCGGTCGAGCCGATGTCGTCAACGGTCGTCAGAGACGGCAAGCGGTGAAAGAGCGCGGAGAAGGTCTTGAGTTTCAACTCGCGTTCCTGCCAGAGATACATCGCGCTGGCGATGAAGACGACGAAGAAGGCGGCATAGGAAAAGATCAGGAGCGTCGTGTGGATGGGGAAAACCCACCCGGCCGCGCCCGCCGCCACCGTCCCGGCGCGCATGTCGGCCGAAGAGCGCACGAGCATCGCCGCCGTCACGAGAAATGCGACGAGCGGCATCAAAAAAGTGCCGAGGGCTTTGACCTGATAGCGGAAGTGCGCCAGCCCGTAGGCGACCACGAGCGTCCACGCGAGAAAAGAGAGAGTCTCGCGCAGGCCGAACAGCGGGTAGTGGCCGTCCTGTACCCAGTCGCCGACGAAGGCCGCCGTGTGCAGCGCGAAGCCGATGCCGAGCGACACAATCGCCACACGCTCGACCGAACGACGTTTGTAGGCGAACGCCAGAATCGCGTGGACGGCGGCGTTGACATAGGCTGCTAAAGCTGCGAGCAGGAGATAATTCATCGGAGGCGTAAGAACCGCTGGAATCCTTCTCTGTGCATTGTACGTGAAGGAGGAAAACCGCCGCAAGCCGACAATTCCGGGGCGCGCTATTGTCACGAAACGCCAAGACGTGAGAAACTTCCCGCTGTGCCAACCTACAAGCCGCCAGTTAATTTCATGCCGCGAGTAAAGGAAGATGCCTGAACGCGCCGACGCTTGGAAACTTCTCTGCGAATACACGAAGGGCGACAGCTTGCGCCGCCATGCCCTCGCCGTCGAAGCGGCCATGCGCGCCTGCGCCCCGCGCTACGGCGGGGCTGACGCGGACGTTGACGAATGGGGGATGGTCGGTCTGCTCCACGATTTCGACTACGAGATGTTTCCCGGCGCGGACGAGCACCCGTTCAAGGGCGCGAACATCCTGTGCGGGCGCGGCTATCCGGATCACTTCATCCGCGCCATCATGGGACACGCCACCTACACGGGCGTCCCGCGCGACACGCCTCTGGCACGCGCGCTCTTTGCCACCGACGAACTCTGCGGTTTTCTCGTCGCCTGCGCTCTCGTGCGCCTGTCGAAGAGTCTGGACGACATGGAGGTGTCGTCGGTCAAGAAGAAACTGAAGGACAAGGCTTTCGCGCGGACGGTGAACCGCGAAGACATTCATCAGGGCGTCGCGGAGTTGGGCGTCGCGCTCGAAGAACACGTCCGCTTCGTCATAGACGCGCTGCGCCCCGTGCAGAGAGAGATCGGGTTGAATAGTTTGCAACCGGACGGCGCGACTTAAATTATGCACGGCCTTGCGTCGTGTCGGCCGTGCGCGAACGCGCTCCTCCGCCCGCGCGCGCAAAGACGATGCGGGCTATCGCAAAGACGGCCGCGACGGTCAGGATGAGGGACAGGAGGGCGGTCAAAGCTGCCTGCAATTTGCGCCGCCGCGCCGTGTGACGGTAAACGAAGACGCTGGCGAGCGCGGTGACGGCGAGAGAGATGACGACGAGGCCGAGGCTCAAGGGAGGCAACTCGTTCGGGGCGGCCGGATACGTTTTTGACAAGTATGTGAAGACGTACATTCCGCCCGCACTCAACAGGGCGGCGACAAGCGAAGTGATGATGAGCAATTTCCAGCGCACGGGAAAAACTTCCTTCGCAACCGCGTCGGCGTCTTGATGTTGGGCGAGGTCGTTTGAGAGAGCAGCGGCGGATCGCCGCCAAGCATAACATAGGAGATGCGAGTGACAAGTTGCGGAACGTAAATCGTGAATCGTGGATAGAAAAATCCGCTTTCTTCGATTCGCGATTCACGAATTTCCCTCCGGTCGCTCCGAACAAATGGTAACTAGAAACGCACTCTTATATCTGGCGAAGCATGAAGGGCTGAAGGACTTCGCGACGCGCTTCAGCCCCTTCAAAAAGATGACGACGCGCTTTGTGGCGGGCGAGAACATCGACGAAGCCGTCGCCGCCATCCGAGAGGTTAACGCGCGGGGCGCGAGCGCGTCGTTCGATCATCTCAACGAGTCGGTCGCCAACCGCGCCGAAACGGAGGAGGAGGTGCGCGAATATAACCGCGTGCTCGCCGCCATCGACGAGACGGGCATCCGCTCGAACGTCTCGATCAAGCTGACGCAGTTCGGACTCGCAATAGACCCGGAGTTGGCCTACCGCAACGCGCGCGAAGTGGTGGCCGAGGCGGCGCGGCGCGGCAACTTCGTCCGCGTGGACATGGAGCAGTCGAGCGTGACGCAAGTGACGATTGACATCTTCAAACGCCTGCGCGCGGAGTTTGACCTGAACACGGTCGGCATCGTCCTGCAATCATATTTGCGACGCACCGAGCAGGACGTGCAAGACATCTTGAAGATTCCGGCGCGCATACGCATCTGCAAGGGGGCGTACAACGAGCCGCCCGAAGTGGCTTTCCCCGACAAGCGCGATGTGGACGAGAACTACATCCGTGTGATGCGGACGCTGTTGTCGAGCGGCATCTATCACGGCATCGCCACGCACGACCCGGCCATGATCGAAGCGACCATCAACCACGCCGCGCGCGAAGGCATCGCGAAAGAGGCTTTCGAGTTTCAGATGCTCTACGGCGTCAGGCGCGACCTGCAAGTCCAACTCGCCGCCGACGGGTATAACATGCGCGTCTACGTGCCCTACGGCAAACACTGGTATCCTTACTTCATGCGACGACTGGCGGAACGCCCGGCCAACGTCTGGTTCGTCATGAAGAACATGCTGAAGGGTTGAGACAGGAGAGTGATGAGCGACCTCGTGTGGATACTGTGGGTGGTGCTCGGCGTGATCCTGATCGTCGCCGAAATCTTTACGTCGGGCTTCGTGTTGCTCTGGTTCGGCGCGGGCGCGATTGCCGCCGCGCTGGCCGCGCTCGCGGGTGCGGGCTACCCGTTTCAGTTCCTCATCTTCTTCATCGTCTCGATTGCCCTGACCGCCGCCTCGCGCACGATCTTCACAAAGTATCTCGTGCGCGACTCGCACGCGGGCAGCTATAAATCGGGCGCGGAGTCTCTGCCGGGGCAGGTGGGCACGGTGGTCTCTTCGAGTCAGGGCGCGCTCTCCGAAGGCGCGGTGAAAGTCTACGGCTCGACGTGGACGGCCTACCCGGCCGAAGGCGAAGCACCTCTGGAAGCAGGGTCGCGCGTCGTGGTCGAGAGCGTGCGCGGCGCATCAATCTACGTCCGCCGCGCGCCTTCCGCGCCCGACTGGCGACCGAGCGCGCTGCCCGAAGGAAGGGAAGACTAAGACAAAGTTTCAGGTTTCAAGTTTCAGGTTTCAAGTTAAAGAACGAAGAACCTCTGTCTTTAACTTGAAACCTGAAACTTGAAACCTGAAACTTTTTCCTATGTTTAAGGTATGGGCGAAGTGTCGTCTTCCACGCCGGGGAGGGTTTTGTCGTCTTCGAGGGCGGCGAGTTCGACGGTGATCGGCTCGGGGGCGGGGGCTTCGAGGTCTGCGCCGTCGAAGCGCGCGATGACGACGGTGATGTTGTCTTCGCCGCCGCGTTTGTTGGCCTCTTTGACGAGCGCGTCGCAGGCCGCCGGGAGATCGCCGTTGCTCGCGGCCACGATCTGGAGCATCTCTTCGGCGCGCATCTTGCCGGAGAGTCCGTCGCTGCACAGCAACATGATGTCGCCGCGTTGGAGACGGACGCGGGAGATGACGGGCGTGAGATCGCTCTGCGCGCCGAGGGCTTGCAGGATGACGTTGCGGAACATGTGCGTCTCGGCGTCTTCCTCGGTGATCTGGCCGACATCCACGAGTTGCTGCACGAGCGATTGATCTTTGGTCGCCAGTTTGATCTCGTCGCCACGGATGACGTAGGCGCGGCTGTCGCCGACCTGCACGAAGTCCATCGTGCGCCCGGCGACGGCGGCGGCCGTGAGCGTCGCGCCCATGCCGCTGCAACGCGGGTCTTCGAGGCTCTTGCGGTGGATGGCGTAGTTGGCGTAGCCGGTGGCGTTGCGCAGGCAATCTACGAGCGAGACGTTCGCGCCCTGATCGTCCGTCTTGTGCTCGTCGTCTTCGGTGAGCATCTCGCGCACGCTCTCGACGGCCATCCGGCTCGCCACATCGCCCGCGAGCGCGCCGCCCATCCCGTCAGAGACGATAAGCACCAGCCCCTCGCCCCCCACTTCAAAGCGGCGGATTCCGTCGGGCGGTTCAGGCTTCCCATCCGAGCCGCTCCAACTCTCTCTTGAAGCGAGATTGAGCACGAGGAAGTTGTCCTCGTTAGCTTGCCGGACGCGGCCGATGTCGGTTTGTGCGTGTAGCTCGACGAACATAAGCAAGTGACAGGTGACAGGTGACGGGCGACTGAGGTGATAAGACAATCAAGAGTTTATCTTGTCACCCGTCGCCTGTCACCCGTTACTAAATTTTCCCAAGCGCCTGATCGAGATCGGCGATGATGTCGTCCACGTCTTCGAGGCCGACGGAGATGCGCACGAGGCCATCGGTGATGCCGAGGCGCGCGCGCGTTTCGGGGAGCACGGAGGCGTGCGTCATCGTGGCCGGGTGCGAGATCAAAGATTCAACCGCGCCGAGGCTTTCGGCGAGCGTGCAGAGCAGCACGCCTTCGAGCACGGCGCGCGCGTTCTCGAGCGAGCCGACATCGAATGAGACCATGCCGCCGAAGCCGCGTTGTTGCCGCAGCGCGAGATCGTGCTGGCGGTGCGAGAGCGACCCCGGATAGTAGAGCTTCTGCACCTTCGGGTGCTCTTCGAGAAAGGCGGCGACGGCGCGGCCGTTACGGTCGTGCTGTTCCATCCGCAGGGCGAGCGTCTTCGTGCCGCGCATGGTGAGCCACGAGTCGAAGGGCGACAGGATCGCGCCCGCGCTGTTCTGGATAAACTTGAGCCACTCGGCGTCCTGCTCGTCGTTGAGGACGACAACGCCGCCGATGCTGTCCGAATGGCCGTTCAAATATTTCGTCGTCGAGTGCAGCACGATGTCCACGCCGAACTCAAGCGGGCGTTGCAGGTAGGGCGACAGAAACGTGTTGTCGCACACCACCCGCGCGCCGCGCGCGTGCGCGATGTCGGAGACGGCTTGCAAATCCGTCACCATCATCACGGGGTTGGTCGGCGTTTCGACGTACACCATCCGCGTGTTGTCGCGGATCGCGGCCTCGACGTTCGACGCGTCCGACGTATCGACGAAGGTAAACTCGATACCATAATTCGAGAGCACGCGCGAGAAGAGGCGATACGTGCCGCCGTACGTGTTGTCGGAGACGATGACGTGCTCGCCGCCTTTGACGAGGCGCAGCGTCGCGTCGATGGCGGCCATGCCGGAGGCGAAAGCGTAGCCGAAGCGCGCGCCTTCGAGGGCGGCGATGTTCTGTTCGAGTGCGAGGCGCGTCGGGTTCTGCGTGCGCGCATACTCGAAGCCCTTATGCTTGCCGAGTCCGTCCTGCGCGTAGGTCGAGGTTTGATAGATCGGCACGGAGACCGCGCCCGTCGTCGGGTCAGGCTCCTGCCCAGCGTGTATGGCCGTAGTTTGAAATCCCATAACTCAGAAAATAGCGAATGGTGAATGGCGAACAGCCAGCACAGTCTACAGACTCAAACGCGAATCCGCACGAGCCGCACTTTTCATCCCGAAATCATAGCTGAAAAACTTTCCGCATCGTAGCCCGCAGAATGTGTGGTGTCAAATTGCTCAAAGATACCGGGGAAAAGGGTAAAGGGTAAAGAGGAAAGGAAAGCGTGCGCCCGTGCGCCGCCCGTCTCTGTCCCTTTTCCCCTTTCTCCCGACCCGTTCCACAGCTTTTCATTGACACTCGCGTGCGCGACAGTCTATCTTGCAATCCCGTGAACGACACGGACTCGCCAGCCCAACTTTCCGTCATCGCCGTCATCCCCGCGCGTTTCCACTCGACCCGACTTCCCGGCAAACCTCTGCTCGACATTTGCGGCCGACCGATGATCGTGCGCGTCTGCGAACGCGCGCGCGCCGCCGCGAACGTCGCGCGCGTGCTGGTTGCGACCGACGACGAGCGCATCCGCGATGCCGTCTGCGCCGCCGGTTACGAGGCCGAGATGACGCGCGCCGATCACTTGAGCGGCAGCGACCGCCTCGCCGAAGTCGCACGCGCGCTCGACGCGAGTTGCGACATCATCGTCAACGTGCAAGGCGACGAGCCGCTCATCTCCCCGCGCGTCATCGAACGCGCCGTCGCGGCCTTGCGGGACGATGCGGAAGCCGCGTGCGCGACGACGTGCGAGGCCATCGGCAGCGCGGGCGATGTGCTGAGTCCGGACGTGGTAAAAGTCGTCTCCGACGAGCGCGGGCGCGCGCTCTATTTTTCGCGTTCCCCGATCCCGTACCCGCGCGAGGCCGTGCGTAAATTCGGCTCGCTGGCGGCCGCGCTCGAAGTCGAACCCGCGCTGCTCGCCGCCTTTCGCAAGCACACGGGGCTTTATGTGTACCGCCGCGCCTTTTTGTTAGAATATGCGCGCTGGCCTCAATCCGCGCTCGAACGCGCCGAATCGCTCGAACAATTGCGCATGCTCGAACACGGCGCGAAAATTCGCGTGGTGGAAACCATCGAGACTTCAATCGGCGTGGACACGGCCGCAGATCTCGAACGCGTGCGCTCGCTGTTCGCCGCAGAGAATTTGAAAGATAAGGTAACCTCACAATGACCAACGAAGAGATGGAACGCGCCCTTGAGTTTTTAGTCAAGAGTCAGGCCGCGTTCGACGCGCGGCAAGCCGCTTTTGAAGAACGCCAAGCCGCTTTTGACGTGCGGCTTGAGCAGACAAGCCAACAGATCGCCGAGACGGGCAGGCAGTTGCAAATTTACGCCGAGACGCAATCGGAGTTCATCCAAATCGTCACGGAGAGCATGACGCGGCTGGCCGAGTCTCAGGCGAACGCCGAACGAATGATCGCGGAGTCGAATGCGCGGTTCGACGCGAGGATCGCTGAGTCGCATGTACAGTGCGAGGCGAAGATCGCGGAGTCGAATGCGCGCTTGGACGAAAAGGTTGCCGATACGAACGCGCGGCTGGATCGTCTGGCGGCGATGCTCGAACGAAATCTCGGAAGGGGCGACAACGGCGCGTCCTGATGTGTTTATGTTCGACGCGAAGGCGACCGTGCTCGCGCGTGCGTGTCGTCGTAATTTATGAACGACTGGATCGGTTTAGCGGTTATCGTGTCGATTATTTTGGGCGGCCTGTTCGCGGCGTCCCGGCTCGGCGCGCCGCCGCAGGAGATTTCGCAGGAAGAGTTTGAGCGGCGCGTCAGGGAAGGGGCGCGCACGCGCGCCGCAATGTTCGCGTTGCAGCAATGGTTGCACCCGAAGGGGGCGCAGGCCGTCGAAGTGCAGCAGGATTTGAAACACGGTTATTACAACAAGAAGAAAATTCCGGGCGACAGCGACGATGCGGCCGAACCCGCCGCGCATGAGTCGGGTTCGGCCGACATCTGAGGAGAGAGATGCCTAAATATATTTTCGTCACGGGTGGGGTGGTTTCGAGTTTGGGGAAAGGTCTGGCGGCGTCGTCCATCGGGTGCTTGCTCGAAGCGCGCGGGCTGGCCGTCACACTCATGAAACTCGACCCGTATATCAACGTCGATCCCGGCACGATGTCGCCCTTCCAGCACGGCGAGGTCTTCGTCACAGACGACGGCGCGGAGACCGATCTCGACCTCGGCCACTACGAACGCTTCACGCACGCGCGCCTCACGCGCGCCAACAACTGGACGACCGGCCGCATCTACCTCTCCGTCATCGAAAAGGAGCGGCGCGGCGACTATCTCGGCAAGACCATTCAGGTCATTCCGCACATCACGGACGAGATCAAGCAGGCCGTGCGCGCCGTCGCCGAAAAGGACGACGTGGATGTCGTCATCGTCGAGATCGGCGGCACGGTCGGCGACATCGAGAGTTTGCCGTTTCTCGAAGCGATTCGCCAGATGGGCAACGAGGAGACCAAAAACGGCGAGCGCGGCGCGATCTTCGTCCATCTCACGCTCGTCCCCTTCATCGCGGCGGCGGGCGAACTCAAGACCAAGCCGACGCAACACTCCGTGCGCGAACTGCGCGAGATCGGCATCGCCGCAGACGTTTTGCTCTGCCGCTCCGACCGGAATCTCTCGCGCGACCTGCGCGGCAAGATCGCTCTTTTCTGCAACGTCACGGAGCGCGCCGTCATCACGGCCGAAGACGTGGACACCATCTACGACGTGCCGCTCGCGTTTCACGAACAGGGTCTCGACGAGTTGATCGTGGATTCGCTCGGCCTGCAAAAACGTGCCACGGGCACTGACCTCTCGCACTGGCGCGAACTCGTCGCCACCATCCGCGAACCGGCGGCGGGCGAAGTCGCCATCGGCATCGTCGGGAAGTACGTCGAGTTGGAGGATTCTTACAAGTCTCTGCGCGAGGCTCTAACGCACGGCGGCGTCGCGTGCAACGTGCGTGTGAAAGTGCGCTGGATCGAGTCGGAGAAGTTGATGGAGGAGAATTTCGAGGAACGCCTGCGCGACTACGACGCCATCCTCGTGCCCGGCGGTTTCGGCGCGCGCGGCGTGGCCGGGATGATCCGCGCCATCTCCTACGCGCGCCGAAGTCGCACTCCCTTTTTCGGCATCTGCCTCGGCATGCAAACGGCCGTCATCGAATACGCGCGCTCGATGTGCGGGCTGACGAACGCCGACTCGACCGAGTTCGACCCGGCGACGCCCTATCCGGTCATCTTCAAACTACGCGACCTCGTCGGCGTCGAAGAGTTGGGCGGGACGATGCGGCTCGGTTCGTGGCAATGCAGGCTCGCGCCCGAAAGTCTCGCGCGTGAAGTTTACGGCGGCCAGCCTGAGATCGGCGAGCGTCATCGTCATCGCTACGAGTTCAACCCGGAGTTTCGCGAGACGCTGGAGCGCGCCGGACTCGTCTTCAGCGGCGAATCGCCGGACGGTCGTTTCGTCGAGATGGTCGAACTGCCGCGCGACGCGCACCCTTGGTTTCTGGGTTGCCAGTTTCATCCTGAATACAAGTCGAAGCCGCTTGCCGCGCACCCGCTGTTTACCTCCTTCGTCCGCGCCGCGCTCAACCATCGCCTCCGCAACGACACGACCGTGGACGAATCGCACGAAGCCGAACTGAGCACTGCGGCCTCGCACCGCGTCGGCGTTGCGGGAGACGACTGAGTAAAGAGATGAAGGATGAAGGGTGAGGGATGAAAGGAAGCGTTCAATCGCTTGAGCGCTTTCTTTCATCCCTCACCTTGCGCCCTCATCCCTTTCTTCCTGCTGTACATTTTGGCCGAGAAACCGGACAATAAAAGCAGTGAATCGTGAATCGTAAATCGTGAATAGATGAAATCCCTTTCTTCTCTATTCACGATTTACGATTCACGATTCACGAGCAAATCATGCTTCATTGTCCCACATGCGGTCGGCTGTTTGAGGCGGACGTGCGGACGTGCCCGCACGACGGCGCAACTTTGCGCGCCGACTCAACCATCGCAGCGCCCGCGCTGTCCGACCCGCTCGCGGGGCGCGTGCTGGACGAGAAATATCGTCTGGACAGGCGGCTCGGCGAGGGCGGGATGGGAACGGTCTATCAGGCGACGCACCTGTTGATCGAACGCCCGGTGGCCGTCAAAGTCTTGCACCAGCGTTTCGTCGAGGACGAGGCGGCGCAGGAACGCTTTCGCCGCGAGGCGCGCGCCGCCGGTCGCCTCCGGCACACGAACGCCGTGACGGTGACGGATTTCGGGCGCACCTCGGACGGCTGCGTCTACATCGTCATGGAGTTGCTCGAAGGGCGCAACTTGCGCGAGTTGCTGGCCTTCGAGTCGCCGCTTGAGAGCGGGCGCGCCGTCGCGTTGATGGCGCAGGTGGCGGCGGCGGTCGAGGCGGCGCACGAAAGCGGCGTCATCCATCGCGACCTCAAACCCGCCAACATCTTTATCGTCCAACCGAAGAACGCGCCGCCCCTCGTCAAAGTGTTGGACTTCGGCATCGCTAAACTCGCCGCCGACTCCGTGGACGACTCGGAGCAGCACGCGCTCACGCTGACGGGCGTGATGATCGGGACGCCGCGCTACATGTCGCCCGAACAGTGCGACGGCGCGCACCTGACGCCCGCCGCAGACGTGTACAGCCTCGGCATCATTCTCTACGAGATGCTGACGGGCGCGACCCCATTCACGGGCGCGTCGCCGCTCGCCGTCGCCCTGCAACATTCGTCGAAGCCGCCGCGCCGCCCGACCGAGTTGGTCGCAAATATCCCGGCCGAACTCGAACGCGTCGTGCTGCACGCGCTCGAAAAAAATCCTCTGAACCGGCCGCCCGACGCAGGGGCGTTCAGACGCGAACTTCTAACTGCGGCCAAGCTCGCCGGAATCGCGCGCCCGCACGATTATCTCGCCGCCGACGAATTTGAGAACGGAAACGGCGCGATAGAGCCGACCGGGCGATTCGTGATCGGCGAAACTTCCGGCGGGCAACGCGGCAACGGGAAGGCGAGCGACACGACGCGATTGGCGGACGCGACCGGCAGGCACAAGCCGCAAACCGGCAGCGTCGGCACGGCTGCCGTCACGGATGCCTACGCGACACCGGGCGTCTCCGCTCAACAGGAGGCGCAACCGTTCACGCGCTTTAAAGTTTTGTTGCAGGACAGGCGCACGCTGCTGCAACGTCTCAACCGCCCGCCCGTCCTGTTCGCATCGGCTCTAATCTTACTTGGGCTGGTCATCGGCCTCACGGCGTTTGTCAGGACGCGCAACAACGGTGCGGCAATCACGGCCGTCGAGAACGCGACGCTCGCGGCGACGCCCACACCTACGCCGGAAGCGACGCCGTCGCCTACGCCCGAAGCGGCCGTGAACAGAAAGGCGCAGCCCGTGAGGAACACCAGACGCGTCGCACGGACGGTCACTCGTGGCAAAGAGAAGAAGGATTCGAAAGTCGGTTCGGCCTTCAAGAAGTTAAAGAAAGTTTTGAACCCGTTTTAGAAACGGTTATTGCTTAGCGTTGATTGCCGGAGAAGAGATTTCTTCCCTGACGGGACTTCGCAGATACTTTTTTCAGAGCCGCTAACGAAATCATCTATGTCAACCCAAACACCCGTACAATCTTTCCGTGTGGGCGAAGCTACGTTCGGCGACGGGCGTTTGACGATCATCGCCGGGCCGTGCGTGATCGAATCGCCGGAGCACGCTTTGATGTTGGCGCGCGCGTGCGCGCAGGCGTCGCGTGCCGCCGGTCTGGATTACGTCTTCAAGGCGTCTTACGACAAGGCCAACCGCTCGTCGCACGAGAGCTTTCGCGGGCGCGGGATGCGCGAAGGCTTGGAGGTTTTGCAGCGCGTGAAGGAGGAGGTCGGCGTGCCGGTGTTGACCGACATCCATGACGTGTCGCAGGTTGAAGCGGTGGCGGCCGTCGCGGACGTGTTGCAGATTCCAGCGTTCCTCTCAAGGCAGACGGATTTGATCGTCGCGGCGGCGCGCACGGGGCGCGTCGTGAACGTGAAGAAGGGTCAGTTTCTCGCGCCCGCCGACGCGCGCAACATCGTGCGGAAGGCGCGCGCCGATGGGTGCGAACGACTCTTGCTTACGGAGCGCGGCGTCTCTTTCGGCTACGGTAATCTCGTCGTTGACATGCGCTCGTTTCCCATCATGCGCTCGTTTGGCGCGCCCGTCGTCTTCGACGTGACGCACTCGCTGCAACTGCCGGGCGGACTCGGCCATGCAACGGGCGGGCAATCGGAGTACATCGAACCGCTTGCGCGCGCGGGTGTGGCCTGCGGCGTGGACGCCGTCTTTATGGAAGTACACGAGCAGCCGGAGCGCGCCCTCTCCGACGGGCCGAACGCGCTGCCGCTCGCGCGGCTCGAACCGCTCCTGCACATGCTACGCGACCTGCACGAACTCGTCCGGCAGAACGTTGCCACGGAAAACCAGACACGCTCTCAGGTATGAACAATCTTCGTCTGCTCAAACTCGCTTTCGTCTCGACACTGCTGTTGACCTCCACAGGCGCACGCGCGCAGGAGGAGGCGCGTCCCGTGTGGCAGGTCGTGCGCTTTGACATAACCGCCACGCTGCCCGCTACACTGGCCGCTCCGGCGGCGGCCGACCGCGCGCTCACGGCGCGTGCGTTGATCTCTGCGCGCAACGTCGGGACGGGCGCGGGGCGTAGTTTGACTTTGCGCCTCAACCCTGCGGCCGAGATCAAGTCTGCGACCGTGGGCGACGCTTCCGCGCAATATTTCGCGCGGGCGGAGGCGCGCACCGGGCTGCAACAAGTGTCTCTCACGCTGCCCACGGCAATCACCCCCGGCTCGTCCGTCAACGTCGCGCTCGATTATCGCTTGCCCGTCGCCGCGAACACGGGGCTGGCGGCCATCTCGCCCGAAGGCGCGCAGTTTCTCCCGCTCTCCGGTTGGTATCCCGCGCCTAACTCGCAGTTTGCCACGCGCGGCGCGGACACAGCCCCTTTGCGTCTCACGGTCAACGCGGCGGGCGGCGAGACGGTGCTCGCTTCCGGCACGGGCGCGGGCGCGACCTTTGAACAAAAACTATCGGCACAGCCATTTTTTCTGACGGGCAAGTGGGACGCCGTCGAAGGCGCGAACGAGGCGCGCGGCGTGACGGCATACCTGCCGCGCGGCGCGACCGCCGACGAACGCAAACGCGCCGAGACGCTCATCGCGCTCGCCTCTTCCGCGCGCACTTTTTATACGGGGCTGTTCGGCGCGTTGCCCGAAACTCCGATCCGTCTCGTCGCCGTCACACGCGGCGCGGGCTTCGATCTCGGCGGCACGATCCTGCTCGACGCCGCCGTCTTCCGTCGCTCGAAGGTAGACGCGTTGACGGCTCAACTCGTCGGCGAAGCCGTCGCGCGCCTGTGGCTCGGCGGCGCGACGCCCGTGCGCGGCGAAGGAGCGGGCGTCGTGCGCGAAGGTCTCTCTCGCCATCTCGCCACGCTCTTTCTGGAAAAGGAGTTCGGGCGCGAGACGGCCGACGCCGAACGACTGCGCCAGCGCATCGCTTATGCCGCCGTCGCACGCCGCGATGCGCCGCTCTCCATCACCACACCGCTTGAGCCGACTTACTATCTCTCCGTCGCCAACAAGGGCGCGATGATCTGGCGACTCGCGGATCGCGCGCTCGGCCGCGAAGCCTTCATCACGCTGCTGCGCGAACAACTCCAAAAGAATCGTGAAAGCGAACTGACGCTCGCGACTTTGCGCGCCGCTTTCAACGCGGCGGGCGGCGCGGGCTTGAAGACCGCGCTCGACGCCGGTTTCGATCAACCGACCGAAATTGATCTCCTGATCGGTCTGCCGCAACTGCGCGGCGGCGAATGGGTGTCCGCGCTCAGGAACACCGGGGCGATTGAAACGAGCGTCATGGCCGTTGCCGTCACCGACGGCGGCGAGCGCATCAGTTCGCAAGCCGTCATCCCGGCGCGCGACTTCGCCGACGTTCGTTTCAAGACCGCCGGGCGCATCGTCCGTGTCGAAGTTGACCCGGAAAAACTTTATCCCCAACTCGACTACGCCAACGACACCGCGCCGCGCACGCCCGCCCTCGAAGAATCGCTCGATGAAGCCACGCGCCTGCTCTCGGCCGGGCAACACGCGCAGGCCGAAACCATCGCACGCGAGATGCTCGCACGCGCGCCGCTCATGCAGGACGCGCGCATCCTCTTGGCGCGCTCGCTGCTCGAACAAAACAAACTCCCGGATGCCGAACGCGAATTTCGCACCGCGCTCGACGACCGCCTGCCGCTGCCCGCGACGCTCGCTTGGGCGAACTTCGGACTCGGCGAAGTTGCCCTGCGCCGGAATCAAGCGATTGAGGCCGCGAAATTTTTCAACGAAGCGGTGCGCGCCGAAGGCGGCTACGCGCCCACGCTCGCCGCGCGCGCGGCGCGTCTGAGAGCGGAGGCCGCGACGGGTGCGGCCGCGCCCGCGATTGACGAGAGCGTGCGCGCCGCCGTGGCGCAGTTTGACCAGACGATTCGCGGCGGCCGCAAGGCCGAACTCGACGCGCTCATCATGCCCGGCGAACTCGCCTCGTTCGCCAAAGGCATCATCGGCAGCCAGCCCGAACAATGGCAGACGAAACTGCTGCGGACAGAATCGCTCGGTTCGGATCGCTTCGCCGCCGACGTTCAGATCACGGCCAAGACGCTCGGCGGGCGCGAGCAGACGGGCACAGCCGTCCTCGTCTTCGCGCGCAGCGGCAACGCGTTGCGGCTCGCGGACGTTCCCATCATCGAGGTGCGCTAAAACTGTGATTGTGACGGGCGATACGATGAACGTCGAACAACGCGCCGCGCGCGTGAAACTGCTGTTGCTGGACTGCGACGGTGTGCTCACCGACGGGCGCATCACGCTTCTTGAGGATGGCGACGAGCAGAAGAGTTTCCACACGCGCGACGGCCACGGCCTCGTGCTCCTGCATCGCGCCGGGTTGCAGTCGGGCATCATCTCCGGTCGCACTTCGTCCGCCGTCGAACGCCGCGCGCGCGACCTCGGCATCACCTACGTGCGGCAGGGAACTTGGGACAAGATCAGAGATTTCGCGGAGGTGTTGGCTGCCGCCGGAGTCGAAGCCGTTGACGCGGCCTACGTCGGCGACGACGTGACGGACATCCCTCTGATGCGCCGTTGCGGCTTTGGCGTCGCCGTCGCCGACGCCACCGCCGACACGCGCGCCGCCGCGCACTACACCACCACTCTCCCCGGCGGCTTCGGCGCGGTGCGCGAAGTCTGCGAACTGATCCTCAAAGCGCAAGGCCGCTGGCCTGAACTCATGCAGCGATATGTGAAAAGCGACGAGTGACAGGTGACAGGCGACAAGTTAAAAGCAAGGCTTGTGGTTTAACCTGTCGCACGTCACTTATCACTCGTCGCTTTTTTCACGAAGGGAAAAACTATGACCGCTGAGCGAACGGCAATTTTATACGTCGAGGACACGCAGGACACGCGTTTTCTGGTGGAGTGGAGTTTGCAGCAGGAGGGCTTCGACGTGACCGCCGTGCCGACGGCAGAGGAAGGCTTAACGCATGCGCGCGAAAATTCTTACGCGCTGATTCTGCTCGACATCGGCCTGACCGACATGGACGGACTCGCCCTCTGCCGCGAGATTCGCGAGTTCAACCGGCGCACGCCGATCCTCTTCTTCACCGCCTACGCCTCGCTCCTTGACCACGAAGAGGCCAAGCGTGCGGGCGCGCAAGGCTGCCTGCGCAAACCCGAAGACACTCCCCGTCTCATTCCCGCCATACGCACTCTGATCGGACAGGCCGAAGGGTAAACCAACAGCCGCGCCGCACGCGCTCGACCCGCCAACACACACCTCACAAGCAACTCGGCCGCCAGTCTTCGAGTCAACGCTTCTTCGTCTTCGCTTTGGGTTTGCGCGCGGCGCGCGCGCGTTGTTTGCGTGGCTTGTTGGCCTCCGTCTCGGCGGCGAAATTGGCGCGGCAGAGACTGATGAACGTTTGCGTGACGGGAGATTGATAACCGCCGGACAGGTAAGCGAAACCGAGTTCCGAGTTGATCTGCGCGCCCTCGATCCACCAGCGTACCAGCCGCCCCTCCGCGATCTCCTCCAACGCCGAACGCACCGGTACGATGCCGACGCCCATCCCCGATTCCACCATCCGCTTGATCGAAGTCAGGCGGCTCAACTCCATCGCCACGACCGGGTGCAAGCCCGCCTCTGCGAAGAACCCGTCAATCAAGCGGCGCGTGTTGCCGCCGCGCTCGCCCAAAATTAGTTTCTGCCCCGCCAACTCGAACGCGCTGATGACGCGCTTGTGCGCGAGCGGGTGATCCGGGTTCGCAATGGCGATCAACTCGTCCTTGAGCAGCAACTCGGTCTGCACGCCCCGCGCCTCCACCGGCAGCGAGATAAAGGCGATGTCCAACTCGCCCGCCGTGATCTGCCTGACGAGTGCGTCGCTCGTCCCGGAAGTAACCGTCACCTCGACGTGCTCGCAGCGCATCCGCAGTTCTTTCAAAATTCGCGGCAGTTGATCGGAACTGAACATCGCCGACGCGCTGCCCAGACGCAGACGCCCGTGCGACGTGCCGGAGAGTTCGGCCAACTCGCCGAGCGCGGCATCGTGTTCGCGCAGGATGCGGCGCGCGCGTTCGAGCAGCAGTTCACCCGCGTGCGTGAGGACGGAATGGCGGGGCGTGCGGACGAAAAGCGGCGTGCCCGTTTCGAGTTCAAGTTGGCGAATCTGCATGCTGATGGCCGCTTGTGTGACGTGGACGCGTGCGGCGGCGGCCGTAAACGTGCGTGTCTCGGCGATGGCCGCCAAAGCCCTCAGTTGTCGTATCTCCATCGGTGGAAACCTCTATATCAAGATTGATTATCAAGTAGATAAAATCTTTTAGTTTCCATTATATGTCAACTCTTTTTACAATCCGGCCATCATAACCGGCAGGGGACGGGCGAATTCAGTAGCGGCCCTCACCCCGAACACACGATGAAGGCCAGACACGCACCCACAAACCTCTCTCACGCCCCCAGAGACCTCCATGCGCCGCTCATCGCGCTCGGCGTGGACGGCGGCGGCACGAAAACTCATGCCATCATCACGGACGAAGAAGGCCGCACGCTCGGCGAAGGGCTGGCCGGGCCTTCCAACCCTCTGCGCGTGGGCGTGAGCAACGCGGCGGCGGCGGTGCGCGAGGCGGTTGATCGCGCGTGCGCGTCGGCGGACATGCGCCGCACAGATATTGCTTCGGCCGAAATCGGCTTGGCGGGGGTGCGCCGCGCGGACTTGAAGGAACACATGGCCGACGCCCTGCGGCGCACGCTTGGCATCAGTTCGCTCGAAGTCGTGACGGACGCGGACATCGCGCTCTACGGGGCGACCGGCGGGAAGCCCGGTCTGGTTTTGATCGCGGGCACGGGTTCGATCTGCTGCGGGAAGAGCGCGCGCCGGAAACACGTGTGCGCCGGAGGTTGGGGGCCGCTGGCGGGCGACGAGGGCAGCGGTTCGTGGATCGCACGGCGCGCGTTGCAGGCCGTGGCGCAGGCGACGGACGGGCGGGGCGCGGCGACGAGTCTGGACGAGGCCGCCTGCCAGTATTTCAACGTGGCGACGCCCGACGATCTCTCGCTCGCCATTTACGCGCCGAGCATGACCAACGAGCGCATCGCGGGTTTTGCGCGCCACGTTATCGAGGCGGCCGAGAGCCACGACGCGGCTGCGTGCGGGATCATCGCCGACGCGGGGCGCGAGTTGGCCGCCGCCGCCTGCACTGTGATACGCAAACTGCATATCGAGCGCGAGACTTTTCAGGTCGCCTACGTCGGCGGAGTGTTCAGCGCGGGCGAACTCGTGCTCGCCCCTCTGCGCGCGGGCGTTAAACGCGTCGCGCCGCACGCCTTCCTCGCGCCGCCCCAACTTTCGCCCGCAGTCGCCGCCGCCGCGATGGCGCGCGAACAGATGCGGCGTTTAGCCCTCGCGGGATGAGTTTCAAGTTTCAAGTTTCAGGTTTCAGGTCTGTGGCTACATGGTTTTATAACTTGAGCCTTGAGGTTGTTCGTTCTTTAACTTGAAACCTGAAACCTGAAACTTGAAACCCATGGAAGACCTTCCCATTACGGAACAGGAGAACCCACGCACGGCGGGCATCAGCGCGTTAGGGGCGGCAGAGATCGTGCGTCTGATGAATGAGGAAGATGCGCTCGTGGCAGCGGCCGTGGGGCGCGTCGGGGCGGAGGTGGCGCGGGCGGTGGAGGGGATCGTCGAGCGTTTGCGCGGCGGCGGGCGTTTGTTCTACGTGGGCACGGGCACGTCCGGGCGGCTCGGCGTGCTTGATGCGGCGGAGTGTCCGCCGACGTTCGGCGTCTCGCCTGAGTTAGTGCAGGGAATCATCGCGGGCGGCTATGAGGCTTGCTATCGCGCGGTGGAAGCGTCTGAGGATGATCGCGAGGCGGGCGGGCGCGATCTGGCCGGGCGCGGCGTGACGGGCGTGGATGCGGTCGTCGGCATCGCCGCCTCGGGGCGCACGCCTTACACGGTCGGCGCGGTCGAGCACGCGCGCACGCTCGGCGCGTTTACGGCGTGCGTCACGTGCGTCGCGGAGTCGCCGATCACGCGCGCGGCCGAGGTGGCGATTGTGCCTCTGGTCGGGGCGGAAGTGATCGCGGGTTCGACGAGACTCAAGGCGGGCACGGCGCAGAAGATGGTGCTCAACATGCTCTCGACGGCGACGATGATCCGGCTCGGCTACGTGAGCGGCAACCGCATGACGAACGTGTCGGCGCGCAACGAAAAATTGCGCGAACGCGCGCAGCGCATCTTTCAGGCGGAGACGGGACTCGACGAACAAGCGGCGCGCGCGGCCTTCGCGGCGGCGGGCGACGACCTGCCGCTTGCGCTCGTGATGCAACGCACGGGACGGACGCGCGCCGAGGCCGAAGCCGCACTCGCGTCCGCGCGGGGCGTCGTGCAAGTGGCGGTCGAACAACTTTTACAAAGCGCGGAACATTTGTCGTAAAATCAATTTCAACTTGAGACTCGGAAGACAGGCTCGTAATGCCCCGGACGAAAAAAATGAACCCGGCAAAGTCAATCTGCCCGCAAGCGAAGTGAAGGCGCACAACATCAATCTGCATCCTTCTCTCGAAGGCGTACGCGCCGTGCTGTTCGATGTCGGCGGCACGCTGCTGCACCCTGATTGGGAACGCCTCGCGCGGCTCGCCTCGCAGGGCGCGGGGCGCGAGTTCGTCCCGGTGGAGTTGGGGCGCAAGTTCAAAGAGATGATGTGTGCGGTGGATGCGGCGATGCAGCGCGGCGAGCCTGCGCCGGAGGATTCGCGGAAACGCAACTGGGTCTTCCGACGCGTCTATCGCGCGCTCGAAATCGACGAGGCGACCTGCGAGTCTCTGAGCGAGCAGATCGACGCGACGCACGCCGAGCGACACCTGTGGTGCACGCCCGACGGGGAAGCGGCGCGCGTCCTCGGCGCGTTGAGAGAAGCGGGCTTGCGTCTCGCCGTCATCTCGAACACGGAAGACGGCAGGCTCGACGAACTGCTCGAACTCGTGGAACTCAAAGCGCACTTCGACCTGTTGATCGACTCGCACGTCGTCGGCCAGCGCAAACCGGACGCAGGCATCTTTCTACTGACGCTCGCCAAACTCGGCCTCGAACCGCATGAAGCCGTCTTCATCGGCGACTCTTACGCGCACGACGCTTTGGCCGCGCTCGCCGTCGGCATGCGCGCCATCCTGCTCGACCCGCTCGATCTCTACCCGGAAAGCGTCTGCCCGCGCATACGCACGCTCGGCGAGTTGGCAGGGTAGTTAATCGGCGTGCGTTGGTTTCCGGTCAGCGAGCGTGGCACTTTGATTGACGAACCGGCTCGCCCGTGGCGGAAGCCGCGCGCCGCGCGTTTGACTCGCAACGAAATTGAGCGTAGAAGCAGTGCCAGCAATTCCTCTTTCAACCGGAAAGTCGAGAAATAACCATGTCACTTCGTCGTGCTTCTTACAGGATGTTGATCTCGCTGTGCGTCTCTATGTGCCTCGCGGCCGCCGCGTTCGCACAGACGCCGCAGGCGGGCGCGCTCGGCAAAATTGATTTCCCCACATCCGGTTCACCCGCGGCGCAGGAGCATTTCCTACGCGGCGTCGCGGCGTTGCACTCCTTCTGGTACGAGGAGGCTCTGGAGGCGTTTCAGGCGGCGACGACAGCCGAACCCGATTTCGCGCTCGGCTACTGGGGCGAAGCGATGGCGCACAACCACCCGCTCTGGAACGAGCAGAACGCGGACGCCGCACGCCGCGCGCTCGCGCACATACGCGGCGACGCAAAGTTGACTCCGCGCGAGTCGGCCTACATCAACGCCGTGAAAGCTCTCTACGGCGAAGGCGACAAGCACACGCGCAACCTCGCCTACGCTGCCGCGATGGAAAAGATTTACAGAGAGTATCCGGCGGATTTGGAAGCGGCCTCTTTCTACGCGCTTTCTCTGCTCGGCGCGGTGCGACCGACGGATAAGGGCTATCGCTTGCAGGCGCAGGCCGGGGCAATCGCGCTCGACGTTTACGCGAAGAACCCGAGCCATCCCGGCGCGGCGCACTACATCATCCACGCCTTCGACGACCCGGAACACGCCATCATCGCCCTGCCCGCCGCACGGCGTTACGCAGAGATCGCGCCCGACGCGCACCACGCGCGCCACATGCCTTCGCACATCTTCATCCAACTCGGCATGTGGCCGGAGGCCGCCGCCTCGAATGAATCTTCGTGGGCGACTTCGGACGCATGGGTCAAGCGCAAAAAACATTCCATCGAACGGCGCGATTATCACAGTCTCAGTTGGCTCGAATACGTCTATTTGCAGCAGGGGCGCGTCCGCGAGGCCGAGGCGCAACTCGCGCTCATGCAGCAATCCATCGCCGAACTCGGTGCGCCGATTCGCGGCTACCCTTACATGGCCGCCGTCTTCATCGCGGAGACGGGGCGTTGGGACTTGATCGAGAAACATTTCGGCGACGCCGATGCGAAGTCGGCATCGCTTCAGGGAGCGAAATCGGAGACGAAAGAGTTGGGAGCTGACTCTTGCCACGTCGCCGCGAAGCCTGCGACGGCGAGCGTGATTCCCGCCTCGGTCGTCGCAGCACAACCGGCGCAGCGTCCGTTGTTCAGACTTCTGTACGGCAGTTACCTGCGCGGGCTGGCCGCCGCTTCCTCGCGCAAGCCCGCCGAGGCCGAGCGCTACGTCGCCGAGATTCGCGCGCTGCGTAAAGAGTTCGAGCAAGGCAACACTTACTTCAGTCCCGCGATGGTCGAGATCATGGAGTTGGAAGTCTCAGCGCTGGCGCGCGTGAACACGCGGAAAGTTGACGAGGCCGTCGAACTGCTGCGTCGCGCGACCGCTCTGGAAGAGTCTCTGCGGCCACCGTCAGGGCCGCCCGACATGATCAAGCCTTCGCACGAGTTTTTTGGCGAACTGCTACTCGGCGTGGGCAGCCCGGCGGAAGCGGTGGCGCAGTTCAAGACCGCGCTCCTGCGCCAGCCCAACCGCCCGCACTCGCTGCTCGGACTCGCACGCGCCGCCGCCCAGAGCGGAGACTCCAAACTCGCCGCCCGCGCCTACGGCGATTACCTGCGCACGCAGGAGCGCGCCGATTCGCGCGCCGCCGAACTCGCGGAAGCGCGCGACTACTTGCAACGGGTGAGCGCACGTTAGCCCGCCGGAATAAAGAGCCGCATGTGCCGAGTGTCGCAACAGCGCGTAGTGACGATGCTGAAGAAAGAGCTATTGATTCTCGGCCTGAGCCTGTTGGTCTGCGCCGCATGCAGCGCAAAGGGAGACCGGTCGTCGGCCTCTCTGTCTATCGCGGCGAATGCCTCCTTGCGGCTTGAGCGCATTAGCATTCACGATTTTCTTGCTGAATATGATCGCTACCTTGTGTTAATTGTCGAAGGCGTTCCGGTCACGCGAACGCAAATCTCTACGGATACGGGCGGGAGTAGCCGCGCCAATGTCTTCTTCCGAGAGGCTGATTCGGTGCTCGTCCTGCAAGATAGGATGGGCAGGTATGAAATAAACGTCGCCCGGCGGTATATCGGTGAAGTGAGTTCCGAGTGTACTGAGGTGGAAGGCAGTGTGTTTGTCGGTGCATTTGATGTTGATGAGACAAAAGGATGGCGGTTTATTCCCGCGGCGGAAAGAAAGCAAATGCCGATGCCGGTGAGCGGCTGCGGCGAAATTTAACAACGGCATGCAACCCCAACGCTGACGGCCGTCTATTGACCTGAAACTATGAGAGCGCTCGACCTCTTTATCATCTTCGGCTACCTCGTCGGCATCACGGCGTTCGGCGTCTGGTTTTCCGGCAAGCAGGAGACGACGCGCGACTACTTTCTCGGCGACCGCACCGTGCCGTGGTGGGCAATCGCCGCCTCCATCGTCGCCACCGAGACTTCGACCATCACGTTCATCTCCGTTCCGGGCGTGGCGTTCGCGCGCGGCGGAAATTTCCAGTTTCTCCAACTCGTCTTCGGCTACATGCTGGGGCGCATCGTCATCTCGCTCCTTTTCATCCCCTCCTACTTTCGCGGCGAACTCCTGACCGTCTACCAACTGCTCGAACGACGCTTCGGTCTCAAGATCAAGATGCTCGCCGCCGCGCTCTTCGTCATCATGCGTAACATCGCAGACGGCGTGCGGCTGCTCTTGACGGCCTTCGTGCTCGCCGCCGTCTACGTCGCTTTCCAGCCGAACGCCGACGCCGACACTATCGCCATCTACTCGATCATCCTGCTCGGCGTCGTGATGATCGTCTTCACTTACTTCGGCGGGATGGAGGCGGTCATCTGGGTCGAGGTGGTGCAACTCGGCATCTACATCGCGGGCGCGGCGGCGGCCGCCGTCGTGCTCGCCTCGAAGATCGACGGCGGCTTCGGCGGCGCGCTCGCGCTCGGCAGCCAGTTCGGCAAGTTCGACGTGTTCGACTTCTCGTTTACGCTGACGAAGACCTACACGTTCTGGGCGGGACTCATCGGCGGCTGCTTCCTGACGATGAGCACGCACGGCACGGATCAATATCTCGTGCAGCGTTACCTCTGCACCGACCGGCCGCGCCGCGCCGCCGCCGCGCTGTTGTCGAGCGGCGGCGTGGTGCTCGCGCAGTTCATCGGCTTCCTTTTCATCGGCGCGCTGCTGTTCGCTTTCTACCAGCCGCAGAGCGATCCGGCTTACGGCACGCTGACGGCGGGCGCGGCGACGCTGCCCATCGAGGGCGCGTTCCGCGTCGTCGGGAGCGACCGCGTCTTCCCCGACTTCATCACGAAGCACATGCCTTCGGGGCTGTCGGGGCTGGTCGTCGCGGCGATCTTCGCGGCCGCTCTGTCTTCATCGCTCAACTCGATTGCGGCCACCGCCGTCAACGATCTCTACAAGCCCTTTGCGCCCCGGCGCGACGACAAGCATTACCTGCGCGTCTCTCACTGGCTGACGCTCGCGTGGGGCATCGTCCAGATCGGCGTCGCGTTGTTCTTTCTGAAAAAGAACCGCTCCGCGCTCGATCAGGCGTTGTCCATCGCCGGGCTGATCAACGGCCCCGTGCTCGGCATCTTTCTCGTCGGGACGTTCCTTAAGCGCGTCAGCGAACCGCCCGCGCTCGTCGGGATGATCGTGAGCATCGCCGTCATGCTCTACGTGCGTTTTATGACGCCGCTCGCGTGGACGTGGTACGTGCTCTTGGGCAGCATCGTCACTTTCGTCGTGGCCTATGCGGTGAGCTTCGCCTTCGCGCCCGCCGCAGAACAGCGCGACGAACTTGCGCCGGGCGGCGCGACCGAGAATGTCTAGCTAGTTGCCGGAAACGGAAAACGAATTATCGCAATGAATAATTTTCGCCTTGGTCAATTCATGCGCGTGGCCACGCGCTCTACGGCGGCGATGGTCGCCGTTTTCTCGCTCGTGTTCGCCCCGGCGAACGTCGCGCGCGCGCAGCAAACGTCTACGCACTTGAGATCGCCGCTATCGAAAATCGCCGTGGCTATGGCAGCGGCGATGACGACGGCGGGCGATGTCACGCCGGACGGGAAACTCCCGGTCTTTAAACCTTACACGCGTCGCCCGTCGCGCGAAGCTGTGCAGTGGGCGGACGGGGAACTGCGCCGGATGACGCTCGACGAAAAGGTCGGGCAGTTGATCGCGGTCGGTATCAACGCGACGTTTCTGAGTCAGGAGAGCGAAGCCTTCAAACAGTTGCGCCGACAGGTGGAGCAGAATCACATCGGCGGCATCATCCTGTTTCGCGGGTCAGTCTACGAGTCGGTTCATCTCGTCAACCGGATGCAGCAACTCGCGCGGCGTCCTCTGCTCGTCTCGGCCGACCTCGAAGCCGGGGCGGGGATGCGCTTCATAGACACGATCAACTTTCCTTGGAACATGGCCGTCGGCGCGACCGGCAACCCAGACTATGCGCGTCGGATGGGCGAGGTGACGGCGCGCGAGGCGCGCGCGCTCGGTATCCAACAGATTTTCGCGCCCGTCGTTGACGTGAACAACAACGCCGCGAACCCGGTGATCAACGTGCGCTCCTACGGCGAAGACCCGGCCGAAGTGGCGCGCATGGCCGCCGCCTTCACGGAGGGCGCGCAGAGGGGCGGCGTGATCGCCACGGCAAAACATTTCCCCGGCCACGGCGACACGGCCGTCGATTCGCATCGCGGCCTGCCCGTCGTCAACGTCACGCGCGCGCGCCTCGACGCGGTTGAACTCGTGCCGTTTCGCGCCGCGATTGCGGCGGGCGTCGGCTCGGTCATGATCGCGCACATCGGCCTGCCGCAACTCGACCCGACCAAAATCACCCCGCTCGAAGGCTTCGCGCAGCGGCGACCGAGCTACACCGACAGCGAAGTGATCGTCGAGAACGCGACGCTCCCGGCCACGCTCTCGGCTCCGGTCGTGGGCGGCACGCTTCGACGCGACCTCGGATTCGACGGCATCATCGTCACCGACGCGATGGACATGAGCGGGCTGACCATCTACTTCACGCCGGGCGAGGCGGCGGTGCGGGCTGTCTCTGCGGGCGCGGACATGGTCTTGAAACCGGCCGACACGGACGCGGCCATCCGTGGCTTGCGCGAGGCGGTGGCGGCGGGGCGTCTGACGGAAAAGCGGATCGAGGAATCGGCGCGGCGTCTGCTCGCGGCGAAGTACGACCTCGGCCTCGTGCGCCAGCGCATCGCGCCGATAGAAGACATTGATCGCGTCGTCTCAAGCGATGCGGCGTTGAAGTTGTCGGACGAGATCGCGGAGCGCGCCGTTACGCTCGTGCGCGACGAGGCCGGGTTGCTGCCCGTAGTCGATCTGCCGCCGGGCGAGCGCATCTTCGTTCTGGGAATTACGAACGAGGATAATCGCCTGTGGATCATGCAACCGTTCGCGGGCGCGTTCGGCGGGCGGAAGTTGGAAGGCGGGGTGCTAGACGACCGCTCGCCGGAGAAGGAAGTCGATTCTCTGCTTGACCGCGCGAAGGCCGCCAAGTTAATTATCGTGGCGATGTACGGACGCGTGCGGAGCGGGCAGTCCAACAGCGGCACGCTCCCCGAACCCGGCGCACGCGCGCTCAAGAAGTTGCTCGAACGCAAAGTTCCGGTCGTCGCCGTCAGTTTCGGCAACCCGTACCTGTTGCAAAGTTTTCCCGACATCAAAACTTACGTGGTGGCCTACGGCGACATGCCGAGTTTGCAACGCGCCGCCGCACGCGCCCTGCTCGGCGAGATCGGCGTCAGCGGCAAACTCCCGATCAGCCTGCCCTCGCTCTACGCGCGCGGCACGGGGATTCAGTTGAAGGCGCAAGCGAAGCAAGTAGAAGGGAACGCGTCAAGCAGTAAATGAACATCGCACATACCGACGGACACAGGCGCGCCGCGCCCGCCCGCAAACATTTTTCTAACTCGATGCCGCCCCACAGGGCAAACAAACAACATCGCTACATGTTTCGCTTGCCGCCCCGCCGTCATCTCGCCGTCTGCCTGTTGCTCGTCTTCGCGGCGCACACGTTTGGGAAAAATTTGCCCGCCGTCGTCCCGGCCAGCGTCGGGATGTCGGCCGAGCGTCTGGCGCGGATTGACGCGGCCGTCGAAGAGTCGATAGCTCGCAAGGAGACGCCGGGCGCGGTGGTGCTTGCGGCGCGGCGCGGACGCGTCGTGTGGCGCAAGGCTTACGGCGCGCGCGCCGTCGCGCCGCAGCGCGAGACGATGACGATTGACACGATCTTCGACGCGGCGAGTTTGACGAAGGTGGTTGCCACGGCGACGAGCATCATGATCCTCGTCGAACGCGGGCAGGTGCGTTTGAGCGATCCGTTGTCGCGCCACTTGCCGGAGATGAAAGAGGGCGGCCGCGAGCAGATCACGATTGAAGAACTCCTGACGCACCGCGCCGGATTTGGCCCTGACTTCGATTTGCGCGAGCAGTGGACGGGCTACGAAGAGGCGATGAAGCGTCTCGCAATAGAGCGGATGCGCAACGTCGCGCCGGGCAAGCGTTTCCTCTACAGCGACATCGGCTACATCGCGCTCGGTGAAGTGGTCAAGCGCGTCAGCGGCGAGCCGCTCGACGTGTTCGCGCGCAAGAACATCTTCGAGCCGCTACAAATGCACGATACGACTTTCAATCCGCCCGCCGCTCTGCGCCCGCGCATTGCGCCGACCGAGCAAAGGCGCGCGCAGGCCGCTTATCTCGGCGGCAGGCCGGAGACGCTCGGCGCGGACGCAGATCGCTGGCTGCGTGGCGAGGTGCACGACCCGACGGCCTTTCGCATGGACGGAGTGGCCGGTCATGCCGGTCTGTTCACGACGGCCGACGATCTCGCCATCTACTGCCAGATGATCTTGAACGGCGGCTCTTATGGCGCGGTGCGGATTTTAAGCCCGTTCGGCGTCGCGGCGATGACGCGCCCGCGAGCCGTCTTAGAGGACGGCTCGGCGCGCGCCCTCGGCTGGGACGTGGTGAGTAGTTTCTCCTCCAATCGCGGCGACCTCTTCCCACTCGGCTCGTTCGGTCACACGGGCTTTACCGGCACGTCCCTTTGGCTCGACCCCGCAAGCCAGACGTTCGTCGTCTTCCTGAGCAACCGGGTGCACCCGGACGGCAAGGGCGACGTGGGCGAGTTGCGCGGGCGCATTGCCTCGATTGTCGCCTCGTCGCTCACGGACGTGACGGCGGAGCAATCGCACGGCGAGTCGGCGCGCTTCGCCTCGGAGACGTTGATGAGTCTGGCGCACCTGAACGCGGCACAGAACGCGACGGCTGCCCCTCCGGTCATACCGCTCGACGCGGACGTGCTGAACGGCATCGACGTGCTCGAACGCGACGGCTTCCGCCAACTCGCGGGGCTGAGAGTCGGCCTCGTTACGAATCACACGGGGCGCGACCGGCGCGGTCGGCCGACGATAGATGTGCTGCGCGAGGCCGCCAACGTCAAACTCGTCGCGCTCTTTGCACCCGAACACGGCATCCGCGGTCTTCTGGATGACAAAGTATCCGACACGAAAGACGAGCGGACGGGTCTGCCCATCTACTCGCTCTACGGCGAGACGCGCCGCCCGAAGCCCGAACAGTTGCGTGAACTCGACGCCATCGTCTTCGACATTCAGGACGTGGGCACCCGCTTCTACACCTACATCTCCACGCTCGGCAACGTGATGGAAGAGGCGGCGCGCGCGCGCCTGCCTGTCTTCGTGCTTGACCGGCCGAACCCGATTCGCGGCAACGAGACGGAAGGCCCCGTCGCCGACGCCGACAAACTTTCCTTCACGAGTTATCACATGATCCCCGTCCGCCACGGGATGACTACGGGCGAGATCGCGCGCTTCTTCAACACCGAGCGCAAGATCAATTGCGACCTGCGCGTCGTCGAGATGGAACGCTGGCGGCGCGGGATGTGGTTCGACGGGACAGGGCAAACTTGGATCAGCCCCTCGCCCAACATGCGCAGCCTGACGCAGGCCACCTTGTACCCCGGCGTCGGTTTGCTTGAGACGACGAACGTGTCGGTCGGGCGCGGAACGGATACGCCGTTCGAGTTGGTCGGCGCGCCGTGGATCGACGGGCAGCGTCTGGCGAGTTATCTGAACGAGCGTCGCATTCCGGGCGTGCGTTTCGTGCCCGTGCGTTTCACGCCGCGCGCCTCCGTCTTTCAGGGCGAAGAGTGCGGGGGCGTCAATCTCGTCATCACGGATCGCACGCAGTTGCGCCCGGTCTATGCGGGCTTGGAGATCGCGGTCGCGTTGCGCCGCCTGCACCCGGACGATTGGCAGATCGAAAAATACGGTCGCTTGCTCGCCAACGCCGACACGCTCGACAGACTTAAACGCGGCGAGTCGGCCGAACAGATCGCGCTCTCGTGGCAGCCGTCGCTCGAAGCGTTTCGCCGCGCCCGCACGCGCGCTCTGATTTATCGCTAACGGACAGGGAAGTGAGGAAAACTTCGATGCGTAAAATTTGGAGAGCCGCGTCGCTGGCCGCGTTGCTGCTCGCCGCACAGTCGCCCGCCTTCGCGTGGCACGACACCGGGCACATGCTCGTCGCGCAGATCGCGTATCTGAACTTGTCGCCCGCGGCCAAGGCGCGCGTCGATAAGTTGCTCGCCGCGCCGCCACAGGGGCGACGGCCGCTCATACACCTGTGCGCGACCTACTACACGCCCGCGTGCGAAAAGATTTATGACCCTGTGACCATCGCCGTCTGGATGGACGACTTCAAGGGCGACTCCCTGAACGACGAGTATGAGAACTGGCACTACATCAACTACCGGCCGTTCTTCGACGGCATCCCCGTCCGCCCCGAGGTCGGGCCGGAACCGACGAACGTTCTCGACCGCATCAACTGGTGCATCAACACGCTGCGCCGTGGCACGGGGCGCGATAAGACGGACGCCGAAACGCTCGGCTTCCTCTATCACCTCGTCGGCGACGTGCATCAACCGCTCCACACCACCACTCGCTACACGGCCAAGAACCCGGACGGCGATGCGGGCGGCAACGGTTTCGCCGTCCAGATGCCGCCGGAGGCGCGCATCAGAAATCTACATGCCTTCTGGGACGCGGCCGGCGGGCGATTCGGTTTTGAGAGTCCACGGCGTCCGCTCGACACGGCGGCGCGCGCCCGTCTGCTCGCGCAGGCCGAAGAGATCATAAAAGCCAATCCGGCCGAGACCTTGACCGCCGCGCGCGAACTCGAACCGCTACGCTGGATCGAAGAGAGCAACACGATTGCGCGGCAGTTCGTCTACGCCAAGGCGCGTGAGGGCGAAGCGCCGTCGGCGGCCTACACGGCGGAGGCGCAAAAGATTTCCAGCGAGCGCATCGCGTTGGCCGGATACCGTCTCGCGCACCTGCTCAACACGCTCTTTGTGGAGAAGGCCACTCCGGCGAGCGTCGCGCCCGCGGCCTCGCCATCTCCGAAAAATTAGAGACCCGTCTCCAATTTTTCGTAGCCGCGCGGGCGCGGATGAAGAAAGCTGTGAGAAAAATCATTCGTAAACGTGCGTCGGCAGTTGGAACAGGATTTGCAAATTTAACTTTTCCTTGAATCTCAAATTCGACTCACCGCTCAGGCCGCTGGCGCAGCAATTTGAAAATAGAGAGGCAGTCAGTGAGAGCCGGCCGCGCGACTCGCAGCTTCGGCGTGCGAGCCGGGGGCGGCCATCGCGCGTTCGCGCGGCCGTGCGCGACAGGCGCAGTTATAACAACTCATTATCATGTGCGCTTATTTACATAATAAGTTTTTTTAGCTTTCAGTTCATTTACAGTTCAACTACAATGATGCGCAGTCGTCCTAAGGGTTCAGCGGTTTCCGTCCTTCAATCGAGTTTTCAGGTGAATTATTCGGCGCGCGTTTGCGAGAGATTTGTCCGCGAGCGCGCCGACCGTGCCGGAACTTCCGCCGCGCGAAGGTGCGCTTCAAGCCCGCGCGGTTACCGCGTGATTGAACGCGCGACTGTCCCCGCAAACTTCTAAACAAAGAAAGCCCAACCTTACTGTTCGGATACTTGAGGAGCCGAGTCCATGAAAATTAAGAATCTCCCGCGATTTTTGTTGTGCCTCGTTCTGTTGGCGAGCGGAGTCAGCGGCGCACTGGCGCAAGGCACGGCTTCGCGTGTCACAGGCACGGTCGTTGATCCGTCCGGCGCGGTCGTCCCGGACGCCACCGTGACTTTGATCAACGAAGGCACGCAGGTGGCCTTCACCACGCAAACCACTGCGACGGGCAACTACGTCTTCGATTCGGTGCAGATCGGAACTTACACGGTGAGCGTGGAGAAGTCCGGGTTCAAGAAATTCATCTCCACCACCAACCCCGTCAACATCAACCAACCGGCGACAGTGGACGTAACTCTGGAAGTCGGCGGCGTGGCCGACGTGGTGCAGGTGGTCGGTTCGGCCGAACTCGTGCAGACCGGCAGTTCCGGTAACTTCGGCAACACGGTCGAGCAGCGGACGCTCGAAGCTCTGCCCATCGTCGGCGTGCGCGGGCGCAACCCCCTCGCCCTGATCAATCTTCAACCCGGCGTCGTGAGCGGCGCGAACACGGGCGGCGGCGTCCACGTCCACGGCTCGCGCGACCGCGCCTTTAATTTCACGCTCGACGGCATCGACATCAACGAGTCGAGCGCGGGTGGCTCAAACTTCACGCCGCTGCGCCCCAACCCCGACTCGATCAGCGAGTTTCAAGTTGTGACCGGCAACTTCACCGCCGAACTCGGGCGCAGCAGCGGCGCGCAGGTTACGCTCGTCACACGCTCCGGGACGAACGACTTCCACGGCAACCTCTTCGAGTTCTACCAGACGCCGCGCCTGCTCGCCAACGAGTACAACAACAATCTGAACGGCACGCCGCGCGGCCAGTTCGTCCAGCACATTTTCGGCGGCAGCCTCGGCGGCCCCATCGTCAGAAACAAAACATTCTTCTTCACCAACCTGCAACTCCTGCGTACCTCGCAGAGCATCGCCCGCACGCGCACCGTGCTAACGTCTGCGGCGCGACAGGGCATCTTCCGCTACGTGGCGAACGGGCGGAACTTCCCGGCGGGCGTCACGGGCGCGACGGTGGACGCGGCCGGTAACCCGCTTCTGCCCGCCTGCGTCGGCGCAATCACCGAGAGCACGCCGGCCTGCATCGCCACCTACAGCGTCGTCGCCAACGACCCGCGCAACCTCGGCCTCGACCCTTCCGTCCAGCAACTCATCGGCCTGACGCCCCTGCCCAACACCTTCGCGGCGGGCGGCGACGGTTTGAACATTGCCGGGTTCACTTTCCTCGCGCCGCAAACCGAGCGGCAATACGATCTGGCCTTCAAGATTGATCACACTTTCAACGAGCGCAACACGATGTACGTGCGTTACGCGCAGGGCGAGCAGAACACGCTCGGCGACGCGGGCAACGGCAACACCAACGCCGGCGTCATCGGCGGCGCGGGCGGCCCGCAAGCCTTCCCCGATTCGCCGCGCAACATCGACACGCTCCGCAACCCGAAGAACCTCGCGGTCAACTATCGCTGGACGGCCTCGCCGACGCTGACGAACGAAGTCGTCGTCGGGTTCAACCGCTTCACTTTCAGTTTCAACAACGCCGACCCGAACGCGGACTTGAATTCGCCCCTGCGCTTCGATTGTCCTTTCCCCGGCACGTCCGGTTGTCTCGACCTGACCAACCCGATTGACAACACGCCCGTCATCAACAACGCGCGCAGCATCCGCACCTACCAGTTCGTTGACAACTTGAGTTGGCTGCGCAGCGCGCACACGTTCAAGTTCGGCACGAACCTGCGCTACCAGCAGCACCTCGACAATCGCGGGCAGGCGGCCGGGTTGTACGTCAACCCGCAGGTGGATTTCAGCCGCGTGACCAACGAGCCGCCCGCGAACCTGACCTCGCCGGCGCGCATCAACGCCGCCAACGACCGCCCGCGACTCCAGAGTTTCTATAACCTGATGCTCGGCCGCGTGGGCAACATCGGGCAAGGCTTTGTCGCCGCCGACGACAACTCGTTCGGCCCGGCCGGGTCGCGCTTTCCCTTCGACGCGCGTTATCCCGAATACGACTTCTACGGTCAAGACACTTGGAAGATTCGCCCGAACCTGACGCTCGATTTCGGGCTGCGCTATGAGATCAAAATCTCTCCGAGTTCGGCGGGCGAGCTCCCCGTCTTGCGCCCCGACAGGCCGCTCCGCATCGGCGAAGCTCCGGCCAACAACGTGCGCTGGGTCGAGGGCAAACTCTTCGACAGCGATTGGAACAATTTCGCGCCCACCGTCGGCCTCGCGTGGGATCCGTTCGGCGACGGCAAGACCTCCGTGCGTACCAACTTCCGCCTCGCCTACGACCGCATGAACACGTTCGTGTTCTCGTCCTTCATCTACAACACCGCGCCGGGCGCGACCGCCGGTGTCATCAACTCGACCTTCGGCCGACAGGCCGACGAGCAGGGACGACTGCGCTTCGGCCTGCCCGCGCTCACGCCGCCCGCGAACTTGACGCCGGAAGCGTTGCGCCAGCCGCCGCCTTTCTCCGGCAACAGCACCACGGTGATCGACCCGAGCCTGCGTTCGCCGAAAACCTACCAGTGGGGAGCGAGCCTCCAACGCGAAATCGGTTGGGGTTCGGTCGTCGAGGTCAACTACATCGGGCGCAAAGGCGTCGGCCTCTACGGCGCGTACGACGTGAATCAGGTGAACATCCTCGCGCGCGACCCGCGCTTCAACGAGAGCTTCCTCGAGGCCTTCAACGCGCTGCGCGCGAACGCCAACGCGACCAGCCCGCTCATCAACGCGCTGCTCACGGGCAACTCGGCCAACAACGCGGGCACGACGCAGTTCCGCTCGCTTTTTGCAACCGACTTGAACCTCGGCTCGGTGGCGTCTGCCGCCGATACGCTCGCGCGCCGTCTCACCAGCGGCTCGACCACCGTGCCCGTCATCGTGACGAACGGTTTCAGCCCGTTCTTCTTCCGTCCCTACCCGCAGTTCTCCGGCGCGGTCAACGTGATCGACAGCAACGACTACTCGGTCTACAACGCGCTCGAATTGCAGTTGAGCCGCCGCTTCAACGACGGCTTCAGCTATCAGGTGGCCTACACGCTCGGCAAGTCTATGGACACGCGTTCGTTCGACCCGGCCTTGACCGTCGCCGGTCGCGGCACGACCCAGACGGCGTCGAACACCCCTTACAACATCTTTAACCGTCGCCTCAACTATGCGCGTTCCGACTTCGACCGTCGCCACGCGCTGCAAGGCTATCTCGTCTACGACATCCCGCTCGGCAACGGGCGTCGCTTCCTGCGCGATGTCAACCCTGTGCTCGACCGCATCATCGGCGGCTTCCAGCTTTCCAGTTCGTTCATCTACCAGTCCGGCCGACCGTTCACCGTCTATTCGGGCGTGAACACGATCAGCAACGTGCTGCAAACGCCCGCCAACTGCAACGGGTGCAGCCCCGATTTAGGCTCAATCGTGCAGGAGTCGGGCACGAACTTCTTCTTCACGCAGGAGCAGCGCGCGCTGTTCTCTGCGCCCGCGCCCGGCGAGTTCGGCAACACGGGGCGAAACTATTTCACCGGCCCCAAGTTGTTCAACCTCGACCTGATGCTCGGCAAGAAGATTTATTTCACCGAGTCAACGAACCTCGAACTGCGCGCCGAGATGCAGAACGCGACCAACACCCCGGCCTTCGACTTCCCGACGGCCGTTGTGACGAGCAACACCTTCGGCCGCATTCGCGGGGCTGTCGTTAACAGCGCGCGTCGCGTGCAGTTGGCCGTGAAGTTCAACTTCTAGCCCCGCAGCGGGGGGGGGGGGGGGGGGGGGGGGGGGGG
>DASZEQ010000025.1:0-76968 GCA_035940695.1 Pyrinomonadaceae bacterium | reverse complement strand
GATGGAATACTTCGGGTATTTGCGCAGGGATGCGGAAGCGAGCGGGCTTGCAGCATGGCTGGCGTATCTGAACACGCATCCGGGAGATTACCGGACGATGGTGCGGGGGTTCATCAACTCGGTGGAATACCGGAAGCGGTTTGGCGACCCCGGCGCACCGCAACCCGGCCAGTTCTGAAGGCGCGAAGGACAAGAGTAGAGAGTAAAAGGAAAGAGTAAAGCTAAAAGTAAAGGTCAAGAATAAAGGTAGAAACAGGAAGCGGGGCGCAGCCATTCAAGGTTGCGCCCCGCTTCCTGTTTCTACCTTGACCCTTTCCCCTTATTCTTTCCCGACCCTTTTGTGCTCCCTGCGTCTTGCGAGGCCGAGTGCTCTAAGGTTCAGACGCCCTCAATCGGAAGCCGCGTCGATAGAGTCAAACAATCAGCGCACGGCGGCGCGAGGCGCGAGCGCGTCGAGCCGCTGCCGCGCCTGTGCGGCTTCGGGGCTGCGCGGGTGTCGCCTGAGAATCTCGCGCCAGCTTTCGCCGTCGTAACGGAAACGCTTCAGGGCGCGCTCGAAGACGAACGTAACGCCTTGCTTGTTGTAACGATCAAGTTCGTTGAAATTGAGGAAGTAACTTTCGAGCGGCGCGCCGCCCGCCGCCATCTCGCGCTCGTCGAGGCGGCGCGCGGCATCACGCGACAACTTCGCCGCCGCCTGTTCGGCCTCGTCCCCGAACAGCAGCAGGACGGCGGGGCGCAAGGGCGAGCGCGGAAAGTTGTCTAGAAAAATGCGCGCCCGCGCGATGCGGTCAAACTCGTCCGAGCCGCGAATCAAGCTCAACAACTTTTCGTCGTCGCCCGCGCGCGCGGGCGACGCGAGCGCGTCGGCCTGCAACCAACCGCGCGTCCGCCGCGTCACCGCCACGCGATAAAAATTCAACCCGTCGCCCGCGCGTCGCGCGCCGACGATTGCGACCGCGCGGCCACGCCCCAGACGTTGCAGGAGGTTTGCCGTCAAACGCGGCGCGTCTCTGAGCGCGGCCAAACGCTCGTCAACCACGATGGCATGTTGGCCGCCCGCCGCAGCGGCGAGCGCGCTCCGCTTCCGTTGCGGGTAGGCGTCCGCGCATAACAGAAGCAGGCAGGCGCAACAGGCCAGCAACAAGACTCTCGTTGGCGAACGAGCGGCGTGCGTTGAAACGTTATGAACTGCGAGTTGTGAAGATAAAACTCGCTTGAAATCAGGCAAGCGTCGAGACATGAGGATCGGTCTCCTTTCGCTGTTTGAGGTTTTGAGGAAACGTGCAAACGGCGGCCGTCGTCGCGTGTGAAGTTCTAGCGAGGCGCGCGGCGGCGCGGGTTTGCGGCTAATAGAGCGTCGAGTTTGGTGCGCGCCGGGGCGGCGGCCTTCGTGCGTGCGGCGAGTCCCGCGTGGTGAAAGTGACAGATGGCGAGGGCGAGGGCGTCGCTCGCGTCGTGAGGCTGCGGTATCTCGTCGAGCGAGAGCAGCACGCGCACCATCTCCTGCACCTGATGTTTTTCCGCCGCGCCGTAACCCACCACCGTCTGCTTGACGAGGCGCGGCGCATACTCCGCGATCTCGATGCGGGCGCGCTCGGCCGCCACCAGAATCACGCCGCGCACCTGTCCGAGTTTCAAAGCCGTCTTCACGTTGGCGGCGAAGAACATCTCTTCGACCGCGCACACGTCCGGCCGGAAGCGCGCCAGCAACTCCTCCACCCCGTCGCTGATCTTCAACAGGCGCGTCGCGAAACGCTCGCGCGGGTTGGCCTTCACCGTCCCGAAATCGACGATGCGATACCGCTGCACATCGCCTTCGACCACGCCCCAGCCCGTCGTCTCGCTTCCCGGGTCAATGCCAAGCACACGCATAAGCACAGAGGTTAGAGGTTAGAGATTAGAGGCTAGAGGTCGGAGATCAGTTAAAACATAACTGATTCTTTCTAACCTCTGACCTCTGACCTCTGACCTCTGTTTCTATTCCATTTCCGCTTCGTCGATGTCGAAGTTGGCGGAGACTTTTTGCACGTCGTCGTGGTCTTCGAGGATTTCCATGAGCTTGAGCATCTGGCGTGCGTCCGCGCCTTCGAGTTTGACGTAGGACTTCGGCACCATCTCGACTTCGGCGACCTGCGGCTCGATGCCCGCTTTTTTCACTGCCTCGTGGACGGCCTCAAACTCCTCGGGCGTGGTGATGATCTCGAAGTTGTCTTCGTCGTCGCGCAAATCCTCCGCGCCCGCCTCGGTCACGATCTCGAACAACTCGTCCTCGCTCTTGGCGGCTTTCTCGACGACGATGTAGCCCTTCTTCTCGAAGTTCCAAGACTGCGACCCGGAAACGCCGAGGTTGCCGCCGTACTTCGAGAAAGCGTGGCGTATCTCGGCCACGGTGCGGTTGCGGTTGTCGGTCATCGCCTCGACGATGATGGCGACGCCGCCGGGGCCTGTGCCCTCGTAAGTGATCTCGTCGTAGTTGACGCCCTCTTCCTCGCCCGTCCCGCGCCGGATGGCGCGCGCGATGGTGTCGTTGGGCATGTTGCCGGCCTTGGCGTCGGAGACGGCTTTGCGCAGGCGCGCATTGGCTTCCGGGTCGCCGCCGCCGGTGCGCGCCGCCACCGTGAGTTCTTTAATGAGTTTGGTGAAAAGTTTGCCGCGCTTGGCATCGAGCGCGCCCTTCTTGTGCTTGATGGTATGCCACTTGGAATGTCCAGACATTTTTACAGAGTTCCTTGTTACGCGTGTTTAATCCGAGTGCAGGGACGCGACTATATCACGCGTTTTTTACGCGCCGCAACCGGGTTAAAGCAGAGGCCAGAGGTTAGAAGTCGGAGGTCGGTAGGAAAACGCTCCGCAAGCATTTTTTACTTCGCGCTCGCCAGACTCAACAGTTGCTCGCGCGTCGCACCCGCGACGCGCACGAGTTTCGTCTTCGAGGCTTGGCCGCTTTTGATCTCAACGGCGCGCGAGGGCACGCCGAGCGCGCGTGCAAGCGTGCGCGTGAGTTCTTCGTTGGCCGCGCCTTCGACGGGCGGGGCGGCCACGCGCACGCGCAGCGCGCCGTCGTACACGCCCGCGACCTCGCTCAGCGAAGCGCGCACGACGACCCGCACGGCGAAAGTGATCGCGCCGTCAGTCTCCGTGCATCGCAACATACATGAATTGTTTGGGTCGGGCGAAAGCAATTTAAAATCTCATCAGCGTCCCGGCGATGGCCGCCTGAAACAGCCAGATGAGCAGGAAAGCCACGAGCGGCGAGATGTCGAAGAAGCCGAGCGGCGGGATGATGCGGCGCAGCGGCACGAGCAACGGGTCGGTCGCCCTGACGAGAAAACGCATCAACGCATTCGATGTTCCCACCATGCCCCAAGAGAAGATGATGCGGATCAGGATCAGCATCGAGTAGACGCTCAGGAAGCCATAGAGCAGCGTGCCGATGAGCGCGACGATGCGGCCTTCGCGCCCGCGCAGGTACATCCCGTAAAACGTCTCGATCACGTCGTTCGCCAAGTTCAAGGCCAGCCAGCCGACGAGTATGACGATCAGGATCGTGACGAGCGGAGCCATGTTCGGCGAGAAGCCGAAGCCGAGCAGCGACCGGCGCACGGGGTTGACGAACGGGTCGGTCAGGTTACGCACGAGCAACACGGGACGACTAAACGGGTTCAAGTCAGCGTAATTCAACAGCAGCCGCAACGCCATCAACACTATCGCCGCGACGATCAAACCGATGATCCCCACGTTCACGAAATAAGCGAGACTCTGAAAAAAGATGTCCATAATTGGTGTTTCAAATAAGTATTAACCGCGCCCGCCGCAAATGATTAACGCGCAGGTTGTCAACCGACGCGCGGCGCACGCGCGCCGAAGATCGCCGTGCCGACGCGCACCATCGTTGCGCCCTCTTCAATCGCCACCTCGAAGTCGTGGCTCATGCCCATCGAAAGCTCGCCGCCCGTCTCGCCGAACGCGCCGCGCCCGCGCCACTCGTCACGCAACTCGCGCAGGCGTCGGAAGAAAGGGCGCACGCGTTCCGTCTCTTCGTAGAACGGCGGGAGCGTCATCAACCCCGCGAGACGAAGGTGTCTGCAAGTTGCGGCCTGCGCGATCAACTCCGGCAACGCGTCCGGCGGCGCGCCCGTCTTCGACTCTTCGCCCGCGAGGTCTACCTGCAAGAGCACGGGCAACTCCGCGCGCCCCTCTTCGCCGCACATCCGTTCGAGACGTTCGATCAACTCGGCCGAATCCACCGTGTGAATCACGTCGAAGAGTTTGACGGCGCGGCGCGTCTTGTTCTTTTGCAAGTGTCCGATGAGATGCCAGCGCGGGCGCAGCGCGCCGCCTGCGTCCGCGCCGACGGCCTCGATCTTTTCTTCCGCCTCCTGCACGCGGTTCTCCCCGAAATCGGCGACGCCCGCCGCTAGTGCGCGCGTCACCATCTCCGCCGGGTGCGTCTTGCTGACGGCGATCAAAGTTATCTCTTCGGGCGTGCGTCCAGCGCGACGGGCGCACTCCGCGATCCGCCCGCGTATCTCTCCGAGGCGCGCGCCGAGCGCATCGTCCGCCCGCGCCGCTTCTGTCTTTGATGAATTCACGATTCTTGTCCGGTGTCTGAACTATACCAAGCCGCCGCCCAGACCCGCAACGGCCACCGCAGTCCCCCACCCGTCCTTTGCGCTCACATCACTTTCCGGTCACACGCAGGTTACGCCCGTGCACGCCGCCTCGCCATTTAACACCATACAGTAAGTTCTAACACTGTATCGTGCACGGGCTGTCCGGCGCGTCCACCTGCGGCCTTTACCGCTCAACGATTTAAAATTCGTTCCCTGCTGGCACGACGTTTGTAATAGCTTACGGCAGAGATATTTTTCTCGACGCGAATTTTTACGATGCGGCGCGCCATGGCAATCATGCCGCGCTCCGATAATCAGGAGGGTTGACGATGACTTTCAGAAGTAAACTACCGACGCTCGGCATGGCCGTTTTCGCCATCGCCGCCGTGCTCATGCTGCCGGCACAGAGTTTCGCCGGTCAGGGGCGCGGCCACAAGCAGGATAAGAAGATCAAGCAGCAAGATAAGAAGATCAAGCAACAGAATAAGAAGGACGAAAAGTTCAATAACGGCCACGACGCGCGCGATGGGCGTCGTGACGGGCGCGGCCCGACGCGCGACCGCGACGACGACGATGATCGCTACGACCGAGACCATGATCGCGATGACGACAACATAGACGGCCGCGCCGAGACGCGCGAGCGCGCCCAACGCGTCGGCTACGACGAAGGCTATCGCGCCGGTCAGGCGGATCGCGCCAACGGCGAGCGCGCCGACTTCCGCGACGAAAGTGTCTATCAGGAAGCGACTGCCGGCTACCGGTCGGAGCAAGGCATGTTGAACTATTACCGCCAGCAGTTCCGCGCGGCCTTCGCGCAGGGCTATCAGGACGGCTACCGCAACCGCGACTCAAACACGCGCGGCGGCGGCATCGGCGGCATTATCGGCGACATCATCGGTCGCCCTTAATTGAGGCAGTTTGGGGTCGAAAAATACGCGCACGGTCGCTTGCTTGACACCTTCGCGCCCTGCTCCGTATGATTCCTCCACGTTCACGCGGATGTGGCGGAATTGGCAGACGCGCAGGTCTCAGAAGCCTGTGATGGTGACATCGTGGAGGTTCGATCCCTCTCATCCGCATAAAAGCAGAGGCTAGAGGTTAGAGGTCAGAGATCAGTTAAGAAGCAAAATGCTTTTACTGATCTCTGACCCCTAACCTCTAGCCTCTGTTTTTAGTTTATTGCATCCGACGCCGTGGTCTCCGTCGGGCGCGACGCCGTGCGCGCGTCCATGACGAGGAGCGGTTGCTCGTCGAAGAGGGTCGAGTTGATGAGCGTCTGCACCCAATACTCGCCGGGCGCGGGGAAGGTGACGTTGATGAAGAAACTGACGTTGTCCGTGTGGCCGCCCTGCGTGATCTCGAAGGGCGCGGGTTCGGAGACGACGACGGGTTGCTTCCGGTCGGGCGATAGGATACGCACCTCCGAGAGATATTGCCCTTCGCCGCGCCAGTGGTTGACGACGGCTAACTTGATCAACGAGACGGGCATTTGCTGCACCAGCATGTTTTGAAAGACGCCGATCAGGGATAGTTTGTTGCCGACCTCCAAGCGCACGTCGTCGCAAAAGATCGTGTACGCGAGTTCGAGTTTATTTTTTAGATTCGCTGTGCTCATCCGGTCTCCGATTTCGCTTAACTTTAGAAATATCGCTCGCCGCCTCGGCCGCCGCGTCAGGGACTAAACGCTTCCGGCCAACAACTCTTTGAATGCCGCCTCGTCGAGCACGCGCACGCCGAGCGTCTGCGCCTTGTCCAGTTTCGACCCGGCCTCTTCGCCCGCGACGACGTAACTTGTCTTCTTGCTGACCGAAGAGGTAACGCGCCCGCCGCGCGCCTCGATGAGCGCGGCGGCTTCGTCGCGCGTCATGGTCTCAAGTTTGCCGGTCAGGACAAAGAGCATACCGGCGAACGCTTCCGTCTGCACGCCGCCCGCTGCTGCCGCCTCCATCTCCGTCCGCACGCCCGCCGCACGCAGACGCTCGCAGAGCGCGCGGTTGCCTTCGTCCGCAAACCAATCGTGGACGCTCTCGGCAACCGTCAGGCCGATCTCCGGCACGGCGTCGAGCGATGCGACGCTCGCCGCGCCGAGTGTGTCGAGCGTGCGAAAGTTGCGCGCGAGGATGGCGGCCGTGCGCTCGCCGACGTGACGGATACCGAGACCGAAGACGAGTTGTGGCAAGTCGCGCGTCTTGCTCGCCTCGATCTGCGCCAGCAAGTTTGAAGCGGATTTCTCCGCCATGCGTTCGAGACCCGCCACCTGTTCGTGCGTCAGGTCGTACAACCCCGCCACGTCTCGCACCATTCGCGTCTGCACAAACTGATCCGCGAGCGCGTCGCCCAAGCCCTCGATCCGCATCGCGCGGCGCGAGGCGTAGTGAAGCAAGCGCGCCTTGAGTTGCGCCGGGCAATCCGCCGCCACGCAGCGCGACACCACCTCGCCTTCGGGGCGCGACACGACGCCGCCGCACACCGGGCACGTCTTCGGCATCCTGAAACGCTTCTCCGTCCCCGCCCGGCGCGACTCTACCACTTTGATCACTTTCGGGATCACGTCACCGCTCTTTTCGATGAGCACCCAGTCGCCTTTGAGCAAGCCGAGCCGTTTGATCTCGTCCTCGTTGTGCAGGGTGGCGCGCGCCACGGTGCTGCCCGCGACGAGCACGGGTTCGAGCACGGCGACGGGCGTGAGTGCGCCCGTGCGCCCCACCTGCACGATGATGTCCAGAATCTGCGTCGTCGCCTGCCGCGCAGGGTACTTGTAGGCGATAGCCCAGCGCGGCGACTTCGCCGTCGCGCCGAATTCCTCCTGCAACGCCACGGAGTTGACCTTGACGACCACGCCGTCGATCTCGTATTCCAACTCGTCGCGCCTCGCCTCCATCTCGTTGCAAAACTCGATCACCTCGTCAATCGAAGCACAGAGTTTGCGATGGCTGATCTGAAAGCCCACGCGCTCCAACCATTCCAAGCCTTCCCAATGCGTGGCGAAGACTTTGCGCTCGCCGCCGATCACGTCGTAGGCGAAGAGGTCGAGGCGGCGCGCGGCGACGATCTTCGGATCGAGTTGGCGAATCGTCCCGGCGGCGGCGTTGCGCGGGTTGGCGAAGCGCGGTTCTTCCGCCGCTTCACGGTCGGCGTTGATGCGCTGGAAAGTTTTCCGCGCGAGATACGCCTCGCCGCGCACCTCTAGATGAGGGAGGTCGGCGGCGGGCGTCTCGTCTTTCAGCCGGAGCGGGATGCTGCGAATCGTGCGGACGTTCTGCGTCACGTCTTCGCCGCGCCGCCCGTCGCCGCGCGTGACGCCGCGCGCGAGCACGCCCCGTTCGTAGTGCAGAGAGATCGAGAGACCGTCGATCTTCAATTCGGCGACGTATTCGAGACGGCGACCGTCCGCGAGACGCTTGACGCGTTCGTCGAAGGCGCGCAGGTCTTCGATGTTGTAGCTGTTGTCGAGCGAGAGCATCGGGCGGCGATGCTCGTATTGCTCGAACCCTTCGAGGGGGCGGCCGCCGACGCGAGCCGTCGGGCTGTCGGCCGTTGCGAGTTCGGGATGCGCGGCTTCCAACTCTTGCAGCCGCGCCATGAGCGCGTCGTAGTCGGCGTCGGAAATTTCGGGGTTGTCGTAAACGTAGTAAAGCTCCTCGTGACGACGCAACTCGTCGCGCAAGTTTTCGATCTCCTGTGCCGGTGTGCCCGCATTGCGGGTGGGGGTTTTCGCCATCGTGATGCCCGTTTGGTTACTCTAAGACTTCTCAATTTTGAATTGCACGAACGATTCCATCGTCGATGTCTCGCGCCGGTCTTCTTTCGCGATCTGCGCGAGTTGGTGGATGAGACGCCCGAAGTATTTGATGCCCTGCACGAAATCTTCGAGGCGAATGTTTTCGTCGGGCGCGTGCGGGTTCGACCCGGCGTAGCTGACGCCGAAGGAGACGAGCGGCGTCGGCGGCAGATTGACGCCGCAGACCGCGCCGATTGGGCCGCTGGCCGGATCGAGCGGATAGACGATGGGACGCGCGCCGTAAACTTCCGTCGCGGAGTCGATGGCCGCGCGGGCGACCGTCGATTGGATCGAAGATTTGACGAAAGGCGCGCTCGCGATCTCGTTGACCTCGATGTCTTGAAAGCCGCGCGTGTCGAGATGCGCGCGCAAGAGCGAGATGACGAGCGCGGGCGAAAGATCGGGCACGAGCCGGAAGTCGAGACGCGCCACGGCCATGCCGGGCAGCACGGTCTTTGCGCCCGCCTCGGTGTGGCCGGTCTGGATGCCGCAGATCGTGCAGGTCGGGCCGAAGATCAATTCTTTGGTGAGCGCGCGCCCGGTCAAACCGCGCACCCAATGGTTGATCTTGAATTCGCGCTTGAGTCCGGCCTCGTCGATTTCGAGTTGCTTGAGAGATTTGGCGTCCTCTTCGGCGAAGGGCGCGATGTGGGACGAGAAGCCGTCAATCGTGATGACGCCTTTCGGCGAGACGATGGTGGAGAGAGCCTGCACGAGATTCCACGCCGGGTTCGGCACAACGCCGCCCCACTTGGAATGTAGATCCGTGCGTGCGCCGTAAGCGCGCAGTTCGAGAAACGTGATGCCTTTGAAGCCGAGACTCAGGAGCAGACGTTCTTTCGTGTCCTTGTAGCCGTCGTCCCAGATGCAGCCGTCGGCGCGCAGCATCTCCGGGTTCTCGGACGTGAAGCGGTAGAGGCTCGGACTGCCCAGCCCGTCCTCGCCTTCCACGATGAAACGCAGACACAAAGGCAGCTTTCCGAAAGTCTTCTGATAAGCCTCAACCGCCGCGAGACGCGCGACGAGGTCGCCCTTGCTGTTAGCCGCGCCGCGCGCGTACAACCGCCCGTCGCGCACCGCCGCCGCGAACGGCCCCGAAGACCACGCCGTCAACTGCCCCACGGGCTGCACATCGTAATGGCTATAGACGATGTAACAGTGCGAACCCGCGCCGAACTCGCCGTAGATGATCGGGTAGCCGCTCCCGACCTTGAACGAGCGCGTGCCGCCGCCGATGCGCTGCATGGACTGTTCGACCGTCTCGGCCATGGCGCGCATGCCCGTGCCGCGCGCCGCCACCGAAGGCATGCGGCACAACGCCTGCAACCGCTCGACATAAGCGGCCGTGTGGCGTTCAACGTAACGGTCGAAGCGTGTGAAAGTCATAACTCGGATCGTGAATCGTGAATCGTGAATCGTAAATAGAGAAATTCGTCTCCTTCTATTTACGATCCACGATTTACGATTCACGAAAGAAAAGATAGCACGGTCGCGCGCCGCCGCGCTCGAAACCGGCGCAGACGAGTCCGGCGGCGAAGTGTTGTTGAAACTCGGAACGCACGCGCAAAAGTTCGCGCTCGGCCGCGCGCCCGTCTTCGCGTCGGAGCGTGTTCCAGTCGGGCGGAATCTCGACGGTGGCGACGGCGGGCGCGGAGTCGTGCGACGAACTCTCGCCCCGCGCGCGGGCTTCGACGCGCGGCGTGCGTAGCTCCCACTCGGCGACCAGACGGTCGCTGTCGAGGTTGAACTGTTGCCCGTCGCGGTCTGTGGCTTCCGTCCCGGCGTCCCAGCCGTAGAAGTTGACGGAGTAGGAGCGTATGACCACGCCGAGCCGGTTGATGTTGAAGTGCGCGTTGCGCGCCTGCATCGGCTCGAAAGTCCAGCGGATAAAGCTGCGCCCCTCTGCAAGCGCGCGCGCGCGCTGCGCCCACTTGAGCCGCGCGCCCAAACCACGATTCTGGTAGGCGGCCGAGACGGCCATCATGTGCGAGTAGCCGATGATCTCCGCGTCGCGCACGGCGACGAGATGATGCACGAAGCCGACGAGTTCACCGCCCGCACGGTACGCGCCGAGTATCCAGCCCCCGGCCAGCCGCGAGACGATCAGGTGGCGGCGCGGCGAGAGTTCCAGATCAGGCATGTGGAACACCTCGCGCTGCAAGCGCACGCACGTATCAAATTCCTCAATCGTCGTGCACTCGCGGATCGACACTTCGCCGTCGTCGCCCGCGCGCTCAAACGTCTCCGTCTGCCGTGACATCGATACTCGAACCTTTCCGCAACGTATGCCGTGTGAAAACCGGATGATGATAATTCAAACGACCGTTCTCGTGTACCAGCCGCCGGGCACGCGCGCGATCCGCCGCTCGCGTGTGCGCTCCGTGATGTCGGACACGAAGTTGATGATGACGAGGCGTTCGGGCGCGCGATAGCGTTCGTCAATCGCGTCGCGCAGTTCTTTCACGAGCGCGCCAGATGAACCGATCTTGAAGAGGACGAGACGCGCCACGCCCGCATGCTTCAAGAGCCACGCCGTCTTGCGCACGGCCGTCTGCCCGCACTCGCCCCAGAAGGCGAACGGGAGCGCAAACTCCGCGCTGTCGGCGCGCGCCACCAGATCGGGCTTGTAACGCAGGCCGACGCGCCGCTCGATCTCCATTGCGGGAAATTCCCCGACGAACATCGCGTATCCGAGAGCCTTCATCAACACGTGCTCGTAACTCTCCCCCGTCCGCTGCCACAGACGCACGCGCCGCCCCGCCAACTCGAAGTCGTAAAGCATGGAATGAGTTTCAGGTTTCAGGTTGCAAGTTTCAAGTCTGAATGCTCGTCCCCGTCTTTAACTTGAAACTTGCAACCTGAAACCTTCTATTCCTTCGTCGGATAGGCCGGAAGTTCGAGGCGGACGGTGAGACCGTGCGGCGCGGCGGCGGCGTCGAACACGATGTAGCCTTTGAGCATGGCAACGATGCGTTGCGCGATGTCGAGGCCGAGTTCGTTCAGGTTCGTGCCGTTCTCGTTGGGCGCGTCCATCTCGATGGCGTCGAAGATGTGTGCCGTGTCCTGAAGCGGCTCGCCTTCGTCTTGAATCTCGATGCACAGTTCGGCCGACGTGCGCTTGAACGCGTTGATCCTGACGGTCGCGCCTTCCGGGCTGCGCCCGATGGCATGGGCGAAGAAGTTGTAGAGCACCTGCCTGAGCTTGCCCTCGTCGGAGACAATCGTGCCGCACTCCGGCGCGGTCGTGCAGTCGAGTTTCACGTCCTTCTTTTGGGCGAGTCGCCCGACCGCGCCGCACGTCTCGCGCAGCATCTCGCGCACGGAAAATTCGTGGAGGAACAGTTCCGTCTGCCCGGCTTCGAGGCGCGAGAGATCGACGAGTTGCTTCAAACTCGACTGGAGTTTCAACCCGGAGGTCTGAATTTTTTCGCAGTAGCGTTGTTGCGGCTCGGTCAGATTTTCGTGTTCGAGAAGGATTTCCGAGAAGCCGAGGATGGCCGTGAGCGGCGTGCGTAGTTCGTGTGACATGCGTGCGAGAAAGAGCGAGCGGTAACGCGCCACGCGCTGCAACTCGGAGTTGGCTTCTTCGAGCGCGCTGCCGCGCGCGCGCAGTTCTTCCACGAGTTGTTCGATCTGCTCGCGCTGCTCTCTCATCGCGACGGCGCGGCGCGCGTTGCCGAGCGCGATGACGATAGGCGCGGCGATGAAACGCAAGCCCCGGTCGGCCGCGCGCAGGCGTTCGGGGTGCGACGAGATGGCGACGATGACGCCGACGACCGAGCCGCGCGCCGTGATCGGCAAGGCGACGCCCGCCCTAACGTCCGTCCCGGCGAAAAGCGCGCGGGCTTCGTCCGCCGCCGCCGCCGCTGCTCCGCCTTCGTCGATCCCCATGCGATGCTCGCGCCCGCTCGCTTCCACCACGTCCGCGAGCCGCCGGGCGACGCGCCGCCCGTCCGCCTCGTCCATGTGCGGGTGGGTGTGGATCGCGCTCTCATGCAACCGCCCGTCCTCGCCGCGCAGGTAGGTGATGAGACAGCAGAGATTCCAGTGGCGCAGCAGGATTTCCGAGAAGGCCGCGCAGACGGTCGCTTCGGTCGCGTACTCGCCCGGCGTGAAGGTCTGCGTGTAGAAGATGTCCAAGACCTCCGCGCTGAGCGCGGCCAACTCGTCCGACGCCGCCGAGTCATTCCCCTCGACGTGAGACCTGTCCAAACTCTTCTCAGCCCTTGCGTTCATGCGGCACAAACAAAACGTCCCGCCTTCGAGGGACAGCCAAACTTACTTAAATTGTCGGGAGCAACAGTTGCCCGAACTATAGTGCGTCGCTCGCATGAGTGTCAACAAAGCCGGGGATGACGGATGACGGATGACGGATAAACAAGAAAAGGCTCTATCTTGAAGAAGAATGGCGAAGCAGAAAAGTCCGTGCGGAAGTTGATTTTTCTCTCCATCCCTCGTCCCTCATCGCTCGTCCCTGCGCTATGATATGATGCCTGCGGAGGAAGAATCCGCTCTTACCTGCTCGATGAACGGTCATTTGCGCGAGCGCCCACTCGCCGAACTCATCAGGGAAATCAACGCCGCCAAACTGTCGGGTGCGCTACGACTCGCGCGCGAACGCGTGCAGGCCGTCGTCTATGCAGAGGCGGGCGAGATCGTCTTTGCGCGTTCCAATTTGCGCGTGCATCGCCTCGCGGTCTGCCTGCACAGGTGGGGCGTGCTGGCGGAAGATAAATTGTCCGCACACGTGACGGAGTACATGTCAGACGCGGAGGCCAGCGCGTCGCTCGTCGCCGCAGGCGCGCTCACCAAAGATGCGCTCGCCAAACTTTACGCGCGGCAGACGGCCGATGTGTTGCGGCCGTTCCTCCTGTGGACGGAAGGCGAATGGAGTTTCGACCCGCGCGCACGCCTCGTTGAAGACACGCGCTGCAAACTCGAAGTGCGGCAACTGCTTCTCGAAGCCGCGCGCGGGCTTCCCACGGAATACGTGGCCGCGCGCTTCGACGCCGACGCGGAAATCATCTCGCCCGTCGCGGAGCATCCCGCGCAGATGCAACTGCAACCGCTCGAAGGCTTCATCCTGTCGCGCGTCGAAACGCCGCTCTCGCTCGGCGAACTGCTCGCCATCAGCGGCCTGCCCGAAACGCAGGCGCGCCAGTCGGTCTACGCGCTCGCGCTCGGCGGCTGGCTCGCGCGCGCCGCTTGGCCGGACGCGCTCTCTGCGGTTCTTCCCACGCAAGGCAAGGCGGCGGACGCTACGACGACCGCCACCAACGGCGACCCGCGCGCGGCTGTTACTCAGAAAGACGAGACGGAGACTACTGCGGCGGCGAAGGCCGACGTTGCCGCGCCGCCCGACCCGCGCAACGAAGTTGATGCGTTGTTTGCGCTCGTCCAAGACGCAGACCACTATCGTATTCTCGGCGTCGAGCGCGACGCCGAAAGTTCGCAGATCAAACGCGCCTACTACGCGCTCGCCAAACGCTTTCACCCGGATCGTTTCCAGCGCGACGCCGACCCCGCTCTGCGTTCGCGGATCGAGGCCGCCTTCGTCAAGATCACGCAAGCCTACGAGACGCTCTCCGACGCGCGCTCCCGCTCCGCTTACGATCTCAAACTCGGCACGCAAATCGGCTCGTCCGGGTCTTCCGGCCGCGCCAACTCTGCAACCGTCGCGTCTGCCAATTCCCATCTCTCGCGCGAGCAACGCGCCGCGGAGAGTTTCACCCAAGGGTGCGCCGCGCTCAAGCAGGGCAATTTGTCGGCCGCCGTGATGCTGCTCGGCGAGGCCGCGCGGCTCGCCCCGCAACAGGCGCGTTATCACGCCTTCTACGGCAGCGCGCTGGCGCGCGACGTGCGCACGCGCCATCAGGCCGAGGCCGCCTTGCAGGCCGCGATCAAACTCGACGGCAGCGACCCCGCCTACCACGTCATGCTCGCCGAACTTCTCCGCGCGGTCGGCCAGATGCTGCGCGCCGAACGCGAACTGGAACGCGCCCTCGCCCTCGACCCCAACCACGAGGCCGCGCGCCGCCTGCTCAACCAACTCAAGAAAATGAAAAGTAAGTGACAAGTGGCGAGTGACGAGTCGGAAGCAAGCGGATTCAGAGTTAATCGACGCGCCGGATGCGACGGCTTTTCTATTCACGATTTACGCTTTATATTCACTTCACACTGACTTGTCGCTTGTCACACGTCACTTGAAACATTATGGCTTCCATGCAAACTAAGGTCTCGGACGAAGATAAAATCGCGCGCGATGCGTTCACGCGTCTGGCCGAGGAGGCCGACGAGTTTGAAGGCTACGCCCACCCGCACGCGGAACGAATTGCCGCGTTGAGCAGCGAGTTGGCGAAGCTGTTCGGGCTGGGTCAAGCGGATCGCGCGTCTCTACGGCTGGCCGCGCTCGCACACGATCTCGGCGAGATGGCGATGAAGCGCGATTACATCCGTCGCGCCGCGCCGCTCACCTTTGAGGAACGGCTCGATCTGGCGCGTCATCCGGTGATCGGCGAACAGGAGGCGGCGCGCGCCGGTGCGGATCGCGGCGCGCAACTGCTCGTGCGCTGGCATCAGGAATGGTGGAACGGCGCGGGCTACCCCGACGCGCTCGCACGCGAAAACATCCCGCTCGCCGCGCGCATCCTGCGCGTCGCAGACGCCTACGCCGCGCTCACCGACGCGCGCCCCTACCGCGCCGCTCTCACGGAAGCCGACGCGCGCCGCCATCTCACGGAATGGGCTGGCCTTGAGTTCGACCCGCAAGTCGTCCGCGCCTTTCTCACCTTGAACAACCTCCCCGCGCTTCGTTCCTACGCGCACCGCGACGAAGACGCGGCGGCGACGACAGCGGCAGCAGCAAGCGCGGCGACGCAAACCGAATCGCCGGGCGACGCTTCAAGCGGCAACGTTGACGAATGGAACGTCGGCGGTCATGTCGCCGAGAGAGGCACAAACCCTTATGTCTTGCGCGCCGCGGAGAGCGCGCCGGGCGCGACCCTCGATAGCGTTCAAAACTCCGAACGCGAACAGGGCTTCGACAACAACCGCGACAGAGACAATTTTACGAAAGCCGACACCGACCGCCATGCCTGATTATTCCGATTCAACGCCGCGCGGCTGGCTCGCTTTCGAGTTGAGCGTTTTGCGCCGCCTACGCTTTCGCTCGCTCGTCAACCCTTTCGCGGGCGAGCCTGATCTGGAAACGCACGTCAAGCGTTGGGGCGTGCGTGTCGCCGCCAACGACACGGCGCGCTGGAGTTGGATCAAGTCAATCGCCCGCGTCGAAAATAACGGCGAGCAATTGAGTGCGGACGATCTCGACCTCCTGCTCGAAGACGTTTACGTGCCGCGCCACAAGTTGCGTAACCCCGCGCTCCGACGCTGGTTCGGCGAGACCGACGCGTGGTGGTTCGACAACCTGCGCCAGCAGGCGGAGAAACTCGACGGCGAGATCAAACAATCGCTCGCGCTCAACCTCGGCATGTTGACCGGCGACTACGCGCTCTCGTTCGACGAAGACACGCGCGAACTGCGCCAGCCGCTCTCGCGCGTGCTGCGCCGCTTACACGAGAGCCAAGCCCCGCCCTTCGACAACGGCCAGCCCAACACGAGCGCGAACAAAGACGCGCGCCAGTTCATCGCCGAGCAGCGCGCCGAACTTCTCTTCCTGCGCCTGCCCGCGCCCGCACGCCATAGCGGCGGCGCAGGCGTCCGCAATTCCCTCCCCGCGTGGCGCGAGGAATGGGTGCGCGGCGGCGCGGAATTTTGGGATGAGTTTGAGGCGTCGCGCGCGGGGCGACTCGGTGGCCGCGTCGAGACCAAGCAGCAATACCTGCGCCTCGTCGAAGAACTGCTCGAAGCCGCAGCGCACTTCAAGGCTTGGGCTATCGCGCACACGGAAGGCGGCTACACGACAACGGAAGAACTCGTCGAAACCATTCGCCGCGTACGCAAAGTCGAAACCATCTACACCAAAGACTTCTCCGAACTCCTCGGCGCACGCGCCACGATCATTACGACATAAAGCCGTGAATCGTGAATCATCAATCGTGAATAGAGAAAACTGTCTTCTTCTATTCTCAATTTACGATTCACGATTCACGGCTCTTAATAACTCTTGAGAATGACGATTGTTTGATCGTCGTCGCGCTCCTGTCCGCCCGTCCAGTTATCAACTTCCGTAAAGATCAGTCGGCGTATTTCGTCGGCCGTCTTGTCGCGGTTTTGGCGGACGAGGTGCGCGAGGCGGTGTTCGGTATACTCCGCGCCGCGCGGGTTGTCGGCTTCGCTGATGCCGTCGGAATAGACGACGAGCACGTCGCCGCGTTCGAGCGTCGTGCTGGCTTCCGTATAGCGCGCCCACTCGAATGCGCCCACTACCGTCCCGCCTTCGGTGAGGTGTTCGATTGCGCCTCCGGCACGGATGAGCAGAGCGGAGTTGTGTCCCGCGTTGGTGTAGCGCAGCAGGCGCGAATCGTCGTCGTAGAGCGCGATGAAGAGCGTGGCGAAACGGTTCGAGTCGGTGCTGTGGCAGAGTTGCTCGTTGATGCTCGCGGCCATCTGCTCGACGGCGCATGAGATGTCCAAACCCGTCACGCCGCAGGGCATCTCCACACTGCTACCGCCGCTGCCTCCGCTGCTGCTCTGCCCGCTCGCGCCGCCCGGTGTCGCTGCTACGGCTGCGGCGCGCGAGGCCGCGCGCATGCGTTCGACGAGAATCGTCGCCTGCGCGCGCAGGGAGGCTTGCAGGTTCGACATGACGAGCGCGGCCGAGATGCCTTTGCCCGCCACGTCGCCGAGCGCGAAGGCGATGAGGCCGGGCGCGATCTCGACGTAGTCGTAATAGTCGCCCGCCACGCCGCGCGCCGCGCGGCACTCGCCGACGATCTCCGAGGCGCGCAGCCACGGCACTTTGCGCGGGAAGAGTTGCGCCTGCACCTCGGCCGCGATCTCGACCTCGCGTTCCAGCCGCTCGTGCTCGACGCGCTCCTGCAAAAGCGACTCGATGTTGGCCGACATGTCGTTGAAAGCTCCGGCGAGTTCGCCGAGTTGGTCGCGCGAGCGCACGCGGACGCGGTGCGAGAAGTCGCCGCGCTCGATGAATCCGGTCGCGCGGTGGAGTTTATGGACAGTGCCCGTCACGGCGCGCGTCAGCCACGCGGCCGACAGGAGCGCGAGCAGTTCGAGGATGAGGAAGCAGACGGCGACGAGCACGATTGTGCCCTGAAAGAACTTTCCGAGATCGTTCTCCCCGAAAAGTTGATTAGCCATGGCGAGCGCGGAAAATTTACAGAGGAACGCGCCGCGCTGCGACACCGCGCCGTCCGTCCAACTCGTCGCCGGAAGCACGATCATCGAACTCGTGTTGACCTCGTCGCCCAACTGATCCCGGCGGAAGTCGATGACCACGCGGCGCGCGCCCGCGGCGATCTCGATCTGCCGCTCGTCCTCTCGATTGATCTGTCTCACGCCCGGCGGCCCGATGGAGATGGAACTGCCCCACCAGTCTCGATTGAACCTGATGGCGGCGATGTCCGCGCCGAGAAAAAACGGGTGGACTTGCAGGTCTGTGTTCAGGCGCAGTTGCTCGACGAGGACGCGGCTCACCGGCACGACGAACAGCAGCGACACTTCCCGTTCGCCCGCACGGGCGCGCACGAACGCGCGCATCGAAGGCGTGCCGAAGGCTTCCGTGGACGAAGCGGGGGGCGGCAGGTAGGCGAAGCCGCGCCACTCTTCAAGCGCGCGCAGCCACGCGGGCAGCGGCGCGCCGAGGGGCGTCTGGTCGCCGCCCACGCCGCGCACGCGCTCGTCGCGCGGCTCGCTCGTGAACTGCGCGGGCTTGCTTTCGTCCGGCCTGCCCGCGCCTGCGCTCGCGCTCCACACGGCGACACGCGCGCCGGGCAGCGACGGTTGAAGCAGCGCGACGCGCTCGTCGAGCCACGCCTGTTGCGCGGCGCGGCTGCTGCTGCCGCCCTCGCCGTTTTGCGGCAGGCGTTGGAGGAAAGCCTCTGCGAGCGTGCGCGCGTTGGCGTGCGCCTGCGTCTCCTTGTCAACGAGTTGCACGCGCACGATGCGCGTCATCACCTGACTCAAGCCCACGAAGGCGACCATCGCGGCGAGCGTGATGAGCAGCACGATGGGCGTCAGCCCGACGAACAAATAGGTGATGACCAGACGCCTGCGGACGCGCCACATCACGCGCCGCTTCAACCAGCGCAAGCCCATGAAGCCGTAATAGGCCGCCGTGAAATAGATGAACAGCAGCGCGACCGTGAACAAACGCCCGGCGAAGCCTTCGCGGTAGAAGCGGCTGTTGTGGATGAGCAGCCACACGACCACCAACGCCGCCGACAAAACGGCCGCGCGCGGCATCACGCGCCGCAGCCACACGCTCGCCCGCTCGCTTGTTTGTTTCAGGCTTTCCATCAATGCTTCGATTCACGCCGCCGCGAAATTCTCAACATGTACGTCCTCGAAGTCGGACGTGTTTCAGCGGGGTAAGACGTGCGGGGCGGCTCGTGCGTTTCGCTCAATTCCGAATCCGTGCAAATTTTAACTCGACGGCTCGGCGAGCGCGCGGACGTGTGCGCGCGCCGTCGCGCCGAGCGTCGCCAGATTGTAGCCGCCTTCGAGACAGGAGATGACGCGCCCGGCACACGCGCGCTCAGCCCATTCTTTCACCGTGCGCGTCATCGCCACGAAGTCTTCGTCTTCCAACAACAACTGGCCGAGCGGGTCGCTCGCGTGCGCGTCGAAGCCTGCCGAGATCATGATGAGGTCGGGAGTAAATTTATCCGCGATCTCTTCGAGCGCGGCGTCGAACGTGCTGCGGTGGACGCGCGCCGAAGTTCCGGCCTTGAGCGGGACGTTCAAGGTGTAGCCGCGCCCGCGCCCCTGCCCCGTCTCGCCGCGCGTGCCCGTGCCCGGATACCAAGGGTACTGGTGCGCCGAGAAGAAGAAGACTTTCGGGTCGTCGTAAAAAATCCCCTGCGTGCCGTTGCCGTGATGCACGTCCCAATCGATGATGGCGACACGCTCGATCTCCTGATAGCGCGACTGCGCGTAACGCGCGCCGACCGCCACCGTGTTGAAGAGGCAGAAGCCCATCGCGTTCTCGTTCGTCGCGTGATGGCCGGGCGGGCGCACGGGCAGAAAAGCGTTCTGCGCCTCGCCCGACATCAGGGCGTCTACGGCGCGGCACGCCCCGCCCGCCGCGCGCAAGGCCGCGTCGAGCGAACGCATCGAGACGATGGTGTCCGCGTCGAGGTAGCCGCGCCCTTCGCTGACGGCGCGTTCGACGCGTTTGAAATGCTGCGGCGTGTGGGCGGCCTGCACGTCGCCGCGCGGCGCGAGCGGGGCTTCGAGTTCCAGCAATTCAGCCCACAACTCCGCATCGCCGCGCAAAGCCTCCAACACGGCGACGTAGCGCGCGGGGCTTTCGGGATGGTTGTCGCCCGTGTCGTGCTGCTCGTAAACGGGATGATGAATGATGGCCGTCTTCATAGACGCGGATTATGCGAGAGCGCACGGGCGAGGTCAAACAAAGGGATGAGGGACGAGGGATGAGAGCGCAGGGATGAATTAAGAAAACCACTCACTTCGCTTGAGTGTTTCCTATTCATCCCTGACCCTTCCGCCCTCGCCCTTATCTGTACGGCTACCATGCGCGGCTGTAGTAAAACTCTCCCGGCGCGTGGTCGTGCGCGCGTTAAAAGCGCGGGAAATTTGCCTTTTCTCAACTCTTGCCGCCCGCCGCTTCGCGGAATAAGATTTGCACCGTTAAAAGACTGTAATGCGTCTCTCCCGTCAAAAATTTTCCGGCAGAATTACTTATCAGGAGACCTTCGACATGAAAAGATTACTAGCAACTCTGGCGTGCCTCGTGCTTTTAGCGACGATGATCTTCGTCCCCGACGCCTCGGCGCAGGAACGCAGGCGTCGTTCGCGCTTCGGCCGTAAGGCGCGCACGGCGGCCATCATCGGCGGCGGCGCGCTCGCGGGCGGACTCATCGGCGGCAAGAAGGGCGCGGCCATCGGCGGCGGCGGCGCGGGACTCTACGCCTTTAATCGCAAGGCCGCGCGGCGTCGCTTCAAAGGTCGCACGCGCACCATCGGCACGGTCGCCAGCGGCACGGCTCTCGGCGCGGGCGTCGGCGGTGCGGTCGGCGGCAAGCGTGCCGCCATCGGCGGCGCGGTCGCGGGCGCGGCGGGCAGCGCGCTCTACAGGCGCAGTCAACGTCGCCGTCGCTACTAAACGGATTCACCCGCGAGAGAGTGGCCGGAAGTTGATTCGGCCACTCTCTTTTGCGCGTCCAGACAAGCTTGACCTCGCACGAACGGCGACAACTTGATTCCAACCTCGCGCACTACGTTTCGATTAAACCATTTATCAGGAGACGAACTTTTATGTCACACGACGAAGAGCAGCAACGGCGCAGCCGAGTAGTGGTTGAGACGCCGACCGCGCGGCGCGAGGAAGTTTACACGCGCACCACGCGCATGCCCGATCCCGACCGCGGCGGGTTCTCTACGGCCACCGTCGCCATCGTCGCGCTCGTCGCCATCGCGGCCACCGCGCTCATCCTTTTCTTCTGGATGAACAGCGGGACGGACGCGACCAACACCAACGTCAATATCGCCACCGCGCCGCCGACGCCGCTGCCGACCGCGCCGACGCCGATCATGATGCCGCAACAGCAGCCCATGCAGCAGCCACCCATCATCGTGCAACAACCCGCGCAGACGCAGCCCGCGCCGGTCATCATCGAGCAGCCCGCGCCCGCCACGTCTTCCGCCCCGGCGGCGACGACCACCGCCCCTTCAGCCCCGGCCAACGCGGGCGCGGACGATGCCACGCTCGAATCACGAATCAATAAGAGCTACTCCGAAGACCCAGACCTCGCAGGCATCGCCGTCACGGTCGTCGGCGGCAAGGCGACGCTCATCGGCTCGGTCAAATCTCAGGCGCTCAAAGCTCGCGCCGAGCGCATCGCCAACGCCGTTCGCGGCGTCCGCGACATCGACAACAAGTTGATGGTCGAAGGCACACCGTAGAATAAAGTGCAGAGGGACGAGGGATGAACGAAGAAAGACATTCGAGAGATTGAATGCTTCTCTTTATTCATCCCTTATCCATTCTCAGTATCCTTCCGTGTGCTTGCGCAGCCATTCGTTGAGTTCTTCTTCCGTCGGCTCGCGTTGCAACTCGTCGCGCAGTCGTTCGCGTAAGTATTCACGTTCGCGCTCGGCCGTCTCTTCGAGCGAGGCGTCGCCGTCGCCCACCGTCTCCGGGTTCTCTCCCGCCGCGTCAAAATTCAATTGCCGACTCTCATCTCCGCCGTCGCCCGTCTGCGTAGAAACCATTTATCAATCCTCCGTGAGCTGCTTCACATTCATATTCCCAACTGCCTGACGCGCATCTCGCCCGTCAACGTCGAAGCCTCGACGACGAGTGCGGCCGTCTCGCCTTGAATCTCAAGCCTGCGCATCTCGTCCTTCGCCAGCAAGCGCACCTCTTCGACGAGGCAGCCCGCCGGGGCGGGCGTGACGAGAGCGAAAGTTTCGCCGTCCGTATCTCCGTCGTGCAGACGCTGCAGGTCGTCAAAGAGCCGCGCGCGCGCTTCGTCGCCCGTGTTCAACTCCTTCAACGCGAGCGACTGCGGCACGAGTCCCATCTCGGCGTCGGGGTAGATCGTCCAGATGAATCCGATGTCGAGCGACAGGTGTAGCGCGTCGTCGGCCGCGAAATAGCCGAGCACGGTCGCGCCGATCACGTGCGCGATGACGTGATCCTGATGCGTCCCCGTCTCGCTGGTCTTCCACTCGCCCGTCATAGACTTATGCCCGACAGTATAAACAGCAGCGCGCGACCGTCCAAAGAAGAAGGGCGGCCAACCGCACGCTGGCCGCCCTACTGATTCTAACTCTCACGCTTTACCCGACTACTTGCATTTCGAGTAGCCGCAGTCGCGGCAGAAGTCGCAGCCGGAGGCGTGTTCGAGTTGGCCGCGACATTCGGGGCATTCGCTGATCAATGAATAGTTGTTATTCGCGGGCTTCGCCTGTGCGGCCGGAGACGGCGCGCTGCCGGGGCTGCTGCTGTTGTTGGCGGCCGTCTGCGCGTAAGCGAGGGCGCGCGCCGAATCGGGTTGATTTTGCAGGCGTCGGCTCGTCAGCAACAGGCACTCGGCGACGGCCTGTTCCGGGCTGGTCAAGAGACGCTCGTTGAACCAGACGGAGTGTGTGCCGATGACTTTATTGAGGCTGCGCGCGACTTCGCGGTCGTCGAACCCGCCGCGCAGCATCTTCGAGGCGAGCAGACCGACGCCGCCCGAAATCGGGCCGGTGGCGAAGACTTCGAGGATCATGCGCCCGTCGTGATTGACGGTGACGTAGAGATTCTGCCCGTCGAACGGGATGCGCCACGTCGCCCCCTGCAACTCGCGCGGGCGTTCGATCTGGATCGGCTGCGCCGTGGCAACGGCGCTCGCGGGAGTCGAAACGTGCGGCTTCTCCGCGGCGACGGCGGCGACGGTCTCGCCCGTCGTCGTTGTTTCGTCGGAGAGCGTTTCAACCACGGCGGCTTCGGTGACGATGGCGGGGTCGCAAGCAACCTCGCCCTTCGGCTCTGCGCCCTTCATGCTGGACAGCACCTGCGAATCGCGCGAGCCGTCGCGGTAATAACTAACGGCCTTGCAACCGAGTTCGCGCCCCAAACGATAGAGGCGGTCAACCGATTCGAGGGTGTCGTCGGCCGCGCCGTTACAAGTCTTCGAGACGCCGTTATCGACGTGACGTTGCGCGGCGGCAAGCACGTGGATGTGCTGTTCCGCGCTGATGGACATCGCCGAGATAAAATAGTCTGGCAGTTCTTGCTCATGCTCGACGACGTATTCGGAGGCGTAATCAATCGAAGCCTGATCGGTCTGGTCAACGTCGATGCCGAGGGCGCGCGCGGCGTGCGTGTGGACGTAGGTGCGTTTGCCGAGCGTGTCCTGCCGGACGTAAGCCCAAGAGAAGTTTGGCTCGATGCCGGAAGAAGTTTCGGCCACGAGCGAGATTGTGCCGGTCGGCGCGATGGTCGTCGTCTCGTAATTGCGCGGCGTGAGCATGTCGGCGGGGATGCCGATCTCGTCGCGCAGGAATTTGTCGTAGGCTTCTTTGTTCGGTTGATACTCCGGAAAGACGCCGCGTTCCGCGCCGAGACGGCACGACTCAAGCCACGCTTCGCGGCGCACGAAGCTCATCAACTCGTCCATGAAGTCGATTGAGTCCGACGAGCCGTAAGGGATTTCGAGTTGGAGGCAGAGGTCTGCGAAGCCCATCACGCCGAGGCCGACGGGGCGCGTGCGTTTCACCACGTCGTCGATCTCCGGCAGCGGCCACGCGCACACGTCGATCACGTTGTCGAGGAAGCGCGTGCTCCAACGAATCGTCTCGCCGAGGGCTTCCCAATCGACGCGCTCTACGGGGTCGTAGAATTTCGCCACGTCAACCGAGCCGAGATTGCACGAGTTGTTGAAGTGCAGGGCTTGTTCAGCGCACGGGTTCGTGGCGTAAATCGGCCCCATGCTTTTGATCATGTGGTTGTGGCGATTCACTTCATCGATGAAGATGACGCCCGGCTCGGCGTAGCGGTGCGCGGAGGCGACGATGCGATTCCAGATGTCGGGCGCGTAGACCATGCCGGGGCGCGGCGGTTCTTCGCGCGTCGCCTCCGAGAGATCGGCCTCAGCGAACGCGGCCTTGTCGCGGAAGGTGATAGTCGAACCGTCCGGGCGTCGGTAGACGGCGTAGTCGCCGTTCGCCAGCGGGTCGTGAACCGGCTCAGTCCACGGCTCGCCGTCGAAGCTGAGTTGATACCATTCCTTTCGCTCTACCGCGTCGAAGAACTTGTCCGTGACAGTGACGGAGATGTTGAAGTTGGTCAGGCTGGTCTGATCGTTCTTCGCGTGGATGAAGCGCAGGAGGTCTGGATGATCCACGCGCATGATGCCCATGTTCGCCCCGCGACGCACGCCGCCTTGCTTCACCGTATCGGTCGTCGTGTTGAAGATGTTCATGAACGAAACCGGCCCCGAAGCGACGCCGTGAGTCGAGCGCACCATCGCGCCGACCGGGCGCAACTTCTCGAACGTGAAACCCGTGCCGCCGCCCGTCTGATGAATGATGGCGGCGTCGGTAGCGGTCTTCATGATGCCGGCGATGGAGTCGGGCACGTCGAGGACGAAGCAGGCGGCGAGTTGACCGTTGGGCTTCCCGGCGTTGACGAGACAGGGCGTGTTCGGGACGAATTCGCGCCGCAGCATGATCTCGGACATGCGGCTGTAAAATTCGTCGCGCTTCTCCGAGTCGGTCTCCGCAAGGCTGACGTGGCCGACGACACGGCGCACCACGTCCGGCCACTCTTCAATCGGATTCCCTTTCGCGTCCTTCAGTGAATAGCGTTTGCTGATCACTTTGCGGGCGTTGAGGCCGAGTTCCTGACTCTGCTTCGACGCGCGGCGGGCTGTCGCCGGAATCGGATTGCCTTGCGGGGCGTTCGGCTCGATTACTGTGCTCATCTTCAATATTCGCCTTTCCCGCGCGGCATTTTTGGGCGCGCGAGTCCTCGATCTATGCTTTTCAATCCGGCGCGGGCAGCACGCGCGCCGTGGACAAAATGTGTTATCGGAAACTGCGGTTGGCTTGAACCTTAGGCGATAAATTTCCGTGCCGAACGCGCTTCGGGAGTCGCGGCGTGTCGGCCTTCGACGGTCTCGTCTTCAAGCGGAGCGGAGTATACATACGGCGGCGGGGGCTGTCAATACCCAGCCCCTACATATTGTATCAACTTTTCTTTTCAGCGGCATATCATGGGGAATCTAAGAGATTACTTTAACCCAACTTGAGACTGTTTTAAAGCATCAAAATAGCTCCTTTCGCGCCGTTTCGGCGTATGGCTCGAAAGTTTCGGGACGGTTAAAAACTTTTTTCGACCGGCGAGAAATTTTACCGGGCACAAGATAACAGGCGGCCGTCGTTTGAAGTGTCGGCGGCGCGAAGAAATAAACGGCAAGGGGAAGAAAATTGAGCGAAGAACAGAACACAAACTTTGATTCCCTCGTGCGCGCGACGGCAGCGGGCGGAGGCGTGCGCTGCATGGCGGCGGTGACGACGACGCTCGTGGCCGAAGCGGTTACACGTCACCAGACTTCGCCGACTGTGGCCGCCGCGCTCGGCCGCACTTTGACGGGCGCGCTCCTGCTCGGCGCGGGACTCAAGGAATTGGATCGACTGACGGTGCAGATCGTTTGCGACGGGCCGGTCGGCGGCATCACGGCGGAGGCGAACGCGCGCGGGCAGGTGCGTGGGTATGCGCGCAACCCTGCGGCTAATCCCGAGTTGAACGGGAACGGCAAGTTCGACGTGAGTTCCGTCGTCGGCAACGGCATGTTTTACGTCACGCACGAGTCGGGCTACGACATCGGGTTGTTTACAGACCCGTACCGCGGCTCCGTCCCCATCGTGTCGGGCGAGATCGGAGAGGACTTCGCTTATTACCTCGCCAAGTCGGAACAGATTCCCTCGGCGGTGACGCTCGGCGTCTACATGCGTGCGCGGGCGACGGGGGAGACGTTTGTAGACGCGGCGGGCGGCTTGATGATACAGGTGATGCCGGGAGCGGACGAAAGGATCATCGAAGCCGTCGAAGATGCCATCAGGCGCGGCCCGCACACCACGACGTTGATCCGCGAAGGCGCGCGCCCAGTGGACATGCTGCGCGCCGCGCTCGGCAATCTATCCTTCGAGGTGTTGGAGGAGAAGCCGGTCAGTTTCGCCTGTACCTGTTCGCACGAACGCGCCCTCTCACTAATCTCCTCGATTGATCGCACGGAACTGGAGACTATCCTGCGCGAGGACAAAGGCGCGGCGATGACTTGCCACTTCTGCAACGAGACCTACCGGCTCGACGAAGCCGCGTTGGAAGGTATTCTGGCAATGCGTAGTTGAAAGTAAGCAGTGAGCGATAAACAGTAGGCAGTAAGCAGTTGGAGAACAAGCGAAAGGCAGTTCAAGATAAATGTCTTGAACTGCCTTTTGTATTCACTGCTTACTGCTCACCGCTCACTGCTCACTGCTCACTGCTTTGAGACGAGCATGTCGTAGTTGCCCGCTTGACGGTTGTGGTCGTCGAGCGTGCCGAGCACGTCGGAAGTCTCTTCGAGCATCTGCTTGGTCATGGCGATGGAGTCGCTGAGTTGTTCGAAGTCGAGTGCGGAGACGCGTTCGGGCGTCGGCAGCGTTACGACTTGATCGTTGACGAGGCCGAAGAAATTTTCGATGGACTGCAACTGGCCTTCGACCAATTTCACGGAACGTTCGAGATCGCCGAAGGCCGCGAGGCGACGCTTTAGGATTTCGACGTTGGCCTGTTGAATGCGTTTGGCGCGTTCGTCGGGCGCGCTCTCGACGGAGCGTTCGGCCTGCGTCAATTGGTTCTGCACGGCCTGCCGGTTGATCGAGCGCAGGTGATTTTTGCGGCGGCGATACACGTCCAGCAGATCGACGAAATCTTCCCAGCGTTGTTCGAGGCTACGAATGTTCATCGGCACTTCCTTCGCGCCGGTGAACTTCATGTAGTTGTCGAAAATCTGCTTCTTCAACCACTTCAAATAGAGCACGGCCTCGCGCTCGCGCGGGTCGAAAGTTTCGATCAACTTCTCGCGCTGGCGGCGGCGCATCTCAAAGAGTTGTTTTTTTGTGCGCGTGTCAACAAGGCGGCGATAGAGTGCGTTGGCCGGAACGGTTGCGAGGTACAAACCTTCCGCGACGAGCGCCGCGCCGAGCGGGATGATCGAGCCGGTGTAGGCCGCGGCCACGGCGAAGCCCGCCATGCCCCAAAAATTGACGGGTTCTTTGACCGCCTCTTTCAAGTATTGGAGGTCTACCTTTTTAATGTCCGCCATAACAAATGACTGCCGTAGAAATTTAAGGCCGACCGCCTATCCGACTCAGGCGGCGCGGCTCTGAAGAATTTACTCGCCCGCACACATGATCCCGACACGTTCGCCCTTGTTAAGATGCGCGTCCCTGATCTTCACTCGACGCCGGAAGCGCGCCCTGCTGTTTGCCCGTCGAACTCGGCAACAACCCCATGCTCTGCTTGTAGGAGAGCAACTTGTCCTGCAACTGCATGTCCAACGCTTCGCGTTCGATGTCCTGCATCTGTGAATCCACGGAGGCCGCGCCGAGTTGCATCTTGGCTTCGGCGGTGGCGGAGCGGCGATCAATTTTCTCGCGCATCTCGCTGAACGTCGAAGCGTCGTCGCCAAGTTGGAAGGTCTCCATCGTCTGCGCGAGTTGCTCCTGCAACTTCGCCTGCTTCGACTGGTTGATCAACTGCATCGCCTCGGCCGTGCGTTGCTGCATTTGCAGCATATAATTGTCGCGCGCCTTGAGCGCCTGCTTGGATGCCATCTCGGCGTGCTGAAGTTGCTGGCCGGTTTTGTTGAGGTCGAGTTGCGCTTGCTGGAGTTGGCCGATGTAGGCCGTGGCGATGTCGTCGCGCCCCAGTTTGATGGAGGCTTTGATCTTCGAGTCGAGGTCAACGACCTGTCCTTCGAGCCGCTCTTTGTTCTTGGCGAGCAAACGCTCGGTCGCCATCACCTGCGCGACGGAGTTGTTCAGTTCGGGCACGCGGTCGCGCATCTCGCGAATGGTCTGATTAAGAATCAACTCCGGGTCTTCGGTCTTCTCGATCAGACCGCCAAACAACGAGCGCAAAGAACGCTTGAACCTGCTCCACGATGACATCTCTTCTGCTCCTCCGGCAAACCATCGGCGCACCGCCTTCGACCGACGCGATGCTGCCAAACTTTCCGCGCCTGAACTTCCCGCGCCTCAGATAGTACGTAAGCGCGCCTCCCGCGGTTCATTTTCGACGGCGATACGCCCTTCTTGCGCCGAGTATAACAGGAGTCGCGGTTAGCCGACCAGAGCAGGCAGAAAGTAAGCAGTAAGCGGTGAGCAGCGAGCAGCAAAAACGAAGCGGACGGCAATCCTTCCGACTCCCTCCTGCTTCCTGCCGACCACTTACCGCCCACCCTTTACTGCTTACTGCCCACCGCTTATTGCTTACTGAATTTGCCGATGTCGCGCCGATATTGGATGCCGTCCCAGTGGATATTGGCGGCGGCTTCGTAGCAGTGCGAGAGAGCACGTTCGAGCGTCGGGGCGCGCGCCGTGACGCCGAGGACGCGCCCGCCCGCCGTGTGCCAAGAATTGTCGGCGGCGCGTTTCGTCCCGGCGTGAAAAATTTGGACGGGAGAGGACGAGCGTTGTGCGCCGTCCAAGCCTTCGATGCGCGCGCCGGTTTCGGGTCGCTCCGGGTAGCCGCGCGCGGCGAGCACGACGCAGGCCGACGCGTCTTGAGACCACTCCACCCGCGCGCCCCTGAGATTCTGCGTCGCAACGGCCTCGAATATTTCGCCGAGGTCGCTTTCGAGCCGCACGAGGATGGCCTGCGCTTCCGGGTCGCCGAAACGCACGTTGTACTCAAGGACGCGCGCGCCTTCCGGCGTCAGCATCAGCCCGACGAAGATGACTCCGCGAAACTCCAGATTGTCTGCGCGAAGACCGGCGAGCGTCGGTTCGACGACCTCGCGCACGGCTTTGCCGAGCGTCTCGTCGTCGAGCACTTCGGGCGAAGTGATCGCGCCCATGCCGCCCGTGTTCGGGCCGGTGTCGCCTTCCCCGATGCGTTTGTGATCGCGTGCGGGCGGCATCAGGGCGTAATGCGTGCCGTCCGTCCAGAACAGGAGGGAGGCCTCCGCCCCGGTCAGGGCTTCTTCGATGACGACGCGCCGCGCTGCGTCGCTCCCGACGCGACCGCCCTCCATCAACTCGCCGACGGCCTGCAAAGCCTCCGCGCGCGTCGCCGCCACAACTACGCCTTTGCCTCCGGCGAGTCCGTCGGCTTTGACGACGACGGGCGCGTCCGCCGCGCCAAACTCGCCGCCGAGCAGAATCTCGCGCGCCTCGCCCGCGCTTGCGGCGACGCGGAAACGCGCCGTCGGTATCCGGTGTCGCGCCATGAACTCTTTGGCGAAGGCTTTGCTCGATTCCAGTTGCGCGGCTTCGGCGCGCGGCCCTGCCACGACGAGACCGCGCCGCTCGAATTCGTCCGCGAGTCCGGCGGCGAGTGGGGCTTCGCCGCCGACGATGGTGAGCGCGATTTGTTCCGTCTCGGCAAACGAGGCGAGCGCGGCAATGTCCGTGTCCGACAGGGGGACAGTGCGCGCGATCTCGCCGATGGCGTCGCTGCCGGGCGCACAGTAGAGTTCGATGCGGCGTTGAGAGGTTCTTCCGAGCGTGTGGCAGAGCGCGTGTTCGCGCCCGCCCGAACCGATGACGAGAATCTTCATAGGCGGAAAAATCAGCTTCGGACTGCGGAAATCATTGACTTTGAACGCGCGGATGCTGGCACGACGCGAAAGTGGTGTCAAGACAACTCGCGACGGGTCTGCGCCCGCCGTACCGAGAAGCCTTGACACAATTTCGTGATAGTTATACTTTGCATAGTAATCGGATCGGCGACGGGCGCTCTCCCGGATTATCACGAGCGGCTCGCGCGATCTCAAAAATGCATAGATTGAGTAAGAGTCTTGTTCCGAAGACTTTTGGCTGAAAATTTCTGATCTTCCTTCGAGCGACTTCTCTCACCGAACGTTCGACTCCGGGGGTTATATCCGTGGGGGGTAGTAACATGTCACAAGCTCAAGCAACCGGCCACGCAAACGGTGAGTGGACTCACACCGAGACCGAATACCAAGACCGCAACATCCGTTGCGTTGATTGTAATGAAGACTTCATCTGGACTGGCGGCGAGCAGGTTTTCTTTCACGACAAGGGTTTGAAGAACGAACCGAAACGCTGCAAGCCCTGCAAGCAAGCCAAGAACGAGCGTCTGGCCGCCATCGCCGCCGCACAGGCTTCGGGCGTGCGCCAACGCATCGAAGTTTCCGTCAACTGCGCGCAGTGCGGTCAACAGACGACCGTTCCCTTTTACCCCTCGCAGGGTCGCCCCGTCTTCTGTCGCTCTTGCTTTCTCGCAGGCCGCAGCACAGAGACGCAAGACGGGTAACACACTCTCTACTTCACGAAGGTCAATCCCGACAGACTGATCGCCCGTCGCACGTCCGCCGCAGCAACGCAGAGCATTAGCGGCCTCGTCAAAGTGTGTCCGGCGCGAAGGTTGAAAGCGAGCGTCACGACGAGTCGTTACCGGGTCACGCCCGCGCCTACACTTTTTCGACACGCCGCACGCTTAGCTTTCGGGACGCCGCGCCCCGCGCGCGACGTCTGAGCAGAAACTCCACACGACATCTCTCACCCGCCGACGTGCACCACGGGGCGACGCTTGGGGTCTTTCTCCGCCTGACGCAAAACTTCGTGGGTGACGGGTGCGGTGTCGCCCTCGCCAAACGCTACGTACTTGAACAGGTAAGCCAGCGGATTCCCCTCGCTCCAACCGAAATAGATGTGCGGGACTTTCCCCGTGCGGTCGCGGACATGCAACAGGAAAGCGGCGATGGCGTTCGGCACGGCCGGGCTTTTCGTCCGCAGCACGCGATAGCCGTCCAACTCCACGCCGCGCACTTTCAGCCGCTCGGTGAACTGCGAAGCGTCGCCGGGCTTGACCTCGAAGAAGAGCACGGCATCACGCGTCGGGATGTGGTTACCGGCGCGCTTCTCGCGCTCCTTCACCATGTACTCTTCCACGTCGCCGCGGTCGCGCCGGTTGGCGATGATCCGCACGTCGCCGCGCCTGCCCGCTTCCTCGATAAACTCGCGCGCCTTGGCATCCAGTACCAACTCGACGATACGCAGTTCGGTCGTGCGCCACACGCGCGAAACGAGCGAGGCGAGGACGATGCCGCCGATGAAGATCGAGGCGATCTTGATGCCTTCCGGTCGCTCGAAGACGTTGACGACGGTGGTGTAGGCGAAGACGAGCGAGATCAGCAGGAAGGCCAACGCCCAACGCTTCGCCCCGCGCCGTCGGGCGGACAGCATCACGGCAATCGCCGCCGAAGTCATCAAGACGAGCACGCCCGTCGCGTAAGCCCCGCCCTGCGCGTCAACGTCCGCTTTGAAGATGATCGTGACGGCGAAGGCGACGGCCGTGAAGACCAGTACGAGCGGGCGCGTGGCGCGCGCCCAGTCGGGAGCCATGCCGTAGCGCGGAAGATAACGCGGCACGATGTTCAGCAACCCGGCCATGGCCGACGCGCCCGCAAACCACAGGATCAGGATCGTGCTCACATCGTAGACCGTGCCGAAGGCGTCGCCGAAGAAGTGGTGCGCGAGATAGGCCAGCGCGCGGCCGTTGGCTTCGCCGCGCGGCGACGTCAAAGTCTCCGGCTGAAACGCTTCGGGTGGGATGACGAGCGTCGTCACGAAACTGCTCGTGATGAGCATGACGCTCATGATGAGCGCGGCCGTGCGTAACAGTTTCCTCGTATCGCGGACGCGCCCCACCGGATTCTTCTCCGTGTCCGCGCGGTCGCCTTTGACGAGCGGCATGACGGCTACGCCCGTCTCGAAACCGGAGAGGCCGAGCGCGAGTTTCGGGAAGACGACGAGCGCGGCCAGAAGCATCATGAACGGGTTGGCGTGAGCCGTGTAGAGCGCGTCGCGCCAGCGCGGGAAGTATTCGGGATGCGTCGCTACTTCAAAGATGCCCCGGCCGATGACGACCGTGTTCAGCAACAGGTAAGAGACGACGAGGACGACCGCGATCCCGATGGCCTCCTTGAAGCCTTTGAGGAAGACGCCGCCGAGCACCGCGACCAGCATGAGCGTGATGACGATCGGATGATCGAGCACGTTGAAGCGTTGCGCGTAAGGGTTTTCGAGAATGTGCGCCGTGGCGTCGGCGGCCGAGAGCGTGATCGTGATGACGAAATCGGTCGCCACGAAACCGAGCAGGGCGAGCACGAACAGTTTGCCCTTCCAGCGCGCCAGCAAGTTCTCCAACATCGAGATCGAGCCTTCGCCGTGCGGGCTTTCGGCGGCGACGCGCCCGTAGATGGGGAGCGCGCCGAACAGCGTTAGGAGTATGAGGATCAGCGTGGCGATGGGCGAAAGCGCACCGGCGGCGAGAAAGGCGATGCCGGGCTGGTAGCCGAGCGTGGAGAAATAATCCACGCCCGTCAGGCACATCACTTTCCACCAAGGGTGCGTGTGATGCTGTCCTTCACGCTCGTGCGGCCCCTCCATCTCCTCGACGCCGCCTTTAAGTAACCATTGCCTGAAGCCCTTCCGCGAACCTTCGGGCACGACAATTTGAGTGGACATTGAAACTCCTTCTGATCTGTCGCGCGAGACAGCAAAAGGCGCAGAGCATCAAGCCCTGCGCCTTTGAGATTTTCGTCGCGCGGAGTTGCCCTTCCCTAAATGCCTACGAGGTTAGCTGGCGGGCTAGGATTTGGAAGTATCCCCCGCGAAGGCGTTCACATACACGCGCGCCCTCACGATGCGCCCCGTGTCCTGCTCGAAAGAGCGAGACGTTGGTTCCCCCGTGTCGCGGCGCGCGCGCGGGCGATAATAACGACCCGTTTGCGTTGCGACTTCGGCAGACAAATTTTCAACGTCGCGGATGTTACGCCTACGCGCCCCGCAAAGCAACCGCCGGTAATTTTCTCACCCGCCGACGTGGACGACCGGACGCTTCTCCGGGTCTTCTTCCGCCTGCCGCAAAACTTCGTGAGTGACGGGTGCGGTGTCGCCCTCGCCAAACGCCACGTACTTGAACAGGTAAGCCAGCGGATTCCCCTCGCTCCAACCGAAATAAACGTGCGGGACTTTCCCCGTCGTGTCGCGCAGGTGCAGGAGGAAAGCGGCGATGGCGTTTGGCACGGCCGGGCTTTCCGCGCGCAGCACGTGATAGCCGTCCACGTCCGCGCCCGACACTTTCAGCACGCCCGCAAACTCGGAAGCGTCGCCGGGCTTGACCTCGAAGAAAAGGATTGGGTCGCGCGTCGGGATGTGGTTATCGGCACGCTTCTCTCGTTCCTTGAATTCGTACTCGCTCACGTCGCCACGGTCGCAACGGTTCGTCACGATGCGTATCTCGCCGCGCCGGTCGGCCTCTTCGACAAACGCGCGTGCCGTCTCGTCCAGTTCCACGCGTTCCACGCGCAACTCGGTCGTGCGCGAGACGCGCGAGACGAGCGAGACGACGATGATGAAGCCGATGAAGGCCGAGGCGATCTTGAGTCCTTCCGGCTGCTCGATGATATTGACGACCGTGGTGTAGGCGAAGACGAGCGAGATCAACAGGAACGCCCAACGCCACACGCTCCCCTCGCGCCACACGGAGAGCGCGACGGCAATCGCCGCCGAAGTCATCAAGGCCAGCACGCCCGTCGCGTAAGCCCCGCCCTGCGCTTCCACGTTCGCCTTGAAGAGCACGGTCACGGCGAAGCAGATGATCGTGAAGACGAGCACGAGCGGGCGCGTCGCCTTCGCCCAGTTCGGAGCCATGCCGTAGCGCGGAAGATAGCGCGGCACGATGTTGAGCAGCCCGGCCAGCGCGGACGATCCGGCGAACCACAGGATCAGGATCGTGCTCACGTCGTAGACCGTGCCGAAGATGTCTCCGAGGAACTTGTGCGCGAGATAGGCCAGCGCGCGGCCGCTCGCCTCGCCCGCAGGCGCGGTGTCGGTCTCCGGCCGGAACGCCTCGGCGGGAATGAGCATCGTGGTCACGACGCTGCTCGCCAGCAGCAGCACGCTCATGATCAGCGCGGCGGACTTCAACAGCTTTCGCGTGTTGTTGATGCGTCCCATCGGCTTCTGCCGCTCGTCGTCCGGTTCGCCCTCGACGAGCGGCATGACGACCACGCCCGTCTCGAAACCGGAGAGGCCGAGCGCGAGTTTCGGAAACACGATGAGCGCGGCGGCGACCATCATCAGAGGATTGCCGTGGCCGCTGAACAGAGCGTCTTTCCAGTTGACTATTAACTGCGGCTGCGACGCGAGTTTGTAAAATCCGACGGCCAGCACCACCGTGTTGAGCAGAATGTAGACGACGACGATCACGACCGCGATGCCGATGGCCTCCTTGAAGCCTTTGAGAAAGACCGCGCCGAGCGCGGCGATCAAAAAGAGCGTGACGGCGATCTGGTGGTGGTGAAAAAACTGCGGCGTGAAGGGGTTGTCGATGATGTGGACGGCGGCGTCGGCGGCCGAGAGCGTGATCGTGATGATGAAACTCGTGGCCGCGAATCCGAGCAGGCACAGGACGAACAATTTGCCCTTCCAGCGCGAGAGCAGATTTTCGAGCATCGAGATCGAGCCGTCGCCGTGCGGGCTTTCGGCGGCGACGCGGTTATACATCGGCAACGCGCCGAAGAGCGTCAGCACCACGAGCACGAGCGTCGCGATGGGTGCGAGCGCACCGGCGGCGAGAAAGGCGATGCCGGGTTGGTAACCGAGCGTGGAGAAATAATCCACGCCCGTCAGGCACATCACCTTCCACCAAGGGTGCGTGTGATGTTGCCCCTCACGCTCGTGCGGCCCCTCCATCTCCTCGACGCCTTTGAATAGCCAGCTTTTGAAAGGCCCTAACTTCCGTTTCGGCGGGGCTGTCACAGTAGCCATCGGAAACTCTCCCTGCGGAGGCGCGCGTCGTGCGTCAACGTCGTTGCGGCCTCTCGGAATCAATCGAGCGCGCGTCTCTCACGGGCGCGGCCAAAGCATCAACAGACAACTTCAAAGCATTACGCTCTGTCCGTCACATGTCAACGCTCTCGTGCGCCCGTCGCTCGTCTGCTTCAAACTAAATTGCTCAGTGCCCTACTTTAACTTAAACGTCAAAGCCCTCGCCACAAAAAAAGCGGCTCAAGGACGCGTGCGGAAGGTGAAAGGCCGTGCGTTCGAAGGCCGACGGTTAGAACAGGGTTTCTCGCTCCGCCTTCAACCACGGAGCATTGATCTTTTTCGACTTGTCACTTCCCCCTGTGTCTGCTAAATTCTGGAATGTATAGGCCTTTAAGACTGTTTTCGAGTAGTATCGCTCGAAGGCTGAAACAGATTCCTTTCCACCCGACTCCGTTTTAACCGACAGCAAAATTTGAGTGGCCGACCTCTTTCCTCGCAATTGTTGCGCCCGGACTCATGAATACTTTCTCCCCAAACGACGGCAGCGCGCCGGAAAAGCCTAAGAAGGCGGCGGGCGTCATCAATTTGTCCGACGCGCGGCTGCGTGTGCGCGCGCGTGTCAATGCCGCTCACGCCGCGCTCGCGGCGCAGATCGAGGCCACGCGCGAACTCATCGACCGCGGTCAGGCCGCCGAGGCCGAAACGCGCCTGACGCAAATCATCAAAGCCACGCGCGACGACGAAGAACTGCTCGCGCAGGCGCGCTGCATGCTCTCCGTCTCGTTGGAAACTCAGGGACGCTACGGCGATTCGCTCGCGGCCGTGCAGATGTACGAAGACGCGCACGCGCGCGACGGGCTAGACCCGGAAATTTCCGTCTTCCTCCGCGTCCAACTCGGCCTCGCCTACAACTACATGGGCGATCATCCGAAGGCCATCGCTCTCTTGAACGCGACGCTGCGCGAAGCGACCGAAACCGCGTCGAGCGCGCAACTCGGCGCGATCTATATCGCGCTCGCGCGCGTCTACCGCCACATCAACGAATACCCCATCGCGCGCGACAACTCGCAGCGCGCCCTCAGCCACTTTCGCAACATCGGCGACTGGCGCGGGATGGCCGAATCCTACCGTGGCCTCGGGCTTGAATGTATTTTTGAAGGAGCTTACGAGCAGTCGCTGGAATACTACGAACAGGCTTTGAAGCTCGTCGGCGATCATCCCGCGCCTTTCATGCTCGGCAAGATTTACGCCAACATGGCGGGCGCGTGCTGGTTTCTCAAACGCCCGCACGACGGCATCCGGTATCTCGAAAAGGCGATTGACTACTACGAGCGCACGGAGCACAAGGCCAACGCCGTGCTCGGCTACAACAACCTCGGCATCAACCTCATCCTCGTCGGCGACTGGACACGCGCCGAGACGGTGTTGGAACTCGCGCTGGCGCGCGCCTCCGAGTTTGACGAGCAGGGCGCGAAGGACAGAGTAGTGCCGATGGTGCTCGACTCGCTCGGCGAGTTACACATGCTGCGCGGCAACCTGCTGAAAGCGCAAGAACACTTGCAACGCGCCGTCCGGCTCTCGCACGACCACGGCAACAAGTGGTATGCGTGTCAGGCGTTGCGCACGCTGGCGCGTTGTCATCTGGCGATGCAGGAGCCTGCGCGCGCGCTGAACGAAAGCACGCAGGCGCTCGCGCTCGCCGAACGCATCGGGGATCGTCAGGCCGTCTGCGATTCGCATCTCCTGCTCGCCGAAGTCCACCTGCGCTGCGACGACCCGCGCGAATGTTCTGCCGAACTGCAAAAAGTCACGGAGCAGACGAGCGATTCGGCCGCCGACATGGCCGTCGCGGGCGAGGCGCAGCGCATCCACGGCCTGCTCGCCCTCGCTCAATCCGACTCGACTCTCGCCATCCACCACTTCGGCCGCAGCGTCTCGATCTATTCGATCCTCGGCGACCGCTACCGCACCGCGCTCGCGCTCTACGGACTCGGTTGCGCCTATGATAGCGTCCAGCCCGAACGCGCCGCCGAACACTACTCCCGCGCGCTGCATACGTTTCGCGAACTGGGCGCGCAACTCGACATCGCCCGCTCCGAAGACGCGCTCGCCTCTATCGAAGTCAGTTCGACCGAGCAGCGGCACGAGACCTCGGCCTTCGCGCAACTGCTGACGCTCCGCCTTGCCGAAGCCGTCGCCTCGCGCGAATTGCTGCTGCGCGAACTTGCCGCCGTGCTCGAACAGGAGACGAAGGCAGAGCGCGTGCTCATCACCGAACTCGACGAAGAAGGCACGATCAAGGTCGTCATCGCGCACGGCGGCGGGAGCGAAGAGAACGCCGAGTTGGCAAACTCGCTGTGCATGGCGAAGAACGACGCCGAGCGCGAGAAACTTGCGCTCGAACACGATTCGACCGTCATCATGCTGCGCCCCACGAACGCCACGCCCGCGCTGCTCTACATCGAGCCGCGCGCGGCGGCCACGCTCTCCGGCGGCCTGCCGATTGATTCCCTGCTCCGCGTCGTCGAACTCGGCATGAACGTCTGCGCCCTGCGCGCACGCGTCAATTCCGGCCGCAACGTGCAGGAACAAAACACCTACACCGGCACGGGTCTCATGCCGGGCTTCATCCACTCGTCGCCTGCGATGACGCGTCTGGTCGAAGAAGTCCACAAAATACGTTCCTCCGACGTGACCGTCTTGGTGACGGGCGAGTCAGGCACGGGCAAAGAACTCGTCGCCCGCGCCATTCACGCGCTCTCGTCTCGTCGCGCTAAAGTTTTCGTTCCCTTCAACTGCACGGCCGTGCCGAAAGAGTTGTCGGACGCTTACCTGTTCGGCTACCGGCGGGGAGCGTTCACGGGTGCGGTGTCCGATTCTCCGGGTGTGATTCGTTCGGCAGCGGGCGGCACGCTCTTTCTCGACGAAATCGGCGACCTCCCGCTCGACGTGCAGCCGAAGCTTCTGCGCTTTCTGCAAGAGGGAGAAATTCAACCGCTCGGCGAGCAGCGACCGGCGAAGGTGGACGTGCGCATCATCGCCGCCACCAACAGCGACCTCGAAAAGATGGTCGCCGAGGGGCGTTTCCGCGAAGATTTGTATTATCGTCTCAACGTCATTCGCCTGCGCGTTCCCCCGCTGTGCGAACGCCGCTCCGAGATTCCCACCATCGTCAACTATTACATCAACCACTACTCTGCGAAGTTCAACCGGCGCGACATACAGATCACGCCGCAGACGATTGACCTCCTGATGGTCTGCGACTGGCCGGGCAACGTCCGCCAGTTGTGCAACGAAATTCAGCGCATCGTCGCCCGCGCCGAAGACGGCACGCTCATCACTCCCGATCATCTCTCGCCCGAACTCAAACGCATCTCCGCGCCCATCTCGCTCCCGGCCGATGTCAGCCCGTTCGGCGCAAACTCGATCACGCTCTCCGGTTCGCACACCACCCTCGCCGATGCGATGGCCGAACTCGAACGCCGCATGATCGCCGACTCCCTGCGCCGCCACAAGGGCAACATCTCGCGCGCCGCACGCGAACTCGGACTCACTCGGCGCGGCCTCTATCTCAAGCTTCAACGCTACTCGCTCAACGCCGCCAGCGCGTAGACCGTCGCGGTGAAAATCAAAAGCGGAGCAGGAAGCACTTAAGCTACCTGCTCCGCTTTCCATTTTTAGCTCGCGCCGATTTTTACGGTTGGCCGAAGCGTGCGCGATACTCTTTCGCGTTGACGAAGCCGTTGACCATCGTGCGGAAGTCGTTCGGGTTCGCGTTGAGGTAATTGAGCCACGCGTTGAAGCCTTCGGTCTCCGGGTCGCGTTTGAGATAGCCGAAATACTGCATGGCGACGAAGGCCGGGTTGAACTCTTTGCTCTCGACCACCGGACTCTCGACAATCGCACGCAACACCTGTGCGCGCGTCTGCGCCCCGGTGTTGAGGTTGTTGACGAGTTGGTCGCGATTCGAGAGGGTCACGCGAGCCGTGCGCAGCAGCGTGTCAACGTAGTCGGCGTTCGACAATTGATCGTAGATGCTGCGGAAGGCCGGACGCTGCACGAAGGCGTTCGTGAAGGCGTCGCGCTTCTGGTTAACTTCCTCTGCGGTCTGTCCCGTCACGAATTGCAGATCGGGCACGATCTCCACGTACTTCGGCAAGCGTCCGAAGGCGACGGCGTAGAAGCGGTGAATGAAGAAGCCCTTGAGTTGAAACTCCTGCGAGCGGAAGAACGCGGACGAAACCGCGACGCGGTCGCACTCGGTCGAAGGCGCGGCGTCGCAGCGATTGAGCACGCCGAGCCACGCGTTGAAACCCTCCGTGTCAGGTTCGCGGAAGAGGAAATCGAGATACTGCTGGCGCACGAAGAAGCCGTTGTTCTCAAGCGGATTCAACTCGACATAGTTCGTGTAAGGGTCGAGCGCGAGCGCGCCTGACAGGTAAGCGGTCTCGCCCGTGGCCGAGCGCAGGCGCAAAGTGTAGTCGCCGAACTTCGCGCTGTCGGCGATGATCAAGTTGAAACTGACGATGCCGAAATTAGGTTCGGTGATGCCGTAGTTGATCGGGTCTTCGCGCGCGAAACTCGCGGGGTCAATCGTCATCGAAGGCGTGGTCACGCTGAAACCCGCCGTCGTCAGAGGGACGCTGGCGAGGTTGGTTCCGCCGACGGCGAGGCGATAGACGCGCCCGGCAGAGAGTTGCACGGTCGCGGCCTGCAACGCCCCGTTGATGCCGAGCGTGCGCGCGTTTAAAGAAGGCGCGCCGAGCGTGATGATCGGATTCAGGATCGTCGTGTTTCCCGCCGTGACGCTCACGGTCGCGGTCGTCTCCGTGGCGCGAAACGCGGGTTGGCTGCCGATGCCCGCGTAGGGCGGCGAGTTAGTGATCTCGTTGACGAAGACCGGCTCGTCCAAGTATTCGACGAACACGCGGTAGTCGCTCGTCGGCAATTGATCAATCCGGTATGAGCCGTCGGACTTCGTGATGCTGCTGCCCGACACGCGCCCGGTGTAGAAATTCTCAGCCCAGACGTGCGCGCCCGCGCCGTAGTTGACCTGACCCGCAATCGAGCCGACGGGCGACGCGACACGCTGCCCGTAGATGGAACGGATACCCGCCAGATCGTCGTCCGAGAGCGTGCGCGCCGTATGCGCCGGGTCGATGAAGTTCAGACCCTGACGCGGCTGCATGGTCGCGCCGACGACGCCGGAGTGATCGAGGCCGAGAAGGTGTCCGAGTTCGTGTACGAACGTGGATTCGAGGTCGTATGTGTTCGAAGTGCCGTCGGTCGAAAAGGGCACGCGCGGGTTGATCGCGAGGTCGGCTTCGAAGATGCGTCCGGTGCTGTCGAACATGACGCGCGTGCGCCCCAGCCGTCGCACTCCGCCTGCGTTAACGAACTCGTCGTTCGTCGTCGAAGGCGACACCGTGATGACGCTGATCCCGTCGCCGTTTCCCGAAGGGTTAACAGAGTCCACGGTCGTGGAAGCCTCGACCAACTGGATATTGGCGGCGTCAGACCAGCGACGCAATGCTCTGCGCGCCGCGCCCATTACGTCGCTGCCCGCCTTGATATTCGAAGGCGGCGAGTTGAGCGAAGTCGAAAGAGAGATGCGAATCGGGTTGGTCGTCCACCTGATTTGCGCGGACGAACTGTTGTACTGGTAGGTATAACCGCGCGCGGGCATGGCCGCCCACAATAATACCGTGGACAAAACTAGCGAGGTGATAATTCGAGACATCAAAAACTCCCTGCTGGCTGATTAATTTGTTAGGAGGAGATTTTAAGATGCGAAACGGGCGCGTAGTGTTGGCAGATAAATTCTTCCGTGTAACTTGCGCCGGGGGGCACTTAAATTTATAGCAGTTACGTTCCGGCCGCGACAAGACTTTTTTCCCGCCCCCGCGAAATCTCAAGCTTCAAGCCGCGCGCGTTCTGACAAAATCTCGCCGGAATTTCGCCCGCCGGGGGTCAATGTCAAAAACCCACGCGTGCATCAAACGAGTACGCGACATAGGCAGAGGCGGGTCTGCTTGTGCCTGTTTTTCTTTGAAATATTGGCAGACCCGCTGCTGGCACGATGTTTGTTTGGAAAGAACGAGGAAGCGCGTTTTGGCGCGCCTAAGTCCCGCAGGGTGCTCCCCGAATCTTATATCCACGGAGGCCAGCAAAAGTTAGATGAGCACTCAAGCAATTTCGCAAAACGAAATCATACGCAAGAACATCGCAGCCATCTCGGAGATGCAGCGCAAAGATGTCGACGCGCGCAAACCGCAGGAACGCATCTCCGATTCCATCACCCGTTTTTCGGGTTCGACGGCTTTCGTTTTCATTCACGTCGTCTGGTTCGGGCTGTGGATTCTGCTCAACGTCAACCTGATCCACTTGCCGCACGTCAGCGAGTTCGACCCGTTCCCCTTCGGGCTACTCACGATGATCGTCTCGCTCGAAGCGATCTTCCTCTCGACCTTCGTGCTCATTTCGCAAAACCGCATGTCGGCCTTGAGCGAAAAGCGCGCCGAACTCGATCTGCAAGTCAACATGCTGGCGGAACAGAAGGCCGCCAAGACGCTCGAACTGCTCGAACACGTCGCGCAGCAACTCGATGCCGTCTATGACCGCTTCAACTACAAGACCGACCCCGAAATCGAAGCGCTCAAAGTTTCGCCCAAGCCGCACGAGGTGTTGCAAGTGATGGAAGACGCGGTCAGAGAGGAAGCTAAACAGGCCGCGCGCGAGATCAAGGAAGAGGTCAGAAAAGACATCACGGGTGAAGTCGAAGCGGCGGTCAGGGATGTGACGGGCGAGGTCGATGCCGTGCGCGACGATGTGGAGAGCGTGGACGAAAAGGTCAAGCGTGTCGCGAGCGACGTGCGAGAGGTCAAGGAAGAGATGAAGGTCAGCGCGACGGCGCGGGGGTAAGATTCGACGCCGGACGACGCGGCGCGCGTCGCCCCGCATCTCTACGTCAACAACCGACGCGCCGACCCGAACTCGCCCGCGCCGAGAGATGAGCGCGCAAGTTAAAAGCGTATCCCGTTCGTTCAAAGTCGAACGGAATACGCTTTTTGTTTTCGTCGCGCGCCGTTATTGGAGGCGCGTTCATCGCGAGTGAATTTAACGCCGCTTCGCCGCTTCGCGAGCGACGCGGGGTGCGCCCGACCCGTCTCCGGCGGCGGCCGAGTCGTCGTTCGGCGCAGGCTCGGTGAGAGGTTGGCGTGTGCCGCCGAGGTCGGCCAAGGCGACGATCATAAGCAACGCCGTGACGCTGAGCGTCGCCAGCACGTAGAGCAGCGCGACCTGTTCCGTCCAAATCAGGCCAATGATGATCGCGGCGGCAGCGGCGATCCAAATGAGTGTCATCCGGCGGTTACTTTTGCGTGCGCCCGCCGTCGTCGTCGTTGCAGTTCTCCGAGCCATCTTAAGTCTCCTGCCTGTCGGTCTAAGTAAGAAGTTGAAACAACAATCTAACACACGGCCGGACGCCTCGACACCTGCGGCGCGCTCACAAAACGAGAGGCTGGCCGTATTCCCACAGCCAACCTCCGCCGGAGACGACTCGTGCGTTTAGTAAAGTATCCGCAGAGGGGCTTGCGTGACGAGCGAAGTCGCGCCGCCCGTGGCGAAGCCCGTCAACAACTTGGCGATGCCAGCGGGCGAGAACTTGCCTTCTTCCGGCACTTCGATAATGTCGTATGGCTGAAGCGCGACATCCTCCTTCTTGCCCTGCTTGATGGCCTTGTAGTCAATCGTCAGCGTCTCGGACTTCATCCCGCCCGGCTTCTGCCGGTAAATCCGCACCTGACTCTCTTTGGCATTCCGGGGGCCGCCCACGATGCTGATGGCGCGCGAGAGCGTCATCCCATCCTTCAGGTAAAGATTTGAGGGCTGCACGACGTTACCCGTGACGTAAATCGGCAGAGCTTCGGCCACGTAGATCACGTCGCCGGGATGGATGTACGGGTTGGCCTCGCGCTTGCCCAACTTGAGGTCTTCGACCCTGTAGACGGTGAACGGCACGCCGAGCGAATCCTCGCCGCGCGGGGCTTGGGTGGCGGTTTGCATCTCCTCCGGTTCGGGACAGAGAAGCGGCTGCGTGTGGAAAATTTGAATCGTGCCGCTCTGCTGTTCGGTGACGCCGCCGCTCTTTGAAATGAGTTCGAGCAGGCGTGCGGGGCGGCGCATCTCGTAGGGCGCGGGCGAGCGCACCGCGCCGTAGACGGTGGCGGGCGTGCGGCTCTTCTCGTCTTTGACGGTCATGTAGACGCGCGGATTTTTGAGAAACTTCCCGAGCGCGCCTTCGACATCTTTACGCACTTCTTTGATGCTGCGGCACTGCGCGTTGATGGGCTGCTCGACGAACGGCACGACGAGTTTGCCGTCGTTGTCCACGGCGAACGCGCCGTCGAATTGCGGCTCGCCGAACACCCTGAGTTCGACCACGTCGTTCGGGCCGAGCAGGTATTCGCGGCGCACGGTCATCGTGCCGCTGGCGGCGTCGCTGACGGGCTGCACGGTCGCTCCTTGAGTCGGAGTTTGCGTCTGCTGCGCGCTGAGCGGCAGGATGAACATTGAACAGGTGGCGGCGAACAGAAGTGTAGCTCTGAATACTCTCATGATTTTATTTCCCGTTTCGTGAATGGCGGCGCGGTTGACCCGTCGAATCTTTCCCGTGTGTCTGTGGGGAAGAGTTATAGATGTCCGAAAGAAGTCGAAGGGCTGCCTTGACGCAAACTCTTAATTTGCCGGGGTGGGATTTCGCGTCGCGCCGCCGTTTCGACTTCGCCGTCAATCCTTTTGAGCCGTCCGACCGAACGCCAATTGTCGCACATAAGCGTGGAAACGCCAATTCCCGCCCAAAGCGTTAAGGTTTCAGGTTTCAAGTTTCAGGTTTCAGGTTTAAGACGGAGAACTTCAAACCTCAGTCATGAAACTTGAAACCTTCAGCCATGAAACTTGAAACCTTCAGTCTTGAAACTTGAAACCTGAAACTTGAAACTCATTCGGCGGTTTCTAAGAGAGTTGCGCCTAACCGGTGCGCCTCTCCCCTTCCTTCGCCTTTTTCGCCGGGCGGCGGCGGAGCGGCGGTTCTTCTTCCAGATCGCCCACGGCCAGACGCGCGCGCAGCATCTCGATCTCGCGGTTGATGCGGTTGGCGGCTTCCTCGCGCGCGTCTTCGCTCATCTGGGCGCGGGAGAGGTAAAAGAGCGCGTCGCGGTAGCGGGCGACGGCGCGCGTATAGCGTCCGCGGAAGGCGGCGCGCTCGGCGAGTTCCACCCAGTGCGCGACCTTCACGGTGGCGATGAAGTTGTATACGGCGAGGGCGGAGTCGCGCAGTTCCGGCTCGGCCGGGTAGACCTGCAACGCCTCGTTGATGACATCGAGGGCGCGCATCGCCGTCTCGATCTTATCGGAGACGCTGACGCGGCGTTGCGCCTCGCGCGTGTACCGCTGCGCCTCGCCGCGCACCCACGACAAGAGATGATGCTTTTGCAGTCCGCGCACGCGCTCCTGCCCCGCGCGCAAGGCGACGCGCACGTCCGCGGCCGTGCCCGATGCGCGAATCGTCTCTTCGGTGCTCGACAGGTATTGTTCGCACAGGCGAAAGGCTTCGAGATGCGCGGCGGGTTGTTGCGCGCCCGCATCGTCCGCCTGCGCGAGCCGCTGCTGCAAGGCGCGCAGCGAGTTGGCGGTCGCGCGCACGCTCGCTTTGCGTGTGGCTGGGCGTTGCAGACCCGCCGGAGTCGGCTGCACGCCCTCGCTGCCCATCCGCATTTCGAGTTCGTGCGTGTAGCGCGCCCACGCGCGCCGCATCACCACTTCGCGCGCCGCTATCGCGACGAGCAGCACGACGCTTGCGACCAGACCGGCGGGCAGCAGCGGAGCCTCGTCGCCGCTCACGGCTAACAACCACCACAAACCGAAAAAGACGACGAGCGAGACGACGACCGCCAGCAACGTAAAGCCTGCCGACGAAGGCCGGCGCGGGCGCGCGGGCTGACGCCTGCGCGACTGTCCGGGGGTGGACGCGCGGGGCTGTCGATTCGAGTCTGTGTAGTTAGCCGATTCGCTGGGCAAGCGTTCTCTCCGAGCAGCGAGGGACGGGGCGATTCGCGCCGCTCTCATCCGAACGGCTCGCGCGTGCTCGAACTTACGTAACAGCACACGTGCGCGGGCGCGAAAGCCGTATCGAGCCGAAACGGAAATTATAGTCACCTTTTCAATCGAGTCTGTCAACACTCGACACGGCAAGCGACGCGACGACGAAAGGCCGCGCCCGCTCGAAATTCTACTGGATGTGAGGGGCAAATCTGTTTATACTGGCGCGCGCCTGCGGAACGAGCGCGCGCCTTTTGATTGAACGGCCGGTGTTCAATCATCCCCGAATTCTTCAATAACGCGCAGTCATCAAATTACCTTCGCGCGCGCCGGTTCGTTCGTGCGTTGATGTTCGAGCCGAGACGGCGGGCGTGGGGTCAAGTTAATGATCAATTGTCCCAAGTGCGGTACGGCCGTGAGAGAGGGAAAGGCGTTCTGCCACAACTGCGGCTCGCCGATGGATGCCGCGAAAGCGGCGCGCGAGACGCCTCTCCCGGATTTCGGCGCGACCGTCCTCGAACCGCCGCGACGCCCCGCGCCGTCGTCGTCGACCTTTGTGCCTCCGGCCGTCACGGAAGTTCAACCGCCCGCGAGGCCGCCCGCGCCCGTTTCGTATCCGCCCGCGGGCGTCGCTTTACCCACGCCTCCGGGCGCGCCGCCCGCCGGACGGCGTAAGTCGCGGAAGATCGCCTTCGTCCTACTTGTGCTCTTCCTGATGTTTCTCGCATTCGTGCTGGCTATCGTGCTCGACTGAGCGCGGCGCGCCAGCGAACCCGCGCAAAGAACCCTCGACGCTTCCGATGAACGAATTCGCAAGCATCCCGCAAACTCCGCCCGCCACAGCGTCTATGCTTCCGGCGCGACCGCGTCGCCGCCTGTTGCGCGCGGCGGCAATCGCCTTCGCGGCGCTCGTCGCGTTCCTGCTCGCGCTGCTCCTGCTGTTGCTGACCGGGCTTGAGACCGGCCCTGTCCCGCTTCTCATCGGCTTCGTGCTCGCCACGCTGCCTGCGCCCATCTACATCGCGCTCGTGCTGTGGATCGACCGCTACGAATCCGAACCCGTGTGGACGCTCGTAACTGCCTTCGTCTGGGGCGCGGTCGTGGCGGTCTTTATCGCCGCCTTCGTCAACACGATTGGCAGCCTCATCGTCGCATCGCTCATCAGCGACGAAGCGGGCAGTTTCTACGGGGCGGTGATCTCCGCGCCAATCGTCGAAGAGAGCATGAAAGCGGCCGCGCTCTTCGGCCTCTACTTCTGGAAGCACGACGAGTTTGACGGAGTGATCGACGGCATCGTCTACGCTTCGATGGTCGGACTCGGTTTCGCCATGACGGAGAACATCCAGTATTACGGCAGCGCGGCCTTGGAGGGCGGCGTCGGCGGCGGCGTGGTGCTCTTCGTCCTGCGCGGCATGATGGCTCCCTTCTCGCACCCGCTGTTCACGAGCATGACGGGCATCGGCTTAGGGTTGGCGAGCCAATCGAGAAGCGGCCTCGTCAAATTTTTCGCGCCCGCCTGCGGCCTCCTGCTGGCGATGTTTCTGCACGCCCTCTGGAATCTTTCGGCCTCGATCAACGCCGCGCTCTACTTCATCGTCTACTTCCTGATCATGGTTCCGATGTTCGTGGCGGTGCTCGTCTCGATCTACTTCGCGCTCAGGCGCGAGGGGCGCATCGTGCGCGAGCAACTGAGGCACGACCTTGAGCGCGGCCGTTTGACCGCATCCGAACTGGAACTTTTAGCGAGTGTGCGCGGGCGCATGGGCGCATCTTTCAGAGCTTTGACGAAGGGCGGGTATCGTTCGTGGCGCACGCGGCGCGAGTTCAACCGCGTGGCGAGCGAGTTGGCCTTCCATCGCAACCGCGTGGCGCAGGGGCAGTCGATCAAGGACGGCGCGGCCATCGAGGAATTCTACGTCCGTCAACTCTCGGAATTGCGCGGTCAGTCGAACGCCTCCTGAATGCGGAGCGAAACTTAAACGGAAATCCGCCGTGAAAATCCAACTTCTTCCCAGCACCTTCGACCAACACGGCTGCGCCAGTCAAGAACAGCGGCTCACCTGTTTCGTCATCGACGACCGCGTCGCCGTCGACGCCGGAAGCATCGCCCTCGGTCTCTCCGACGCGCAACACGAAAGCGTCCGCGACGTGATCGTCACGCACCCGCACATGGATCACATGGCGACGCTCCCCATCTTCATAGACGACCACTTCGCGCTCCTGACCGAACCCGTGCGCGTCCATGCGACCGACGAAGTTATCGCCCTGCTCGAACGCGACGTGTTCAACTGGACGGTCTACCCGCGATTCTCTCAACTGAAAAACGAACACTGCTTTGTGATGGAGTATGTCCCGTTCCGCCCGCGCCAAGAGTTTCGGGTGGCGCACCTGACGGTCACGGCCGTGCCCGTCAACCACATCGTGCCGACCGTCGGCCTCATCGTCTCGGACGGACGGACGACCGTTGCGTTCAGTTCCGACACGGCGGCGACCGAAGACTTCTGGGAAGTCGTCAACGAGCGACCGGACATCTCCGCCCTCTTCATCGAATCGTCGTTCCCCAACTCGATGGGGAAACTGGCCGAAGTCTCCGGCCACCTTACGCCCGAAGGCGTCGCCGCCGAACTACGCAAACTCTCGCACAGACACCTCGACGTGTTGGCCGTCCACCTCAAACCCTCTTACCGCGAAACGCTCGTCAGAGAACTCGACGCGCTTGGCATACGCGGCCTCTCCGCGATGGAAGCCGGACGCGCCTACGAGTGGTGAAGGGCTTAACGATGAAAAGCGCGCGTTGAAAATCAAAAGCCGCCTCAAGTGAGAAGCGGCTCGCAAATGGTAGTCGGTTGAGATGTAAACGTCAGTTCGTCAGTCGCAAGCCCGTCACTCGCAGAAGTTCCTCACTCGCAGAATTCCCCGCCCGCCGTCGCCGCTTCCGAGTTCGCCAATAAGCCTTCCATGTGCTGGCGTGCTTTCCACGCGCCCGTGCGGTTCGCCACTTCGATGCCGTCCGTCCACGCGCGCCGCGCCTCGTCGCGCCGCCCCTGATTCGACAAGGCAGTGCCGAGCATCTGGTACGCCGCCGTGAAGTCCGCATTCAGTTTCAAGACTTGCCTGAGCGCGTCCGCCGCTTCGTCCCAACGCTCCAATTTCACGTATTCGTTCGCCAGCCCGTACCAGACCATTTCCTGCTCCGGCTGCGCGGCGACCATCGCCTTGAACGCTTCGATTCTTTCCTGTGACACCTTGCGTAAAACCCTTTCCGCTTCGCTTAACTCTTTCCGCTCTTTCCACTTTGGACGCGCAAGCCGCGCCCCGCCTCTCTCGCCTTTAGCGCGCCCCCTCGAATTCGCTCTCCGTGTGCTCGCCCGCCACGCCGTCGAGATGGACGCGCCCGCTCGGCAGCAACTCTGCGACGCGAAACGTGCGTTCCTCGCGCTGGCGACCCGGCATCAGTTCGGCGCGGAAGGTGACGCTCATACCGGGTCGCGCCCAGCGGTCGAGGCTGCGCTCGCGATCTTCCGCTTCCCGCCCCCGCGCCGCCCTCTTTTTGCGTCGTCCGAGCAACGCCACCGCGCCCACGCCGCCGCACGCCAGCGCAAGACCTCCCAACAGACGTTTCGCGGTTCTTCCCATTTACGCAAAGGCCTCCGTCTCGACCGCCCCGGAAACGACGAAGCGCAAGCCTCTCCGCGCGTTGAGAGACTTGCGCGCCGTCTTTACCTGCCACATGCCGCCCGCCCTACCACGGCCGGGCGTCAACACAACGGGTCGAGTTTTTCGCTCTGGATGGGCAAGCCCGCTCTGAGCGAACGGTCGGCGTTGATCTCTGTATAGTGCGCCCACTCCGCCGGCACTTTGTCTTCGGCGAAGATGGCCTCGACGGGACACTCGGGCACGCACGCGTCGCAATCAATACAGGTCTCCGGATTGATTACGAGCGCGGCCATTTCGTCGTCGAGGTGAAAAGCCTCGACGGGACAGACCAGCGCGCAGTCCGTATAACGGCAGCCGAAGCAAGGTTCGCACACAACGTAAGTCATTAAACTAGCCTCCTCAAAAAGTGTATGACGACAACCGCGGGAAAATTCGCGCCATGCCGGTGGGGGCATGTGCGCCGGACGCGGCGGCAAAAACACGGAAAATCTACGAGCGCGCTATATTAAGCACGAACCGGCAAGATTGAAAAGCAAAATTTTCCCGCAGGCAGAATGTCCCTCACCCGTCCTCGCCCGCACGCCGTTTGTGTTTGACTTTGCGCTCGGCCGGGTGGGCGCGTTCCTCCGGTTTGGCGCGTGTGAGCGGGTGGCCGTGCGGGGCGACGGGCGTGCGAAGCGCAGCCGTGAGAGGGCGTTCGCCTTGCTTCTTCGAAGGCTTCTTGGCGTTCGATGACATAGCGTTCGGCAAGCCTCCTGATTCGAGAATGGCGCGATGCTACGCGCGCCCGCCCCCTGTGTCAACGCTCGGCGGGCGTGTGATTCTTTTTGTTCTTTGGCGACGTCAGGACACGGGGGAGTTGCCGCTCGGTTGGCGGCGTTTGGCGGAGGCGTCAAAGAGTTTGCGCCTTATCGTCTCGCGGAGGAGAGATAAGGCGCAAGGTAATTGCTTCGGTTGTCGGAAAGTTACGCCTTGCTCGGCTGCGGCGCGGCCTCACCGAAGAGCGTCTTCAACGCCTGCGAAGTTTCGGTGCGACGCTTCTGCTGGAACTCGTTGACCCATTCGGTAACGGTCGCAACCACCTCGCGCGCGGCTTCGTGTGTCGTCTTCTTCTGTTCGGTGCTCGCGGTTTCGGCGGCTGCTTCCAGCGCGGCGCGTTCCCCACGTTTAATGACCTTGATGGATTTATTCGTCGTCATGATGATTGCTCTACCCGCCTTGTTGTGTATTTTCTATCGTCACTATAGACGCTTGAAGCGTCGGAAAAGTTCCAAATAGTTCACGTTTCGTGAGACGCGCCGGAACTTGTTCTCAGCTATAGCAAATCGAAGGCCACAGGTTTCGAGGCTATCGAAAACCTTCGGGTCTTGAGGCGAGAGAGAAAACGCGAGCACGTTTTCGCCGCGTTTCAGATGCGGTTTACACGCGCGCAACTTCGCCGTGACAGTTCGGCAATCAAACCGGCGACGCACCGTATAGTTTCTCAATCGTTCACTCTTGCCTCATCTGCGCCTTTTTCTGATACGCTTTCAGACACCCCGCGAACGAAAGCCACGTCGGACGCGAAAGGTGAAAACTCCCTTCGCGTCCAACGTGGCTTTGAACTTCGTGCGCCGTCCCTGTGGATGGCCTTGAGTTGCGACGGCGACTCGAACGAGACGGTGAAGCAACTCCGGCGGCATGCGCGCGCCCTTGCTAGTCTTTCTTTCCGAACATACCGCCGATGCCGCCGAGCACGTTCTGCGCGGTGTCGGCCACGCCGCCCGCGACATTTGCGCCGCCGCCGAGCGCGCTATCAATCGTGCCGGAGACGGAGGCGGGCAGACGGTCGCGCATGTAGCCCATCACGGTGTCAATCGCCGTGCGCGCCTGTGTTTCGGTGATGCCGGTTCGCTCGGTCACTTGCTTGATCAACTCTTCCATTTTTCTTCTCTCCTGTTCAAGGGTGCGGTGGGGCGCGTCTGCCAGCGCGCGTCCTCCGCGCTAGATGAAGACGACCGACTGCGCGTTTGGAATGTCGAAACGACGGCGGCAGCGCGGACAGTCGAGCATGTCGTCTATGCGTACCATGTAGTCGCGCGAATTGCGAAAGCGCGCGCGATCCTGTTCGCTCGCGCCGCGCGGCAAATCCTTCTTCTTGGTGCGTCTGAGCCAGCGCACCTCGTAGTCGGCGCGCTCGCGGCAATGCGGGCAACTGTAGGTCGCACGCTTCGCCTCCTGTTGCTCGTTGAAAAAATCTCTCTCGTTCATAAGTTAAAAATACCGCTGTCGCAAAGCTAACTCAAGTGCGCTCGGCCGTGAGTTCCCCGGCCGTCCCGTCCTGTCGCTTCGCCCCTTGCTCCCGGCGTTCGCGCCGCCGGTGATGTAGTACGATGAACAGACCGGCCAACCCGTTCACCAGCATGATCGAGTTGGTGACGACGAAGACCCAGTTGCCCACGAGCCAACTGTAAATCGTGAAGCCGAGCGAGGCCGCGAGTTGCCCGATGAAGAGCCACTTCGAGACGTTTTCGCTCGACCCTTCCTTCCACTGTTTGAAAACCTGTTTGCCGATGGTCAGCACGAGTATGAACGAACTGATCCATCCGATAGCTTCCTGCATCTTGCCGCCCCCTTGTTTTAAACATCTTCCGCCGACCAATCGACGCGCCCCGACGTTAACAGCCGCCGCACCGTCTCCAGCAAGCTCGCGGGATCGACGGGCTTCGGCTCGTAGGCGTCCGCGCCGACGGCGAGCGTGAAAGTAGCGTTGCCGGTGCCGAACCCGGTCGTGACGACGATGGGCGTCGCCGCGATTTCGCCCGTGTCGCGCACGCGCCGGACGAGGTGCGTGCCGTCCGCCCCCGGCATGTTGACGTCCGTGATGATCAGGTCGGGGCGCACGCTCAGGGCGAGGTCGTAAGCCTTCAACCCGTCTTCGGCGGTCAACACCTCGAAGCCCTGCCGCTCCAGCGTCATGCACATCAACTGCCGCGCGACCTCGTCGTCTTCGGCCACCAGAATTTTCTTCGCTTCAGTCATAAATCGTCAAAGGACGTAAATCGTGAATCGTAAATCGTGAATAGAGAAAACGGGTTCTTTCTATTCACGATTTACGATTCACGATTTACTTTCCTCGTTCTGTTCGCACAGTTCGCGTAGAAGGCGAAAGCTGTAGATGCCTGTCTGGTGGCCGTCGCTCCAACGGAAGGTGAGCGCGTAGCGGCCGACGATGTCAACGCTCTCGATGGCGAGATCGTCGGGGACGGTGTTCGGGTCGAGCATCCGTTGCCCCGTCATTTCGTTCACGCAACGCGCGCACGGGCAGACACGCCTGAGCGCGGCCGCACCGTAGCCGCACACGCGCCCGTCGCCCCACTTCACGCGCAAGCCCGCCCGCCCCTCCTGCACGATCTCGTGCGGCTCAATCGCAGGCCCGCGCCTTCGCATCATTTCGTTCATAAGAAGACCGTCGGTTGTCCGTTAAGCCCGTCGGCAGTTGTTTATTTCTGCTACGGCGGACAACGGGCAACTGACCACGGACAAGTCTTTATGCGTTCTCTCGCACGGCCTGTTCGACGGCCTCGGCCGTAATGTCGAAGTGCGAAGCCGACCAGACGGCTTGGCCGTTGCGCAAAATGATCGCCTGCGGCGACTCGTGGCGAACGCCCGTCTGCTCGGCCACGCGGCGCGAGAGTTCGCCCGCGCGCTGCACGATGAGAAGCGAAACCTGACCGGCCACACCTGCCGCCAACTTCTCCATCTGATTGTGCGCGCGCGCGCTGATGGGACACGTCGTGCTGTGTTTGAAGAGGACGACGGGCGCGTCGTGCGAGCGCGCCACGAGTTCGTCGAACGCCCCCGCATCCGTGAGGGTCGCAAAGTTCGTCTGTTTTTCAGTAGTCTCCGGCATTTGAAAATAGCCTCCGCCAGTCAGAAATCGGCGCACCTTTTTCCACATAAAAGTTATTTAGTTGCTCTCTGCGGGGAACGCGCTTGATATTAACGCACCTGCGCCGCGCGTACAACAACGCGACCGGCGACGACTGCGCGGCGTGAGCAAAAAAGGCCGCGCGCAGCATTCCACTGCGCGCGGCCTTTTTTGCTCACGTTGCGCGTGAGGCTTAAATTGTCCTCAACGCCAATCGCCGACGAGGACGAAGGGCGCCCAGTAAAACGGCGCGCTGTATTTCTTTCCCTCGATCATCGCAACTTGCGCCGCGCGCATCGCGGCAGACGGCGCGGGCGCTTGCTTCGCCAGCAGACGCTTGTAGAAGTCGGTCATCAAATCCGCCGTCGATTTGTCCGCGACTGACCAGAGGCTGACGCCGACGGTGGGTGCGCCCGCGTACATGAAGGCGCGCGTCAACCCGATGACGCCTTCGCCCCGTCGCTCCTTGCCGAGTCCCGTCTCGCAGGCCGACAGCATCACGAGCGGCGAGCCGAGCCGCAAGTTGAAGATTTCGTCCGTGCGAAGGAAGCCGTCGCCTTCGCGGTTGCCGACGAGCGACAGGACGACGCCCGTAAACTGCGGCCGCTCCGTGTTCAGGAGACCGTGCGTGGCGACGTGCAGGATGCGGTACTTGCTCACGTCCGTCGTCTTCACTTTGTTTTCGCTGGCGTCGAGGTCGAGCCAGATGTCGGGCGCGAGGCCGGACGCGCGCGCGAAGGTGGCGATCTGTTGCGCCTCGGCGCGCGTGCCGTTCAGGCGCGCGAGTTTGACGTTGCTGCTGCTGCCGGTGGCCGCCGTGTTCGCTGCGCCCGTCAAGTCTGCGACCGCGCTGCTGACCGCGAGCATCTCGCCCGACTGCTCGCCGGATGCGGCCGCGCCCACCCCTTGCAAAATCTTCGCGCGCGGGTCTGAGGCGTCGAAGATCGGATCGGCGACAAGAAGCAGGCCGCGTGAGTTTGCCGCCGCCGCCGCGCCGCTTGCGGCCTGTTGCCTGATGGCCGCAACCACCGACGCCGACGGCGCGTAGGCCACTTCGTTTGTCTTGACGAGATAAGGCAACGTCGAATAGTCACCGCCGCCGCCCGTGGCCGTGACGAACGACTCGAAGGGGACATAGTTGAGCGCGCCGTCTGCGACGACGAGCAGACGCTTGTTTGCGACGAGCGAGGCGACCGGCGCGATGGTGTTCCGGTAAAGCGCGCCCGAAGCTTCAACGAAGGCGGCGACATTGGCGGTCGTCGCGTTATTGGACAAGGCCAGCCCGCGTTCATCGCTCAGGCCGCGCGTCTGGCTGCCCGCGTCGAGCAGCGAGCGGCGCAAGCTCTGCGGCACGACGCGGTCGCGCAAGGCCATCGCAAGCGCGTCGAGTTTGTCGCGCGCGGGCAACTGGCGCAGGGAGACGCCGCTCGTCGTCACCGCCCACAGGTATGACTGCTCGCGGCCGAGACTGTATTCGAGCAGCACCGTGTCGGCGTCCAGAACTTTCTGCTGCACCTCTGCGAGCGTCAGGGGTTGCGCGGAAGTCAACGCGCCGTAGCGCGGGCTGGCCGCCCTGATCTGATTTTCGAGGCTGTCGTATTCGACCGAGAGCGTTTCGAGTTGTTCTTCGAGTTGCTCGATTCCCTCTTTGGGCGGCTCGCCCGTCAGGCTGACGCCCGTGATCTGTTGCGCAATCTCCTGCTGGCGTTCGAGGTTCTCCTGTTTGCGCCGGAGGAGTTCGGCGGGGACGCCGGCGGTGATGGTCGCGCCGGTTTCGCTGAGCATGTCGAGCAGCGAGCGGGCGCGTCCCTGCTCGACGATGCGGAAAGACTCGGACGCGAGGGCGAGCGCGTCGCCCGTGAGCGGGGCGTTTTTGTCCGTGGCCGCATCGAGCGCGGCCGCCGCAATCGCGCTCGATGCCTCGTCGAACACGTCGCGGGTGGTGGCGAGAAAAGTCGTGCGCGCTTCGTCGGCGCGCAAAGAGCCTTGCCGGATCGTCTCGATGGTCTGCAACGCCGCGCGGTAGGCCGCGAAGGCATCCTGTAGAGCCTTCGCGCGCTTCGCCGCGTCCGTCTGCCCGGCGGCCAGCATCAGGTTCGCTTTGCCGACGCCGCGTTGCGCCGGCCATTGAAGGTCGAGTCGGCGGTCGGCCTGCGCGCCTTTGGCCGCGTCCGTGTAGAACTTGAGCGCGTCTTTGAGGTTGCCTTGCCGGAGCGCAACGTCGCCGAGGCTCGTGTTGGCCGCGACGCGGAAGCGGCGCATCTGCCCGATCTTGCCGATGAGCGGGACGCTGCCGCTCGCGCTGTCGAGCGCGTTCGTGAAATGCTTGCGCGCGACGGCGAATTCGTCGTTGAAGTATTTAACGCGGCCGAGTCCGAGTTCGTACGTCGCGTAGAGGATGCTCTGGCGGTAGAGTTCAAAGGTCTGCTGCACTTGGCCGATAGTACCGGCCGCGCTCACGCCCGTGGAGACGTTCACCTCGCCGCGCGCGACGTTGCGCCCCAAGCCGCTGAGGCTGCTGAACAGGCCGCCGCCCTTCTTCGCCACGCCGAGCGCGCTCGTGTCCGGCTTCGTCACGCGCATTCGTGCGTAGGCCGTGCCGGATTCCGAAATGTTGCCCACGCGATAAAGAGCTTCGCCGATCTTGGCGAGCATCAAGTTGGCGTTGAACTCTTCGTCGCCGATGCCGACGACGCGCTTGGCGATGATCGATCCCGGTTTGTTGCCCGCCGCTTGAAACAACTCGTGAGCCTTCTGGTAATTCAAGAGCGCGGTGCGGTGCTGCCCCTGCCGCGAATAGAGATCGCCGAGCGCGTCGTGCGTCGCGGCCTGACCGCGCACCGCGCCCGACGCGTTGAAACTCCTGAGCGCGGACTCCAACAAGGGGAGCGCCTGATCTGCCCTGCCCTGCTTCAACAACCTGCGCCCCTGTCGCAACGCGTCCATGCCCGCGCCGGGCTGCTCACCCTGAGCCGCGTGCGCGGCGCGGGGCGAGGCAACGGCGAAATTGAATGGCGGAGCGACGACCGCGCAGGCGATCAGGAACGTCAAAGTAATACTGCGGAATTTCATTTTGATCTCCGTTCTTACTTATGAATCAAATCAATCGCCGTGACGAGCACTTTTGAATTCGCGGAAGCGGTCATGCGAATCACGGAAGGCGTCGGCGCACCCGCGCCGAGACCGAGGCCGCGCGTGGCCGCTTCGCGCTCGTCCGTAGTCTGCACGCGCCCTTGATCTTTAACTTTACTCACGGCCACCTGCTCGCGCTCATGCGTCGCCTTGAGTTCCGTCCACACGCCCGCGGCCGGACGCCACGGGCAAGTGTGTTGCGCGTCGAAGCAATAGGCGGCGAGGGCTTCGCCCGTCGGCACGCCCGCGAGCGGCTGGCGCGTGAGCACGATGTAGAGACGTTCGGCGGCGGGCGGGTCTTTGAAGACGAACCAGCGCATCGCTTCCGAGGCTTCTTCGCTCGAAGGGATTTCGTAGGGGACGTGCGCGCGGACGAAGTTTGCGCCGCCGTTGAGTCGCGTGTCGGGAAAGATCATCGAAGGCTCGCCGTCGTTCTCTGTGTGGAAGATGTAGAGGTAGCCGTCGGTGTTGCTTTCGAGCGCGATACGGATGGCCTCGCCCGTGCGAAAGTGGCGCGCCGAATCGGTGCGAACGGCGAGGCCGTTGTCGCCGAGCGTGAAGAAGGTGTAGCCCAACCCGAGCGGGCGCGGCTTCGTCGCTTCACCCGTCGCGGCGACTGTCTCGACGCCGGGAGTTTTCGCAACCGCGCCCGCGTTCTCGTTTTTGACAACTGCGCTCTCGCCTGTCGCGGAGGTCTTCTTCCCCAGCGGTTTGCCGGGCGACTTCGCGACGCTCCTTTTCGAGTTCTTCGTCGGGTTGTTCGCGGCCACTGTTGCCGGGGCGGACGTTGTTCCGGTCGTCGTCACGGCCACACCCGCGCCGCCGCTCACTTGCGCCCCCTCTCTGTTCCCCGCCTTCGGGCGCGTCGTGAGAAACGCGCCGCGCGTGATGATCTGTTCGTCCTGCGGCGGCTGCGGTTGTTGCTGCTGCTGCCCTTGCTGCTGCGCTCCGGCCGGAACGACAAGGACGAGCGCGGCCAGTAGAAGTTGTGAGAAAAGTTTGCAACGCATGTTTAGGAGTCGCTCCTTTCGCTGCCAGAGGACAGGCGTGTGGTGATTATTCGAGGACGCATCTATGACGACAGGCCGCGCCGCTTTTTCGCGTCTCACGTGGTGCGTCTCACGCGGCGCATCTAACGGTGCTCGATACGAATATCAAAGATGACCGGTTCGGACGGCGCGCCTGCCGACTCTACGCTGACGGCGACGGCCGCCCCGCCTTTCGCTTCCGACTCTTTTACGTCTGCGGACGGCAATGCGGTTTTAGAGCGTGCGCGCAAATCCTCCAACTCTTTCAACTCGGCGGGCGTTAGTTCGTGTCCCGATTCGGTTGCGAGAAACGCGGGCGCGAGCAGAGGCGTCTGCGAAAAAATGATGACATACTCTTCCGTGCCGGGATTTTTGTCGAGTTCGAGCACCTGCCCCTCACCGTAAGGGAAGATGAAATCCGCGCCCGCCGGTGCGAGATTAGTCTTCATGATGCCGGTGGGTCGCGCGGTCAAAAACGTTGTGGGCGCATTGCCGACGCCGGGGCCGACGATGTAGAGATAGCCGCGCGCCCGCGCCACGAAATGAAACTTGAACTGCTGCCCCGACGGCAGCGATGGCTCTCTCGCCGCAACGCGACGCCCCGCATCTTGCTCCGCGTCTTCGTCGAAGGCTTCGATCCAGTAGTTCATCAACTCGAAGCGCGCAGACGGTTCGGCCGCCGCGCCGCCCGTCGTCGCGCGACCTCTCTCTTCATCCCCCGCCGCGCCCCAACCCCGCGCCCTATTCCACGCGAGCCAGCCGCCCGCGATGATGCCGCCGACCAGTATAAATGCGAGCGCGACGGCCGCGATCGACTTAACGGGCGAGCGTCGCGCCGACGGCTGTGCGGCGACTTGCGCGTGCGACGCGTGCGATTCTCGCTGCGGCGTCTCGCGCGGCGTCTGCGTGCCCGCCTGTCGCTCGACGGGAATCGACGCCAAACGCGACGCCGGGGCTTCTTCCTGCGGCGCGGTCTCGTTGGCCGCACGCGGCGCACCCGTCGCCTTAATGTTTTCGTGGATGAGCGTCTGCGACGATTCAAAGTCGGGCAGCGGCGCGACGGCCGCGTCGCGACTGCTTGTGTCCGGCGCGAGGTGCGCGCCTGATGCGAGACCGAGCGCGGCGCGCATCTCCGATGCGAACACGCCTGCGGTCGGCGGGCGATCCGCTCGATCCTTCGCCATCGCGCGTTCGACCGCCCGCGCGAACTCCTCCGGCACGCCCTCGACGATTCGGTGCAAAAGCGGCGCGTGACGACTGACGTGTCCCTGTCGCAATTCGCCGAGCGTGTAGCCCATGAAAGGTTTCGCGCCCGCAACCAACTCGTAGAAGATGACGCCGAGGCTGTAGATGTCTGCGCGCCCGTCGATCTCAGGGCTTCGGTCGCGCGACGGCTCGCCCCATTGTTCGGGCGACATGTAATAAGGCGTGCCGAGTATTTGCCCGGCCAGCGTCAGCGCGCCGCCGCCGTCGCCCACGTGCGTCTCGGCCACGTCGCGCAATTTGGCGATGCCGAGGTCGAGCAGTTTCACCTGCAACTCGCCCCCGGCCGTGCGGTTGAGCATCACGTTCTCCGGTTTGAGGTCGCGGTGGACGACGCCGTGCGCGTGCGCTGCTTCGAGCGCGCCGACGACGGGTTCGAGAATTCGCCACGCTTCCTCCGGCGGCAGACGACCGCGCTCCTTCAACTCCTTGTCGAGCGAGCGGCCTTCGACGTATTCCATCACCATGTAGGTGAGGCCGTCCGCGCCCGTGCGCAGGTCGTAAACCGTGACGGCGTTCGGATGGCGAAAGCGACGCGCGGCTCGCCCCTCGCGCTGAAAGCGGCGCAGCCATTCGGCGTTGTTACGCATCTCCGGCTTGAGCGTTTTGATCGCGACGCGGTCGCCCAAGAGGATGTGGCGCGCGCGGTAGAGCGTGCCCATGCCGCCGCGCGCGATGAAGGATTCGATCTCGTACTGCCCGTCGAGCACGCGCCCGACCATCTCTTCGCCCGCCCCGGCATCTTCGAGCACCTCGCCGTCGCGCGGGCAAAACGTCACCGCGCTTTCGTAATTCGTTTCGCATTGTGGGCAGGTTTTCATCGCAGGGGTTTGGACGAACGATTCAGGGCAACACTCGCGCCGACGGATGCTTCGGATGACGACTGATCAGGAGCAAAAGTCTAACACGACCGTGCGGGCGCGTGAATCATTCCGGGTTGCGCCCGCCAACCTCGCTTGAACTTCCCGACAACCCAAAAACATGATGCATACATCGAAGCAAAAGGGTAAACTCTGGCGCGTTATACAAACGTGCTCTCAGCGTTTACCCCCAGACCGCTCGGAGAATTGTTTTTTATGACAATCTTGGAACGTCTCGGCCAGCGTTCAAAATCGTTCCTGATCATTCTCGGCCTCCTCCTCGTCGTCCTGCAAAGCGTGATCAATTACCTGACCGGGCCGGACATCGCATTCTTCATCTTCTATCTGCTGCCCATCTCGCTCGTCGCGTGGCTCGTCGGGCGACGCGCCGCCGTCTTCGTCTCGCTCGCCAGCGCGGCCGGTTATTTCTTCACCGAACAGACCACCGGCCACTTCGACGCGCGCCCTTTCATTCCCTATTTCAACGTGTTCGCGCAACTCGCCGCGTTCCTTTTCGTCACCTACTTCGTCTCCGCGCTGCGCCGCTCGCACGACCACGAGCGCGAACTCGCGCGCACGGACGATCTCACGGGCGTCATCAATCGTCGCTCGTTCTTCGAGGCGTCGCAGCACGAGATCAACCGTGCGCGCCGCCATCGCCACCCCTTCACCGTCGCCTATATGGACGTGGACGACTTCAAGTTAATCAACGACAACTACGGCCACAGCATCGGAGACACGGTGCTCCGCAGCGTCTCGCAGACGATCAAACACAACATCCGCGAGATCGACGTGGTGGCGCGGCTCGGCGGCGACGAGTTCGTCATCCTGATGCCGGAGACGGGCGAGGCGGCGGCGCAGACGGTCGTGGCGCGTGTCCATCAAAACATCATGGACACGATGCGCGAATACGGCTGGCCGATCACGTTCAGCATCGGCGTGGTGACGTGGACGACGCCGCCGCGCACCGTTGACATCATGATCAAGCAGGCCGACGAGGCGATGTACAAAGTTAAAAACGGCGGCAAGAACCGCGTCACGCATCTCCGTCTCTCCGGCGAACCCATCCCGGCCACTTAACTTTTCCAGCCCTGATAGACAAGGCGCGCCCCGCTCTCTCTACTGCTCCCCGATGAATACGACGGACGTTATCATCCTCTCGCTGCTCATCCTCGCCGCCGCCGCGCTCTATTCTTCGGTCGGCCACGCCGGGGCGTCGGGCTACTTGGCCGCGATGGCTCTCTTCGGACTCGCGCCCGCCACGATGAAACCGGCAGCGCTCTGCCTGAACGTGCTCGTCGCCATTATCGCCACCTTTCGTTTCTGGCGCGCGGGCTGTTTCCACTGGCCGCTGTTCTGGCCTTTCGCCGTCGCCTCGCTCCCGCTCGCTTTCGTCGGCGGCGCGATCACTCTGCCGACGACGATCTACAAACAGGTCGTCGGGCTGACGCTGCTCTATGCGGCCGTCCGGCTCTTTCTCTACACGCGTGCGAAGGCCGAAGCGGAGGCGACGACGCGCACGACCGTGCCGCTCGCGGCGGCGTTGCTCTTAGGCGGTTTGATCGGATTGTTGTCAGGGCTGACCGGGGTTGGCGGCGGAATCTTTTTGAGTCCGCTCCTGCTTCTGATGGGGTGGGCTGACACGCGGCGCACGGCGGGCGTCTCCGCCGCGTTCATCCTCGTCAACTCAATCGCGGGGTTGTTAGGAAACTTGACCAACCAGCAGACGCTCCCGCCCGCGCTTCCCTACTTCGCGCTCGCGGCCGTCGTCGGCGGCATTGTCGGCTCGGAGTTCGGCAGCCGCCGTCTGGCGAGCGTGACGATCCGCCGCCTGCTCGCCGTCGTGCTCGTCGTCGCGGGCGTGAAGATGATCCTCGTTTGATTGAGCCGGAATGCTGATAGCAGGTAGGAATCGGCTGCGGCACAGTATTAAGAGATTCAACACCGCACTTAAGACATTCACAATTGAAGATGCAAAGGGATCATAGAGAGAAGCACTCATGATCTCAAGCTTGAGATCATGAGTGCTTCTCTCTGTGATGCGCGCTTTACTCGTCTTCGCCGGTGATTTTGATGTCGGCTATTGTGCCCGTGCCGACGGGTCGCGTGTCGGGTGCGCCGCCGATCATCTCGGCGGCGGTCGTCTCCCCGGCGGTCTCCAAGTCGCCGACATCGCCGTCGGTCGCGTCGGTCTCTTGCGTCGTCGAGTCTTTCTTCGTGTCGTCTCGCTGCGTCATGCGCCTCGCCTCCGTTCGCTTCACACGCCGAGCGGGGCGTGCAGAGTTTCCTTGACTTCGCTCGCCGCCGCGCCGTTGTAGATCTTCTGCGCGTACTCCTGCACCATGCGGTCGCTGTTGAAGGCGGGCACGAGCGTCTCGATGGCGCGCTTCATCATCCCGACCCAGCGGCGCGGGATGCCGCTCGCATCGCGCTCGTAATAGGCGGGCACGAGTTCTTCTTCGAGCAACTGGTAGAGAGATTCCGCGTCGCGCATGTCTTCCTCGTGGCTCTCGCCTTCGGCGTGCATGTCGGCGATAGCCCAGCCGTTCGTGCCGTCGTAGCCTTCCGGCCACCAGCCGTCGAGGATGGAGAAATTCAGCCCGCCGTTCATCGCCACCTTCTCGCCGCTCGTGCCCGATGCTTCGAGCGGGCGGCGCGGCACGTTCAACCACACGTCAACGCCCTGCACGAGTTTGCGCGCGATCTCCTGATCGTAGTCTTGCAGGAAGACCGTGCGGTTGACGACTTGCGGGTCGAGTTTCCAGAGCGCGAGTTGCTGCAAGATTTGTTTCGCGCCCTGATCCTGCGGGTGCGCCTTGCCCGCGAAGACGAACTGCACGGGACGCTCGGCGTCGTTGATCAACTTCAACAGGCGGTCGGGGTCGGTCAGAATCAAGCTCCAACGCTTGTAGGCCGCAACTCTGCGGGCGAAGCCGATGGTCAACGCGTTAGGGTCGAACGTTCGCCGCGCCGCCTCGACAAACTCCATGCCCTCGCCGCGCCGGAGACGCGCGAAGTATTGCCGCTCGCGGATAAAGGCGATGAGCTTTTGCTTCATCAGATGATGAACGCGCCACAGTTCTTCGTCGGGGATGTTCGCCACGCCGCGCCGCCACACTTCGGCCTCGCACTCGTGATCCTCCCAATCGGGCGCGACGTGTTTTTCGTACAGGCCACGCAAGAGCGGCGAAACCCACGTCGGCGCGTGGACGCCGTTCGTCACCGAAGTGATCGGCACTTCTTCGACGCCGAGTTCGGGAAACATCTTCTGCCACAACTCGCGCGACACTTCGCCGTGCTTGCGGCTCACGCCGTTCGTCGAGCGGCACATCTTCAAGGCAAGCGGGGTCAGCCCGAAGAGTTCCTCTTCATCGCCCGCGCGCACGCGGCCGAGGTCGAGAAATTGTTCGTGCGTGAGCGTGAGCGATTCGGTATAGCCGCGCCCGAAACAATGCTCGACGAGCGACGGCAGAAATTCGTCGTGACCGGCGGCCACCGGCGTGTGCGTCGTGAACACGCAACGGGCGCGCACCTCTCGGGCGGCGTCCGCGAAGGTCTTGCCCTGAGCCACCAACTCGCGCGTCAGTTCGAGTGTGAGAAATGCGGAATGGCCTTCGTTGAGATGGAAGACGTGCGGCTCGACGCCGAGTTTGCGAAGCAAGCGGACTCCGGCGATCCCTAAGACCATCTCCTGCACGCAGCGCGTCTCGCGGTCGCCGCCGTAGAGATGCCCCGTGATGAGTCGATCAATGTGGTCGTTCTCTTCGAGGTTCGAGTCGAGCAGATATAACTTCACGCGCCCGACATCCACCTGCCACGCCTGAAAGCGCACGAGACGGCCGCGTATTTCCAGTTCGACGCGTAGGGGCTGGCCGGTCTCCGCGTCGTTCAAAAGTTGGATGGGGAGTTTGGCCGGATTGATCGTGCCGTAGTGTTCTTCCTGCCAACCGTCGCGGCGCAGGCGTTGGCGGAAGTAGCCATGATGATAGAGCAGCCCGACGGCGACGAGCGGGACACCGAGGTCGCTGGCGGATTTGAGATGATCGCCCGCGAGCATGCCGAGGCCGCCGGAGTAGAGCGGCAGCGAAGTGTGGACGCCGAACTCGGCGCAAAAATAAGCGACCGGATTTTCGCGCGTCAGCCCCGGCGCACCCTCGCGCGCCCAAGTTTTCGTCTGCGGATTCATGTAGCGCGCGAACCGCTCGCCGAGCACACGCACGCGCTCGATATACAAAGGGTCGGTCGCCATCTGCATCAAGCGATACTCGGACACGTCGAGCAGCAGGCAGCGCGGGTTCAACTCGCACTCTTCCCACACCTGCGGATCGAGATCGCGAAAGACCGCCGCGCCGTCTGCCGCCCAACTCCACCAGTAATTCCAAGACAGACGTCCCAACGCGCTCAACGTTTCGGGCAACTCGCGCCCTAGCTTATTTTCCACTTGTTCGATCACCCTCACAAAAGACTATTCAAATTTATGATTGCGTAAAAAAATCTCCGCGCTCGGCGGCGAAAAAAATACCAGTCGAACTTCTTTGAGTTTGTCGCGTGCCGCAGACGACTCCGCGCCGCCGCCGCTCTCTGTTGTCAAAAATTCTCGAATCGCTCGCGACGCCACTTGCGCCGCCTCTGCCTGCGGGTAGCCATAAGCCCCCGTCGAGATGGCGGGAAAAGCTATCGAGGCAAGCCCGTGTTCGACGGCCAGCGCAAGCGAGTTGCGGTAGCAGGCGGCGAGCAGTTCGGCCTCGCGCCCCGCGTGCCGTCCCCAGATGGGGCCGACCGTGTGGATCACGTAGCGCGCCGGAAGCCGCCCGCCCGTCGTGATCACGGCCTCGCCTGTCGGCAGCCCTTCGGGGTAGCGCGTGGCGCGCAGGCGGCGACACTCTTCAAGAATCTGCGCCCCGCCCGCACGATGTATCGCGCCGTCCACGCCGCTGCCGCCGAGCAACGTCGAATTCGCGGCGTTCACCAAAGCGTCCGTCGCTTGCCGCGTTATATCGCCGACGACGACGCTCACGCGCCCGTGCAGGAAACTATTCATTGTTTGATCAGACAACTAAGTGTAACACCGTTCGGCCTGAAAATCAGGTCGCGAAAGAGCGTCCGTCCTGCCGGTCGCCGGGTAAAGATCGCTGCCGTTGAGAGGGCAAGTCCGCAAGGTCGCTCGATGTTCTATCAAGGCAGGCGTGGCGAAGGATCATGCCCGTGCATTTTTGTTCGGGAGCTAGTGAGGCGGGAGAGTGTTCCGGTTTAATCTTCGCTCTCGGCATCCTCGCGCGGCTCGACACTGATTTCGTCGAACATGCCGTGGCGCGTGAGGGCTTCGGCAACGCCCTTCGACTTGTGTTCGGTGAGCGGGTGCTCCGGGTCGAGGCTCGCGATCTCGAACAACTCATCGTCCAACAGGCGTACACCGAGCATGCCGAGAGAGACGCCGGGCACAACTTCGATCTCTTTCAGATTGTGGATGCGAAATTTGCCCGTCTGCTCAACCCAATCTTCCAGAAACGGATCGCGCAACGCGTGTTCGGCTTCCGACTCCGTCAGGTATGGGCCTTCGACGATCAGGCAGTATTCGGGACTGCTTTTAGTCTTCATCTTCCGCCACTGTTGAGGTGCGCAGCCCGCGGCGACGGGCTGCGCTATGGTGTGGCTAACTTTAACACCTGTCGGCGGCGCGCGGCAAAACTTTTTCGCGTGCGGCGTGCGGCGAAACTGAACGGCAAAAGAAAGAGACGCCGCCGGGAGTTACGAACTCCGGGCGACGTCTGAAAAGTTCTCGTTGAGTGCGCGAGGGGGGGCGCACAGTTGAAAAGTTAGTGGGCTGTATCCGCACCGTTGAGCGTCCGGCTCAGACGCTCGAAGTAGGCGTTGAAGGTGACGAAGCTCGTACCCTGAAAGAAGGCGCGGCCGCCCGTCTCATCCGAGATTCGGTTGAGCGCGCTCTGACCGAAACTGACCGCCTGACGGTTGTAACTCGTAAGACCGACCGAAGGCGCGTAGAACGAGTAGACGGCAACGTTGCGTCGTTTCGCTTCGCGCACGGCGCGTTCCATGTCAACGCTGTTGACGCTGCTGAGCGAGTCGAATCCGCGCGACGTGTCGAGGCCGTCCGAGATCAGCAGCACGGCGTTGCGGCTCTGACCTTCCGCCTCGAAGTGGCGCAGGGCTTCGATGACCTGCACGTAAGGATTGTAAGGCGCGGCGTACACGTTCCCGGCGGGGATACGCAAAGCGCGCCCGGCCTGCTCCAAGTCTTCCGTGAACTCCTGTCGCACCTGCAACGAACCGCTCGTCAAATAGCCAACCATCACGCGCGAACCCGCGGGCAGCGTACGAATAAACTCGCGCGTCACGTCAATCTCATTCCCTACGCGCGACACTAGATCGTCCTGCACGAGGATGGCGAGATTGAGCGGCGCGCCGCTGACGCTGCGGAACGCGCGCTTGTCCTTCTTGTCCGCGCCGCCACCGGCAAACGCCGGAACGGCGACGGCAAGCAATACGAGAGCCGCAAATGCCGAAAAGATTTTTCTGTTATTAAACATATCGTTTCCCCTAATCCCGAACTTCTCTGCAAAAATTCGGGCGCAAACCTGTTAAAGCACACCCCTTGCTCGTAAGAAAACGCGCTGGCGACAACTGCTCGCCGCGCGCTCTCGAATTTACCTTTCGCGCAATCACACGCGAATCATTTTGGCGAAATTAAGATGCGCGAGGGCGCGCGAGGGATGGCTTGGGCGGAAAGGATGAGGGCGGAGAAATGAGGGATGAAACATAGGGCGGAGGGATAAGAGATGAATCAGAAAGCATTCAACAGAGCGAGTGCTTGCTTCATTCATCCCTCACCCCTTCGCCCTCATCCCTTATCCTTCATCCTACTTTTTGTGCAACTGGCAGACACCGGAGGCGTCGCAGGGCGGGGGGATGCCGAGGATTTGGTAGCGGCGTTTGGCGATCTGGCGGTAGAGGACGGGGCCGAGCGCGGTAAAAGGCCAGCGCGAGAAAAGCCACGCCAGCCAGCGAAAGTTCGGCAGCACGCGCAAGACTTCAATCCACGCGAAGAAGCCTTTCGACCATGCGCCGTCGCCTTTGCGGCGCGTGTACATCTCTTCGGCCAACTGCGCGTGCGTGTGGGGCGCGGCGCGGCGGAGGGCTTCGGGTGAATTCAAGTCGAGCCACTCAATGCGCCGTTCGCGGTCGAACGGTTCGACGCGCGCGCGCAGCCACAGGCAGAGCGGGCACTGCCCGTCCGTGTAAACTTCCAACTGTTCAGCCATCTCTTTCAATTGCTTTCTTCCGTGACCGAACGCGGCGCGCGTCCGGCGAAATACTCTCCCTCTGCAAGACGCCGCTGTAATTTGCGCTGGTTGACGAGCAACATCCCGATGACGAAGAGTTGTAACACCTCCACTCCCGCCCACAACATGACCAGAAACTTCATCGGCTTGTCACCTCCCCGCCGGAACTTGCAACTGCACGCCTTGCCCGCCGCCGTACATGATCGTCAACGCGCCCTGATGGTTCTTGATGCCTTCCGCGCGTGCGCGTTCGATTTCGAGTTGGAGTTCGAGTCGCTTGATGTCGAGCAGGGCGGGGTTGGCGTAAGTCTGCGCCTCGATCTGTTTGGTTTGGGCGGAGATTTTCGCGGCTTCGAGTTTGGCCTCCTCGGCCTGCTTCTGTTTCTCGTTGGCGACCACTTCGGAAGCCGCCGCTTCGATGCGGTCGTCCGCAAAGTCAGGGTTTCCGAGTTGCACGCTCTCCATCACGAGTTGGAGTTGGCTGGCGAGTTGCGGCTTGAGCGCGTCCACGATGCGCTTTTGAATTCCCTCCTGATTCGCGTAAATCTCGTAGGCGTTGAACTCCGAGAAGGCGTTGCGCGCCTCGGTCTGCAACAAGCCTTTGAGAATCTCGTTGCGCCGCTTGTGGCGTTCCGCTTCGTCGAAACTGTACTTGCGCACGTATTCTTCGACCTTCCCCGCGTCGGTGAAAGCGGTCACGTCGATGTTGACGTTCAACGCCGCGTTGTCCTTGCTCGTGACGCGCACGGGCGCGCTTTCGGTGAACGACCTGATGTTGACCTCATGACTCTCACGGCCGGGCGCGAGCGTCGTGAACCAGCCGTCCGCGGGCGTGTAGACGCGTTCGATGCGGCCGAAGTAAGTGACGACCTTAACCGTCCCCTCCTGCGCGTAATCAATATTGGCGTACGCACTCGCCGTCCCGACCAAAACCACGATAATCAGTAGCACAATCCCCGCGATGAGGTATTTGCTGCTCGTCATTGAATCTCCTTTGTTGATGTCAACTATTTCCGGCCAAATGTTCCTGCTCTTTTTCATCTCACTCTTTAATACGAAGCGGAAGGGCGAAAGTTGTTAACACAATGTTAAGTTGCGCCCGCACCGCGACTTTAACCCTCCCGCACAGGCCGTTTTCCTCTGGGCTTTGCCTCATAAACCCCTAAATCTTAAGCAGTTTTGGATCAAGTGGTGGAGTTTTGGGGCAGAATACCTTGACTAATCCTAGTGAGAGGGATACAGTCCTCGCGTTTATCACTCACTGGATTAAGACAAGAGCCGCATCTATCTTAAACCTCTCTTGAGGCTGCACCGCGCTTACCCTCATTCCACTCAGTTAACCTCAGAAAGGAATCCCTCAATGCATAAGTTAATGCGTAAGCTTCTAATTCTAACCGCCCTCTGCTTAATTCTTGTTGCCACCCCAACATCAAACTTAAAGGCAAAAGCAATGGCCTCTGCCTGCGCTGACAGTCAAAATGCTGTGACGTTCGCCAAAATTGAGGCGGCGGTAATTTGCTCGTGGACTTCGGGCGAGGCGTGTCAAGATGCTAAAGATGAGATTTTCTCAGCCCAACTTAGGATGATTGCAGCCTGTTATGCGACTTCTAGTGTTACCTAATTTCTTGCCTGAAGTTAAGTAATACGACAAGACAGCTTGAAGCATTAGGAGAAAAGCCATGCTTGATAAAAGCATGGCTTTTCTCCTATCGTGATTTCCTAACCTACGCGGCCTCTGCCCAAAACTTTAGCTTTAACCCTAGCTCAAACATAGACTGAATAAGGCAACATATGGAGTTGTGGCAAAGCACCTTACAAAGTGCTTCGTTGATCTGCGCCGTTTTGGTCTTACTCCGCGGATAGTCACCGAACTTAGACTTGATCAGGTGAAACGTGGTTTCGACCTTGCTTCTCTTGTGGTAGTTCTGCATGAACCGTTCTTGATTGTAAGAGTAGTAGTGATACATGCTTTTCCAGAGCGGGCTTTGACGTTTCTTATTGTTCTGTGTGTCTTTCATCACGCTGTTTGATTTGAAAGGAATAAACGGCATCGCATGATGATCAACCACTACTTCTAAGTTAGCGTTCGACAAGTACGCCTTATCGCCTGACACCGCTTCCGCTGGCGGGCGAACCTACTGTTGATGCTACAGAGAAGCCGCCCGCAGGATAATTCGTCTCGCATTTATTGAAAGGGCGAGCCGCAACTTGATGGCTCGCCCTTCTCATTTCCAGCAACACAGACTCAAGATGTATCAAGCAAGCGGGCGGCCGTCTCAACTATCTTCCCTATATCTTTGGGCTTTTTTAGATACTCATTCACGCCCGCCAGTCGCGCATCCCTGCTACATTCACTCGCGGAGAACATGATGATCGGCATCCCCTTGCGATGATCTAGCCCGCGCGCGTATCGCACTAACTCAAGCCCGCTAACACTCGGTAACTGGTTATCACACAGTAAGAGGCTATAGCTGGCCGCGCTCGCCAGCCTGAGTACGGCGACCCCGCCATCACCGCAGAGCGTGACGCGCCAGCCTTCATCTTCCAACGTCTCTTTGATGGCCTGCGCGACAACTGAATGATCTTCGACTAAGAGGATGTGAGGCATAGGATGATCGCGAGGCTTGCGCTGTCCTTAGACGCAAGCCCCACGCGCCTCTGCCAGTAGACGCAAGGCTTGGCAGAGGCAAGACGAACTTTGGCGCGGTCTGTTATTATTCCGCGCGCTCTATCTTTGAAAATCAGCGACGGTCATGCGTAGCTCAACCTCAACCTCTAAAGAGTAATGAGCATCGCCGTTCGAGTTGAGAGGTTCTTACTCACGGCGAATCAAATACGCGAATATATTTTAGACACAACTGTGTCTAAAGACAAGGACGTTGCTCCGTCAGGAGACACCTTCTGATGGGAGCGCCACGTCAAAAGCCGGAGCGCCTTGCTGAAAAGCTGAAACAGATTCGTCTGTCTTTGGGTCTTTCTCAGGATGGGATGTTGGAACGCTTGGGTCTGACTGAGGAGTTTTTTCGGAGCAGAATTTCTGCTTATGAACTTGGAAACCGTGAGCCTCCCCTTCCGGTTCTCTTGAAGTATGCTCGCCTCGTAGGGGTTTCAACTGACGTGCTAATTGATGACGAGTTGGACTTACCCGCCAAACTCAGGAAGTGACCCGCAAGTGACTTTATGGTCAACCCGCCGACTTTGTAGTCAGACTGCCTTACTTTATGGTCAAAAGGGACTTTAGGGGCAAAGCTTTTTCTCTGGGCTTTGCCTCAAAACCCGCTAGACCTTAAGCAGTTTTGGATCAAGGGACGGACTTTTGAGGCAAGCGATTTTGTCAGATGCAAAAGCGGCGGCTCGGATTTAACCCGATCCGCCGCTTTTGCTTTCCGTCGTGGCTTTAGGGTTACGGTGTTACGCCGTTTCTGCCCAAAACTTCGGCTTTAATCCTAATTCAAACATACTCGTTTTCCTGCATACATCGTTAGCACCGGATACTCCATTCGCACTTATAGCTAACTCGGCATATAACACGACTTACCTCAACCTCAGGCGTTATTCGCATACTTTGTTCACACTCCCGGCAATTTTGTACAAACCCTTGAGCGCGTCGAAATTCGTGTGAAAACTCTTATTTTCCCGCGTTTTGCGCCGGCTCGCCGGTTGGCACGGGCTTTGCCCAACTAAGGTCAAACTTTCGCGGTTCTTGAGTCGCCCCCGCGCCTTCCCGAAACGCGCACGGTAGTTTTCAAAAGGCAACTGTTCAGTCCACCTTCAGGCAGGAGTTTAGAGTATGCGTAACAACGTGAAATTCGTCGTCCTCGCGGCGGCCGTGTGTGTCGGCCTCGTGTGGTTCATCTTCCACGCCGGAACGGCCAGCGCAAGCCAATCGAATTTGACGCTTTCGGCGGCCTTCGAGCGCAGGATTCTCGCGCCGACCGAGGAAGCGCCCTTCGACCTGCGTTTCTTCATCACCGCCGTCAAGACGGACTCGCGCGGCCGCATCATCACCGGCCCGACAAGCGACCCGGTGAAAAATATCGTCGGCGCGGAATCCGCAGGCGTGCGCGCCGGGCACGAACGCTTTACCAAGGTCATGTACGGCGCGGGCTACATTGACGGGCGACCCGATCCCGGCACGCGCATCGACCCGAACAACCCCGTCGTCAAAAGCGGCAACCAGTTCTGGCCGTTTCGCGAGCAACCGTTTCGCAGCCAACCGCGCGCCCTCACGCTCGGCCCCGACGGGCGCAAACTCTACGTCACGCTCCCCGGCCGCGAAGGCTACCCCGACTGGCGCGTCGCCGTCGTGGACACGACGAGCCAATCCGTCTCGAAGTGGATCGACCTGCGCCCGTTCGGGCAGACGCGCGGCACACGCCCCATCGGATTGAAAGTTGCGCCGCTCAATCGCGCCATCTACGCGAGCCAGTACCTCGTCGTGCTCAACCAGTACGGCAACTTCGCGAGCGTCGTCAACACGACGACGGACGAAGTGATCGGCGAGTTCGAGACGGGGTTCTACGGCGAGAAATTGATCTTCAACGCGACCGGCACGCGGCTCTACATCACCGACCGCTTCAAGGACGTTGTGCGCGCCTTCCGCGTCGAACCCGGCCCCTTCTTCGTGCCCATCGCCGAGATACCGACCGGCACGACCGATCTCGAACGCTCCAACCCGCGCGACCTCGACCTCAGCGCGGACGGCAAGACTTTGTACGTCGCCAACACGCTCGGCCACACCATCGCCGCCATCAACGTCGAAGGAGACGCCAACACGCTCAACAAGAACCTGATCCTCGGCGGTCTGGCGACGGACGTGAAGATCGCCGGTCGCTGGGGCATCGTCTCCGGGCAGGAGACGAACACGAAGTTGAACGAGCGCGAGACGGGGCACGGCTTGCCGACGAAAAACGCGCAAGGGACGATCATCCGCAACAGCGGTCAGCCTCTCGGCTATACGCCCGTTATGACCGACGCGACGAAGGCCACGACCTTTGACGACATCGGCAGCGAGATCAATATCTTCGACACTTCGACCAACCTCTTCGTCTACCGCTACGTGGATCGCGAACGCGACATCTCGCAACTCGTCACGCCCGGCAAGTTCGTAGACCTCGGCGACCACACTCCCGAACAGGAGATCATTCGCGGCAGCGGCCCGGAGCAGATGGTCGTCAAAGGCAACATGCTTTTCGTCACATACGCGCACTCGGAGAAGGTCGAGGCGTTTCGCATCAATCAGAACCCGGCGAACCCTTCGCAGATTTTAACCGAGACCGGCATCGAGTTGACGGGCGGCATCACGCCGCAGGGCGTCGAAATCTCCGCGGACGGCTCGCGCATCTTCGTCGCCAACATGCAGACCGAAGACGTGTCGATCCTCTCGGTTGACGCGCAGGGTCGTTTGCAGCGTCAGGGTTATCTGGCCGTTGGCGTGACGCCCTCGACGCCCGACCCGACGAAGCGCGGGAGCAACGGGCAGGGCTTGTTCGCCACGGACGAAGAGGCGGGCTTACGCTGGTTCTTCTCCGACGCCTATTCGGACGACAATCAAAAGTCGTGCGGCTTCTGCCACTGGGACGGGCGGCAGGACGGCTGCCAGTGGAACGTCGCGGCGAATGCCGTCGGCGGCGTCAAAGTCTGCCCGCAGAACAAAGACATCTCCGACAACTGGCCGGAGTGGTACGAAGGCTTGAACAACGACATGATGGCCTACGCCTCGGCCTGCAACGGCGAGGTGCTGCTCGGCGAACGCGACCCGACGCCGCTGTTCCCGCAAGCGAAGGCCGAAGATCGCTTCCGCGCGCGCGAGGAATACGTGCTACGCAAGACCGAAGAGAACTCGGCGGCCATCGGTCGGCCGGAGTTGAACGGCAAGGCGCGCAAGGTGGGCTATTACGACATGGCTTACCTGCAAATCCTCTGGTCGCAAAACGAGACGCGCCAACTGCCCAACCCGCTCAACCAATTCCCGGATATAGACACGGCGGCGGAGGTTGCGCGCGGCAAGCAGATTTTCACCAACTCCGTCGCACAGGGCGGCGCGGGCTGCGCCGAGTGCCACCACAACGGCAACAAGTTTACGAACGGCGTGCTCGACGACACTTTTCAGGATTTCAACATCCACGAACCCGGCGTCATCGCCGAAACGACCGTTGACGGCGACGGCCCGTTCTTCCGTCCCGAAAACGACTATTTCTTCACGCGCTTCGGCCCGCCGCAGGACGTGGGCATCCCGCAAAATCTGTCGAGCCGCAACACGAAACATTTACGGACGTGGTGGGACAGCGTGCCCAAGTGGCTGCATCACGGCTTCGCGCACACGGCGCGCGAGATTCTGCTCGCGCCCGATTCGCCGCTGCTGCAACCCGGCGAACGCGGTTTCAACTTCCGCACCGTCCGCACGGATCACAGGCGCGGCGCGAACAACCTGCCGACGGAAGTTCCCATCACGTTCGGCGACAGCGGCGGCGGGTTGGGGGGCGATGGCAACGGGCAGATTTTCGTCAGTCTCGACAGCCCCGTCGTCCTGCAAAACGGTAAGCCGCAGATTGATCGTTTAGGCACGAGCAACGTCTTGCCGCTGGTGTCGGGCGGGCAGATCAACCCCGCGCTCGCCGCCAACAACGTGCAGGTCATCAAGGACACACACGGCAAGACTTCGCACCTTTCCGCGCGCGACTTCGATGCGCTGGTGACCTATCTGAAATCGCTCTCGTCGCGCACGGTCTCGTCGTCCGGCAACCCGACCGCGACGCCGACGCCAACGTCAACTCCCACGCCCTCGGCCACACCCACGCCGACGCCGACTCCTTCGCCAAGCGCGACACCAACGCCGACGGTGACGCCGACGGCGACGCCGACTCCGACAGCAACGCCTTCGCCGTCCGCGACGCCGACTCCTTCACCGACAGCGACGCCAACGCCGACGCCGTCGCCTTCGCCGACACCTTCTTCGCGCCGCAACACGATGCGTTTCAGCGCGTCGAATTTCAGCGCGAACGAAGGCGCGGGGGGCGCGCAAGTGACCGTCACGCGCACGGGCGACACGGCGGACGCCGCGACGGTCGAAGTCTCGACCGTTGACCGCAGCAGCGTGCTCGTGCGTTGCGACAACAACACCGGCATCGCTTCTTCGCGCTGCGACTTCGCCACCACGATTGAGACGCTCACGTTCGCTCCCGGCGAAACCACGAAGACCGTCACCGTTCCCGTCTTCGATGACGGGCATCAGGAGAACGCGGAGACGCTCGCCGTCAAGTTGAGCAATCCCGGCGGCGCGTCGCTCGACACGCAGACGGACGCGTCCGTCACCATCGAGGATAACGACGCCGCGCGCCCGTCCACGAATCCTTTGGACGAGGACGGGTTCTACGTCGGCATGCACTACATAGATTTCCTCTCGCGCGAACCGGACGCGGCGGGCTTCAGCGCGTGGACTGGCGTGCTCCGCCGCTGCGTCCTCAACCCGTCGCTGGAGTGCGACCGCGTCACCGTGTCGTCTGCGTTCTTCCGCTCGCAGGAGTTTCAACTCAAGGGCTTTTTCGTCTACCGCTTTTACAAAGTTGCCTTCGGCCGCCTGCCGCTCTATGCCGAGATCATCCCGGACATGCGGCGCGTGACGGGCGCAACCGCCGAAGAAGTGGTCGCCAGAAAAGACGCCTTCACGAACGACTTTATGGAGCGCGCGGAGTTTCGCGGCCGCTTCGACGGCACAACCGGCGAACTCTTCGTTGACCGCCTCGCGGAGACTGCCGGCGTCACGCTCCCGAATCGCAACGAACTCGTCGCAGCCCTCGCGAGCGGCGCAAAGACGCGCGCGCAGGTGCTCCGCGAGATCGTGGAGAGCGCGGAGGTCGGACGGCGCGAATACAACTCCGCGTTCGTCGCCATGCAGTATTTCGGCTACCTGCGACGCGACCCAGACGCCGACGGCTTCAAGGCTTGGCTGCGCGTTCTCGACGCCAACCCCGATGACTACCGCACGATGGTGCGCGGCTTCGAGTCGTCCGTCGAATACCGGCTGCGCTTCGGCCAACCTTAAAATCAAAGGGTAAAGCGCAAGGGAGAAGGGGGAAAGGTTTAAGAAAAAACTTTTCCCCCTTCTCTTTTCCCCTCCCCTTTACCCTTTGCCCTTTTCCCCGTCGCGCTCCTTCCCGCGCCCGCTTGCTTTCCCCCCCCTGCTCGGATAAATTTGCCCTACACCCGGAGCGCGACGCCGCCACTCTTTTAAGCATTCTGTCAGCCCAACAGCGGCTCGCTTTTTCTCGGCGCAATCTAATCCCTCTGAAAGGATGCTTTTCTTCCGCCTATGAAAGTTTATCCGACTAACCAGATTCGCAACCTTGCCGTCATCGGCCACGGCGACGCGGGCAAGACGCAATTGATCAGTTCCCTCCTGTACGTGACGGGCGCGACGCCGCGCTGGGGTAAAGTCGCAGAGGGCACAACCGTCACAGACTACGAGGAAGATTCCATTGCGCGCCAGATCACTTTGAACACCGCGCTCGCCCACCTCGAATTCCGCGAACACAAGATCAACTTCATAGACACGCCCGGCTATGCCGCCTTCGTCGCGCACGCGCGCCCGGCCTTGCGCGTCGCCGATTGCGCGCTCGTCGTCGTTGACGGTGTGAATGGCGTCGAGGTGCAGACGGAGAAGACTTGGGCTTACGCCAACGAGTTCATCGTGCCGCGCATCATGGTCATCAACAAGCTCGACAAGGAGCGCGCGGATTTCGGCGCGGCGCTCGACAGCGCGCGCCACACCTTCAGCCGCGCCATCGTTCCCTTCACGCTCCCCATCGGCAAAGAGGCGGACTTCCGCGGCGTCGTGGACATCGTCCACATGAAGGCTTACGAGTTCGACGAGCAGGGCAAAGCCAAAGAACGCGAGATACCCGAAGCCGGGCGCGACGTGGTCGATAAGGAACGCGAACGCCTCATCGAAGTGATCGCCGAATCCGACGACGCCTTGATGGAGAAGTATTTCGAGAACGGCACGCTCGAAGAAGCCGACATCATCCCGAACATCTCGAAAGCCATCGCCGCGAGCAAACTGTGTCCGGTCTTCGCCTGTTCGAGCCTCACGCTCGTCGGCCTGCAAAGCCTGCTCGAAGGGATCGTCGATTACGCGCCCGCCCCCGATACGCACGAGGCCGAACACGGCCGCGCGAGCGCGGACACGGGCGCGGAGACGCTCACGCGCAAGTACAACGAGAGCGAACCCTTCTCGGCCTACGTCTTCCGCACCGTCGCAGACCCCTTCGCCGGTCGCATCACGGTGATGAAGGTCATCAGCGGCCACATCAAACACGACGCCACCGTGCAGAACACGACGCGCGGCGTCGTCGAACGACTCGGCGCGCTCCACTCGATGCAGGGCAAGCAACTCGACAAGGTTGAAGAGGCGGGCGCGGGCGACATCATCGCCTGCGTCAAACTCAAAGAGACGCAGACGGGCGACACGCTCGCCGACCGCGCCGCGCCCATCGTCTACGACGCGCTGGCCTACCCGGAGGCCGCCATCGCCTTCGCCATCGAACCGAAATCCCGGCAGGACGAAGAGAAGATCAGCGTCGCGCTGCACAAGATTCTGGAAGAAGACCCGAGCCTCCATTTCACGCGCGACGCGCAGACCAAAGAGTTCATCCTTTCCGGTTCGGGACAACTTCACGTCGAGACGGTCGTGCAGAAGTTGAAGGATCGCTATCACGTCGAAGTCGCGCTCCACCCGCCGAAAGTTCCTTACAAAGAGACGATCACGGCGCGCGCGGAGGTGCAGGGGCGACACAAGAAGCAGACCGGCGGGCGCGGCCAGTTCGGCGACTGCAAAGTCGTCTTCGAGCCTTTGGAGCGCGGCGGCGGCTTCGAGTTCGTGGACAAGATTTTTGGCGGGAGCGTGCCGCAGCAGTTCCGCCCCGCCATCGAGAAAGGCATCATCGAAGCGGCGGCCGGCGGCGCGATTGCGGGCTACCCGCTCGTGGACTTCAAAGTCACGCTCGTCGACGGTTCGTATCACAACGTCGACTCGGACGAGCACAGTTTCCGCGCCGCCGGTCGCAAGGCGTTTCGCGCGGCGATTGAAAAGGTGAAACCCTCTCTGCTCGAACCGATCATGGACGTGGAGGTCGTCGCGCCGGTCGAGGCCAGCGGCGACATCATGGGCGATCTCAACTCGCGGCGCGGGCGCGTGCAGGGCATGGAGATGCGCGGCAAGAATCAGGTCATCAAAGCTCAAGTCCCGATGGCCGAGATGCTCGACTACCAATCCAAACTCAACTCCATCACCGCCGCGCGCGGCTCTTACCACATGGAGTTCTCCCACTACGATCCAGTCCCCGGCCAACTCACCCACAAGATCGTCGAACAGGCGCGCGCCGAAGGAAGAATCAGAGGCGAAGAGGAAGACTGAACGGGCATCTTCTTCGTCCGACATCAGGGAGGCGGGAACAATGTCTACACGCACACAGGAGGGCGCGGCTCACAAAACGCCGCGCCTTGCGCGTTCAGATGAAACTTCAGAGGGCGCGGCCGCGTGCCGCCGCAAGTTCCTCAAATATTTTCCGAAAGGCTTCTCCGACGAGACTTATTTGAGTTGGGAGCGCGACTACAAGTGGGAGTCGCACGAGCGTTGGGAGGAAGCGTTGGGGCGGCCGGAGTTTCGC
>DASZEQ010000024.1:0-54995 GCA_035940695.1 Pyrinomonadaceae bacterium | reverse complement strand
ACGTGACGAAGGGGCAGGCCGGGGATCGCTTCGCCGGACGCTGGCCGCACGTCTCGGTGCGCCGGACTTTGCCGCACACGCCTTTCATCCGCATCCCCATCACGTTCCCCGTAGAATTGCGCCGCCACCCGGCCGACCTGCTCCACGTGCAGTTCACCGCGCCGCCCTTCGCCCCGTGCCCGGTCGTCGCCACCATCCACGACCTCTCTTTCGAGCACCTGCCGGAGACCTTCAATCGCCGGAGTTGGATGCAACTCCGGCTCACGGTGCGCCGCACGGCACGCACGGCGGCGCACATCATCACGCCTTCCGAGTTTTCACGCCGCGACCTGATCGAGACCTACGCGGTCGCGCCCGAACGCGTCAGCGTGACGCACGCGGCGGCCGCGCCGCATTTCCAACCCGCCGACGCAGACGCCGTGGCCGAGGCGCGCAGGCGTTACGGCATCGACGACGAGTACGTGCTCGCCGTCGGTTCGATCCAGCCGCGCAAGAATCTGGTGCGGCTGGTGCGCGCTTACTCGGACTTGCGCCGCCGCCGTTCCCACGATAAGCTGCCACAACTCGTCCTAGTGGGTAAACGCGCGTGGCTGTACGGCGAAACGCTGCGTGCGGTCGAGCAGTCCGGCGTCGCCGCGAACGTGATCTTTACAGGCTATGTGCCAGAAAGCGACTTGCCCGCGCTCTACAGCGGCGCGCTCTGCTTCGTCTACCCTTCCTACTTTGAAGGATTCGGGTTGCCGCCGCTCGAAGCCATGCAGTGCGGCGCGGCGGTCGTCGCGGGCGACCGGACGAGTTTGCCGGAAGTGGTCGGCGACGCGGGGCTGCTGGTCAACCCGTTCGACGAAGATGCCATCGGCGCGGCCATCGCCAGCCTCATCGACGACGAAGAGTTGCGCGCTCGTCTCGGCGCGCGCGGGCGGGAACGCGCCGCGCAGTTCAGTTGGGCGCAGACCGCGCGGCAGACTTTGCAAGTCTACGAACAAGCGACAGGAGGAGAAGGGATGAGGGATGAGAGATGAGGGATGAAGTCAAAGCCGTGAATCGTGAATCGTAAATCGTAAATAGATGAAAGCCGTTTTTTCTATTTACGATTTACGATTCACGATTCACTTGTCTTTAGTTCATCCCTCATCCCTCATCCTTCATCCCTCAAGGGGATGCGGATAGCGATTCTAGGAACACGGGGCGTGCCCGCCAGCTACGGTGGCTTCGAGACTTTCGCCGAACAACTCTCGACGCGGCTCGTCGCGCGCGGCCATCACGTCACGGTCTATTGCCGCTCGCACTACGTCTCGCCGCGCCAGCTCGAATACAAGGGCGTTCATTTGAAAGTCCTGCCCACCTTCCGCCATAAATATTTCGACACCATCCTCCACACGTTTCTCTCCGCACTCCACTCGACGACGGCGCGCTACGATGCCGCGCTCATCTGCAACGCCGCCAACGCGCCCTTCGCGCCCATCGTCCGCATCGCGGGCACGTCGGTCGCCATCAACGTAGACGGGCTTGAACACAAACGCCGCAAGTGGAACTGGCTCGCGCGCCGCTACTACCTGATCGCTGAGCGGCTTGCCACCGTGCTGCCGAACGAGACCGTGACCGACGCGCGCGTCATACAGGACTATTACATGGCGCAGTACAATCACCCGACGACGATGATCGCTTACGGCGCGGAGGTCGAGCGCATCCCCGACCGCATGGCCGTTCGCCAGTGGGGCATCGAGCCGAACCGCTACGTGCTCTACGTCTCGCGCCTTGAGCCGGAGAACAACGCGCGCCTCGTCATCGAAGCCTTCAAGCGCGTGCGCACCTCGCACAAGCTCGTCATCGTCGGCGACGCGCCCTACGCGCACGAATACATCGAAGAGTTGCGCGCCTCAGCCCGCCGCGACCGCCGCATCGTCTTCACCAGTTTCGTCTTCGGCGACGCCTACCGCGCGTTGCAACAGAACGCCTACTGCTACGTCCACGCCACGGAGGTCGGCGGCACGCACCCCGCGCTCCTCGAAGCGATGGGCTATGGCAACTGCGTGCTCACGCTCGCCACGCCCGAAAACATCGAAGCCGTCGGCGAGGCTGGCATCCCCTACACGGACGAAAAAGACCTCGAAGATAAACTCCAGCGCGTCTTGCGCGACGGCTCGCTCGTCAACTCTTATCGCCAGCGCGCGCAAAAGCGCGTGCGCGAGCATTACGACTGGGAGCGCATCGTTGACCGCTACGAAAACCTCTTCGCGCAGATGACCGGGCGGCCTCTCGTCCACGAAACCGGGTTCGCGCCCGAAGCCTTGGAGAGCGTCACAGGGGCAAGCGTCAGGAAAAGTTAGCCTGCGTCCCGTCCGCGACCGCGCGTGCCTGCGGTTGGCGAACGCTTTAAGCCTCAGTCGCTTTCAACTTTTATCGCCGCCTCCTGCTTGCGCCATGAAGTTTAGCCTCCGGCAATTAATCTCCGCATTAGCGTGCCTCCTGCTCGTCTTGAGCGCGGCCGACGTGATGGCTCAGGCCATCGCACAGCCGCCGCCGCGCACGGGCATCGCCGTCCTCGACCTCGGCGAGACGGAGGCCGGACGGCGCGTGGCCGACGAACTCTCCGCCGCGCTCGCACGCGCGCCGCACTTCGATCTCGTCAACCGCGCGCAGGCACGCGCCGCCGCGCGCGGCATAGGCTACACGGGTTCGCTCAACCTGACGCTCGCCGGGGCGCGCGATCTCGGCGCGTCAATCGGCTGCGATTTTTATTTCACGGGCGAGGCGCAAACTTTGCTCCGCACCTCCACGTTGCGCCCGGACTATTACGAGTCATACGCCTCGCTCTTTCTCGTCAGCGCAGAGACGGGGCGACTCGTCCTGTGGGAGCATTTCAACGCCGAATCGGCCGCGCCCGACGAAGCGGAAAAACATCTGCTCGCGGAACTGCGCGCCCGTGCGTCGCGCTACGTTGAAATGATCGCCGCAGCGCAAGCGGTGGAGAGAAGCGCGCGGCTAACGGCGCGTGAACGCGAGAGTGCGTTCGAGGACGTGCCGGAAGAGGGCAGCCCCGCGGCGTTGAACTTCCGCGCGCCGCAACCCTATCGCAGTTTGCGTCCGGTCTATCCGGCGGCAGCGGCGCGCGCGTCGGTGGAGGCGACCGTGGATGCGCTCGTCGAGGTTGACGCCGGGGGCGAAGTCAAAGATATTGAGATCACTCGCTGGGCTGGTTACGGTTTGAATGAAGCGGTGACGGCGACAGTGCGCCAACTGCATTTCCGACCCGCCATGCGCGACGGGCGAGCCGTCCCCGTACGCGTCCTGCTGCGCTACAACTTCCGCCGACCCGTGGAAGAAAACAAGGGGAGAGGTTAAAGGAAAGGTGAAGGGTTAAGATGATGCGGAAGTTTCGCTCTCCGAATTTTCAATTCGTCGGCTATCGCTCGGCGGCCGTCGCGCTGTTCCTGCTCTTTATCTTTTCCGCTTTCCCCCTCGACCTTTCAACCCCTTCCGCCGCACACGACCGCGTGACGACGGCGACGCGCGAGGGGCGTCTGATCGTTTTCGACGAAGCGTGGCAGACGATCCGCGAGCGTTATTACGACCCAAAATTGCATGGCCTCGACTGGCAGGAGTTGCGCGCGCGACTGCGCCCGCTCGCCGCCGAGGCCGCAAGTGAGACGGAGTTTTATTCCGTGCTGCGTCGCCTGACGAGCCGGCTGCGCGACGCGCACACGCGCGTCTTCTCGCCCGACGAACGCTTCGACTGGCAACGCCCGACTTACATCAGCGTCGGCGTTTCCCTGCGCGAGATTGCGGGCGAGATTATCGTCACGGCGGTCGAGCGCGGGGGCGAGGCCGAGCGCGGCGGCGTGCGGGCGGGCGACGCGTTGTTGAGCATCGAGGGCGAACCCGTCGCGGCCGTCTTCGCGCGGCGTCTGACGGAGGAGGTCGGGGCTTCTACCGACGTGGCCGCGCGGCAGCAAGCCGCCGCGCGTCTCTTCAAAGGCGCGCGCGACACGTTCGTCAACGCCGTCTTCACCAGAGACAACGCGCGCGCCGGGACGAGAAGCGTGCGGCTGCGGCGCGTGCTGCAAAATCGCCCGCCCGCGCTCAGCGTGCACAAGAGCGAAGGCTTTCACGTCGTCAATTTCAACATGTTCGTGCCGGAGATCGCGAGCGAGTTGATGCGCGCGCTGCGTCGGGGCGAACTGCGCGGGGCGCGCGGCCTCGTCATAGATTTACGCGACAACGGCGGCGGCCACGCCGAGACGATGACCGACATCGCCTCCGCCTTTCTTCCGCAGGGCACAAACCTCGGAGAGTTTACAGACCGCGACGGGCGCGTCAGTTCCGCGCCGCAGACGCGCGCCGCGATGCTCTTTGCGGCTGATGCGGTGGCGGAGTTTCGCGGCGCGGTCGTCGTCCTGACGAGCACGCGAACGGCGAGCGCGGCCGAAATTCTCGCCGCCGCGTTGCAGGAGACGCGCCGTGCGCGCGTCATCGGCGAGAATACGTGCGGCTGCGTTCTCGCCATCCGGCGTCGCCACACGCTGCCCGACGGCGGCCTGCTCGACATCAGCGAGATGGACTTTCGCACCGCCCGCCACACACGGCTCGAAGGGCAGGGGATTACGCCCGACGAACTCGTCAGCCCCACGCGCCGCGACATCAGCGACGGCCGCGACCCCGCGCTCGAACGCGCGCTCAAAATTTTGCGGGAGAAAGGCGAAGGGAAAGGATGAAGCGATTGATTCAACGGCTCATCGATTCGCTGAAGAAACGAATCGATGAAGAAATGGTTCGTTGAAGAAATGAATCGATGAATCGAACGCTTCACCCGGCCGTCTCCGCTTTTCCGCTTCCCCTTTGCCCCGTCCCCTTTTAATATCCGTTCATGCTCTACCTGTCGCAAGTTTTGCGCCGCCCCGTGCGCGACGTGGAAGGCCGCCCCGTGGCCTCGATCAAGGATGTCATCGTGCGGCTCGGCGAAGACCACCCGCCCGTGACGGGTCTGGTCGCGCGTCACATGCGCCGCGACATCTTTCTGTCGCGCGCCCGCGTCTCCAAGTTCGGCGAGGCGGGCGCGCAACTCAACTTCGACCTGCTCGACCTGCGCGACTTCAAACGGCGCGAGGGCGAAGTGCTGCTCGCGCGCGACGTGCTCGACAAACAGTTGATCGACGTGGACGGCAAACGCGTCGTGCGCGTCAACGACGTGCAGTTGATCGAAGTGGCGGGCGAGTGGCGCGTGACGGGCGCGGACGTGAGCTTGCAGGGACTCTGGCGCAGGCTCGCCCCGGCCGGTTTCCTCGGCAGTCGCCGCCCCGTCGAAGTGATCGACTGGGCGGACGTGGGCTATCTGGCGACCGACGCGGCCGAGGTGCGCCTGAAGTCGTCGCGCGATAAGTTGTCGCGCCTGCACCCGGTTGAGATCGCGCGGCTCGCCGAGTCTCTGTCATACCGGCAGGGCGCGGAAGTGGTCGCCGCGCTCGACGACGAGACGGCCGCCGAGACGCTCGAAGAGATGCCCGACGAGAGTCAGGTGCGCATCATCGGCGACATGGATAAGGAGCGCGCCGCCGACATCCTCGAATGGATGTCGCCCGACGAGGCGGCCGACGTGCTCGGCGATTTGCCCGAAGCCACCGCCGAAGATCTGCTCAACCGCATGGAGGGCGAGGAGAAGACCGACGTGGCCGAACTTCTCCACTACGAAGACGACACGGCGGGCGGCCTGATGACCAACGAGTTCATCACGCTGCCGCAAGGCTTGACCGTCGGCGAAGCCCTCGCGCGCCTGCGCGAGATGGCCGAGACGCCGAACATGATCTATTACCTCTACGTCGTCGAACGCGAAGGCTCTTGGAAACTGTCCGGCGTGATCGCCCTGCGCAGTCTCATCCTCGCAGATCCCACCGCGCCGCTCGAACACGTCATGCGCGACGAGTTTCAACACGCGCACCCGGACGATTCCGCGAAGGACGTGGCGCACAAGATCGCCGAGTACAACCTGCTCGCCCTGCCCGTCATAGACGACCTCGGAGAGATCGCAGGCATCGTCACCGTTGACGACGCGATGGAGTTGTTACTGCCGAAGGGCTGGCGGCAGCGTCTGCCGCGACTGTTCGGCTAAATTATTCGACGCTTCTTCGGATGTGAGATTATTCGTTTAGAAGCATCCTTACTTATTTAGAAGCATCCTTGCTTATAAAGTTATGACGGACGGAGAACCTCCAAGTGGCCGTGTCGCGTACAGACGTGCGGGAGATGACTCGTCGCCTGTGGCGGCGCGGGACGCTGCGCGTGCGGCGCGCCGTGGAGCGCCGCACGGGATTCATCGCCTACTTGGCAGTCATCGGGCCGGGGATGATCGCCGCCAACGCGGGCAACGACGCGGGCGGCATCGCCACCTACTCCACCTCAGGCGCGGAGTTCGGCTACACGCTGCTCTGGACGTTCCTGCCGATCCTCGTCAGTCTCGGCCTCGTGCAAGAGATGTGCGCGCGGATGGGCGTCGTGACGGGCAAGGGTTTGGCCGACTTGATCCGCGAGCGTTTCGGCGTGCGCTGGACGATGGTTGTGATGTCCGCTCTGCTCGCGGCGAACGCGGGCGTGACGGTCTCGGAGTTCGTCGGCATTGCGGCCGCCACGGAGTTGTTCGGCGTGCCGCGACAAGTCTCCGTGCCGCTCGCCGCGCTCTCGGTGTGGTGGCTCGTCGTCAAGGGTTCATACCGGAGGGTCGAGCGCGTCTTCCTCTTGATGTCGCTCGTCTTCCTCGGCTACATCGTCTCGGCTTTTCTGGCGCGTCCCGATTGGAGCGAGGTGGCGCGGCAGATGGCGCGCCCGACGCTGCGTTTCGACAATCATTATCTCTTCACGCTCATCGCCCTGATCGGCACGACCATCTCGCCCTACATGCAGGTCTTCGTGCAGTCGTCCGTGGTGGAGAAGGGCGTGGGGCGCGATAGCTACAAATTGGTGCGCGCGGACGTGTGGGTCGGGACGCTGTTCGCCATGAGCATCGCGTTCTTCATCGTCATTTCGACGGCGGCCACGCTCGGCGCGGGCAACTTCGCGGGCACAATCGAGACGGCGGCCGACGCCGCGCGCGCCCTCGCCCCGCTGGCGGGCGAGTACGCCGGGGTGCTTTTCGCCGTCGGGCTTTTCGGCGCGTCGATGCTTGCGGCGGGCGTGTTGCCGCTCGCCACCGCCTATTCGATCAGTGAGGCGTTGGGGTTCGAGAAAGGCGTCTCGCGCAGTTTTCGCGAAGCCCCGATCTTTATCGGCATCTTTACCTTCCTGATCGCGGTGGGCGCGCTCATCGCCATCATTCCGGGGCTGCCTTTGATGCGCGTGCTCGTCGTCACGCAGTTCATCAACGGCCTCTTGCTGCCCGTGATGCTCGTCGCTATTTTGCGTCTGGCGGGCGACCGTAAATTGATGGGTGAATACGCGAACGGGGCGGTCTATAATGTGCTGGCGTGGCTGACGGTGTTTATCGTCTCCGCCCTGTCGCTCGTGCTGGCCGCCCGCACGCTCTTCGGCGGCGAAACGTAAAGTGCGCCGGGCACTTCAATCAAATCCACCCGGCACGCAGTCCGCGTTTGACGCTCGAACGCTTCAAGATGAGTAGCTCCCGTCTCAAAAAACAACTCGCCCTGCCCCTCTTCGCGACCGCGGTGTTCGCCGCCTTGCTCTATCTCGTCCTGCCGTCCTTCGCGCCGCCGTCGCCGGTCGAGAACTTGAGGGCGAGCGCGCCCGGTTTTTACTGGGTGCAACTGCTCACGAAGATCGCCCTCTGGCTCAGTCTCATGTTCGTGGGCGTGCGGCTCGCCGGGGCGTTTTTCTTCGACTTCATTTTCCGCATCCGCAAGGGGCGCGACGCGCCGAGCCTCATTCGCGATCTCTTTTCCATCATCGCCTATATCCTGATCGCCGCCGTCATTCTCAAACACTTCTTCGACCTCTCGCTCGGCGCGCTGCTGTCGGGGTCTGCTCTGCTCGGCGTCATCCTCGGCCTCGCGCTGCAAGACACGCTCGGCAATCTTTTCTCCGGCATCTCGCTCCACGCCGACAAGCCCTTCGATGTGGGCGACGTAATCACGGTCGGCAAGTGGATGGGCGTCGTCGAGAGCGTCACGTGGCGCGCGGCGAAGATCAGGACGTTCACCAACCACGTCGTCCTTCTCAGCAACAGCCAGATCGCGAAGGAGGCCATCGAGGTCTGCCCGCGCGACAACCCGAACGCCCGCCTCGTCTTCTTCAACGCCCTCTACGCGCATTCGCCCGATCAGGTGATACGCGTCGTGCGCGAGGCTATCCGCGAGACGGAGAACGTGCGCCGCCAGCCCCCGCCCGTCGTCCGCATACGCAACCTCGGCGACTTCGCAGTGGATTACGAAATCAAGTACTGGGCGGAGGATTACGTCCTCCACAACGACACGGACGCGCTCCTGCGACAGCGCATCTGGTACGCTTTCAAACGCGCCGGGCTGAATTTCGCTTACCCCACGCAGACGCTCTACATCGAGCGTCCGAAATCCGCAGCCAACCCGGCCGCCGATGCCGAGACGCTCACGGGTCGGCTCTCCGCGACCGAAATCTTCGCCCCGCTCAACGCAGACGAACTTTCGCAACTCGTCTGCGCCTCCCGCAGCCGCACCTACGCCCCCGGCGAAACCATTATCCGCGCGGGCGACGAAGGCGATTCGATGTTCGTCGTCCATCACGGCAACGTGGCCGTACAGGTCAAGGACAACGGCCAGTCGCGCACCGTCGCCACGCTCGGCGAGGGCGACTTTTTCGGTGAGATGGCGCTTTTCACGGGCGAACCGCGTTCGGCGCACGTCGTCGCCGCCGCCGAGACCGAAGTGCTCGAAATCGGCCACGAGGCCATGAAATCCGTCTTCGATTCCAACCCGCATCTGGCCGAAACGCTCGGCCAGACCATCGCACACCGCCGCGCCGGACTCGCCGCCTCCACCGAAATTGAAGACGAAGAGAAGGTGTCGGCCGGTCTCATCGACACCATTAAACGCCTCTTTAGATTAGACTAAGCGGATTTCGCACGTACGCCAGCCGCCTCTCGCCCGCGAGCTGCGAGCGAGTGAAAAATTTTTGCTTTCGATACTTGACAAGAGGGGACTCAGATATTATTATTTCGTCACGCTCAACGACGGACGGCGCGCCGATAGTATAGACCAACGCGCCGAAGTTTCGTCCGGGCGTCCAGCAAATAACGTTTTTGTTGAGCTAAGAGGAGGAAATACATTATGTCTATTACCCGTTACGACCCGTTCCGCGATTTGCGGATGCTGCAAGATGAAGTGAATCGCCTGTTTTCGAGCAATTTGTCCCGTTCCTTCGGCGACGAGGGCATCGCGCGCGGCGCGTGGGCGCCGACCGTGGACATCTACGAGAACAAAGACCAGATCGTGCTCGAAGCCGAATTGCCGGGCATGAACCGTGAGGACTTTGAACTCTCCATCGAGAACAACGTGCTCACGCTGCGCGGCGAACGTCGCTTCGAGAAACGGGACGAATCGGACAATTATCACCGCGTCGAACGCTCTTACGGCTCGTTCACGCGCTCCTTCACGCTGCCGCAGACGGTCTCGCCGGAGAACGTTGCGGCCGAATACAAGAACGGTGTGTTGCGCGTCGTGCTGCAAAAGCGCGAAGAGGTGAAGGCGCGCCGCATCGAGATCGCGGGCGAGGGAGCATCTACGCCGAAGACCATTGAGGCGAAGGCCGGTGAGTCCGGCACGGCGGAGAGCAAAGGCAAGACGGCGACCGCCGGGAAATAACTCAAGAATAAGTCTCAGTAGAAGGACGCGCGCGGCGACGATGAGCGGTGAACTCATTCATCGTCCCGCGCGTGCCAGTTAAGGGTTCAGGAAATTATGCGTCTAGAACGTTTCACACTGCGCGGGCAGGAGGCCATTCAAACGGCCATCGAACAGGCCGAGCGCAACCAGCATCAACAGGTCGAGCCGGAACACCTGCTCGTCGCCATGCTCGAACAGCCCGAAGGCATCGTCCGCCCGCTCGTCGGCAAACTCGGCGCGAACCTGCAAGTCGTCTTGAACGACGTGCAAGCCGCCATCAACCGGCTGCCGAAGGTGCAGGGCGGCCAACAGTATTTCAGCCCGCGCCTCACGCAAATCTTCACGGCCGCGCAGAAGCAGGCCGAGGGGATGCAGGACGAGTACATTTCGACCGAGCACTTGCTGCTCGCCATCGTGGAGGAGAAAGACGGTGCGGCGGGGCGCATCCTGCGCCAGCACGGCGTCAATCGCGAAGACCTGTCGAAGGTGGTGGGCGAGATGCGCGGCGATTCGCGCATCACGGATCAGAACGCGGAGGCCAACTATCAAGCCCTCTCGAAATACGCGAAAGACCTGACCGACCTCGCACGTCAGGGCAAACTCGATCCGGTCATCGGCCGCGACGACGAAATCCGCCGCACGATTCAAGTCCTCTCGCGCCGCACGAAAAACAACCCGGTCTTGATCGGTGAGCCGGGCGTCGGCAAGACGGCCATCGTCGAAGGTCTGGCGCAGCGCATCATCTCCGGCGATGTGCCGGAGACCTTGCGCAACAAGCGTCTCGTCGGCCTCGACCTCGGCTCGATGCTCGCGGGCGCGAAGTACAGGGGCGAGTTTGAAGATCGCCTGAAGGCGGTCTTGAAGGAGATCGAAAACGCGAAGGGGCAGATCGTCCTTTTCATAGACGAACTGCACACGCTCGTCGGGGCGGGCGCGGCCGAGGGCGCAATCGACGCCTCGAACATGTTGAAGCCCGCGCTGGCGCGCGGCGAGTTGCGCTGCGTCGGCGCAACCACTCTGAACGAGTACAAGAAGCACATCGAAAAAGACGCCGCGCTCGAACGTCGCTTCCAGCAGGTTTACGTCGGCGAGCCGACCGTGGAGGACACGATTGCGATCCTGCGCGGTTTGAAAGAGCGTTACGAAGTTCACCACGGCGTGCGGATCAAAGACTCGGCCATCGTCGCGGCGGCCACGCTCTCGAACCGTTACATCACGGATCGCTTCCTGCCCGACAAGGCCATCGACCTGATCGACGAATCGGCCTCGCGCCTGCGTATCGAGATCGACAGCCTGCCCGTCGAGATCGACGAGTTGGAGCGCGAGACGACGCAGCTTGAGATCGAGAAACAGGCGTTGCAGCGCGAGACGGACGAGCGTTCGCAGGCACGCCTGCGCGAGATCGAAGTCAAGATCGCGGATTTGCGCGAGCGCGCGTCGGGCATGAAGGCGCAATGGCGTTCGGAGAAAGACATCATCGAGCGCATCCGCAAAGCCAAAGAAGAACTCGAACAGATCAAAGTGCAGGCCGAGCAATACGAGCGCGCGGGCGACTACGGCAAGGTCGCCGAACTGCGTTACGGCACGGCCGTCGAACTGCAAAAGCAACTCGCGGAAGATCATGCGAAGCTCGCCGAGATACAGAAAGAGGGCGTCTATCTCAAGGAAGAGGTTGACGAGGAAGACATCGCCCTTGTCGTCGCAAAGTGGACGGGCGTTCCCGTAGCGAAGATGCTCGAAGGCGAGATGCAGAAACTCGTCACGATGGAGGAACGCCTGAGTCTGCGCGTCATCGGGCAGGAAGAGGCTTTGGCGGCGGTCGCCAACGCGGTGCGCCGTGCGCGCGCGGGGCTGCAAGACCCGAACCGTCCCGTCGGCTCGTTCATCTTCCTCGGCCCGACGGGCGTGGGCAAGACCGAGACGGCGCGCGCGCTCGCAGAGTTTCTCTTCGACGACGAACGCTCGATGATCCGGCTCGACATGAGCGAGTACATGGAGAAGCACGCCGTCGCGCGCATGATCGGCGCGCCGCCCGGCTACATCGGCTACGAGGAAGGCGGGCAGTTGACCGAAGCCGTCAGGCGCAGGCCCTACTCGGTCGTGCTGTTCGACGAGATCGAGAAGGCGCACCCGGACGTGTTCAACGTGCTGCTGCAAATTCTCGACGACGGCCGCTTGACCGACTCAAAGGGGCGCACGGTTGACTTCAAGAACACGGTCTTGATCATGACCTCCAATCTCGGCTCGCGCGAAATACAGGCCGCGGGCGACGACGAGCGGCAGGTGCGCGAGGCCGTGCTGGAAGAACTGCGCGGCCACTTCAAACCGGAGTTTCTCAATCGCATCGACGACGTGGTTATCTTCCACCAACTCTCGCGCGCGGAGATCGTGCAGATCATCGAAGTGCAACTCGAACGCCTGCGGCACATGCTGCAAGAGCGCAACGTTGCGCTCGCGCTCGACGATTCGGCGCGCGAACTGCTGGCGCGCGAGGGCTACGATCCGATGTACGGCGCGCGGCCTCTGAAACGCGCCATCCAGACGTTGATTCAAAATCCGCTGGCGTCGAAACTGCTGCGCGGCGAGATCACGCCCGGTCAAACTATCCGCGTCTCCGCCGACGGCGACGCGCTGAAATTCACGAGCGAGTCGGCCGCCGCGGCGGCGTAATTAAGGGATGAGAGATGAGGAATGAGTAAGAGAAGCACTCAAGCCAACCGACCGAATCTGTTTTTCTTCATCTCTCATCATCCCTTCACCAACCGGAGGTTTTGCTGATGGGTCATAAGTGGGATGATTGGCGTGATTATGTAACGTTGCAGGAGCGCATGAATCGTCTGTTCGAGGATACGGCGCAGCGACACGATCATTTGAACGACGAGCGGGAGGCGGAACTTGAACGCGCCGATTGGACGCCCGCCACGGATGTTTATGAGACCGCGTCGGAGTTCATCATCGCGCTCGATCTGCCGGGCATCGAGCGCGGCGCGCTCGAAGTGAGCGTGGACGAGAATCGCTTGACGGTGCGCGGCGAACGCGCGCCGGAGGACAATGGGACGCGGCGCGGCGGTCGCGGCAAAGGCCGCCCGTTCGGTCGTTTCCTGAGTCGCTTCGGGCCGCTGCCGCCGACCGTGGATCAGAACAATATCGAGGCCGACTACAAGGACGGCGTCTTGCGCCTGCGCCTGCCCAAGCGCACGGAGCAGAAGGCGGGGCGCGTCAAAATAGAGGTTTCGTAGATCGTGAATCGTGAATCGTCGATAGATTGAAACCCTGATTTCTCTATTCGCGATTTACGATTTACTATTCATTCACTATGGTATCTTTTCGCAGGGAGAAAAAGAGAAGGGATATGGCAGAGAGAATGGCGGCTGAAGAGGCGCGCGCCGGAGAAGGAGTAGCGGGAGAAGGCGCGACGGATGCCCCGGCAGGCGAGGGCGTCCGCGTGACTGACCGGCGGCGCGTCAGACTCGACGATTCGGATGAAGGCGTGCGCGAAGCGGCCGACGCGCCTAATTTGAAACCGAAGTACGTGGAAGAACTCGAAGCGCGCACACAGGCCGCCGAGGGGGTGGCAAAGGACGTGCAGGCGCGTTTCGAACAGGTGCGCGCGCAACTCAAACGCGAGACGGACGAGGTCAGGCAGCGTCTGGCGCGCACGGCGGACGAACGCGTCACGCGTGAGAAGGCCGCGTTCGTCGGCGCGCTCCTGCCCGTGATGGAGAACTTGCGGCGCGCGATGGAGGCGGCCGAAGGCGGCGGCTCGCTCGATGCGCTGCTCGAAGGTCTGCGCGGAACGCTCAGCGGTTTCGAGAGCGCGCTCGCGTCCGGCGGCGTCGAAGCGATCACGGCCACCGGCGAACAGTTCGACCCGGAGTTGCACGAAGCGGTTGACGTGGTCGAGGTCGAACCGGCGCGCGACGGGCAGGTGACGGCCGAGTACAGTCGCGGCTATCGCATGGGCGGCCAACTGTTGCGCCCCGCGCGCGTGCAGGTCGGGCGGGCGAAAGCCGAAAGTCAGGCGGCGTCGACGGATTAACAGAACCTATTACCCGAGGAGAACAAACTAAGTGGCGGCAAAAGATTTGAAGTTTAGCGAAGAGGCGCGGGCATCGATGTTGAGGGGCGTGAACACGCTGGCGAACGCGGTGCGCGTGACGCTGGGGCCGAAGGGTCGCAACGTCGTGCTCGGCAAAAAATTCGGTTCGCCCGTGATTACGAAAGACGGCGTGACGGTTGCGAAAGAGATCGAACTCAAAGACAACTACGAGAACATGGGCGCGCAAATGGTGCGTGAAGTGGCGACGCGCACGAACGACACGGCGGGCGACGGCACGACGACGGCGACCGTGCTTGCGCAGGCCATCTTCCGCGAGGGCGTCAAGAACGTGACGGCGGGCGCGAACCCGATGGCGTTGCAGCGCGGCATCCAGCGCGCGACGGAAGCGGCCGTGGCGGATTTGGAGCGGCAGTCGAAGAAGATCAAGAGCAAGGACGAATTAGCCAACGTCGCGAGCGTGTCGGCCAACAACGACCGCGAGATCGGCGAGTTGATCGCAGAGGCGATGGACAAGGTCGGCAAAGACGGCGTGGTCACGGTCGAAGAATCGCGCACGCTCGAAACACAGTTGGACATCGTCGAGGGCATGCAGTTCGACCGCGGTTATCTCTCGCCTTACTTCGTCACCAACCCGGATCGCATGGAGGCGGTGCTGGAAGACCCGCTCATCCTGATCCACGAAAAGAAGATCGCGGCGATGCGCGAACTGCTGCCCGTCCTTGAGCAGGCGGCGAATCAGGGTCGCCCGCTTCTCATCATCTCGGAAGACATCGAAGGCGACGCGCTGCCCACGCTCGTCGTCAACAAACTGCGCGGCACGATCAAAGTCTGCGCCGTCAAAGCCCCGGCCTTCGGTGACCGCCGCAAGGCCATCCTCGAAGACATCGCAGCCCTGACGGGCGGGCGCGTCATCACGGAAGACATCGGCGTCAAATTGGAGAGCGTCACCACGGACGACCTCGGCACGGCCAAGCGCGTCATCGTCGATAAAGACAACACGACGATTGTCGAAGGCGCGGGCGCGGGCGCAGACATAGAGGGACGCGTCGGAGTCATTCGCCGCCAGATCGAAGAGACCACTTCCGATTACGACCGTGAGAAATTGCAGGAGCGTCTGGCGAAACTCGCGGGCGGCGTGGCGGTGATCCGCGTCGGGGCTTCGACCGAAACGGAGATGAAAGAGAAGAAGATGCGCGTTGACGACGCCGTCAACGCGACGCGCGCGGCGGCGCAAGAGGGCATCGTCCCCGGCGGCGGCATCGCCCTGCTGCGTGCGGCGCGTGCGCTCGACAAGTTGGAACTCTCGGACGAGGACGAGCAGACGGGCGTGCGCATACTTCGTCGCGCGCTCGAAGAACCCGTCAGGCGCATCGCGGAGAACGCGGGCGTGGACGGCGCGATAGTCATCGGCAAGGTCGAAGAGTCGAAGGGCAAACGAGGCTACAACGCAGCCAACGGGCAGTATGAAGACCTCGTCGCGGCAGGGATCATCGACCCGACGAAAGTGGTGCGCACGGCGTTGCAAAATGCATCATCGGTGGCCGCGCTGTTATTGACTACGGGAGCGGCCGTGACGGATGCGCCCGAACCGAAAAAGTCGGCCGCGCCGCCGATGGGCGGCGGTGAAGACTACGGCGATTATTAAAAACGGGCGAAAGTAAAAAGGTGAAAGGCAGAAGGGAGGGACGACACAGTTTCTCCACTTTTGCCTTTTCCCGTTTGCCGTTTACCCGACATAGAATGGCAAGATAATTGCAGTCTCAAGTGTGCTATGCTCAGGTTGTCCCGAAACGCAACGGGACGCGGGCGCGTGGCATCTAAAAGTAGCCGCCTAACGGAGAGAAGCGGCCTTTATTTTCTCCGCGAAGAATTGGAAACGGATCGTCGAAGGCGTAAGTTATTCGGGCGGAAGTCGGCGATCAACAAACTCGCGACGCACGACGGGCGCGACCAGCAAGATTGAAGGAATACAATGGTTGATCTCGGAACATATAAAGATCGTTTCGCGGAGAGCGGACAGCGCGTTTTTGAGTATGCGATGCAGGAGTCGAAGCGTCGTGACCAAAACTACATCGCCGTCGAACACATTCTCCATGCTTTCATCACGGAGGAGGCCGAGCTTTTCAACTCGGCCATACGCGACCTCTCGCTCGACCCGTTTCACATCAAAATGCAGATCGAGCGGCGGCTGGACAACAACCGTTTCCAGCACGTCGGCAAGGGCTTGCGCATCGCGCCGGAGACGATTGATCTCTTCAAGCGCGCGATGGAGCGTTCGCGTGCGCAGGGACGCAAGACCATCGAATCTACAGACCTCTTCATGGCGCTCGCGCAGGACGGCGGCATCCTGAGCGGCATGCTCCGCACGCTCGGCGCGGATACCGAGGCGTTGACTGAAAACGTCCGCGCGCGCGTCCGCATGCGCGAGCAGGACGAGGAGCAGTATCGCAAGAAGTTTGAACTGCCGCCTTACCTGAAGCACTTCGGCACTTCGATGAACCGTCTGGCGCGGATGGACAAGATCGCGCCGACCATCGGGCGCGAGCGCGAGATACAGCAGATGGTGGAAATCCTCTGCCACCGCGAGCGCGCTAATTCACCGATGCTCGTGGGCGAACCCGGCGTCGGCAAGACGGCGGTGGTCGAAGGGCTGGCGCGTCTCATCGAACTCGAACCGGAGAAAGTTCCGGCTCGCCTGAGAAACGCGCACGTCGTACAACTACAGATGGGCGGACTGGTCGCGGGCACGATGCTGCGCGGCATGTTCGAGGAACGCATCAAGGGCATCATCGACGAAGTTAAAGAACGCCCCGATCTGATCCTGTTCATTGACGAAGCGCACACGATCATCGGCGCGGGCGCGGCGCTCGGCACGTCGAGCGACGCGGCCAACATGTTCAAGGCGTCGCTTGCGCGCGGCGACCTGCGCATCATCGGCGCGACCACCATCACCGAGTACAAGGAATACATCGGCGAGGACGAGGCGTTAGCGCGTCGCTTCCGCATGGTCAAGGTTGACGAGCCGACGATTTCCGAGACGCGCGAGATTCTCTTGGGGATTCGCCCGCGCCTCGAACGCAACTACTCTGTGACCATCTCGGACGACGCCATCAACATGGCTCTGGAGATGGCTCCGAAGTACATACGCAATTTGCACCTGCCCGACAAGGCTATCGGCTGGCTCGACACGGCTTCGGTCAAAGTCGAGATCAACGAACCGGAAGCTCTGGTCGTCAAGCCGGAGCACATCATCGAAGTCATCTCGCAGGAGTCGCACATTCCGCGCGACATGATCTCGCGCGACACGACCGACCGCTTCCAGCAAATGGAGTTGGAACTGGCGCATCGCGTGATCGGGCAGAAAGAGGCGGTGCAATCGGTCGCCCAACGCCTGCGACTGAACAAAGGGCCGCTCAAGGAGTCGCACTACAAGCCTGACGGCGTGTTGCTCTTCCTCGGCCCGACGGGGGTGGGCAAGACGGAACTGGCGAAGGCCGTGGCCGAGTTCATGTTCGGCGACGAAGAGAAGATGGTGCGCATCGACATGTCGGAGTACGGCGACGGCACGGTCGGCGTCGAGAAACTGATCGGCATGCCGCGCGGCATTGTCGGCTCGGAGCGCGGGGGCATCCTGACGGAACGCCTGCGCGAGAACCCTTACACGGTGCTCCTGCTCGACGAAGTCGAGAAGGCTTCGCCAACGCTGATGAACCTCTTCTTGCAGGGCTTCGACGAAGGTTGGTTGACGGACGGGCGCGGGAAGAAAGTTTATCTTTCGGACGCCATCGTCATCATGACCTCGAACCTCGGTTCGGAGAACTTCAAGAAGTACGAGAAGCCGCTCGGCTTCGGCACGAAGACGCTGGGCGACGTGCGCGCCGTGAAGGGCGAGGTGATGAAGGCTGCCGAGCAGCGTTTCTCGCCGGAGTTTCGCAACCGCATCGACGAGATCGTCGTCTTCTCGCCGCTCACGATGGATGAAGTCAGGCAGATCGCCGTCATCTATCTCGACAAGCTGCGTCGCCAGATGGAGCGGCAGGGCAAGACCGTGCAGGTGACGGAACGCGCTATCGACAGCCTCACGGAGAAGGGCTTCAGCCCGGCCTACGGCGCGCGCTTCCTCAAACGCCACATCGACGAGAAGGTGAAACTGCCGCTCACGGCGATGTGGAAAGGCGCGTCGCAGTTCGTCGTGGATTACGAGGACGGAGAGATCACGCTCAAAGCCCTCGACGCGCCGAGCGTCAACTAAGCCGCAAGCAGGGCGTTTGCCGGGCGAGTTGTTTTGCGCCGCCCGCTTTTGAATCCGAGGGTTTCAGCTTTCTAGAATTTATAGATTAGCTGAAACCCTCTTTCACTTGCCGCCTCACTCGAAGTCGAGAATTTACGCGTTGATCAAAGTCGGTAGAGAAGTTTATGAATTTCAAAGCATCTTCAAGTCATAAATTCGCGCGGCGCGTGCTGCCTTTGTTCTTGCTGTGCGCTCTTTTGAGCGTCTCCGCGTTCGCGCAAGGGACGCCCGCCAACTCGCCGCCGAAGGTCGAGGCGACAGCGACAACAGCAGCAGCGACAGCGCAGGAGCCGAACGACGAGAAGGCCGAACAGATCGTGCGCCGCGCCGTCGAGGCGCAGGGCGGGAGCGCGTATCTCGGCGTCAAGACGATCATCGGGCGCGGCTACTATTCGCAATTCGACAAGGGCTTCTCGCTGCCGCCGCAAACTTTCATCGACTATCTCGTCTTCCCCGACCGCGAGCGCACGGAGTTTAAAGGCGGCCGCGGGCGCAACATCCAGACGAACGACGGTGAACGCGGCTGGTTGTTCGAGAGTTCGACGCACTCGCTTGTGGACATGAAGCCGGAGCAGGTGGCGGATTTCCGACTCGCGATGCGCACAAGCACCGACAATTTGTTGCGCGGCTGGTGGCGCAAGGAAGGCGCGCGGCTCACCTATCTGGGGCGGCGCGAGGCCGGTCTCGCCAAACGCAATGAAGCCGTGCGGGTGACTTACCCCGACGGCTTCACAGTGGATTACGAGATCGGCGCGAAAGACTTTTTGCCCGCCAAAACTTTTTACAAACGGAAGAACGCGGAAGGCGAAGAGGTGGCGGAAGAGGATCGCTTCGCCAGTTATAAAGTTATCAACGGTCTGACCGTGCCTTTCGTCATAGACCACTATCGCGCGGGCGCGCAATCGAGCCGCATCAACTACGACTCCGTCGAGTTCAACGCGCCCGTCCCCGACACGCTCTTCGCCAAACCGGCCAACATCAAAGCGATCAAATAAACTTTCCGCAGGTCGTCACCACCACGAACGCCGACAGAGTTGTTACTGCTGCTGCTGCTGTCGGCGTTCGCGCGTGTCCGGCGCAAGAGGCCGATTAGCAGAGGCCGAACCACTGAAAGATTTTGCGTAGCGGCCGGGCGGCCAGTTCTCCGGTGCGTGCGCCCTGAGCCTCGTCCTGCCGTCGCGCGTCCTGAATGATCGACCTGAAGGTGTAGAACTCTTCGTCGGACATCGCGTTGAAAGTGTACTCGTCTAGATTCTCGACGGCCTTGCCGCCGCGATAGAGCGTGGCGTAGATGGTTGCGCCCGACGGGACGCGATCCTGACGGCTCGTGACGGCGAATTCCATGTTGCGCGGCTGGCCTGTGGCGTAAATGAATTGCATGACTATCTCCTTAAGAATGCGAATTAAAATTTCAAATTAGTATCCGGCTTTCCGGCGTTCCCCCTTGTGTGAAGAGAGAATAGACGCGACGCGGCGCGGCGTCACCACGCATGTACGTAGTAAGTTTTGCGGCTTCTTTGGGTGGCTTCGGGGCGAGAAAGAGACGGGCGCGCGGGAGCAGGTTACTTGATCAGGTGGTCGCGCAGGGCTTTGGCGACGGCTTCGGACTTGGAGTGCACCTGTAGTTTTTCGTAAATGTGGCGCAGGTGGAAGGAGACCGTGTTGACGGTGACGCCGAGTTCGGCGGCGGCCGTTTTGTAGCTGTGGCCTTCGACGAGAAGTTTCAGGAGGCGCAGTTCGTGGGGCGTCAGTTGGTAGTCGGCGCGTTCGGGCGGACGGAAATCCCGAAAGAGCGTGACGACCTTGCGCGCGATCTCCGGCGACATCGGCGCGCCTCCGGCCGACGCCTCTCTGAGACTCTCGATCAGGCGCGCGGGCGGCGTTTTCTTGAGCAAATAGCCGCACGCGCCCGCGCAGAGCGCGTCGAAGATGCGTTCGTTGTCGTCGTAAACCGAGAGCATGAGGACGAGCAGCGCGGGGTGTCGTTCTTTAAGGATGCGGATGCCTTCGATGCCGTCCATGCCGGGCAGGCCGATGTCGGAGAGCAGCACGTCGGGCAGGTTCGCGCTGATTTTGGCGAAGGCTTCTTCCATCGAGCCGTAGCTGCCGGTGCAGCGATAGCCGTCCGTGCCGTTGATGAGCATCGCCAGCCCCTCGCGTATCTCGCGGCGGTCTTCGACAATCGCGACCTTGATGACGGCTTCTTGCGCCGCCGCGCTCTCTCCGGCGGTGTCCATCGTGGGTACACTCCTCAATTGACCGAGCATGAAAGTTCTCTTCTCCGGTGGCCTGACGGTGCGGTGAAGAGTAGAGAGTACGCCCGCGCCCGCCCGCGCGTCACTACCTATTTACGTAGTAACTTTCGCCAGACGCCGCTTGCGCTGAACACGCTCCCGCGCCGCGCCGGAACTTTGAGCGTCGAGGTCGTGCCGCGCCCGCGCTCCGACTCGACTTCAAATGTGCCTCCAAGCGCGGCGGCGCGGCGGCGCATGCTCAAGAGGCCGTGGCCGCCGAGACTCACGCCGTTACCGTTCGACGCCGCCTCCTCCTCGTGCGCCGGTTGGCTCACGTCGAAGCCGCGCCCGTCGTCTGCGATACGCAGCACGATCCAGTGGTTGACGATGCGCAGTTCGAGTTCGACTTCGCGACATTCGGAATGCTTGACGAGATTGTTGACGCATTCTTTGAAGATCAGATAGACCTCGCGGCGGAGGTCTGCGCCGAGCCGGATGTCTTGGTCGGCGTCGGGCGCGCGGAAGCGAAAAGAGATGTCGCGCGCGCTCAGGATGTCGCTGGCGAAGCGGCGCATGCGTTGGGTCAGGTCGCGCAGGTGATCGCGCTGCGGGTTGATCGCCCAGACGATGTCGCTCATCGAATCCACCATCTCGCGCGACGTTCCGGCGATGACGGAGAGCGGTTCGATGACGGGCGCGGCGTCCGGCGGCACGCGCTGGCTGACGACTTCGCTCAGGATGGCGATCTGCGACAAACTCGATCCGATGTCGTCGTGCAAGTCCGTGGCGATGCGCGTCCGCACGCGCTCCAACTCGACGAGGCGTGCGATGCGGTAGCGATAGACCGCGAAGACGAGACCGCCGAGGGCGAGCGCGGCGAGCGTTACGAACCACGGGCGTTGCCAGAAGGGGCGCAAAATCACGAAGGCGACGCTCGCCGCCTCCGCGCTCTCGACGCCGTCCGTGTTGACGGCGCGCACGAGAAAACGATAAGAGCCGGGCGAGAGGTTGGCGAACGTGACGCTGCGCTGGTCGTTCGGCGCGCTCCACTCGCCGCCCGCCGCCCCTGCGCCCTCCAACTTGTAGCGGTAGCGCAAGACCTCGCCCGCCGCGAAGCCGAGGCCGAGAAAGTCTATCTGCACCTGATTCTGATCGCTGCGGAGTTGCAGATTTTCGATCCGGGCTTCCCCTAGGTCGGAGACGGGGCGGCGCACGCCCGCGATCTGCAAGCCGTCGATCATCACGGGCGGCGGCGGCGAAGGGCTTTCCGGTTCGGGGATGAGCCGCGAGATGCCGTTCCAAGTGCCGAACCAGAGCGTGCCCTGACGGTCTGCGTAGGAGACCTGCGACTCGTTGGCGGCCAACCCGTCGGCGGTGGTGTAACGCTTGATGCGTCCCGTCGCCAGATCGAAACGGTCTACGCTGCGCGACGTGCCGAGGTAGAGACGATGCAGGCCGTCTTCGGCGATGCTGCGAATGATGCCGCTCGTGAGTCCTTCGGCGGTCGTGTAAAGGCGGAAGACGGGACGCTCCGCCGAAGGGTCGTCAATACGCACGAGGCCGTAAGAGTTGCTGCCGAACCAGAGCCGCCCCATTGCGTCCGCGTACATTTTCAGAATCTCGTCGGCGGTGAGTCCGGCCGCGTCGTCGAACATGTCGAAGCGACCGTTGCGATAGCGCGCCGCGCCGCCTTCGCGAAAGCCGATCCACACGTTGCCCGCCCTGTCTTCCGCGAACGCCAACACCTCGCTGCGACGCGGCAACCCTTCCGAATAGCCTTGAAACTTGCCGGACGCGCGTTCCCAACGGACGAGCACCTCGTCGCTGTCCATGCCGATCCAGATGTCGCCGCGCGAGTCTTCAAAGACGCGCCTCACGTAGTCGCTCGTCAGGCCGTTCTTCGACGTGTAGACAGAAGGGCGTGCGCGCGCCAGTTCCGAGACGTGGCGAATGCCGGAGAAGCGATACAGCCCGCGATTAGTGCCGACCCACCAATCGCCCGCGTGGTCTTCGACCACGCCGGTCAGACGCGTGACTTCCGCAGGCACGTTCGGGCGCACGGCGTTAAACTTTTGCCCGTCGAAATAACTGATGAAGCCGTTGAAGGAGACGGCGCAGATCGTCCCCGTACGTGATTCCAAGATGTCGAGGATGTAGCGACCGCCAAGCCCTTCCGCCTCGCGATAGGTGACGAGGCCGTGGCGCGCGAGCTTGATCGCGCCGCCCGTCTCCGTGCCGATCCACAGGTTGCCCGCGCGGTCTCCGGCGAGCGCGCGGATATTGTCGTCGCTCAGGCCATGCGCGGTCGTGTAGTTCGAGAAGCCTTGCGACGGGGCGAACAGGCTGAGGCCGCGCGCCGTGCCGAGCCAGATGCGCCCGTCGTCGTCCAAGTGTATCTCGCGCACAGCGTTGTTCGGGAGACCGTCGGCGTTCGTGTAGTTGTACGCCTCGCCCGCCTCCTGCGGCAGAGGCAGCGGCGGCGAGTCGTGCGCGCCCGCTCCGGCGCGCGTGCGTGCGCTCGTGCGTAACTGCGCCTGCTTATCCGTCGCGGCGGGGAAGGGCTTGAAGATGAGCAGGCCGTTTTCATGCGCCGCCCAGATGCGCCCCGCCTGATCGGTGAATAAGTCCCAGACGATTCCCGTGACTTGCGCGGACACGGGGACGGCCGCGATGCGCCCGTCGGCTTCGCGCCGCCAGAGTCCTTTTGAGGTGGCGATCCAGAGCCTCCGCTCGCCGTCTTCGACGAACGCCCACACGCCGCCCACCTCGCCGGGTCGCGCGCCCATCTCGACGCGCCGGAACTCGGTCGCGCCCGCCGCTTCGTCCAACACGAACACGCCGTCGTCTGTGCCCGCCCAGATGCGCCCCGACGCGTCTTCAAACAAGCGGTTCGGGCGATTCGTGCGCGGCGTGTCGCCGGTTTTGTAGACGGTGAAACGCGAGCGCGCCCGCGCGTCCTTCGCGTTTGCCGCCGTTCCCCCTCGCGTCGCTTCCGCCGCCGCTGCCGCTGCTATCGCCTCTTCCGAGAGGTTGAAGCGAAAGACGCCGCCGCCGTTACTGGCGATCCAGTAGACGCCTCCGCGCGTTTCGAGCAGGTCGTTGATGGAAGGATAAGGGATGCCCTGCGTGGCGTCGTAGGTGGTGAAGCGATAGCCGTCGAAGCGCGAGAGGCCGTCGGCGGTGCAGAACCAGAGGAAGCCGCGCGAATCGCGCACGATGCGCTTGACGCGGTTTTGCCCCAACCCGTCGGCCGAGGTGTAGACGCGCACGGGCAACTGCTCCGCGCGCACAGACGGCGGCGGCGACAGGCAGCACAGCAGGAGGCCGAGCGCGAACGCGTAGCGTTGAAAAATTTTGCTGGCTCGTAGCAGAGACACGTTCGTGTGTGTTCTTCAGTCGCCGGCTTCGGCGGCGCGCGGAGGCGGCGGTGGCGGTGCGGCGGGCGAGGCCGCGTGGTAGAGCGCGTAGATTTCTTCTTTCACTTCGGGCGGGAAGCAGACGCGGTCGAGTTGATAGCGTTGCAGGCCGCGCACCGCGCCGCTCACTTCGCTGATTTCGCGCACGGAGGGGCGCGCATAGCCGTCTTCCACGTAGATGCGCGCTTTGGGTTCTGCGCCCTCGGCCGTGTAGTAGTTGTAATAGGGTACGTCGCCCGCGTGGTCTTCGATGAAGTAGAAGCGCGGTTCGAAACCGGCGCGCGCCACGCACGAGCGTGCGGCCGTGAGAAACTGCGCGCGCTCGCCCGGCGGCATGTCGAGATCAATCGCTTTGAAGAGACGCCGACCGATGAAGCGTTGGCTGAGATCGTTCAGGATCGTGTCCTTCGCGCGCCGCCACTGCTTGAGGTGAAAGAGCACGTCGGAGTCGTCCATCTCAAGATGGTCTTGAAGCGTGAGCGTTTCACGACGCAGGACTTTTTCGAAGGCCGTGCCGGGGGCGCACCACACCTCTTCGCCCGCCGCGACGAGTTCGAGCGCGCGCTTGAGGACGGAGCGCAAGACCGCTTCGGCCGAACGCAGCGTGCGGTGAAAATAGACCTGCCGGAACATGTAATAACGCGCCTGTAGATATTCCTCGACGGCGTAGAGGCCGCGCGCCGCGACGTAGATGCGGTCGTTCTTTTCGTCCACGGCGAGCGCGTTGATGATCCATTCGAGATCGTAGATGCCGTACTTCGCGCCCGTCATCAGGGAATCGCGCAAGAGGTAGTCCATGCGATCCACGTCCAACTGCGAGGAGACGAGTTGGCCGAGGAAGGCGGGCTGGAATTTGCCTTCGATGATGTCGGCCACGCGCTGCGGAAGCGCGGGCGAGAAGTCGCGGAGCGCGTGATTGATCTCCGTCTCTTCCGAGAGCACGGCGCGCACCGTCCACTCCTCATGGTGGAAGCCGAGGACGTGCTCCATGACGTGCGAAAACGAGCCGTGGCCGACATCGTGCAAGAGCGCGGCCGCGCGCGCCGCCGCGCGATCCTCTTCGTTGATCGAGTAATTTTCTCCGAGACGGTCGAGCACGCGCGTGATGAGGTGAAGCACGCCCAAGCTATGCGCGAAGCGCGAGTGTTCCGCGCCCTGATAGGTGTAGAGCGCGAGGCCGAGTTGCTTGATGCGGCGCAGGCGTTGAAACTCCGGCGCGTCGATGAGGCGCACGAGCAGTCGCCCTTCGCGCGTGTCGGTGCGCAGGCGGATGATGTTGTGGACGGGGTCGCGGTAGATGCGTTCGCTCATTGATGAGGAATGGTAAAGGGTAAACGGTAAATGGTAAATGGCCGGGCGGACTTTCCCCGCCGGTGGCAGCGGCGGGCAAAGAAAGTGGGCTGAAGCCGAAGCTCCAGCCCACAGGCGAAACGCGTCTTTGCGAACGCGCGTGGTTAGAAGGTATAGCGCAGGGCGAACTGCATGACGCGCCCGGCGCGCGGCTCGTTGAGCGGCGTTTGCGTGGCCGTGTACTTGCCGAAGTCGGACGGGGCGGAGAGCGGCTGGCCGGAGTCGGCATCAGGCAGGAACGGATCGGGCGGCAGCCCGAAGCCCTGCAAGCTGTTGCTGGCGAAACGCTGCGTGTTGGTCAGGTTGAAGACCTCTGCGCGGAACTGTAGGTTGTGTCCCTCCCAAGGCATCCTGAAATTCTTCGACAGCCCGACATCGAGCGAGATATAGCCCTGACCGCGCAGAACGTTGCGGTCGCCCACCTCGCCCGCGCGCGGCTCGCGGAAGCAGCGGAAGACCGCGTTCGGGTTGCTGAAGAGGTTCGGCGAGCCTGCGCTCGTCGGCGACGACTCGGCGGCGCAGACGCGCACCATGTTCGACTGCACGTTCCAGTTCGTCGCCCAGCGGTCGGCTTGGAAAGGCTCACCCGTGGGTGCGCCGGAGTTCCAGCGGAAGATACCGGTCGTCTGCCAGCCGCCGATGACGGCGTTGGCAAAGCGGTTCATGTCGTTGCCGATCCAGCGGCCGCGCCCCACGGGGATCGAGAGCACCCAGTTGGCGTTGATGACATGGCGCACGTCGAAGTCGGAGTTGGCGTAGTTCGAGTCGGGGTCAAGCGCGTTGACGATAAAGCCCGCGCCGTATGCGCCCGCGCTCTGGAGTCCCGACGCGTTGTCGTGAGAGTGCGAGAGCGTGTAGTTGAAGTCGAACGCCGCATCGTTGCGGAAGCGGTGTCGCAGCGAGAACTGCCCGGAGTGGAAGTTCGAGCGCGCGATGGTCGAGAAGGCCGAGAGCGCGGCGTACTGCGGGTGGAAGAAGGTGTTGTTGAAGCGCGCCACCGGCTGGTCGTCGAGAAACGACTGGAGGAAGGTGTAGTCGGTGATGTCCGCCCCGCCCACTTCGGGACGCGCCAGCAGGAAGTAGAGCGCCTGCGTGTTGTTCAGTTCGGGGTCGCCGACGAGAAATTCGTTGAGACCGGGGAAGAGGTTCTCGAAGAAAGGTATGGCCTGAACTTGATTGATCGGCGTGAACCTGTAGCGGTGGTCGATCAACTGGTTGATGGCCTGATACCACGTCAACCCCGACTGCGGATCGCGGATGTTGTTGAGATGCATGATGTCGCGCGAGGCGAGCAGGTTGCGCGCCATGCGGCCGACGTAGGAAGCCTCGAACGACAGACCCTTGCCCAACTCGCGGCCGTAGGAGACGTTGACGCTGTAGTTATGCGGCGTCGTGATCGTGTCGTCGAGCGACTGCTCGATGCGCTGCGATTCGTCGGAGGGCAGGGTCAACGGGAATTGAAGCCGCTGCGTGATCGTGCCCGGCGCGACGGGGAAGGCGCGGACGTTCGGCCCGAAGCCCGTGAAGAGGGGCGGGAGCGAGTCGCTGACGTTGAAGGTGTTCGCGCCGATGGTCTGCGACGAAGTAAAGCCGAGCGACGAGTTGAGATCGAAGTTGGCGGCGATCTGGCTGCCGATGCGGTCGTACGTGATGCGGAAGCCGCCACGGATGACGGAGCGGCCGTTGCGGCCGATGAGTCGCCCGAAGAAGTTGTCGCCGAAATCGGGCGAGTAGGCGACGGCGATGGACGGGGCGAAGTTGTTCCAGTCCTGTTTGTAGTAGCCGGGGCGGTCATTCTCTGGGCCTGCGAGATCAACCGTGATCGGTTCGTTCAAGGGCGTCCCGTTGAAAGCGGCCTGCTGGCGGCGTTCGAAGTAGTCGCCGAGGCTCTGCGTGGGCTTCACCTGCACGCCGTTCTTCTCGTAGACGGGCGTGGAGGTTGACCAGCGCAAACCGTAGCTGAGCGTCAGGTTCGGGCGCATGCGCCACGAGTCCTGAAAGTAGAGTTCATACTCTTCGGTGGCGAAGGAGCGTGTGGTCGGCGTGCCGGCCGCGGCCAATTCGCCCGACGGGTTATAAGTGAGATTCGCGCTGTACTGTGAGAAGCGGCCGATGACCGCCGCGAGGGCGTCGCGCAAATCGGCGCGCACCGCAACGCTCGGGAAGAGCGAGGCGTTCGTCCCGTAGGAGTCTCTGGTCAGGACTGCGCCGGAGAAATCGTACCAAGAGGGATTGATGATGGCCTCGTCAAACGCGCTGCCGAACGAGGTGCGGTTGTTGGTGATGAGGCGAACATTGCCGCCCATCTGCAAAGTGTGATTGCCCTTGATCAACGAAAGGTCTTCGACGAAGTTGTGCACGGGCGTCGTGCGGAAAATCGTGTTGCGGAAACCCGTCGGGCGATAGATAAAGCGGAAGGTGGTGAAGTTTCCGTTACCGCCGGGCAGGGTCGTGTCGCCGAAGTCGCTGAAGGCCGTGCGCGTCAGGCCGTAGGTGAAACGGTTGACCACGTTGGGGCTGACCGTCCACGTATGACCGGCGGCGATGCCGTAGGGGTGATTCCAGATGCGCAGCGGTTCGGTGTCGGGGAAGCACTGCACGCCGTCCGAGCAGTCTGTGGCGAAGTAGTTGTTCTTCGTCACGTTGTCGCTCTGGTAGTTGCCGCGCAGGAAGAGCGTCTGGCGGTCGGTGACGTTGAAGTCCAATCTCGTGATGAAGGTGTTGAGCGAAGAGGGCGTGCGCGCGTTGAAGCGGAAGCCAGCCGTGTTGAGTCCGTCGCCGACGCTGAGGTCGTTGGCCGGGTAGCGGCTCGCGGCGCTTGCCAGCACGGCCAGCGCGGCCGGGTTGAGACCGGGCGACGCGCCGTAGATGCCCGAATACGCGGCGTTGATCTCGGCCGGGGTCAGGCAGTTGACGCCCGCAGGCGTGCCCGCCGGGCAGCCGGGGTCGCTTGAGCCGTTGGCCGTGAAGTAACGGACGATGCCCTGTCCGAGCGTCGGCAGCGGCACTTCGCGCACGGCCGGCGTCTCAGAGGCTTCGCGGAAGCCCTCGTAGTTGAAGAAGAAGAAAGCCTTGTCGCGCTTGATCGGGCCGCCGATTGAGCCGCCGAAAACGTTACGCAACAGTTGCGGGCGCGGGGCGCGCGGGTCGCCCGCTTTGGCTGCGCCGGTCTGCACGGCGAAGTCGTCTTCGGTGTACCTGCCGGCGGCGTTGTTGAAGAAGTCGTTGGCGGTCGTCACGGTGTTGCGGTGGAACTCGTAGAGCGAGCCGTGAAATTCGTTCGTGCCGCTCTTGGTGACGAGCGAAACCTGCGCGCCGGAGGAGCGACCCTGCTCGGCGTTCGGGTTGGTGGTGATCACGCGGAACTCTTGCAGCGAGTCGGGCGTCGAGCGCAGCACGGAGGCGAACGCTTCGTCGGTGACGACGTCGAGGCCGCGCTGCTGTTCGTTGTTGTCAACGCCGTCGAGCGTGATGTTGGCTTGGTCGGCACGGCCGCCGTTGACGTAGCCGCCGCGCGTCACGCCCGGTTGGAGCGAGAGCAGGCCGACGACGTTACGAGCGTTCAGGGGAAGTTCCGAAATGCGCCGCGACTCGAAGGCGTTGCCGAGCGTGGCGTCGGAGGTGTTGAGCGGGGCGTCGGTTGAAGCCGTGACGGTCACGGTCTCGGTGGCGAGACCCGCTTCGAGCGCCACGTCAACGTCCACGGGCGTATCGACGAGCGCGCGCACGTCCGCGACGGAACTCTTTTTGAACCCGCCCGATTCCACATCGACGCGGTAGGTGTCCGGGGGGATGGCGGTGAAGGTATACGTGCCTTCCTCGTTGGTCGTTTGCGTGCGAGAGAAGTTCTTGCTTTCGTTGACGAGCGTGACGGTCGCTCCGGCCACGACGTTGCCTTGCGGGTCTCTCACCGTGCCGCGCACGGTAGACCGGCCGCTCTGCGCCATCACGCTGCCCGCCAGCAGGAGAGAGAACAGAACTCCGTAGACCGTGAAAGCGGTACGGCTTCGGGTAAAGTTACGCATATTAATCGAGCCTCCGATGTTCAATCTGATAGAGCGCGGCGCGGATGAGTTAGGCCACGCGCTCTCGTTTGCGGAAGGTTAATGATTTCCACCGACGATCTTTTGATTGTCATGCACGTTTAGGGACTCAGTGTGATGTAACAACTTCCCCGGGTACGTGTGGTGAAATTTCGACGACTTTACGTGTTGTTTGAAGAACTCTGTTAGGAGCAAGTCGTGACGCTTGGTAGATGTCGAATTAACGCGGCGGCACGGACGGCTCGCTTGCAGGAATACACAGTCGAAAATACGCACGCAACGGGCGTTCCACTGGGGTGTGCGGTCGCGGCGTCGTGCTAATGCGGAAAGTTGTGAAGGAACTGAAGATTGTTCGGCGGGGCTTGAATCCAAAAAATAAAAGAAAATTCAGATTTTTGAATTAGCCCGCGCCGCCTTCAAGACGCAAAAGCCGGAGCAAACGCTTAAGCATTCGCTCCGGTCTCGTTCGATCAAGCGGCACAATTTGCGCTCACTTGATCTTCTCCAACAGGTGTCCGAGCTTCTCCTTCTTCGTGCGCATATAGTGGCTCGCGTTCTCCGTGTGCGGCACTTCAATCGCCACGCGCTCGACGACCTGCAAGCCCGCCTCTTCCAGCGCGCGCAGCTTCAGAGGATTGTTCGACATGATGCGGACGTGACACAAGCCCAGATCGAAAAGTATCTCGGCGCACTGCCGGTACTCGCGCAGGTCGACGGCGAGGCCGAGTTTCTCGTTGGCCTCGACCGTGTCCGCGCCCTCGTCCTGCAAGGCGTAGGCGCGTATCTTGTTGATGATGCCGATGCCGCGCCCCTCTTGCATCTGGTAGACGATTGCGCCGCGCCCCTCCGCTTCGATCAACTCCATCGCCAGATGCAGTTGCGCCCCGCAGTCGCACTTGAGCGAGCCGAACACGTCGCCCGTCAGACATTGTGAATGGATGCGCGCCAGCGTCGGCATCTCGGGTTTGATCTCGCCCTTGAAGATGGCGACGAACTCTTCGCCCGATTCGCGCGCGCGGTAGCCCGCAATCTTGAACTCGCCGTACTGGGTCGGCAAATTCGCCACCGACACGCGTTCGACGGAGAGTGAGTTTGTCTCCCAATGGCAAGTCGTGTTGGTCTGGGCTGCTTCTTCCAAAATTTCTTGCTCCTCGACCCGGCGGCAAAATGTTTGGCGCGTCCCGCCTGAAAATGAGGTCGCCAGCCGTGAGTCCTGTTGAACCATCAATCTGCCCCGAATTATAAGTTCCCACACGGGCGGCGACAAGGACGCGGGCGCACGCTCGTCCAAGCGTTCCGCACAAGGGGAGAGCGAGTTCGCTGTTGATCTTTTTCTTCTCATCCAGCATCCTTTCCCCGTCGCCTGCTGAAGTTATGGAACGAGAAGAGTTGGAAACCACGCTCCCGGCCGATCCGCCCGCCTCGCACGAACGCCGCCCCGCGCTCGTCTTCATGCGCGGCGAGCAACTAGCCGCGCCCATTCCGCTCGAACGCGACGAGGTGATCCTCGGCCGCGCGCTCGAAGCCGACGTGCGGGTCAACGACGCCCGCGCCTCGCGCATGCACGCGCGCATCCGCATCGAACACGACCCGGAGACGAACGCCGCGCGCTACCGTCTCACCGATCTCGGCTCGACCAACGGCACGCTCCTGAACGGCCAGCCCGTCTCGGACGCCTTCCTGCAACACGGCGACAAACTCAACATCGGCGAACATCTCATCCGCTTCGACCTGCTCGACGATTTCGACCGCGAGTTTCAACGCCAACTCTATCGTCTTATCGCGCACGACGAGTTGACCGGACTTTTGACGAGCAAGTCTTTCTTCTCCGAACTGCGCCGCGAGGCCGCGCGCGCCGAAAGCGAGGGTCGCCCGTTCTGCGTGCTGATGATGGACTTGGATCATTTCAAGCGCGTGAACGACACCTGCGGCCACCTCGTCGGCAGCCAGACGCTCGAAGAGATCGGCGGTTTGATCACGCGCGCGTTGCGTGCGGGCGACGTGGCCGCGCGATTCGGCGGCGAAGAGTTTGCCGCCTTCCTGCTCGACGCCGACTGCGCGCAAGCCCTCGTCGCCGCCGAGCGCGTCCGCACCGCGATTGAGGAACACGCCTTCTCGGCCACGCGCCACGGCGCGGCGTCGGCGGCGGAAGAGAATCGCACGCTCCGCATCACGATCAGCATCGGCGTCGCCGCCTACCCGGACGACGCGCGCGACCCCATCGAACTGATCGAACTGGCCGACACCGCGCTCTATCACGCCAAGCAGTCCGGCCGGAATCGCGTCAGCGCGTTCTGCTGCGCGCTCGACGACGCCACGCCGCGCGAACTTCGCCCCCGCGCCGTGCCGCGCAGCGAGTGATAAAAGTTGTGGCAGCCGTCAACCCCCGTCTGTTATGATGCCGCCACTCCGGCAATCTTGTGAGTCCCCCCGAAACCCCCACACGTAATTTCAATCCGCGACGTATTTTGTCGCACGCTGCGGTAGGAGCATGAGCGTGTCGAAACCAACAACACTTCTCGCGTGCGCCGTCCACTGCGTCGCCGTCTTGCTCTGCGCCGCGACGGGCGCGGCCCAAGAGGCGGCGCGCCCGTCCCCGCGTGGAAGCGTCGCGCCGCCCGCCGTCACCACTACTACTAATACTACTACTGCGGTCGCGTCGCCTGCTCCTTCGCCCGCCGCCACAAACGGCACGACGGGCGAACCCGATCTCTCGATCACGGCGAACGTCTCTGCGCGCGAATTGCTGTTTGAAGTTGTGCCGAACCCGAAAGTCGAATTTCCGGGGCGGCCGCGCCGCGACACCGTGTGGGAGGCGGAGCGCACAAACCTCCCGCCGCAAGTGCAACCCGGCGTCACCTATCGCGACCTCGGCATCCGTCTCAAGATCACGAGCGTCTTCGCGGACATCGAACGCATCGTCGCCGAAGCCCTCGGAGAAATCCCTGTGAGCGACGACGCCCCGCCGAAAACAGATTCAAACGAAAACGCACAACCGCCAAACGGCAACGCGCGCACGACGACGAGCGACGCAGCGCAACCCGTCGAATCTCTCCCTTCGACATCTTCGACGCAGGCTTCGCGCCCGGCGGCATCGCCGTCCGCGCAAGCGAGGCGTGCGCGCGGTCGAAGCGACGGCGCGACGACGGCGCGGCGGGAGAGACCATGACGAGTCGAGTTATGCGCCAAAGTTTTGCGGCCGCTTTCATCTTCGTCGCGCTCGCTGTCGCCGTCGCCGCGCAGCAGCCACGACCGGACGCGGCGGGCAGCCGCGCCGTCGCGCCGACGGTTACGCCCGCGACGAGCACGCAGCCGGACGTGGATGAAAATTTTGAACTGAACATCGTCGAGCGGCGCATCACCGAGCGCGACTTCTTCGCCTCCACTTCGATTGAAGCGGGAGAGTCGAGCGCGCACGGATTGTCCCTGCGCGTGGGCGTCGCCGTCGGCGCGAGCGAGATCGACGTGCTGTTGCGCAACGTGCAGGGGCGCGTGCGTTTTCGCGGCTCGCTCGAAGCGTTGCAGCGCATCCTCGACGCGCGCCGCCCCGCTGCGGCGGAGACGACGGCGCGCCCCCGCGTGCCTTGAACTTTTTTTACTCTCCCGAACACTGTAGTGAGATGGACGGAGTCTTATCCCGACCTTTCGCCTGAAAGCTGACGTTCGTATTCATCAAACTTTTTCTGAGGAGAACCGCCCATGAACAAGCTCTCGTCTCTCGGAGCCGCGATCATCATCGCCTGCGTCGCCTGCGTCGCTCACGGACAGACCCCGGCCGCCGACACCACGACGACATCGCGCGGCACTGACAACGCCTCGATCTTCGCGCGCACGACTACCGCGCAGCAACCGCAGCCGCGCGCGACGCCTTCGCCCGTCCCGACCGTGCGCCCGCTCTCGCAGGAAGACCAGCAACGGCAGCAGGCCGCGAGCGAGCGTCGCCGCCAATCGGCCGCCACGGGCGACCCGGACGTCTTGCTCGACGTGCCCAACCTCTCGGTCGAAGAGATCACTTTGGAAGTGGAAAATTTGCGCGCGCGCGTTTCGCTCGATGCGCGCCTCGCCAACCTCTTGCAGTTGACCGCCGGGGCGGACGCCGGGATCGATAAAGTGAAACTCACGATCAAGGGCGTGCGCGCCGAGTTGCTCTTGAAGGTGCGGCTCGACAACGTGGCCGCCATCATCGACCGCACGCTCACGACCATTGATCGCAATCCGCAAATTCTCGAACGCCTCTTGCAGAGCGTTGACACGACGGTCGGCACGGTGGGCGGCGTCGCCAACACCGCGCTGCAACCGGGCGGCGTCGTTGACCGCACGGTCGGCACGGTGGGGCAGACTTTGAACAACGTGACGCGGCCGGGCGGTCTGCTCAGTTCGACCGTCAACACGCTCGGCCAGACCTTGCAGCGCACGGTAGATCGTTCCGGTAACATCCTCGAACGCACGCTCGACACGGCGGGTACGGTCGTCAACCAGCGCACGGTCGGGAACGTCCTGAACCTCTCGACGGTGAGAGAGACAACGGGCGCGGGCGGGCAAATTCTGCGTCAGGTGCGCGACACTTCGGGCGCGATCATCGAACTCACGCTCGACGCCGCCGGAAAAGTCACCAACTCGCGCGTCATTAGTCAGGCGACGGGGACGAACCAGCAGTAATAGCCTGTAAATCGTAGAATCGAGAGGGGCGGGACTTGGCCGCGCCCGTCGTCTTCAAGGAAAGCGACGGGCGCAGGCAAGCCCCGCCCTCTCGATTCTGATAGTTTTGCAACCCGGCGGCGGCGGGCGCGTGTAAGTTGTGCAGCGCGGCGTTTGCGGCGTGACATTGCGCGACGCGCGCGCCCCGCGTTATGCTTTCCGTAAATAACTTCGAGTGAAGACAACCCGACCCCTCGCTTGATGATTTCGCTTGTGTGAGAGACGTTAAAAGCAGTGATCGAAAATCTCAACCTCGCTTCCAACCCCTTTCGCAATCGCACGCTGCCGTGGACGGTGGCGGCCATCATCGCCTGCGTCTCGGTGGCGTCTTTGATCTTTACCGTCGCGCAGTTCAGGCAGACGCGCGACCGCGTGAATGTGGTCGAGCGAGACGTGCGGGGCTTGCGTACCGAGGAAGCGTCTCTACGCGCGAAGGCCACGGCCGTCACGCAGTCGCTCACGCCTGAGCAACTGCGCACGCTCGAAGCCGCCCACAGCATCATCGACCGCCGCAACTTCTCTTGGTCGCGCCTGTTCGCAGACCTCGAAGCGGCTCTGCCGCAGGGCGTGCGCGTGTCGCGCATCGCCGTGCGCGACGTGGCGCACAGCGGCGGCGCGGAGTTGGAACTGGCGGTCGTCGCGCGCAATGCCACGGACATCACCGGCATGCTCGGCACGATGGCGCAAGGCCGCATCTTCTCCGCCGACCTGCTTACGGAAAACAAGAGCGACAAGGGCATCGAATCAACCCTGCGCGTGCGTTACACGCCGGGCACGCGTCCGGCCACAGTGGGGACGAACCCTGTCGAGAGCGCGTCGCGCGGCGTTGGCAGCGACAACGGCGGCGCGTCTTCCGGCACGCTCGGAAATTCAGGGCAAGGGGGCGCGCAATGAAAGACACACGCCCGCACACCATCGAGACCCACGAGAGCAAGCAACGCCGTCGCGGCGTCGTGCCCGCGCAACTGCGCGCGCGCTTCGCTTCGTCGCGCGGCGGGAGCGCACGACCCGCCGGAACAATTCGCATCCCCGAAATCATCGCTCTCACGGCCGCCGTGCTATTGCTGCTTCTCGCCGCGGGCGCGTACTTCTCCCTGCTCGTGCCCGAACGCTCGCGCCTCACGGCCTTAGAGCAAGAGCGCGCGCAGTTGCAGGCGAAGCTGCGCGCATCGAGCGAGGGCGTCGAGCGCAACGAGAGCACGCAGGCGAGCGTGGACAAGATCGTCACGAGCCTCGGAGAGTTTGAGACGACCGTGCTCGCTTCGCGCGACCCGCAAACCACGACGGCTGTGATCGGCGAATTGAACGAAAAGACGCGGCGGCACAACCTTGCGCGAGCGCAGTTCTCCTTCAGCCACATCGACGAGGCCGCCCCCGGCCAGACGGCCGCGCAAGCCGCCGCCGCGCGCGCCGCCAACGCTTCGAAACGCGAAAGCGTCTTTCCGGCCATCGACATCAGCCTAACCATCGAAGGGCCTTACGGCAACCTGCGCCGCTTCATCCGCGACATCGAGCAGAGCCGCCGCTTTATCGTCATCAACGGCATCCAACTCGAAGGCGTCTCCGACACGGGCAACAGCGCGCGCGCCGCGCTCGTCAGCCTTCGCCTCGACATGTCGGCGCACTTCCGTCGCAGCAGCGCGACGTTCGCGGGCGGCGCAACCGCCGCGCCCGCCTCGACATCTCAGTGATGGTCGAAGCTGAAAATTTTTATGGCACTCTTTGAAGGCAAAACTCCTGCGGAACGCAACAAGTTGATCGCGGCCATCGCGTTCGGCGCGCTCGCGCTCATTCTGGTCGGCCGCCTGTTCTTCGGCGGCGACGACACACCGCCCCGCCGCCCGTCGAACACCAACAACAGAACCCCGACCGCAGCTACCGCGACGACGACAACAACGAACGGCGGCGCGAACGGCAATACGCAGGTTGAAGACCCGACGCTGCAAGTGCCGCGCGAAGTCGTCTACACGCCCGTCAGCTACAGCGTGCCCGACGCCGGGCGCAACATCTTCGCTTTCTACGTCGCGCCGACGCCGCAACCTAAAGCGTCCGTCACGGTTGATGTGCCGACGCCGACGCCCGTTCCGCCGCCGCCCATGACGCTCAGCGGCATCTCGCCTGCGAGCGTCATGGCGCGCACCGGCGACTTCACGCTGCAACTCACCGGCGACAAGTTTACGCCGCAGTCGAGAGTTTATGTCGACGGGCAGGAACTCCCGACCACCTTCACGAGCGCGCAGCAACTTTCAACCACCGTGCCCGGCACGCTCATCAATGCGCCCGGCGCGCGCCAGATCGTCATCCGCACGCCCGATAATTCGCTCTACTCCAACGATGTCGCGCTCAGCGTCTCGGCTCCGCCGACGCCGCAGTTCACCTACGTCGGCATCCTCGGCGGCTCGCGCTACAACGACAAGGCGATCCTCAAGAACCAGAGCAACGAACTCGTCACCGTGCAGCGCGGCGACCTCGTCGCCGGTCGCTTCAAAGTAACGAGCATCTCCACGCGCGCCGTCGAGTTCACCGACGCGCAGTTGCAGATCAAACACACGCTCCCCTTCGTCGAAAATCGCGGCGCGGGCGCGAATAACCCGGGCAGCAACAACCCTTCGCCCCGCTTCCAACCTCCTAAACCGCCCGACGACGCCGGTGACGACGACGATGAACCTCAAGACTAACGGCGGCGAACACGACTCTCCGGCTGCGACGCAGGCGCGGCGACACGGCGGCGCAGTCGCGGTGCGCACGGGCGAACGCGGCTACACGCTCGTCGCGTTGCTTGCCCTGATGACGATTCTCGCGCTCTCGCTCACCGCCGCCGCGCCGCGTCTGCGCCAGCAAGCGGTGCGCAACCTCGAACGCGAAGCCATCGCGCGCGGCGAGGAAGTGGCCGAAGCCATCGCGCTCTATCAACACGCGAAGGGGACTCCGCCAAAGAGCATGAACGAATTGCTCGAAGGCGTCGAACCGTTCCCCGGCGCGTTCAAGAAAATTCAGATTCTGCGCAGGGCGGCCGCGCGCGACCCGCTCAACAACGACGGCGAGTGGAAACTGATCCGCCCCGACGACCGCACCTTTCTCGATTTCAAACAAAGCGTGTTGAAGTACAACGGCGGCATCCCGCCCGCCACCAGCGCGCGCTATAAAGCTTTCGAGCAACTGGGCGCGATCAACGGCGGCGCGATCATCGGACTCGACGCTGACAAGGACGACAAGCGAGACGATGAGGATGCGCGTTGCGAGCTGGACACTTCGCCGAACGAGACCGCCACGCCCTTCATCGGCGTCGCCAGCCGCAGCCGTTGTCCCTCGGTGATCACTTACTACGGCATCGAACGACACGACCGCTGGGTCTTCACTCCGGTCTATCGCTAATCACATTTCCAACTCCGCCAGAGTGCGCGTTGATGATCATCAACGCGCACTCTGCGCGTCTGCCACGCGTCCTGATCAACACGCGTTCGATCATCACGCGCGAAAATAAAGCAGCGATTAAGAATTAAGTTATTGACAACTGATCGCTTTATGTTTATAAGTCCAACATGTTGTGCGCTGTTTACTCTAGGCCACAAGATGAAAATTGACACAGTATCTTGTGGTCGCAACCAACCAAGAGAAAAAGGAGCAACGAAGACTTATGGCAACTAAGAAAGCTGGTGGTTCCAAAGGCGGTTCCAAAGGCGGTTCCAAGAGCGGCTCAAAGGGCGGCGGCGGCGGTTCCAAGGGCGGTTCCAAAGGCGGCTCGAAGGGCGGTTCCAAGGGCGGCGGTGGTTCCAAGGGCGGCTCGAAGAAGGGCGGCTCGAAGGGCGGTTCCAAGGGCGGCTCGAAAGGCGGCTCGAAAGGCGGCTCGAAGTAGTAGTCAGTTCAAACTGAACAACTCAACAACCTTCACAAGCGCACACGAAACATTCGGTCTCAAACCGAGACCATTCAAAGGGACGGCGAACGCTGCTACAGCACGCCGTCCTAATTCTTTTATGATAGAGATTAGAGATCAGAAATCAGTTGAAACAAAAACTGTCTTTACTAACCTCTAACCTCTAACCTCTCTTATATGATTCACGTCGCGCTCGTCGAACCGGAGATACCGCCGAACACCGGCAACGTCGCGCGTCTGTGCGCGGCGACGCGGACGCCTTTGCACATCGTCGGCGTGGCCGGGTTTCGTTTGGACGACCGCGCGGTGCGGCGTGCGGGGTTGGACTACTGGCCTGAAGTGCAACTCTCAAAGCATCGAGACCTCGACGCGCTACGCACCGCGCTCCCCCAAGCGCGCTTCGTCTATCTCACGACGAAAGCCCGCAGAGCCTACACCGACTGGCGTTACGCAGACGGCGATTGTTTGATTTTTGGCCGGGAAACACGCGGTTTGCCGGAAGAATTGCTCCGCGCCAACGCCTCGAATTGCGTCACGATCCCGATGCTCAATCCCAACGTCCGCAGCCTCAATCTCGCCACCTCCGTCGCCATCGTCCTCTACGAGGCGTTGCGCCAGACGGGCGCGTTCGAATCGTAAGCACAGCCCGTTCGCGTTCGCTTCATCAAGCCTTTAATCAGTCTCGCTGTCGTATACGCTTGCGTCGTCCGTGCGCGCCTCTCTCTCTCTCTGTGCGCGCAAGGATAATCGGGCGGCGCGTGGTATGATACGCGGTTTGATGTGGCGCGCCCGTTCGCGCCGTTTTGATCTATAGGGGAGTTATGACAGAAGAAAGAAAAGATATACGCAACATCGCCATCATCGCGCACGTCGATCATGGCAAGACGACGCTCGTTGACGCGATGCTCAAACAGGCCGGGACGTATCGCGAGAACGAACACATCATCGACCGCGTGATGGACTCGATGGACTTGGAACGCGAGCGCGGCATCACGATCATGGCAAAGAACACGGCGGTGCGCTACGGCGACGTGAAGATCAACATCCTCGACACGCCGGGGCACGCCGACTTCGGCGGCGAGGTCGAACGCGTGTTGAAGATGGTGGACGGAGTGATGCTGCTCGTGGACGCGGCCGAAGGTTGTCTGCCGCAGACGCGCTTCGTCTTGCGCAAGGCTTTGGAGTTGCGCCTGCCGGTCATCGCCGTCGTCAATAAGATCGACCGGCAGGATGCGCGACCGGCCGAAGTGGTGGACGAAATTTACGAACTGTTTCTCGACCTCGATGCGACGGACGAGCAGATCGAGTTTCCGATCCTCTACGCCGTGTCGCGCGACGGCGTGGCGAAAAAACAGTTGACCGACGAGTCGAGCGATCTCCGTCCGCTCTTCGATCAAATCATCGAGACGATCCCCGCGCCGCGCGCTTTGCGCAACGATGCGCTGCAACTGCTCGTCGCGAATCTGGATTACAACGAGTACGTCGGGCGGCTCGCCATCGGGCGCATCTTCTCCGGCGAGATCGCGCAGGGCGAAACGGTGTCGGTCGTCAAGCGCGACGGCGCGGTGCAGAAAACGCGCGTCTCGCAGCTTTACGCCTTTGAGGGCTTGAAGCGTGAGGCGGTTGCGCGCGCGGGCGTCGGCGACATCGTCGCGCTCGCCGGGATGGAAGGCATCGAGATCGGGGAGACCATTTCGAGCGCGGACAATCCGCAGAGACTGCCGGTAATCGCCGTGGACGAGCCGACGATCTCGATGATCTTCAGCGTCAACAACTCGCCGTTCGCGGGGCGCGAAGGGAAGTACGTTACGTCCAGACAACTGCGCGAGCGGCTCGACCGCGAACTCTTGAGCAACGTCGCAATCCGCGTGGAAGAGACGGAGACGCCGGATCAATTCAAAGTTTCCGGGCGCGGCGAGTTGCAACTCGCCATCCTGATCGAGATGATGCGCCGCGAGAGCTACGAGCTACAGGTGTCGAAGCCGCAAGTCATCACCCAGCAGCGCGACGGGAAAACTCTCGAACCGATTGAACTCGTCGTGGTCGATTGCCCGGACGAATTTATCGGCGTCGTGACTGAGGCGATGGGGCGGCGCAAAGGGCAGATGACGAAGATGGTCAATCACGGCACGGGGCGCGTGCGCCTCGAATTCGAGACGCCTTCGCGCGGCCTCATCGGTTTTCGCGGCGAGTTTCTGACGGAGACGAAGGGCACGGGCTTGCTGAACACGCTGTTTTTGCGTTGGGGCGAGTGGCAGGGCACGATGCGCGGCCGCGCGACAGGCTCGCTCGTCTCCGACCGCACGGGCGAGACGACGACATATGCGCTCTTCAACTTGCAGGAGCGCGGGACGATGTTCGTGCGCCCCGGCGTGAAGGTTTACGAAGGCATGATCATCGGCGAGAACGCGCGCGCCGTTGACCTCGACGTGAACGTCATCAAGGAGAAGAAATTGACGAACATGCGCGCCGCGAGCGCGGACGAAGCGATGCGCCTCGTGCCTGTCAAAGACCTCTCGCTCGAACAGGCGCTGGAATTCATCGCCGACGACGAACTCGTGGAGGTGACGCCCGAGACGATTCGCCTGCGTAAGCGCGTGCTGCCCGCAAACCTGCGGCCGAAGAAGAAAGAGTCGGAAGCGAAGCAGGCGTGAAGGTTGGAAGATGGAGAGTGAGAGGCCGCGACGTGTCAACACGTCGCGGCCTCTCGTCGTCAGCCCGTGCAAACTATTTGTTGTGAGCCGGAGCAGCAGCAGTGGCGGCGAGGGCGCGGAACGGCCGCATGCGCTTGACGAAGCCGCTGGCGATTTGATCCTCGACCGTGCCGCCGAGCGAGCCGATCTTCCCGCTGAGCAAAACCCGGTTCGTGCGCGGGTCGAGCACGCTGTAGACGAACCTGTTGGTAAAGAGTTTGCGGTCAACCTCGATAATCAAGTCCGCGTCCGTCTCGTCGCGCGAGATGACCAAGCCCCAGTATTGAACTTCGTCGCGGTCGAGCAGAGACTGTTCGAGCGCGGCGGGTTTAAAGTAAACGGACTTCGTGCGGATGAAGATGGTTTGCGCTGCACGCAGAGTTTCGGCGGACGTTGCCCTGACGGCATCGCTCTGAGGATTTTGTCCGGCACTGCTTGCGCGAAAACTGGCGAGCGTGCAGGCGAGGAAACCGGCGACGACGAGTGTGCATAGACGGCGTAGGCGAGGCGGCATAATTTGTTTGCTCCCGGTTGGCAGGTGAAAGTTAGCTGTCACTCGCGCAGGGTAGCGCGCGTACGCGCGTGCCGGTTCGCCTCTATGACACTTCGCGAATTGTCACACGAGATTCATTCGAGGGATGGACGTTCGCCCGCGCGCGGCTTCGCGGGCAATCTCAATTGCGCCTGAGTCCATCGTCCGCAGTTTCTCCGGCGTCGCTCTCGTCCGTCTCGTCCTCATCCGTTGCCGGATCGTAAATCTCGTAGCCCGTCGCGTCGTCATAGTAATAATTTTGCGGCGCGCGTTCGCGCGTCGGAGGCGCGTCGGGTTCGCCGGGTTGTGTTGTATCATCTCGCCGTTCGCTCATTTTGTCTCCGCTGAGAGCATAAAATTATGTGTCGCTTTTTAGCCTACGTGGGCGCGCCGCTGCTGCTGGCGGATTTATTATACCGCCCCGTCAACTCGCTGATCATGCAGAGCTACAAGGCGCGCGAGCGCGCAGAGCCTTTGAACGGCGACGGCTTCGGCGTCGGCTGGTACGTGCCAGACATCGACCCGACGCCGTGCGTGCAGCGCACGGTGATGCCCGCATGGTCGAACCGCAACTTGCAAAACCTCGCCGTGAAGGTGCGCGCGTCGTGCCTGTTCGCGCACGTGCGGGCGGCGTCGCCGGGGATGGCCGTGATGGAGTCGAACGTCCACCCGTTCGCTTACGACCGTTTCATGTGGATGCACAACGGCTCGGTCGCAGGGTTTGAACGCATCAAGCGGCGTTTGCGCGAGAGTTTGAAGGACGAGTTTTACAACATGGTGTTGGGCACGACCGACTCGGAGCACGCCTTCGCGCTTTTTCTCAATAGCCTGCGCGTGCCCTTCGGCGAGGCGCGCGGCGAGGACATGCGCGCCGCCATCGTCGAGACCATCGCGCACTTGAACGAGTGGACGCGCGCCGAGGGCGTGGTCGAGCCTTCGCATTATAATTTCGCCGTGACGGACGGCGAATCAATCGTCGTCTCGCGCTACTGCTCGGCCGAAGGTCTGTCGGGAAACTCTTTGCACATCTCGCGTGGCAAGCGTTTCGAATGCCTGCCCGACGGCCTGTGCGACATGCACACGGTTAAGGAGCAGGAGCAGGCCGCGGCCGTCATCGTCTCAAGCGAGCGGCTGACGGACGACCGCGAAGACTGGCTCGACGTGCCGGACAATCACACCGTCACGGTGACGCCGGATTTGGACGTGCGGGTCGAGCCAATTAATCTCTAAGAACAAGAAGACGGGATATGAAAAACAGCATTAACCTTCGCCGCGCGCTGGCCGCGCTCTCGGTCGCCTTCCTTCTCCTCCAACACACGATCATCGCGCAACAGACGCCGCAAACTTCGTCGCAGAAGTTCGAATTGACGATTGACAGCATCATGCGCGGGGCTGCGCTCGTGGGCTATGAACCGACGAGCGTGCGCTGGTCGCAGGACGGCGCGCGCGTCTATTTCCGTTGGAAGCAGGCGACGGAAGCGCGCCTCAAAGAGATGGACACCTACGTCGTCAACCGCGACGGCACGAGCTTACGCAAACTCTCGGAGGAGGAAGCGCGGAACGCGCCGCCCGCGTCCGGCGAGTTGTCAAAGGATAAGAAGTGGACGGTCTTTGCCGAAGAGGGCGACGTTTATCTCTACGAGCACGCGCGCGGCACGCGCAGGCCGCTCACGCGCACGACCGAAGCCGAGACCAACCCGCACTTCACGCGCGACGGGCGACGCGTCTACTTCACGCGCCAGAACAATCTCTACGTGCTCTCGCTCGACGGCGCGGGGCTGCTCGAACAGTTAACCGACATACGCGTCGGCGGCGGCAGCAGTGGCAGCGGCGGCAGTGGCGGTGGCGGCGGGCAGACGGAGCGCGGCACGGAGAGTCAGGAAGTTTTGAAGAAGGAGGAACGCGCGTTGCTCGAAGCCGTGCGCGAACGCGCGGAGCGGCGCGAGGAGCAAGAGGCGAAACGCAAGGCGCGCGAGCGGCGCAAGCCTTTCAACATCCCGTCGAGCCAGACGGTTGCGAATCTCACGCTCTCGCCCGACGGCCGCTTCGTCGTCGCCGTCATCAACGAGCCTGCGCCTGCGGCCAAGCAGACGATTGTGCCGAACTACGTCACGGAGACGGCCTACACGCAGGACATTCCGGGGCGCACGAAAGTAGGCGACGCGCAGGGGCGCACGCGCATGGCCGTCATCTCGGTCGAGACGGGCGACGCGCGCAACGTAGATCACGGGCAGCGCGCGGAGGCCGCGCCCGTCGTCCGCACGCGTACCGAACAGAACTCCACCGAGCAGGCCGAGCGCGAACGCGGCGCGGACGCGCAGCAGCAAACGCAGCCGCAAGTCCAAGGGCAGGCGCAGGCACAGCAACAAACTCAAGGGCAACAGCAGGGACAGCAACAGCAGCAAGGTCAGACGCCGCCGCGCACGCAGACCGAGACGACCGCGCAGACGACCGCGCAGGCGCGCGAACGCGACGTGCAGCTTTTCCAGTTGCAATGGTCGGAGGATGGGAGCGGGGCGGCAATGCTCGCGCGCTCGGCCGACAACAAAGATCGTTGGGTGCTGCTGCTCGACCCGGCGACGGGCAAAACTAAAACGCTCGTCGCCTTGCACGACGACGCTTGGGCGAACGGCCCCGGCGCGTTCACGCTCGGCTGGCTCGCGGACAACCGGCGCGTCTATTTCGAGTCGGAGCAGGACGGCTTCGCGCACCTCTACACCGTTTCGATAGACGGCGGCCAGCCGGTGCAGTTGACGCGCGGCGCGTTTGAAGTCTCGGACGTGCGGCTCTCCGATGACAAGTCGAAGTTCTATTTCACCTCAAGCGAAGTGAGCTTCGCCGAGCGACATCTCTACTCGATGCCGGTCGCGGGCGGCGCGCGCCCGACGCGTCTCACCGCGCTGCCCGGCAACAACGCGGCTGACCTTTCGCCCGACGAACGAATGCTCGCCATCGTCCGCTCTTACAGCAACAAGCCGCCGGAACTTTATCTCGCCGCGAGCGAGCCGATGTCCGTGGCGAAACAGGTGACGACCTCGCCCCTCCCCGAATTTTTCACGCACAACTGGATCGATCCGCCCATCGTCGCCATCCGTGCGCGCGACGGGGCGACCGTGCAGGGGCGTCTCTACAAACCCGCGCGGCCGAACGGCGCGGCCGTTCTGTTCGTCCACGGCGCGGGCTACTTGCAGAACGTGCATAAATGGTGGAGCAACTATTATCGCGAGTACATGTTTCATCACTTGCTGATGGAGCGCGGTTACACCGTGCTCGACATAGACTATCGCGGCTCGGCAGGCTACGGGCGCGACTGGCGCACAGGCATCTATCGTCACATGGGCGGCAAAGATTTGACCGACCACGTGGACGCCGCGCGCTACCTCTCCGCCGAGCACCGCATCGACCCGAAGCGCATCGGCATCTACGGCGGCTCTTACGGCGGCTTCATCACGCTGATGGCGATGTTCACCATGCCGGACGTGTTCGCGGCGGGCGCGGCCTTGCGCCCCGTCACCGATTGGGCGCACTACAATCACCCCTACACGTCGAACATTCTCAACCTGCCGCAGACCGACCCCGAAGCCTACAAGCGCAGTTCGCCGATCTACTTCGCGGAGGGCTTGCGCGGCGCGCTGCTCATCTGCCACGGCATGGTCGATGTGAACGTCCACTTTCAAGACTCCGTGCGTCTCGCCCAGCGTCTCATCGAACTGAGAAAAGAGAACTGGGAACTCGCCGCCTACCCGGTCGAAGACCACGCCTTCGAGCGCGACACGAGTTGGGCGGACGAGTACAAGCGGATTCTCAAACTGTTTTCGGAACACTTGCGCCCGGACGCCGGGCAGGGTGTCGATACGCGCAGGCGTTAACGTCGAGAAGGCTGCTTCGGGAGAGGGGCGAGGAAGCTGCCGCGCTTGCCTGAGGCAAGCGTTGGAACTCTCTCTCGAATGGTGAAGATTAGCAGGAGGCTGTGATGTCGTCGAATGACACTAAAACTTGGGAGGTTGCAAGGGAAGAATATTCCAGCGCGCTGGGGTTGTTCCGGCACTTTAGCGGTTTACGCCGACAGGACATGGCGTTCGTGACGACGGTTCAAGCTGCCATCCTGACAATTATCGGTACTAAGTTGTTGAGCCTTGATTTTTCCAGCTTCCTGCTTTCGACCATAGCCTTCTTCGTCCTTCTCTTGGGATTGAACAGCGAGCGACGGCTCGCCGCGCACATGCGTGGAGAAATAAACCGGGCAAAACAGATCGAACAAGAGTATGGCATGACGCTTTTATCTATGGCTTATAAAGAAGTCGAGAGCAGGAAAATGTTGATGGAAAATAACAAGGTATTTCCGCTCTACTACTTCATATTCATTATTGCGTGGGTCACCATCTGGATGGTGAACTCGCTTATCAAATTAAAGATTATCGCCTAACTGCGACACATGCGCCCGGCCTGAATCAGCGCGTCTCTTATAACTCTCGGCGGGCAGGGGTCTATTCTCTTTCCCCTCTCCGAGAGGTATTCTGCCCCTGTTTATCTCCGTGCGGACTTCACATCCAAAGCGCGTCGCCTGAAGACTCGCTCAAACGAACTCGCAATTCGGTAGTCGCTTAAATTCGAGGTTGATAGCTCGACAATTATTTCGTGCGTGAGAACGCATCGTGTGGAAAGAGTGACATGCAGGAAAAGCGTATCATCACAAAAATCTTGGACAAGTCGGAAGCTCCGATAGGGCGCCCTCCGGCCATCGTTTTAATTGACCCTAAATATGCCCACAACGTCGGGATGGTCGTTCGGCTGGCGTCCTGTTACGGGTTGAGCCAAGTCTGGTTCACAGGCGAGAGAGTGTCGTTGGACATTTCATTCAGGAGGCGACTGCCGCGCGGGGAACGCATGAAGGGATACGCCGATGTCGAGATAATCAATTACGATTATCCCTTCGAGCAGTTTGCCGATGCTGTTCCGGTGGCGGTGGAGGTGCGGAAGACATCAGAGCCGCTGCATAATTTCGAGCACCCGCGGAATGCCGTGTACGTGTTCGGCCCGGAAGACGGCAGCGTATCGAAGCCCCACCTGAGCCACTGTCACAGGTTCGTCGTGATCCCGACCAAACACTGCCTTAACTTGGCGACGGCCGTTGCGACGATACTCTGGGATCGACAGTATAAAGATTGGCTCGGCGGCGCGCCGGGAGAACTCACAACGCCGGGCGAGTTTGAGGGGCGCGGTCTGATCGAGTTTCCGGATGATATTGTGTGGTAAATGATGCGGCCTCACGAACGGCACGCAAACCCGCACGCGGTTCAGCACGAACAAAACACACGCGTGCGAGTTGACGACTCGCGCCTCACGGCGAAAATCCGCTTCGCGTTAAGGCCGGATTAGCGCGGAGCGCAGTGTCAGGGGAGCAGGCGGCCGAGTAGGTCTATGAGCCAGTCGAAGTCTACGGGTTTGGTGAGATAGGCGTCGCAGCCTGCGGCGAGTGCCTGCGCGCGGTATTCGGTCTCGTGGTGCGCGGTGAGGGCGACGATGAGCACGTCGCGCATGGTGCTGTCGCCCCGGATGCGGCGCGTGGCCTCGATGCCGTCAATCTGCGGGAGGCCGATGTCCATGAGGATGATGTCGGGGCGTTCGCGCATGGCGGACTCGACGCCCTGCACGCCGTCCATAGCTTCGAAGACGCGGAAGCCGCGTTTCTCCAGTTCGATCCGCATGAGAAAGCGCGTGTCCTCATAGTCTTCGACGACCAGCACCTTGAGCGGCGCGGCCACTTCATGACTGTTTGAATCGCTGCGTGAAGTTTCCAGACCCACTTGATCCCCCGTTGCCGAACTGGCCGATGTCGGGTTCAACCGGCGGTGCGTCGGACGGCGCGACGGATGAAACTGCGCGGGTAGTTTTCAACATTTCAACCTCTCCGGTCAACACGCGAAACGTCGCAGGACGCAAAAACCGCGTCCCGCCGTCCACGTCCACCGTAATCTCACGCGCAGACGAGGCGCGTTCCGTGCGCGCGCACGAGACGGCGGAGACGAAGCGAGCGATGAAGAACGCGTCATCCAAGTACGAAAGTTTTCGTTGACATTACGAAAGGCTTCGTAGTATGGTGTCGCCCGTCAGATTCAAGGGTGGCGAAAAGGAGACCGAGAGATGCCCAAACGAAGCGCGCCGCGGCCGACCGATGCAGAGTTGGAAATCCTGAACGTGCTATGGCAGCGCGGGGCATGCACGGTGCGCGACGTGCACCGTGCGATCAGCCGGACGAAGCCCGCAACCGGCTACACGACCATCTTGAAGTTGATGCAGATCATGGCGGAGAAGGAGTTGGTGCGGCGCGACGAGAGTCAGCGCGCGCACGTCTACGAGGCGCGTCTCGCGCGCGAGCAGACGCAACGCCAACTCATCGGCGATCTCCTAGAGCGCGCCTTCGACGGCTCAGCGACGAAACTCGTGATGCAGGCGCTCTCGGCGAAGAAGACTTCGGCGGAAGAGTTGTCAACCATTCGCGAAATGCTGGACGAGTTCGAGCGAGGTGAGTCATGAGAAACGCGCACGCGCTTTTGGCGCATCCCGTTTTGCAAACGCTCGGTTGGACGCTGCTTCATTTCATCTGGCAGGGCGCGCTCGTCGCGATTTTGTACGCGGGCGTCGCGTTGTCGCTCAGGCGCGCGACGGCGAACTTACGCTACACGGTCGCCTGCGCCTGCATGCTCTTGATGCTCGCGCTGCCCGTGGCGACGTTCTTCCACCTCAACTCGAACGCGACCGCCACGGCCTTTGACCGGCGCACACCTGAAGATACGCCCGCAGAACCATCCGGCGCGCAAGGGACGGCGGCAACGTCTTCGAGCGCGCCCGCGCGGCTCTACGCGAATTTGTTGATCGTGCCCGAAGACGGGGGGGCGTCCGCGCCTTTGCAGCGTTGGGCGGAAGACCGTTTCACGTCCGCGCTGCCGTGGCTGGTGCTGGTCTGGTTTGCGGGCGCGCTCGCTTTAACGCTGCGACTCGCCGGAGGCTGGGTGTTGACCGAGCGGCTCAGGCGTGAACCCGCAGGCGCGCTCGCGCGCGAATGGCGCGAGACCGTGGCACGCCTCGCGCGGCAGTTGCGTGTTTCGAGACCCGTCCGCCTGTGCGAGTCGGCGTTCGTCGAAGTGCCGACCGTGATCGGGTGGTTGCGCCCGGTCATCCTCGTGCCCGCGTCCGCGCTCGTGGGTTTGAGTGCGCCGCAACTCGAAGCGCTCCTCGCGCACGAACTGGCGCACATTCGCCGCCACGATTACCTCGTCAATCTCTTGCAGAGCATGACCGAGATCGTGCTCTTTTATCACCCGGCGGTGTGGTGGCTTTCGGGGCGCGTGCGCGTCGAGCGCGAGCACGCCTGCGACGACCTCGCCGTGCGCGCCACGGGCGACGTGCTCGTCTACGCGCGCGCCCTCACCACGCTCGAAACTTTACGCGGCCAAAAGGCCAACGCACGCACGCTGGCCGTTGCTGCCGACGGAGGTATTCTGATGCAACGTATTCAACGCCTGATCAAAGCGCAGCCCGCGCAAGCGGGGCGTTCGCCGTTGCTGGCGGGCGCGGCGGTCGTGCTCGTCGTGCTGGCGGGCGTCATCGCGTGCGCGCAAACTTTCTCTTCCGCGCAAAACAAGGACGCGCGCACCGAAGCGTCGCGCGGCGGCGTTTTGACGAAGACGACGCGGGCGAAGCGGCGTGTGGCCGTCACCTTCGTCGCGCTGCCCGCCGTCCACACCTTCTACAACCCGCGCGCGGAGAAAGACACCGAACGCCTGCTCGCGACGCTGGCCGCCAACCAAATTCGTACCGTCGGCTTCGTCAACGAAAACCAACTCTACGACGCGGAGGCGGGCGGCCGTCTCGACGAAGAACGCGTGCGCCTGCTCAACCTCTGGCTCGACGCCGGGCACGAACTCGGCACGCAAACGCGCGCTCACTCGAACCTCTACAAGACGCCGCTCGCGGAGTTTCAACAGGATGTGATTCGCGGCGAAGAGATCACGGGCAAGTTGATGTCGGAGCGCGGCATGCGCCCGCGTTACTTCAGTTATCCCTTCCTCAACACGGGGCCGAACCGCGAGACGAAAGAGGCGGCGGAAGCCTTCCTCGCCGCGCGCGGCTACCGGATTCATCAGGTGACGATTGACAACTCGGATTGGCTTTTCGGACGCGTGTACGCGCAGGCGCGCCGCGCCGAAGACGAAGCGACGATGCGGCGCGTGGCCGACGAATACCTGCCTTACATGGAACGCATGTTCGAGTATTACGAAGAACTCTCGCAAAGGACTCTCGGCTACGAACCGCCGCAAGTTCTGCTGCTCACCGCGAACGCCTTGAACGCGCACAAGATGGAAGACCTCGTGGCGATGATGAAGCGACGCGGCTACGAGTTCGTCACGCTCGACGAAGCGTTGGAAGACAAAGCCTACCGGCAGGCCGCCAACTACGTCGGCCCGTGGGGCATCTCGTGGCTCGAACGCTGGGCGTTGGAGAAAGGGCAAACGCTCACGGGCGAACCCGAACTCTCGCCCTACATGCGACAGTTCGATGTCAGTCGCGGCGGGACTGACTACGCCAAATTGCACAAAGTGAAAAACTGAAAGTCGCGTTGAGAAGCTATCACGCCAACGCGTGCGCGTCAGCGCGTCTCGACGGGGCAAACCGGCGGGCGCGCGTTGGCAAAGGAGTTTGAGATGAGGGCAAGTCGGCCGGGGTTAATTTTCATTCTGATCATCACGCTGCTCGCGTCTTCGTCGCTTGGCGTCGGCGCGCAGCAGCAGGCGGCAGTGGCGGCGCAGGGCGCGCACCCTTACGCGACCGCGGGGACTACCCTCGCGCCGCGCCTCTTCGCGGAGGGCATCGTCAACACGAGCGCGGACGAGTATGGCCCGGCGTTCACGCCCGACGGCCGCACCATCTATTTCGCCAAGCGTTCGGCCGACCGGAAGATGGAGCACATCTATTTCTCGCGCTTCGCCGGGGGGCGTTGGGGCGAGCAGCAGGTCGCGCCGTTTTCGGGAAAGTATTTCGACAAAGAACCGTTCATCACGCCCGACGGCGCAAAGCTGTTCTTTTCTTCCACGCGCCCCGTCTCGCCTGCCGCGCCCGCGCGCACGGACTTCAACCTCTGGGTGGTCGAGCGCACGGCGGGCGCGAATTGGGGCGAAGCGAAACCGCTCGGCACGGAAGTCAACTCCGAAACTTACGACAACTATCCTTCGGTCGCGGCCAACGGCAATCTCTATTTCTCTTCGACGCGCGCGGGCGGGCAGGGCAGTAACGACATCTACCGCGCGCGTTTCGTGGGCGGCCGCTACGCCCCCGCCGAAAACATCGCGAGCCTCAACACGCCGGAGTCCGACGCTGACCCCTACATCGCGCCCGACGAGAGCTACATCATCATCTCCACGACGCGCAAGGGCACTTACGGCGAAGGCGATCTCTACGTCAGCTTTAACGTCGGCGGCGCGTGGACGACGCCGCGCAACCTCGGCGCTGGAGTCAACACGGAGACTTACGAGTACACGCCGCTCGTCTCGCCCGATGGCAAGTATCTTTTCTTCAGTCGCGGCTGGGGCGACATTTACCAGATGGACGTGAGCGCGCTGCCCTTGCGCCGCGAGACCACAGACCGCGTGGCGACGAACGATGCGCCGTCGCCGACGCCTCGGCGTCGTCAGGTCGCCGTTACGTTCGACGACCTGCCGCTCACGGGCGACGGGGGAAAGACTACGCTGGGCGAACTGCGCGAGTTAACGTCGAAGCTGCTTCGGACGTTTACGGCGAACAAAATTCCGGTCATCGGCTTCGTCAACGAGAGGAAGCTGCAACACGAGGGCGAGCACGCGGCGCGCGTCGCCGTCCTCAAGATGTGGACGGACGCCGGGTACGAACTCGGCAACCACACTTTCGGGCACGCCAGTCTCTACCGCACGCCGCTCGCGGCGTTCCAGCAGCAGGTCATCGACGGAGAACCTGTCACGCGTTCGCTGCTCGCCGCGCGCGGCATGAAACTGCGCTACTTTCGCCATCCCTTTCTCAACACAGGGCCTGACCTCCAGACCAAAGAGGCTTTCGAGAAGTTTCTGGCCGCGCGCGGCTACCGCGTCGCGCCCGTCACCGTTGACAACGCGGAGTGGATTTTCGCGCAAGCCTACGCGCAAGCCATGCAGCGCGGCGACCGCGAGACGGCGCGGCGCATCGCTGACGAGTACGTGCCTTACATGGAGCGCATGTTCGAGTTTTACGAGCGCATGTCGGTCGAACTTTTCGGGCGCGAGATCGCGCAGACCCTGCTCGTCCACGCCAACTCGCTCAACGCGGATCACTTCGAACGCATCGTCGCCATGTTGAAGCGGCGCGGCTACGAGTTCATCACGCTCGACGAAGCCTTGCAGGACAAAGCCTACGAGCACCGCGACACCTACACGGGCGCGGTCGGCATCTCTTGGTTGCAACGCTGGGCGATCACGCGCGGCGGCAAATTCCAAAAAGAGCCAACCCTGCCGCCCTACATGCAACAGTTCGACCCGGAGGGGAGCGGCTCGGATTTCAAGACCGCGAAAGAGAAGTGAGAAGGCCGGAAGGCGAAAGGAGTCTCTCGCTATGAGCGCGGCGAAAAAACTGTTGTGGTGCGCTTTGTTCCTGCTCTTGTGCGGGGACGGCGCGCACGCCAAAGGCGTCCATCATTACGTCTATTTCAACCGGGAAAGGCAGCGGATCACCGACCCGTCTTTCCTTCAGGCGAAGGCAATCGAAGGGGCGCAACTCAAGTACACTTGGCGGGAACTCGAACCGGAGCAGGATCGCTACGACTTCGGCGCGATCCGCAAAGACCTGACGTTTCTGTCTTCAAAGGGAAAGAAGTTATTCATCCAACTGCAAGACGTCTCCTTCGACGGGTCAATCGTCAACGTCCCGCGCTACCTGCTCGGCGACGCACGCTACAACGGCGGGGCTGACAGGGATTACCACATCGAAGGCGACGACGAGGCGCAAGCCGTGGCCGCCGGTTGGGTGGCGCGGCGTTGGGATGCGGCCGTGCGCGAGAGGTTTCATAAACTCCTCCTCGCACTGGGCAAAGAATTCGACGGCCGCATCGAGGGTATCAACCTACCGGAGACCGCTGTGGAGTTTGGCGAGAGCGGGCGTCTGTTCCCGAAAGGCTTCACCTTCGAGGTCTACCGCGACGCCGTGCTGGCGAACATGAAAGTGCTGAAACGCGCGTTCCCGAAGTCGGTCGCCATGCAGTATGCCAACTTCATGCCCGGCGAATGGCTGCCGGAGAAAGACAAGTCATACCTGCGTAGCGTCTACCGTGCGGCGAGAGCGGAGCGCGTGGCCGTCGGCGGCCCAGACCTCTTGCCTTACAAGCGCGGGCAGATGAACCACAGCTACGGCCTCATCAGAGAACTCGACGGCATCGTCCCGACCGGCATCGCCGTCCAGTGGGGCAACTACGAGCACGAAAATCCGCGCACCGGAAAGCGGACGACGATCCCCGAACTGCTGGAATTCGCCACCGGCTATCTCAAAGTTGACTACATCTTCTGGGAATTTCAGGAGCCGTTCTACTCGGACGCCTTGCTGCCCTTCCTCTCAAGCAAGGGATGAGGGAGCAAAAAGCGTGAAGGATGAATCAAGAGAAGCATTCAACCTCTTGAGCGCTTCCTTGTCATCCTTCACCCTCGCGCCCTCATCCCTCGCCCTTACGCTCTCCCCGCCACTTCTCCCGTCTGCGTGTTGACGCGCACGGTTTCGCCTTCCTTGATGAAGAGCGGCAGGTTGACGCTCAGGCCGGTTTCGAGTTTCGCCTTTTTGCTCGCGCCCCCGGCGGCCGTGTCGCCGCGCATGCCGGGTTCGGTTTCGGTCACGACGAGTTCGACGTACTGCGGGAGTTGCAGCGAGACGGGCGCGCCGTTGTACTTGAGGATTTGCAGCGAGACGCCTTCCTTCAAGTAGCCCCGGTCGTCGCCCACCTGCTCGTCCGTGAACATGAACTGCTCGTAGCTCGACTCGTCCATGAAGTGAAAGCCCTCGCCGTCCGCATAGAGAAACGAGGCGGGCACGAATTGCACGTCCGGCTCGGCAAACTTCTCCGTCGCTTTGAAACTTTTCTCCAGCACCGCGCCCGTTAAGAGTTGGCGCAGGCGCGTGCGTACCATCGTCGCCGCGCCGCGCGCCGTGGGCGACGCGAAGAAGACTTCGAGGACAGTGTAAGGCTGCCCATCGACCGAGATCAGCATTTTCCGTTTCAGTTCATTCGCTCCGACGAGTGCCATAAGGTTATCCTTCTCGCTTGAAGTTGTTTGAGATACCCTGAACTTAGCAAATTATCCCGTTCACAGGCAAAGAGCCACACGACATGAATCTACCGAAACTTTACCCCATCACCGACGCGCGCCTGACGGGTCTCTCGCACGCCGAACAGGTCGCGCGCCTGCGCGACGGCGGCGCGTGCTTCATCCAACTCCGCGAAAAACATCTCTCGCCCCGCGAGTTCCACGACGCGGCCGACGAGGCCATTACCGTCGCGCGCGAACGCGGCGTGCGCCTTATCGTCAACGACCGCGCCGACATCGCGCTCGCCATCGGCGCGGACGGCGTGCATCTCGGCCAAGACGATCTCGACCCCGCCGCCGCGCGCCGCCTGCTCGGCGAACGCTTCATCATCGGCTATTCCACCCACACCGTCGCGCAGGCCATCCAAGCCGCGCGCCTGCCCTTAGACTACATCGCCCTCGGCCCCATCTTCTCCACGCGCACGAAAGAGAACCCCGACCCCACCGTCGGCCTCGAAGCCCTCCGCCGCGTCCGCGACACGATTGACCCCTCAGTCGCCCTCGTCGCCATCGGCGGCATCACCCGCGACACCGCCCCCGCCGCCCTCGCCGCCGGAGCCGACTCCGTCGCTCTCGTCAGCGCACTCCTCGACGCCCCCGACTTGATCGCCAAACGGACAAAAGAGTTAAGGCTGAGTTTAAGTTGAAAAGGTGAGGTCTGTCAGTCAGAGTGAACTGGTATTTGCGGACTAGGCAAATTAAAATTTGTATGGACTATTATATCTTCTTAAATGTCATATTCTGACTTCGAAGGATTGGTACATGCTTCAACAAATCCTACGCCGAAAGGTGTCATACATATTCCATCATAATTATGAAATACCGTAAAAGTCTTGTTGTCGTATATCCCATCAACTTCTGTCTCAACATTACCTTCCTCGACGTAAGGAGTAATGCATCTCAGCCTGATAAGATTATCTACAGACTTCATGTACTCACTTTCTTCAATCTTGAGCATTTCGGTAACTTGGAATTTATAAATTGGAAAATCTATTGATTGCAAAGGATAATCGCTCAAGCTGCTGTGTCTTGACCACATTTCTTCTCTATCTTTCCGGGTTTCTATATATCTGGCATAAATGAAATTCAATAAATGCACGTCTATAACTTCTAACTGTCTGATGATCTCAACGAAAGCTGGATGAGCTTTACTCTGTTTTTTAGATGACATAGAAGTTGCAAGTAAGTTTGCGTACAACTCCCGCATGGTAGGTTCTTCCGCAGCGAAGCGTAAAGCTTCAATAGTTGGCCCAGCCACTGCCACTCTTGGAGGAACAATTTCATCTGGCGGAACATCCTTAAGTTTTTCGGTTACTGTTTGCTGTACCCATTCTTTTATCTGCTCATATCCCCAAACCAATGCTGACACAGGAGCAAGAGCAATATGCACAGTTTTAGCTACCGTTTGCAGTGCTGTGCCTAGTTCCTTCGCAGCGGGTTGCACTAAATCCTGATATACAGGCACATGCTCTACAATTCCCTTAACTATTTCGGCAGTGTCCTTAACTTTACGAAAAAGGTTCTTAATGCCCCGTCGCTTGCGGCGGGGATGGATGAACCATCTTGCGCGGGGGTTCGATGCCCGCGCGCAAGATAGCTGAGATTGATAGAATGCGCGCATGGTCTTTAGAAGAACCGCGCACGCCGC
>DASZEQ010000023.1:0-13884 GCA_035940695.1 Pyrinomonadaceae bacterium | reverse complement strand
AACTCGCCTTCGAGCCGCTTCAGGATCGGGTGCAAAAACCCGCACGGCGGGCACTGGAAATCGCCGTATTCCTCGATCAACACGGGCGCGTCGGCGCGGCCGCGCAGGTGTACGTTTTGCAGGTTGGCGGGCGCGGCGGGGCGCGGCACGGTCGCCGACGCGGGCGCGTTCGTGCCCACGGTGGGCGGCATCTGCGCGAGGTTCGGCTGCGCGGTCGTGGTTTCGGACGAGCGCATCAGGATCGCGCCGCCCGCGAGCGCGGCGAGCAGCACGACGGCAATGATGATGATGGGAAGTTTGCGTCTCATAGACGCAGAGGATAACGTCTAGAGCGCGATCCGCGCAATTCGCTGCGAGACATTTTCCAGCCCCGTGAAACCCGGCAGCAGTTGCAATCGCTGGTTGACGTTTTGGTCGAAAAAGTTCACGCCGTCCGCGCCCTTAAAGAGCGTCGCGATCACGTAATCGGTCTCGGCCTGCGGCTTCGTGCCCTGCCCGACGGGCGACCAGAATTTCCCGATGATAAACCGCGCGAGGGCGCGCGAGTAGCCGGAGCGTTCCAGTTTCAGGCGCGCGATGCTCCAGTAGAAATGCGAATGCACCGACTCCTCGCGCGCCACGGCGCGCAGCAACTGTTCGAGCACGGGATGCCCGGCCAGTTTCCAGAGACGGCGATAGCCTTGCAGCGTCGTCATCTCGTTGATCGCGCCCCAGACCATGTGCGCGCCGGAAAAATACTTGCCGAAGCAGTTGGTGATGATGGGGTAGAGACGGTTCTCGAAGGTGTAGCGAAACGGGATTGCGGCTCGCGCCTCCGACTGCCAATGCTCGCTCGTCGGGTATCCGGCTTCGTTCAAAAAGCGGTTCAGCAAATCGGCGTGCTCGTTCTCTTCCACGCTCCAACGCTCCATGAACTGGCGAATGACCGGACTCTTTCCCGTCGGCGTGCGCAGCAACTCCTCGTAGTAAATCTCCGTGAAGCTCTCCACATCGCGCATGTAAACGATGACATCTTTGAAGGCGGGACTGAGCGGGTGCTCTCGCACCTCTTTCCAGTTCAGCGAGTCGACAAATTCTTTGGTGATGGCGCGCGGCTGCGCCTCATACCAGTCCAGCACGTCTTGTTCCGTCTCAAACACGAAGGGTCTCCTTGAAGTATTGCCAGAGTATTTGTATAAGTGTCCTGACTTATAACTACGTACAACAGCTTCCCCATGGATTCCCCTTGTCGCCCGACTTCCACCCAATTTGACGAAGTGCGGGTTGGTGAAATTATTTCTGAACGCTGCGCGCGGCCGGTTGCCGCCGCCGCCGGACGTTACTTAGAGCGCGCATGGCACAAAATTCCAGCATCACGACCGTTGACGACAACCGCGCCGGCTCGCTCTATGATCGCATCGCGCGCCTCTACGATCTGACTTTCAAGTTCAACGGCTACGGGCGTTCGCTCGAACGCTATTTCCGCGAACATCCGATCCCTCTCCCAGACGACAACGCGCAGATTCTCGACGCCGGGTGCGGCACGGGGCTGTTGACGCTCGCCATGCTCCGCACGCTCACGCATCCCGCGCAGATTACCGCCATTGATCTCTCGGCCTCGTCGTTGCACAAGGCGCGGCAGGCGGTCGGGCAGGAGCTACAGCGCGGTCGGCGGCCGCATCGAGTACGTTTCTTGCAGGCCAACCTGCTCTCGCTTCCCTTCGCCAACGAGACGTTCGATTTCATCGCGACGAGCGGCGCGCTCGAATACGTCTCGCTCCGCGACGGCCTCGGCGAACTCGCGCGCGTGCTCAAGTCCGGCGGCCATCTCTTTCATCTGCCGGTTCGACCCGCACCGGCCAGCGCCTTTCTCGAACTTCTCTTTCGCTTCAAAACCCACCCGCCCCGCGAGGTGGATGAAAACACCGAACGTTACCTGCGCATCGTCTCCCGCTATCGCTTCCCCCCCACCGACATCATCGGCTGGACGAAAATCGCCATCACGGCTCAGAAACCGTGAATCGTGAATCGTAAATCGTGAATCGTGAATAGAGAAAACATGCTTCTCTCTATTTACGATTCACGGTTTTTCACGACTTGCTCATCCTCTTAAGGACGACGCCCGCGATTGTCGGGATGATGTCGCGGTCGTTGCTGTGTCCTTCGGTGAAGGTGACGAGGACGAAGCGCGCGCCGTTTGGCAGTTCGATGTAGGCTGCGTCGTGGCGCACCTTGCTCGTCCAACCGGCCTTCGACCAGAGGCGCGCGCCCTCGTAATCTTTCAGGGCGATGCCGGTGAAGCCGCGCCCCTGATCGTCCGGGTCGCTGCTCTTGCCCGTGAAATCGCGTTTCAGCAGTTCCAGCATTTTCTCGGCGCGTGCCGGTGTCACGCTGTGGCGCGTGGCGATCTCTGCGAGCAGGCGCGCGGTGGCGTTCGTGGTCAGCTTGTTGCGGTTCTCGCCGTTCGGGCCGCGCCCGAAGTTCTCGCGGCCATAGGCGTCTTCACAGAAAGTTTTCTGGTTGACGTTGATGTTCCGGTAGCCGAGCGCGGCGAAGTAGCGGTTGACGGCGTTGCGCCGCTCCTGCCATTTCGACATCTCCGCGGGCGGCAACTCCATGCCGCTCGAAGTGCCCGTCAACACGTCGAGCACGTAGCCGGTCGCGTCGTTTGACGAATCGACGATCATGTCGCGCAGGGCGCGGTTCAATTCCGCCGTCTCCTGCAAACGCCCGTCTTCCAACCAGCGGTGCGCCGCCGCGAGATAGAACAATTTGACGACGCTCGCCGTGTAGATGCGCTCTTCGCCGCGAAAACTCGCCAACGCGGGTCGCTCCGCATCGCGTAGATCAATCAAGGTGATCGCCAGTTGGTTCTCCGCGAGTTTCTTGTCGCTGAAACGCTGCAAAGCCTCGCGCGCCGCTTCATCAACAATCGCTTGCAGCGCGGGCGACGACACGGCGTTGAACTTTTGTTGCGCCTGCGGAGCGTGCTTGTGGCGAACAGTTCGCCCCCTCCCGGCCTCCTGCGCCGCGACGTTCGGGGCGCACGTGGGCAGGACGACGACGGCGAGCGCGGCGAGCGCGACGAGGGCAAGGCAGAATGTTTTTCTCTTCGACATGATCGATTCGTCTTTCAACGCAGGAAGTTGGCGAACAGCGTGATGATGAGCGCGTTCGAGAAGTCTATGAAGAACGCGCCGACGATGGGCACGATCAGAAAACTGCGCGGGGCTGCGCCGTAGCGCGCCGTCAGGGCTTCCATGTTGGCGACGGCGTTCGGCGTGATGCCGAGACCGAAGCCGATGTGCCCGCCCGTTGTGACGGCTGCCTCGTAATCGCGCCCCATCACGACGAACGTAACGAGGACGGCGTAAATTATCGTCAGCACAACTTGCACGGCGAGGATGACGAGCATGGGCACGGCCAGCCCTGCCAGTTGCCACAGTTTCAAGTCCATCAGCGCGATGACGAGAAACAGCGCGAGGGCGATGCCGCCCACGGCCTCAATGGCGCGCATGTCGAGTTGAAACCATCCGTAGCGATCATCCAGATTCCGCACGAGCGCGGCCACCACCATCGCGCCCACGTAGGCCGGAAGCGTCAACGGGCGGCCTGCGATGTATAAACTCGACAAGGCCGAGCCGAGCAGCGCGCCGACGCCCATCACGGCGAGCAGCACGAGCAGGTTTCGCAACAGCACCGCGCCTGTCAGAGACGCTTCTTCCCCGTCCAACCGCGCGTCTTCAATTGTCTCTTCGCCCGCGCCGTCAAACTTGCCCGTCGCGCCGATAGCCCAGAACTCCGCCTCCGCTTCGTCCGCTTTCGTCTCCGCGCGCGGCGCGGCGAGACGAAAGCGACGGATGAGCGCGACGGCGATTGGATTACCCACGAGACTTGAGACGAAGATGCCGAAAGTTGCGGACGCGATGATGAGCGCGCCCGCGCCCGTGACGCCCAACGCCTCGAACTCGCTTGTAAACGCCAGCCCCGTCGCAGGGCCGCCCGTCAACGTCAGCGACCCGCAGATGACGCCGAGCGCGGCGGGCGCACCGAGCGCGACGGCCACCGCGATGCCCGCCGCGTTTTGCACCAACGCCGTCCCCGTCGCAATGATGTAGAAGATGATCAGGCGCAGGCCGCCCGCGCCGAGCAGAGAGAGCGTCGCGCCGAAACCGATGGTCGTGAAGAAAGCGATCTGCAACGGCGCGCGCAAGGAAGTGTCGAGCGCGATGGCGAGCGTGCCGCGCGAGCGCAGAAGCATCACCAGCGCGGCGAACAACAACCCGCCGATGGCCGCCGCCGGAATACTCGCGCGTTTGAGAAACGCGACGCGACGCTGCACGAAGCCTCCGGCGAACAGAAACAAGGCCGCCAGCGCGAGCGTCAAGACGAGATCGAATTTCAGCGTCCGCAGACCTTCGACGAAGGTAAATTCCACCCGTAGAGCCTCCGGCTATTTCTTCTCTTCGTAAACGATGCGGCCGTCCATGATCGTGAGGCGAACTGTCGTCCGCTCGATCTCGACGGGGTTGATGCGGAAAATGTCTTGCGAGAGGATAACGAGGTCTGCGAGTTTGCCGGGCGCGAGCGTGCCCTTGCTTTGCTCCGCGAACTCGGCGTAGGCCGAACCCGTGGTGTAGGCGCGCACGCTTTCTTCGACCGTGATCTTTTGTTCGGGTATCCACCCTTCGGGGTTTTTGCCGTCGAGCGTGCGGCGCGTAACCGCCGCGTAGATGCCGAGCATCGGGTTGAGCGGGGCGACGTACCAGTCCGTGCCGAAAGCGAGATGCGCCCCTGCGTCGAGCAGCGAGCGGAAGGGATAGGTCGTGCGCGCGCGTTCGTGGCCGATGCGCTTCTCCGCCCAACGCCCGTCGTCAATCGCGTGATAAGGCTGCATCGAGGCGATGACGCCGCCGCGCGCGAAACGCGCGATGTCTGCGGCGCGTATGTGCTGCGCGTGCTCGATGCGGAAGCGACGGTCGCGCACGGGCGTCGCCCGCGCGACCTGTTCGTAAATAGACAGAATTTTATCGTTCGCGCTGTCGCCGATGGCGTGAATCATCACTTGCAGCCCCGCCGCATCGGCCGACTCCACGCGCTTGAGCATCGCGCCTTCGGGAAACATCTCGTCGGCGGGGAGGCCGCGCGTCGCGGGCGCGTCGTTGTAGGGGTCGAAGAAGAGCGCGGTGGTCGAACCGAGGCTGCCGTCGGCGAAACCTTTCAACCCGCCGACGCGCAAAAGGTCTGAGCCGAACACGGCGCGCACGCCCGTCTGTGCGAGCCGCTCCCACTGTGGGAGAGGCGAGACGGCATAGATGCGCGTCTTCAACTCGCCGCGCGCCGCGAGCGTTTGCAGCACGCCGATGTCGCGCCCGGCCGACATGTCCTGCACGCTCGTCACGCCGAGGCTGGCGGCGTGCTCGGTTGCGGCGCGTGCGGCGTCGAGTTTTTCGTCGAAGGTCGGGTCGGGGATCTTCGCGTTGACGAAAGACATCGCGGCGTCTTTCAACACGCCGGTCGGCTCGCCCGTCCGCGCGTCGCGCACGATCAAACCGCCGTCGGGGTCTTTCGTCTCCTTCGTTATGCCTGCGAGTTTCAGCGCGACGCTGTTGGCGAGCGACATGTGGCCGTCGAGGCGATTGACGAAGACCGGATGATCGGGCGTGAGCTTATCAATCAACTCTTTGGTCGGCAGCGGCGCGCCCGGCCAGCGTTCGTGATCCCAGTCGCCTCCCATAATCCAACGCCCCTTCGGAGTCTTCGCCGCGAATTGGCCGATGCGCGCGGCGAACTCTGCGGGGCTTGCGGCATCGCGCAGTTGGACGCTGGCGAGATGGCCGCCGCCCTCTATGAAATGGACGTGCGCGTCGTTGAAGCCGGGCAGGACGAGCGCGCCATGCGCGTCGATCACGCGCGTGCGCGCGCCCGCGAGTTTGCGTATCTCTGCCGTCGTGCCGACGGCGGCGATGCGCGTGCCGTAGACGGCGACGGCTTCGGCCGACGGCCGCTCCTTGTCCAACGTGCGGACGTTGGCGTTAACGATGACGAGATCGGCAGTTATGTTCTGGGCGCGCGAACCGGAAGTGGCGGCCAGCAAGCACGTGGCGACGACGAGCGAGCACAGGGATTTGGTTGTCATAAGAGTCGAGAGATATTTGCACGGCATGCGGGCGCGTAGTGTATCATCGCGCGCGGCCTGTCCGGTAGAAAATTCATTCGTCTTCTCGCAAAGAAATCCAGCGGATCAATCAAGCGGAAACTTCGGCCTTAGAACCCCCGGCGCGACGCTCGCCGCGAGTCGTCTGCTGAAAATTTATGAATGAAAATCCACTTCGTAAACAGTTGGCGTTTGCGGGCGCGTTGTTGTTCTTCATCGGAATGGTGACGGGCTTGTGGTCGGCCGCCGCCCTCACGGGCAAGGTCGCGGTGGGGATGCCGCGCATGGCTCTGGCGGCGCATCTTAACGCGCTGCTCGGCGGGTTGTGGCTGCTCGCCGTGGCGTGGAGTTTTGAGTTTCTGCATTACGGCGAGCGCGGTTTGCGCCGACTCGCGCTCGGCGTCGGCGTGCCCGCCTACGCAAACTGGCTCGTCACGCTCGTCGCCTCGTTCATCGGCGTCAACGGTCTCGACTACACAGGCCAACGCGCCAACGACGTAATCGCCTTCCTACTCCAAACGCTCGTCGTTTTGCCCACGCTCGTCGCCTCCGCTTTCTGGGCTTTGGGCTTTCGCGCAAAGCGCCTCTGAAAGCTAAAGCCGCGCCGGTTTCATCCATCCCGCAACGCATCGAACGCTACGCGCCCGCCGATCACGGTCAGGCGAACGTTTCCTTCTTCGTCGAGCGCGACGAGGTCTGCGCGCTTGCCCTCTTCGATTGTGCCGCAACTTGGGGCGACGCCGAGCAGGCGCGCAGGGTTAGCGGAAGCCATGCGCGCTACATCCGGGGGTGCGACGCCGAGCGCGAGCATCTGCCGCACGTTGTCGCGCATCGTGCTGACCGAACCGGCGATGCTGCCCCGTTCGTTCGCGGTGCGCCCGCCTGCCACCTTGATCGTCTCACCCCAGATGCGAAACTCGCCGTCGCCCTGCCCGGCGGGCGCAACCGCGTCGCTGATCAAGCAGAGCCGCTCCGGCGTCTTGCAGCGCAGCGCGAGTTGCAGCATGAGCGGCGCGACGTGATGCCCGTCGGCGATGATGTCGCAGGTCACGTCGTCGCTCAGGAGTCCCCAGCCGACGGGGCCGGGCGTGCGCTGGTGGAGCGGCGACATGGCGTTGAAGAAATGAGTCATGTGGCGCGCGCCCGCCGCTCGTGCGCGGTCGAGCGTTTCGACATCGGCGCGCGTGTGGCCGATGGAGACGACCCAGCCGCGCGCTTTGAGTTCGCGTACCAACTCGATCCCGCCTTCAATCTCAGGCGCGACGGTGATCATGCGAATCGCTTGAGGCGCGCCCGCGACGGGCAGAGCGTCTACGTCCGCGGGCTGCCTGAAAATGCGAAAGTAGGACGGGCGCAGCGCGCCGCACTGCGCGCTGTTGATGAACGGGCCTTCGTAGTGGAGGCCGAGCGCGCGTGCGGCGGGCGTGGCGCGTTCGTCCTGTCCGGCCATCAGATTTTCAATCGACGCGGCGGCGCGCGCGTAATCCTCGACGGGCGCGGGCACAAGGGTCGGCAGCCAAGAGGTCACGCCCTCGCGCGCGAGAAATTCCGCGACGCGGCGCAAGTCTTCCGGCGACGCTTCCATCGTATCCACGCCGACCGCGCCGTGAATGTGCGCGTCTATAAAGCCGGGATAGAGAGTCGAACCCCGGAGGTCGATGACGTTCGCCGCGTACGCGTCTTTCGCCGGAGGTTGATTGACGAAGCCCTCGATGCGCGCGCCATCGAGCAACACGTTGACGCCCTCGCTTACTCCGCCGAGGAAGACTACGCGCGCGTGCGCCAGACAGAGCTTTCCGTTTTCAACAGACATGCTCAATATGTTTCCTCTTAAATTCAGTTGATGCAAGCGAGAGAGCCGCTGGACTTTTTCTGTCCAGCGGCTCTCTCGCCGGGATTGACGGGCAAACCGCCCCGTCTAGAAGTAGAACTTCACGCCGAGTTGGAGCGTGCGCGGGTCGCGGACGGCAGTTACCTGTCCGAACGTCGCCAGCGTGACGTTCGTGCCGATGGTGCGGAAGTTCGTGTGGTTGAAAACGTTGAAGGCTTCGCCGCGAAGTTGCAGGCGCATGCTTTCGTTGAAACGAATGTTCTTCGTCATCGTGAAGTCAACGCGCTTCGTGTCCGGCCCGTTGATCACGCCGCGCCCGGACGAGCCGGGAGCGTTGTTGATGTTGGTCGCCGTCGAAGCGGGGTTCGCTTCGAAGCAGGCCGTGTTGAAGAACTGCTGTTGCGTGTGGGGCGCGCCCGCGTTCGGGTCGCAGAGCAGGTTCGGACGCCCGCCCGCGATGGCTGCCGGGATGAAACCGAGTCCCGCCGGGTCGTAGGCCGAAGTCGTCACCGTGAACGGCAAGCCCGTGTTGTAGTTCACGATGCCGGAGGCTTGCCACCCGCCCAACAGTTTACCCACCAAGCCCTCTTGATTTTGGAAGAACGGCAACTCGTAAATGTAGTTCAACGAGAACACATGCCGCCGGTCGAGAGTGGCACGGCCGTACTCGCTCCTGATGTCGTAAGAATTCTGCGGAGCCGTCGAGCGGTCGGTCTGCGAATCGGTCAGGTTTTTCGACCAAGTGTAGGCGAGACTTACCTGCGACTGGCGCGCGAAGCGATGTTCCGCCCCAATCTGCATGCTGTGGTAATTCGAGTTGAAGCGCGGCGACAACATCGTGATCGAGCGATAGCCTCTGTAGGGGCGAAGCTGGTCGATGATGTTGGTGGCCGCCGTGGAGAAGAAGCCCGTCCCGCGAACCAGACAGGGCACGAGCGCGACGCCCGGCGTCTGGAAGGTGTTCGCGCCCGGCGCGCACTGCGAATTGATCGCCTGCCCCGGTTGGAGTTCGTTGATTTCGACGACGCCGATCAGGTGCGTTCCCTTCGAGCCGTAATAGCCGATGGAGGCTTTGGTGTTGCTCGTAATCTGATGCTGCACGTCGAGCGACCAGTGCTGCGTGTAGGGCGTGTGCCAGTCGGGATCCATTCCGCGAATGGAGGACGCCGCCGCCGAAGGAGGCGCGGTCGCGCCCGCGCCCGGGTTATCCAGACGCGTGTTGGTGATCGTGAAGTTCTCCTGATACGGCGGATTCTGCCCGATCATCTGCAAGAGCCAACCGTTCAGGATTTGTTCGTGGTAGACGCCGTAGCCGGTGCGGACGGAGGTTTTGCCTTCGCCGAACGGATCCCACGCCAGCCCGAAGCGCGGCGCGAAGTCGTACTTCGGCGTTTCGACGACCTGTTCGCCGAAAGGCGATACGGCGGGCGTGCAGTTGACGGCGGTTTGAAAATTCTGCGAGTTGACGTACATGCCGTTGCAGAAGTTGCCCGTTCCGGCGACGCGGTTGCCCGCGCCCGTCACCTGCGGCGCGTTAGCCGGGTTGTACAGTCTCGGATCGAAGTTCGACAGACGCCCGTTGTTGTCCGTGGGCTGGCTGAAGAGCGAATAACGGACGCCGTAATACAGGGTCAGGTTGGGTCTGAAACGCCACTCGTCCTGCGCGTAGGCTTCGTAGTTGTGCTGGCGCAGATCGCCCGTGTAATCGAACTTGCCTTGAATGAAGGTCTGAGCGTTGCCGACGAGGAAGTTAGCCCAGCGTTGCAAGTTTTGATTGGTCGTGCTCGCCGTTACGCCCGCCGGGAGCGCAGTGCCGAAGGCGGTGAAAATTCCCTGATTGGCTCCGTTGGCATCGAGGACGAGCGCGTTCTCGTTCTTGCGATACTTGGAATAGTTGCCGCCGAACTTCAACGTGTGCCCGCCGCTGATCAGGCTGAGGCTCGTGCCGATGATGTGCTTGTTCGAGAAATTGTCGTAGGGGCCAAAGCCCTGAATCGCGCTGAAGCCGTTGCCGGAAACCGACGTGATGCGGTCGCGCGTGTTGGTGAAAGGCAGCGTGACCGGGTTGGTCGAATTGCTCGTCGCGATCAGGCCGATATTCTCGCTGAGAATTGCGCCGTAAGAGTAAGCATAACGCCCTTCGAGGATCGCGCGCGGGCTGAGGACGTAGGTGGTCTGCACGGTGTGCGTGCGCCCCGGCGAATTCGTCCGCGTGGTCGAAACTCCCGGCAAGCCCGAACCGCTGGAGAAAAGAGCGTTGGAATCGAGCGTCGGGATTTTATCGTTTTCATAGCGATAAAAGGCCGACAGGGTATCCGTAAAGTTGTGGTCGATCTTGATGATCTCTTGGCGGAAATCGGCTTTGTTGACGGCGGCCGAGATGAGACCGAAACCGCCCGCAGCGGGGAGCGGCAGCTTGTTGTAAATCTGGTTGAGATATGACAACGCCGCCGGGTTGAAAAGATTGGCAGGCAGCGGCGTGCCTGCGGGCAGGATGTTTGCGCCCGTGCAGGTCGCGCCCGGCACATCGTTGCGATTAATGCAGACGGGGACGGGGAAGATCCCTAGCCGTAGATTCGCGTCGGGGACGGTTGAGGTCAAAGTCGGGTAGCGCAAATCTCGACGCTGCTCTTCGGAGAAGAAGAAGAACGTCCGATTCAATTTTTTGAAGACGCCCCCGCCCGTTCCTTCGCCGAAATTGAAGAAGTAGACGGGGCCGCCGACGGTGAAACCATAGTTGTTATAACGGAACGGCCTGCGCTTGGCTCTGCCGTCCGGCGTGCGCCCGACGGGCGCGGTCTGGTTGCTGAGAAAATCGTTGGCGTTGAGGCGTTCGTTACGCACGAACTCGAAGAGCGAGCCGTGAAATTCTTCTCCGCCGGAGCGCGTGACGACGTTGACCTGCCCGCCGCCGCTGTTGCCCGACTCGGCCGGATACAGGCTTCTCAACACTCTGAATTCACCGATTGAATCGACGCTCGGAAAGGCTTGAATCGTGATGTTCGAGCCGCGGTCGGTGATGTCCGCGCCGTCAACCGTAAAAGTATTTTGGCTGCTGCGCGCGCCGTTGACCGAGATGCTGACCGTGTTGGCCTGCCCTTCCGGATTCACGTTGCCGACATAGACTTGATCGGAGAGGTCGCTGGAAACGCCCGGCGCGAGCGTTACGAGTTGGACGAAGTTGCGGTTGTTGATCGAGAGTTCGCGCACCTGCTCGCCGCTGATCACGGTCGAGGCGGTAGCCGTCGTCAGTTCGACCGCCACCGGGTCGGCTTCGACCGTCACGCTTTCGGCAATGTTGCCCGCCTCCAGTTGAAGGTCTACGGTGCGACGCTGGCCGACATCGAGTTTGATATTAGTTTGGATGGACTTCTTAAAATTCGGGGCTTCAACTGTCACCGAATAAGCTCCGACCGGAAGGGACGGCGCGGAGTATTCTCCTTCTTCGCCGGTGGTGACAGTGCGCACGACGATATTTTTAGCTTCATCGGTGATCGTCACGGTCGCGCCCGCAACCGCCGCGCCAGTCGTGTCGGTGACGATGCCGTTGAGCGCGCCGGTGACGTCCTGCGCAAGTGCGACGCTCAGGCTCGTGCACATCAGGAGCGATAGAACGAGCATGCGACATGCGATCTCTACATGGTGTCTCATGGGGTGATTCCTTTTCATCTTTAAGAAATTTCTGGTTTGTGGCGCACCCCGCCTCTGCCCTCAAGACTTCAGACAGAATTTTTCGGGGTTCACGTTAAGACGTACTGCTTTCAACAATGCCTGCTGCGAAAAATCGCAGGTGGAGTAGTGCCTAATCTAATACACGCCCGGCTTCACGGGCTAGGGGCGACGGCGGGCGCGTCGAAGGCGGCCTGCCGAACGCGCTCAAGATAGTCGCCCCGCCGGATTGATCCGTGATCGTCCCCTGCATCGTGCCCGTAACGGTTTGCGCACGCACTGCTACTACAGCGGCGGGCATTGCCAACACGACCGGCATGAAACCGAAGGCCGCGAACAATAATCGGATGGAACGTGTCTGAGTTGACATCATCATCTATCCTTTCAGGGTCGGCCGGAGTTTATCCTTGCGTTTGGGTTTGCGACGAATTACGAATTGCCGGTTCAAGCGCGCGGCGCTTTACGGGAAAGCCGCTTGAAAGAGACGTGGGCAAAGGTTGCGCGCTCGTCCGGTTCACTTCACGGCGGCGTCGGAAGCGAGCCGGAGAGCCGCGCCCGCACGCGCGGCGGTCATCTCTCCGCGCGCCAGTGTCGCCTGCCCGTTGACGAAGACGTAACTGATGCCGGACGGGTACTGGTGCGGCTTTTCATAGGTCGCGCGATCATTGATCACTGTTTCGTCGAAGATGACGAGGTCGGCGGCGAAGCCCTCGCGCACGAGGCCGCGGTCGCGCAGGCGAAAGGTCTGTGCGGGGAGCGAAGTCATTTTGCGGATCGCATCTTCGAGCGTGAGCAAGCGCAACTCACGCACGTAGCGGCCGAGCACGCGCGCATTGTTGCCATAGCCGCGCGGGTGCGGCACGCCCTCGCCAAAGCGACGCACGCCGCTGTCGGACGCAATCATGGTGAACGGCTCGCGCATGATGGCCTGCACGTCCGGTTCGCCCATGCTGTGGTAGACCATCGCCGCGCCGCCTTCGCCGTACATCTCAAGTATCTGCTCCATCTGATTGGCGACATCCGTTTTGCCGCGCGCCTCTTTCGTGATGGCGGCGATAGACTTGCCGTTGAAGGCCGGATTCTTCTCGTAGCTTGCCACCATTGCGTAGGAAAAATCTTTGAAGCCGCTGCGCTTGAGCGAGTCCTTGAGTTCGCCGACGACGCGCGCGCGCGTGGCCGGGTCTGCGAGCCTCGTCTTCCCGGCCTCGCGCCCGCCTTCGAGCACCCAACTCGGCAGACGCGAATCGAGCGAAGTCGAACTCGCCGTGTAGGCGTACTGGTCAACGGTGACTTGCAGGCCGCGCGCACGCGCCGCGCGGACGAGATCAAGCGTGGCGGGCGTCTGCCCCCACAATCTTTTATTGCTGATCTTGAAATGCGAAATCTCGACGGGCAAATTCGCGCGCTCGCCGATCTCGATGCTCTCGCGGATGGCGGCCAGCACGCCCTCGCCCTCGTTACGCATGTGCGTCGCATACAGCCCGCCGTGGCGTGCGGCGACGCGCGCCAGCGCGGTCACCTCGTCGGTCTTCGCGTATGTGCCGGGCACGTAGATCAGCCCGGTCGAGAGACCGAGCGCGCCGTCGCGCATGCCCTGTTCGACGAGCGATTCCATCTTCGCTAACTCTTCGGCCGACGGCGCGCGCGCTTCCAATCCCAACACCTTGCGGCGCACGTCGCCGTGCGCGATCAAGGTGGCGAGGTTGACGGCGAGCGGTTGCTCGCGGATGCGTCCCAGAAACTCCCCGATGTCGGTCGCGGACGAGCCGCAGTTGCCGGTGACGAGCGAGGTCACGCCCATCCGCACGAAGTTCTCGGCGGCGGGCTGTTTGTAGATGCCTTCGGCGTGCGTGTGCACGTCGATGAAACCGGGCGCGACGATCTGATTGCGCACGTCTATGATTGCGCGCGCCAGCGAGACGGATGATGCGCCGCTGCTGCTATTGCCCTGCGGCACGATGTGACCGATGCGGACGATGCGCCCGCCTTTTATGCCTACGTCCGCGCGAAACCAAGGGTTGCCCGTGCCGTCAACGATGCGCCCGTTAGTGATGACGAGATCGTATGCGGGCAAAGCGTCGTCGCCGGACGATTTCGGATAGGCGTGCTGGCGCGCGGCGGGGAGAGCGCAGAGCAACGCCGCGAACAGAGACGCGAGCAGAGCCATGCGCGGCGACAAATATCTTTTCGACATCAAAAGGTCTTGAGTAGAAACCGCAGCGGCGGGTCGTTCGCCCAACGCGAACGA
>DASZEQ010000022.1:0-31358 GCA_035940695.1 Pyrinomonadaceae bacterium | reverse complement strand
GCCCCGGCGCGGGCTTTCGTGGTTGAACAACATGCCGCTCGTGCAGAACATGCCGTACGCTTCACGATAATTGCGCGTCAACTCGAAGCCCGCTACCTTCGAGATGCCGTAGGGACTTCTGGGGTGAAAGCGCGTCGTCTCGCGCTGGGGCACTTCGGCCACCTTGCCGAACATCTCCGACGACCCCGCAAAGTAGAAGCGACACGCGGGGCGCAACTCACGGAGTGCGGCCAGCAGGTAATGTGTGCCGTTGATGTTGGTGTTCATCGTGGAGAAGCCGTCGAGGAAGCTCTCGGCCACGAAGGACTGCGCCGCCAAGTGATAACACTCGTCGAACTCGATGCGGCTGACGACGTGAAAGAGCGAGGGATAACTCTCCAGCGAAGCGGGGTGGAGGGTGACTTGGTCGAGCAGGTGCGAGATGCGCGCAAAGCGGCGGGAGGGGTCTTCGAGGGCGACGCGGCGCACCAACCCGTGCACCTCGTAGCCGAGAGCCAACAAATGCTCTGCCAGATAACTGCCGTCCTGCCCGGTGATGCCGGTGATTAACGCCTTCTTCGTCAATGGTTCTTCTCCAATATCTTATTGATTGAGGTAAAGCATAAAGTTCTTTGAAGGGAGAATCAACGTCGCGTCTCCCGAAAATTCATCGTGCCGCCCCGCCCGGTTAAAGGGAGGCAAAGAATAAGCGCACGCCTTAACTGAGACCGGCGGCCGGCTTCGATGTTCGCGCCGCGCCCGCATCCGGGGGCACGGGGCTTGCGGCTGACTAGCGTTGCGAGTTGTCGAGCGTCTCCAACAATTTCTGCTCCAGACGTTCGACGGCGGCCTCGACCGACCACTGCTCGACCACCTGTTGCCGTGCGGTCTGTCCCAAACGGCGCGCGTATTCCGGGTCGTCCAACAGACGCACGACGGCGTCGGCCATCCGGCGCGGGTCGCTATCCACGAGCAGCCCGTTGACTCCGTTGACGATGGTTTCCCGCACGCCGCCCTCAGCGACGGCCAGCACGGGCACGCCGCAAGCGTTGGCTTCCAACGGGGCGAAGCCGAACGGCTCAAGACGCGAACAGTAGATCATGAGCCGGGCGCGGTTGAGAGTGGTGACCAACTCGTCGTCGGTAATGTTCACGCGCGGCTCAAGCTCGACTTTGAGCGCGACGGCCAGTTGTTTCATGGCCGCGAAATAGGGCGGGTCGGCGGCGTTCCCGATCCACACCAGACGCGGGCGACGCGACTGCGGCACTTCGGCCAGCGAGCGCAGAGCGAACTCCACGTTCTTGAGTTTGAGGAAAGCCCCTAACCCGACCACATAGTTTTCGCGCGCGAGATTCAGGTCGCGGAACTTCTCGGCGTCAACGCCCAGATAACAGACTTTCGCGTCCAGCCCGTAGGCGCGCAGGATGCTCTCGCGGCTGTAGAAAGAGTTGACCAGCACGGCGTCGAAGGCTCTGGCGTTACGCACCTCTTCGCGCATCAGCACCCGCAGCGATTGCGTCCTGACGAGGTCTTTCAGGTAATCACGAATGAACGAGGCCGACACGTAAGACTCGGCCGGGGGCAGAGCTTGCCAGAGCGGGTCGGGCATCGCTTCGTAAAGCTCGCGCACCGGCTCTTGCAAGTAGACGACCTTGGGCAGGCGCGCGTAACGCCCGATGGAACTGACCGCCTGATACAAAGAACTGTTGGCGAACAACAAATCAAATCCGCCCCGGTTGATCTCGTCGGCGCAGAGGCGGCAGTGGCGGTCGAGAGCGTCAACGCGCGTCAGGAAGTCGAGGCGCAGGGTCGTCAATTTAGCGGGCAGCTTTTTTTGCGCGAGCGGTTGCCAGTCAAAGGGGCGGACGTGTTCGCGGACAAGCGCGCCGAGCGGCAGGTAGTTTTGATCCGCCGTCGGCGGACACCACGACTCGACCGTGTGCCCGCGCCGCACCAAGCCGCGCACGTGATCGTAGAGCGCGCGCTTTCCGCCGCCGCTCGGCAAGTTGTGCCAAACTGCAATCTTCATCGACCGTTTACCACGAGCGAAGCCTCGACCGTCAGGTTGCGCGCGCATCGAACATTGTCGCCAGCGCGTTGGCGATGTGTGATTGGGAGGCTTCGGCCGCGATGGTTTTTCTCGCTTCGTGGCCTAACTGACGGCACAGTTCGGGGTCGTCCCAGAGACGGCAGACGTGTTCGGCAAACTGCTCCGCGGTGTCGGCCACCAGCCCGTTGATCCCGTGTTGAATAGGAGAGCGTTCCGAGACGGCGCGCAAGGCGACGACGGGCACGCCGCGCGCCATCGCTTCGACGATCTTCACTTGCTGCCCCGTGCCGCCGAAGATGGGGCAGACGACGAATCTGGCCGACTCGTAAACCGCTTCCAGATCGGGCACGAAACCGCTCAGGATGATGTTCTCTTCGGGCGAGACCCGTTCGCTGCAATAGCCCGTCACCTGTAGGCGAAAAGACGGCTCGCGACGCCTGACCAGCGGCAGCACTCTTTTGACGAAGTAGAAATAGCCCTGCATGTTGAACGGGTTGGGGCCGGTCGGGAACAAGGCATGCCCGTCGTAACGGTTAGTGATATAACGCGGCGACTGCGTCATGGGGATGTTCAGAACCCGCGTGCGCTGCGTATTTTGCCTGATGGTCTCGGCTTCCTGACGGGTGATGGCAATCGTGTAATCGTACTTGTCGTAGATCGCGTATTCTTCGGGATGCACCGCCAAGCGATGCCGTGTGAAAAAATCTTCTTCCAGAATTTGATCGTCAATCGCGCTCGCGTCGATGGGCGGCGGCGGGAGATGTTTCTCCAACAGTTGCCACATCTGCAAATTCAACGAGAGCAGGTCAATCGTCTCCATCACCTTGACGACCGTTTGCGCGCGCCGCCCGCCGAGGCCGTCCAGCAGAGTGCCCCAGAAAGCATAGTTGATCACCAGCACGTCGGGAGCGATCCGTTTGACCAGACGCGCAAACCAACGACGCAAGCCGGGGGGCGTGTCGATCCTCGAACCGAGCGGCGGCGTCTTTTTTCGCAACCAGTAAAATCTTCTCAAGCCGCGCTGCACTTGCCGGTCTAACGAACTCGGCTCATAAATCTCGACCTCTTTGATCCCGTCTTCTTTGACGCTTTGAATGATGGGCGCAGTCCAAGGCTGCTCGGTGGAGAGCGTCGAACTCGCCAGCGTAATCTCGCAGCCGAGTTCCTTGAAACCGTCGATCACTTCCAAGCAGCGTTTATGAAAGCCTGAGTGGGGAGGATAAGGATTCTGCGGTAAAAAAATTATGACCTTCTTCATACGGTGAGAGCGTCGGTTATCCGCTCAAATCAGCCCGGCCTGATAAGTTTATTGAACGCTGCGAAACCTGTGTTTGAGTCCCGCCTCCAACCGCTTCGCCCGCTCGTACAGCCGGCGATGCCAATCGGGCACGCAATACCTTTTGATTACCGCGGCCGAAGATCGATACCCCAGCCCCAACCGTGCAAAGAGCGACATCGATTGATATGGCGATGATTGCCGCATGATGTCGCCGAACATGCTGAGCGCAATTCTCAGGTGCGGGTTTTTCACCATAAACTTCGACAAGCCCAAACTGGCGGCCAATCGATGAATGTCCTGTGACTCACCCGCAACGGATCGATTGATCGCGACGCTCTCCAGAGTTTTCACCTTCGACTGAAAAGCGACCCGCGCGACGAACAGCCAGTCGCCCGCCAACATCTCGTAAAACGGCACTTTCAATATTTGCTCGCGGCGCATCAGCCCGTAAATAGTCCCGTTCATGCTGACCTGTTCGTAGTAAGCCTGCACGCGCTCCGCCCCGGTGTTCTGCAACAGATTTATCTGCGTGCTCTCGAAAACAAACTCCCCGTTCTCATAATATCTTTCACGGCCACAGACCAAGCCCAGATCGGGTTGCGCCAAGAGGACGCTCAAACACTGTGAGACGTAAGACTCGTCCATCCAATCATCGTCGCTCAGCCACATGAAAAACTCGCCGCGAGATTGCTTGAGCACTTCGCGGAAGTTTACGGTCGCGCCCTGATTAGCTTGTTGTCTCAGGTATCTGACGCGCTTGTCGCGTGCGGCGACTTCCAGACAGATCGCTTGTGTCTCGTCGGTCGAAGCGTTATCGGAGATGACCAGCTCTATATTCGGATAGTCCTGCGCCAAGGCCGACTCGATGGCGCGTCTCAGGGTGGAAGCCCGGTTGTACGTCGGCAGTCCGATACTGACTAAAGGTTGATTAGGCATCCTTCGACCCTCGATACATTCTTCCGTCTCTGGCGGTTATTGCCCTAAACGCTGCTTCAGCTTGTCGCAAATATATTGGACGTTGGCTCTCGTCAGGTTCAACCCGGAAGGCAAGTTGATGCCGTAGGGGCAGATTTCATAACTGACGCGGTTGCGCCCGCGCGCCTCCTCGGCCTGCGGCAGACCGGCATAGGCCGGGATCGAACTGAGCGGGTGAAAGAACGGGCGGCAGTCGATCCCCTCCGCGCTCAACTGTTCCTGCAAAGCATCCTTTTCGATTCCGTAGTTGCGATCCAGCACGACCGTTACCATCCAGTAACTGTTCTTCGCGTCGGGCAGTTCATAGTTCAGAGTGATCTCCTCGACGCTCTCAAGCTCCTGCGTGTACCACGCGAAGATTTCCCGCTTGCGCTCGATCAGTTCGTCGATGCGCTCCAGTTGAGCCAAGCCCAGAGCCGCTTGCATGCTGCTCATCTTGTACTTGTAGGCGACCTCTGTGTTGCAGAACTGCTTGTCGCCGGGTTTGCGCCCGTGGTCGCGCAGGAACAGCACGCGCCGGAAGACGGCTTCGTCGTCCGTCACCAGCATGCCGCCCTCGCCCGTGGTGAGCGTCTTCGAGCCGTGGAAACTGAACACGCCCGTGTTGCCGAAACTACCGGCCTTGCGCCCCCCATACTCCGCGCCCGCCGCCTCCGCCGCGTCCTCGATCACGGGCAGCCCGTGCGCGCGCGCCACTTCCATCAACGCGGGCAGGTTCGGCATGTTGCCGTAGAGATCGACCACGATCACGGCCTTCGTCCGCGGCGTAATCGCGGCGGCGAGCGTCTCGGCCGAGAGACACCACGTCTGCCGGTCAATATCCGCGAACACGGGCGTCGCGCCGACGTAATTGATGGGCGCGGCCGAAGCGATCCACGTTGCGTCGGGCACGACGACCTCGTCGCCCTCCCCGATGCCCAACGCCAGCAGCGACAGGTGAATCGCAGAGGTGCAGGAAGGCAACGACACCGCGTAGCGCACGCCGAGATAGTCTGCAAACGCCTTCTCGAAGCGGTCGTGATAGATGTTGGCGTTGCCGTACCACGCATTGGTCACGGCATCGGTAACGTAATCGATCTCCTTCTGCGTGATCGAAGGGCCGGAGACAAGTATGCGTTCCATAAATTAATCCTTTACACAAACGGGGACGACCGTTAAACCGTGGAGACGACCCTTCGGCGCGTGAACGTGAACACCGGTTTGTCAGATATTGTCGCGCCTGATGGTCGCGGGATTTCCATAAACCACTTTGCCGTCCGGCACGTCCTTCGTCACTACCGCCCCCGCGCCGACGATGCAATCGCGGCCGACACGGACGCGCGGAAGAATCACCGCTCCGGGGCCGATCAGCGAATGCGCTCCCACGAAGACGCATCCGGCGAGAGTTGCGCCGGGCGCGACGTGCACGCCGTCCTCCAAAATTGATTCATGATCCACGCTCGACGCGGTGTTGATGATACAACCTTCGCCCAAGACGGCCTCCGCGCAGACGGATGCGTTTGCGAGTATCTGGCTGCCCTTGGAGACGACCGCGTTACCGGCCACGAATGCCGTCGGGTGAACGGCAACCGCCGGTTCGAGGCTGTGCGCTTCGAGAAACCTCTGTATCTCCAGACGCGTGCGCCCACGGCTGCCTCCGATTGCGACGAGACAATGCGCGCCGACATCAGCGCCGCGCTCTTGTTCCCAACGCGCGAACCCTTCCGTCCCGTAATACAAAGGCACGCCGGGGAACGGAGAAGACATCTCAGGGTTGTTCTCAAAGAGCGCGACCAACTCGTATCCCACGCTCCCGATAAATTCATGGAGCACTTTGGCCTGCCCGGTTGCTCCCCAGAAAACAATCGGCTTCAACATAGCTCGTCCGCGTCTTGGCCGTCCCGCAGGCGACCATGAAGTCCGCGCCTGCGAAACGGTTAATTTCATCGACCGCGCCTCTCAAGCGTCGGCCGTCTCTTTCGCCTGCGCCGCTTCCGGTTCGACGACGCGCACTTGCGGAATCGGAATGATGAAACGCCCGCCGCGCCGACGGTATTCGGCCTGCTGCGCCAGAATCTCGTCCGCGAAGTTCCACGTCAGCAAGAGGACGTAGTCCGGCATCTCTTCGAGCAACTTCTCCGGCGCGTGGATCGGCAGATGCGTGCCCGGCGTGTAGTAACCCTGCTTGACGGTGCTGCGATCCACGACGAAGTCGAACGCCTCGCGGCCGAGTCCGAAATAGTTCAAGAGCGTGCTGCCTTTGGCCGATGCGCCATAGACGGCGATGCGTTTGCCCTCGGCCTTCAACCCGCCGAGCAACGACAACAGATTTTCGCGCAGGCGTTCCACGCGCCCGCTGAACCCCAAGTAAAACTCCAACGTATCGACGCCCCACGCGGCCTCTTCCTCCAACAATTCTTTAACGGCCGCCGACCTTCGATCTTCCGAAGCCGCTTCGCCGTCTCTCCTGCCCGCGAAGATGCGGAGCGTGCCGCCGTGAATGGGGATGCGTTCGGCGTCGTGTATGAGCAGGCCGTGTCGGCGGAAGAGGCGGTCGAGCGCGGTCAGCGAGAAGTAGCAGAGGTGCTCGTGATAGATGGTGTCGAACTCGACGTGATCGATCAGGTCTTTCACGTATGGGACTTCGATCACGGCGACGCCGTCGTCCTTGAGCAGCAGGCTGACCCCGGCGACGAAGCCGTTGAGGTCTGCCACGTGTGCGAGCACGTTGTTGGCGTGGATCACATCGGGACGTTCGCCCGCATCGCGGAGAGAGCGTGCGAGCGTCTCGCCGAAGAATTCGCTGATGGTGCGGATGCCACGCTGCTCGCGCGCCGCGCGCGCGATGTTGGTTGCCGGTTCGATGCCGAGCACGGGCACGCCCCGCCGTTGATAGTGTTGGAGCAGGTAGCCGTCGTTACTGGCGATCTCCACGATCAGGCTGCCGGCGTCCAGAGGGCGCGTGTCTAACAGTCGCTCGACGATCTCTTGCGCGTTTTGCAGCACGGTGTCGGAGAAGGACGAGAAGTAGAGATACTCACGAAACATCTTCTCCGGCGGGACGGTCTCGGTGATCTGCACGAGCGAGCAGGCCGCGCAGAAGACGAGATCGAGCGGGTAGGTTTCTTCGGGCTGGTCGAGTTGCTCGGCCGTCAACAAGGCGTTCGCCAGCGGCGTGCGCCCGAGCGAGAGCACCAGTTTCAGGTCGGCTGCCCCACACGAGCGGCACTTGGTCACAGAGTTGTTCATCGGTCGTCGGTCTTCCCCCTCAAGTGTCGTCTATCGCCAGCGGAGGGTGTCGTCCAGACGCCCGGAGTCGAGCAGGTACTTGAACTGAACCAGCCGCGTGAACTTCCGGTTCTGAAACTCCTCGGCCGTCAGTTGCGCGCCCTGCACGGCGTCGTAGAGTTCCTGCGCGCCGCGCCGCGCGTCCCACTTCGGCCGAAACTCCGGCAGCCTCTCGTTCAACTTGGTGAAGTCCACGCGGTAACTGCGCGGGTCGGGGCCGCCGCCTTCGGCGTACTCGACCGTGCAGCCCGGCACGGTCTCGCGCACGATCTCGGCCAACTCGCTCACCTGATAATTCTCTTCGTTCGCGCCCACGTTGAACGCCTGATTATGAATCGCCTCGCGCGGCGCAACCATGGCGGCAGCAAAGGCGCGCGAGATGTCTTCGATGTGGACGATGGGACGCCACGGCGTGCCGTCGCTCATGATGCGGATTTTGCCCGTGGTGTAAGCCCAGCAGACCAGATTGTTGAGCACCACGTCGGCGCGCAGGCGCGGCGACATGCCGTAGGCCGTGGCGTTACGCATGAAGACGGGGCTGAAATCGTCGGTCGCAAGCGCGCTGATGTCCTCTTCGGCGCGCACCTTCGAGACGGCGTAAGGCGTGAGCGGGTGCAGGGGGGCTTCTTCGTTGATCAGCCCGTCGCCCGCCGCCCCGTACATGCTGCACGAAGAGGCGTAGATAAACCTTCGGACGCCCGCCGCGCGCGCCATCTCCGCGAGCCGCACCGAGGCGCGGTGATTGATGTCGTGCGTCCAGTCGGCGTTGAGGTTGCCGAGCGGGTCGTTGCACAGGGCTGCGAGGTGCGCGACCGCATCCACGCCCTGCAAGTCTTCCGGCGTCACGTCGCGTATGTCTTTGCGTGCGGCGGCGAACCCGTTGTAGTCAACGCCCGTCCCGCAGTCTTCAAAAAAGCCCGTGTCCAGCCCGACCACTTCATGCCCGGCGGCCTGCATGACGGGAACCATCACAGCCCCGATGTAGCCGTCGTGGCCGGTAATTAAAACGCGCATATTAAACTTACCCTCTCCGTTATTTGTCCCACACCTTCCAAGGCGCGCGCCGCTCGTGCCACAAGCCTTCGAGCAGGCGTTTATCGCGCAACGTGTCCATGCATTGCCAGAAACCTTCGTGGCGGTAAGCCGACAGTTGGCGGTCGGCGGCGATGCGCTCCAGCGCGTCCACTTCGAGGCTGCTCTCGTCGCCTTCGAGGTAGTTAAAAATCTCCGGCTCGAAGACAAAGAAGCCGCCGTTGATCCAGCCCTCGCCGATCTGCGGCTTCTCCGTAAACTCGACGACGATGTTGTCTTCAAAGACGAGTCCGCCGAAACGCGCGGGCGGGCGCACGGCCGTCACGGTGGCGATGCGGCCTTGCGCCCGGTGAAATTTGATCAAGTCCTGCAAGTTAACGTCGCACACGCCGTCGCCGTAGGTCATCACAAACGTGCCGTCGCTCAGGTAAGGCTGCAAACGCTTCACGCGCCCGCCGGTGTTGGTCTCCTGCCCGGTGTTCTTCAGGTGGATGACCCAATCCTCACACTCTCGATCCTGCTTCTCAACCTGCCCACGGCCTAGGTCGATGCTGATGCTCCCGTCGAGGCTGTAATAATCCATGAAGAAGCGTTTGATCACTTCGCCCCGGTAGCCGAGCGCAATGTAAAACTCTTTGAGGTCGTAGTGAGCATAGTGCTTCATGATGTGCCAGAGGATCGGATGCCCGCCGATCTCGACCATGGGCTTGGGCTTGATCTCGGTCTCCTCGGACAAGCGCGTGCCTAAACCGCCGGCAAGGATCACAACTTTCATGCAAGTCATTCCTGAGGTGGCGTCCCTTACTAACGCCGATCCAGAGAGAGCGAAAGCGGCGACTTCATGTTACGCAGTTTCGCCCGCACTATATCCACCCAACTCGGCGCGCCCATCAAGAGATAGGCCGCCGCCACGCGGGCTTTCTTTTTGAGGGATTTTTCTTCGTGAAAAGCATTGTACAAGTTGGTAACTTCCTCTGCGATCACCTTGTCCACGTCGTCCTGCCGCCAAGGGATCGGACACTTGTTGCAGATCAACTCGCCCTCTTTTAAAGACTTCGAGATGTTGGCCGCCATCCCGTCCACGAGGTTTTCGGATTCCTCTTCTTTCAATAATTGCGCGGGCTTCTTTCTCTCGATTTGAACGAGATTAGTCTGCTCCGGCTCGGCAACGGGCGTCGGAGCTTGCGGCTGGCTGTCCGGCTTGAACGCCGTCCGCGCGCGCCTGAAAGTGGCGTTGTTCCAGACGGAGAAAAAGCCGTCCTTGATCGAGTAGTCGCCGAAATCCGTCTCTTCCCCGGCGGACGCGCAGCAGGGCGACACCTTGCCGTTCGGATTCAACACGAAGATTCCATACAGCCACGAACAGGGACGCCCGCTTTCGTCGTGCTTGTTCGTCAGCTTATGGAGGTAATGATCCGGGTGATACATATTAAACTCGGGCAGCGTCGAAGGCTCGAAGCCCTCGTCGTGCGGCGCGAAAGGCATGATCGCGGCTTCGGTGATAACCTCGTCCGCGCCCCATTCCCTGAACTCGGCCAGAGCCTGCCCGATCTGATCCTCGTTATGCTTGAAGACCAGCAGTTGCCAGACCACTTTCGGCGTCTGCACCCCTTGTCTTTTCTTCGCTGCTTGGATACGCAGCATGTTCTCGCGCACGAGTTGCAATTCGCCGCGCCGCCGGTACTTCACGTATGTCTCTTCCGTCGTCCCGTCGAGCGAGACGACTAACGTGTCCAATCCGCTCGCCACCAGTCGCTCGATATAATCATCCGTCAGCTTCAAGCTGAGGTTCGAACTCATCAGAATATTTATCTTCTTGTCCTTGGCGTAGCGCACCATCTCCGGCGTCTGTTTATGCAGTAAGGGTTCGCCCCAGTTGTACATGTACAGGCTGAAGACGTAATCGCCGATCTCGTCAATCGTCGATTTGAACAAGTCCCACTTGATGGTGGAAGAAGGACGCATGCCGAGTTGGAGTCCGGTGGGACAGGCCGGGCAACGCAAGTTACAGAACAGGGTCGGCTCGATGTAGGCTTGCACCGGATAATTACGAACGTACTTGCTCTTGAGGGTCATGTTCACCCTCAGTTTAAGTACATTGAAATAGGCTTGCATTTTCTTCATTACACACCTGCTCTGGTATCGGAGGAAAGGCCGACCGAATCCAGACTCGCCCGGAGCGGTTGATTCGTCCATGTTAAGAGCGGACGAATCACGCCCATCACCGGCCCGCCGTATAACCCGCGCGCCGAATTATCGTCTTCCAGCGAATCGACGACCTGAAACCTGATCGCGTCGCGCTCGACGGCGTGCGAGACGTTACCGTCCAAGACCGTGTTGATCGAGACCGAGACCGTCAACGCGCCCTCGGCCAGAAGATTACCCGGCACGCGGCAAGTAGACAAACAACGCCCGACGAAATGCGGGTCTTGGTTGTCGATAAATTGCGCCGAGATTCCGGCCGAGGAAAAGACGCAGATGCCTTCTTCGTTATGACAGATGATACCGGGGGAGAGACGCTTGCCGGGGCGCAAAACATCATACTCGATCTCGATGATGACGGCATTACGCACGTCGACCACGTCCGTCACCTGACCGTCCTCCGTGCGCACGCGCACGGCGCGCAGTTTGACCACGTCGTCGCCGGGCGCGCGTTCCAAGTTCGGCCACTCGCGTGCGCCCGTGGCCTCTAGGCCGAAACCCAAGTAGGCGGAGATCACGCGCGGCGCGGCGTCGTCCTGCAACACCTGACCGTCGTTGAGCAGGATCGCACGCTTGCACAGGCGCGCAACGGCGGGCATGTTATGGGAGACGAAAAGCACCGTGCGCCCTTGCTGGCTGACATCCTGCATCTTGTCGAGACATTTTCGCTGGAAACGGACATCGCCGACGGCGAGCACTTCATCGACGATCAGGATTTCGGGTTCGAGGTGCGCGGCGACGGCGAAGGCGAGGCGCAAGTACATGCCGCTCGAATAATGCTTGACCGGAGTATCGACGAATTTCTCCATCTCCGCGAAGGCGACGATCTCGTCGAACTTGCGCGCGATCTCCGTGCGCGCCATGCCGAGGATCGCGCCGTTCAGGTAGATGTTCTCGCGCCCCGACAACTCCGGGTGAAAGCCCGTCCCCACTTCCAGCAAACTTCCCACGCGCCCGTACAACTCGATGCGCCCCGTTGTCGGCTCGGTGATGCGCGACAGCAGTTTGAGCAGGGTTGATTTGCCCGCGCCGTTGCGGCCGATGACGCCGACCACTTCGCCCGGCTGCACGTCGAAACTTACGTCCTTGACAGCCCAGAAAGTCGGCCGCGCGCCGTCCGCGCTTCGCCGCCAGAGCCGGAGCGGCGCGCGCACCACGCTCGTCAGCGTCTCGCGCAAGCTTCCGTAAGGAGACTGTTGCGCGCCGATGCGGTAACGCTTACCCAAACCCTCGACCTTGATAATCGGTTTCATTGTGTGTGTTAAATCACGTCGGCGAAGCTTTTTTCCATGCGGGTGAAGACGAAGGCGGAGCAGACCAGCAGGATGAGCGTGATGGCGACCGACAAACCGAGCGCGAGCGCGTCGAACGGCTGGCCGAAGAGCGCGGCGCGGAAGCCTTCGATGATGCCGGTCATCGGATTGAGCGAGAGCAGCCAACGCCACCTATCGGGGACGGCGTAAATGACCGGCGAGGCGAACATCCAGACCTGTATCATGAACGGCAGCGCGTAACGTATATCGCGGTACTTGACGTTGAGAGCCGACATCAACATGCCGACGCCGAGCGCGAGCAGCGTCGTCAGCAAGACCAGCAACGGCAGCAGCGCCAGCCCGCGATGCAGCCCCACCCCGTAGTAAATCATCAAGACGACGAGCAACCCGAAGGCGACGGCGAGGTCAACCAAACCCGCGCCGACGGCCGCCGCCGGGATGAACATGCGCGGAAAATAGACCTTCGTGATCAGGTTCGTGCTGCCGACCAGACTGTTGCCGCCGTTGGCGACGGCGTTGGCGAAGAAAGTCCACGGCAACAGCCCCGCGTAAGCGAACAGCGGATACGGCACACGCCCCGACTCGATCCCCGCCAGCCGCGCGAAAAAGAAGGTGAAGAGAAGCATCAGAAGCAGCGGTTGCAGAACAGCCCACGCCGCGCCGAGCAACGTCTGTTTATAGCGCACCTTCACGTCGCGCCACGTGAGGAAGTAGAGCAACTCACGATAAGTCCACAAATCCCTGAGATTGATGCCGACCCAAGATTTGCGCGCCGCCACCACGACCAGAGGCTTCTCCGGCAGTCGCGGCGCGGGCGGCGTGTGTAATGTCTCGGGGCTAACGGCAGTGCTCATCTGTATTTCGGCAGGCCGGTGCGAGGTGAAACTTCCATCCGCGCCCGACGCGCCTTCTCACGTTGTAAGAATGAAGCAATTTGTATCGCTACTTGTAGACGCATCACCCCACAAATTCATCGGCGGAATGCGCGCATGGAGGGGGTTTAATTAATGACCCAGCAGTTTAGCCAAATCAAACAGCACCGTCAAGCACGGGTCACGACGGGTAACTGACCGGAAGGTGCGCGCCAGCGCGCTTCTGTCCGGCCGCACACTTCGCGCTTGTCAACGGCTGTCATCCGAGGCCATATTGCGCCGGGAGACGGATTGCCGGATGCCGGCGCGAGGCGCGTTCAACCCGGCCGGATCGCTTCGCGCGCTCTGTCGCCAACGCCGTTCGAGAGAAAGCGGCAGGGGCGCGTCCGGGGCGCGTTTGAGTGTGTATTTCGTCGAGCGTGTATTTCGTCGGGTGTGTATTTCGTAAAGTGTGTTGACGACTGCTATTGTTGCCCTATGGACGCTTCCTTATCCCCGCCGCCCTTCAAACCTGCCGCGCGCATTCCCGAACTGGACGGGATCAGAGGCATCGCCATCCTGACCGTCCTCGTTTACCACTGGATTATCGTCGAAGGGGACAAGCCTTTTAGCGTCGTTCCGGACAGGCTGACCGCTTACGGCCACATGGGGTGGAGCGGCGTCGACCTGTTTTTCGTTCTCTCCGGCTTCCTGATCGGCGGCATTCTGATTGACACCCGCCGCGCCTCCAATTATTTCAGCGTCTTCTACGCGCGCCGCTTCTATCGCATCCTCCCGCTCTACTGGCTGCTGTGTCTCATCGCCCTCGCGGTTTTCCACTTCAACCTTGCGGGCAACGCGGACACAAAAAGCTGGCTCTACTCGGAAAAGCTCCCGTGGTGGTCATACCTGACGTTCGCGCAAAACTGGTTTATGGTCGCTTACGCCGACGCAAATTCGCGAATGATCGATGCCACTTGGTCGCTCGCCGTCGAGGAGCAGTTTTACCTGACGCTGCCCTTCGTCGTTCGCTACGCGCGCCACCGCCGGCTGCCTCTCATCTTCGCGTGCGGCATCCTGCTCGCGCCCCTGCTGCGCCTCGTCTGCTACCTGACCCTCGACGAAACCCGCGCCTCTTACGCGGGCTATGTCTTGATGCCTTGCCGGATGGACGCGCTGTTGATGGGGGCGTTGCTCGCTTGGGCGATGCGCGAACAGGACTGGCGCGATTGGCTACGCAATCACCCGCTCTCCGTGAACGTCGGCTTTGCAATTCTCGGCGCGGGCGTGGCTTACCTTGTTTTCTCGCGCCTGCACGTCGGGACGCTTTCGATGATGACGTGGGGCTATACGTGCGTCGCGCTCTTCTATTCCAGCATCCTCGTCATCGGCCTGACGCAGCCGACTCACCCGCTCACGCGCGTGCTCAGAAATAGAGCGTTGATGTGGACGGGGGCTATCGCGTACGGCTTATATCTATTCCACCAGCCCGTGTTGGGGTTGACGCATGCCGCCTTGCGCGGCACGACACCGGCTCTCTTGTCGTGGCGTGCGTTTGGAGTCACGGCGGTTGCGTGCGTCTTGTTGTTGCTGCTGACGCGCGCGTCGTGGGAATACTTTGAGAGGCCACTGGTGAAGCGTGGACACCAGCACAAGTACGAGCAACATGAAGAGGCGACGCGCGAGATTGCCCGCGTTGCGCGACGCCCGGCGTGATGCCCTAGATGAGATCGCAAGTAGATTGCAAGCAGATTTCAGGAGGTGAAATTGGGGTACTCCCGATCCCGCGCGATGATGATCCGTTCCTCGCCGCCGTTGTCAGGCCACGCGATTCCGAAGGCCGGATCGTTCCACCTGACGCCGCCCGCGCACTCCGGCGCGAACACGTCAGACATTTGATAGAAAACCTCCGTGTCGTCTACGAGCGTCTGGAAACCGTGTGCGAAGCCTGCGGGCACATAGAGCATGCGGCGATTGGCGGCGGTCAGTTCGACGCCGACCCACTGCTTGAAAGTCTCGGAGGCGGGGCGCAGGTCGATGATCACGTCGTAGAGCGCGCCCATCGTGCAGCGGACGAGTTTGGCCTGCGCGTGCGGCGCGTTTTGGAAATGCATCCCGCGCAGCGTGCCTTTCCGCCGGCTGAAAGAGATGTTGCACTCGGCCATGCGCGCGTCCAGCCCGCGCTGTGCGAATTCGCGCTCCGACCAACTGCGCGCGAAAAACCCGCGTTGATCCTCGAACAACTCCTGCTCGATGATGAACGCGCCCGCCAGTTTAGCTTCGTTGAAGATCACTTTGAATCCAATTCACCCCGCAAGATTTCGGTCTCACTATTACCGGAGTCGCGCAGTTTATCACGAAGGCCGCTGGCCGCGTTCGCCCGGAGTTGGCGTTTCTTGACACTCTTTCAAACACGCCCCTATACTCCGTCACTTGATTGATTCGACAACAAGCAGACCCCAACATTTACAAGCGGTCTCTAGCTTCGGAGGGCGAGGTGTGTCAGCCAAACAAATTCATCTCCGCACGCTTCGTTTCGCAGAGCCACGGGTGGCGGGCTTCTAACTTAAGACAGGTATTTTGAAAGAGGTCAGAGGCGTTATTGACGCCTCTCATTTCGACCTTCGGAGACATCGTGAACATCAACGAACTTTTAGCAAATCCGCCCTCACCCCACTATTCCAACACCGGCGACCCGATGCAGATGGGTCTCGCGCCGCAGGTGCTTACGTTCCTCGACTCGCGCCTCACCCCGGACATGCACACACTCGAAACCGGCTCGGGCGTCTCCACCGTCCTCTTCGCCATGAAGGGCACGCACCACACCGCCATCACGCCCGCCGCCGCCGAGTTCGAGGTCATCAAGGACTATTGCCGGTCGCGGGGCATCGATGTGGGGAACGTCCAATTCATCGCAGAGCCGTCCGCGCTCGCGCTGCCGCGCCTCGACCCCACGCCGCTGGACATCGTTCTCATTGACGGGCTGCACGGCTTCCCCACGCCTTTCATAGACTTCTTCTACACGGTGGGCAGGCTCAAGATCGGCGGCCTCCTCATCATCGACGACATCCAACTCCAACCCTGCGGCTACATGAAAGACGTGCTCTCCGAACAGCCGCAGTGGAGATGTGAGGCGGATTTCACGCCGCGCTCCATCATCTTTCAAAAACTGGCGGACGGATCGGAGTGGGGCGACTGGACTGATCAGCCTTACGTGTTTAGAAACAGCGGGTACAATCTCTCGACGCCCTTCAGCCGTCTCATCACCCACATCCAGCGCGGCGAGATGTCCATCATCGCTCAAAAAATCAAGCGCAGGCTTTCAATCGGTTAGACCCGAAGTTTCATTGTGTGAGAGCCGACGCGAGCGAACGCGTGGCGAAAAATTTTTCTTTGACCTGCCGCGACCGAGTGTGTTAAATCCACATCCACATCTCCAAGCGTAAATCAGAGCATAATTTGCTCAAGGCCTATCCTCAGATTTTGCGCCCTTGCAGCAGGGCGCTGCGTTCAGGCGTTTGCCCCACCCAAACACCCGCGCCGTTTCGTTTATTGAAGTTTTTCTCAGTACGTAGTTTGAAGTGAATACAGCAATTTTGCCGTGTACAAATGAATCTGCGCCGACGCCCGACCGGGCCGCGCGTTTGGCGTGCGTAACTTGCCCTGAATCGACCCAAGGAAAGAGGTAAACAATGAAAAAATCTCCTAAAGCTTTTAACTTCCGCGCGCTTAAAATTGGTCTCAGTTCCCTGATGTTCGTGGCGTTGGTGGTGGGAACAAGTAGTTGGGGCACGGTGAACGTGTCGGCGAACCATCCGGTCTTGGTGGAAGGCAACTGCGACAGCCCCGTGCCCGGCACAACCATCGTCAGCGCGGGCACGTGCGGCGACTTCGACGGCGACGGGCGCATCGGCACGGCCGAAGACACCGACGGCGCAGACCGCATCTTCGGCACGCTCAAGGCCGCGCTCGGCCCCGGCACGGGAGCCGCCGCCGGAACCGGCGCGAACAACAACGGGCGCATCACGATTGTGAAGTCGGGACGCTTCGCGGAAAGTTTGCTGATCGGCCAGACCATTCCGCAGTACCCGGATCAAGGCAGCGCGAATCCCGGCAACGTGACGATTGAGGCCGCGCCCGGCGTGGAAGCGACCCTCGACGCGGTGCTACAGGGCGACCCGGCCGGCGGCAACACCGCGCGGCAAGCGGGCATCGGCATCGTGATCTTCAACGGTTATAATCAGGGCAACGGCACAACCGTCGTCACGCTGCGTAATCTCGTGATTCGCAACTTCGCGCGCGGCATCTTTTCGCAGGGCAGCCCGCGCATCAACATCGACAACTGCCGCATCGAAAACAACCGCGACTACGGCGTGCACCTGACCGAAGCGAGCCGCGTCGTCATCACCAACTCGCAAATTCAGGCCAACGGCTTCCGCATCCCGGTCTCCGGCCCTTCAAGCCCCGGCGCGGGCGTCGTCATCCAAGACACCACGCAACTGCGTATGAAAGACACCGTCATCGCAAACAATTTCGGCCCCGGCATCCACAACCTGACGGCGGCGGGAACGAACGCGGTGCTCTATCAAGTTTCCCTCTACTTCAACACCCCCAACATTCTGGGCGGAGTCGTGATCGAGCCGAACCCGAACGTCTCGCAGTAGACGAAAATCCTCAAGCTGTTTCGGGTATAAAATCAGGGGCGAGAGTTGAGACGCACCGTGCGCCTCAACTCTCGCCCCTTCCGCTTTCTTCTCACCTCGAACGCGCTTCAACAACATTCTTCCGGCGCGTTGTTTGAGCTTCGACTAATCCGGCGCGAAGTTTGCGCGCCAGTCCGTGGCTTCGACAAACTCCGGTTGCTCCTCTTTCAAGAGCACGCAGGTTTCAAGGACGAGCGCGTCCATCTCCGTGCGCATGAAGCAGCGGTAACTGTCTTCGGGCGTGCAGACGATAGGCTCGCCGCGCACGTTGAAACTCGTGTTGACGACGACGGGGCAGCCGGTCTGCTGCCGGAAGGCTTCGATGATCTCCCAGTAGAGCGGATTGGTCTCGCGTCTGACGGTCTGAACGCGCGCCGAATAATCCACGTGCGTGACGGCGGGGATGTCGGAGCGCGCGGCGTTGAGTTTCTCGATCCCCCAGAGGGCGCGCTCCGCTTCGGTCGGCTCGCGGCGGCGGTTATGGAGCACGTCGGCCACGAGCAGCATGTAGGGGCTGTCGGTGTCGAGGTCGAACCACTGCGCGGCCTGCTCGCGCGTCACGCTCGGCGCGAACGGGCGAAAGCTCTCACGGTATTTGATCTTCAAGTTCATCACCGACTGCATGCGGGGCGAGCGCGCGTCGCCGATGATGCTGCGCCCGCCGAGCGCGCGTGGCCCAAACTCCATTCGTCCCTGATGCAGCCCGATGACCTTTTCCCCGGCCAGCAACTCTGCGACGACGTGCGGCAACTCATCGCGCCGGTATTTCCGGTAAGGAATTTTGCGCGCGCGCAAGAATTCTTCGATCTCCGCTTCCGTGTGGCGCGGCCCAAGGTAAGAACCCTTCATGCCGTCGGCGTAAGGCGGAATCTTCCCGTTAGCGGTGCGCGGCGACGCCCACGCGCCCGTGCGTTCCGCGCTCGCGCGCGGTTGCCCCAGATAGCGATGCCAGATGGCGAGCGCGATTCCGGCCGCGCCGCCCGCGTCGCCCGCCGCCGGTTGAATCCAGATGTCCTCGAACTCGCTCTCGCGCAAAATCCTGCCGTTGCCCACGCAGTTCAAAGCGACGCCGCCCGCCATGCAGAGTTTGCGCGCGCCCGTCTCGCGCCGGGCGTAAGCGGCCATCTTCAACATCACCTCTTCGGTGATGACCTGAATGCTGCGCGCCAAGTCCATCTCGCGCTGCGTCAGTTTCGCCTCGGGCTGGCGCGGCGCGTCACCGAACAACTTCGAGAACGCGCGGCTCGTCATTTTCAGGCCGTGCGAGTAGCCGAAGTATTCGTGGTTCATGCGGAGGCTGCCGTCGTCGCGTATCTCGACGAGCCGCTCCTTGATGAGCGAGACATACTTCGGCTCGCCGTAGGGCGCAAGCCCCATCACTTTGTACTCGCCGCTGTTGACCTTGAAGCCCGTGTAGTAGGTGAACGCGCTGTAGAGCAGGCCGAGGCTGTCGGGGAAGCGCAACTCTTTGAGCAGCGTGATCTCGTTGGCGCGCCCGACGCCGATGGAACTCGTCGCCCATTCGCCCACGCCGTCCAAAGTCAGAATCGCGGCTTCTTCAAACGGCGAAGGATAAAACGCGCTCGCCGCGTGGCTCTCGTGATGATCTCCGAACAGTAGTTTCCAAGCGAACTGTTTGGCGCGTCGGCGCGCGTCCTTTTTGTCCTCGACGCCTTCGACCCGCGCCATCTCCGCGCCGATTAAGTCCGACATCCAGAGTTTCTCTTTCATCCACGCGGGCATCGCTTTGAGGAAGGAGGGGAAACCGGCCGGGGCGTAATCGAGATAGGTTTCAAGAAGTCGCTCGAATTTCACGAGCGGCTTGTCGTAAAAGGCTACGTAGTCGAGCGTGTCGGCGGTTAGTCCGGCTTCGCGGAGGCAGTAGCGGACGGCGTGGGTGGGGAAACGGTGGTCGTGCTTGCGACGCGTGAAGCGTTCCTCCTGCGCCGCCGCCACGATCTCGCCGTCAACGACGAGGCAGGCCGCCGAGTCGTGATAGAAAGCCGATAACCCCAAAATGCTCGTCACAACAATTTACCTGAACGGACTAAAACAACGGGTAGAGAAACGGCGCGAGCGCGGACGACTGCGCGAACACCAACGCCAGCCCCGTCAGCACGAGCACGATGATGATCGGCAAGAGCCAGTACTTTTTGTTGTACCTCATCAATTCCCACAACTGGAGCAGAACCTGCGATTTCGACATTGACGCGCTCACCTTCCTAATACATTTTTTCGTAGTGCTTCGGGTCAGCCCGCCGTCCGGTGTAGGGCTTCCAGTAAGACTCGGCGCGACCGGCGCGACGGCCGAGCGGGTCGCCGCCCAACAATCGGCGCGCGATTCCGAGAGGCGTCACGATGACGAAAAAGACGACGCCTAAAATAACGCGTGTCATCACGAAGCCCATCGCCTCGGCCATGCTCATCCAGAGACGATTCGGCACGACGAGCGACTTCGGAAGAAGCGCGCCGAGCAGCACGAGCGTCGCGCCCGCAAAGAGCAGGACGACGGAGAGCGTCGGGTATCTCCCGCGATATAGCCACCAGCCGCCGAGCGCGAGCAAAACGCCGCCGACCAGCAAGCCGAACTCGCGTTCAGCGCGATACGAACGCTTGCCCCGTCCCGGTTCGAGAGCTACGACACCACCCATATCAAATCTTTCTCCGGATCATCTCCGCCCGCGCTCTGCCCGCACGGCGACAGTTCATTTCCCGCCCGTCGCCGGTCAGGATGTCGGCAGGCAGGCGAAAGAATGCAATGTAACGGTGTCATCTTTTGAGAGTCAAGCGAGCCACCTTTCGCCGCGCCGCCATGTGTAGCCCCGTAATCTGCTCCGCAAGATGAATGTCGGAAGAATTGGACACGGAAAGGGAAAGAAACAACTCCGCCCGCCTCTCTGTGAAAAGGGGCGGGCGGAGTTGATAAGGGGAAATGCTAAGCGGGGGCTACTAGCTTTGCGAGACCGGGGTGATCACACCCGCGTTCGGGCCGCCGTCCAGACGGTTAGTGCCGTACGTCTTGAGTGTCCCCCCGACCTGATGTAGTTGGGTGGTGTTATTGGTGAAGACGCTGTTGGAGACGCGCGCCGTGCCGCTATCGACGCGGACGCCGCTCGTGTTGAACGATAAGGAGCAGGAGTCAACGTTCACAACGGAGGTCGCGCCGTTAACACGGACGCCCGCCGAGCCGACGCCATCGTTGCTCGAAATGACGCAGTTGCGAAGCGTGGCGTTCGAGCGCAAGGCCGCCTCGAAGCCGTCGCCGCAAGTGCTGATTTGCACATTTTCGAGTGCGGCAGCGACCGCGCCGGTGCTGCTGTTATTGAGGATGACGCCGTTGCCCACGCAATTCCTGATGGAGACGTTCCTCATGTAGAGTTCGGCCGCGCCCGTGCCCGCAACGTTGACATCCACGCCGTCGCCGGTCATGCCGTCAATGTTGGTGTTCTCGATGTAGAGCACGTTGCCCGCGATGAAGCGGACGCCGTCCGTGCCGCTGCTCGCACCGTTGATGTCGAGCCAGTTCAAGCGCACCGTCTTGCGAATATCATTCACGTCGGTGATGTTGATGAGAAAGCCCTGCGGCGCGAGCGCGGAGAGCACCGAGCCGTAGCCTTGGCCTGCGCCGCCGCCGTTGACGGTGATGGATTTGGTGATCGTCAGAGTGCCGAAGCCGCCCGGATCGAGCGTGCTGATTTCGCCGTCTTTGGCGGTCTTCGAGATCGCACCTGCGTAAGTTTTGCATGGGGCGGTGCGGCTGCACGGGTTCACGTCGTCGCCGACGCCCGACACCCAAGTACGGGTCGCCTGCGCATGTGTCATGGCGGCGAGGGCTAAAATGAAAGTGATCGTAGTGAGAATATTGAGGGTCAAGCGGCCTTTATTCATGGGAACTCTCCTTCAGCGTGGATATGCTGTTCAAGTGGTGTGGGTTAAGACATTGCAAAGACGGTTACGTCGCGGGGTTGCGTATGTGCCGCTTACGAGGACGGCAGCGTTTACCATTTGGAATCTATCAAAGCACGGGATACGCGGTCAGAACCTCATGTTTGAAGCCCGTAGCTTTTATACTAATTTTTGGAGGCTGTCAATAGTTCAAAAGAGGTCTCGAAAGGGGAGCGCGAAGCCTTCGCGGCGACGCGCATTCGCCCTGCGCCCCGCCTGTAAAATCATCATTCGCGGCGTGCGCCTCTGCCTCCGACCGCCGCGTTCCCGGCGGCAACTTATCACGGCAGACGGGTGCGCCGTGCGCGCCGGAAACTCGCCCCGCGCGCGTTCACGGATTCTTGACACTGTTTTGAGCGCGCACCTATACTCCGACGCTTAACCGCTCAAACACATTCCGGCGAAGCGTTCGCCCGGGTATTCAAATCAGGCAGTGACCGGCGCGCGGCGCGTGCGAATTCGAGAGGGCTGAACGGGCGCAGCGGGCGTGCGGCGCGTCGCTTCATCCCCGCCAAAAACATTTCATGCAAAAACTTTTCGTCACGGGCGGCGCGGGCTTCATCGGCTCGGCCTTCATTCGGCTGGCTCTCGCGCGCTGGCCGGACGCCGAAATCACAAACTTCGACGCGCTCACCTACGCGGGCAACCCGGACAACCTCGAAGGGTTGGACGACCATCCGGCGCGCCATCGCTTCGTGCGCGGCGACATCGCCGACGGCGACGCGGTGCGCGCCGCTCTGGAAGAGGGCACGGATGCCATCTTCAACTTCGCCGCCGAGTCGCACGTTGACCGCAGCATCGAACGCGCGGACGATTTCCTGCGCACGAACATCATCGGCACGCAAGTTTTGCTCGATGCCGCACGCGCGCGCGGCGTCCGTCGCTTCGTGCAAATCTCGACCGACGAGGTGATGGGGAGTCTGCCCGAAGACGAGAACGCGTTCTTTACGGAAGAATCCGGCTATGCGCCGAACAGTCCCTACGCGGCTTCGAAGGCGGCGGCCGAACACTTGGTGCGCGCCGCGCATCACACGTTCGGACTCGACACCGTGACGACGCGTTGCGGCAATAACTACGGGCCGCGCCAGTTCCCCGAAAAGCTGATCCCGCTCCTGCTCTCGAACGCGCTCCACGACGAGACGATCCCCGTCTACGGCGACGGTCGCAACGTGCGCGACTGGATCTACGTCGAAGACCACTGCCGCGCCGTCGCGCTCTGCTACGAACGCGGCGAGGCGGGCGCGGTCTATAACATCGGCGCGCGCAACGAGCGGCGCAATCTCGAAGTGGTCGAATCGATTCTCGGCGCGCTCGGCAAACCCGTCTCGCTGATTCGCCACGTCAAGGATCGTCCCGGCCACGACCGTCGTTACGCGATTGACCCGTCGAAGGTCGAACGCGAACTCGGCTGGAAGCCCTCGGAGACTTGGGAGAGCGGCCTCGCCAAAACGATCCGCTGGTACGCGGAGAACACGGAATGGATCGCGCGCGTGCGGGACGGCGCGTATCGCGATTTTTACGCGCGCCAGTACGGCGCGGAGGTCGGCGCGAAGTGAAAATTTTGATCACGGGGGCGGGCGGCATGGTCGGGCGCGCGCTCGTCGCGCACGCGACGGCGTGCGGCGACGAAGTGTTCGCGCACGAACGCGAAAGCCTCGACATCACGAACGCGGACGCGGTGCGCGAAACGTTCGAGCGCGAACGCCCGGAGGCGGTCGTCAACTGCGCGGCGTGGACGGACGTTGACGGCTGCGAGTTGAACCCGGAACGCGCGCTTCTCGTCAACGCCGAGGCGGTCGAGATTCTGGCGGCGCACAGTCGTATGGCGGGCGCGTCTTTCGTCACGATCTCGACCGATTACGTGTTCGACGGCAGCAAGGAAGGCTTCTACACGCAACGCGACGACCCCGAACCGCAGAGCGCATACGGCATCGCCAAACTACAGGGCGAACGGCGTGCGCAGCGCGTCGCGGCGCGCACGGTCGTCGTCCGCACGGGCTGGATTTTCGGCGTGGGCGGCAAAAACTTTCTCGCCACGGCCGTCGAACGCGCGCGGCGCGGCGAACATCTGAAAGCCATCAGCGATGCCTACGGCACGCCGACCTACGCGCCGCATCTGGCGGCTCGCCTGAGGGATTTGGCCGCGCGCGATCTGCCGGGCACGTATCACGTTGTCAATGCGGGAGAGGGCGCGAGTTTTCTGGACTTCGCGCGCGAGGCCGTGCGGGTGGCCGGAGTCGAAGGCGTCGAGATCGAAAGCGTCTCGATGGACTCGCTGCAACGCCCCGCGCCGCGCCCGCGCAACTCGCGCCTGCGCTGCCTGCTCTCGGAAGCCATCGGCCTCGCGCCCCTGCCGCACTGGCGCGCGGCGTTGCGCGATTTCGCTTCGCAAAATCAGGGATAAGGACACGGGGCGGAGGGCTGAAAAGAAGGCTCAAGAGGCTTGTCGCTTTACTTTCGCCCCGCATCCCTTTGCTCTTATCCCTGCTCTTTGCGCCTTCATCCTTCTCTCCGTCTCTGTTATTATGCGTCGCTTGCATGTGTGCCCGACCGAGTTGGTATTTCTGAAGTTTTAAGGTTGAAAGAAGATGTCTCAAGATAATCGCCTGCTGCCGTTGACTCCCGGTACGAACCTCGACCGCCCGTTGCGCGAACTGACGCACCCCGACCGGCCGAACAACACTTACTCGCTCGGCGAGCCGACGCACCTGCGCGACTACCTTTTGGTCGTGTTGAAACGCAAGTGGCTGATCCTGAGCCTGATCGTTGTCGTCACCTCGCTCGTCGCCATCCAGATGTACCGCCAGCCGACCATCTATCGCGCCGAGTCGATCATCCAGATCGAGCAGAAGCAAAAGAACCTCTTGAAGACGAAAGAGTTCGTCATCAACGCGCAGAGCGACCCGGCCTACTGGGGCACGCAACTCGCGCTGCTGGAAAACCCGCGCCTCCATCGCAAGGTGATCCTCGCGCTCGACTTGCAAAACAACCCGTCCTTTATCGGCGGCCAAGCGCGCCCGAGTTTGCTCACGGCCGTGCGCCGCGTGTTCTCGCGGCAGAAACCGGCGGCCGCGCCCGGCGCGGGGCAAGAGGGCGGCCTCGGCGTCGTCGACGACGCGCCGATAACTCCGGCCGAGGCCGAGAAGTTGTCGCCGGAGCAGACCGCGAAGATGCTCGCCTACGAAGATGTCCTGCGCTCCAACCTGACCATCGATCCGGTGGCGCGCACGAACCTCGTCAAGATCGTCTACCAGCACACCAACCCCGACCTTGCGATGAAGATCGCCGACACGCTCGCCGCCGTCTTCATCCAAGACAACATCGAGCGCGAGACTTCCGGCTCGACCAAGAATGCCGAACAACTCGCCCGAAACATCGCCGACCTGCAAGCCGACATCCGGCAGAAGCAGCAGGAGGTGATCAAATTTCGTATGGATCACGGGCTGCCCCTCGGCAAGATTCAAGGTGAGAACCTGACCGCCTCGATCCTGACCACCTCCACCGCGCAGATGATGGAGGCCGAGGCCGAGCGCAAGAAACTACAGGCCGCCTACGAGGCGGCGCAGACGGCTCCCGACCTGTTCGCCATCCCGGAAGTGCTGGAGAACAAATCGGTGCAGGAGTTGCGCGATAAGCTGAGCGGGGTCGAAGAGCAGCGTCAGGCGTTGCTGCTTCAGTACACGCCGGAGTGGCCTGCCGTCAAAAAGCTCGAAAAGCAGAAGGAACAGATTCAGCTCTCGCTCGACAAGCAGGCCAAAGACGTGGTGAGCGCGATGAAGTCGCGCTACGAGGCCGCAGTGCGGCGCGAGAACGGGCTGCGCCAGTCCAACGCGCAGGCGCGAGGCGAGGCCAGAGGGCAGAGCCGTTCCGAGATGGAACTCGGTATCAGACAACAGGAGTTGGAGACGACGCAGCAACTCTACAACACGGCGATTCAGGGCAAGAAAGAGTTTGACGTGACGGGCGCGGAAGTGCCCAACAACATCACCATCTCGACGCCCGCGCGCCGCGCAGAGATCGTTGGGCCGCCGCGCGTGCGTAACATTTTGATCGCGCTCTTGCTCTCGCTGGCTGCGGGGATCGGCCTCGCCTTCCTGCTCGACTATCTCGACGACACGCTCAAGTCCATCGAGGACGTGGATCGACACATCCACCTCCCGACGCTCGGCTTGATCCCTGCGCCGCGCGTCGAACGTCGCTTCGCGCTTCCGGCGCGCGGCGCGCTCGCCACGGCGGACGCGGCCGACCCGTCGGCCACCGCGCTCGCGCTCATCGAAGAGAAGCGTTCGCCCGTCGCGGAGGCTTACCGCCACCTGCGCACGTCGCTCCTGCTCTCGTCTGCGGGACAGCCGCCGAAGACCATCCTCGTCACATCGAGCCAGCCGTCCGAGGGCAAGACGACCACGGCCGTCAACACCGCCGTCATGCTCGCGCAGACCGGCGCGGAAGTGCTCATCCTCGACTGCGACCTGCGACGCCCGCGCATCCATGCGCACTTCGGATTGACGAACACGCGCGGCGTCACGAACTACCTGTCGGGCGACACGAACATCGCCGGGATCGTGCAGGAGTACGCCAAGCTGCCGAACCTGAAGATCATCACTTCCGGCCCCGTCCCGCCGAACTCCGCGGAACTCTTAGGCTCGGAAGAGATGCGTCGCCTGATCACGCTCTTGAGCGATAGCTACACGCACATCATCATCGACTCGCCGCCCGCGATCTCTTTCACGGACGCCTCGATTCTCTCGACGATGGTTGACGGCGTGATGCTCGTCGTCCACGGCGGCCGCTCGTCGCGCGCCGTGGTGCGCCGCGCCAAGCAGCAACTCCTCGACGTGGGGGCGCACATCTACGGCATCGTCCTCAACAACGTCAAACTCGAATCTTCTAACTACTACTACTACTCCGGCTACTATTCGAGCTACTACGCCAACGAGGACGACGACCAGACGGGCGCGGCCGAGGCGGACGAGTACGCCGAAACCGCCAAGTCGAAATAAGACAGTTTCAGGTTTCAAGTTTCAAGTTTCAGGTCTGAAGTTCTTTAACTTGAAACCTGAAACTTGAAACCTGAAACTTTATGAGAGAATTCTGCGCCATCGCCGACGACGTTGTGCTGGGGCGCGACGTGCAGATTTACAACTTCGTTAACCTCTACGGCTGCGAGATCGGCGACGAGACGCGCATCGGCACGTTCGTGGAAATCCAGAAGGGCGCGAGCGTGGGGGCGCGCTGCAAAATTTCCAGCCACACGTTTATCTGCGAGGGCGTCCGCGTCGAGGACGAAGTTTTCGTCGGCCACGGCGTCCAGTTCATCAACGACCGTTACCCGCGCGCCACGCGCGCCGACGGCACGCCCCAGACCGAAGCCGACTGGACGCTCCAACGCACCGTCGTCCGGCGCGGCGCGTCAATCGGCACGGGCGCGGTTGTGCTCGGCGGCATCGAGATCGGGGCGCGCGCGATTGTGGGCGCGGGCGCGGTCGTGACGCGCGACGTGCCGCCCGACGCGACGGTCGCGGGCAACCCGGCGAGAATCTTAAGAAGGGATGAGGGAGATCGAAGGGATGAGGCGGAGGGATGAAGGATGAAGCAGAAAAGCATTCAAGCAAGCGAGTGCTTTCTTTCATCCCACATCTTTTATCCCTCATCCCTTCATGTTAGCCGCTGCTTTCATGTCTGTTCCTTTCGTTGATCTGCAAGCGCAGTATCGCGCCATCAAGCGGGAAGTTGATGAGGCCATCGGGCGCGTCGTGGAGAGCGCGGCCTTCATTCTCGGCCGCGAGGTGGAAGCGTTCGAGTCGGCGTTTGCCGAATACTTGGGCGCGAAGTTTTGCGTGGGCGTGAATAGCGGCACGGCGGCCATTCAACTCGCCGTTACGGCCTGCGGCGTGGGCGCGGGCGACGAGGTGATCGTCCCGGCCAACACGTTCTTCGCCACCGCCGAAGCCGTCTCGACCGCGGGCGCAACGCCTGTCTTCGTGGATGCCGACCCCGTCTCCTACACAATCGACGTAAACAAAATCGAAGCGGCCATCAACGCGCGCACGCGCGCCATCATCCCCGTCCACCTCTACGGTCAGGCAGCCGACCTCGACCCCATTTTCGAGATCGCCGCGCGGCATAACCTGTCGGTCATCGAAGATGCGGCGCAGGCGCACGGCAGTCTCTACAAAGGCCGCCGCGTCGGCGCGCTCGGCCGCGCAAACTGTTTCAGTTTCTATCCCGGCAAAAATTTGGGCGCGTATGGCGAGGGCGGCGCGGTCGTAACGGACGACGCCGAAGTGGCGCGGCGCGTGCGACTGCTGCGCGACCACGGCTCGGAGCATAAGTACCGGCACGATATCATCGGCTACAACTTCCGGCTCGAAGGTATTCAAGGCGCGGTCTTGAACGTCAAACTCAAATACCTCGACGGCTGGAACGAACTGCGCCGCGCGCACGCCGCGCGCTACCGCGAACTGCTCTCCGGCCTGAGCGGCGGCGATGGCGACGGGGCGAGCGCACTCACGCTCCCGCGCGAGTTGCCCTACGCGCGCCACATCTATCATCTCTACGTCGTCCAGACGGACGAGCGCGACGCGTTGCAACAACACCTGACGGCGGCGGGCATCCAGACCGGCATTCATTATCCCGTGCCCGTCCACCTGCAACCCGCTTACGCGTCGCTCGGCCATCGCGCGGGCGACTTCCCCGTGGCCGAACGTCAGGCCGCGCGCGTCCTCTCGCTCCCGATGTTTCCGGAGTTGACGGGCGAACAGATCGAGCGCGTGGCGGAAGTTGTCCGCGCCTTCGCCGGTAGTCAGTTGTCGGCCGCGCGTGTTTAACTATGCCGCATGAAATAGACACGCCTCGCCGGCCAAATTCAATCGAACCAACTCAAACGAAGGACTGCGGGGAAGCGTTTATCCACTACTGTTTATGATCACCATCGGCGTCATCGGCTGCGGCTACTGGGGGCCGAACCTCATCCGCAACTTCGCGGAGAACGAGCGCGCGCAACTGCGTTGGATTTGCGACACGGACGAGCGGCGTTTGAACGCCATCGGCCGCCGCTTCCCGGCCGCGCGCACCGCCGCCGACTATCAACGCCTGCTCGCCGACCCCGAACTCGACGCCGTCGTCATCGCCACGCCCGTCGCCACGCACTACCGTTTCGCCAAAGACGCGCTGCTTGCGGGCAAGCACGTGCTCATCGAAAAACCTTTCACGACCAGCAGCCACGAGGCGCGCGAACTCGTCGAACTGGCAAAGCGGCGCGCTCTGACCTTGATGGTCGATCACACGTTCATCTACACGGGCGCGGTGCGGCGCATCAAGGAGATCGTCGAGAGCGGCGAACTCGGCGAGTTGCTCTACTTCGATTCGGTGCGTATCAACCTCGGCCTCTTTCAGCGCGACATCAACGTCGTCTGGGATTTAGCCCCGCACGACCTCTCGATCATGGACTACCTCGTCGCGCGCGATGCGGTCGCCCTGACGGCGACGGGCAGTTCGCATATCGAAGCCGGGATCGAAAACATCGCCTATGTGATGCTGCGCTTCGCAGATTCTTTCATCGCACACTTTCATTTCAACTGGCTCTCGCCCGTCAAAATCCGCCGCACGCTCATCGCCGGAAGCCGCAAGATGATCGTCTACGACGACATCGAACCGACCGAGAAGGTGCGCGTCTACGACAAGGGCGTGACGACCAACCGCATCGAGAGCGACAGCGACAAGGAGGCGGCCTACCAAACGCTCGTCAGCTATCGCACCGGCGACGTGTGGGTTCCCAAGCTCGACTCGACCGAAGCCCTCACGCACGTCTCCGCCGAGTTTCTCGACGCCATCGCAAACAAGCGCGCGCCGCTCACCGACGGCGTGGCGGGCTTGCGCGTCGTGCGCCTGCTCGAAGCGGCGCAGGAGTCGATCAACCAAGGCGGCAAGCTGATAGAGTTATAGATAGAGTTATAGATGGACGGATGGCGATGACGACACCTTCACCCGGCATGCAAGTTCCCCTGCTCGATCTGAAACAGCAGCACGCCTCCTTGCGCGAAGAGTTGCACGCGGCCGTCGGTCGCATCCTCGATTCGCAACAGTTCGTCCTCGGCGAAGAAGTGCGCCTGCTCGAAGAAGAACTCGCGCTCTACTCGACGACGCGCCACGCCGTCGGCTGCGCATCCGGTTCGGACGCGCTCCTGCTCGCGCTCATGGCGTTAGACATCAAGGCGGGCGACGAAGTGATCACGACGCCCTTCAGTTTCTTCGCCACCGCGAGCGCGATTGCGCGCACGGGCGCAACGCCCGTCTTCGTAGACATCGAACCGCGCACCTACAATCTCGACCCCGCGCTCGTCGAAGCGGCCATCACCGAACGCACGCGCGCCATCATGCCCGTCCACCTCTACGGCCAATGCGCCGAAATGGACGCGCTTCTTGAAGTCGCCGCGCGCCACGCCTTGCCCGTCATCGAAGACGCGGCGCAGGCCATCGGCGCGGAGGACGGCGGGCGTCGCGCCGGGTCGCTCGGTCAGGTAGGTTGTTTCAGTTTCTACCCGACGAAGAACCTCGGCGCGGCGGGCGACGCCGGGCTGCTCACGACGAGCGACGACGCGCTCGCCGAACGCCTGCGCCGCTTGCGCGTTCACGGCGGCGCGACCGAATACCTGCACACCGAGATCGGCCTCAACAGCCGCCTCGACGCCTTGCAGGCCGCCGTGCTGCGCGTCAAACTCCCGCACCTCGATGGCTGGTCGCAGGCGCGGCGCGAACGCGCGGAGACTTATTCGCTGCTCCTGACGAACGCGCATCTGCGTTTCAATCTACGCGCGCCGTTCATACGCGAAAACGTCCGGCACATCTTCCACCAGTACGTCGTGCGCGTCCCGGCCGAACACCGCGATGCCCTCGTTGAGCATTTGCGCGCGCACGGCGTCGGCGTCAAAATTTATTACCCCGTGCCGCTGCACCTGCAAGAGTGCTTCCGCTATCTCGGCTACCGTGAGGGCGCGCTGCCCGAAGCCGAACGCGCCGCGCGCGAAACGCTGGCCTTGCCAATCTACCCCGAACTGCGACTCGAACAACAGCAATACGTGGTTGGCACGCTCGGCCGCTTTCAACCTTGACGGGCGGCGGGATGAATTTAGCGGCCGGATGAATTACCTTATGGGCGGGGCGTGTCCCCGCCCGCTTAATGTTCACAACCTGCGGACGACAACACACCGCTCCGCACTTTTATTTGGAGAAGAACCATTGACGAAGAAGGCGTTAATCACCGGCATCACCGGGCAGGATGGGAGTTATCTGGCGGAGCATTTGTTGTCTCTCGGCTATGAGGTGCACGGGTTGGTGCGCCGCGTCGCCCTCGAAGACCCCTCCCGCCGCTTTGCGCGCATCTCGCACCTGCTCGACCGGGTCACTCTCCACCCCGCTTCGCTCGAGAGTTATCCCTCGCTCTTTCACGTCGTCAGCCGCATCGAGTTCGACGAGTGTTATCACTTGGCGGCGCAGTCCTTCGTGGCCGAGAGCTTTCTCGACGGCTTCTCCACGATGAACACCAACATCAACGGCACGCATTACCTGCTGGCCGCACTCCGTGAGTTGCGCCCCGCGTGTCGCTTCTACTTTGCGGGGTCGTCGGAGATGTTCGGCAAGGTGGCCGAAGTGCCCCAGCGTGAGACGACGCGCTTTCACCCCAGAAGTCCCTACGGCATCTCGAAGGTAGCGGGCTTCGAGTTGACGCGCAATTATCGTGAAGCGTACGGCATGTTCTGCACGAGCGGCATGTTGTTCAACCACGAAAGCCCGCGCCGGGGC
>DASZEQ010000021.1:0-368530 GCA_035940695.1 Pyrinomonadaceae bacterium | reverse complement strand
CGCCGTGCGCACGGTGGAGTCGCTCACCGCAGACCGGGTGGAGAACTTCACGGCGCAGTTGGAGAAGTACGAAGTGTGGGGACGGGTGGTGAACGTCAACAACTACGGGTTGGGCGGCGTGACGGTGACGCTCACGGGCGGCCGGAGCGCGACGGTGGTGACGAACGCGGAAGGGTACTACACGTTCGGAGAGGTGGCAGCGCTGGGAGCGTACCGGGTGACGCCGGTGCTGAAGTATCACACGCTGGAGCCGGAGGCGCAGACGATCAGTTCGTTGACGGGGCGGCGGGAGGGGAGCTTCGTGGCGCGGCAGAACCGGCACAGCATCGGAGGGCGGGTGACGGAAGCGAGCGGCGCAGGGATGAGCGGCGTGACGGTGACGCTCACGGGTGTGCAGGGTGCGACGAGCGCGACGACGATGACGGATGCGGCGGGTAACTACTCGTTTGCCAATTTGCCCGCAGGCGACAACTATATCGTCACGCCCACGCGTGCGAACTTCACTTTCAACCCGGCCAGCCTTGTCTTCGACGGCCTGAACACAAATCAGACGGGGAATTTCAACGCCACACTGAACACGTATAACCTCAGCGGGCGCATCACGGACGGCGCGAACAACGCCCTCTCAGGTGTGACGGTCGCGTTGAGTGGAGCGCAAAGCAAGGTTGCCACGACCGACACCAACGGCAACTACTTCATCGCGGGGCTGAGCGGCGGCGGCAATTACACGCTCACGCCGTCGCGCGCGCATTATACTTTCGCGCCGCCCAGTCAGAGCCTCAGTAACTTATCGGGCGACCGCACGACGAACTTCACGGCGACGCTGAACACCTTCTCGATCAGCGGGCACATCGACGCGGCCGGAAACGCCAATCTCTCCGGCGTGACCGTCACGCTCACGGGTTCGCAGCCGTCCACCACGACGACGACCGATGCGTCGGGCAACTACTCGTTTGCGAATCTCCCGGCGGGTGCGAACTACACCGTCACGCCCGCAAAGCAAAACTACACTTTCGCACCGGCGGGCGCGAACTTCTCCAACCTGTCCGCCAATCAGTCTGCAAACTTCACTGCGACATTGAATTCTCAAGCTATCGGCGGCCGCGTCACGGATGGCGGCGGCAATCCCCTCGCCAACGCAACGCTGAGCCTTACGGGCGCGCGCACTTCGTCAGTCTTGAGCGACGCGAACGGCAATTACACATTCTCGAACCTACCGGCGGGCAACACGTACACGGTCACGCCGTCGCTCGCGAACTACACGTTCACGCCGTCGAGCCGCACGTTCGATAACCTCTCGGCCGACCAGAAAGCAGACTTCGGCGGCTCGCTTAACCTGTATAAAGTCAGCGGCCGGATCGTCGTGGGAACGGACGGCCTCGCAGGCGCGACCGTCACCCTGAGCGGCACGCGTTCGAGCACGACCACGACCGACGCGAACGGCAATTACACTTTCGCGGATTTACCGGCCGGAGGCAATTACGTTGTCACGCCTTCGCGCTCGCACTACGCCTTCAATCCGGTGAGTCTTCCCTTCAACAACCTGAGCGCGAACCAGACAGGCAACTTCGCGGCGACCCTAAACGCCTACATGCTCGGCGGGCGCATCAGCGACGCCGCCCGCACTGCCCTCGCAGGCGTGACTGTCGTGCTTACGGGTTCGCAGTCGGCCACGACGACCACTGATGCGGCGGGCAACTACTCGTTCGCGGGCGTCGCCGCCGGAGGCAATTACACCATCACGCCGTCCCTCGCTCATCACACTTTCTCGCCCGCGAACCTCGCGCTCGTAAACCTCGGCGGCGACCGCACGGGCGCGGACTTTAGCGGCGCGCTGAACCGCTATTTCATCGGCGGGCGCGTGGCCGATAGCGGCGGCACGGCCTTGGCGGGCGTGACGCTGGAACTTCGCGGCGATCAATCCGCAACGACGGCGACGGACGCGGGCGGCAACTATTCCTTCCCCGGCCTGTCGGCGGGCGGCAACTACACTGTGACGGCGTCGAAGCAGAACTACACATTCACGCCGCCGCTCAAGGCGTTTGCGTCGTTGAGCAGCGACGAGCCGCGCGCGGACTTCACGGCCGAGGCCGTGCCCAAGACCGTGCAATTCCGTCAGGCTAGCTATGAAGTTTCCGAGGGTTCAGCCCGCGCCACTTTGGTCGTCACGCGGACGGGCGACACGTCGGAAGCGGCGTCCGTCGAGTACGTGTTTCAGGACAGCGCGGAGGGCGTTCCCTGCACCGCCACAGACGGCACGGCCAACGCGCGTTGCGATTACTATAGCTCGACGAATCTCATTACGTTTGCTCCCGGCGAGGCCACCAAAGAGATCGTCATCCAACTCATAGACGATGCACACGTCGAGGGCGCGGAGACGCTGCGCCTGCGCTTGGCGAACGCAACGGGCGCGACGCTCGACGCGCAAAGCGCGGCCACGCTCGTCATTCAGGACAACGACACGACGGCGGGACAAAATCCGATCTTCACGACGCCCTTCTTCATCAGAATGCAATATCTGGATTTCCTCTCCAGAGAGCCGGAGGCCGGAGAGCCGTGGAGCGCGATTCTGGACGGCTGCTCCGACGTGAACAACAATCCCGCCTGCGACCGCATGCTGGTGTCGCAGTCTTTCTTCGGCTCGCCGGAGTTTCGCCTGAAAGGTTTCTACGCTTTCAACTTCTACCGTGTGGCCTTCGGCCGCAGACCCGCCTACGAGGAGATCATCCCGGACATGCGGAGTTTGACCGGAGCGACGGCCGAGGAAACTTACCGGAAGCGCGCGGCCTTCACCGTCAGTTTCACGCAGAGCGCGGAGTTTAAAGACCTCTACGGCGCGCTCACCGATGCCGCCTTCGTCAATGCCTTGCTCAACCGCCACGAGTTGCAACAGATCACGACCCCCGACCCTACGAATCCTGAGGGCGGCGTGAAAGTAACTTGGACGCGCGCGGAGTTGGTCGGCCGTCTGGGTGCGACGGGCGCAGGGTCGCTCTCGCGCGCGCAGGTGCTGAGGGCTGTGGTGGAGTCGGACGAGGTGGCGTCGGCCGAGTACAACCGCGCGTTCGTGGCGATGCAGTATTACGGCTATCTGCGGCGGTCTCCCGAAGAGGAAGGCTATCAGGCGTGGCTCAAAGTCATTAACCAAGACCCGAACAATATCAGGATCATGATCAACGGTTTCATGAACTCAACCGAGTATCAACTCAGGTTCGGGACACCGAAAGCGAACGGCAGCGCAAACGGCACAACGGTACGCTGAACGGCTATGCAAAAAAATTTGTGAGACGGAATAATTTGTGAGACGGGATACTACTCTTTTCCGGCCTCACGCGATGCGACGCGCAGGATCGCCTCCAAGCTCTGTTCGACATCCCGCTCGGTGGTAGCCCAAGACGAGACGCTCACGCGCATCGCGACGCGTCCTTGCCAGACTGTTCCGCCGCACCAGCAGTTGCCGTCGGCCTGCACCCCGGCGACGACCCTCCGCGTCGCTTCCCCCTCGCCGAACGAGACGAGCACCTGATTGAGAGCAACTTCGTTGAGGACTTCATAGCCTGCGGCCTCGAAGCCCGCGGCGAAGCGCGCCGCATATTCGCAGTTGCGCTCGATCAGATCGGCCAGCCCCTCCCGCCCGAGCGAGCGCAGTGCCGCCCACACCTCGACGCCGCGTGCGCGCCTCGAAGCCTCCGGGGTGTACTGCATCGGCTCGCGCACTTCGCCTTCGGGCAGGTACGCCGCGCTGATCGACATCGCCGCCCTCAGACTTTCGGCGCGGCGGACGAAGGCCAGCCCGCTGTCGTATGGCACGTTCAACCACTTGTGCGCGTCCGTCGCCCACGAATCCGCTTCCGCGAAGCCCGCCGCCAGATGCGCCCGACTTGGAGAAGCGGCAGCCCACAAGCCGAATGCTCCATCGACGTGAACCCATGCTCCCGCCTCGCGCGCGACCGCGCACACTTCCGAGGCCGGATCGAATGCTCCCGTGTTCACGTTCCCGGCCTGTATGCAGATGATGTTCGGTTCGGATTTGGATAGGACGGGGAGCGCGTCCGCGCGCATCCTTCCCTGTGCATCGACGGGGATCGTGGTCAGACGTTTCCGCCCGAGACCCAACATGCCGAGCGCCTTGAGTAGTGTGGGATGGGCTTCCGCGCCGACGTAGACTTTAACCTCCGGCGCGCCGAACAGCCCTTCGGCCTCGACATCCCATCCGAACCGGCCTAGCACGGCGTTACGTGCGGCGGCCAGCGCGGTGAAATTTGCCATCGTCGCGCCGGTCACGAATGCGCCGCCGCACTCCGGCGGTAGCGATAAGGCGTCGAGAAGCCATCCGAGGGCGACTTCCTCTAAGACGACGGCCACGGGCGAACTGGCGAAGCTGAAAGCGTTTTGATCCCACGCCCCGGCGAGCCAGTTGGCGGCGAGCGCGGCGGGCAGAGAGCCGCCCGTCACGAACCCGAAGAATCGTCCGCCCGCAGAAGCCATCGTGGCCGGTGAACCGATCTCGTCGAGCAGCGCGAGAACAATTTGAGGGTCTGAGGGCTTCTGCGGAAACTGCTCCCTGAACCGCATCAACTCGTCAATCGCCTCGGACGACGGAGCTACGCCGCGCGCGTTCAGCTTAGCGTGGTAACGAACCGCGCGTTCCGCGACCTCTCGCAACAGGTCTTCCATCCAATCCCTCCCACTATAAAAACTGTTGACGCATTCCCACTTAAGAACATCTTATGTCGCGGGGTCGGAATCATAGCATTCACGCGGGCGGCATAGCAGGAAGCATGGCGGGAGGCTTAGCGGAAGGCATAGAGGTCTTTCGGGCGTGCGACCGGACGATCATTCTTGGCGCTGACCGAGGACGACGAGCGTTAAAAAAACTCGCCCGTTAATCTTACAAAAACCGGCGGCGACGTCAGCGGTGTCAGGCGTTTGTGGTTGTGCCTAAGAGGTCTACCACCTTCCCTTTGCTATGAAACTTCAGCACGTTGAACCGCAGTTCTTCCCCTACCCTCACGGCGCGTATCTCCAACCTGCCCCCGCCGTCCGGCCCTGACAGGCGTGCGTACAATGAAGCCAGCCTCCCGCCTCCCCTGATCCCTCCCCTCACGAAGAAGTCTGCCCTGACCGGCTTGCCGATCAGCGCGACCACTTCGCGGGAGCGGCTCGCCCTCTCCACACCCGAGCGGTAAGCCGCACTCGATCTCAAGGCCAGCATGATCGCGCAGGTGAGAACGACGGCGAAGACGACGGCAGCCGTAATGATGACGAGCAGTGATCATACTTGTATTCTCTGCCGGGGTCGGGCTGCTTTCATCCACATCCTTTTCTACTGTTGGTCGCCTCGTTTACGGATTGCCGAAACGGAGCTTGTACTCGGTTGAGTTGACGAAGCCGTTGACCATCGTGCGGAAACTTTCGCCGCGTCGGCCGATGGCGTCGAGCCAAGCGTTGTAGCCGGAAGTCTCAGGCTTCCGGCGCAGGTAGCCGTAGTACTGCACGGCGACGAAGGCGTTGTTGTACTCCAGCCCAACTACCTCCTGACTGTCGGCGATCAGACGGAGAACATCAGCCCTCGTCTTTCGTCCGGCGTCCAAGTCGGCGACGAGCGAGTTGCGCGTCACGCCGCTGAGCGGGTCGGGCGTCGAGAGGGCCGCGTGCACGTTGCCGAGAAGCGTGTCTATGAACGCCGCGTTCGAGAGTCCGTCGTAGAGACTTCTAAATGCCGCGTGCGTCACCCACTCGTCCGCGAGGTCGAAACGCTTAGCTATCAACTCCTCGCCCGTGCCGCCGGTCACTTGCCGCATACCGGCGGCGAATTCTTCATACTCAGGCAGGCGGTTGAACGACAGCCGGTGTAAGAGAAAGACGTAGAGACCCTTGAGGCGAAACTCCGGCGAGCCGAAGAAGGCCGCGCTGACGGCGACGCGGTCACAACCGGCCGAGAGCGAGTTCGGATTGGAGTTGTTAATGTTGGGGCAGTCGTGGAGCACTTTGCTCCACGGCTCGTCCGCTTCCGGCTCGCGCGAGAGGAAGTCCAGATATTGTTGGCGGACGAAGAAGGGGACGGTGAAGATCGGGTTCGGTGCGGCCGTCGCCGTGTCGTCGTCGGTGATGGACACGGTCGCGCTGTTCAACGGGCTGAGCGTCGCCCCTTGCGCGCTCAACAGCCGCACCTGAAAGGTCTCGTTGCCCTCGACGTGCGTGTCGTTGAACAACGGCACGTTGAATGTCTTGGTCGTCTCGCCGGGCGCGAAGGTGAGTTTGTCAATCGTGGTCGCATAGTCGCAGCGGGCGTAAGCGATGCCGCGTTGCGCGGTCTGTTGCGGGCTGCATGGAATTGAGGCCGGGTCGTCCACGGTCGCATACTCAACCGTCACCGCGCCCGCCGTGTCGCCGTTGCGCGTGACGGTGATCGCCGGGACGCCGGGCAAAGCATTCTCTGCGACCGCATAGGTCGGCGCGCTGAACTGCACGGTCGGAGTGGTGGCGGCGGCTGTCTGCGTGATGGTGAAGGTCTGGCCGCCAATCGAGATCGTTCCGGCGCGGGTTGCCGTCGTCTCATTCGCCGCAACCGCATACTCGATCCGGCCGACGCCGTTACCGCTGCCGCCCGCAGTGACCGTGAGCCACGGCACGTTACTCGCGGCAGTCCAGCCGCAAGGCCCGGCCGTCACCACGGTGACTTTACCTGCGCCGGAGGCCGCGCCGAAGGGGCGCAACACGGGGTAGACGGCGTAGTTGCAGAACTCATAATCGAATATGCCTTTACCCGTCCCCACGTAGATCGACCTGCCTGATTGATCGGTCGCCAGAGTGCCTAAAAAAGTGTCGGGCAGCCCGTCGCTGAAGTTGTTCCAGTTGCCCCCGCGATCCGTGCTTCTGAAGACGCCTCTAAAATTAAGGGCAGCGTAGACGACGCTCGGCTCGGCGGGAACAACCGCCAGCGATGTGACGACGGATGAAGCGGGCAAACCGGTGTTTGCCGCCTGCCAATTCGCAGCGGCGTCGGTGCTTTTGTAAAGCCCGCCATTCTGTGTCCCGGCGTAGAGCGTGCTCGGCTCTTCCGGGTCGATGGCTAAAGAGATTACGTCGTTGGGGGGCAGCCCGCGACTGGACAAGACCCAATTCGCGCCGCCGTCGATGCTCTTGTAAACTCCGCGCCCGAACTGTATCCCGACTCCCGCGTAGACGATCCGTGGATTGGTCGGATTGATGACTAAAGCGTAAATGCTGTTAGGGCCTGCCACGCCGTTGCTCGCGAGACTCCAACTCGCTCCCCCGTTGCTGCTTTTGTAAATGCCCGCACCGAAGGACGTTCCCGCGTACACGTTGTTGGAATTCACAGGATCGACGGCGAGCGCGTTGATGGACGTGCCGAACATTCCCGTGTTGACCACATTCCAACTGCCTCCGGCATCCGTGCTCTTGAAGACGCCGGAGGTAGGCGAGCCGATATTGTTAATCGTGCCCGCATAAACGACGTTCGTGTTGGTCGGGTCGATGGCTAAAGCGGCGACTTCCAACTCGCCCATGCCTGCGCGCGCGGGACTCCAACTCAAGCCGGAGTCGGTGCTCTTGTATACCCCCCGCAGCGTGCCCGCGTAGACAACGTGAGGTCTCGACGGATCGACCGCGACCGCCATAGCTTCCGCTCCGAGTTCGGGGCCGCTGGAACTCCACTTGCCAATCGCCTGCGGCGCAACCCCGTCCGAATCAGGCGCGGCCGCGGCGGTCTGCGTCAGCAGAAATAGAGTAGACAAGGTGAATAGAAATCGGGCGTATAATTTCACTTTGCGGCAAGGGAACATGGCTACTTCTCCGTTCGGTTTGCGGCCCTGTGGCTGCGTCACTTCGCGCGTTTGTGATCGAGTGTGTGGCCGCGCGAAAGCTGTGACAGGTGAGTGCGGCGCGTCGGGTCGATTATAGCAATTCGTCACGCATTTGGCGCGTCGCGCGCTTAAATGGCGGGTGGTTGACTTGGGCATCCGATGATGTATTATCTTGCCTCGCTAACAGCAAACGGCAGGCTTCGCTTCCCTTCACGCGGAACGAGTCTGCGCCGCACTCCGAACAAACCGCGAATGTCTAATTTCATAGCTCATGCTCTGGCAGTTGATCACCGACCATGTTAACGACATCCAACTGGGTTTCTTCTATTCCGAAGCAAAGTCGGCAGCCGAGCCGGAGGTTGTTCTGTTTTCCCTATGCGGGCGGAGCAGCTTCGATCTATCGCGGGTGGGCTGACAAACTCCCGCCGGACATAGAGGTCTATCCGGTACAGCTTCCCGGTCATGGAAACAGATTGTCGGAGACGCCCTTCAAGCGAATCGAACCGCTCGTGGCGGCGGCGGCCGATGCGCTCTCGCCTTATTTCGAGGGGTCGTTTGCTTTTTTCGGCCACAGTATGGGGGCGATAATCAGTTTCGAGTTGGCGCGTCTGCTGCGTCGAGAGAGCAAGCCGACACCCGCGCACCTGTTTCTCTCAGGCCGCGCCGCGCCGCACAAAATCAAGAAGGAATCTCTCACTTACAACCTGCCGGAGCGAGAGTTTATCGAAGAGTTGCGGCGTTTGAAAGGAACTCCTCAAGAGGTGTTGGAACATCCAGAGTTGATGAACATGCTGAGTCCGATACTTCGCGCGGATTTTGAAATTTGTGAAACGCACCAGCCTCTGCCAGAGCCGCCGCTCGCATGTCCCATCACGGCCTTTGCGGGTTTGCTGGATCAAGATGTGACGCGCGAACAAGTGGAAGGCTGGCGCGAATATACAAGCTCATCCTTCACCCTGCGTATGTTTCCCGGCGATCACTTCTTTCTCCACGAATCCGCACCCGTGATGCTACAGATGATCGCACAGGCGATGAGAGAGACGGAGTGAAGATCGGAAGCGCAGTTTCGGAACACCAACCAGCGCGAAATAAAAGTTTACTTTAAGGAAGAATTCTTATGGCCGCCCAAGTTGAGACATTTACCTTTCAGGCAGAGACCAAGCACCTGCTCGACCTGATGATCCACTCGCTCTACACGGCGAAGGATATTTTCCTGCGCGAGTTGATCTCGAACGCCTCGGACGCGCTCGACCGTTTGCGTTTCGAGGCTCTGACGCACGTGGAGTTGCTCGATGACGACACACTCGAAATCAGGCTCGAAGCGGACACACAGGCACGCACTCTCACGATCCACGACAACGGCATCGGCATGAGTCGCGACGAAGTCATCGCCAACATCGGGACGATTGCCAAATCCGGCACGCGCGAGTTGCGCGAAAAGCTCCGGCAAGGCGTCTCAGGCGAGCAGGTCGCAGAATTGATCGGCCAATTCGGCGTCGGGTTTTATTCCGCCTTCATGGTGGCCGATAAAGTCACACTCGTGACGCGACGGGCGGGCGAAGAGACGGCTACCCGTTGGGAATCCACGGGCGACGGGCAATACAGCTTGAGCGACGCGACGCGTGCCAAGCGCGGCACTTCCATCACCTTGCAACTCAAGACGGCCGACCCTGAGAACGGCATCGAGGACTACACAGACAAGTGGATTTTGTCGCGCATCGTCAAACGATATTCCGACTTCGTGAGTTATCCCATCATCTTGCAGGACGTGCGCGAGGAAGAGGCCACAGACGAGAGCGGGAATTTGAAAGCGGACGCGCCGAAGGCTAGCGTGGTCGAAGATAAAGTCCTCAACTCGATGAAACCGATCTGGATGCGCCCCGCTGCCGACGTGCCGGAGAGCGACTTCAACGAGTTCTACAGGCACATCACGCACGACCAGAACGAACCCTTGAAGCGCATCACTTTGAAGGCCGAAGGCACGCTCGAATATCAGGCTCTGTTGTTCATCCCGTCCCAAGCCTCCTATGATTTCTACTACCACGCGGCCGAATGGGGGCTGCGTCTCTACGCCAAGGGCGTGTTGATTATGGAGCAGTGTGCGGAACTGCTTCCGCGATACCTCAGATTTATCCGGGGGCTGGTTGATTCCGCCGACCTGCCGCTCAACATCTCGCGCCAGATGTTGCAACAAGACCGGCAGGTCGGGGTGATCCGCAAATGGTTGACGAAGAAGTCGCTCGATAGTTTGCAAGCGATGTCGGAAGATGAGCCGGACAAGTTCCGCATCTTCTGGGAGCAGTTTGGCCGCGCGCTCAAGGAAGGCGTCAGTTCGGATTACGACAACAAGGATCGTCTCATCTCGCTGCTGCGTTTTCAATCCTCACATGATGAGGAAAATCTGACCACGCTCAAAGACTACGTGGGGCGCATGAAGGAAGACCAGCAGGAGATATTTTATCTCACGGGCGAATCGCGCCGCGTCGTCGAAAATTCGCCGCACTTGGAGGCTTTCAAAGCCAAGGGCTACGAAGTGCTCTATCTGGTCGATTCGGTCGACGAATTGGTGGTTCAATACCTGACGGAGTTTGAAGGTAAAAAGCTCAAGTCGGTCGTGAAAGGGACGGTCAAAGTCGGGAGCGAGGAGGAGAGCGCGCAGGTCGAGAAGGAGTTGAAACAAAAGACGGAAGAAGCGTCCGAGTTGCTCCGGCACATACAGGAACATCTGGATCAATACGTCAAAGAGGTGCGCCTGACCAACCGGCTCACGACCTCGCCGGTCTGTCTCGTCGGGGCGGAGATGGACTACAGCCCGCAGTTGGAACGCCTCCTGCAAATGGGGCAGGGCGGGCGACCCAAGCAGCGTCGCATCATGGAGCTTAACCCGCAACACGAAATTTTCAATCGCATCCGCGAACGCTTTCAACAACAGAAGGACGATGCCGCCATCGGCAAGTACGCCGAGTTGCTGCTCGGCTACGCGCTGCTGGCCGAGGGGTCGGAATTGCCCGACCCGGTCAACTTCAATCGACTCGTCGCCGAACTGATGCTCGAGACTTTAAGCAACAACACCCCGGCCGCGTGACGTACATCGAAGGGAGAGGCGAGCGTCGATGCGTGCCGCCGCGCCGTGCGCTTACAACGACAAAAACTCGCCTTGCTTAAATCGTTTGTCGATCTTCTGGACGTTGGCGAAGTCTCGAAGCGGGTCACCGTTCAAGACTAAAAAACTCGCCTCATACCCGTTTTTCAAATAACCGATTTTTCGCTCCGGGAATATCGCCGACGCCGTCGTCTCGCACCACATTTTCAACAACGTGAGATTATCAAACACTTCCAGCCGGTGCAGATTTAGAGCTTCGGCCAGAGACGTTTGCCGGTAGCTGTCGCTTCCAATCGCGACGCGGACGCCGTGCTTCTTCAAGAGTCGAAGATTGTGCAGGAGCAAGTTGCGTATCTCGTCGAAAGGCTCACCTTCCTTTTTCTGTAACGCTTGCTCGATGGCGGAAACGAGCGTCGTTACAACCGTCACGCGATTGCGTGCGGCAAGGCGCGCGTCCGCCGCGTCGATCCTAAAGCGTGCGGCGTCAAACTTCTTCCAGTCTCCGTTTTCCGGTCTGAATCCGGGCGTGTGATTTATCTCGTCAACTCCGGCGACCAAGGCGTTGTGAAAGTCGGTTGCCGTCTCGACGTGAGTGGCGACGCGCAGGCGCGCGCGATGCGCACGGCGGACGATTTCGGGCAACAGGGCGGGATTCAGCCCGCGCCAGTCTAGATAAGCATCGTCCTCTCTGCGTCTCTCATATTCCTCGGAATACTGTAGGTAAGTTTTAATAAAATCCGGTTTCCCCGCCAAGACTTTTCCCCACTTGCGTTCGAGGTCTGCGAGATTATCGATGATGAAATAGAAGCTGCCCTCAGCCCAATCTTCGGGCTTCGCCCCGCGCTCCAAGTTGCGCTTGACGACGCCGAGCGGATGCCCTCCCGAAACGGTCAACCCGCCGTTTGCGAATATCACATCAATGCTGCTCGGAATGTTTATCTTGCCCAGCAGAGACCTTTTCGCAGTGGGAAGATTATTCGGATTTTTGACGTAGAAGATGCCCTCTTGAAGATACTTGCGAATAACTTCGCCGATGCGTCCCGATTGTTCTACGTTGTGGTTGTGCGCCTCACCGAAAGGCGGAATCACATACTTGCCGGTCAGGTCGAAGACGGAATCAATTCGCGCGGGCTTTTTTGCAGTCAAAATTCCGTTGACCGAGTAGAACTGTCTGTTTTGGAAATTCAGCCCGTTGAACCACTGACCGTTAATAAACCCGAAAGTTTTCGCGGAGGACTGCCCGCCCGCAGCCTTTGCCCCAAGCGTCAACCCGGCGATTGCCGCCGCCGTCTTGGTAAGAAAAATTCTTCGGGTAAGACCGACGGCGTTATCATCTTCAACACCGGACATAACTTCGCCTCCCAATTTTGTGACGGACATCCCGCGCCTTTGCCTTGAGTTCATCTAACGACCGAAGCCGACCGACACCGGCAAAAACGGGAGTTTGAGTTGCGTAAATGTAGAGCGACGGGCGCGCCTCGCTGGAACAAGTGGATTCTAATCCCACGAAATCCGTTTCAGAAATTGCTCAGGGAAATTCTCCTGACGGGAAGCGGGATTTCATTTGCCAGCCCACCCTTTTCATAGTTTCGACATCGAAGTCTCCGAAGCCCGGCCGACACGCCGCGCAGTCGGGCTTTTAGCCATCCTGACAGTTACTTCTATTTTTACAGGGACTCCAATTAAAGGTGAAGACAAAAGAAGCTAGACATGCAACTTTAGCCGCAGTCCTGTTAGCCCTGTTGGGTTTTGGAGGTCTGTTTTTACAGGGTGCGCGGCGTCCGTCGGGTCAGCGCGTGCAGAACGCGTTGATGTCTTCGCTGCATACGGTCGAGGCGGCCGAGATTCCCGCGTGGGAGAGAGCGGCGCAAAAGGTGGTAGAGGATCGCGGCGAACCGGTCGGCAAGCAGGCCAAGATCGAAGTCCCAACGCAACTCCGGCACTACAGCGACAAAAAGCGTTTTCTGGCCGTTCAAGTGGCCGAGTGGCGCAAGCACCATTTGGAGACCCCGCGCGACTACGCAGACCTTGCCGGTCTGATTCAAAAGGGCGAACTGGCGGAGCTAAAGCCCGTGAGCGACAGTTACATTCTCTACGGAGTCGGCGGGCGCGCGACGGGCGAGCCTTTCACCGTTTTCAACAGGTCGAGCGGAAAGAAAAGTGTCGCTCTCTTAGATCAGGCTGCGCTGGACAGAGAGTATGAACGGATAGCTTCGTCGGCCGGGAGTCTGAAAACGGAGATCGCAACGCTCAGAGAGGAACTGGCTGCGCTCCCTAAAAGAGAGCGTGCGAAGCACAAGTCGCTGCAAGCTAACATTGCCGTTCAGGAAAAGACGCTCAAGAAAGAGACCGCGAAAAAAGAGTTGCTCGACGCACACTACAGCGACCCCGGAGAACGACGGCGACTCTTCGACGAGTATGCGAAGATCGAGGCGTTGGCAAAAGATTTCGCGGGGCTGACCTACGACCTTGAGGATGCGGATTCGCGTCAACAGATGAAGGAGCGTATGCTGCGCTACCTGCGCCCCGAAGCGATCCGCGTCATGGAAGAAGTGGCCGTCTCTTACCGGCAGAAGTTCGACAGGCCGCTGCCCGTCAGTTCGCTCGTGCGCCCGCACGAGTACCAGAATGAGTTGAGCAAGGTGAACCCTAACGCCACACGCATTGCGATCCCGCCGCACTCGACGGGGCTGGCCTTCGACATCTACAACAAGTATATGACGGCCGAAGAACAGCAGTATGTGATGACGGAGCTTGCGCGTTTAAAAGATGAAGCCTTGATAGAGGTTTTGCGCGAGAACCGCGATCACTTTCACGTCTTCGCCTTCATCGACGGGACGCGCCCCGGCGAGAAGCTGATACGCCAATCGCTGGATGATGCGCCTGTAAGTGAATAGCCTGAAGGTCAGACGCGGAGAGTGTCGTTAGTCGCCGCGTTTGACGAGGCTCGCAGCGACGGCTGCCAACTCGGCCAGTTCCACCGGCTTCGGCACGTGCATCTGGTAACCGGCTCTCAATGCCTGCATCCTGTCTTCGACCCGCGCGTATGCGGTCAGCGCGATGGCGGGCAACTTGCCCCCGTTTTCCGGCGGAAGCTGTCGCACGCGCCGGATCAGTTCGTACCCGTCTTCGCCCGGCATCCCGATGTCGCTGATCAACAGGTCTGGTACGTGGGCGGCAATCGCCTCCAACGCCTCGGCGGCAGACCCCACTACCGTCACTACCGCGCCGCACTGTCCAAGACCCACCTTTAACAACTCTCGCGTGTCCGGTTCATCATCCACCGCGAGGACTATCATCCCTTCGAGACTGTCCGGGCAATCGTACAGGGGCAGCGTGTCTCTCGCAGCCGGGTGCACGCGCTCGACCACGCTGGCGGTCTGGTAGACCGGCGCGACCGGCAGCAGCACCGTGAAGATCGCCCCCTGTCCCTCGCCGGGGCTTTCGGCGCGCACCGTCCCGCCGTGCAGTTCGACGAGGTGACGCACGATGGCAAGCCCCAGCCCCAGCCCTCCGTGCTGGCGAGTGGTACGCCCGTCGGCTTGGCGGAAGCGGTCGAAGACGTAGGGCAAGAACTCCGGCTCGATCCCGGGGCCTGTGTCGCTCACGGCGATCTCGATGTGCGAGTTGACCCGCTCCAGCCTGACCTGCACACGTCCGCCCTTCGGGGTGAACTTGATGGCGTTCGACAGTAGATTCCAGACCACCTGTTGGAGTCTCACGGGGTCGCCGGAGACCGTCACAATGCCCGTGTCCATGATCCTCTGCAAGCGCACGCCCTTGGCCTCGGCCGCAGGTCTGACTGCCTCGACCGCCGCCTCGATGAATGAGTTAGGATCAACGGGGCGCACGTCGATGCGGATTTTGCCGGTGATGATGCGCGAGACATCAAGCAGGTCGTCGATGAGTTGCGCCTGCGCCCGCGCGTTCCGCTCGATGGTCTCCAGAGCTTTTGCCATCTTCCCGTCGTCGGCCTGTCCTGTGCGTAGCAGGTGCGCCCAGCCGAGGATGGCTGTGAGCGGCGTCCGCAGTTCGTGCGAGACGGTGGCGAGAAACTCGTCCTTGAGACGATTCGACTCCTGCGCCTCGACATACAAACGCTGCTTTTCCGTGGCGACTTGCTCGGCCTCGGCGCGCGCACGCTGCGCGGCGTCGTAGAGGCTCGCGTTATCGACGGCAACCGCCGCCTGCGCGGCCAGCCCCTCGATGATGTGCGCGGCGCGCTCCGTAAAGACGCCCGCCTCCGGGTGACCGAAGAACAACCCGCCCACCACTTCCCCCGAACGAGAGATGACCGGCACGGCCAGATAACTCGTTACGGGCAGGTGGCCTTCCGGCATCCCGTAGTAAGGTGAATTTTTGCCGTAGCGCGGGTCGCTTCGCACGTCGTCAATGCGGATCGTGCCTTCGCCGCGAAAGGTCGGGCCGAAGAGGTCTGTGGCGCGCGGCATCGGGAAGTGTGCGAAGGCTTCGCGGGGCACGCCTGACAGCGTGTAGAGCATGTAGGACGCGCCCTTGTCGTCGAGCACGTTGTAGAAGAACGAACCGAAGTGCGCGCCGGTCAACTCCGTCGCCGCGTCGGTCACGGCCTGCAAGAGTTTGTGTAAGTCCAACTCGCCCGCGAGCATCTGCCCGACGCGGTTGACCGTCTCGACCGCTTCGGTCTGTTCGCGCAGAGCCTTCTCCGCGGCCTTTCTCTCCGTCACGTCTTCGGCGATGCCGACGATGCGAAAGACTTTGCCCCGCTCGTCGCGGACGGGAAAGCCGCGGTCGCGTATCCAGCGCACCGTGCCGTCGGCACGCCGGATGCGGTATTCCGCTTCGGTGCGCGCGCCCGCCCGCTGCCGCCGCAGCACGTCGATCATGCGCTCGCGGTCGTCCGGGTGGAGGATGGCGAAGAAAGCGTGCTCGTCTTTGTAGAGGTTCTCCCGCGTCTCGCCCCACGTCGTTTCGTAGGCCGGGTTGGCGTAGACGACACGCGCCTCGCTCAAATCGTAAACCCAGAAGACCTGATCGATGTTATCGGCCAACTGGCGGAAGCGTCGTTCCGAGACCGTCAGCCTGCCTTCGGCGCGCTTGCCCCGGTCGATCATGAAGACGATCAACAGCGTGACCGCGACGAAGACTGTTAACTGGATGATCGAGGTGGCTTCAAGGCGGAACGAATTGGACGGGGCGAAAAAGAAGTAGCTGCTAAAGACGACCGCCAAAGCGATGGCGAGCAGGCCCGAGCGCAAACCGCCGTAGATCGTGCTGATGACGACCGCCGCGTAAAAGAAGGCGAGCCGCACCGGATGGTTGAACGGCATCAGCGCGAACGTGCCGAGCACGGACGCGACGACCGTTAAGACTGCGATGAGATAACCTTCCCAACTGGATCGAGACACATTCAACATCTGGCTTTACCTGTCAGTGTTCGGCGTGGACTGTAAGTTGTGGACGTAAGTTGAGAGGGGGTTGGCGGGGGCGTGCTCGTCGTGCCCGTTCAAGGCGCAGAAACTTCTCTCGACCTATGCTCGCATGGGGGTTGGGCACGGCGGCATCATACTAAATTTACGGACGGAGAGAAACAACCGGAGCGGCCTGTCTTGCGCCGACGAGTTGGAGGCTCGCCGCCTCCGTTCGCGGAGCGCGGGCGCAGGTTCGTGCGACGCTTAACTTTCGGGCGGCGGGTGAAAAGTAGTAAGCTATCGCCCACCTGAGTTGTCTTCTTAAAATCCGAATTTAGCGAAAGGTGCTCGAACTAAAATCATGGCACAGAATGTTCCCATCACGGTGGCGCACGGCGACGGCATCGGCCCGGAAATCATGGAGGCGACGCTTCACATCCTGCGTGAAGCGGGCGCGGCATTGGAGATCGAGACGATTGAGATCGGCGAGCAGGTTTACCTGCGCGGCGATACGGCGGGCATCCCCGCGAGCGCGTGGGAGTCTCTGCGCCGCACGAAAGTTTTTCTGAAAGCTCCGATCACGACGCCGCAGGGCGGCGGCTACAAGAGCCTCAACGTGACGGTCAGAAAGACGCTCGGACTTTACGCCAACGTGCGCCCGTGCGTCTCGTATCACCCGTTCGTCGATACGAAGCACGCGAAGATGGACGTGGTGATCGTCCGCGAAAACGAGGAAGACCTCTACGCCGGAATCGAGCACCGGCAGACCGCTCAGGTCTATCAATGCCTGAAACTCATCTCGCGCCCCGGCTGCGAAAAGATCGTGCGCTACGCCTTCGAGTACGCGCGGCGCAACAACCGCAAGAAGGTCACGTGCTTTACGAAAGACAACATCATGAAGATGACCGACGGTCTTTTTCATAAAGTCTTCGACGAGATCGCGGCCGAGTATGACGGCATCGAAAACGAACACTGGATCGTGGACATCGGCGCGGCCAAACTCGCGGACACGCCCGAAGCCTTCGACGTGGTGGTGATGCCGAATCTCTACGGCGACATCCTCTCGGACGTGGCCGCGCAGATCGCCGGTTCGGTCGGCCTCGCCGGGTCGGCCAACATCGGAACTTCCGGCGCGATGTTCGAGGCGATTCACGGCTCTGCGCCGCGCCGCGCCGGGCAGAATCTCGCCAATCCTTCGGGGCTGCTCCTCGGCGCGGTGATGATGCTCGTCCACATCAATCAACCCGAAGCGGCCGAGCGCGTCCACAACGCTTGGCTGCGCACCGTGGAAGACGGCGTCCACACTTACGACATTTACGCAGAGGGCGTGAGCAAGCAGAAGGTCGGCACGCGCGAGTTTGCGGCGGCGGTCGTCGAGCGTCTCGGACAGACGCCGCAGACTTTGAAGGCCGTCAAGTACAACGCGGGCGGCGGCAGCGAGACGAGCACGGCGGGCGCGGGCAGCAAGAACATCGAGAAGAAAGAGTTGGTCGGCGTTGATGTGTTCGTCAACTGGGAGAGCGGCACGGCCGAACAGTTGGGCGAGACGTGCGACAAGTTGAGCGGCGACGATTTGAAGTTGACCCTGATCGGCAATCGCGGCATCACCGTCTGGCCGCAGGGGCTGCCCGAAACTTTCCTCTCCGACCACTGGCGTTGCCGCTATCTCGCCGCCCGCGAAGGCGCTGTCGTCTCGCACTCGCAGATCACCGCGCTCCTGCAACGCATCGCCGACAACGGACTCGACTTTATCAAGACCGAGAACCTCTACAACTTCGACGGCAAGGCCGGTTACTCGCAAGGGTGAAGTCGCGCGGGCAATAACTGCGACGAGAAACGTCTATGCAACTCACACGGATGAAGTCGCTCACCTTCAAGCTGCGGCTCGCGCTTGCCGCGTTGCTCTGCTCGGTCGTCGTGGCGAGCGGCGCGCGCGCGCAGGAGGAGGCGACCGCGTCCCCGTGGGTCAAGGTCGCGCCGCCGAACGAGGCGTTCACCGTGATGATGCCCCGCGTGCCTTTTCCGGTCGCGGAGCGGGGCAAGTCGGGCGCGCTGAAAGTGGCGGGGCAGCGTTACAGCTTGCGCCACGACGACGCCGAGTACACGGTCTGGTCGTTCAAGGCCGCGAACCTTCCCGCTGCGCCCGGCGACGACGACGTGGAGATGTATCTCGACCACAGCGCGGAGATCGCTTGGGACTTGATGATCGAGCCTTACTGGAAGAAGTTAAAACGCGAATCGCCCGAAGAGTTGATGAGATACAACCTGACTTACCACAGCGCGTTGCCATCCACAGGCCATCCCGGCAGGCGTTATCGACTCAACCTCGGCGAACGACAGGGCATGACTCACATCTACCTCGCCGGTTCGCAAATCTACATCGTCGCGGCGGCGGGCGCGGCTCGTGAGTCGGCGGGCGTCACAGAGTTCATCAAATCATTCGTCCTGAATTTGCCCGTGCCCGACGCGCCTGCTGCCACGCCGGCAGGCGCGGCCGTCGCGCCGGAACGCGGCGGCGAAAGCAATTCGGGCGTCGGCAGCGGCGAAGCTAAAGAGACTGACTATAGCCGAAACTTCAAGGCCAGCGAGACGACGCGGAAGGCGCAACTTCTCGCCAAGCCCGAACCGTCATACACGGAATGGGCACGGAGGTTCAGCGTTACCGGAACGGTGCGCGTGCGCGCCATACTGATGGCGGCGGGCAGGGTGGGCGGCATCACAGCCATCACGAAACTCCCGCACGGGCTGACGCAGGAGGCCATCGAGGCGGCGCGAAAGATTAAGTTTGAACCCGCCGTCAAGGACGGCCACCCCGTCTCGCAGTACGTCACCATCGAATACAACTTCCACATCTACTGAGCCAAGTGAAAGAAGAATTGCAACAGGAGACGAACGACAGCAGCGGCACGCAAAACTCTGCGCGCACGCCGCTCGTCGCCGTCATTATGGGCAGCAAGTCCGACTGGGAGACGATGCGCGCGGCGGACGAAGTGTTGACCGGATTCGATGTCCCGCACGAGTGTCGCGTCGTCTCGGCGCATCGCACGCCGCGTCTGATGGCGGAGTTTGCCGAAGGGGCGGAGGCGCGCGGCGTGAAAGTGATCATCGCGGGCGCGGGCGGCGCGGCGCACTTGCCCGGCATGGTCGCCGCGCAAACTTTGCTGCCGGTGCTCGGCGTGCCCGTCAAGAGCCGCGCGCTCAAAGGGCTTGATTCTTTGTTGTCCATCGTGCAGATGCCCGCGGGGATTCCCGTCGGCACGCTCGCCATCGGCGAGGCGGGCGCGCGCAACGCCGCGCTGCTCGCCATTGCCATCCTCGCGAATGAAGACGCCGCTTTGCGCGAACGCCTGCGCGCGTTCCGGGCAGAACAGGAACGGCAGGTGCGCGCGGCGGAGTTGGGTTAAGCGGCTTTGAAGTTCTCTGTCGTCAATTAAAGTAGCCCTTTCGCTAAAACCGTGAATCACTCTTCCCGCACAAGTATGCGAACGCTCCTGCCCGGCGCGTCCATCGGCGTGCTCGGCAGCGGCCAACTCGGTCGCATGTTTGCGATGGCCGCGCGCCGCATGGGCTATCTCGTCCACACTTTCTCGCCCGAAACCGACACGCCGACCGGACAAGTCGCGGACGTTGAAGTCACCGCTCCGTACGACGACCTCGACGCCGTGCGCGACTTCGCGAGCCGCGTGCAAGTCGTCACCTTTGAATTTGAAAACGTCCCGGCGGCGACCGTCGAAGCGATCAGCGGCATCGTCCCCGTCAGGCCGGACGGCGCGACGCTCTACACGACCCAACACCGCCTGCGCGAGAAGACCTTTCTCCAAGCGGCCGGTTTTCCCGTCACGCCTTTCCGGCGCGTTCGCACGCGCGCCGAACTCGACGCCGCGCTCGCGGAGATAGGCTGCCCCGCCGTGTTGAAGACCGCAGGGTTCGGCTACGACGGCAAAGGCCAACGCTTGATCAAGGCGTCCGGCGAGAGCGCGGCGGCGTTCGACTCGCTCGGCGGGCAGGAAGCTATCCTCGAAGCGTTCGTCGATTTCGAGCGCGAAGTGTCCGTCGTCTGCGCGCGCGGCGCGGACGGCGAGACGGCGCACTTCGGCGTCGTCGAAAACTCGCACGAGCGGCACATCCTCGATTGCACCATCGCCCCGGCACGCGTCTCCCCGCAGGTCGCACGGCGCGCGACGGAGATCGCCGGGAGCCTGCTCGAACAACTCCAATACGTCGGCGTGCTCTGCGTCGAATTCTTCCTCGCGCGCGACGGCGAACTGTTCGTCAACGAACTCGCGCCGCGCCCGCACAACTCCGGCCACTTCACCATCGACGCCTGCGCGACGAGCCAGTTCGAGCAACAGGTGCGCGCCGTCTGCGGTCTCCCGCTCGGCGCGACCGAACAACTGCGTCCAGCCGCGATGGCAAACCTGCTCGGCGACCTCTGGCAAAACGGCGACCCCGACTGGCGCGCGGCCTGCGCCGTCCCGCGCGTCAAGCTGCACCTCTACGGCAAGCACGAGGCGCGCACCGGGCGCAAGATGGGACACCTCACCGCGCTCGCAGCAACTACCGATGAAGCCTTGCGCCTCGTGCTTGCGGCGCGCGCCGCTCTCACGCGTGGATGACGATGAGCTTGATCGAACGTCTCACCAAATCCGGCAACTCTCTCGTCAACACTATGTTTGAAGTCGGCCTGATCGGCACGTTGGCGGGCGGGGCGTTTAGGGTCGCTCAGGCGTTGTGGAAGCAGTCCGGCCTCACGGGCGCAATCGGAATAACTTTTACCGGCCTCGCCTTGTGGCGTGCGACTCCGGGGCTTTTTCGTTTGTGGAAAAGCTGAGACGGCTTTCGGGTGAAGTTTCAAACGTGAGAAGGCCGGAGAGTTGAAAAACTCTCCGGCCTTCACGCGGAACGTAGGGAGGGGGAAAGACCCTTCCGCTCCGAAGTTAGACGCCCACCAGCCGCACGCCGCCGTTGACGCCGTTGACCCTGATATCCGCGCCGCCCGTGCCGATGCGCGCGCGCAGCTTGTTGCGTTTCTGCTCCTGCACCTCGACGTTCGGGGCTTCGACCGTCATCTGGCCGTTCACGCCGTTGATGTTCAGGTCGGCGTTCACGTTGCTGCCGAGACGGAGTTCGACGCTGCCGTTGACGCCGTTCACCTTCAAGCCGCTCTCGTTGAGTTCCTTAATAGTCAGCGCGACGCCGCCGTTCACACCGTTGACTTCCGCAAAGCCGCGCGCCCCGCCGATCTCGACGCCCCCGTTGACGCCGGAGACTTGCGCCGAACCTTCCAACTCGCCGACGTTGACTTTGCCGTTGATGCCGCGCGCCACCAACTCGACGCGGCGCGGGAGTTTCAGCACGACGTTGTGACGCACCTCGCCGCCGCCACGCAGCCACTTCCAGAAGCCCCCGCCGCTGTTGCCCTTGCCGCGCACGACGAGACTCGAAGCCGTGTGCTCGACGATGATCTGGCTCGTGTCGAGATCGCGCATGCTTCCCGCCGTGCTCGTGACGTTGATTTCGGCCGTGTTGCCGTCAATGGCCTCGACCGTCAAAGGGCCGTTGATGCCGTGGACATCAACCTGCGCGCCGTCTGCTAGTTCGTAAGATTCGTTGATGCGCCGCTCGCTCCCTCCGCGCGACGATCCGCCTTCCCGCGCCTTCTCTGCGCCGTGCGCGTCGCCGCCCCCCTGCGACGCTTCCTGCTGCGCCGAGCGGATGATGCTTTCGCCGCCGCTTTTGATGCTGCGCCCCGCGATCCACGCCAACACCACCGCCACGATCACAATAAAGATTCTGAGTTTCATCGCCAGTTCTCTCTCTCGCCTTACGGCGCGTTATGCACGAACGCTCGATGTTTGGGGTATTTTGCGCCCGAAGCTTAACATCTCATCGAAGTCCACGAAGAAAAACGTCTGAAAGCGTGCATCGGTTCTGTCTATTTTGCGCCGGGGATGCCCGCCGGGTCAAACTTCAAATAGTCGTGGATACGGCATCTATGATAAATTTCGCGGGCGGAGACTCTTCCCTACACATCAGAAATTTTCGAGGAGACTTATATGAAGCGTTCCACTGTTTCAGTCTTGGTCTTTACGCTCGCGCTCTTGTGCGCCGCTCCCGCCGCCACAGCCGTGGCGCAGACGGCGCGCCGTCCGATGACGGTTGATGATCTGTTGAAAGTCCGGCGCGTCGGCGACCCGCAACTCTCGCCCGACGGCCGCTTCATCGCTTATCAAATCAGCGATCCGGACAAGGCCGCGAACCGCAGCCGCACCCATATTTACCTGATCCCGACGACGGGCGGCGAACCCGTGCAACTGACGAACGGCGACGCGTCGGCCAGTACGCCGCGCTGGTCGCCCGACGGCAAGCGGATCGCGTTCGTGCGCGGCGGGCAGATTTACACGATGGATGCGACGGGCGGCGACGTGAAGAAGATCACGAGCATTTCGACGGGCGCGGGCGATCCCGTCTGGTCGCCCGACGGCCGCTGGCTCGCCTTCGCCTCCGACATTTATCCCGGCTGCGCCGACGATGCCTGCAACCAGAAACGCGACGCCGAGGTCGAAGCCAGCAAGGTCAAGGCGAAGGTGATCGACCGCCTGCTCTACCGTCACTGGACGGCTTGGAAGGACGGCAAGCGCTCGCACGTCTTCGTGGTTTCGGCCGACGGCGGCGCGGCGCGCGATCTCACCCCCGGCGACTTCGACGCCCCGCCCTTCTCACTCGGCGGCCAGACCGACTACGCCTTCTCGCCCGACTCGAAGGAACTGGCTTTCGCCCGCAACACGGAAAAAGTCGAGGCGACTTCCACCAACAACGACATCTTCATCGTGCCGCTCGCGGGCGGCGAGCCGCAGCGCATCACGGGCGACAACAAGGGTTCGGATCAGTCGCCGGTCTATTCGCCCGATGGTCGCTATCTCGCCTACCGCTCGCAGGCCATCGCCGGCTTCGAGAGCGCGCGCTGGCGTCTGATGCTCTACGACCGGCAGACGAAGAAGACGCGCGAGTTGTTGTCGAAGTTCGACGCTTACGTCGAGGGCTTCACCTTCACGCCTGACGGCAAACACATCTATTTCGTCTCCGGCGAGCGCGGCCGTAACCCCATCTACATGGCCGCAACCGAGGGCGACCACATGATGAAGGTGCTCGACGGCTTCAACGACGACGTGAAGATTTCCGCCGACGGCAAAACGCTCGTCTTCACGCGTTCGAGCATGACGCAGCCAATCGAGATTTTCCGCGCCCGCCTCATCGACCCGATGCGCGTTGACATGAACACGGTGGCGCAGGTGACGAAGACGAATGACGCGTATCTCGCAGGATTCAGTCTCCCGCCCGCAGAGGAGTTGACGTGGGAAGGCGGCGGCGGCACAAAGATTCACGGCTGGCTCGTCAAGCCCGCGAACTATACGGCCGACAAAAAGCACCCGCTCGTCGTCCTCATCCACGGCGGGCCGCAGGGTGCGTGGAACGACACTTGGAGCTATCGCTGGAATCCGCAAATCTTCGCCTCGGCCGGTTATATGGTCTTCATGCCGAACCCGCGCGGCTCAATCGGCTACGGGCAGCAGTTTATTGACGAAATCTCCGGCGACTGGGCGGGCAAGGTCTACACGGACATTTTGAACGGCGTGGCGCAGGTTAGCGCGCGTCCCGACGTGGACAAGGAGCGCGTGGGCGCGGCGGGCGGCTCATACGGCGGCTACATGGTCAACTGGATTCTCGGCCACAACGACGACCCGCGCGTCAGGTTCAAAGCGCTCGTCTCGCACGCGGGCGTCTTCAATCTGGTGAGCATGTACGGCGTGACGGAGGAACTCTGGTTTCCCGAATGGGAGTTTAAGGGGACGCCTTGGGATAATCCCGAACTCTACACGCGCTGGTCGCCGCACCTCCACGCCAAGAACTTCAAGACCCCCACTCTCGTGACGCACGGCGAACTGGATTTCCGCGTGCCCATCGGCGAAGGCTTCCAGTTATTCACCTACCTGCAAAAGCAGAACGTGCCTTCGAAGCTGCTCTACTTCCCGGACGAAGGCCACTGGATTATGAAGCCGCAGAACTCCGCGCTCTGGTACAACACGGTTCTCGGTTGGTTCGACACTTACTTGAAGCAATCGGCCTGAGCACGCGCGACAAGCAAAAGCGGAATTGCTTTGCGCCCGAATCACGCGCATTAACCAAGAGAGGCGGAAACCCACGAACGGGTTTCCGCCTCTCTTGCTTTGAGGCGACGGCCAGAGGCATCTTCACGTTCAATATTTACGCGGTTTTGGCTTGGTGTTATAATCCGCGCCACCTAACCGTGTGCATTAAATGATGCGCGCCGCATCCCGCTAATTACATTAGTCCTGAAGTGGAGATAATTATGAAGAAAGATGTCCGTTTAGCATTTGGCTTAGCCATCGGACTAGCCGCTGTCCCCGCACAATCATTAACCGTCCGTGCTCACCCGCTCACCGGCCAACTGTCGGTCGCGGCAAGTTTCGTGCAAGGCAGGAACGCCATCTACGGTCGGATATTCGGCCCTAACCGGCAACCCGTGGGCGACATGTATGTAGAGCTACTGGACGAGGTGGGTTCGACCATCACCCGCCAGAAAGCGGACGCTTCAGGACGCTTCACTTTCAGCGGCCTCGGCAACGGTCGTTACACAGTCAAAGTGTTGCCCTACGGCACAGACTATCTGGTGCAGCTTCAAGAAGTCACACTCTCGACCGTCTCCGCCGTTCAGGGCAGCGGGTCTGATCAGCAGCATATCGACGTTTATCTGAGAGTTAACGAACGCGCCAACGCCAACCCGTTCGGCCTTGCGCCCGGCACCGTCTTCGCCCAAGACGTGCCCGCGCCCGCCAGAAAACTTTATGCCGAGGGGCTGAGTTTCCTGCGCGAGAAAAAAGAGAAAGAAGCCTTTGAGAAGCTGAAACAATCGCTCGAACTTTTCCCCACCTATTACGACGCGCTGGATCGTCTGGGCGCGGAGTATGCCACGCGCGGCGTCGATGCGAACGGCAATTTAAACCCCACTTATTTACAGGCCGGAGGCGCGCTCTTGATGAAAGCGGTGGAGGTCAACCCGCGCGGCTATTCGAGCGTTTTCGGTTTAGGGTGGACGCAGTTTCAACTGGGGCTGAACGACGAGGCGGTTGAGAACTTACGGCGCGCCACCACGCTTTACGCCAAGGGAGCGGACGCGCACCTCTGGCTGGGCAGGGCGCTCAAGCGCGTGTCGAAACCGGATCAGGCCGAAGCCTCTTTCAAGCGCGCGAACGAGTTGACCGAAGGCAAGAACGCGGAGGTGCACAAGCAACTGGCCGGTCTGTACAACGAGCAGAAACGTTATAGAGAGGCCGCCGACGAGTTGGATTTATTCTTGAAAGTGTTGCACAAAACCAAAGGCACGGAGGCGGAGGTGGAAAGAATCAGAGGGTTGGTCAAGCAATTACGCGATAAGGCGGCCGCCACCGCGCCCACGGCGGCAAAGTAAAGCGCGTTCGCAAACACGTTCGCAACGCAGCCTTAACGGAAAAAAATAAGCCCGTCCGGTTTAACCGGACGGGCTTTTCAAGTTCAAACTCTAGACAGAGTCTGTATGTTTAGAACAACAGACGGAAACCGAAGCGCACTTCGCGCCCCGCCTGGTAGAGGTTAGGCAAGTTGTAGGTGCCGCTCCGACGCTCCGGGTTGGTCGGCGCGTTGAAGAAGTCGAGCAACCGGGTCTGGATGCCGCCGTTGAAGATGCCGAGGATGGTGGCAACTTCTCTCGCAGCCGCGCCGCCCTGCGTGAAGCCGATGTTGGCTCCGACGACGTTGGTGCCGCTGATCGCGGTCTGGCGTCCCAATTCGTTGCTCTCGTTGAAGACGTTCAGAACGTCGAACTCGGCAACCATCGTGAACCGCTCGTTGCTGCCGAAGCGATATTTGTGACGAACGGCAACGTCCGACTGCGTGAACATTTCCGTCCGACCCAAATCACCCTGACCGAACAGAATCTGCGGGGCAAGGCTGTACAGCGAGTAGGTCGTCGTCAGCGGCGTGCCTGACGTGGCGGTCGTGAAGGCCGAGAACTCGGTCGAGTTGTTCCCGCGCCAGTCCTGCGTGTACGCGCCGTAGGCTTTGAACACGTGCGGACGATCCGTAGGCAAGCGACCGTCAACCGGCTGACCGTTGGCCGTGAAGGGCTGGAACGGCAAGTCGAACAAGCGGCTCACGTTCGGGCTGGTACGGCCGACGCCGTTGGCGTCTTTCTCAAGCGAACTCGCCAGACCGGAGTAGTTACCGAACAGGCGGCTGTAGGTGTAGTTGGCGTTGAAGTAGTACTTGCGCGTGAAACGCTTGTCGAACTGCACTTCCAACGCGTCGTACTTACGAATGGCCTTCGCCACCGGGTAGCCGAACTCTTTGGCCGTTTCCGCGGCCAAACCGAATCCGGGGTTGCCGATGATGTAGGCTTCGCTGCCGCCCGCGGTCGGGATGCCGATGTCTTCAATCGCGCGGTCAACATTCTTGTGGGTGTAACGGCTGCGGAAAAGGTAACCGCCGCCAAGGTCGCGCTCCATACCGATGGTGAATTCGGTCTGGCGGGCGGCCTTCAAGTCAGGGTCAACAGCACCGCTGCTGAAGAGGTTTTCCACACCCAGATTGGTCGGGATGCGGAAGTCGAACTGGCAGCGCGAGAGAGCGCCGGGCGCGCGACGAACCGCCGGGTTATCACTGTTACAAGTTTCGTCGGCAGCACCGTTCACCGGGTCAGCCGCGTTACCGATGATCTGAGCAACGGTGAACGAGTTGTAGGCGACGCCGGGGAACAGGTCGAAGTAATCGCGACGGAAGAAGTCGCCGCCGAAGGAGCCGCGCGGCAATTCATACTTGAAGCGGTCATAGAACCAGCCGTAGCTGGCGAAGATTTTCGTCCGGCCATCGCCGGTCACGTCGTAGGCCGCACCGAGACGCGGCGCAATCTTGTCGCCGAGACCGAAGGTGAGACCGGGGTTCGATGCGCTGAAGCTCGGAACCGTCTCGTGCTCGGCACGAAGGCCGAGGTTGAGCGAGAGGCGGTTGGTGGGCTGCCAGCTATCTTGGAAGTAGATCGAGTGGCTGGCGCTGCTCGCCTTGCCGATGGTGCCGAAGCGCTGCAAGACGCCGACGCCAATCGCGCCCGGCGCAGGAGCCTGACCGGTCTGGTTCGCGATGGTCTGCGTGCCGTAGATGAGCGTCAACTGGCCGATGTCGGCGTAGCCCTGACGCGTGTCGTTGGCGATACCGTTGAACTGGTAGCCGCCTTTGAACTGGTGACGACCGATGAAGTTGTTGACCAAGTAGCTCGCATCGCCGTCGAAGGTTCTGCGGGTCGAAACGTCATAGTCAACCTGGAAGTTGGTCGCGAAGTTCTGCAAGCCGTTGCTGCAACCGGCGAGAGCCGTAGCTGCGGCGGTACCGGAGCAGAGGTAGCGCAAGGTGCGCGGCAGGCCATAAGACCCCAACTTCTCGTTCAGGAAGCTGCGACCGCCACGGAAGCTCAAGACCAATTTGCTGGTCGGCGTCCAGACGGCAGCGCCCGTCACGTTGTTGGAGTTCTGGCGACCGCCCTGCTGACCCAAGAACTCAGGCCCGAAGAGGGTGCCGATGCTGCCACCGAAATTGGCCGACTGCTGCGCGGCCGTCGTTTCGGTGAAGAGGGGAAGCGCGCCCCTGTCGCGGATCGGGTTGTAGGTGAACGTACCCGTCAAGCGCAACGTGTTGGCCGGCGCGGCATCGAGGCGAAGCTGCGTGTAATCGATCTTGCGGCTGAAATTATAGGTTCCAGAGTCGTTGATCGTTCGGCCACGCGGATCGCTCGAAACGTAGTTCAGCGTGCGGTTGGCGTTGATGAACTGCGGCGTGTAGCTCGCGAAGAACCACAGACGGTCGCGGACGATCGGGCCGCCCAAGTTGGCGGTCGGGAAGAAGTCCGTGCCGTTGTCGCGCTGCGGTCTGATGTAGTCCGCGAGGTTGACGAAGTTGCCAGCGGCAACCGAACCGCCTTGGAAGTTGCGCAAGAACTGGCGCGGGCCAGCCTGCAACTCGGACGGGCGGAACTGCATGCCGAATTCGCCGTGGAAATCGTTGCTGCCGCCTTTGGTCACGATGTTGATCACGCCGCCGGTCGCGCCGCCGAATTCGGCCTCGAAACCGGAAGACTTGATCTGAACTTCCTGCACCAACTGGAAGGGCAGGTTGTTGTTGGCGTTCAGCAAGCCGGTGCGGAAGTTCGTCACTTCCTGACCGTCGATGATGAACGTGTTCTCGGAACCCGAAGCACCGTCAATCTGGAAGCCGCCGGAGAGGGGTTCAGGACGGGTCGCCGCGGAGACCTTGAAGAGGCTGGTGATGTTGGTGCCTTTGGGCAGCAACTCGGCAACCTGAGCCGTGATGTTGGTCTGAATCTTATTGTCGGTCGGGTCGATCGCGATGGCGTCCGACGTGACCGTAACGGTCTCGGAAACATTACCCGTTTGCAGAGTGATGTTCACCGGGGTCGTCTTACCAAGCACGACCTCGACGCTCGGGTTCGTCGCGCCGCTGAAGCCGGAGATGGCGGTCGTCGTCACGGTGTAGAAGCCGGGAGGCACTTCATTCACGCGGAAGAAGCCGCTGTCGTCCGTCGTCACGGTGCGGTTGAAGCCGATGGTGGCGTCTTGACGCGCACCCTCGGTCGTCGCGCGACTCCGGATGGTCACAGTCACGCCCGGGACGGCTGCGCCCGACGGGTCGGTGATTGTGCCTTCTATCTGTCCCGCCGTCTCTTGCCCGAACGCCGTAGCGGTCAGACAGAGCAGCAGGGCGAGCATAGAAGGTAAAAACTTAATTTTCTGGATCATACTTCGCTCCTTAGAGGTCTAAAGTCAACATGAAATGATGTGAGCAATTTGCGCTTTGAACCTTGTCTCTGCGCCTCGACTGTTTTCACCATTACGCCTAAAAAGAATTTCTTGGCGAGAAGGAAGTCTGCAACTTAGATACCAGAAGCCCGCCCCAAACCCCTCTAAATCTCTAACCTGACTTTCTACAGCACTTATCCAAAAATTTGAAAAATTTGAGGAGACAGACCGACGATGTTTTTTTGACGCAAAACTACGAAATCTTAGATTTCCGACACTCATTTCTCCAACTTTTTGAATTTATGTCCGAATCGATTCGGGCGGGCGCAAAGGATTATCGCGCACAAGTCGTTGAAGACTTGCCGGATGCGGGCAGGCGGGTGAAAACTCAGGAAACTCGTTTGATCAACTACTTTAAAGATTTTCCAGCGGAATTGGCTCGACCGGGTCGGCCAGTTCAAAGCCGAAGACGCGCGAGTAGAAATAGAGTTCGCCTTCGAGCGCGCGTTTGATGTTTTCGGCGCGGCGGAAACCATGCTGCTCGCCCTCGAAGGCGACATAGGCCACGGGCAGCCCCTTCGAGCGCAAGGCCTCGACCATCAACTCGGCTTGATTGGGCGGCACAACCTTGTCTTCGAGTCCCTGAAAGAAGATGACGGGGCAGGAGAGTTGATCCGTGAAGTTGATGGGCGAACGCGCGTGATAGAGGTCTGCGCGCTCCGGGTAAGGGCCGACGAGGTTATCGAGATAGCGCGACTCGAACTTGTGTGTGTCGCGGACGAGCGCGCCGAGGTCGCTGACGCCGTAGTGGCTCGCGCCCGCCTTGAAGGTGTCGCGGAAGGTGAGCGCGGCGAGCGTCGTGTAGCCGCCCGCGCTGCCGCCCGTGATGACGCACCGCGCGCCGTCAACGAGTCCTTCGGCGGCGAGGTGGCGCGCACCGTTCGCGCAGTCGTCAACGTCCGTGATGCCCCACGTGCCGTTGAGTCTCAGGCGATACCGTCGGCCGTAGCCGGTGCTGCCGCCGTAGTTCACGTCGAGCACGGCGATGCCGCGACTCGTCCAGAACTGAATGTTGAGACTAAGCGTGGTCGAGGCCATGGCGGTCGGCCCGCCGTGGATTTTGACGAGGAGCGGCGGGCGTTCCCCGTCGGGCGCGGCGAAGTCGCGGTTGCGCGGCGGGTAGTAGAAGGCGTGTGCCGTCTGCCCGCCCGTCGTCGGGAATTCGATGGGCTGCGCGATGGAGAGGTAACCCTCGTCCAGATCATGCTCGTTGGCGCGGCGCAAAACTTCAAACTGCCCCGACGCCAAATCTAATCCGACGATGGCCGCAGACCTCTGCGGCGCGCCCGCGCGCAGAACCGCGCGCCCGCCCGCGACTTGGACATATTGAAGGTCGGCATAGATGCTCTCGACGGGTCGGAGTTTTTTGTCCGTCGTATCGAGACGCGCGAGTTGCGACAGGCCGCGTACGATGTAGGCGCAGACGATCTCCGTCTCCGAGGCGAAGGCGTAAGTGGACATGCCGAAGCCCCATTGCGGCTGTCCGAACTCGGCCTCTATTTCGCACAAGGGTTCGAATGGTTCGCCCGCGTCTTCGCCCGCGCGATAGAGATTCCACCAGCCGCTCCTGTCGGAGACGAAGTGCAGACGCCCGGCGGGCGACCATTCGGGTTGAAAGATCGATTCGTCGCGCCCGCCCGCCATGCGACGCGCACCTGTAATCGAGCCGTCTTCCGCCACGTCGCCGAGCCACAATTCCGTCCCGTCCCAAGGCATGTTCGGGTGATTCCAACAGAGCCAAGCGAGTTGCCGCCCGTCAGGACTCAGACGCGGCGAAGAATAGAAATCGTAACCGGAGACGAGCACACGCCCGCCGTCGGCGTTCTCCCCTGCGTCGAGCGAAAGAGCGACGAGCGTGTTCGCGGGTTCGTGCGCGCCCGCCGCGCGATGGTCTTCGCGCACGGCGATGAGGCGACGGCGCGCGGCGTCCATGATGGCGTCGGCGTAGCGCAGTTCGGCGTTCGATTCGGGCGTGAGCGGCGCGGGCGCGTCGGGCGCGTCCGGTGTTTGGCGATAGAGGCGTTGATCGGAGAAGTTGGAGAAATAGATCGCGCCTTCGTGGACGACGAAATCGCCGCCGCCGTATTCGTGGACGCGCGTGCGTGCGTTGAAAGGCGGCGGGGTCATGTCGCGCAACTCGCCGTCGGGCGTGCGGCGGACGATGCACGTGCGCCCGCCTTCGGAGGGGCGTAGTTCGAGCCAGTAAACGTCTTCGCCGTCCGTTTTGATCATGCCGAGACCGACCGCGCCCTGCACGATCAGGTCTGCGGTGATGGGCGACTTCCAAGAGCCGTAAGGAGCGATTTTAATTTCGGGCATGCCGACATAATGAACTAAAAACCGGCGGCAAGCCAAGCCCCGCGAGCGCGCCGGGGCGTAAAAATTTACGTTCGCCGGTTTGGCTTTGCGTCTCGCAGAATTTCCCTGCCCGCCACGCGAAATCGTTCTTATCAAGCGACTTTCGCCGGTTTCTCCCCTGCCCGACTCGTCTCCGGCGCGCGTTCGTCCCCCGTCGCGTTAAACACCTCAAGAATTCCTCAAGTCCGCCCGGCATAATTAATAGTGCCGGAAGCCCTGTGCGCTTTCACGGCCGCGCGGCTTGAGCCGTAAGTAATGAAGCCCCCTCTGATTGGTGTTGATAACTTTGCCGGAACTCTCATACGCGCCCTCAACCGCGTATCTGTGAAGGGTTCGGCTGGTGAGAGAGTTGAGATAACGAACTGATGGGACTGATCCTCGATAAAATTACGCGACCTGCGGAGTTGCCGCGCATATCACGCCGCCGACTGCTCGATGCGTTGCAGGAAAGCATCACCTGTTGCACGTCCACCGTCATTCACGGGCGCACGGGCACGGGCAAGACCATGCTCGCGGCCGACTTCGCCGCGCAGAGCGACCGGCGCGTCGCGTGGTACAAAGTGGATGCGCCGGAGGTTGACCGGCAGACGTTTCTGCAATACCTCGTCGCCGCCGTGCGCGACCAGCACCCCGGATTCGGGCGCAAGACGCTCGCCCTGCTCTCTTCGAGCGACGCGATGCCGGACGCCGCGCTGCTGGCCGAATCGTTCGTCTACGAGATGACGATGCTCGAAGCGGACGAGCCGCTCCTTGTCGTGATAGACGATCTGCACCTGTTGTATGATGCCGAGTGGGTCGTCCCCTTTTTCGGTCGCCTCTTGCCGCTGCTGCCCTTGGAAGCGCACATGATCTTGATCGGACGTACGCTGCCGCCCGCGCCGCTCTGGCGCATGCGCTCGAAGCAGACGTTGCGCGTGATCGACGAATCGGCGATGGCCTTCACGCTGGCGGAAGCGGAAGAACTATTCGACAGTTACGGTTTGCCGACGAAGCACGCCGCACAGGCGTTGGCCGAGACGTGGGGACGCGCTGCCGCGCTCGACCGCGCCGCGCGGGCGCACCGTGAAGCGTTGAACGCGGGCGGCGCGCGGCAACCGCAGCAGCAGCAGGTCGCAACGCTGAACTCCGAAGCGGAGCAGCGGCGTGCGGCCGCATCCCGCCTGCGGCTCGTCAAAGGTTACGCGGAGAAGTCTTCCGTCAGGGCGGGTTGAAGCGCGCGCAGAAGCGAGGCCGGTCGGTCTCGCCGGACGCTTGCGCGCACGGGTTCTTAGGGAGTAAGACTTAAACAAAAGGCGTGGCCGCGCACTCTCCCCGGTGCGCGCTAACGAAGGGTTCAAAGCCACGCCCGCGTTCGCGTCGTGTTCGCGCCGACCACACATTACTGATTCGCTCGGGCGACCTCGGCCACACGCGGAGGGTGCGAGAGGCTGATGAGCAATAGGCCGCATCGTCACAGCAAGCTACAAACTTCCCCCTTGCCCCCGCTCACCGGAGCGGGCACGGGTAGCTTGGCAACGCCCGCCTTCTTCCTGCGCACAAAACTTCTGCCGCCGCGCCCCACGCCCGCGCTCCTGCAACGCCCGCGCCTGATGGAGCGGCTTTCATCGAATCTCGCGCACCCCGTCACGCTCGTCGCCGCTAACGCCGGTTCGGGCAAGACCACGCTCGTCGCCGATTTCGTCCGCACCCACGCGCGCCCCTTCGTCTGGTATCAACTCGACCGCACCGATGCCGACCCCTTTGTCTTCCTCGGCTACCTCGCGCACGGCATCAAACAGGTGATTCCGGAGTTTGGCGAGGCCACGCTCTCTTATCTCCAACAGTCGGCCGCCGAACTCGCCGAGCAGCCCGAACGCGCCGTCGATGTGTTCTTGAACGAAGTGCTCGACCTCGTTGACCGCCAACTCATCTTCGTGCTCGACGACTATCACCATCTCGGCACGGACACGGCCGTCCATCGCGTTGTTGATCGCTTGCTCGCCTATCTGCCGGACGTGCTGCACGTCATCATCATCTCGCGCGACGTGCCGCCGCTCGCGCTCGCACGCCTGCGCGCCCACAACGAACTCACCATCATCGACCGCTCCGAACTGCTCTTTACAGACGAAGAGACGCAGGAGCTTTTCCGCAAAGTCTTCGACCTCGAACTGACGCCCGAACAACTCGCCGAATACCGCGAGCGCACGCACGGCTGGATCACCGCGCTGCAACTGATCCGTCAGGTCGCGCAACGTCACGCCCTCACGCGCGGCGCGCGCGAGGGCGAGGCCGCGCGCCCCGACTTGTCGGAGATTCTGCGCCAGTCAGAACTCGACATCTTCGACTACTTCGCCGAGGAGGTCTTCGCCGACGAAGCGGCCGACGCGCAAAATTTGCTCCTGCGCATCTCGTTGCTCGAACGCGTCGAGGCGGACATCTGCGGTCGTCTCTTTCCCGACGGCAGCAGCGCGCAACTGCTGCCCGCGCTCGTCCGCCGTAACGTGTTCATGACCGTCGCCGGAAGCGACGGGCGGGGCGAAGAGTATCGCCTGCACCCGCTGTTCAAAGACTTCCTCCGCCGCCGCCTGCGCGCCGAGATCGGGCAGGCGGGAGTGGCGCGCGAGCACGCACGCTACGCGGAGTTTTTCGTCGAGCGCAAACAGTGGGAGCAGGCCATCCGTCACCTGCTCGCGGCGGAAGACTTTGTGCGCGCCGCCATCATCATCGCCAACAAGGGGCAGGAGTGGATCGCGACGGGCGCGTTCACGTCGCTCATCGCGTTCGTCGATGCCATCCCCGAAGCGGCCATCGAAGCGCACCCGCGCGCGCTCTTTCACCGCGCCGAAGTGGCGCGCCTGCGCGGCGAATACGAAACCGCGCAGACGCTCTTTCGCCGCGCTTCAACCCTTTTGCACGCGCGCGGCGACGCCGAGGGCGAGGCCGAATCGCTCCACTCACTCGCCACCATCGCCCGCCGACGCGGCGACTGCGCGGGCGCGTTCACTTATCTCGACCGCGCTCTGGAGTTGGTCGGCGAACAGTCGAGAGTGCGTATCAAGTGTGGCAACACGCGCGGGCTGTGTTTCTTCGCGCTCACCGAATGGGCGGCCGCCGAGGGCGAGTTTCGCGCCGCGCTCCAACTCGCCGAGGAGCAGAACGACACCCACTACATGCTCCTTATCACGCATAACCTCGGCACGCCCGCGATGATTCGCGGCGACTTCTCAGAAGCGATGCGCTGGCTGCGGCGCATGCTCGGCGAAAACCGCGACGCCCCTCCCGTGCCGCGCGAGGCTTCGGGCTATTTGAATCTCGCGCGCTGCCATCTCTATCGCGGCGACCTCGCCCTCTGCGAAGAGCATCTCGACCACGCTCTCGAACGCTGTCAACTCTTCAACATGCTCGCGCATCGCGCCGAAGCCTACGAGACTTACGGCAACCTCTACCGTGAGCGCGGCGACGCGACGCGCGCCGCCGAGTTTTACGTTCACGCCGCGCGCGACTACGAAGCGGCGGGAGTCGATCCGGCGCGCTCCGAGTTGTGGGAGGAACAGGCGATCCTCAAATTGCAAACGGGCGATGCCGCGTCGGCGCGCTCTCTGTTGGAACGCCTCATCGCGGCGCGCGCCGCAACCAAAGACGAGATGGCTTTGCAGACGGCCACGCTCGCGCACGCGCGCGTGCTCATCGCGCTCGGGCTGCACCCGCAAGCGCGCACCGAACTCGAACCCGCGCTCCTCTATTTCCACACGCACGGACTTCACTACTACGAAGCGCAAGCCTCCCTCGCGCTCGCCGCCTGCGCGCTGGCCGAAGCGAAAGATAACGAACTCGTCGAACGCCTGCGCCGCGCGCTCGACCTCGCCGCGCGCTACGACTACGACTACTGGCTGCGCCGCGAGGTCGCGCACAACCCGCAACTCTTCGCCGCGCCCGACGCACGGACGCTTCTCCCGCCCGACATCCGCGAGGAATTACAACTCGCGCAGCAGACCGTCGCCGAACCGCAACAGCAGCAGCAGTCGGCAAACGTCGCGGGCGTCACGGAGATGACGCAGGCCGCAGCCGTCGTCCAACTCGTGCCGCCGAAGCCCGCCGCCGATCTCTCGATCAACATGCTCGGCCCGGTCGAAATCTTCCGCGACCCGGCGCGACCGCTCGCCGCCGACGCTTGGACGACCAAGCGCGCGCGCGACATCCTGTGCTTCATCGCCTCGCGTCGCCACCGCCGCGCCTCCAAAGACACCATCATCGACACGTTCTGGGGCGAGGCCGACTTCGACGCCGTGGAGAAAAATTTTCACCCCACGGTCTCGCACATTCGCAAGGCTTTGAACAGCAATCAACCCGTCAAGCAGAACTTTCTGCTCTACCGCGACAGCGACTACTTGCTCAATCAAGAGTTCTCTTATCGCATCGACACGGAGGAGTTCGACCGCCTCGTCGCGGAAGCCGAGGCGGCCAAGCGCGCGGGCGAGCAGGCGCGCTACATCAGTTGTTACGAAAACGCGCTCGCCATCTATCGAGGCGACTTCATGCAGGGCAGCTACGACGATTGGGTCGAGGAGCAGCGTTCATATTATCGCGAACAACATCTGCGCATGCTCGAAGTGTTGACCGTCACGGCGCAGAAAAACGAGGAGTGGCCGCGCTCGCTCCAACTGGCGCAACAGATTTTGGGCAACGACCAGTTTCGCGAAGACGTGCATTGCATGATCATGCGCGCGCACGCCGCGCTCGGCAATCGCGCGGCCGTTAAGGAACAGTACGAGCATTTGCGGCGGGTGCTGCGCAAGGAACTCGGCGTCGAACCGGCGGCCGAGACGCAAAAGATTTTCAAGGAACTGATGAGTTAACCGGGCGACCCGGAAAAACGGCGTCTCCGACAGGCTTTTAATAAATTGCTTTGCTTATGAGGCTCACACAGGCCGAACGGCCGGGTAAAATAGAAGGAAAATGTAACAACTCGCCGGGGCGCGCCGGGGCAATTTATGCTATTGTGCCCACCCGACTTTTATGCTCCTACCTCGCCGTGCGCCCGACCCCCCGCGCGAGCAGAGGCCGTCAGGGCTTCACAATCAAAGACATTAATTTTGGCATCCTTTTTTGCGGTAACAAGATGAATATAGTTTTGAAAAAAATCCGGCAGGCGACCGCCGCTTCCCTCGCGCTGCTGCTCTTAATCGGCTCGGTCAACGGCGGTATCAACATCTCGAACGCCGACGGCATCACCGTCACCGGCGCGGACGGCATCAATTACATCAACACGAACGGCATCACCGTTACCGGCGCGGACGGCGTTCTCGCTTTCGGCGTCAACGGCATCTCGGCCACGGACACCGACGGTATTACCGTCACCGGCGCGGACGGCGTCGCTTATCCCACCACGAACAGCGTCTTCGCCACCAAGCCCAACGGCATCACCGTCACAGGCGCAGACGGCATCACCGTCACGGGCGCGGACGGCATCACGGTCACGGGCGCGGACGGCACGCAGCATCGAGCCGATTCCGTCTTTCTCAACAGACCGAACGGCATCACCGTGACGGGCGCGGACGGTATCACCGTCACAGGTGCGGACGGCATAAACCAGATGACCGCGGACGGCATCACTGTGACGGGCGCAGACGGTATTACGGTCACAGGCGCGGACGGCATTACCGTGACGGGCGCGGACGGCGCAACGGCAAGAGACGCCAACGGCCAGTTTTTCTCGGTCGCGCCAAACGGCATCACGGTGACGGGCGCGGACGGTATCACGGCCACGGGCGCGGACGGCATTACCGTGACGGGCGCGGACGGCATCACGGTGACGGGTGCGGACGCTTCGCGGCAGAGGGTCGGATTGCAGAGCGTCGATCCTGACCTCGCGCTCGCGCTCAATGCGGCGAACATGGCGGCCGACGACAGCAATATCAACGCCGTCATCGTCTATCATCAACTGCCCACCGACCGCGATTTCTCAGACTTGCAACGCATCGGCATTCTCGGCGGCACGCGTTTTCACGTCCTGCCCGCCGTCTACGTCTCGGCCAGTCCCGATCAACTCATCGCCGTCTCGCGTCTGCCCAACGTCCGCTCGCTCTACAAGAATCGCACGCTGCAACTGACGGCCGACCCGGCGCAAGGGACGACGGGCGTCGAGCGCGCGCGGCGCGACGCAGACATCGTGCGCGATAATGGGGGCACTCCCTTGAGCGGGCGCGGCGTGACCGTGGCGGTGCTCGACACCGGGCTGGATGCGACGCACGGCGACCTTGCCGGGCGCGTCGCGCAGAACGTCAAACTCGCGGACATGCAGAGCGCGAGCGTGGGCTTCAACTACCCGGCCAACGTCGAGAATTTGCCGAACACGGATCAGGTCTACGGTCACGGCACGTTCGTCGCGGGCGTCATCGGCGGCAACGGCTTGAAGTCGGGCGGACAATACACGGGCGTCGCGCCGGGCGCGCGGCTCGTCGGCATGAGCGCGGGCGACATCAACCTCGTCTTCGTCTTGAACGGCCTCGATTACCTGTTGGAGCGCGGCGCGTCCTTAGGCGTGCGCGTCGTCAATTGCAGCTTCTCGGCCAACACTCTGTTCGACATCAACGATCCGGTCAACGTGGCGACGAAGATGCTCACGGACAGAGGCGTTAACGTCGTCTTCTCGGCGGGCAACACGGGCGCGGGCTGGCACACTTTGAACCCTTATGCCGTCGCGCCGTGGGTCGTCTCCGTCGGCGCGACCGATTTCCGTGGCCGCCTCGCGGACTTCTCCTCGCGCGGCAGTTTTGGCAGCCAACTCTTCCGTCCGACGCTCGTTGCGCCGGGCGTGCGCGTCGTGAGCCTGCGTTCGAGCGGGGTGAGCGTGACGGGCGTTGAAGGCATCGGCTTTAACGGCGACGCCAATATCGCGCCGGGCAACGTGCCGTTCTACACGACGGCGACCGGCACGAGCTTCTCCGCGCCGCAGGTGGCCGGGGCTATCGCCTTGATGCTCGAAGCGAACCCGCGCCTGACGCCCGCCCAAGTGCGCGACATCCTGCAACGCACGGCGACGCCGCTCTCCTCTTATTACGCGCACGAAGTCGGCGCGGGGATGCTCAACACGCACGCGGCCGTCTTGGAATCGGTCTTCCCCGAGCGCAAGTTCGGCAACTTTCGCGCGACGCTCAATCGCGGGCAGGTGCGTTTCCTGAGCGATCCGTTGCGCGAGATTTCCGGCACGGTCAACCCCGGCGCAACCGGGTTCGAGACGACCATTGAGATTCCGGCCGACGCGCTCGTCGCCTCGATGCAGATCGGTTGGAGCGCGATCAGCACGAACGACCTCGGCTTCGCGATGTACGACGCGAGCGGCAAGAAGCAGGCCGACAAGAACGACATCAACCTGCCCGACTTGGCGGGCAAACGCGAGCGCGCCGTGCTCAATGCGCCGCCCGCGGGCGTGTGGCGCATGACGGTGCGGAACACGCTCGGCGGCCTCGCCGCCACGCCGCAACAGTTCGCCGGGGTGCTCGAAGTGGCGCGCGCCGAATACGCTCCCGTCAAAGACATCGGCACGCTCGCGGCGGCCGAGCGCGCGGCCGTCTACCAGAATATTCGCTCGTTCGTGATGTCTCCGACGGGACAGAAGTTCCGCCCCGCGCAGGCCGTCACGCGCAGCGAACTGGCCGAGGCGCTCGTGCTCGGCGCGCGCGTGCCGCAGTACGTGCCCGCCGCTCCGAGTTATCGCGACGTGCATAGCGCGGGTACGCTGATCTTCGTCGAGAGCGTGCAGAACGCACCGCAGGGCGCGCTCTTTATGGATGTCGAGCGCGGCGGCTCGTTCTCGCCGAACGACGCGGCGAATCGTCTCACGGCGGCCGTCGCACTCGTCCGCGCCGCGGGGTTGCAGGGCGAAGCCGAATCCGCGCAGACCCTGCCGCTGACGAGCCTCTTGGACGGGAATTTGATCCCCACAGCCCTGCGCGGTTACGTGCGCGTCGCCATCGCGCGCGGGCTACTCTCGGCCACCAACTCCAACTTCCGCCCGCAGGCCGCGCTCACCCGCCTCGAACTCGCGCAGGCGATGGTCGCGATGCAGAAACTGCAAACGCAATAGATAAGAGCTAAGGGTAGAGAGGACAGGTTAAAACAGGAAGCGGGGCGCAGCACTTGACCGGGCTGCGCCCCGCTTTTGTCTTCAACCCTTACGCTCTCTCTTTTACGCTCTCCGTTCCGGCTTCATTGCTTCACGAACAACTCCTCGGCGTTCCAGAGCGAGAAGGGCGGGAGCGGGCTGGGGCGATAGTTGCCGACGCGCGTGTTGGCGGCGACGGCGATGTGGCGTGTGACGATGGGGATGAGCGGCAGGTGTTCGGCCATCAACATCTGTATGTCGCGGAAGATAGCGCGGCGGCGTTCGTGGTCAACTTCGTGCGCTTGCCGCGTGGTCAACTCGTCGAGACGGGCTTCCCATTCCGTGGCGGGCTTCGGTTGTTTGGGATACCAGAAGTGTTGCGGGCTGCCGCTGCGCAGCATGTCCGTGTAGGAAGACGGGTCGGGTTCGGAGGCCGACGTGCCGAAGAGCACCGCCTCGTAGTCGTAAGACTGGTTGACGCGTGCGGACAACTGCGCGTTTTCGACGGGCGCAACCTGCACGTTCATCCCCAGTTTCTTCAAATCCTCTTGAATCACAATCGCGCTCTTGACGCGCACCTCCGTCCCGGCGGGCGCGATCAACGTAAACTCGACGCGATTGCCTTTCGCGTCCTTCAACTCCGGCGCGGCCTCCGTGCCGCCGAAAGTGAAGCCCGCTTCGCGCAGGAGGGCGCGCGCCCGTTCCAGATCATACGAGGTGCGCGGAACGTCCGCCGCCACCCACGCGCGGTTGCCGCTTGAGACGAAGTTGTAGAGCGGCGTGGCGAGTCCCTGCCAAGTGTTGGCGGCGATGGAATCGCGGTCGATGGCGTGCGAGACGGCGCGACGGAAACGCGCGTCGTTGAACCATGTGAGCTTCGTCGGGTCAACGATTGATTTGCCGTCTTCGCGTTTGCCGGGGTTGAGATTGAACCAGATGTTGTCGGCGTAGAGGCCGGGGCCGAGATCGTGCGCGCGCGTCTTGCCCTGCCCCGTGCGGAGGCTTGCAAAATCGGTCGGGCGCACGCGATCCATGATGTCGAGCGTTCCCTGTCCGAGCCGTGTGAGCGCGTTGTTCTCGTCGCCGACAACTTCGAGGACGAGGCGGTCGAGATAAGGAAGTTGATTGCCCGCCGCGTCGCGCTTCCAATAGTGCTCGTTGCGCTTGAGCGTGACGCGCTCGCCCGGCGTGCTCGACTCGACGACGAACGCCCCGGCCGTGACGATGCGCGCCACGTCGCTCGTCACGCCGTAAGCGTTGTTGAAGGCGTTTTTGCTGACCTCAGCTTCGAGCACGTGGCGCGGCAGCACATTGAGATTCGACATGTAATTTTCCGGCACGGCGATGGCTTCCGCGAAACCGAGCCGGAGGCGACGCGCATCCGACACCGTGACCTCAATCGGCTTGCCGCCGACGAGCATCGCATCGCGGTAGATAGGCGAGGTGACGCGTTCGTCGTAGAGCGTGCGCAGCGTAAAGGCCACGTCTTCCGAGGTGAGCGGCTGGCCGTCGGAAAACTTCAAGCCTTCGCGCAAAGTGACTTCGACGCCTTTGCCGTCCTCGGAGAGTTTCCAGCTTTCGGCGAGCGCGGGCGTATAAGTTTGAGTGTCGTGATTGAGTTCGACGAGGCGGCTGCCCGTCAGGAAAAAGGAGACGTAGATGGTCGGCTCGTCGGCGGCGAGGATGTAGTTGAAAGTCTTCGGCGGCGAAGTGATCCGGTAGGTGAGCGAACCGCCGCGCGTGCCCACGACCGGCGCGGTCGGCAGTTTCTCTCCGCCGCCGCCACCACCCGCGTTGTTCGACGCGGGCGGCGTCTGGCACGCGCTCGCCAGCAGAAGGAGCGCGGCGACGAACAACAGGCTAACCAAACATCGTCCCGACGGTGCAAATTTCATTTCAATAATACCGATTGGCTGAAGATTAAAAAGCGCGAGGCTTTTGGTACAAACGAGCGTACCGGTGAGGTTGATTTGATTCAAACATGTAATAGACACGGATGTCCAGAACTATGTGCGCCCGACTCTTGCTCTCGCGCCGCGAATAGATGTTAAATCAACGCGCGATGAGTTCGGCCAACACCCTTCACGAACAATCCGGATTTCCGGCGTGCTGAAACTGATTCTCTCCAGAACGTTGCAGGGCGTCGTCGTGCTCGTCGTCGTCTCCGCGCTGACGTTCGCGCTGCTGGCCGCCGCGGGCGGCGACGCGCTCGGCGAACTGGCGGGCGAAGGGGGCGCGTCCGAAACCGCGCTCAGAGAGTTGCGCCGTGTCTATGGTCTCGACGAACCGCTCGCCGCGCGCTACGCCCGCTGGCTGTTGAACCTCGCGCGCGGGCGCATGGGCGAATCCTTCTACTATCACGCGCCGGTGGCGACGATCATCTGGCCGCGTCTCTTGCGCACGCTTGCGCTCACCGCCGCCGCGCTGCTTCTGGCTCTCTCGTTTTCGCTCGCGCTCGGCGCGCTCGCCGCACGCAGACAAGGCAGCCTGTGGGATCGTGCGAGCGAACTCGTCATCCTGCTCACGGCTTCGACGCCGCGCATCGTGCTCGCGCTCATCGCTCTCGCCATCGTCGCGCGCACCTCTTGGTTTCCCATCGGCGGCGCGGGCGAAGAGACGTTGGCCGACTTCAGCCCCTTACGCATCCTGCCGCCTGCGGTCGTGCTCGCCCTCCCGCTCGTGGCTCTGTTTCTGGCGCAGGCGCGCGAGGGTTTGAGCCACGCGCTCGCGCAAGACTTCGTGCAGGTGGCGCGCGCCAAAGGATTGCCGGAACGCACCGTCATCATGCGCCACGCGTTGCGCGACGCCTTGAACCCGCTGATCACGCTTTTCGGCTACGCGTTCGGCAGCGTCGTGAGCGGCTCGGTGATCGTGGAGACGGTGCTCGGCTGGCCGGGTCTCGGCGCGCTCAGCGTCAACGCCGTGCGCTACCGCGACGTGCCGCTCCTGATGGGCGTCGTGATGATCACGGCGACGGCGGTGCTCGCCGGAAACCTCTTGGCGGACATCCTGCTGCGTCTCAACGACCCGCGTTTGCGGCCACGCCACGCGCCCGCGCAAACGCGCCAAAGCGGTCGTCGCTCTCTCTACCTGCCCGCCCCCGGCGCGTAAACATTCGCATGACCGACACACAGCCGCCGCACCCGCCCGACACCCGCGCCGCGCCGCCGCTGCCGACACCGCCGACGCCGACGCAACACGCGTGGGAGCGCGCACACGCCGCGCCGGTAAACTGGCGCGGGCGTGCGCGGCGGCGACTGGCGCGGCGTTGGAAGTTGATCGCGGGACTCTGTATCGTCTCGACGTTCTACGTCGTCGCCGTGCTGGCGAACTTCATCGCGCCCTACGACGCGAGCGAGCAATCGAGACAGCAGCCCCTTGCGCCGCCGACCGTCATCCGCTTCAGAGACGAAGAAGGCCGCTGGCAAGCGCGCCCCTTCATCTACCGCCTGCGCCTTACAGACCCGCTCGCGCGCACATACAGCGAAGACACGTCGGCGCGCTTTCCCCTCAAGCTCTTCCCGCGCGGCCATTCTTACAAACTCTTCGGCTTGTTCCAGACCGACAGGCATCTCTTCGGAGTCGCACACGACTTGCCCCAACGTTCCGCCCCACCGCACAACTCTGGCGCACAGCAAAACGCAAACGCGCCGCAAAACGCGAACGCCGCGCAGAGCGCGAACGTCTCGTCGTCGCCGCAGCAGCAGCAACGCGTCTACCTGCTCGGCACGGACGAGTTCGGGCGCGACCGCCTCTCGCGCCTGTTGATGGCCTCGCGTTTCTCGCTTGCGGTCGGGCCTTTGGGGACGCTGCTCGCGGGCGTGCTCGGAGTTTTTCTCGGATGCGTGTCGGGCTACGCGGGGCGCAGGGTGGACGCCCTGTTGATGCGTGCGGCCGATGCGATGCTGGCCTTGCCTGATCTCGTCTTGATCCTCGCCGCGCGCGCCGCCTTCCCGCTCGTGCTGCCGCCGACGCACGCCGGGTTATTGCTCGTCGCCATCTTCATCGCCATCGGGTGGGCGGAGATGGCGCGGCTGGCGCGCGGCATGGTGTTGGGTTTGCGCGAGCGCGAGTTTGTGCTGGCCGCCGTGTCGCTCGGGCTGACCGAGACGCGGATACTTTTTCGCCACATCCTGCCGAACGCCTCGCGCCCGCTCGTCGTGCAACTCTCTTTGATGCTGCCCGCGTTCCTGTTGGCCGAGACTGCGTTGTCGTTTCTCGGCGTCGGCGTGCAAGAACCGGCGGCGAGTTGGGGCAACATGCTTGTGAGCGCGAGCAACCTGACGCTGCTCGGCCAGCAACCGCTCGTCCTGCTCTCGCCCGCCTTCGCCATCTTTCTCTTTGTGCTCGGCGTGCGCCTGTTGAGCGACGGCCTCAGACGCGACGGCGACCTCCGCGCGCGCTGAGTTACGCCAAGTGCACCGCCTCGACGCTGTGCCATAATGTCGGGAGAGCAGGAGACGTTGAAGCAGAAGCGCGGAACGATGAACCGAAAGCAAAGCGTCTTCGCTTCCGCGTTCATCCGTTCCGGCTTCCGCATTCAACTCTCCCGAATCTCAATTTTGCATCGACAAAACCATGCCATCATTCAAACGCCTGCTCACGCGCACAACCATTGCGACGTTCGTTTCCGCACTGCTCGTCCTTTCACTCTCCTGCGCGAAGAACGAACCGGCGACACCGCCCGCCCCGGCGGCGGCCGCGCCGGATGAGATCATCGCCACCGTCAACGGCAACCCCGTCTCGCGCAAGTTCTATGAGATGTTTTTGCGAAACGGGCGCGAGGCGTTGGGGCTTAACGCCGACACGGAAGAAGGGCGGCGCAAGCTCGACGAGTTGCGCGAAGGCATCGTCTCGGAACTCATCGACCGCGCCCTCATCGCGCAGGAAGCCGTGCGGCGCGGCTTGCAGGTCACGCCCGAACGTCTGAGCCAAAGCGAACAACGCGAGATCATGAAGCTCGGCGGCGAGCGGCAGTTTGCCGAATATCTCCAAACTCACAACCTCACGCGAGACGAATATCGCGCCGTGATACGCGACATGATCTACGGCGAACTGTTGACCGAAGCGGCCGCCGAGCAATCCACGGTTTCAGACGAAGAGATCAAAACTTATTACGAAGCGCAACGCCGACGCGGCGACGACCCTTCGTTGCAACTCCCCGAACGCGTCACGGCCGCGCACATCCTCGTCAACGCGCGCCCGCAGACGATCTCGCAGGAGCTACAACGCGAGCAGGGTTTGACGGGCGATGCGCTCGCCGCCGCCGTGCGCCGCGAGTTGGAACTGAGACGCGCACTTGCCGCAGAGTTGCGCCGCGAGGCCGCACGCGCCGAGGGCGCGCACTTCGCCGAACTTGCGCGCGCACGCTCCGACGATGCGGCCACGCGCGAACGCGGCGGCGACCTCGGCACTTTCGCCCACGGCGCGCACACACGCGCTTTCGACGACGCGGCCTTCAAGTTGAAGCCCGGCGAAGTGAGCGAAGTAGTCGAAACCGAGTATGGCTATCACGTCATCAAACTGACGGGGCGCGAACCCGCCCGCGCCGTCCGGCTCGAAGAAGCCGCACCCGAAATCCGCACGCGCCTGCTCGCGGAGAAGCGTGCGCGGCTGCTCGCCCTCTGGCTCAAGGAAGCACGCGGCAAAGCGAAAGTCTCGATCAAAGAAGCGTATCGCTTCGGCGGATTGAAGACGGAGTTTCCCGCCTGAGTCCGTTTGAAGAAGATAAAACTCACCGCGCGGGTGCGAAGCTGCGCCGCGCAGGAGGTTTGCAGAGGAAGGCTTTCGTGATCTCGAATCTCACATTTGAGATTTTTACTAATTTGAAATTTGAGATTCTCAGTAATTTGAGATTCGAGATTCTCGGTAACTTGAGATTCGAGATTCTTACTAATTTGAATTTCTTACTCTTGAATTTCTTACTCTTGAATTTCTTACTAATTTGAGATTTGAAATTCTTAATCGCCGCACGCTCCCGGCGTAAACTTCGCGCCCGTGCGTTGAGAGTTTTTCGCTCGCGATTGATAACCAACCGGCAAGGCTTCCTGCACAACGCTTCCCGCACAACGCAATTGTAATAAACGCACGCTCGCGCGTCTCAAGTTTTCCTCAACATCTTCCGGCTATCGTGTACATGTCTACAAGGCAAGGAGAATCTGACATGAACACGAACCTCGCAAACTCGAACGTGTGCGGCGTAGTCTGTCCGGGCATCCCGCGCGGAGCGGTCTCATAAGCATCAACGGCATGACGGTTGGTTGGCCTGTGGCTCTCCCCACGCGGCTCTGTCGCCACGCCGGGTCGCATTGTGTCTACGTGTCTACTAGCATGGCGGCGATAGAGGCGACGTTGGAAGCTGCCGCGACTTGCGCGTGCATTTTTTTAACGCTGTCGGGTCGGCGGAAGGGATCGGCCGTCGTGGGCGCGGCCTGTTTTTTCGCAACGAAATTACAATAATCTCACCTGCGTCGGAGTCGTCCCGCTCAAGTTTGCCTCAAGTATTCCTCAAGATTCGCCTGTTACTTTTCACCTCGTTAATTTGAACAAGTCTCGCTCAACGGAAGCGGAGTTCACTAACTTTTGAGGAGAGAAGCTACAATGCGCGGACATCGAACCCTACTCGTCATCGTCGCCGTCATGCTGGTCGCCGTCATCTCGCTGACGTTGCCCGCCGTTTCCAACTCGGCCGCCGCCGGTGCGACTACAACCGCCGCCTCTGCTGTCCGTCCCGTCGCTTCGGGATTGTATGCCCGTCCCGCGCCGCCTTTCGATTTGAACAACTCGCTGAAGGCGGCCGACGCGCGCAAGGCGACCGGCGACCAACTCGCCGCCGTCGAGGCGTTGAAATCCGGCGCGAACGCGAGCCGCTTGAACGTGCGTTGGAACGAGTTCAGCGGCTCGCCCGACGTGTTGATGGACTTTGCGAGTGCGCCCTATGGCGGCTCGGCCGAAGAAGCGGGACGCGCTTTTCTCTCCGCCAACGCCGTCCTCTTCGGCATCTCCGATGTCAACAATCTGAAACTCGTCAGCGAACGCGAGATGCTCGGCGGCCACCTCTTGCGCTTCCAACAAACTTTTAACGGCATCGACGTGCTGAACGGCGGCGTCGGCCTCGTCATGAATAAAGACAAACAAGTCATCATGGCGAGCGGCCCGCACTTCCGCGACGTGAACGTCAACACCGCGCCCGCGCTTTCCGCCGAACAGGCGAAGCAGAAGGTTGACGCCGACCTCGCGCGTTTCCACGTCGCGCTGCCCGTGAGCGCGCAGGACTTGTTGCGCCCCGGCCTCGAAGCCATCTCCAAGCAACTCGCGCCCGTGCAGAACCTCCAGCCGCAACTCGGCATCTACCCGACGGCCGGGGGCTACCGTCTCGTCTGGAAAGTGGCGAAGTTTTCGACCAACCCGTTCGGCCTCTACCTCCACATGATCGACGCGCACACGGGCGAACTCGTCGCGCGCAAAGACTTCGTCAACTTCTTCCAGAACCCGGCCACCGGCCAGCCCTTCTTAGGCGACATCTATCCGAAGTACCCGGAGATCACGCCGGAGTTGAAAGATCAGGGCATCATCTCCACCGACGAAAGCGGCAAGCCGCTCGGTCAGGTGCGCGCTACGCTTCGCAAGTTCGACGCTTCCAACATGGCGACGGGCATTAACGGCACGCTCACCGGCAAGCACGCGCTCGTCAACAACATTCTCGCCACCAAGCAACCGTTCCCGCAGGCGGCCAAAGGCACTTGGTTCTTCGAGCGCGACAACCCGACGAACTTCGAGGCGCGCACCGACGAGCGTAACCACTTCGGCCCTGCCGCCGAACCGGCCGAGCATCAGGACGACATCAACGCCTTCTTCTTCGTCACTTACCTGCTCGAATACATAGACTACCTGCACGTCGCGGGCGACCGCGTCAACAATCGCGTCGGCGAAGGCAGTTTCCCCGACGCTTACCCGAACCACGACGTGCCGCTCCCGGCGAGCGTCCACGCGCCCAACATCTACGTCGGCCTCAGCCCCATCTACAAGGAGGCTGTGCAGAAGAACCCTGCGGAAGCTCCGGCCGTCGTGCTCGGTCTGGACAACGCCGTCGCCGTCAACGTCACCGGACTCATTCGCTCTCTGACCGGCGTGCAGTCTCCCGCCAACGCCAACCCGACCATCTACGGCCACGGCTATTTGTTGAACGACCTCGCGCTCGAAGGCACTGTCCCCTATCACGAAGGGATGCACGCCATCACGAGTCCCATCGCCGGACTCGAAGGCGACTCCGAAGCGGGCGCGCTCAACGAAGGTCAGGCCGACATGTGGGCTTTCACGATCACCAACAGCCCGAGCCTCGGCGAGTACGTCGTCAACGCCTACGGCTACCGCAATCGCTTCCGCTCGCGCGGCATCGATCCAGACCGCATCGCCTACGTGCGCAGCGCGCTCTCCACTTTGAAGTATTCCGAGATCGGCACTTACTACGAGACGACCGATCTGCTCGGCAACCCGGTCGAACCGCACTACGCCTTTGAGGAACACCGCGACGGCGAAATCTACATGTCCACGATGTGGGACGTGCGGCAGATGCTCAACCGCGTGTACCCGGAAGCCGCGACCTTCAAGCGGCCGAAGTTTGAAGACGGCACGCCGGGACGCCCCGTGACGCGCGGCACGGAAATCTTCGAGCGCATTTTCCTCGGCTCGATGTACGTGCTCGGCACGACCGCGCCCGACACGATGGTCAAGGCGCGCGACGCCCTGATCGTCGCAGACCAATCGCTCTACCCGACCGACCCGACCGACCCGTCCGCGCCCGGCCAGCACCGCGCGCTCATCGAGCAAATTTTCGCCGCGCGCGAACTCGGCATCAACGCCAAAGAAGTGACGGGTGATACGGCGACCATCTCGACGCAGGTGTCGCGCTTCGCCGCCGGTCAGGACGCGCCCGCCACGCCGCAAAACGTCTCGGTCGCGCCCGCCTCGCCGCGCAGCAACCGCGTCACTTGGTCGCCCGTCTCCGGCGCGGTGGCCTACGAAGTCTTGAAGCGCAAACCGGAATTCGCGGGTCGCCGCGAGCCGAACGGCAAACGCGCCTTCCTCGACGGCGACGCCGCGACCAGCGGCTGGCAGCACGTCGCCTACGTCGGCGCGAGCGCGAGTTTCTATGAAGACAAGGGCGTCGTCGAAGAAGTCTTCGCGCCCGCCGGTCTCGCAAATTTGTTCACGCACGAATACGCCGTGCGCGCCATCGGCATCAACGCCAGCCGTCAGGTCGGCGTCTCCGACATCTCCGGCTCGGCGCAGCCGCGTCTCGCTTCGCAAGACGTGACGACGCAAGTTGACACGACGCTCTCCAACGTCGGCTTCGCAAGCGGCGTCTTCGCCTTCGACAACAAGATCACGAACGCGCGCGGCGCGAACTCCACGGACAAGACGATCTTTGCGCCCGTCGAGTTTCGCATCACGAGCATCAGCGACCCGTCCGTGTCGGTGAAGAATGCCGATCAGGCCGCGCCCGTCCCCACCTTCATCTATAACCAGAACTTGCCCGTCGGCGCATCGGCCACGAAGCGTTTCGAGTTCAACGACCCCGCGGCGCGCATGTTCACCTTCGACGCACAGGTCATCGGTCAGGCTTACGCCGGTTCGACGGGCGGCACGGGCAGCCAGCCGGGCGACGGCGCGAGCGACACTCCGCCGACCTCTTTCACTTACTCCATTCGCAAGGACGAGTACAGCGGCATCATCCCGGCCGGAGACCCGACGGGCGCAACGCACGGTTCGGGCGCGATTGAGGACAACACCGGACTCCAGACGGACGCCGACCCGGCCTTTAACGGCGTGACCTACGTTGACATCCCCGTCAAGACCACTTCCGACGTGCTCATCCTCGACGCCGAGTTGACATCGCTCACGGCGGTTGACTACGACCTCGAACTGCTGACGGGCGACGGCCGCACGCGCCTCGACCGTTCGGCCGAGACGGAGAACTTCGCGCACGAGCGCATACGCTATTTCGCGCAGCCGAACACGAACTACATCATTCGCATCATCGGCTTTGCCAACGCGGCGTCGGATTACAAAGTGGCCGTCAAGCAGTACCTCCCGCAAGGGTCTGCGAACGCCAACTCGCCGGACGTCACCGTCAACGCCGACGGCTCGGAGACGAGCGCGGCGAGCGCGGGCGTGCCCGTCACCGGACTCGTCCGCAAGCTCTTCCGGTTCACCGTCAACCCGCTGACCAAGAGCGTGAGCGTGAAGTTCCTGAACTAAACGCTCTCCCCGGAAGAAGTCTCTCGCCGTCACGCGCACGACGGCGAGAGACTTCTTTTCACACGCCCGCGCTTCTCACGGCGAGTTCGACAGCGCAGGCGGGAAAGTTTTCCGCACCAGCCCCTTTAACGAAACAGCCCGTTTATCGAAACAGCCCGTTTATCGAAACTATGGAGGCCAAGAGAAGATGCGCCACACTTTGAGACGTTCGCACACGCTTTCGCTGCTGTTCGTGTTCCTCGCCGGTATCGTTTTCGTTTTTCAGGCAGGGCGGACGAGTTCGGCCACGGTCGCCTTGAGCAGCGCATCGGTGAAGGTCGATCCTGAACTGCGCGCGCGCCTCGCCGCCGCCGCGCCCACGAGCACGGAACAACTCGGCGTGCTGCTCACCTTTCAAGGCGCGCGCGTGACGGACGCGCAGGCGGCAGCCGTCTCTTCGCTCGGCATCGAGACCGGCGTGCGGATGCAGAATCTGCCCATCATGGCCGTCAACGCCAGCCCCGCGCAGATCGCCGGACTCGTCAACTTATCGGGCTTGCGCTCCGTCTATCTCAACACGCCGCTCGAACTCTACATGCACCAGACGAAGCCGCTGATCGGCGTCTCGCGCCTGCGCGCCGACGCGTCGCTCAGGAACAATCTCGGCCAGCCCTATTCGGGCAAGGGCGTGACCATCGCGATCAACGATTCGGGCATCGACGCCGGGCATCCCGATCTGAAAATGGACATGCTCAACCGGCAGGCGGGCAAGACCATCCAGAACGTGCTCGTCAACCCGAACGATCAGGACGGCCTCGTCGTCCGCACCGCTTCGACCGGCAACCTCGCGCAAGGCATCCTGCCGCCGTCTTACGTCGAAGACGTGGTGAACACCGACACGCACGTCGGCCACGGCACACACTGCGCCGGGATCGCGGCGGGCACGGGACAGCAAAGCGGCACGCTCTATCAGGGCGTCGCGCCGGGCGCGAAACTCGTCGGCCTCGGTTCGGGCGGCGTCCTCTTCGTGCTCGGACAGGTGGCCGCCTTCGACTACGTCTTGAGCAACCATTTCAACTTGAACATCAAGGTAGTCTCGAACTCGTGGGGCAACTCGGCCGTCGCGCTCGACCCCGACCACCCGATCAACGTGGCGAGCAAAGCCTTGCACGACGAAGGCATCGTCGTCGTCTTCGCCAACGGCAACGACGGCGCGCGGCCGAACTCGCAGAACCGTTGGGCGTCGTTCCCGTGGCTCATCTCTGCGGGCGCGGCGACGAAGGATTTCCGCCTCGCCAATTTCTCGTCGCGCGGCATCTTCAACGACAGTGAAGTTCACCCCACAGTGGTTGTGCCCGGCACGGGCGGCCCGGCCAACAAAGGCTTCACGTCGGCGGTCGTCGCAACGCGTTCCATCACGAACGTCGTCGCCAACGGCGCAAACGCCGACACGGAAATTCCCGCCGGATTCCTGCCCTTCTACACGCAGATTTCCGGCACTTCGATGGCCTGCCCGCACCTTGCGGGCATCGCCGCCACCATCCTCGAAGCCAACCCGCGTCTTTCGCCCGACGATGTGCGCGCCATCATCGAACGCACCGCCACGCCGATGGGCACTTACGATCTGTTTGAAGTCGGCGCGGGGATGGCGAACGTCCACGCGGCGGTCGACCTCGCGCTCAACCCGCGGAAGCTCTACGGCAACTTTGGCTTCGACGGCAAAGGTCTCGCGCTCTCCGAGCAGCCCACGCAAACTTCCGACGGCACAGTCCCCGCGCGCGGCACGACGAACGCGACTTTTGAAGTGCCCGCCGACACGCGCTTCGCCTTTGTCCAACTCGACTGGAACGGCGCGCTCGGCGAGGACGAGTTGGTCGTGGATAACACCAAGATCATCGCCAGCGATCTGACGCTCACAATCTTGAAGGACGGGCAGCAAATCGCCGTCTCGAACAAGGGCAACCTCGGCGCGCTCTACGGCGCGCGCGAAGCGATCAAACTTGAATTCCCCGCCCCCGGCACTTACACGGCGCGCATCGGCACGGGACTCTCAGGAGTGGGCACGCCCGTCGATCAACCGTTCACGCTGACCGTCAAAAACTACACCTACGACGCCAATCAGGCGGCCGACCTCGGCGGGCTGGACGCGGCGACGCGCGCCAAGGCTCTGCGCCTCGTCTACGACCGCGTGATGTTCACGAGCGGCAACTTCTTCCGCCCCGACGACGCGCTCACGCGCATGGAACTGGCGCACAGCCTGATGTTCGGCACGCGCGTGATGCAGTATCTCCCGAACCGCCCGACGTTCGGCGACATCGCGGCGGGCACGTCCGAAGCGCTCGTCGCCGAATCGCTCAGACGCGAAGGCGTGATGGGTCTCGACGGCACAACCTTCGGCGGCTCGACGCCTGTGACCCGGCTCGAAGAGGCCGTCGCGCTCGTCCGCGCGCTCCGCTTGGACGCGCAGGCGCGCGCGCTCGCAGGCACAAACGTCACGTCGGGCGGCATCACGCTCTCCGACAACGCGCAGATTCCCACCCCCTTGCGCGGCTATGTCCAACTCGCCATCGACAAGGGCTTTCTCGAAGTCTACCCGGCCGAGGTCAAACAGATTGCGCCCGGCCAGTTCGTCGCCTTGCCCGGCCCGCGCGTCGAGCCGTCGCGCGTCGTCAAGCGCGCAGAGTTCATCATGCCCGCGACGAAGTTGCTCGGCGAGATGTTCGGCGAATAAATCGGGTCTCTCTTACTAAAACTCGGCCGCCGATCTTTATTTCGAGGAAGATCGGCGGCCGAGTTTTGCATTCCCGTGATGAATTTATTGTGATTCGATTATATCTGCCGTTCTCAAGTCTGGCTCAACCCTATCTCAAGTTTTGCTCAATAGCCCTCGCGTAACTTTGCGTCCGTGGGAGAGGCCGCCGAACCCGCGCTCATAAATTTTCGACGGAGAGTTAAAACGGAGGGTGTTTTTGAACATGAGAAAAATCTCGGTCTTGTTTGCGGCAATCATCATATGCTTCGCGCTCGTTTCACCGGCGTCGGCGGCTCGCGTCAGCCCCGCGCTCTCGTCGCAGACGGCTGCCGTCGCCGACGCCGTTCAGGTCGGCACGGTCATCGTCGCTTTCAACACGAACGACGGTCTCAAAGATTCGCACCTCTCGATGCTCAGCGCGCTCGGCATCACGCGCGCCATCACCTACCCGCGCCTCGGCATGGTCGCGCTGCCCGCCGCCACGGCCGGGCAGGTGCGCGCTCTCGCCGCGAGCAGCGCGGTGCGCTCCGTCTGGGACAACGAGCGGATTCATTATTACGACTTGCAGGCGCGCACGCTGACGGGAGTTGAGCGCGTGCGTACCAACCAGATGTTTCGCTATCGCAACGACGGCTGGCCGATTTCCGGCAAAGGCGACTTCTCCGTTCTCGTCATCGATTCAGGCGTCGATGCCACGCACGACGACCTCAAATTCGGCCAGACCGTGATCCAGAACGTGCAGGTCTTGACCAGCACCGACACGGTGGAAAAAGGCTTCACGCCCGTCACCGTCCTTGAGAACGTGCCGAACACGGATCAGACCGTCGGCCACGGCACACACTGCGCCGGGATCATCGGCGGCACAGGCCAGCGTTCGGGCGGCAAGTATGCGGGCGTTGCGCCGGGCACGAAGATCATCGGCGCGGGACTCGGCGCGGGGCTGTTCGTCTTAAACGCCGTCGGCGCGTGGGAGTGGGCTTTGGCGAACCAGTACACCTACAACATCAAGGTCGTCTCCAACTCCTACGGCAGCTTTGCCCCGTTCGACCCCGACAACCCGATCAACATCGCGAGCCGCTCGGCCTACGACAACGGCATCACGGTCGTCTTCGCGGGCGCAAACTCCGGCCCCGGCAAAAACACTTATAACAAGTATGCGAAAGCGCCGTGGGTGATCGGCGTCGCGGCGGGCACGAAAGAGGGCGGCCTCGCAGGCTTTTCCTCGCGCGGCACGCCCGCCGACGAACGCTTCGGCAACAACGATCCGCTCGACGACTTTGACGCGCCGACCATCACCGCGCCGGGCACGGGTCGCGAGTTCGAGTCGAACGCGGCGAAGTTCTCGGCCGCTTACGTCTCGACGCGCTCGACCTCGAACCTTACGGCCAACGGTCTGGACGCCGACGCGGAACTCGCCCCCGGCGAGATTCCCTTCTACACGCAGATTTCGGGCACTTCGATGGCCGCGCCCTACGTCGCCGGAGTCATCGCCCTGATGCTCGACGCCGACTCGTCGCTTCAACCCGACGAGATCAAACAGATCATCACCGAGACCGCGACGCGCATGCCCGGCTACGCGGATCACGAAGTCGGCGCGGGCTACATCAACGCCTATGCCGCCGTGGATAAAGTCTTCAACCGCACGCGCGTTTACAACGCTTTCAATAACCCGAACTACAACGCGAAGTTCACGATCACCATTCCGGCCTCCGAGCCGTTCCACATCGATTTCAACCCGGCCTCCACGCCCGGAGCAAACTCGCCGAACGCGAAGAAGTTCACGGTGCAGGCAGGGATGAGCGTGCTCGACGTGTATGCGCGCGTTGACACTGCGGCCGAGACGGGCGACGGAAATCTCGTCGGCCTCCTGCTCACCTCGCCCAACGGCACAACCTATTCGAGCGGCATCCAGTATCCCGTTATCGCCGCGAACAGCCGTGGCGTGATCGTGCAAAACCCTCTGCCCGGCGAGTGGGTCTTGGAAGTGCGCGGCGCGCGCAGCCTCGCGGCCGCGCCCGGCGTGAGCCTCCCGACCTCGGGCGCGGCCGCGCCCGGCCCTGTGGACGGCATCATCTTGCAAAAGCTCTACACGCTTGCGCCCGTCGCAGACCTTCAGGGACACACGCAGCAGGAATTTTTCGAGACGCTCCTTAAGAGCCGTCGTATGGACACGCTCGCCGATGGCTACTTTCACCCGGAAGCGGCCGTCACGCGTGAAGACTTCGCGCGCACCCTCTTGCTCAACGCGCCCGTGCGCCAGACGGTGAGCGGAGTGTCCAAGTTCACGGACGTGTCCGGCGACCTCGCCGCGCTCGCGGAGTCTCTGACGGCGAGCGGTTCGACGCTGCGCGACTGGAACTTCGCGCCCGCCGGATTGATGTCCGCCAGCGGCACGACCTTTAACCCGAACGGCCTCACGAGCCGCCTCGATCTCGCCGTCGCCTTCGTTCGCGCTCTCGGCCTCGACACGGAAGCGCGCGCGCTCGCAGGCACAAACGTCACGTCGGGCGGCATCACGCTCTCCGACAACGCGCAGATTCCTACGGCCTTGCGCGGCTATGTCCAACTCGCCATCGACAAGGGCTTTCTCGAAGTCTATCCGGCCGAGATCAAACAGATTGCGCCCGGTCAGTTCGTCGCCTTGCCCGGCCCGCGCGTCGAACCGGCGAACAATTTTTCGCGCGCCGCGCTCGCCGCGAAGGTCAACCTCTTCGCACAACGCTTCGCGGCGGGCAACTAGCCACCGCTTCACTCTCGACGCCGACCCCGCGCGGTCGGCGTCGAGGGATTTTTCCAGACCCCTTACGCACAACCCGGACGAACGGTAATTTTCAGGGATTTCCGAATCTCAAGCGATAGCCATACAAATTTTCACAGGAGATAAACTGATGAGTTCACCCACCGCACACGCCAACAGAAAAGCCCGCAGGGTTAATAAAGTTTTCGTCGCCCTCGTCGCCCTCTTCACGTTGGCCGCGCTCAGCGGCGCGATGTTCGTCAACCGGAGCGCGCGCGCCGCCGCGTCGCCCGCCGACAAACTCGACCTGAACAAAACGCCCGTGCCCGATTTCAACGTCAACCTCGGCAAGTCCATCGTGCGCCTGCCCTCCGCGTCGCAGCTTCAGTCGCTCGGTGCGTTGAAGGCGAACCTCGGCGACGCGAACGTCACCGCGCGCTGGGACAAGACGACCGGCTCGGTCGATACCATCATGGACTTCGCCTCGCAGCCCTCCGCGCTCGAACCGGAAGCGGCCGCGCGCGAATTCCTGCAAGCCAACGCCGGTCTCTTCGGCATCAACGACATGGGGACGCTGCGCCTCAAGCGCAACACGCCCGCGCTCGGCGGCAACCTGCTCTATTTCGAGCAGACTTATCAGGGCTTGCGCGTCGAAGGTCGCGGCATCGGCGTCGTGATGGACGGCGAAGGTCGCGTCAAGTCCGTCTCCGGCCCTTACCAGAAAGATTTGAACGTCGCGTTGAACCCGTCGCTCGACGGCGCGGCGGCGGTCGCTAAAGCGCAAACCGATCTGGCGAAGTTTAAAGTGGAGTGGGTGCAGGGCGTGGCCGACGTGCTCAACCCCGCGCTTGATAAACTCGCCTCGCAACTCGGCGCGATGGCCGTGCCGCACCCGCAACTCAACGTCTTCCCGACGGCCGACGGCGCGCGGCTCGCCTACAAGTTCCTCGTCTTCTCGCGCAACCCGTTCGGCGCGTTCAAGTATCAGATCGACGCCGCGACCGGCGAAATTCTCTACCGCGAAGACATCGTCCGCTACCAGCAGCAGCTTCAACCCACGGCCGACGTGTTCCCGACCTACCCCTGCATCTCGAAGAAGTTGCAGGACGAAGGCATCATCGAGAACGGCGAGAACGGCGCGCCCTGCGGTCAACTCCGCGTCAACCTGCGTAAGTTTGACGCGTCGAACGTCGTCACCGGCCTCAACGGCACGCTGACGGGCACGCACGCGCACATCGAAAACGTGCTCGCCGGGAAACTCCCGTTCCCGCAGGCCGCCCTTGGCACTTGGCACTTTGCCAAAGACGACCCGACAAACTTTGAAGCGCGCACCACCGACGCACAGCACTTCGGCCCCGGCGCAGAACCGGCCGAGCATCAAGGCGAAATTTCGCAGTTCTTCTACATCACCTCTTTGCTTGAATACATCGACTACCTGCATCGCGCGGGCGATCTCAAGCACAGCCGCGTCGGGCAGGGCAGCTTCCCCGACACCTACCCGAATCAGGCCAGCCCCTTGATCGGCAACGTCCACATCCCGAACGTGCTGGCGCCGCCGACCAACCCGAGCGATCCGAATTTCGCCGCCAAGCTGCTCGGACTCGACAACGCGTTCTCCGTCTCCGCTTCGTCCGACGAATTTTTGGGCGAGACGCCCGGCGGCCAGAACGTCGTCGTCAACCCGACCTCTTACGGCCACGGCTACCTCTTGAACGATCTGGCGATTGACTTCGCCGTGCCCTACCACGAAGGCATGCACTCGATCTCGTCGCCCATCGCGGGTCTGGAAAACGACCCGAACGGCGCGCCCGAAGGCAGCGCGATCAACGAGGCGCAGGCCGACCTGTGGGCTTACACGGCGGGCGAAAATCCCGTCCTCGGCAACTACATCTTGAACGCCAAAGATTACCGCGCGGCCGTGCGCGCTAACGGCGGCAACCCCGACGAACGCCAATACCTTCGCCACGGCGACTCCGGCCTGCTCTACTCGCAACTCGGCACGCAGGGCGGCAGCGCGTTTGAAGAACACCGCGACGGCGAAATCTTCGCGGCCGCCGGTTGGGACTTGCGCGAGTTGATGATCTTATCGGAACAGGGCGGCTCGTTCGTGCGCCCCGAATTGATCGGCGGCGAGCCGACCAAAGCCATCAGCCGCGGTCAGGAAAACTGGGAACGCATCCTGCTCGGCGCGATCTACGTGCTCTCCACCTATAACCCTGACACGATGGTGCGCGCGCGCGACGCCATGATCATCGCAGACCAGTCGCTTTACTCGTCCGACCCGACCGACCCGGACGCGCCCGGCCAGCACCGCGCGCTCATCGAACAGGTCTTCGCCGCGCGCGAACTCGGCGTGAACGCCGCCGCGCCCAACTCCGAAGGCCGTCAGGCCGTCTCGACGAAGGTGTCTGAAATGGCCGCCTCCGTCAATAAACTCGACGCGCCGTCGGGCGTCAGCGTCAGCCCGGCCGCGCCGAACGCCAATCAGGTTTCGTGGCAGCCGGTGGCGGGCGCGTTCGCCTACGAAGTCCTGCGCCGCGAAGTCGGCAAGGAGACCGTCCGGCAGAACAAACCCGTCACTGGCCGCGAGTACATGGACGGCGACGGCGGGACGGACGGCTTCATGCACATCGCTTACGTGAAGGGCGGCGAGGCGTCGTCGTACACCGATAAGGGTCTCATCGAAGGCGTCTTCGTGCCGCGCGGTTTGAAGAACCCCGCGAGCTACGAATACGTGGTGCGCGCCATGAACGTGAACGCCAACCGTCAGGTCGGCGTCTCGGACAACAGCGCGACGGCGGCGATGTCCACGGCCGTCATCGACGTGACGAACAGCATCCAGACCGTGAACAGCAACATCACGTTTGCGAACGGCAAGACGGAGTTCGATCAAGCGATCAAGAACCTCGGCGCGGGCGCGTTCGACGGCACGATCTACCAGCCGATTGACTTCCGCATCGTCTCGATCTCCGCCCCGTCCGTCTCGGTCGCAAACGCCGACAACTTCGGCGCGGGTCGCGGCACGTCTCCGGCGAGCTTCTACTACCGCTCGACGCTCATGCGGAATCAAACCTCCGCCGCGCGACGCATCAGCTTCAACAACCCGAACACGCAACTCTTCACCTTCGACGCCGTGGTCACGGCGCGCGTGCAAGTCCCGGCGGGCGCGGCCACACGCTACGAGCCTGAGCCGAGTTTCGACGGTCAACTCGTCACCTCGACCTTCAACGAGACCTTCACCGGCATCGTCCCGGCCAGCGACACGGGGCTGCAACTCGCGAGCGGCGTCACTTACGTTGACGTGCCCTTCACCTCGAAAGAGGGCGCGGTGGCCGTCAAGGGCATCCTGACCTCGCCGCTCACGGGCGTTGACCTCGACTTCGAGTTGCGCGACGCCGCCGGGCGCGTGCTCTCCTCGTCGGGCACGTCGAGCGCGGCCGAGATCGTGACGGCCGACATCCAGCCGAACACGCGCTACATCTTCCGCGTCATCGGTTGGGCGGGCGCGGCGCAGGACTTCGAGATCGCCAGCACACAGACGCTGCGCCTCCCGCCGGCCACGGGCGGCACGACGACGACCAGCACCACCACGGCGAGCGGCAGCACGCTCTCCGGCAGCACCCTCAACACGACGACGGCCTCGCGCCTCGTGCGTTTCACCGTCAACCCGCTGACCAAGAGCGTGACCATGCAGGTTCTTCGCTAAACAGTCCGGGTCGCTGACAAACGAGAGGCGCGTGCGAGAGCAAACTCGCACGCGCCTCTTCGATTTTCATCCGGTCGTAAAAGTTAATTATCGCGCGGCGCGAGAGGTTGGAAGCGGTCGCCGTTTTTGAAGGTGAGGGCGTGCTTGCGGTCGCCTTGTTTGACGTTGACGAGATTGATCTGGTCGTCGTAGAGATCGAACATGAATTGATTGTGCAACTCCACGCCCGCGCAGCCTTCGGGCAACTGAGCCTCGAAGTAGAGCCACACGCTATCGACGCCCGCGTCCATCCCGACCCAAGTGAGTTTGACGATTTCGCCTTTGGCGTTTTTCAACCGGAAAGTTTCTTGCAGGTAAGCGAGCAGAAGCGGCTCTGCTTCCTTCTTCCGGTCGAGATGCACGGCTTTGCCGTGGCGGCGGCCGAGGATGTTTTCGAGATCGTCCGGAAACGTGCGCAGAGTGATTTGCAGCGATTGTTCCGGCGCGTTGTAGTCGGCCACGGTAAAACTGGTGTGAAACTTGTGCGCCGCCGCCGCCGTAGCCGGAACGACTTGCGACACCGGCAGGCCGGAGACAACGACGAAGGCGAGACCCAAAATGCAAACGGCGAACTTCATAAATCAACTCCTCTCGAAACAGGGTGAGGATAAAAGTGAAGGGGTCTCAGGGTAACGCTCAAGCGACAACTCGCTTGCGCTCGCCTTTCGCCCTTTCGCCCCTTCGCCCTTCATCTTTCACTAAACTTACTGCACCGGCGTCGGGATCGGCGTCGCTTGCCGGAGTTCGAGTTGCATGGCGTTCGGCTGCGACTGTCCCTCTTTGAAAAGTTGAAAGCGCGACTTGACGGGGCGGCGCGGGAAGTTGTTGTTCGCCAAGTCCACGTCGGTCGTCTCAAGGCGCGGGTCGAGCGAGATGGAGCGCACTTCCTTGTCCGTCATGATCAGCTTCGAAACTTCGGTGCTGTTGTAACGCCAGATTTCGGCGGGGATGCGCAACACCTCGTGCGTGCCGTCCGTGTACTCGACATCGAGGATAACGGGACTGACGAGACCGCCGATGTTCTTCAAATCGACGACGTAGAAATTAAGGCCGGTCTGCAACAACTCGCGCTCGCGGGGCGTGAGCGTTTGCAGGAATTGACGGTACTGCTCGCGGTCGCGCTCGGTCACGACGAGTTCGTCGTAGGTGTTATAGAAATCGCGCAAGGAAGGAAACTCGTCCACGCGCTTCGGGAGCGTTTTGTTGCGCTCCTCGGTGAGCGTCCGGGGCTGCTCGCTGCGTTCTTTCATGAGCGCGCCCTTGTCGATTTCGGGGTTGCCGGTGAGCGGCTGAAAGAGGCGCACGCGCTCGATGGAGATGTCCACGTGGTCAATCGTGTAGAACCAGCCGTGCCAGAACCAGTCGAGGTCAACGCCGGAAGCGTCCTCCATCGTGCGAAAGAAATCGGCGGGCATCGGGCGTTTAAACTTCCAACGCTGCGCGTATTGCTTGAAGGCGAAGTCGAACAATTCGCGCCCGAGGATGGTTTCGCGCAGGACGTTCAAGGCGGTCGCCGGTTTCATATAGGCGTTGTTGCCCAACTGCTGGATCGATTCCGAGTTGGTCATGATCGGCACTTGATCCGTGCTCGCCATGTAATCGCGTATGTTCTGCGGACTCATGCGCCGCGCGGGGTAATTCTCCTCCCACTCGCGCTCGGCCAGATATTGCAGGAACGAGTTCAGCCCCTCGTCCATCCACGTCCACTGGCGTTCGTCCGAGTTGACGACCATCGGGAAATAGTTGTGGCCGACTTCGTGGATGACGACCGAAATCAGACCGTACTTGACGCTCGCGGGGTAAGTGCCGTCCGGTTCGGGGCGCGGGCCGTTGAAGCAGATCATCGGGTATTCCATGCCGTTGATCGAGCCGTTGACGGAGATCGCAATCGGGTAAGGGTAGGTGAACGAGTAGCGCGAATAGACGTTGAGGGTGTGAATGATGGCGTGCGTCGAGTAGCGTTCCCACAAAGGATTTCCTTCCTTCGGGTAGTAAGACATCGCCAGCACGCGGTTGCCCTCAACGTTGTGCCCCTGCGCGTCCCAGATGAACTTGCGCGACGAAGCGAAAGCGAAATCGCGCACGTTGTCGGCGTGATAAATCCACGTCTTCTTGCCCGCAGGCTTGTGCGTCTCGTTGGCTAACGCCTCGGCGGGCGTCACGATGAGCACCGGATTTTTGGCCGTGCGCGCCTGTTCGAGTCGCGCGCGCTGCGCGGCGGTCAAAACCGCGTTCGGGTTTTGCAACACGCCCGTCGAGGCGACGATGTGATCGTCGGGCACGGTGATCGAGACGCGGTAGTTGCCGAACTCCAACGTAAACTCGCCCGCGCCCAAGAACTGTTTGTGCTGCCAGCCCGACACGTCGTTGTAGGCGGCCATGCGCGGAAACCACTGCGCGATCTGGTAGAGATAGTTGCCGTCCTTCGGAAAGAACTCGTAGCCGGTGCGCCCGCCGATTTTGCGGTGGTTGTTGATGTTGTAGTTCCAATCGACGGAGAAGGCGACGCTTGCGCCCGGCGCGAGCGGCTGCGGCAGGTCAACGCGCATCATCGTCTTGACGATGGTGTGTTTGAGCGGCGCGCCCCGCGCGTCGCGCACGGCCGTGATCCGGTAGCCGCCCTCGAACGAGCGCGCGTAGAGCATGTTCTCGATCTGATTCAAGGGGACGCGTTCGAGGTTGGGCGCGGTCTGCGTGAGGCGCGCATCGGAATCCTGCCGCCAGATGTTCTGGTCGAGTTGCAGCCAGAGGTACGAGAGCGTGTCGGGCGACTGGTTGTGATAAGTGATGGTCTCGGAGGCCGTGATGCGCTGGTTCACGTCGTCGAGTTCGACGTTGATCTGGTAGTCGGCGCGCTGCTGCCAGTAGGAGCGACCGGGCGCGCCCGAAGCCGTGCGCTGCTCGTTCGGAGTGGGCAAAATTTCCTCAAGCTGCCTGAACTTATCGCTCGGATGCGGTTTCGTCTGCGCGCGCAACGCGGGGACGGCGGCGAACGCGAGACACAGCAGGACGGCGAGCACAACGGAGCGCGTAATTTTCGTCAACATACCTTCGAGAACTTCCTTTTTCATTTTCACCAGAGAGAGAGTTGAAACTGTCGGCCACCGCGACGCGTGAGTCTTCAACGGCGGCGCGAGGGGAGGAGCGATACCGTGCTTCCGGCTACTTGATCGAAGGGTGACGAACTCGTCTGATTGTATATATACGCGTTGCGGAGCGCAAAAGTTAAAAGACCCGGCGGGCGTCCGTTCCCTTCCATAATTTCGGATTCAGACATCGTGCGCGTCACTTCTTCTTCGGCGGTCTGCGTGGCCGCGCGAGCCGCGCCTTCGGCGGCCGCTCAATCTTGACGCGGGCGGCGGGCGGGCGGGCGAAATAGCCGTTGCGATAGGTGAGCTTCAGCTTTTGCTTGCGCAGTTCGGGATTGACGAGATCGATCCTGAGACGGCGAAAAGTGTTGTCACGCGCCTTGTTGGTCGGCGAATAGGAGATGAGATATTGCGTGCGCAACTCTTGTTGAATCTGCCCGAACGCGGCGTTCAACTCAATCTCGTCTTCGGGGATGAAGGCGTGCCCGCCCGTGCGCTCGGAGAGTTTCTTGAGCGCGCCTTCGTCAAACTCGTCGTCGCCGATGCCGATGGCGTAGACGACGGCATTCACTCCCACGACCGCCTCGATGGCCGCCTCTTTCTTCAAACGGCTCGTCGAATCCACGCCGTCCGAGAGCAGGATGATGGCGCGGCGCGTGCGTTCGGGCGTCTGCGAGAGCATGTCGGTGGCCGTCGCCCAGACGGCGTCCCAGATGGCGGTCGAACCCCGCAAGCCCGGATTGTTATCGATGCCCGTGCGCGCAGCCTCTTGCTCCGCGCGCTCGTAGATAAACTCCTCGTCCTTCGTCGCCGGTTCCGGAATTTCGATGCGTTCGATGGCGGCGTGCAGACTCGCGCGGTCGCCGGTCAAGTCCTGTTCGATGGTCGCGTCGCCGGTGAACGAGACGATGGCGACCTTGTCGCGGTCGGGGCGGATCACGGAGTCTATGAAAGCGTGCGCGGCGTCCTTCTCGTCGGAGAGCGTGCGCGCCTGCGAACTGCTGGTGTCGATCAGGATGGCGAGCGAGAGCGGCAGGTTCGTCTCGCGCTCGAAGAGGGAGATCGTCTGCGGCTCGTCGTTCTCGAAGACGCGCACGTCCTCTTGCCCGATGGTCGTGACGAAGCGGCGATTCTTGTCCACGGCGTTAAAGAGCACGTTGACGACGTTGGTTTCGACTTGCTCGACATCCTCGCGGTCGTCCTCCGCGCCCGCCGCCGAAGCGGGCGGTGTGGGCGTGGCTGTCGGCGTCGGAGTAGGCGTCGGCGTGGGTGTCTGAGTTGGCGTCGCCTGCGGTTGTTGGGGCGGCGTTGACGGCGCGGGCGTCTGCGCGTTCGCGCCCGCGTCGAAAGTGAGCGACGCGCAGAGCAGCGTCGCGGACAGGACGAGGGCAAAGGGCTTGGCGAAGAATCTCATTTAACGCTCAATCGTCTTTCTCTCGAAACTCGACCCGAATAAACGGCCGCACCTGTCGCGCCCGTCCGGCGTTGCGACTTGAAGCGCGCTTCAGGTTTGGGAGAGGAGTGCTTCGTATTTTAACCCGTGAACCCGCCGTAACCGAATCGGCCGCGAATAGTAAAGCGGCGCAGCCAGTTGCCTGACCGCGCCGCCGTCCCCCCGTGCTCGTGACCCTTAGGTATTCCCGCTTGATATTGAGTCGTTACTGCTTGTTGCTCTTGTCCACCACTGACTTCAAAGCCTGAAAAGTGGGCGGCCAGAGTCCGACGAAAATTCCCGCCTGACGGTTTCCGCTGAAGTAGAGCGCGAGCGACGCGCCGATTGAGCCGATGGTTAAGATATGAAACAGGCTGATGCCCGTCGATTCGACGGTCGTGTTATCAATCGTCTTCAAAAGCGTCTCGGCCTTGTCCGTCTTGGTGGCCTGTCCACCCGTGCCGGTGCTGCCGCCGCCTAAAATATCCGAGGCCGTAGCCGTGCCTAATCCTTGTGCTGACATTACTCTAATCCCCTTTCACTATCTGTGTTGTCGTCTTTGACGCGCCCTTTGAGGGCGGCGATGCCGAAGAGCAGCGCGAGCGACGCCCCGGCGATCAGGAAGCCCGCCAGCGGGCGGCGTCCTTTCGCCGGTGTCGCCTGTGTCGCAGGCTTGCCCGCCGGTCTCTTTTCTGTGTCCTGCTCCGTCATTTCCCCTCTGCGCCGCCGAGCGAAACTACTTTATACACACTCTTCGTCGCGCGGTTGTTTGTAAAATCGTGCAATTCTGTGTGAGCGCGCTTTTACTTTGACTGTCTGTGACGAATATGAGATAGATTTGCACTTTAAAAATCAGCGGCAAAATTTTGGCGGGAGGCGGGAAGCAAACTTATGAGTTTGATCGAGACGATACACGCGCGCGAGATTCTGGACTCGCGCGGCAATCCGACGGTCGAGGCGGAAGTGTTTTTGATCGGCGGCGAACAGGGGCGCGCGGCCGTCCCTTCCGGCGCATCGACGGGCGAGCACGAGGCCGTCGAACTGCGCGACGGCGACAAAAAACGCTACGGCGGCAAGGGCACGCTGAAAGCCGTGGAGCACATCAACGGCACAATCGCCGACGCCCTCGAAGGCTTCGACGCGCTCGACCAGACGGAAGTTGACGCCGCGCTCATCGCGCTCGACGGCACGCCGACGAAATCCAAACTCGGCGCAAACGCGCTGCTCGCCGTCTCGCTCGCCACGGCGCGCGCCGCCGCCGCCCATCTGGAGATGCCGCTCTATCGTTACCTCGGCGGCGCGAACGCGCGCACGCTTCCCGTTCCGATGATGAACATCATCAACGGCGGTGCGCACGCCGACAACAACGTGGACTTTCAAGAGTTCATGGTGATGCCCGTCGGCGCGGCGAGTTTCTCGGAGGCTCTGCGCGTGGGCGCGGAAATCTTCCACTCTTTGAAAAGCGTCTTGAAGGGGCGGGGCTTGGCAACGGGTGTGGGCGACGAGGGCGGCTTCGCGCCCGACCTGCGCTCGAACGAAGAGGCGATTGAGACGATCCTCGAAGCCGTCGCGGCGGCCGGTTACAAGGCGGGCGCGGAAGTGCTGCTCGCGCTCGACCCGGCGGCGAGCGAGTTTTACGACGGCAAGCATTACGTCTTCAAAAAATCAGACAAGCGGAAACTGACGAGCGACGAGATGGTGGCCTACTGGCAGTCCTGGGTCGAACAATACCCGATCATCTCCATCGAAGACGGCATGGCCGAGAACGATTGGGATGGCTGGAAGAGCCTGACCGACGCGGTGGGCGCGCGCGTGCAACTCGTCGGCGACGATCTGTTCGTGACGAACACGGAATACTTGCGTCGCGGCATTGAGCAGGGCGTCGCCAACTCGATTCTGATCAAGGTCAACCAGATCGGCACGCTCACCGAGACGCTCGACTGCATCGAACTGGCGCGCACGCATCGCCGCACCGTCATCATCTCGCACCGTTCGGGCGAGACGGAGGACACCTTCATCGCAGACCTCGCCGTCGCCACCAACGCCGGGCAGATCAAGACCGGCTCGCTTTCGCGCACCGACCGCATCGCCAAGTACAACCAACTCCTGCGTATCGAAGAAGACCTCCGCACCTCGGCGCGCTTCCCCGGCAGGCGTGCGTTTTACCAACTGGAACAGGATGCCCCGGCGAAGTCGGCCGCGACGAAAGGCAACGGCGGCACAAAGAAAGCGCGCGCCGCGAAGAAGTAGAGATCAATTTTCCAAGGAGATCGTAAGTTGTCCGTCAAACAAGCAGGCCCACTCGCGCTCATCGTCCTCGACGGCTTCGGCTACAGCCCCACGCGTGAGGGTAATGCCGTGGCGCAAGCCTCGATGCCGTTCTATCACGAGCTTCTGGAAAAGTATCCGCACACGCTGTTGCAAGCGTCGGGCGAATGTGTGGGCTTGCCCAAGGGGGTGATGGGCAACTCCAACGTCGGCCACCTCTGCCTCGGCGCGGGGCGCGTCCTGCGCACGGACGTGGAACGCATCAACTACGAGATCGCGTCGGGCGAGTTTTTGCAGAACGAAGTGCTCAACCACGCGTTGGACAACGCCCGCGAAAATAATCGCGCGCTGCATTTGATGGGATTGCTCTCCGACGGACTCGTCCATTCGTCGCAGGAACATCTCTACGCGCTTTTGCGCATGGCGCACGATAAAGGCTTGCAGCGCGTCTACGTCCACTGCTTTCTCGACGGGCGCGACACGCCGCCGATGTCCGCTTACGGCTACGTCGAAGCCCTACAGGTGCGCGCAGCCGAGATCGGCTGCGGGCGCATCGCCACCGTCTGCGGGCGTTACTACGCGATGGATCGCGACAAGCGTTGGGAGCGCACCGAGCGCGCCTACCGGATGCTGGTCGATGCCGAAGGCGAGCGCGTCATCGATCCGGTCGTGAGCATCAAGGAGTCTTACGAGCGCGGCGTGTCGGACGAATTTATCGAGCCGATGGTCGTCACGCGTGCGCGCGAAGAGGGCGAGCCGGTGGCGACGATTCAAGACGGCGACTCGATCATCTTCTTCAACTTCCGCGCCGACCGCGCCCGCCAGATCACGGCCGCGCTCACGCAACCCGGCTTCGACGGCTTCGACGCGCCCGGCCGCCCGTCGGTCGAGTATGTCTGCTTCTCCGAGTACGACAAGACGTTCAATCTGCCCGTGGCTTTCCCCAAGACGCAGCCCTACAACATTCTCGCAGACGTGTTCGCCTCCGTCGGCGTGCGCAACTACCGCATGGCCGAAACCGAGAAGTACGCCCACGTCACCTACTTTTTCAACGGCGGCACGGAGCGCGAGTACCCGCACGAACGCCGCCTGCTCATCCCCTCGCCCAAAGTGGCGACCTACGATCTCGCGCCGGAGATGTCGGCCTTCAAGCTCACGGACAAAATACTGCGCGCCATCGAAGAGGGCGAGACCGACGCCTTCATCGTCAACTTCGCTAACCCCGACATGGTCGGCCACACCGGCAACCTTGAGAAGACCATCGAAGCCGTCCAACACGTAGACACCTGCCTCGGCTGGATCATGCGGGCTTTGAGCGCGGCGCGCGGCCGCTGTCTCATCACCGCCGACCACGGCAACTGCGAACAGATGATCGACCCGACCACCGGGCAGCCGCACACGGCGCACACCACCAACCTCGTCCCCTTCCATCTCATAGACGAAGCCTCGCGCGGCCTCAAGCTACGCGAGGGGGGCGCGCTCGAAGACGTTGCCCCCACGATGCTCGGCCTGCTCGGTCTGGAGAAGCCCGCTGAGATGTCCGGGCGCGATTTGCGCGAACTCTAGACAGGCATCGCTCGAAATATTCGACGCGCGCAAAAGTATGAGGAAGGTTTTAGTGATCGGCTCCGGCGGCGCGGGCAAAAGCACCTTCGCCAAACGTCTCGGCCAACTTCTCGACATCGAAGTCATCCATCTCGATTCGCTCTACTGGAAATCCGGTTGGGTCGAGACGCCGAAAGCCGTGTGGGCGGAGAGGGTCGCGGAGTTGGTGCGGCGCGACGCGTGGATCATGGACGGCAATTATTCCGGCACGCTCGACATCAGGTTTAAGGCTTGCGATACGTTGATCTTTCTGGACATGCCGCGCTTCGTCTGCTACTGGCGCGTGTTGAAGAGGCTCGTCGTCTATCGTGGCCGGACGAGGCCGGACATGGCCGCCGGGTGCAACGAAAAGATCGACTGGGAATTTATCCTCTGGCTGTGGAACTATCCGAAAAAACAGAGGCCGAAAGCATTGGAGTTGATGCGCGAGCATGCAGCGAGCAAGCGTATGATCAGGCTGCGTTCGCCCGCCGAGGCCGAGCAATTTCTGGCCGCCGTCGGCAAAGTTTGAAGTTGCCTCGAAGAAAGCGTCCGGCAAATTGTTGTAACGAAAATCCCCCCGACGAAAAACACCGGCTGTCTGTCTTATAAGTTCCTCACTTACAAGACAACGACTTTTTGCTATCATTCGTTTATGGACTACAGCAAGATCATCACCATCGAGCCGGGCAAGCGCGGCGGGAAGCCTTGTATTCGCGGGACGCGCATGACGGTGACGGACGTGCTGGAATATCTCGCGGGCGGTATGAGCGAAGAGGAGATGCTGGCGGAATTCCCAGACCTCACCGCCGAAGACATTCGCGCGTGTCTCGCGTTCGCGGCAGACCGCGAGCGTAAACTAGCGACGCTGCCCGAATATGAAACTGCTGTTTGATCAAAACCTCTCCCCGCGCCTCCCACGGTTGCTCGCCGATATTTACGCCGATAGCATCCACGTCAGAGAAGTCGGCCTGCGTGATGCGCTTGACGCTGCGATTTGGGACTACGCCAAGTTGCACGGGTTCGCCATCGTTTCCAAAGATTCGGATTTCCAGCAGCGGAGTTTGCTCTATGGCAGTCCGCCGAAATTTATCTGGTTGCGTGTCGGCAACTGCCCCGTCAAGACTACGGAAGACTTATTGAGAAAACATTCAGCGGCGATTCACACCTTCGACTTGGATAATACCAAGTCTCATTTAATGCTCCCGTAACTACGAGAAGTTGCCCGTTATCAACAGTCAAGCCCGCAATTGACCGACCATCGTTTATAATCCCGTGACGATGAGCATCACTAAGGCCGCGCAACAATATCTGAAGGGGCTGGAGCACCGTTTGCAACGCGCGCGCGTGGCGGCGGGGCGAGATCGTTTTTCCAACTTCGGCGAGGAACAGATTCTGCGGAAGTATGTGACGCAACTGCTGCCCGCAGGCACAAGCCGGACGGCCGTTGACATCGGCGCGGGCGACGGCGTGCGCGGCTCGAACACTTACGCGCTGTTCCGCGAAGGTTGGCGCGGCGTCGGGTTCGAGGGGAGCAATCGCAAGGTTTGCAAACTGGCCGCCGCTTATAAACATTATCCGCAGGTGTCGGCCGCAAACTGCGTGGTCACGCCGTCGAACGTCGTGCCGCTCCTGAGAGCTTACGACATCGAGCGCGAGTTCGGCGTTCTCTCGCTCGACATAGACAGTTACGACTACTGGGTGCTCGATGCCGTGCTCTCGGAGTTTCGCCCGCGCGTGGTGGTGACGGAGATCAACGAGAAGATACCGCCGCCCGTCCGGTTCGTGGTCAAGTACGACCCGGCGTTTCAGATGACGCACCACTTTTTCGGCTACAGCATCCAGAGCCTCGCGGAGTTGGCCGCGCGCCACGATTACGCCATTCTCGAAGTGGAGTACAACAACGCGTTTCTCGCGCCGAGCGAGTTGCCCGGCGTCAACGCGCTCGACGCGGCGACCGCTTACCGGCGGGGCTACCTCGAACGCCCCGACCGGCGCGAGAAGTTTCCCGCCAACGCCAACATGGAGATACTGCACACGCTCAGTCCGGCCGAGGTCGTGAAATTTCTCGACGAGTTTTATGCGCGGCATCGCGGCAAGTACGAGTTGAGCGCGGGCGATGCGCCGGGCGACGCCGACGCCGGAAGGCAGACGCCGCCGGAGACTTATTCGCGTGCGGGCGAGCCTGCTGAGGCGGCGGCGCGGGAGACGGCTCACAGTTAGTCCACAATGAGCGTGCGAGGGGCGAGGGGAGGTAAGAGACGGTGTGGTTGATCCAGTGGGCAAAGACGCGTTCGGAGGAGAACCCGTTCGGCGTGCCGATTCCTAATTTCGCGCAGGTCACGAAGACGCTCTATCGCGGCGCGTTGCCCGACGAAGAGGGCTATCGCGGCCTCGTGGAAAAGGTCGGCGTCGAGCGCGTGTGCAGCATCATCGAGCACGAGGTGCGCGCCGACCGGGAACGCGCGCTCGCGGCGGGCATCAAAGAGTGGCGACACATCGCCTTCTCCGACAGGGACGCGCCGGAGGCCGAGCGCGTCCGCGAATGGCTCGACTATATCCGCACTTCCGAAACGCACGGCGCACTCTTCACACACTGCCGCGGGGGCAGGCATCGCACGGGCATGCTCATCGCCGTCTATCGCGTGACCGACTGCGGCTGGACGAAGGAACAAGCGTTCGGCGAGATGCAGAAGTATGGCTGGTATAGCGCGCTCGGCCACCGCCCGCTCCGCGATTGGTTCTTCTACGAATTCGACCCGAAAGACTTTAGCAAAACAAACGATGAACGATGAGAGTAACGGTCGGTAGTTCTTTGTCAGTTGTTCGTGGTCAGTAGTTCTTCGCCAGTTGTCAGTTGCATGTGGCGAGCACGCAAGTTGCTAAAGAGGGTTTTGATCAACTGACTACGGACGAGTGCCTACGGGCAGCGTTTCCGCGGCCTCTTCGCTGATTCGTTTCAGCGTGTCGAGGCGTGCGCGGATGGCGCGTGTGAAAGTGTCGGTCTCTTCATCGGTCGCGCCGCTCGCGCGCAGGCCGTCGCGCAGTTGCGCGTCCGTGATCCGCCCGATGTAGCGGTAGAGCCAGAGCACGTCCGTGACGGCGATCTGGTCGCGCGCTTCCGCCGTCCGCTGGCCGATGTAGCTCCACTGTACGAGGCCGTCGGCCACGCCCGTGACGAACTCCGGCGTCTGCGCCTCGTACCCGGCCGCGTCCCACTTGCTGCGAAACAAATTGCTACCCCACTTGCCCATCGACGCGCCCCAGTCGATGATCAGATATCGCGCTTCGACCAGCCCGCCTTCGAGCGCATACTCGAAGACCGCCGTGTTCGAGCCGCGCGCCACGTCGCGCACGTCCTTGTTGTCCCAGTTCGACGTGAGCATCAACATGATCTTCAACCCGTTGAGTTCACGCGTGCCGACGAAGGGGTTGTCGTCCCAAGCCCAGCCGTGTTCGTCGAACAGTTTCGTCACGCCCTCTTCGTCGAGTTCGAAGCGCGCGTCCTGAAACTTGCAATCCTCGCCCACGCATTCGCGCGCACGCGTCAATCCGGCCGCACCTTCGATGCGGCCTTCAGGGATGAAGTAAGCGACCTCGACGTAGTAACCGGCCGCCCACGCCATGCGCGTGGCGAAGGTTTCGGAGCGCACTTCGTCGCCCCACTTCACGCGCCACACGCGCCCGTGCGCGTCGCGCACGGAGATGCAGGGGTTCGACCCCGTAGAGTGTTCGGCGACGAACTCGAAGGGCGGGGCTGGCTCGCCGCCCACGCCGCCGGGGCCTCTGTGAAAGTCGAGTTGTTCGACCGCGCCCGGATCGCGCCAGAGGCTTTTGCGATGCGCGCGTTGCGGCGCAGGCCCGGCGAGCTTCAGTTTGTAGACGGACTTCGCGCGCCAGATTAAATAGACGCACGCGATGACGACGGCCGTGCCGCCAAAGCCGATGTAGATGATCTTGATTAACGTGTCCATCTTTGTCCCGCCCTCTGTTCGTCGTCAGTTCAACGCCGGTTGATTCCTTAAAATCTACTATATCATCTGCTACTCTGACAGCGCGCGGGAGGGCATGCCCCCGCGCGTCCGAAGCGGGGAGCAAAACTGATGAGTAGAGAATGGCCGGAGAATTTGCCCGTGGTGCAGGTGCGGGTCGCGCGCCCGACGCGTCGCCTGCGGGAGTTGAAAAAATTCTACTGCGAAGGGATCGGTCTCGAAGTGATCAATTCTTTCGAGGGGCACGCAGGGTATTCCGGCATCATGCTCGGACTCCCCGGCAGAGACTATCATCTTGAATTTACCGAGCACGAAGCGGCGGGCGACGCCGATTTCCCGCCGCCGAGCGCGGACAACCTGCTCGTCCTCTACATTCCCGAACGCGCCGCCGTCGCGGCGATTGCGGCGCGACTCGCGGCGATGGGCTACGCGGCCGTCGCACCCGAGAACCCTTACTGGAACGAACGCGGCCTGACCATCCCAGACCCCGACGGCTGGCGCGTCGTCCTGATGAACACCAAGGGCATTTGAAAAATTAAACCGTCAAGCTGTTATCATTGACTTTCCCAAGATGAACTTCGAGCCGCAGAACATTCTCGTCATAGACTTCGGCCAACTCGGCGACGTGGTGCTGAGTTTGCCCGCGCTGCACGCCGTCCGCGCGAAGTTTCCGCGCGCGCGCATCACGGTGGCGGTGGGGAAGCCGGGCAAGCAGGTCGTCGAGATGTCGCAGGCGGCAGACGATACGCTCGTCGTGGATCGCGTGAGTTTGCGCGACGGGTCGAAGCCCGTCTCGGTATGGCGCATCGCGCGGCTCGTCGCAGAGGTGCGCGCGCGCCGCTTCGATTTCGTCATAGACCTGCACAGTTTGTCGGAGACTAACCTGCTCGGCTTTCTGTCGGGCGCGAAGACGCGGCTCTACGGGCGTCGCCCCACGCGCTCACTCGACTTCCTCTCGAATTTTCGCCCGCGCCCCGCCGTCGAAGATCGCGCGAAGCACGCCGTGGATCGTTATCTGGATGTCGTCGCGCCGCTCGGCGTCGGTCAAGTGGCGCGCGTGCCGCGCCTGCCGGTGCGCGCAGAAGATGTGCGCTCGGTGGATGAGTTGCTGCGCCGCGAGCGCGCCGCGAACGACGCGCCGCTCGTCGGGATGTTTCCCGGCGCGGGGCATCCGAGCCGTTGCTGGCCGCTCGCGCGCTTTGCCGAACTCGCACTGCGCCTCGAAAACAACGACGGCGTCCGCACGGTGGTCTTCGCCGGGCCGGAGGAACGCGCGCTCGTCAAAGTGATGCGCGGCGAGTTTCCGCGTTCCGCGATCATCTTCGACCGGCTGACCATCCCCCAACTCGCCGCCGCCGCCGCGCGCATGTCAGTCTTCGTCTCGAACGACACGGGGCCGATGCACGTCGCGGCGGCGGTCGGCACGCCCGTCGTCATCCTGCTCAGCGAGCACCCCATGCTGGACGCCTACGTCCCGCCCGGCGAGCGTCATCAAACGCTCCATAAACGGGCGATTACAGAGATCACCACGGGCGACGCATATGCTGCGACGCGCTCCGCACTAACGGCCGAACGCGCCGCCTCTCTCTTCGCGAGCTAACCCGCGCTTCCCGCCCACGCCCGGTTTTTCCCGCCAAATCCGTCATTCGCGCCAACTTTTGTCGAAACGAAGTTTAGCCTAGACAAAAATTGTTTAAACATGTCATACTAATTTCGCTGCTGCCAAAGCAGCGGAAGCGGGCGACTCAAACGAAATCCAAGCCCCGCCGGACGAGCCGTCCAGAACGAACACCGGATAAAAGTTGAATAGCCTGCACACGCCCCGTGCGGCTAACGACGCTCGACGGCGAGTTGTTTCCCCGCGCATCGTCTGATTTCTCGCGAGCGAGATAGAAGGGTTCGGTCAAACTCGCGAAGCCTGCCGGTGAAGTTTCCGCCTCACTAAACCAGAACACTTTTGGAGTCTATCGTCATGCGCAAAAGCACCCCTTTTCTGCTGCCAGCCCTGTTCCTCGTCACGCTTAACGTCTCTTCCGCCGCGACGGCCTCTGCGCGCCGTCTGCCCGCAGCCCTGTTGCTGCCGACGGCGTCGCCCGTCATCTCTTCCGTGGCGGGCGACAACGAGACCGACCGCAGCCGCGACGGTTTGCAAGGCCCCGTCCGGCGCGTCCGCACGGAGACCTCGAAACTGATGAGCAAGGGCGGGAAGATGACCGAAAGCGCGCGCGTCGTGCTGGAGACGGCCACCTACGACATGAAGGGCGCGAAGATCGACACGGCCTATTTCCTCAGCGCGGGCGGCTCGCTCACGGGCAAGGAAGTTTACAAGTACGACGACCGCGGCAACATCGTCGAGATGACGCTCTTCAACACGGACGGCTCAGTCTTGAGCAAAGAGAAATACGATTACGAGTTCGACGCGATGGGCAACTGGACGAAGATGACCACGGCCGTGGCCGTCATCGAAAACGGCCAGATGAGTTTCGAGCCGACCGAAGTGACCTACCGCGTGATCGCCTACTATCTCGAAGACACGACTGCAAGGAAACTCCAGACGGCCTCGCTCGCGAACGACACGAACGCGCCCGCCAGCGTCACGCCCGCCAGCATGACGGACAATAAACCCGCCGCCCCTGCCCCCGCCAAGCCCCAAGCCCCCGCTCCGCAGCCCAAGTTGACGGCCGCGCCCGCGAACACGAACGCGGCTAACGGCAACGCCTCGTCGCCCGCCAACAATGCTTCGGCCGCAGTCGTCAAACGCACGGCCAACGCGCCCGCGCTGCCCGCAAGTTCCGGTGCGCCCGCCGCTTCTTCGACCCTCGCGCTCGTCATGCCGAACGCCGCGCCGTCGAACACGAACAGCAGCGCACCCGTCGTCAAGACGAGCGACGATCTGCCGCCGCCGCCCGTGAAGCCCGTCGTCAAAGCCTCTCTGCGCCCCATCTCCGGCGGCGTCTTGAACGGCAAAGCGATAGAGATGCCGAAGCCCGTCTACCCGGAGTTGGCGCGGCGCGCGAGAATGACGGGCGTTGTAATGGTGGAAGTGGTGGTTGACGCGTCGGGCAAAGTCATCGGCGCACGCGCCGTAAGCGGCCCGGACATGCTGCGCGAGGCGGCCGAACGCGCGGCGCGTCAGGCGAAGTTTACGCCCGCGATGCTCTCCGGCCAGCCAGTGCGCGTCGCCGGAACAATCAGCTATAACTTCTCACTCTGATCGAATCTCAATTCCCCGACACACCGAAGGATCAAAACAGATGGCATTCACCGGACAACTCAACGACCTCGCCCTAAGCGAGTTGATCGAATTTTTCTGCAACCAGCGCAAAACCGGGCGACTGAAAGTTGACTACGCGCTCGCCCCCGGCGTCTTCTTCATCAAAGACGGCGACCTCGTGGACGCGAAGGTCGGCGCGTTGAACGGCACGGAGGCGGTCTTCTTCGCGTTGACCTTGCCGAGCGCGTCGTTCGACTTCAGCGCGGGCATGCAGTCGTCGCGGCGCACGATCACGGATTCTTGGGCGAGCGTCGTGCTCGAAGGTTTGCGCCGCATAGACGAGGGCATCCTGCCCGACGCCTCGCAAGCATTCGCCAGCGAAGAGGAGATCGACGAAGCGACCATAGACTACTTGAACTGCATCGAGGTGGCGAAAGAGGAAGCGAAAGACGCGGCGAAAGCCGCTTCGGCTAAAGCGGAGGACAATTCATTCCCGCTGCCACTCTCGCAAACTCTCGAAGCCACGCACAACGGCGGCGGCGGAAAAAGCAAGTTGATGGTGGCCGGAGTCGCCACAGCGCTCGTCCTCGTCTGCGTCGTCGCCGCCATCCCGCTCAGCAAACGTCTCAAGAGTTCACCCGCGGCGGCGGCGTCCAACGCTGCCAGCGCGCCCGTCGCCCCGCAGCAAACGGCGACCGACGCGGCAAACGCTCAAGGCGGCGACGCCGCGAGCGCATCCCCCTCCGCCGCTGCGGCAACCGACTCGAACGCCGATGCCGCTGCGGCGACCGAGGCCGCCGGTGAAGAAGCCGCACGCGTCGCCCGCCGCGAACGCGAGGCACGTCTTGAGCGTCAGCGCAAACTTCAGGAAGCGAAGAAAGCCGATGCCGCGCAAGCCTCTACGGACGCCGCCGCGCCCGAAGCCGCTCCGAAACCCGCCGCCGGGCCGAAGACCGTCCGCGTAAGCATCACTTACGATGAAGCGGGTCGCGTCACGCAAACCTCCGTCGTCGGCTCAAGCCCCGGCGCGGAAGCCTACGCCTCGACGGCCGTTCGCGTCGCGCGCGGCCGACGCTTCCCCGCAGGCAAAGCCGGTTCGACCGTGGTGACGATTCCGATCAACTGAACCGGGCAGGGCAAAGGTTAAGAGGCACAGAGGAAAGGTCTAGACGAAACCTAAAATAGAAAGCGGAGGCAGCATTTGAATGCTGCCTCCGCTTTCCTTTAACTCCTACCCTTACTCTCCCCCTCTACTTCATCCCGACCGTACCCAACAACAGGAGCAGCGCGCGATTGAGCGCGAGTTCGCGCCCGCGCGGGTCGTACCATTCGTCGAGCGTGTGCGAGTTGGCGGAGAGGCCGCCCGCGCCGACGGTGATGGCGGGCACGCCGAGCGAGATGGGGATGTTGGAATCGGTGGAGGAACAGTCGAGGCGCGGCGTTGCGCCGAGCGCGCGCGTGGCGGCTTCGGCAAGACGGACGAGCGGCGCGTCTTTCGGCGTCTCGCCTCCGGGGCGGTCGCCGATGAGTTTCATTTCGAGTTCGAGCAGCGGCGTGCCCGCGCGGCGCGTGGCGTTCTCTTCTTCGGCGGCCTCGCGCGCGGCGCGGCGGAAGTAGGCGTCGAGTCGTCTCAATTCTTCGGGCGACTCCGAGCGCAGGTCAACGTCCATCAAGGCTTCTTGCGCGATGCAGTTGACGCCCGCGCCGCCCTCGACGCGCCCGACGTTGAACGTGGTGCGCGGGCGCGCGGGCACAGGGTATGAGATGAGCCGCGCGATGGTGCGCCCGAGCGCATGCACCGGGTTGGGCACGCCGAAGTCGCCCCACGAATGACCGCCCGCGCCCACGCACCTGACGCGATAACGGCGCGACCCGACGGCGCGGTGCGTGATGCCCTCAAGCCCCGGCCCGTCGAGACTGACGAAGGCGTCGATCTCGCGCGCCCACTCGCCCGCGGTCAGCAGATGCCGCGCGCCGCGCAAGTTTCCCTCGCCTTCCTCGCCCACCGTCGCGACGAACAAGACTGAGCCTTCCGTCTCGATTGCCGCCTCTTCAAGCGCGCAGACGAGCGCGAGCAGGGCGACGAGGCCGCAGCCGTCGTCGGCTATCCCCGGCGCAAACAGCCTCGCGCCCTCGCGCCGGACGGTGAAGTTAGTGCCCGCCGGAAACACCGTGTCGAGGTGCGCGCTCATCACGAGCAGCGGGTGCAAATTCGCTCCGTGCCGCAGCGCGATGCAGTTGCCCTCTGCGTCAATCGTCGTCTCGCGCAGCCCGCACTGGCGGAAGCGCGCCGCCAAGTATTCCGCGCGCGCTTCTTCGCCGAACGGAGGCGCGGGTATCTCGCAGATGGCCGTCTGTTCGCGCGTGATCTCGTCGGCGCGCTCCGCGAAACGTTCAAACGCCCGCCGCACCTGCGGCGAAGCGAGCAGGTCGCGGACGATTTTGTCGGGAGCGATGGCCTTGGTGGGAAACATAAAAAGCCGTGAATCGTTTGAGAGATGTCAATCGTAAATCGTAAATCGTGAATAGAGAAAACTTGCTTCTTCTATTTACGATTTACGATTCACGATTTACGTTCTGCCAACTAAACAAGCTGCATCAACTCTTCTTCGCCGAGCACGCCCGACGCGCTCTTGGCATGCTCGTAGATGCGCCCGACGCGTTCGTCGCTCGCTTCGATGCCGCGCGATTCCAGCCAGTAGACGACGTTCGACTTGCCGCTCATCGGGCCGACTTCGATCACCTGCCGCATCCCGAACAGACCGGCGGGCACGCCCGAATAGATGAGGTCTGCCAGTTCCATGTCGCCCTTCTTGAAACTCTTAATGACCGCCGCCGCGTGGACGCCCGTGGCGGTGCGGAAGGCGTCGCGCCCGAAGACCGGATAGTTGACGGGAATCGTCCAGCCGCAACTCGACTCGGCCGCCTGACAGTAATCGCGCAGTTTGGACAGGTCGTTGTCGATCCAGCCCATGAGTTTGAGGTTGACGAGCAGTTGATCCATCGGCGTGTTGCCGACGCGTTCGCCGACGCCAAGCGCCGAGCCGTGCACCTGATCCGCTCCCGCCTCAATCGCCGCGATGGAATTGATCACGCCCAAGCCACGATCCTGATGCCCGTGCCAGTCGAGACGGATGCCGCCGCCCTGTTCCTCGATGATGCTTTTGACGAAACGGATGACGGCACGCGCGCCGTCGGGCGTCGAATGTCCCACGGTGTCGCAGACGCAGACGGCGCGTGCGCCCGCGCGGATGGCCGTCGTGTAAAGCGCGCGGATCGTATCGGGGTCGGCGCGCGTCGTGTCCTCCGTCACGTACATGACGGGCAGACCTTCGGAGACGGCAAAGTTGACGGCGTCTTCGGTGAGTTGGAGCAACTTGTCGAGCGTCCAGTTTTCGGCGTAGAAGCGCACGGGCGACGAACCGATGAAGGTGCAGGCTTCGATGGCGATGCCGGCGCGCTGCGAGATTTCGGCGATGGGGCGAATGTCGTTCTGGTGCGTGCGCGCGGCGCAGTTCGGGCGAATCTGCATGCGCTGTTCGACGATCTCGCGCGCGAGTCGTTCGACGCCCGCGGCGTGTGTGCCGCCCGCGCCCGGCAGGCCGATGTCGGCCGTGTCGATCTTGAGGTCGTCCATCAGGTGCAGGAGTTCCAACTTTTTCTCGACCGAAGGCTCGCACACGGAGGGTGATTGCAGCCCGTCGCGCAGCGTCTCGTCGTCGAAGCTGATGCGGCGGCCGGGCGCAGGGTGCGACGGCGCAACCACATTCCAGTCGTAGATCAATTCACTAGCAGGCACTTACGTCTCACCTCCGTTGTACGGGAAAATTTCGCTCGTTTAATGGCGTGTTCTGGATGGGTGAATTACAACAAGGGGCGTGGTGAAAGTCAAGCAAGGCGCTCCGGCAAACGCGCTCGGGAAGCAGGCGGCACGATGAACCCGTGAATCAATCTTTTCAGTTCATCTTTCGTCGTTCCTCCTGAAGCGCGTTTGCTTTTGACTCTGCGGTCAACTCTGTTATAGCCTTCGACGCACTTCAGTAGTGACGAACGACGACGCGTTCCCCGCCCGTCAAATCCCGCACACGCGAAGTTGTCCGGCGACGCCAGTGACGGGCGACAGTCAATGCCGCCCGCAGGTGGCCGCCCGCAGGCTATTTTCAAATCAGACAGGAATTGTTCACGGCATGGACGAGTTTATCGCACAGGGTAACGACGAACACTTGAGCATTCTGCACCGCACGACGCCGGGCTGGATCGAAGTGATCGCCGGTTCGATGTTTTCCGGCAAGTCCGAAGAGTTGATTCGCCGCCTGCGCCGCGCCAAGATCGCGCGCCAGCGCGTGCAGGTCTTCAAGCCGAAGATCGACAACCGCTACTCGCGCGATCACATCGTCTCGCACTCCGAGATGAGACACGAATCCGGCGTGGTCGAGACCGCCGCCGAACTTCTCTCGCAAGTGGAAGAGGCCACCGATGTCGTCGGCATAGACGAAGGCCAGTTCTTCGACAACGAACTCGTCTCGGTCGCCAACCAACTCGCGCGGCGCGGCCTGCGCGTCATCATCGCCGGTCTCGATCAGGACTACACCGGCCGCCCCTTCGAGCCGATGCCGCAACTGCTCGCCGTCGCCGAATACATCACCAAGACGCACGCCATCTGCGTCCGCTGCGGCCAGCCCGCCAACTACTCGCAACGCATCGTCAACGTCGAAGGCCAAGTGGTCGTCGGCGCGGGCGACTCCTACGAAGCGCGCTGCCGTCGCTGCTTCGTCCCACACGCCGACGCGCCCACACAATACATTGAGACGGCGGGCTGACCGCGCCGCCGCACGCATATCCGAAGCTACAGCCTAAGCGTCCGCTCTCCGCGTGACTAGCGCGCGCGGGTAATTTCTCACGCGCGCTAGTCGCGCTGAGAGTAGCGCAGTCGTCTTCCCGTTCGCCTGTCGTGGCATGGCGTGGCAACTCGTGTGTGCGTGGGCTGAATCTACTTGCAAGAACCTTCCGCCATCCTCGTTCAACGGAATGAACCCCAGAAGCGTTCGCTGTTTCGGTAACGTTGCTAACGAGGAGTATCGAGATGAAAGCTCAAACGATGTTCAAGGTTTTGCTGGCCGCTTTGCTGTCGGTCGCCGTGCCGCTGGCGTTGTTCGCGCAAAGGACGCACCGCCGTCCGGCCGCGCAAGTGACGGCAACCGCAGTCGCCGCAGACGACTACAAAATCTCCGGCCCTTACACGCACAACAACCTCGCGGTCTTTCTCATTCACGGTCAGGACAAGCTCGCAGGCAAGACTTTCCTGACGCTGCAAGAGGCGCTCAAGCAGCGGAAGGTGGTCGTCTATGAGACCCAAAACGTCAACGAGTTGGCGATTGAAAATTTGTCGAGGTATGAAGAGGTGTATGTCCAGTCGGGCGACATCGTGAAGGGCGGGCAGCAGGATCGCATGCTCGGCGTTGACCTCGTCGTGCCGCCGCGCTCGGGCAAGATTTCCATTGCGGCGTTCTGCGTCGAGCAGGGACGCTGGCAGAAGCGCGGCCGCGAAGAGGTGACGCGTTTCAGTTCTTCAAACGAACGCGTGGCGACGAGGGATTTGAAGATCGCCGCGAACAAGTCGAAATCACAGGGCGAGGTGTGGAACAAAGTCGCCGAGGCGCAGGGCAAGTTGAGCGCGAACGTCGGCGCGACCGTCAACGCGCCCATCTCGCAATCGAGTTTTCAGTTGACGCTCGAAAACCGGCAGGTGCAGGAGACGGCCGACGCTTACCTCAAAGCCCTCGCGCACGTGGCCGACGGGCAACCGGACGTGATCGGCTACGCCTTCGCCATCAACGGCCGTGTCAACAGCGCGGACGTGTACGCCTCCGGCGCACTGTTCCGTAAGCTGTGGCCGAGTTTGTTGAAGGCGAGCGCGGTCGAAGCGATTGCCGAGTTGCAGAAGAACGGGAAGTTCGACGCGGTTGCCCCTGCGGACGTGAGCGCGTTTCTCGAAGACGCTGGGACGGGCGCGGCCACCGAGCAGGACGTGACGAAGCGCGTCCGAATGATCACGCGTGAGAGCAAGGTCAACATCCTCTTCGAGACCCGCGACCGCTCCGCGACCGGGGCGTGGCTGCACCGCAGCTACATCAAGAAGTAAGAGCCTCAAAGCAAAGCCGTGAATCGTGAATCGTCAATCGTAAATAGATCAAAACGGATTCTTTCTATTCACGATTGACGATTCACGATTTACTTCTCTTCCTTTCAACGTTTCCCCCGCGCCACGCGTTTTGTGCTATGCTTCCCACGCCAATTCCCCTGCAACAAAATCTAACGCTCTTGCGATTTTGCCCGACCACATACAGGAGAAGACTTCTATGCGCGCTCTGAAATTTGCCGGGACACCGGGTTTGACTTTCTTCGTGCTCGCGCTTGCTCTCGCGGGCGCGGCCTGCCAGCAGCCCGCCGCCACGACGAACACCGGCGTCAGCACCACGAACGCCAACGCCACGAACGCTAACGCCGCCGCCACGCCGCCGCTCGTTTCGGCCGCGTCCATCGAGACGCGCGAGCCGGAGCAGTACAAGGCGACGCTCGTTTTCACCGCGACCGCAGAGGGACAGTCGAAAGCCCTCCAACTCCCGATAGACGTGGCGCGCAGCGGCGATAACCGTCGCTACGCTTTCAACAACATCCCCGTCCTCGGTCAGGTCATCTTCCTCGACCGCGCCGACAAACGCTATCTCATCCTGCCGGGGCGCAAACAGTATGCAGAGATCACGCCGGAGTTGATCGGCTTCGACGTGCGCTCGCTGACGCCGGGGCAGATGGTCACGGTGCTGCAACAACAGCGCGGCGTCGAGCGCGTCGGCGAAGAACAGCGCGACGGGCGCACGGTCGTCAAGTACCGCCATGCGGCCACGGCCAAGACCGCTTCGGCGGCGGGCGACGTGGTGACGGAGAGTTTCATCTACGTTGACAAAGATACGGGTTTGCCGCTGCACGCGGACTTGACCGGGCAATCGACGGGCAACGTGCAGGGCGTCAGCCGCGCGTCTCTCGTCGCCGACATGCGCGACATACAGACGACCGTGGACGCCACGCTCTTCGACTTGCCGACGGGGCTGACGAAGTTGACGGAGGAAGAGATCAAGCAGCAGGTGTCGGCCATCGGTCAGTTCTTACAGTTCGCCCTGAGCGCGATCAATTCGCGCGCGGGCGGCAACAACAACGCACCGTCCGTCCCGCCCCCGACGCCCGCAGGCGGCACAGCGTCGCCCGGCGGCGCAACGACGACAACGTCGCCCGTTCCGTCGCCGACTCACTGACGAGGTAAAAGAAGAAGATGAAATACATCCTCCTGCTTCTCGTCGGTGCGCTCATCGGCGCGGCCTTGACGTTCTACATCTTCGTCGGCGCGCCGCGCATGAAACAGGCGCAGACGGGAGCGCCGCTGCAAGCGCCGGACGCCGCGGGCGACCCGCCCGGCACGGCCGTCCTGACGCTCGACGAGAAGTTCTTCGACACGTTGCTCTCGACAATTTTCCGCGACCTGAACGCGCCCGCGTTTCGTCTCGCCGCGATGCCGAAAGAATCGCAAGTGGCGTCGGCAGCGCAAACCGGGGGCTTCAGCTTCGTGCAGGCGCAGGAGGGTGGTGGCGGCGGCTGCACGAATCAAATCGTGGTGGCGCAGGAAGGCGGCGGCGTCCGCACGGGCGTGAGTTTGAAGGACGGGCAGATCGTCGCCCCGCTCGCCTTCAGCGGCAGCCGCGAAGTCTTCGGCAACTGCATGAACTTTCGCGGCGCGGCCGACGCTCAGATCACGCTCTACTTCAAACCCGAAGAGCAGACGCTCTACGGCCAGATCGAAGTGCGGAGCGTGAACCTCGAAGGCATCTCGCCGCTCGCCAGCCCCTTCATCACGGGCTTCGTCCAGACGGCGATCAACCAGAAGGTCAACCCGCTCGTCCTGATGCGCGGCGCGCAACTCTCTCTGAACATCCCCGTGCAGGCCAGCAATGGCACGCTGCGGGCGCAGGCCAAAGATGTTCGCTCCGAAGTCAAAGACGGCGCGTTGCGCCTCCACGTCACCTACGACTTCTCCGGCGCGCGCGGAGCGGGCGGTAGCGGCGCGCCCGCGCCGTCGCAAAGCTAGACCACTCGCCCGTCTCGACCCGAACGATCATCCGGCGGGCGCAAGTTCACTTTCAGACTTGCGCCCGTCTTCTCTTTCCCGCTTCGAGGATAATCCGTTGCGCTCGTTGACAGGTGAGTCGAAGCGTTGGCGTTGGGGCGTCGTGGCGGCGTGTGGACTGGCCTTCGTCGCGCTCTTGCCGCAGTTGTACCTGTGGCGCGAGCGCGGGCGCGAGTGGCACGGCTCGGACTTCTCCTTCTTCATAGACGAGGCCGCCTACGAGTCTTACGTCAACGCGCTCATCGACGGGCGGCCGCGCCTGAACGATCCCTACACCGGGCGCGACGATACGCCGACTGCGCCACAAGCCGAATCGCTCTTCTCGATCCAGTTCATCCCCGCTTACGCCTGTGCGCTTCCCGCGCGCCTCTTCAACTTTTCGGCCGCCACAGTCTTCATCATCCTCTGGCCGCTCGCCGTCTTCGCCGCTACGCTTGCGCTCACGCGCCTGCTCCGCGTCGTCACCGCAGACGAACGCACGGCCGCCACGCTCGCGCTCGCAGTGCTCTGCTTCTGCACTTCCATCCACAAGACCGCGCGCACGCTGCGCGGCTTAGAGACGGCCTACCTGCCGCTCCCGTTTTTGCGGCGATACTTACCCGCCGTTCCGTTCGCTTTCTTCTTCATCTTCTGCCTGCTCGTCTGGCGCGCGCTCGCGACGAACGAACGCCGCGCGTCGCTCTCAAACGCCGTCTTCGCCGGACTCACGTTCGCGCTCATGGTCTATTCCTATTTTTACCTCTGGACGGCCGCCGCCGCGTGGCTCACGTGTCTCGCGCTGTTGTGGCTTCTGGCGGCGGAACGCGAAGCGCGCCTGCGCGCCGCGCGCCCGCTGCTCGTCATCGCTGCCGTGGCCTCCGTCTCGCTCGCGCCCTACGCGTGGCTGCTCGCGCGCCGCGCGCCGACGATGAACACGGTGCAAGCTCTCGTCCACACGCGCGCGCCCGATCTCTTTCGCACGTCGGAACTGCTCGGCGCGCTCGCGCTTGTCTGCCTGCTGCCCGGCGCGTTCGGGCGCGGCGGTTGGCGCGCGTTCGGGCGCGACCCGGCCGCGCTCCTCGTCGCTTCGTTCGCGCTCACGCCTTTCGTCGTCTTCAACCAGCAACTCGTCACAGGGCGTTCGCTCCAACCCGTACACTACGAGCAGTTCATCACCAACTACGTCTCGCTCGTCGCGCTCGCGCTCTCGGTCGTGTTCATCTTGAAGGGTCGCGCGGCGCGTGCGGGCGAAGGGCGCGCACGTGTCCCGCGAAAAATTCTCGCGTGCATCGCGCTCGCGTCGCTCGGCTGGGCGTCGGTCGAAGTCGTCGTCGCGACGCGGCGCGAGGCGCGACTCAATTTGTGGAGCGACGAGGTGCGCCCGGTCTACCTGCGCCTGTCAGAGATGGCCGGGACGGACGGCGAACTTGAACCGGCCACGGGGCGGCGGCGAGTTGTTTTCTGTCCCGACATCGCGCAGGCCGACCGCCTGCCCACCGCCGCGCCGCTGGCCGTCCTTTGGTCGCCGCACATGTCCGTCTTCTCCGGCGTCACGCTCGCCGAGGAGAAAGAGCGGCTCTACCAGCAACTCTACTACTCGAACATCGACGCCGAACGCTTCGCCGGATTCATCAGTCGCCCGCACCCTTACCGCACCGCCGTCTTCGGCTCGGCGCGCATCCTCAACGGCCTCGACGCCACCCGCGCGCCCATCACGCCCGCAGACCTCGCAAACGAAACGCGCGCCTACGCCACCTACCTCTCGTCCTTCACCCGCGAGCGCGCCGCACACACGCCGCTCTCCTACGTCGTCGCGGCCGCCGCCGCGTCGGAGCAAACTGATCTGGGAAACATTGATCGCTGGTACACGCGCGACGCGGGCGAGCGCGTCGGCAACCACACGATCTATCGCGTGAAACTGCGTCCGTAAGCGGGAATGAAAAGTGAAAGGATGAAGGAAGAAAGGTAGATGAAGGCTGCGACAGGTTGCAGCCTTCATCTACCTTTTAAGAAGTGCCCGGCCGAACGGGCAGCACGCGCCATGCTTCATTAGCGCGGGTCAGGTTCGCTCACCGGATTGCCGCGCTCGTCCGAGCGTGCGACGTTCAGACGCCTTTGCGCCCTCAATTTCAACACGTCGTCGTTCAGCACGCTGATTTTATCTTCGACGCCTTCGAACCCGTCGCGCATTTCTCGCCTCAGTTCCACAATCTCGGCCAGAGCGCGCTCCCAAATCGGCTTGGTTTCCAGAGCCTTCCGCTCGACCTGTTCCTCTAATGCATTGAGGCGAGAATCGATTGAATTGAGGTGAGAATTCATTGACGCAAGTTGCGCCAGCACCCTTTCCTCGAATGATTGGCCGCCGAGTTGTTCGGTTGTGCTTTCGTCCGGCATGGCAATATGTTAACGCCGGGTCGTTGAATTACAAAGCTGCTTTCAGTCGTCCTTCTTCCTAACTACTCTCCGCTTACATCGTTGCTTTCCGCCGCGCTCTCCAGCCCGCTGATGGCGGGGCCGTTGACGACGTGGCCGTCGGTCTGGTAGCGCGAGCCGTGGCAGGGGCAGTCCCAAGTCTTCTCCATCGAGTTCCAACGGACGACGCAGCCGAGGTGGGCGCAGATGGCGGAACGCTCGTGGAGCGCGCCCGACGCGTCTCGATGGCAGGCCACCTTCGTCAAGCCCCGGCGAATGATCGCGCCCTCGCCCGGCTCGATCTCCGAGGCGTCCGACACCTCGCCCGGCGTGACGAGGTCTGTGTACTGCGCGGCGACGTTCAGGTTCTCCTGCCCGAAATCTTTCATCGCGCTCGCACTCAGGGGCTTGCGCGACGGGTCGTAGAGTTCAGCCCACTTGTTTTCGCGCCCCGAGATGAGATCGGTGAGCAGCATCCCGGCAATCGTCCCGTGCGTCATGCCGTTGCCGGAGTCGCCCGTGGCGATATAGACGTTGTCGCTGTCGAGCGGGTTGCGCCCGATGAAAGCGAGGCCGTCCACAGGCTCCATCACTTGCCCCGACCAGCGAAACTCGAAACTCTCGACTTGCGGGAAACGCTCGCGCGTCCACTCTTCGAGACACCGGAAACGTTCCTCCGCGTCGTCCGCCTGCCCCGTCTTGTGATCCTCGCCGCCGACGATGAGCACGTCGTAACCGCCGCCTTCGCCGCCTTCGCTTTGGACGCGCTGCGTGCGCACGTAATGATACGGGTCGGCCGTGTCCCACAGGAGAATCTGCGGCACGCTTCCGCGCGGCACGCGCCCGCCGACGACGAAGGTGCGATAGGGCGCTTGCTTCGTGTGAATGGCGACCAGATCGTTGACGGGCGAGTTGGTCGCCACGACGATTGCGCCCGCGCGCACGGTCGCGCCGCCCGCCGTCTCGACGCGCGCCTCTTCGCCGCCCACGATCTTCGTCGCGTGCGTCTGCGTGTGAATTTCACCGCCGCCGCGCCGCACGGCATCAGTCAGCCCGCGCAAATATTTCAGTATGTGAAACTGCGCCTGACGCGGAAAGCGCAGAGCCGCGCCCGTGTCGAACGATTCGACGGGCGCGCGCTCGACGTGCTCAACCTCGGTCAGCCCGGCGCGATGCGCGGCGCGTAGTTCTTCGCCGAGTTGCGCCGGATCGTCGCCGGGCGGGACGAAGAGATAACCGTCGAGCCGCGTGAAGTCGCAATCGATCCCTTCCGCGCCGACGATTGATTCGATCTGATCAATGGCGGCCGTGTGACTTTCGGCGGCGAGGCGCGCGCCTCGCTCGCCGTGCAGTCGTTCGAGTTCGTAGTAACGTTCGTCGAGCGCGTTGACGAGGTGTGCTGTCGTGCGGCACGTTTCGCCTCCGGCGAGCGGGCCATCGTCGAGAATGACGACGCGCTTGCCCTCCTTTGTCAGCAAGTAGGCGGTCGTCAGTCCGGCGATGCCCGCGCCGACGATCACCACGTCCGCTTGCACGTCTGCCGCCAGCGGCGACTGCTCCGGCATATCCGCCGTTCGCATCCACACCGAAGTCGTGCGCCCGTTGTCTGTTTTCATCATTCGTCTCCCGTCAAATTAGTTGCGGCCATTAAGATTTCAGACGCCTTCGCCTTCGAGCTTCGCGTAGTGGGAACAATTGCGCGCGGGCTGTTGCGTCGGCAATTTCATTTTATTCGCTGTCGGTTTTGCCCACGCGTTCGCGTTTGACGGCGTGCGGGTTGGTCGAGCGTTCGCCGCGCTTGCGCGTCGACTTGCGCGGGCGTCGCACTTCGCCGTTGTGATCCACGGAACGGATGGGCTGCAAGTCGGCCGCGTCGCCTTCGGGGTCGTCAAGACGCGTCTCGACTTCTTCGAGCGGCATCTCGTCCGCGCCGTTCGCGTCGGCCGACGCGTTTGCCTGCGCGTCAGCGTCGCCCGTCGCACCGGCGAGCGCGCGTTGGCGTGCGAAGTGTGCGGCGATCTCTTCGGCGGTCTGGCGGCCGACGAAAGGCGCGAGTTCGGCGGGCGCGGCCTGCGCGATGCGCGCGATTGAGCCGAAGTTTCGGAGCAGACGGTTCTTGCGCTTGTCGCCGACGCCGGGTATCTCCGTGAGTTCCGACGTGAAATCGCGTATCTCGCGCCGCTTGCGGTGATAGGTGACGGCGGCGCGGTGCGTCTCGTCGCGGATCATTTGAATGAGACGCAGCACCGTCGAATGCGAGTCGAGATAGACGGGTTCGTGCTCGCGCCCCTTGACGAGCAGGTGCGAGACTTCGTTGTGGCGGCGCGGCGGCTTCACGACGCCGATCATGGGGATGGCTTCGAGGTCGAGTTCGCGCATCGCGTCGGCGGCGGCGTTGAGTTGTCCCTTGCCGCCGTCGATCATTATGAGGTCGGGCAGCGGGTTGCCTTCTTCGAGTTGGCGGCGATAGCGGCGCGCGACGGCCTCGCGCATCGAGGCCACGTCGTTCGAGCCTTCCACGGTCTTGATCTTGAAGCGGCGACCTTCGGCGCGGTTCATCTTGCCATTCTCGCAGACGACCATCGCGGCCACATTCTCCGCGCCCGAAATATTCGAGATGTCGAACGACTCGATGCGCGCGGGAAAACGCGGCAACTCAAGCGTCTCCTGCAACTCTTCGAGCACCCGCTCCATGTCGGGCTTCAGGACGCGGAAACGTTGCTCGAAAGAAATTTGCGCGTTCTTCTCGACGAGCGCGATCATGTCGCGTTTCTCGCCGCGCTGCGGATCGAGTATGCGGACGCGACGGCCGCGCCGTTCGGAGAGAGCCTTCTCCAACAGTTCGCGATCCTCGAAATCCACGGGCACGTGAATCTCAAGCGGCACGTAGTCGGTCGAATAATATTGCGTCAAGACTTCGCTCAAAAACTCGGCCGGGTTGAACTCGTCGGGCGACAGGTCTTCCCAGAAAAATTCGCGGCGGCCGACGATCTTGCCTTCGCGCATGGTGAAGAGTTGGAGCGCAAGCCGCTGCGCTTCGCGGTAGTAGCCGAAGATGTCCACGTCGCGATCCGGGTTCGTCGCCATCTTCTGCGTCTCTGAGACGGCGAGCACGGTCTTGCGCAAGTCTCGATAACGGGCGGCGAGTTCGTAGCGCATCTCCTCCGACGCGCGCTCCATGCGCCCCGCGTACTCGTCGGCCAACTCCTTGTTCTTGCCTTCCAGAAACAGCCGCACGTCGCGCACCGACTCCGTATATTCCTCCGGCGTGCACAGGCCGCGAACGCACGGGCCGAGACAACGTTTGATGTGATATTCCAGACACGGGCGCGGCAACTTGCCGTCGATCTCGATGTCGCAGGTGCGTAGTTGAAACGTGCGGTTGATGAGATCAATCGTGCGGCGCGCAAGCGACGCGGGCAGAAAAGGGCCGAAGTAGAGCGCGCCGTCGCGCTGGATGCGGCGCGTGATCATGACGCGCGGGAACGGCTCGTTGATCGTCAGTTTCAGGTGCGGGTATTGCTTGTCGTCCTTGAGCGCAACGTTGTAACGCGGCTTGTGCTTCTTGATGAGGTTCGATTCGAGGACGAGAGCTTCGACCTCCGTGTCGGTGACGATGAATTCGAGATCGACGATGCGGCGGACGAGTTCGCGCGTCTTGCGGTCGTGGCCGCGCCCCGACTGGAAGTAGGAGCGCACGCGGTTGCGCAAGTTCTTCGCCTTGCCGATGTAGATGATCTTGCCCGCCTCGTCCTTGTGTATGTAGACGCCGGGCGAGAGGGGCAGATTTCTGAGTTTCTCTTCGAGAGTCAACCTATACCTCGTCTCTTTCGGGAGACTGACGTTGCGCGTGAACTTTTATCCGGTGATGCCTGTAGTTTAACCCAATCCCGCGTCGTTCACTAAATTTAGCGGCCGGAGATATTTCAAACGCCGTCGAGCGCGCAACTTCGGCCAACGAACCTTCGCGCCCTTTGCGGTTAAGCCGCCGTCTTGCTACAACAGACGCGCCCTTGCGAGGATTAGAAATCAATGCGCTTCCCTTTCACGCTACCGGAGCAGAGAGAGTTTGACGCCGTCGGCTTCGGCCTGAACGCGGTGGATCACCTGATCGTCGTGCCCGCCTATCCGGCCTTCGACACGAAGACGCGTTTCGACACGCACGTGCAGGCGGCGGGCGGGCAGACGGCTTCGACGATGGTTGCGCTCAAGCGTCTCGGCCTGCCGACGGCTTACGCCGGACGTTTCGGCTCGGACGCGGAAGGGCGATTCGGATTTGAGACGCTGCGGGCTGAGGGCGTCGATGTCGAGTTTGCCGAAACAATCGAAGGCGCGCGCAACCAGATCGCCTTCATCGTCATCGACGCGCGCACAGGCGAGCGCACGATCCTCTGGGATCGCGATGCGCGGCTGGCCTACGCGGCCGACGACGCGCCCGCAGGCTTTGCGGCGCGCGGGCGCGTGCTGCACTTGGACGCGCACGACCCCCCGGCCTGCGCCCGCCTCGCACGCGAAGCGCGCGCCGCCGGAACAATCGTCTCGGCCGACATCGACAACATCTACGAAGGCTTGCCCGAACTTCTCCCGCTCATAGACGTGCTCATCTCATCCTCCGAGTTCCCGCGTCGCCTGACCGGCATCGACGACGAACGCGCCGCGCTCATGGAACTGAAAACGCGCCTGCCGCAAACGGCCGTCGTCGGCATGACGCTCGGCGTGCGCGGCGCGGTTCTCTATCACGAAGGGGCGTTCACGACCGCGGCGTCCTTCGCCGTCCCCGGCGGCTGCCGCGACACGACGGGCGCGGGCGACGCCTTCCACGCGGGCTTCCTCTACGGCCTTCTGCAAGGCGAAGAGATCGAAAGTTGTTTGACCTACGGCTGCGCCGTCGCCGCCCTCAAATGCCGCGACCTCGGCGCGCGCGCCGCCCTCCCGACCGCGCACGAGTTGAACCAATTCCTCGCTTCCGAAGGTGAGACCTCTTGAGCACGCCGGGCGTTGAAAGCGGGAATTGTTCTTGCACGATCTCCAAATTCCGGCGGCAGACTTCCGATCTCCGCTCTCGCATAGTTTGACTTGCTACTCAGCGGCGACTATTATCCACGCCTACTTTAAGCACGTGCGGCGCTTTCCGCACGCCCTTTAGAGCCTATATAGCTCGAATTTTCCGCTATATCTGCAAACACCGGGGCCGCTTATCGGGTCAAGCCGCAAACCCGCAGCGAATGCTCCCTCACCAACCTCGTCAGGAGAATTCCCCATGAAGATGCTCTCACGCGCCCGCGTTGCGTTAGCCATTGCGCTGCTGCTGTCAGCCGTCGCCGCGTTCCATTTCACGTCCACCTCGTCGGCCGCCACCACGGCCTCTCTGGCCGCCCTCGACGGCATCCACACAGGCCCGCGCGCCACCGGTTCGCCGACCACCGGCACGAACCGCCCGACCGCTTTCCGCTACGACGCGTCGCAAACCGTCAACCCGAGCCAACTGCCCAAGGGCGGCTCCGTCACTTTCGCCACGACCATCGCCATCAATCCTTACGCCGCCAACTGGACGGCGGGCGGTAATCTCGTGACGGTGGGTTTCCTGCGAGAGATCGCGGCCGAGACGCCCGACGGCAGCACGCCTCTGGCCTCTCCCGCGCACGACGGCGACCCGGCCATCTGGTTTCAGAACAACAACCCGCAGGGCATCGGCATGTGCTGGAACAAGCATTTCCTCATCAACGGCAACTTCGAGTTTGGCAACGGCGCGCTCTGCGGCCTGCCCGAAGACAACTCGGCGCAGACGGCGGCCGCACCCGGCTCGCTCGTCAACTACTACGTCACCATCTTCGCCGACAACACCTTCCGCCTCGTCGTCGAACACCTCGACGCCGACGGCGAACGCCTGCGCAACGTCAACACCATCGGCTCGAACCCGCAGGTCATCACCGGCACGCTGCCGCACCCGGCCAACTCGAATTACCATCCCTACACTCGCACGCGCGCCGGTTTCGACACGGGCGGAAACGACATCCCGAACCCCGAAACTCCTTGGGCGTTTACCACGACGAACAGCCGTCTGATGACGAACGCGCCCGTCCTTATTACGCAAGCCAACTTGCAGGGCTGGCGGGCGCAGGTCAGTTCATCGCCCGCGCCGACGCCTACGGTGCGCTTTGAACTCGGCCCCGCCACGCCGCCGCTCGGCTCAGGCAGCGTCGAACTCGCCGTCGGCCCCAACGGAGGCAGCGCGGCGCAGATGCGCAACTCGGACTACGGCGGCTTGTTGCTCGGCAACATCACCGCCCTCTCCTACAGCACCTACGTCAGCACGCCCGGCTCTGGCGGGCAAGCTCCCTACATCATCCTCAACCTCGACACCAACGGCGACACCACCGTCGATGATCAACTGTTCTTCGAGCCGGTCTATCAAAACGGCACTTACAGCGGCGACCCCGTGCCGAACCAGTGCGGGGCGAATCCCATGTGCGTCACGCCTAACCAGTGGCAGACATGGAACGCGCGCATCGGCGGCTGGTGGTCGCTCGACGCCGCGACCTTCGGCCCGCCGCTCGTCACGCTCGACAGCTACGTCGCCGCCAATCCGACCGCGCGGATCATCAACGCCGCGAGCGGCCTCGGCGGCCTGCGCTTCGTGACCGGCATCGGCGCGGGCGCGTGGGACAACTTCGTCGGCAACCTCGATGCCGTCACGGTCGGCGTCAACCAGAACGAGACGACCTTCAACTTCGAGCCGGACGCGGACGCCGACGGCGTGCCCGACGGCGAGGACAATTGCCCGAACACGCCGAACCCCGGACAGGAGGACGCCGACCAGAACGGCATCGGCGACGCCTGCCAGTCGCCGACGGGCGGGCGTATTCGTCAGGTTGACGACGACCGCGTGCAATGCCCGTTCGCCGCCTACACCACCATCAGCGAGGCCGTGGCCGCCGCCGCCAACGGCGATCAGATCGACGTGTGCGCCGGGACTTACACCGAGACCGTCACGGTCAACAAGTTTCTCACGCTGCGCGGGGCGCAGGCCGGTGTGGACGCGCGCACGCGCACGGGTCAGCCCGAGTCCATTCTCAATTCACCCGGCGGCGCGTTCAGCGTCACCGCCTCGAACGTCACGATTGACGGCTTCACGGTGCAGGAGGGGAGCGCCGCACCGCTCGCCAACGGCATCACCCTCGCGGCGAATCGCTCCGGCCACCACATTCTCAACAACATCATCCGTGATAACACCTTCGGTCTCTACCTCAACAGCAACGGCGCGATCCAGTCCATCGTGCGCTTCAACTTATTCGACAGCAACAACCGCGCGGGCGCGGCGGGCGGCAACGCCATCTATTCCGATCAGGGCGCGGCCAACGTGCTCATAGATCAGAACCGCTTCACCGGCCACACGTCGGCGGCGATGGTCTTCGCCGGGACGCAATCGAACATCACCGTCTCGTCTAACCAACTCGTCACGGACAACTCGATGGTCTTCTTCAATTCGAGCGGCGTCGTCATCACGGGCAACGCCGTCACCGGCTCGCAGGGCAGCGTCATCTTCATCGGCGGCGGCGTCAACGGGATGTCGATCAGTTGCAACTCGATCTCCGGCGGCGCGGAGGGCACGTCGGCCATCCGCATCCCCAACTTCGGCTCAGGCACGAACTCCAACGTCACCGCCAACTTCAACAACATCGAGACGACGCCCTTCGGCATCCGCATCGACACCGGCCAGTACACCGGCACGCTCAACGCCGAGAACAACTACTGGGGCAGCCCTTCGGGGCCGACCGACGAGCAGGGGCGCAACCCCGCCGGTACGGGCGTCGTGATCCGCGACCCCAACCTCGTCGTCGATTTCATCCCGTTCCTGACCGCGCCCTCGCCCGATTCAAACAACGACGGCACGCTCGACGCCTGCGAAACGGACGACGATAACGACGGCATCCCCGACGACGCAGACAACTGCCCGACCGTCGCCAACCCCGACCAGATCGACACGGACGGCGACGGGCAGGGCAACGCCTGCGACCCCGACGACGATAACGACGGCGTGCTCGACAGCGCGGACAACTGCCGCTACGTCGCCAATCCCGATCAGGCCGACGCAGACGACGACGGCCGCGGCAACGTCTGCCCGCTGCCCGTCGCCGGTCAAATCCTGATCACTGAGTTTCGTTTCCGCGGCGAAGGCCCGCCCGGAGCGACCGACGGGTTATTCGACGAGTTCGTCGAAATCTACAACAACATGAACGCGACCGTTCTGGTTGACACGGCCGACAATTCCGCCGGGTGGGCGGTCGTCGCCGCAGACGGCGCTACGCGCTTCGTCATCCCGGCCGGGACGCTCATCCCCGCGCGCGGCCACTATCTCGCCGCGAACGGCGGCTACACGCTCAACGCAGTAGCCGCGCCCGACCGGACTTACGCGGCAGACATCCCCGACGACGCGGGTGTCGCCATCTTCGGCTCGTCTACCAGCTTCACGCCCGCCACGCGCCTCGACGCCGCCGGGTTCACGTCTGCCTCTAACCCGCTCTACTTCGAGACGAACGGACTCGCGCCCGTCGGCACGAATGACGGCCAATATAGTTTCGTGCGCAAGCTCACTTCCGGGCTGCCGCAGGACACTGACAACAACTCAAACGACTTCTGGTTCGTCTCAACTACGGCGGCGAACTTCAACGGCGTGCAATCCATACTCGGCGCGCCCGCTCCCGAAAACCTCGCCTCGCCCATCCAGCGCAACGCCACGATCAAAGCGTCGCAAATTGATTCGTGCACGGGCGCGGGCGCATGCCAGAATCGCCTGCGCGTCGGCACGCCCGTGCCGAACGGCGCGTTCGGCACGCTGAAACTTCGACGCAAGTTCACGAACGCGACCAACGGGATGGTGTCGCGCCTGCGTTTCCGCGTCGTTGACATCACGACGCTCAACAGCCCCGGCTACGCGCCGGGCAATGGGCAAGCCGACCTGCGCGTCGTTCCCTCGGACGCCGCGAACTTCAACGTCACGCTCAGCACGGGGCAGAGCGTGCCGGTGGCAGGCACACAAGCCGAGACGCCGCCCGCGCAACCGAACGGCGGCGGGTTGAACTCCGGCATCTCGCTGATCATGCCGGTGCAGATCGCGCCGGGCGCGTCGGTCAACGTCGAGTTCAATCTCGGCGTGATGCAAGGCGGCGCGTTCCGCTTCCTCGTCAACGTCGAGGCCGTGACGACGCCGATACCGGGCGAGAGAATCCAGCCCGCATTGAAGAACCCGGTCACGAAGAACTCGCCCAAAGCCAACGCGGCGAGGCGCGCGAAGAAGTCTGTGCGCTAATTCCCGGCGGCGCGCGACGCCGGGGCGCAACCAACGCCCAACCCGAAAAAGAGGCGGGTGGTTCTCAGTCATTCTCGACTGAGAACCACCCGCCTCTTTCGTCTCCGCCGCGCCGCTCTCTCTGCGAGCGCGCGCTCACGGTATGTTTCGTCTAGTCGGCGTATCCGTCCGGGTGCGCCTGCATCCATGCCCACGCCGATTCGATGATGAGGCGCAGGTCTTGGAATTGGGGCGACCAGTTGAGTTCCCGTTTGATGCGCGCGGAACTGGCGACGAGGAAGGCCGGGTCGCCCGCGCGCCGCGCGCCGACGCGAACTTCGATGTCGCGCCCGGTGACGGCGCGCGCCACGTCTATCACTTCCTTGACCGTGTAGCCGTCGCCGCCGCAGCCGAGGTTGTAGATCGCGCTGCGCGTGTCGAGAATCGAGAGGGCGAGGATGTGCGCGCGTGCGAGATCGACGACGTGGATGTAATCGCGCACGCACGTGCCGTCGCGCGTCGGGTAGTCTTCGCCGTAGATTTCGACGCGCTCGCGTTTGCCCGCGGCGGCTTGCAGGATGATGGGGATGAGATGAGTTTCGGGGTCGTGCATCTCGCCGCAGCGTGCGGTCGCGCCCGCCGCGTTGAAGTAGCGCAGCGAGGCCGAGCGGATGCCGTAAGCGCGTTCGTACCACGGAAGGGCGTGCTCGAAGGCGAGTTTGGTCTGGCCGTAGGTGTTCGTCGGGTTGGTCGGGTCTGACTCTTCGATAGGCTGCTTCTCCGGCTCGCCGTAAGTGGCGGCGGTCGAAGAAAAGACGATGCGACGCACATCCGATTCGTGCATCGCGTCGAGCAGCGCAAGCCCGGCGACGACGTTGTTGCGGTAATACTTCGCAGGGTTCGTGACCGACTCGCCGACGAGCGAATCGGCCGCCATGTGAATGACGGCCTCCGTGCGTTGCTCGCGGAAAGCGCGGCGCAGGCTCGCGCCGTCCATCAAATCCGCTTCGACGAGTTGTGCGCCTTCGACCACCGCGCCGCGATGGCCTTTGTAGAGGCTGTCATAGACGACGACCTCGTGGCCGTCGCGCACCAACTCCTCTGTCACGACGCTGCCGATGTAGCCCGCGCCGCCCGTCACAAGTACGCGCATGTTGTGAATGTCGAACGGTCGCCCGCCGCCGTGCCGGGCGAAACCGCTCTTGCCCCTCGCTCATTGAAATGTGAAAACTTCGTTCGATGATAGCACGCGCGCCGTCGTGGCTTAACTTCGGCGGCCGGTGGATCGTCCGCTTCACATTCAACTCCATTTCAGAAACGTTTAGTGATATAACAACCTCCGCTCGAACTCATTCACGCAACCATACCAATCGCCCATGATGAAACTACTTCGCATCTTTCTCGCCGTCTCGCTCATCGCCCTGATGCTCGTCGCCGCCGTCGTAGCGCAACGCCCGCGCGCCGGAGTCGCAACGAGGCAACGCCGTGTCGCTCTCGTCCTGACGAACGGTAAGATTTTTACGGCCGACGCGAGGGGCACAATCGCAGAGGCCGTCGCCGTCGAGTACGACCGCATCGTCGCCGTCGGCACGAACGCCGAGATCACGCGCGCTTACACGGGCGCACGCACCATCGATCTGCGTGGCCGCCTCGTGACGCCGGGTTTCAACGACGCGCACATCCATTTCATCGGCGGCGGCCTCTCGCTGCTGCGCGTCGAACTCGTCGGCGCAAAGACGCTCGCCGAGGCCAAAGCGCGCATCGCGGCCAAAGCGCGCGAACTGCCGCCGGGCGCGTGGATTCTGGGGCGCGGTTGGGATCACACGCTCTGGGGCGGGCAGTGGCCGACGCGCGCCGACCTCGACGCGGTCGCCCCGAACAACCCCGTCTTCGTGCAACGCGTGGACGGCCACGTCAGTTGGGCGAACACGCTCGCGCTCACGAAGGCCGGGATCACGCGCGAGACGCGCGCGCCCGAAGGCGGCGAGATTTTGCACGACACGGGAGGCGAGCCGACGGGGATTTTGAAAGAGACGGCCGCCGCGCTCATCGCGCGCGTCGTGCCCGAGCCTTCGCGCGCCGAGCGCATGCAGGCCGCCGAACGCGCGCTCGCCGAAGCGCGGCGTTACGGCATCACTTCGATTCAGGACAACTCCGGCTACGAGACCGTCGAACTTTATCGCGAACTGCTGCGAGCGGGAAAACTGACGGTGCGCGTCGCCGAGTGGCAAAACTTCGAGGACACGTTGGAGAAGTTGAAACAGCAACGCTCCGAGTTTGCATTGTTCAGAATCAGCCCGTTGGAGATTCGCCTGACCGCGCTCAAGGGCTACGTTGACGGCACGCTCGGCTCGCGCACCGCCGCCATGCTCGCGCCCTTCGCGGACGACCCGCACAACAGCGGCATCCCCCGCCGCCCGCCCGAAGAACTCACGCGCATGATCGTCGAACGCGACGCCGCCGGGTTTCAGATCGCGCTGCACGCCATCGGCGACCGCGCGAACCGCATGGCGCTCGACGGCTTCCAAGCGGCTAAAAGCAATCCGCACGATGTCGGCGTTGCCTTGGTCGCGGACGCGTCGGTCAGTCGAGCGGAACTCAAAGAGATGAAGCGCGAGGCAGAACAGGACTACGCCCTCCGACGCCATCGCATCGAGCACTCGCAGGTCGTCGCGCCGACGGACTTCGCGCGCTTCCGCGACCTCGGCGTCATCGCTTCGATGCAGCCGTCGCACGCCATCTCGGACAAGCGTTGGGCGCAGGATCGCTTGGGCGAGTATCGCGTGCAGGGCGCGTATGCGTGGCACATGATGCGCTCGTTCGGCGTGCGCGTTCCCTTCGGCACGGACTGGCCGGTCGAACCCATCAACCCTTATCTCGGACTCTACGCCGCCGTCACGCGCCAGAGTACGGAGGGCAACCCGGCCGGAGGATGGTGGCCGCAGGAACGTCTCTCCATCGCCGACGCCATCCGCTGCTACACGGCCGAATCCGCCTACGCCTCGTTTGAAGAGATGCACAAAGGCCAACTCGTGGCCGGCATGCTCGCAGACATGACCGTCCACTCGCGCGACCTGTTGACCATCAAGCCCGAAGAGATTTTGCAGACCGAAGCCGTGTTGACGATCCTCGGCGGGCGCGTCGTCTACGAAAAATAGACGCGCGACCACCCGACAAACTTAAAGACCATGATCCTGTGCGTGCAAAATCTCAACGCCCGACGACAACTACGCGCGTTCGCTTTCGCCCTCCTGTGCGCTTTGACCATTGCGGCGAGCGAGGCGCGTGCGGCGTGGCGCGGGGCGGGCGATGTCTCGGCCGTCGCGCGCGAAGCGAACGGCGTGACGCTCACGCTGTCGAGCGGCGCGCGCGCCAGCGTCACGTTGTTCGACTTGGACGTGGTGCGCGTGCGTCTTGCGCCGCGCGGCGCGTTCGAGCGCGATCATTCCTATGCCGTGTGGTCGAGAGATCGAAAGACCGTGGCGGCCTTGATCAAAGAGACGCGCGATGCTGTCGAGATCACGCCGCGCGGCGTGGAGGGCGCGAAGATCATCATCCGTCGCCGCCCGTTCACCGTGACGGTGCTGGACGTGCGCGGCAACGTCGTGGTCGAAGACGACGCGGCGCGCCCCGTTTCGTTCGACACGGAGAACGGCGCGATCGAAGCTGCGAAGCGGCGCGACGACTTGGAGTTTTATTACGGCTTTGGCGAGAAGGCTCTGCCCACGTCGCGGCAGGGGCAGGTGTTGGTCAACTGGAACACGGACACGTATGCTTACGCGCCGGGCGTCGATCCCATCTACCAGTCCGTCCCGTTCTTCATCGCGCTCCGGCAGGGACTCGCCTACGGGCTGTTTTTCGACAACACTTATCGCACGCATTTCGACATGGGACGCACCGCCCCGAACCGTTACACGTTCGGCGCGGCGGGCGGCGAGTTGAACTACTACGTCTTCACAGGCGGGCGTGAACGCACGCCGCAGAAAGTGCTCGGCGACTACACCGAGTTGACCGGGCGCATGCCGCTTCCGCCGCTCTGGTCGCTCGGCTATCAACAATCGCGCTGGTCTTATTACCCGGAGGCGAAGGTGCGCGAGATCGCGCGCGGCTTTCGCGCACGCAAGATTCCGGCCGACGTGATCTATCTCGACATCGACTACATGGACGGCTATCGCGTCTTCACTTGGGACAAGTCGAGATTCCCAGACCCGCCGCGCATGCTGCGAGACTTATCCGCAGACGGCTTCCGCACCGTCCTCATCGTCGATCCGGGGATCAAAGTTGACGAAAACTATTCGGCCTACGTGCAGGGACGCGCCGCGGGGTTCTTCCACCAAACGAAGGACGGGCGCGAGTTTCAGGCGAAGGTGTGGCCGGGCATCTGCGCCTTCCCCGACTTTACGAACCCGCAGGCGCGCGCGTGGTTCGGTTCGCTCTACAAGCGGCATCTGGACGAAGGCGTCAGCGGTTTCTGGAACGACATGAACGAGCCTGCGACGTTTCCGCCCGACACGCGCCCGCCGCAGCCGAGCGTCATGCACGACCCGGCCAAGACCTTCCCGCTCGACGTGCGCCACGACGGCGACGGCGCGCCGGGCGATCATGCGCGCTACCACAACACCTACGGCATGCAGATGGCGCGCGCCACCTTCGAGGGCTTGCGAAACTTGCGCCCCGACGCGCGCCCGTTCGTCCTGACGCGCGCGGGCTACGCGGGCGTCCAACGCTTCGCCGCCGTCTGGACGGGCGACAACGTGCCGAGTTGGGAACACCTGCAACTCTCTCTGGCGATGCTCACGAACATGAGCGTCTCCGGCCTGCCGTTCGTCGGCGCGGACGTGGGCGGCTTCGCGGGCAACGCGTCGGCCGAACTCTACACGCGCTGGCTGCAAGCCGCCGCGCTCACGCCCTTCTATCGCTCGCACGTCGCGGCGGATTTGCAGGAGCGCGAGCCGTGGTCGTTCGGCGAAGCCAACGAGCGAATCAACCGCGCCTCCATCGAGTTGCGTTATCAACTGCTGCCTTACATCTACACGCTCTTTCGCGAACACGAACAGACGGGCATGCCCGTCATGCGTCCCCTCTGGTTCAACTACCCTGCGGACTACAACACCTACGCGCCCGCGCTCGAACAATTCCTCGTCGGCCGCGACCTCCTTGTCGCACCCGTCCTGACGCAAGGCGACGTCAAACGTCCCGTCTATTTTCCCAAAGGCGATGCGTGGGTTGATTGGTGGACGGGCGCGCGTTACGAAGGCGGCACGTCGGCGGAGATCGACGCGCCGCTCTCGCGTCTCCCGCTTTTCGCGCGCGCCGGGGCGATCATCCCCGTGCAACCCGCAGTCCAGCACACGGGCGAGATGGCGCGCGCGCCGCTCTCCGTGGTCGTCGTCTCCGGTGCGACGCCGGAGGGCGAGGGGCGCATCCATCAAGACGCGGGCGACGGTTACGGCTATCGCCGCAGCGCGTGGCGCACAACCACCGTCACACGAACCGGTGAACGCATTCGCTTCAAACACGTGGGCGACTTCCGCGAAGCGCGTCCCGTCAGGTTCGTCGAAGTGCTCGGCTTGGACGACAGGCCGAAGGAGATACGCATTGACGGGCGCGAGGCCAAGAACGTCTCTTTCGCACGCGACGGGCGACGCCTGCGCGTGCCGTTGCCTGAGGACGGCGCAAGCGAGATCACGCTTGTCCCTTGAGCCGTCCGCACGCATCACGCGCGCGGGTCGCAAGGCCAAAAAAGTTTATGCACGAGACGGCGGAAGTGGTCATCATCGGCGGCGGCATCGTCGGGGCGAGCGTCGCGTTTCATCTGGCGGAACGCGGCTGCACGGATGTCCTTGTCGTCGAGCGCGAGGCGCGGCAGGGCTTGGGTTCGACGGGCAAGGCGACGGGCGGCGTGCGCGCGCAGCTTTCGACCACGATCAACATCCAATTGTCACGCTACTCGATAGACTTCTTCACGCGCTTCGAGGAAGCGACCGGCCACGCTTGCGGCTACGAGCCTGCCGGTTATCTTTTCGTCGCCACGAGCGAGGCGCATCTCGCCTACCTGAAACTGGCGCGCGAGCGGCAGCACGCCGCAGGACTCACGAACGTCGAACTCGTCGGCGCGGACGACATCGCGCGGCGCGTGCCCGGCTTACGCATGGACGACGTGGCGGGCGGATCGTTTTGCCAGACGGACGGCTTCATCGCGCCGCTCAAGGTGTTGCACGGGTTCATGGAGCGTGCGACGAAGCGCGGCGTGCGCGTGTGGACTGAGACGGAGGTGACGGGGATCGACGTGGCGGGCGGGCGCGTCGCGCGCGTCGCAACTTCGCGCGGGCAGGTCGGCACGCGCGTCGTGGTCAACGCGTCGGGCGCGTGGGCGGCGGAAACGGCGCGTCTGGCGGGCGTGGAGATTCCGGTCGTGCCGCTGCGCCGCCAGTTGGTGAGCGTGCAGACGCATGCGCCTTTGCCCGCGGGGCTGCCGATGGTGATCGACATGTCCGACGGCTTCCACTTCCGCCCGGAGTCGCGCGACCTTCCGACGCCGGGCGCGCTCATGGCTTGGCCTGACGATGCCGAGACGCCGGGGTTCAAGACCGACTTCGACCCGGGGTTCACCGAAAAAGTTTTCCGGCGGGCAAGAGCGCGCGCGCCGTTTCTCGCGGACGCGACCGTCAACGCAGACCGCTGCCGCGCGGGCTTGTACGAAGTGACGCCCGACCATCATGCGATCATCGGAGAGTCGCCACAGGTCGCAGGGCTGTTTCTCGCCAACGGTTTCAGCGGGCACGGCGTGATGCACTCGCCCGCAACCGGCCGCATCGTCTCCGAGTTGATTCTCGACGGGCGCGCCTCTCTGCTCGACGCGCGCCCGCTCGGCATAGAGAGATTCGCCAAGGGGCAACTGCTCGCCGAGACTTCCGTGCTCTGAAAACGACGAAGCAGAAACGCGGAGCGTTGAACTAAAGACGGGTTGCTTTTAGTTCAACGCTCCGCGTTTCTGCTTCGTCGTTCGCTCTGATGCGTGGGCGGCTCGCGCGCGGCGCGGTCGTCTCTAATCAAGCATCACGACTTCGCTAATCAAGCATCACGACTTCGCCGTCAACGACGCGCGCGAGGTATTCGCCGTCGCGCATGACCCACGCGACTTGTCGGCCTTGCGCGGCGAGTTGCGCCCATTCGCTCTTCTTCTTGGGGTTCTGTTCGACGAGCACCGCGCCGCCCGCGAGTTTGACGTAGCGCAGGCCGGAGCGCGCAAACTTTTGCACGCCGCGCCCGCCGCCGAACAATTTCTCGAAGGCGACGAGGATGCGCCCCGGCGTCAGGTCGTCGGCGTCGGCTTCGTCTGCGTTTTTGTTTCGTTCGGGCATGCGTTGGTCATGGCGGCGGCGTCCGCCGTTTGTCGGGGCTTTAATGGTCGTCTTCGCCGGAGCGGCCGTCGTCTGTCCGGCTTTCGAGGAGCGTGCGTTCGACGAGATCGAGGAGGTCTTTTGAGCGATAGGGTTTGGCGAGGTAGGCGTCGAAGCCCGCGTCGAGAACGCGCTGGCGATCTTGATCGGCGGCGAAGGCCGTCACGGCGATGCAGTGCAGGCGACGCGTCCGGTCGTCGGCGCGCAAGGCGTCGAGCGTGCCCCAACCGTCGAGCACGGGCATCGAGAGATCGATGAGGGCGATGTCGGGCAGTTCGGCCTGCGCCGCCGCGAGAAACTCGCTCCCGTCTCGCGTCTCGCGCACGCTGTAGCCCGCGCTCTCAAGCATCAGGCGCATGAGTTCGCGGTTATCATCGTAATCGTCGGCGATCAGGATGCGAGCTAGAGACATGATCGTTTCGGCTGCGGCAGCGCGCAGGCGCGTCAGCCCTTTCGTAGTTTGTTGAAATGCTTTTGCACTGTGGAACAAAAGAGTCTCGAGCGAGCGGCGCGCCCCTTATAACGTAGCCGCGCCTGCGGTGTCAAACATTAGATCGGCGTTAAAAAGCAGGCGCGAGCGGGCTGGCGGGCGGAAGCCGCGAAGGAAATACGTGTGCGTTCCGCTTTAAGTTTTACTGCGGGGATTTTTACTTTTGCCTTTCTCATGAGTTGCTTGACACCGCGCGCGCCCGCCCGCCATAATCCCTGACAGGCGGAGCGCCCTCCTTGAAGCGCGCGCCTCCGGTCAGTCAAAAACACCTGACAGACCAACGTAACCTACCGGGCGGGGCTAGCCCGCACTACCAGCAACACGAGCATAGAAGGAGAGTCACAGGTGGCAGGAAGCGAAGACTTGGAACAGAGTTTGCGCGCCGAAGTGGAGAGCTATATCAGGGCGCGCGTGCAGGGGCAGCAAGAGGAGATCGCGCGCTTACAGAGTCAGGTCAACGAAGCGTTCACGCGCCTCAACGAACGCCTCTCCGACGACTCGCTCTCGGATGCGCCCATCGCCATCTCGATCTCGGAGCACCTGCGCGCCGCGACCGGCAAAGGCACGGAAGAAGCCGCGCAGTCGTCCGCCCGCGCACGCGCCACGAGCGACATCGCGCTCCTGAAAGCCGCCGTCGAAGACATCGACAATCAACGTTCGCAAGCCGACATTCTCAACACGCTCGTCAACCGCGCCGCCGCCTTCACGCCCCGTCTCGCCTTCTTCGTCGTCAAGAACGAACGCGCCACGGGCTGGCGCGCGCGCGGACTCGAAGGCACGGTGGGCGACGACTCGGTGCGCGAAATCTCGCTCCCGCTTGCGGCCGACACGCTTCTCAGCCGCGCCGCCAACTCGCGCTCCACTTGGAGCGGCGCGCCCGGCACGAACGCCGACGACTCGCAACTGATCTCAAAACTCGGCGATGAAGCCCCGCAACGCATGGTCGCCATCCCGCTCATCGCCCGCGACAAGTGCGTCGCCGTGCTCTATGCCGACAGCGCGGGTCTCGAACCCGAAGCGATCAACCTCGAAGCATTGGAGACGCTCGTGCGCGTCACGAGCATGTCCGTCGAGTTGCTCGCGCTCAAACGTCCCGCGCCGCGCCCCGCCGAACGCACGCACGTCGCGCCGCCCCCGGCGAGCAGCGGCGCACAGCCGCAACAGCAGCCGCAACCAACCTCGTCGCCCGCTGCCGGAACAAGCGCGCGCCCTGCTGAAACCGGCGGCGGAACTTCGTCCGTAAGTGGTTTTCAGACGCCGCCGACGCCGCCCGCAGTGGTGTCGAGGCACGAACCCACGCCCGTCGCACAGCCGCACGTGGAACGCGGCATCGAACCCTCTTTCGCGGCGGAAGCGAGACCGCCCGCCGCGCCCGAAATGCCTGCGGGCGGCGGACGCGTGACGCCCTCGTTCGTGACCGCTGAAGCGACGGGGGCGACGAGTGCTCCGCCCGTCGCCGCTGCTCCGCTCGGCGGCAGTTCGCGCCGTTCGAGCGCGGACGCGGAGTTGCCCGTCGAAGTCAGCGAAGACGAACGCCGCTATCACAACGATGCGCGCCGCTTCGCACGCCTTCTCGTCTCCGAGATCAAACTCTACAACGAACAGAAGGTGCGCGATGGGCGCGAACAGGGCAACCTCTACGAACGACTGCGCGAAGAGATCGACCGCTCGCGCCAGATGTACGACAAGCGCGTCGCGCCGAACGTCTCTTCGCGCTACGACTATTTTCACCACGAACTCGTCAACACGCTCGCCGAAGGCAACCCCGCCAAACTCGGCGGCGACTACCCCGGCGCGAGCGTGGCCGCGTAAGAGAAGGCGAAAGTTAAAAGCAAAAGAGAAGGCCGGAAGCATCATGCATCCGGCCTTCTCTTTTGCTTTTTTATCTTCTAAGAAGCTGTTTGAACGTTAAACTTGTTCCCTGTCCCGTCAGGAACAATTGAGGCGACGGGCAAACGACTCTTATCGCACGGCGCATCCTAGCCTGAGCCGCGCGCGCCGCCGCACGAGTTGTCGCAACCTCAACTTGATCTCCCTGTGCACGGCAAGTTAGTTTAAGTTTCATACGTCCGCGAAAGAGGGCGCGAGCAAACTGTCGCGCGGGGGAGTGTAAAAGTTTTGAGAAAAGTTTATCGCCGGTATCAAGTCGTCTTCGTGTCCGTCGTCTCCATCATCGCCGTCTCGGCGGCGTTGCTCCTGCCGTTTGCGAGCGCGAGTTGCAGCGCGCCGCAGCAGCACAAGGCGGGCGAGGCGGAAGCCGTCGAACGCCTGCGCGCGCTGACGCACGCCGTCCCTCCCGTCGCGCTGCCCGCCGAGAGCGCGGTCGCCCCTATCGAGACGCAGTATACGAACACGACGGCGGGCGCGCTCGCGCGACTACTTCACGCGCGCATCAAACTCGCCGCGGGCGATCTGGCGGGCGCGTCCTCGCTGCTCGACTCGAACGTCTTCCGCGAACATTCCGCGCTCGGCGACTACGCGCTCCTGCTTCGCGCCGACGCGCTCGCCAAACTCGGGCGACGCACCGAAGCCCGCGCCGCCTACGAACAACTCGCGCGCGATTATCCGAAATCTCTGCGCGCGCGCGAGGCCGCCTTGCGTAACGCCGAACTCGCCCTCGCGGACAATCAAGCGGCGGCCGTGCCCCTGCTCGTCAAGAATCTGTCGGAGGCCGACGACGCGGGCGCGCTGATGCTGACGGCCAAAGCCCATGAACAGGCGGGCGACTCGACGCGCGCGCTCGCAGCCTACCGCCGCCTCTACTTCTACGCGCCCGCTTCGACGGAAGCGGCCGAAGCCGCGAGCGCGCTCACGCGTCTCGGTTCGCCCCTCGCGCCCGCCTCCCTCTCGGAAGCCACGACGCGCGCCAACAAACTTTACGACGCGAAGCGTTACGGCGAAGCCGCCGCCGCTTTTGGTGAAGCCTTCTCGCGCTACCCTGCGACCGCCGACACGCCCTCGCAGTTGCGTCGCGGCATCGCCGCCTTCAACGCCGGGACAAGTCGTTTGCCCGAAGCCGTCGCGGCCTTGAACGCCGTCCCCACGTCGGCCGGAGAGGCGCGCGTCGAAGCCCTCTATTATCTGGTGCAGGCGCACGCGAAGTCGCGCCAGTGGGAAGCGGCGCGCACCATCCACACGGAGATGCGCCGCGCCTTTCCCGAACACACCTACACGCGCCGCGCGCTCGCCGCCGCCGGGCAGATCGCGCGCGACGCGAAGAACACGCTTGAGGCCGCAAACTTTTTCCGCGCCGCCGTCGCCGCCTACCCCGGCGCGACCGAAGTGGCGCAGGCGCAGTTTGAACTCGCGTGGGCGGCGCACGAGTCGAAGAACTACGCGGAGGGCGCGCGCCTCCTGCTCGAACACCTCGCGCTCTACGCCGACCGCAACACAGACAATCGCGGGCGCGCAGGCTACTGGGCGGCGCGCGACGCCGAACGCGCCGGGAAACTCTCCGACGCGCGCGCCCTCTACGAGGCGATGCTGCAACGCTACGACGCCAACTGGTACGGCGACTTAGCCCGCCAGCGGCTCGACGCCCTGAAGCGCGCGAACCCGAACGCCGGAGCGTCCGACTTCGCGCCCGACTCGCAAGTTGCGCGCGCCGTCGCGAACCTTGCGACGGTCGCTTCGGCCGAGGAGACCGCCACGGCGGAGGCGAACGAGCCGCTCGCGAAGGCCGACCAACTGAACGTCGTCGGATTGGACGAGTACGCGTTAGACGAAGTGAATGAAGTTTTGGAGTCCGCCCCGCGCAGCCCGCGCCTGAATCTGGCGAAGGCGCGCATCTATCGCACGCGCCAACAGAACTTGCTGGCCTTTCTCGCGCTGCAAAAAAGCTATCCCGATTATTCGCAGATGAAGCCGGAGGAACTGACGCGCGACGAGTGGGACGTGTTCTACCCGCTCGCCTACTGGGATGCGATCACGCGCGAGGCGCGTGCGCGCAGCATCGATCCTTACCGCGTCGCCGGGTTGATCCGGCAAGAGTCCGTCTTCGACCCGCGCGCCTCGTCTCACGCAAACGCCTATGGCCTGATGCAACTCTTGCTCGACACGGCGCAGCGCACCGCGCGCAAGTACGGCATCACGCGCACCATCACGCGCGACGCGCTGCTCTCCGACCCGCAACTCAACATCCAGATCGGGACGGGCTACCTGCGTGATCAACTCGACACCTTCGGGCGCATCGAGTATGTCGCCGCCGCTTACAACGCCGGGCCGGGACGCGCCGTGCGCTGGCGCGCGGAACTCCCTGCCGAGATGGACGAATGGGCGGAGGCCGTGCCCTTCCGCGAGACGCGCGGCTACGTGCAGGGCGTCGTCAGAAACACGCTGCAATACAAACGGCTCTACGACGAGACGGGACGCTTTCGCGCGGAAGTCGGCGCGCGCGCCGCACGACCCGCCGCGCTCCCCTCAAACGCACCCGACGCCGCAGCGCAACCCGCAAGCGGCACGGTGCGCCCCCGTCGCGCCGTCACGCCCGACGAAGAGTTGAGAGAGGAACAATAAACTCTGCGTGAGAAATTGAAGGAGGTGAGAATGAAAACGACGATGAAAGAAGTGTCGAGACGGCGGCCGGATTCAATGCTCAACTTCTCACCTTTTCAACTTCTCTCCTTCGCGCTCTTCGCCCTCGCCGTCGTCGCCTGTGTCGCTTCGCCCGGCGCGCACGCCCAAAGAAAGAGGCCGTCGCCGCGAGCGCGCAAAACAACTGCCACTGCTGCTACTGCGGCGGTGTCAACCAAAGCCAAGACTATTTCTAACGCCGCAGCCTCGAAGTCGATCACGTTGCAAACCGAGCCGAAGGCCGTCGTCTGGTTGGACGAAGTGCGGCGCGGCGTGACGGACGACTCCGGGCGATTCGAGATCACGAAAGTTTCGCCCGGCCGACACAGCCTGCGCGTGCGCGCCGCAGGTTTCGGGGAACGCACGCTGTCGCTTTTGCCCGCGCAGCGCGGCGCGCTTCCGCTCAAGCTCACGCGCACCACGGACGAAGCCGAACTCGCCTTCCAGCAGGCCGAAGAGGCGCGCGAGCGTGCCGCGACCGACGACGCGCGACAAGCAACGGCGGAACTTTATCGCCGCGCCATCCGGCTGCGCCCGCGTTACGCCGCCGCGCACGTCGGGCTGGCGCGCGTGCTGCTGGATTTGAATGATTACGAAGGCGCGCTCGACGAGGTTGAGGAAGCGCGAAAAGATCGTCCCGGCTTTGCCGAAGCGTCTGTGGTTGAAGGACGCATCCTGCGCGCGTCGTCGCAAAACGCGGAGGCCGTCGAAGCCTACGGTCGCGCCATCCGGGAGGCGCGCGGCTTCCAGCCCGAAGCGCACACCGGCCTCGGCATCATCTACGAAGAAGAAGGCAAGTATGAGCAAGCGGCGGCCGTCTATCTGAAAGCCGTCGCGCAACTGGCCGACACCGAACCCGTCCTCTATGAATTGCTCGGCAGAGTTTACGAACGTCTGGAGAAGTACAAAGAAGCCGTCGCGGCCTACGAGAAATATCTTGCGCTCGCCCCGACCGGCAAACTCGCGCCCGCCATCGAGTCGGTCATCGAACAACTACGCAAACAGGCCGCCGAACAGGACTAGGCCGCACGTCGGCTAAGACAGCCGCGCGCTGCCGCCGTCGCCTGCCTCGTCGCAGCGCGGCGCGAGTTTGCCGAACACCGCGCGGCCGATGAGTGCCATGATAGTTCCCATGATCGGCCCGGCCAGCAACCCGCCCGCGCGCGTCGCCAGAGCCTTCGCCATCGGCACGGTCGTTCCTTCGGGGACGTTCAACGCGTCCCAGTGCGTGAAGTACGTGTCGAGGTTCGCGGCGTAGCTGACGAGCGTGGCCGTGAAGATCAGTATTTGCGAGAACAGGCCGAGCACGACGCCGATGAGGATCGTGCCCACCCAGTTGAAGTTGCCGACCCGGTTCGACATCGCGCCGTAGATGAGCGCGCAGATGATCGTCAGGCCGAGGATGGAGAACATCGCGTTGCCGCGCGGCGCGTAAGGCACGCCCGCCGCCGGGCCGAGGGAGAAGCGTGCAATCGTCCAGATGACGAGCAGGACTAAAGGCAGGCGCACGAAGCGCAGGACACGTAGAAGCATGGGGGTTTATATCTCTCGTAAGGGGAATGGAAGAACGTTTGAATCACCGCCCGCTAAAATAAACCTAACTTCTTCGCCACCACAACCAGCAGAAACGAGATCGCCAAAAAAGTCGCGAGCCACGGGCGGTTGCCCATCGGGCATTTGCTGTCTGTTCTCTCTTCGCTCATGGTAAATTTCGGGTTTGCCTGAAGGCCGCCTTTTGTGCGAGCATCGCGCCTTCGGTTAAGCTATTTCCAATCTCATTCGCACGAGTCCAATTTACATGACCAGACCAGCCGCCACAACACCACGCCGCCACGTCTCGCAGAAGGCGAGCCGCTTTACCGAGTCTGTCATTCGCGAAATGACGCGCGAGGCCATCAAGCATGGCGCGGTGAATCTCTCGCAGGGCTTCCCCGATTTCCCCGCCCCCGAAGGAATTAAAGAGGCGGCGATGCGCGCCATCGAGGCCGACGTTAACCAGTATGCGATCACGTGGGGCGCGCGTGATTTCCGCGAGGCGATTGCGGAAAAGACGAAGTGGTATCTCGGACTCGACGTTGACCCGGAGACGGAACTGACCGTCACCTGCGGTTCGACCGAAGGCATGATCGCGGCGATGATGGCGACCGTCGATCCCGGCGAAGAGGTCGTCATCTTCGAGCCGTTCTACGAAAACTACGCGCCCGACGCGATCCTCTCCGACGCACGCCCCCGCTACGTTCCCTTGCGCGCCCCTGATTGGACGTTCGACCGCGAAGAACTCAGCAGCGCCTTCAACGAGCGCACCAAAGCGATCATCATCTGCAACCCGAACAACCCGACCGGCAAAGTCTTTACGCGCGAAGAACTAGAATTTATCGCCGCGCTCTGCCGCAAACACGACGCGCTCTGCTTCACTGACGAAATCTACGAGCACATCCTCTACCCGCGCGGCGAGGGCGGCGCGGAGACGAAGCACGTCTCGATGGCGCAAATCGAAGGGATGCGCGAGCGCACCGTCATCGTCAACTCGATGTCGAAGACCTACTCGGTGACGGGCTGGCGCGTCGGCTACTGCATCGCGCCGCCCGCCATTACCTCCGCGATCCGCAAAGTTCACGACTTCCTCACCGTCGGCGCGGCCGCCCCGCTGCAAGCGGCCGGGGCGTTTGCTCTGCGCCTGCCGCCCGCCTATTACGAACACTTGCAGGCGGACTACATCGCGCGCCGCGACCTGCTCCTGCCGATACTCGAAGAGGCAGGCTTTCGCATCTTCCGCCCCGACGGCGCGTACTACGTGATGACCGACATCTCCGCCTTCGGGTTTGCGAACGATGTCGAGTTTACGCGCCACCTGATCCGGCAAGTGGGCGTCGCCTGCGTGCCCGGCTCGTCCTTCTACAGCGACCCGGCGCGCGGCGCGCAGCAGGTGCGCTTCTGTTTCTGCAAAAAAGACGAGACGCTCTACGCCGCCGCCGAGCGTCTCCAAAAACTTCGCACCTAAACTGCCGAACGTCGAAGGCCGGTTAAAACTTCAGGCGGCCTTTGAACGGATAAACCCGACGTGTGGGATACGAAACGTCAAATCATCTGGCTCTCAACGGCCGTCATCTTCGGCACGTTCGTCGTCTATCAACACGCCCGCGACGAGGCCGAAGGCTTCGACCCGTCATACTTCGCCCTTCTCGAAATCATCCTCCTCATCGTCATCGCCGTGATGTTTTATTTCTACTCAAAGAAACCGTAAATCGTGAATCGTAAATCGTGAATAGAGAGAAACAGTTTCCCTCTGTTCACGATTTACGATTCACGATTTACGTCTTTTACTGATGAGTGGGCGGCTGCGCCGACTTGTAGCGGAGGCTGATGCCGGGGTTGCCGACGATGAGCAGGCGACGCGCTTCGGAATAGGGGAGCGCGGTCGGGGCGTATGAGAGCAGGTAACGGTTCTTGCGCAGTTCGTCGCAGATGATCTTGGCGGCATCGGCCGGTTTGTCGAGCGGCAGGATGCGCCCGCCCGTGCCTTCGACGAGTTGTTGCACGACCTGTGTGGGCTTCGGTTGATCGCGGCGGTGCGCGCCGCCCGTGCGGTCGGGGATGCGTAGCGCGTAGACGGTGATGTCCGACTTTTGCAACTCGTATAGCAGGTCTTTGAACTTCGTGTTGCTGCCACGGTCGAGGCCGTCGCCGACGAGCACGATCACGCGCTTGCGGTTCGAGCCGCTCAGCGGGCGCAAGGCCACTTCGATCACGTCGTTGATCGCGTCGAACAGGTGCGGGTCGCCCTTCTTTCTGAGCAGCGCGACGGCATCTTCCACGTCCTTCGTCTTGTCCGTCCAATCGGCCGAGAGTTGTTCGGCGCGTTCGTCGAAGCCCGCGATGAGCAACTGGTCGCCGTCGTAAATTTCGTAAGCAAACTCGCGCGCCACGCTCGCCAGTTTCGGAATGTCCGTGCGGAGCGAGAGCGAGTTGTCGAAGAGCAGGACGATGCGGGCCGGGCCGGGGTCGGGCGTCAAGTTTTGGATGCTTTGCTCGATGCCGTCGTCGTAGAGGGCGATGTCCTTAGAAGTGATGGGCGCGTTCGAGCCGTCTTCGCGCACGGCGACGAGGTTGAGTTGCGTGGCGCGTTCGCGCGAGTTCGTGGGTCGCCGCCCCGCCTGTCCTGCCGCCGCGAGACACCCGGCGATGATGAGACCGGCGACGATTAAAATTTTAGGGTACGACACTGGCTTGGCCTCGAAGTGGGGTTTCCTGACCTAATCGCTTTTCGAGGGCTTGGATGTCGCCACCGGCCGAGAGGTTTTCTTGGATTTGGTTTCTTCGGCGGCGACGGGTTCGGATTTTGTCTCGGCGGAGGCGGTTTTGGTTTCGGCCGCGCCGCTTGTCTTGGTCTCCGCCGCGCTCACGCTCTTCGGGGCAGACTCTTTATCGGCGTCGCCGGTTTTTTTCCCCGCGTAGTCCGTCACATACCACCCCGAGCCTTTGAACTGAAAACTCGTTGGCGACCACTCTTTCTCCAACTTCCCGCCGCAACTCTTGCAACGCTTCAAAGGCTTGTCTGTGATCTTCTGCATCACCTCGACGCGCGCGCGGCACTTCTGGCAACTGTATTCGTAAATGGGCATAAATCTTCCAGTCGGCTTGTCCAACAAATTCGAGTTTTGACGTTTAGACTTGCACGCGATTATACGGAGCGCGCAAGAGCCATGCAACCGCGTGCGAAGTCCGGCGTCGAAAGCGGCCGCGCAGACCCTTGGCGAGTGAATAAGGCAAAAAAAATTCTTCGCCGGAGATATTTTTTGCACCCTTTCGATACGCCGCGAGCATTCCAGACCCGCAAAATCATCGCTCAGGATGAACGATTCCAGAGGCAAGTTTTAGCCTCTCAACAACTTGCGTCCGGGTGAATTAAATACAGACAGCAAAAGGACTTATTTGCATAAGTTCGGTGCGCCCGGAGCAACCGGCGGGGCGGTTTGTCCATCTTATCCCCGGTCTCGATTAACGCTCTTTGCAAATCGTTTCCACCATGCGTAGCCCCCAAACCTTTGCACCGCATCAACGATGCAACCGACGGCGTCGAACTAACATTCGACCCAAGCTCACATGGAGAACGACTGAATGCAGATTACCCGGCACGTCCCTCATTTCCGCTCTTTTAAATTATCACTGTTAACGATCTTCGCCCTTTTTCTCGTCGCTAATTTCACCAGCATCGGAACGAAAGTCTTCGCGCCGTCGGCCGCAGCGACCATCCGCGCAAGAGAAAACTTCATCCCCACGGACATCCCCACATCCGGCGACGCCGAAATCGATCTGTTGATCTTTAATGCGGGCAAAGAGTATGGCGTTGACCCGCGCTTGATTCACGCCGTCGCCTATCAGGAATCGCGCTACAAGCCAGACGCCGAATCTCACGCGGGCGCACAGGGCTTGATGCAGATGATGCCCGCCACCGCCGCGCGCTTCGCGGTCGAAGGCAAGTCCGGCTTGGAACAAAACGTCTATGCCGGAACGAAGTTGCTGCGCTGGCTCTTGAAGCGTTTCGACGGCGATGTCAAACTCGCGCTCGCCGGTTACAACGCGGGCGAAGGTTCGGTTGACAAGTACGACGGCATCCCGCCCTTCAAAGAGACGGAAAACTACGTCCGCAAGATCACGGCCAACTACGGCAAAACTTATCACCCTATTCTCGACCCCTCGGACGCAAACATCTACTTCCGCCTCAACGGAGAGATCGCGCAGAACTAAACGTCGAAGTTAAGAACGGCTGAACGCGGAATGAAAAGCGAGTTGTTTTTCATTCCGCGTTCGTCGTTCCTACTTCATCATTTAGTTTGTTATCATCTGCCCTTAACATTCCTCTGACTTGAGCGCGCATCGCAGTCGTTAGCTAGCCGACACGCTTCTCGCGCTCGCGGCGAGTCAGTTTGTAAGGAGCAGCAGCGCCGTTGTCTTTGCAGCCCACGCCCATCACGAGCCTCGAATCGCTCTCGCTCGAACGCAAGATCAAGATGCACGAGGCGCGCGAAGCGATCATCAATCGCCTCGCCCCGTCCATCCACACCAAGATTGACCTCGACAAATTCTTGCAAGCGGTCGTCAGCGAACTGGGGCAGATGATGGACGTGGATCGCTGCGACGTGATCCAACTCGCATCCGAAGGCGAACTGCGTATCAGCCACGAATGGCGCGCGCGCGAAGACCTTCCTTCGAGCCTCGGCATGTCCGTGCCGGTTGACTTTCGCCAACTCGCCGGTCGCTTCAACCTCGCGCAGCCGATTCGCATAGACGACACGGCCGCGCCCGGTCTCGACCCGAAGGTGAGTCTCTTGCCCGCCAGTCTCAACACGCGCTCGCTCCTTGTCGTTCCCGTCGTGCTCGCGGGCGACGTGCTCGGACTCGTCGGCCTGCACATGGTGCGCGCGCCGCGCAAGTGGCTCGACGAAGAAGTCTCCTTCCTGCAATCCATCGCGCGCCAGATCGCCGTCGGCTACCAGTACGCGCGCCTCTACACGGATCAGCAGCGCGAGTCGCACCGCACGCGCGCGCTTCTCGAGATCGCGAACACCTTGAACGCGCGCTCGGACTTCAACGAGGTCACGTCGCTCGTGCTGGAACGCGCGCTCGCGCTCGTCGGCGCGGACTATTGCGCGCTCGGCGTGATGAACCCGACGGGCAAGGCCGTCAGTCTCGCCGCCTTCAAGGCCGCGCCGCACGCCGCCACCGAAGGCGTGCGCGGCCTCATCAAAGAGCACGGCCAATCGATTGACATCACCGACTATCCCGCCATCCAAGACCTGTTCAAGGAAGGCAAGACGCTGCAAGTGTTCGACACGACGCTGCCGCCGCCCATCCGTTTCGTCTTCAACGCCACGCTCGGCGGCCACGCCGCGCTCATCGCGCCCGTCCACGTCGGCGGGCAGACGTTCGGGCTGCTCGGCCTCGTCTGGAGCGCGGCGCGCGAGAGTTTCGACGAACACGAAACCGCGCTCGTGGAAGGCATCGCCGACCAACTCGGCACGGCTTTAGAGCGCGATCAACTCTCGGCGGAAGTGATGCGCCTGCGCACCGTCCTGCATCAACGCCGCGCCGAAGATCGCATCATCGGCCAAGCCCCGGCCATTCGCCGCGCCATCGAACTCGCCTTGAACGTCGCAGACACGCAGACCTCCGTGCTCATTCAAGGCGAAAGCGGCACGGGCAAAGAACTGCTCGCCAACCTCATTCACTACAACTCGCGCAGCAAGGATCGCGCTTACATCAAACTCAACTGCGGCGCGATCCCCGAAACGCTCCTCGAATCCGAACTCTTCGGCCACGAGCGCGGCGCGTTCACCGATGCGCGCGCACGCCGTCGCGGTAAGTTTGAAGAGGCCGACGGCGGCACTCTGTTTCTCGACGAGATCGGTGAGATGAGTTTGTCGGCGCAGGTGCGCCTGCTGCGCGTCTTGCAGGACGGCGAGTTTACGCGCGTCGGCGGCAACGACGTGATCAAAGCGGACGTGCGCGTCATCGCCGCATCGAACGTCGATCTCGAACGCGCCGTCGAAGCGGGCACGTTCCGGCGCGATCTCTTTTACCGTCTCTCGGTCTTCCCTATCCGCCTGCCCGCCTTGCGCGAGCGCGCCGAAGACGTTCACCCGCTCGTCATACATTTTCTCGAACACTACAAACAGAAGACCGGCCGCTACATCTCCGGCATCTCGAAGGACGCGCTCGCCGCGCTCACCGGCTACGACTGGCCGGGCAACGTGCGCGAACTGGAGAACGCCGTCGAACGCGCCGTGATCATCGCCTCCGGCCGCCAGATCGAACTCGACGACCTACCGGAAGCCATCGGCCGTCCCCTCATCGAAGCGCGCGCCCGCACACGCGGCGAGCGCGCACGCGCCTCTGCCGAAGGCCGCCACATCAAACTCGAACTCGACATTCCCTCAACCCTCGAAGAGATCGAACGCCGCGCCATCGAAGCCACCCTCGACTACACGGGCGGCGACAAGACGCGCACCGCACGCACCCTCGGCATCGGCCGCAAAACCCTCTATCGCAAATTGCTCGATTACCAGAGCGGCGACTCAAAGACCTAGCTGCCGGTAATTCGGACGTTAGGCGGCAATGGTTAGGGCTATGAACTCAAACGAAAAGTAGCTATATTTCCCACGTGCGTTTTGAGTGGGGTGAAAAGAAAGCTGCCACAAATCTTGCCAAGCATGGCGTCTCCTTCGGCGAGGCCGTCACGGTGTTTGGCGATCCTCTTTCCGACACCTTCGATGATCCCGATCACTCAGTTGAAGAACGGCGATTCCTTATTATCGGCGCGTCTGACCGGGGTAGAATGCTGATCGTGGCGCATACGGACGATGGCGAGGTCGTCCGCATAATCAGCGCCCGCGAGCCGACAACCGGAGAGATAAAGTCTTATGAAGAAAGTTGAAGACGAACAGCAAGATGAGTTGCGCCCTGAGTATGATTTTTCGCAGTTGAAGGGTAGGGTGCGGGGCAAATACGCTGGGCGTTACCGGGAAGGGACGAATCTTGTTTTACTCGACCCTGACGTGGCGGCGGCCTTCCCGGACGCGAAGGCTGTGAATGAGGCATTGCGTTTGCTCATTGACGTAGCGCAACGGCAAAACTCCCAGCGGCGTTGAACCTGTCTTAAAGAGATCGGCGGAGCAATTTCAGATGAGAACAATGACTATGACACAACAGGCTCTTTCATACGAACAGTATCTTGACGGCTTGCCTGCCGAGCGGCGCGCGGAGATCGAGCGCGTGTGGAGTTTGGTGCGCGAAAACGTGCCGGACGGATATGTCGAAGAAGTGGGCGCGAAGTTTTTGAGTTTCAAGACGGGCGATGATTGGCTGGTCGCGCTGGCGAATCAGAAGAATTACATCAGCCTCCATCTGATACCGCTCTACATGTTTCCCGAGATGAAGGCGAAGTTTGATGCCGCCGCCAGCGCGAAACTGAAGTGCGGGAAAGGTTGCGTCAATTTTAAGCGCGCAGAGGAATTGCCGCTTGAAGTAGTCGGCGAGATCGTGCGTTCCCATGAGGCCGTAGACTATGCGGAGCGCATGCGGCAGATTCGTCTTGCGAAGAAGCCGCCGCGTCAGAAAGCCGAGGGTAAAGATTGAGCCGGCGACGCTCGCGTCGGCAGCGAGGCGTCCAATATCTTAGCGCGTGTTAATCGCCGCCCGCTTCAAACGTTTACACGGGTATGGACAGTGTCTACACCACTATGGACGGCCAATCCGCACTGGATCGCGCGCACGCGAGAGTGCGACGGGAGAGGCTTTTAAGAATCTTCACCGTCGTCACCAGAATACTTCTCGCGGTCGGCTTCATTCCCTCCGGCCTCACCAAAGTGCGCGGCCATCGTTTCACCATCTTGGGGGTTGATAACCCCGTCGGCTTTTTCTTTGAAGCCATGTATCGCACGGGCTTCTACTGGCGATTCCTCGGCCTGTGCCAACTGGCCGCCGCCCTCCTGTTGCTGATCCCCAGAACCGCGACCATCGGCGCGCTCGTCTACTTCCCGCTCATCCTGAACATCTTCGTCATCACCGTCGCGCTCGACTTTCGCGGCACGCCCGTCATCACCGGCTTGATGTTGCTGGCGAACATTTATCTACTGTGCTGGGACTACGACAAGTTGAAACCACTCATGAAGTGACGCGCAGGTGATAAGCAGAAACACGCAGCCTGCGGTTGATGCTGTTAGCCGTTAGTTTTAAGTGTGAAGCTGATCTTTCGACCACAAACTCTCTCCGTCTCGTAGTTTTGACCCTCTTTTAATGAGCGTTTCTTGCGCCTCTTTGCGCCTCTTTGTTATAGTTTTTGCGCGGGAAGATAAGCACTAAGTTTTTCGGACGCTAAACGCAAGGGGATCAACCCGCGCCCCGGTTCGCAGAAAAGAGGTCATGGCGATGTCAAAGCAAGGTGTACAAGTACGGCGCACGCAGCGCGCGGAGGAGTCGGGACTCTCGACGCAACTCACCTGCTTCCTGATCGGCGGCGCGGTCGGCGCGCTGACGGCTTTGTTGTTCGCGCCTAAATCGGGGCGGGAGTTGCGCGGCGACATCGCCGACGCGACGCGGCAAGGCGTGGATCGCGCGCGCGACAAGGCCAACGAGTATTATGAGGTTTCGCGCGAGCGCGCGACCGAACTTTACTCCACGGCTTCGAGCAAAGCGGGCGAGGTGGCGGGCGCGGCGCGTGAGGCGGCCGCCAAGCGCGGCGAGAATTTGTCGGCCGCCATCGACGCGGGCAAGCGCGCCTACGCCGAGGAGAAACGCCGCACCGAAAGCTCCAACATTCTCAATCAAGCTCCGAGTTACTACGAACCGGAAAAACCCTGACGACTTCGGATTGGCTATGTCCCTGTTGGCTTTTCAAATGAGCACGCGTGACCCGGCGTTCTGGGTCTTGGTGTTCGTCGCGGCGATGTTCTTCTTCATTGCCGTGGCGGTCGTCATGATGGCGGTCGCGGTGCGGCGCGTGGTGCAGACCGTCGGCAATCTGGAACGCCGCGCCGAGCCTCTGCTGGATCGCGTGGCGTCGATGAGCGAGCAGGTGAAGGAGATCGCGGCGCAGGGCAAAGAGGTGGCCGAACAGGTGTCGTTGATGTCGACGCACTTGGCGACGGCCTCCGTCCATTTCTCCGAGTCGAGCGCGCTCATCAAGGAAGAGGTGCGCGAACTCAAACAACTCGTCGGCTACACCGCCGTCACGGCGCGCGATAAGGTCGAACGGATGAGCACGACCATCGATCAGGCGCAACGGCAGTTCACCGCCACCACCCTGTTTATCCATACGAAGCTGGTCGAACCGGCGCGCGAGTTGGCCGCGATTATGGCGGGCGTCCGGCGCGGTCTGGAAGTGCTGGTGTCGCCCGCCCCCAAACAGATTGACCAGACCTACGGAGAGGATGAGATGTTCATCGGCTGACCGGCTCACGCGTCCGACTCCACATTCCCAAAGTCCCAAGTTCAAGGTCAGACTTTGGACTTGGGACTTTCCGGTTTTATGTTGCAAGATTCGCAGCGGAAATATTGAAAAATCGTTATGACAACCGAAACACCCCTCGAACTCAAGAAGACCGTCAACCTGCCGAAGACCAGCTTCGCGCAGAAGGCCAACCTCGCGCAGGCAGAACCCGTCCGCCTCAAGAAATGGGAGACGCTCGATCTCTACCGGATGATCCGCGAGGCGCGGCGCGGGCGCGAGAAGTTCATTCTCCACGACGGGCCGCCCTACGCCAACGCCGACATCCATCTCGGCACGGCGCTCAACAAGATCGTCAAAGACTTCGTCATCAAATCGCGGACGATGCTCGGCTACGACGCGCCTTACGTCCCCGGCTACGACTGCCACGGGCTGCCCATCGAACTCTTCGTGGACAAAAAACTCGGCGCGAAGAAAGCGAACATGCCCGCCGTGAGCGTGCGCCGCGCCTGCCGCGAACACGCGACCGAAGCTCTCAAGCGGCAGACGCGAGACTTCCAGCGGCTCGGAATCTTAGGGCTGTGGGAGAACCCTTATCTCACGATGTCGAACCAGTACGAGGCCGACACGGCGCGACTCTTCGGCCGCTTCGTCGAGCGCGGGTACGTCTACAAGGGCGCGCGTCCCGTCTACTGGTGTGTCTACGATCAGACGGCGCTCGCGGAAGCGGAAGTCGAATACAGGGAGCACACGAGTCCGTCCGTCTACGTGAAGTTTCCGCTCGCCTCCGACCCGTCGGAGATTGACCCCGCGCTCGCCGGGCGAAAAGTTTTCTTCCTCATCTGGACGACGACGCCTTGGACGCTACCGGCCAACCTCGCCGTCGCCGTCAACCCGAACTTCGAGTATGCGGCGATTGAAAACGGCGAAGAGGTTTACGTCGTCGCGAGCGAACTGGCGGGGGCGGTCGCAGAGAAGTGCGGCCTTGACGCGCCGCGAGTCGTCGCGCGCTTTCCGGGTGCGAAACTCGACCGTCTCGAATGTCGCCACGCGTGGCTCGAACGCAAGTCGCTCGTCATCCTCGGCGAACACGTCACGCTCGGCGGCGAGGCCGACGCCGAAACGGAACTCGACGTGCGCGAGGCGCGCGATAAGAGTGCGACGGGCAAGGCCGGGACGGGCTGCGTCCACACCGCGCCCGGCCACGGCCACGACGATTTCGTGATCGGCAAGCAGTACGGGCTGGACATCTACTGCCCCGTGGATCATGCAGGGCGTTTCACCTCCGAAGTCGAACACTTCGCGGGCGAGCGCGTGTTCGAGGCCAACGCCCGGATCGTCGAGTTCCTGCGTGAACGCGGCGCGCTGTTGTTCAGCGAAAATTATAACCACCGTTACCCGCATTGCTGGCGTTGCAAGAACCCGGTCATCTTCCGCGCCACGCCGCAATGGTTCATCTCGCTCGACGCGCGCGCGCCCGAAGCGGCCGTCGAACAGGACGAGGACGGGCGCGACATCACGAACTACACGGACAACGAAACGGACGCGCCCGAATCGTTGCGCGCGGGCGCGTTGCGCGAAGTTGAGCAGAGCGTGCGTTGGATTCCGGCGTGGGGCGAGGATCGGATGCGTAACATGCTCAAGGGTCGCCCCGATTGGTGCGTCTCGCGCCAGCGCGTATGGGGCGTGCCGATCCCCGCCTTCTATTGCGAGGGCTGCGGCGAAGCGTTGGCCGACGCGTCGGTCATCAAACACGTCGCCGGTATCTTCGAGCGCGAAACTTCCGACGCGTGGTATGCGCGCGAGGCGAAGGATTTACTGCCCGAAGGGTTCGCGTGCCCGAAGTGCGGCGCGACAGCGTTCACGAAGGAGACGGACATTCTCGACGTGTGGTTCGACAGCGGCTCGTCGTCCGTCGCCGTGCTCGAACACTACGAGGAGTTGCAGTTTCCCGCCGACATGTACCTCGAAGGCGGCGACCAGTATCGCGGTTGGTTCAACTCGTCGCTGATGGTCGGCCTCGCGGCGCACGACCGCGCGCCCTATCGCACGGTGCTCACGCACGGCTGGGTGGTGGACGGGCAGGGCAAGGCGATGCACAAGTCTGCGGGCAACTCCGTTTCGCCGAACGACGTGATCAAGGGGTCGGGCGCGGAGATCATACGTCTCTGGTGCGCGTCCTCGGACTATCACGAGGACATGCGCTGCTCGGACGAAATTCTGCAACGCGTCTCGGACGCCTACCGCAAGATGCGCAACACAGCCCGCTTCGCCCTCGGCAATCTCGACGGCTTCGACCCGGCGCGCGACGGCGTCGAGGCGGCCGAACTGTTGGAGATCGACCGTTGGGCGCTCGCCGAACTCGACGCGGTGGTGGAGCGCGTGCGCGCCGCTTACGAGGCTTACGAGTTTCACACGGTCTATCACACGCTCTACCACTTCTGCACCGTGACGCTCTCGGCGCGCTACTTCGACATCATCAAGGACAGGCTCTACACCGCCGCGCCGCGCTCCCTTGCGCGCCGCTCGGCGCAGACCGCGCTGCACGCGATTGCCGACGCGCTCGCCAAATTGCTCGCGCCGATCTTGGTTTTCACCGCCGATGAAATCTGGGAGAACATCCCGCGCGGGACAGGCGAGACGGAAGCGTCGCCCGCGTCGGTTCATCTGGCGGAGTTTCCGCAGGCGCGCGAGCCTCTACGGGCGCGCGAAACGTCGATGGATTTAGATGGACTCCAAGCGCGCTGGCTGCGTCTATTCTCGATTCGTGACGTGGTTCTGCGCGCGCTGGAAGAAGCGCGCGTGGCGAAACAGATCGGGGCGTCTCTCGAAGCGCACGTCGAACTCGAAGCGGCCGGGGCGGCATTCGATTTACTCGAACAATACCTTGCCGAACTGCGCTACCTCTTCATCGTCTCACACGTTTCGCTCAAGAGGGTTGGCGACGACGAGGTGCTCGCGACGGAGCCGGTGCGGGTCAAGATCACGCGCGCCGAGGGCGAGAAGTGCGAACGCTGCTGGAACTATTCGGCGCGCGTCGGCGAATCGACGCGCTACCCGACGGCGTGCGAACGCTGTGTCGAGGCGCTGGCCGAGATCGAGCGTGAAGGAGGCGCGTCGTGAAGGCGCGCGAATTCAGTTGGCGTATCTGGTATCTGCTCGCGGCCTTCGGCATCTACATGGTCGATCAGATGTCGAAGGCGTGGGCGGCGCGCGCGCTCCGTCTCGGCGAGGACAAGACCATCATCGGCGGCTTTCTCAATTTCGCTTACGCGGAAAATCCCGGCATCGCCTTCGGGCAGTTGCAGGAGGGCGGCTGGTGGGGGCGTTGGGCTTTGGCCGCGCTGGCCTCTGCGGCGGCCATCGCCGTCCTCACCTACTTCTTCCGCACGTCGCGCTCGGACGACCGCATCCTCGGCGCGTGCGCCCTGCTGCTCGCAGGGATAGCGGGCAACCTGACGGATCGCATCCGTCTCGGCCACGTCATCGACTTCATCAACCTTCACGCGGGCGACTATCACTGGCCGACCTTCAACGTCGCAGACGCCAGCATCTGTATCGGCGCGGGTCTGCTCATACTCGACCTGATACTGGAAGGAAAAAGGCAGAAGCAGCAACAGTCAACCGTCAGCAGCCAGTGATTTTTGTCAGTTGTTCTTTGTTACTTGTTCAATTCTATCTTGAGCGACTTGTGTGATAATCACATGCAACTGACAACTGACCACTGACCACGGACAACTAACCAAGCGCATGTACCCGGAACTTTTTCGCATCGGCAACTTCCCCATCAACACTTACGGCGTGCTGCTGGCGTTGGCTTTTCTCGCCGCGCTGCTCGTGGCAGCGCGACTCGGCGCGCGCGACGGGTTGCCGCGCGAGCGTCTGTTCGATCTGGGGTTGTGGTTGTTGCTGGCGGCAATCGTCGGGTCGAAGGTGTTGCTGCTCGTGGTCGAGCCGGAGTATCGCAACGCTCCCGTGCGCCTGCTGTCGCTCGACTTCCTGCGTTCGGGCGGAGTGTTTTACGGCGGCTTCATCGGCGCGGTGGTGACGGCCTACGTGCTCGTCAGGCGTTACCAGTTGCCTTGGTGGCGGACGGCCGACGCGTTCGCGCCGGGCATCGCGCTGGGGCAGGCCATCGGGCGACAGGGCTGTTTCGCCGCCGGGTGCTGCTGGGGCAAGCCGACCACGCTGCCGTGGGGCGTGCGCTTCTCGGAACTCGGCCAACAGGTGACGGGCGTGCCAATTGATACGCACCTCCACCCGACGCAGCTTTACGAATCCTTTGCCGCGTTCCTCTTCTTCGCGCTCCTGCTCTGGCTGCACCGCCGCAAAACTTTCGACGGCCAGATCATACTCGCCTACGGCGTGCTCTACGGCGCGACGCGCTTCATCATCGAGTTCTTCCGCGACGACCCGCGCGGCGACCTCTTCGGCCTGACGACGCTCACGCACCTCTCCACGTCGCAGTTGATCAGCCTGCTCGTCGGCATCACAAGCCTCGTCGTCTTCCTTATCCGTCGCCGCCACGGCGCGTCGGGCGGGGCGATGCCGGGCGACGCGAAAGTGGCGAGCACCGCGGCGCGTGCGTGAACAATGGACGAGCACAACGACGAGCACATTACCGATCACGCAGAGACGCTCACGGCGGCTGTAGAGGGCGACCCCGAACCGGAGGCGACGACGCTCGCCTTTCGCGCCGGGGACGCGGACGCGGGCGCGCGACTTGACGCTTTTCTCGCCGCGCACGTCACGGGCGTCAGCCGCACGCGCCTCAAGCACGCCATCGAAGACGGCGACGTGCTCGTTTCGGGACGCGCCGCGAAGCCTTCCTATAAGCTGCGCGCGGGCGATGCGGTCGAACTCGAAACGCCCGCGCCGCCCGCCTCAAATTTCACGCCCGAAGACATCCCGCTGCGAATCATCTTTGAAGACGATTCGCTCATCGTGCTCGACAAGCCGGCCGGGTTGGTCGTCCACCCGGCGGCCGGAGTCTCGTCGGGCACGCTCGCCAACGCGCTCGCTTTCCACTTCGAGAAGCTCTCCGCGAGCGCGGGCGCGACGCGTCCCGGCATCGTGCATCGTCTCGACCGCGACACTTCCGGCCTGATGGTCGTCGCCAAGAGCGAGAGCGCGCACGAACATCTGGCCGATCAATTTCGCGCGCGTGAAGTTTTCAAGTCATACGTTGCGCTCGTCCACGGGCGCGTGAAAGAGGAAAGCAGGCGCATCGAAGAACCGCTCGCGCGCGACCCGCGCCAGCGCACGCGCATGGCCGTCGTGCGCGGCGGTCGCCCCGCGCTCTCGCTCTATCGCGTGCGCCGCCCTTACGAACGCTTCACGCTGCTCGATGTGCAGATCAAGACCGGGCGCACGCACCAGATCAGGGTGCATCTCGCGCATCTCAAGCACCCCGTGGTCGGCGACAAAGTTTATAACGGCGGGCGCGATACGACCGTGGCGGACGTGCGCGTCCGCGCCGCCATCCGTGCGATGGGGCGACAGTTTCTCCACGCCGAACAACTCGGCTTTCGTCACCCGCTGTCGGGCGCGCCCTTGCGTTTCGACGCGCCGCTCCCCGCAGAGCTTTCGCGCATGCTTGAGGCTCTGGCATAGGCCGCGCGGGCGCACATCGCCCTCGCGCGCCCGGCATGCGTTCGGACGGGGCGGGTTTTGCTATACTGTGGCGACGCAAACCAAGCCGCTTGAAGGCAACTGACGCTCGCCCGCGCGGCATCGAACCCTCGACGCGTGGAGGCTCAAAAGGCTCAACCTTTTCCATTCCGTCCATTTGATTCAAACAACATGAGAACAGCCCTCTATACATTTTTGTTCGCCGCCGCGCTTGTCCTCTGCGCGCTGGCTTTCGACGCCTCCGTCTCGGCTCAGAATGCGGGACAGCAACAACCCGCGCCGCGCCCGACCGCAACGCCCGCACTGGAGCAAGACGACGTACAAGGCGACCGCCGGGTCTTTACGCGCGAGGTGCAGCTGCCGATCACCGTGTTTGACAAGAAAGAGCAGCCGGTGGCCGGACTCAAGGCGAGCGATTTCGTCGTCTTCGAGGACAAGCAGCCGCAGCAGATCGCGAGCTTCCGCGATGAGGCGGCGGGCACGCCGATTTACGTGGCGGTCTTGATGGACATCTCTTCGTCGGCCGCCGCCAAGTTGCGCTTCGAGAAAGAGTCGGCCAAGGATTTTCTCTACACCGTCGTGCGCGTGCGCAAGGACAAAGCGGCCTTCGCCACCTTCGACGAAGAGGTCAACCTGCTACAGGATTTCACAGACCGGCTCGACAAGCTGGACACCGCCGTTGACAGCGTGAAGAAGCCGGGCACGACCACCGCGCTCTACGACGCCGTGTGGCGCATGTGCGACGAGAAGATGCGCGGCGTGACGGGGCGACGCGTGATCGTCGTCATCACGGACGGCACGGACACTTCGAGCCGCGCGCGTCTGGAAGAAGCCATCGAGATGGCGCAGCGCACCGAGACCATCGTTTTCGCCATCTCCACGAAGTCCGGGTTTTCCAGCGTCGTCCCCGGCGTCGAAGCGGGCACGGTCAAGGACGACGACGACAAGCGGCTCGACAAGTTGGCCGATGCGACGGGCGGCAAAGCCTTCTTCATCGGCGACCGCCTCGAACTCGAACGCGCCTTCACGCGCGTCGCGCGCGAACTGCGCGGGCAGTACATCGTCACCTACCGGCCGACGAACAAAAACTACGACGGCAGCTATCGTCGCATCGAAGTCAAACTCGCCGCCGAACACGACGGCCTCAAAGTTCGCACACGCCGTGGCTACACGGCTTGGGCGGACAGAAATAAGTAGTAAATCGTGAATCGTGAATCGTGAATAGATAAAACCGCTTTCTTCTATTCACGATTTACGATTCACGATTTACGAGAGAAGGGTAAGTTGAAAGTAATGTTTGATCGCATCCTGTTTGTGCGCCTGTTGAGTTTTATTCTCGCGGTCGGCCTCGGCGTCGGCGGCGCGCTCGTGGGCGCGCGGGCGCAGAAGGAGCAGCAGCAACAGCAGGGCACGTCTTGGCAGCAGCAGCAAACACAGCAGCCGACGCCGCGACCCGCGCCCGCGCGTCCGGCGGACGACACCACGACGCTCGACGAAGACGAGATCGAGCGCGTCGATACGAGTTTGACGAACGTTATCTTCACGGCGGTTGACAAGAACAAGCGGTTCATCACCAACCTCAAGCAAGAAGACATTCGCGTGCTCGAAGACGGCGTGCCGCAACAGATTTTCACGTTCCAGCCGCAGACCGACCTGCCGCTCACGCTCGCCATCGTTATTGACACGAGCATCTCGCAGGAGCGCACGCTGCCGGAAGAGAAGGCCGCCGCGCGCGCCTTCGTGGACGCCGTGATGCGCCCCGCCAAAGACGAAGTGGCCGTGCTCTCCTTTACCGGCGATTCGACGCTCGAACAGGGTTTGACCGGCAACGCCGTGCGCGTGCGCAGCGCCATCGAGCGCGTCGAGTTTGTGCCGCCCTCCGGCTACATCGGCCGGGGCGTCACCGTCGGCGGCACGCCCCCGATCTCCGGCGACAATCAATCCACCGCCGGTTCGACCGCCATCTGGGACGCCGTCTATGCGACCTGCCACGAGGTGATGGTTGATTCGTCCGACAAGACGCGTCGCGCCATCGTGCTGCTCACGGACGGCGACGACACCAGCAGCATGTTGAAACTCGACGAGGCCGTGCAAGAGGCTCTCAAGACCGACACGCTCGTCTTCGCCATCGGCATCGGCGACAGCTTCGGCTACAGCGGCGTGGACGAAGGCTCGCTCCGCAAAGTCACCGAGCGCACGGGCGGCCGCGCCTACTTCCCGCGCAGCGAAGAAGACCTCCGCAACGCCTTCGCGCAAATTCAACGCGAACTGCGCGAGCAATTTCTCGTCGCCTACTCGCCGACCAATAAGCGGCGCGACGGTTCGTATCGCAAACTCCAGATCGAGATCGTCAACCCCGAACTCCGCAAGCAGAACGTCAAACTCAACTACCGCCAAGGCTACTTCGCCAAGAGCGACTCCGCGCCCGCCACGCGAAGGCGAAAGTAGATCGAGCGAACGACGAAAGACAAAGGCCAAAGTTAGAGGCCAAAGTTAAAAGGGAAGATCGGCGGGAGTTATCACCCCCGGTCTTCCCTTTTAACTCTGGCCTTTGAAACTTTGGCCTTTCAACTTTTCAGCTTGTGAACTCGCCTTCTCTCGCCTCTATCTTTCGCCGCGCGCTTCCTCGACGGTCGTTTGCAGTTCGACCGTCAGTTTACGCACGTCAACTTGATCCCAAGGTTCGAGCAGGCGCAGCGTTTCGTCGAGGATGCGCCGCTGGTGTTCGGGAAAATTCGGACGGCCTGCGACGCGGCCGAACTCGCCCTTGTAGTACACGCCGCGCGGCGGGCGCACACGTTCAATCGCCTCTTTGTCCACGGCGAGCACGATGGTCGTCACGCCCGCCGCTTCGAGCGCGCGCGCGGCCAGCCCCATCGATTGGTGGCAGAGGCGCGAGGCCGGGATGAGCAGCGCGGCCTGCGCCGAGTAACGCTTGACGCGCTCGACGAGTTGCGGCAAGGCGTTGTCGGCGAAGCGCGCCGCGCTCGGAATGAAGCCGCAGAAGCTCCAGAAGACCGGGTTGAGTTGGCCGATGATGCCGTTGCCCTCAAACTCGAAGAGGCGTTCGAGCGGCACTTGCGAGTTCATGTCCTCTTGGACGGCCGCCGGGTCGTAGCCGCGCGACGCCCAGCGCAAATCTTCGGCTTCGATGAGCGTCGGGATTTCGCGGAAAGACGCGTCGCCGCCGGGGATGCTCGTGTCGAATGGCTCGGAGCCGTCGATGTACGCGCCCGCCGAAGTGATGAGCGCGAGATTGAGCATGGGCAGCGCGCGCCGCGCCGGTTTGAAGGGTGCGCGCTCGTTTACGACCCACGGGTAATGCTCGCCGATGTCGTCGCCGCGCATCTCGTTGATCCGCTTCCAACGCTGGTAGCTTTCGCGCCACTCGCTGATTCCTTCAATCGTTTCCACCAAACATTCCTCCGGAATAGGTTTCAAGTTTCAGGTTTCAAGTTTCAAGACTGACGGGTTTCCGGTCTTTAACTTGAAACCTGAAACCTGAAACTTGAAACTTAATTTCGGTTGCGCCGCGCGATCATGATGAACGCGACGACGGCGGCGAGCATGGCCGTCGTCATGGCGGCGACCGAATAGCCGTGCAGGCTGTTGAAGGCGAGCCGCAACGGATCGCTCGCGGCCACTTCGTCAATCGGGCGTCCCATTGCGACGCGGAGCGCGGCCATGCGCGCGGCGACGACCCAGTGACCCGTGGCCGTCGCCAGCGCGACGAGCGCGAGCGCAAGCGTCTCCACAATCCATGCGCGCTTCGTCGCCGCGCCTCTCCTCCTGCGGGCGAACGCCGTCGCCAGCAGCAGCAGCAATGCGATGAGGAAGCCGCCGACGTTTACGATCCCGATGGTGCGCGTGACGATTGCGCCCGCCAACTCGCGCGCGGGCAGCACGGCGAACGCCGACGGCGCGACCGCGAAACTGAAGAAGACCGCCGCTCCGAGCCACACGCCGAGCAGCAACAGCCGCGCAGTGTCGAGCGCATTGGACGGCGCACTTGCCGCGCCCGCCGTCGCTTCGCCCGCCCGCCGTGCGCGGCTGGCGACGTTCCCGGCAGCCGCCCCCGTGTTATGTTCGCCGAGCTTCGCCTCCATCAATCGTACTCCATTACTTCCGGCAGCAACTTGATCGTCGGCAACTGCATCTCCGGCATCGGCAACTCGCGCGGGTCGGCCACGCTTGCGAGCCACGCGAGGGCGCGGTCGAGTTGCGCTTGATAATCAACGAGGTCGAGCGACATAAAGCAGGGCGTCCCTAGACGCGCAAACTTCTCTTTCGCCATCAGGTACATCCGCCGCGCCGCCCCGCGCCGCCCGATCTCCAGATGATGAAAGGCCACGGCCGACTGGATCATCGCCTGCAAAAAAAGTTTCTCGCGCGGCCCGGCCTCGTCCACCCAACGCGCTTCCCACGCGTCGTGCGCCGCATGAAACTCGCCCGCGTTGTAAAGATCGATCCCCGCCAGATAATCGCCGGGGTAAGCGGCGGCGTGCTCCGCCGTGTAGGCCGCCGCACCTCCTGCGCTGTTTTCCATTTCGGACATTATACGGAGCGAGGTTGAAAAACGTCAGTTGTCCGCAGTCGGTTGCCGGTTGTTTAGATCATCCTCTAGTCACTCGCGCGATCTGTCACATGCAACTGGCAAGCGGCTGCGGACAACCGACCACGGACAACTTTTCATTCCGTTTCCCAGTCACGCTTCAACAATAGCTCCTCGATGCGATAAGCGTGGAGCATGTCGTGGAACGCGAGGTGGCGAAACATGATGAAGACGGAATAATGCGCGTACTCCGGGTGTTCGGCCGTGCGCTGCCAATCGTCGGCCGTCAAGTCGCGCAACTCTTCGACGAGTTGCGCGCGTTCGCGCGTGAAGCGTTCGAGCGCGTCGTTCAAATTCAACTTGAGCAGCGCGCCCGCTTCGTCCTCCGCGCCCGGACTGTAGGGCGCGATGCGCGCCTGCGGGTCGTTCAACATCAACTCAAGGCGCGTGACAAACATCGGCTGCACCTCGGCCAGATGACACGCATGTTCGTGCGCCGACCACTTCTCCGGGCGCGGCCTGCGCTTCAACACCTCCGGCGGCACTTCCCGCACCAGCGGCACGATCACGCACGGCGCGTTATCCAACATCGTGATGATTGACTCTGGATTATCCATTTTTCGCTCCGCTCAAGCCGTCAGCCATCAGCCGTCAGCTTTCAGCTTCAATTACGTCGCGCCCGCTTCTTGCTGACTGCTGACGGCTGATGGCTGATGGCTCTCTCAATATCGCGGCACGCTCCGGTCAACTTCCCAAGACCAACGCTCGATGCCGCCCGCCAGATTGCACATCTTCGTAAAGCCTTGCCCCGCGAGGTAAGCGCAGACCTGCGCGCTGCGGATGCCGTGATGGCACATCACCACGATCTCCTCCTCCGCGTCGAGCGCGGCCGCCCACTCCTGAAAACGGCTGAGCGGCAAAAGCTCCGCGCCCTCGACGCGCGCCAACTCAAACTCCTCCGGCTCGCGCACGTCGATCAGACGCACGCGCTCGCCGCGCGCCACACGCTCCGCAAACTCCGACGGGGTGATCGTTTTGTAGCTCATCAAAGAATTGCCCGTCGCCCGTGGTCAATTGCCCGTCGCCTGTGATTATCACACAAGTTGCTAAAGATAGAATTGAACACCTGACGGCGAACCTCCGGCGACCGTCCACTGACAACGGACAAACGGCTACTGGCGGTTATTACCGAGCCGCGCGGCCAACACCTTTGCGGCGGTCGCGCCCGCGCCCGTCGCGCTGCTGATGGTCGGACTCAGCGGATTGGAGATGTCGCCGATGGCAAACACGTTCTCGATGCTCGTCTCCTGCGCGCTCGACACCGCGACGTAGCCGCGCGCGTCTTGTTCCAACTGGCCGCGAAACAGTTCGTCGTTCGGCTGGACGCCGACGCGCACGAGCACGCCGCCGACCGCCATCTGAAAAGGCTTGATCGCGCCGCGCCGCAAAATCTCTATCGCCTCGACGCGCTCCGCGCCGATGATGCGTTGCGCTTCCGACTCCGTGAAAATCGTGACGCAATGCTCCGCGCGCAGGCGTTCGATAAACTCCGCACGTGCCGACAGGCGTTTGCCGCGATGGACGAGCGTGACGGTCGGGCAAACTTCCGCCAAGAGCAACGCATTTTCCGCCGCCGCATCGCCGCCGCCGACGACGCACACGTCCTGCCCCGCGAGTTGTTCGCGGTCGCGCATCACGGAATCAACCACGCCGCGCCCCGCCAGTTCGGCCTCGCCCGGAATCCCTAAGCGACGACGCCTCACGCCCGTCGCCAGCATCAGGCCGATTGACTGCAACTCTTCGCCGCTCTTGAGCGCGACGCGCTTGGCCTTCAGGTCAACGCTCTCGATCTCGGTTTCAGTCCACAGGTCAAACTCCGCGTCCTCGATCTGCGCGGCGAAGATGTCGCGCAACTCGCGCCCGTTCGCCGCGCGCAGGCCGAGGTAATTATTGATGGGGTTGTAGACGTTCAGCAGTTGCCCGCCCACCTCCGCGCCCGCTTCGAGCACGAGCGCGTCCAGCCCCAAGTCCTCGCACCAGAGCGCGGCCGACAAGCCCGCCGCCCCCGCCCCGATGATGATCACGTCGTACATAAAAAACTGTGCTTTGCCGGTTGTCCGTCGTCAGTTGCCCGTGGCCGTTCGCTCGCTTGAATCTTCAGCCACCGGCGCGCGGATCACGAAACACTCGACAACTGACCGCGGACAACTGACGACTCCGCCACTTCGCGCAGCAGGGCGGCGCGCACTTGGTCTGCGATCTTTTCGGGCGCGAGGCTTGAGGCGCGAAGCGTGCCGTCGGCGTCAGCGAAGTTGAAGGCCGAACTGAGTCCCTTGGTGGCGAGTTGCCAACGCCCCTCGCGGTTCTGCTCCAACCGGTCGAGTTGTGCGATGAGCGGCGCAAAGTCGGGTCGCGTGATGCGCGGGCGCACCACCGTGTCCGCCCAAGAGTAATAGGGATAGTCCGCGCGGTAGCCCCAGCCGTCCGCAAGCGGGATGGCGATGAGATAGACGCGCCCGCGCGCGTGCTCGGTGATGGCCGTGAAAGGCGCGGCGTGACGCGTCGGCGTGAAGCCGTTCGCGCCGTAGAGTTCGCGGCCGAGGGTGACGAACGACAGACCCGTCTCCGCGTCCTCTTCCACGCGCGACGCGCCGCTCGCAAAACTCTCCAGCGACGCCTCGATCTTCGCCCACTCGTCGTGCCAGAGGTGTTCGTAATAATCTGTGCGCGTGATGACGCGTTCCACTTCGGGCAGCACGAGCGCATAGGCGCGCTCCTCGTCCACCACCGCGCCGCCGGACAGGTGGCGCGCAAGCGGCGAACCGACCCCGGCATCCGGCACGAAACCGTCGCCGCCCTGCAAGACGAGGCTCGCACGGATCGCCTGCGCGCCCGTGTTCGCGGAGAAGTCGCCCGCCTCGGCGGCGGCCACGAGCGCGGCGCGCAGGTCGAGCGCGCGCTCGCCCGCAAGCATCGTCCAGACGGAGAGCACGCCGTCCGTGTCGAAGTGGTTGTTGGTGACGAGTTCCAGCCCTTCGGTCAATTCGGCGCGCGCGGGCGAGGCGACGACGTTCAAAGCGATCTCGGTCGAACTGTCCGCCTTGACCGAGGCGTGCGTCTCGTTGCCCTGCCAGTGTGAGAAGTGGACGCTTTTCGGGACGAGACCGTCAACCGAGAGTTTCGGCACGTCTTCCAGTCCCGCGTGATAATACTCGAAGCGCATAACCCGGCGACTCCTTTCTTCCAGCCCGTCGGAATGAATTTCAGCCCTTTTCAAGCGGAAGTGTAGCAGGAATTGGTTCGTCGATTCAGCGAAGAATCTATCCGTTGATTCGGCAATTCGATGAAGAATTTAAATATTGAATCGTCGAATCAACGCGTCAATCTTTCCTATCCTTTTCCTTGTTGATGCCTTCGAGCTTGACGTGATCGTTCAGGCGCGTGATCACCATCGCCTCGCGCACTTTGAAGCGACAGGAGAGAGCGGTCTTGTCGCCGCCGCCGCCGTCGCCCTCTTCGCGATACCAGAACTGGCAGTTGGTGCAGTCGCCGTTCCAGCAAAAATCGCCGTAAGAGATGCTGCGCATCGAGAGAAATTGGAAGCAACGCAGCAGGCGGTTGTTCTCCGGCACTTCCACGCGCCGACCGAGAATTTCAATCGTCACCAGTCGCTCGTATGGCTCGAACAGATCGCTGTCAATCAAGAGGGTTTCGACCCCGCCCTTCTCGCCGGCCTTCGTTAAAACATTGTGCGGAAGTATAACCGTCGAAAGCCGTGAATCGTAAATCGTCAATCGTGAATAGATAAAACCCAGTTCTTTCTATTCACGATTGACGATTTACGATTCGCGGATTTTGACGGCCTTTGGCGATTTACGGTTCGCGTGTGATGGCTGCTAAACTAGGTGCGACAAGGGAGGTCAGAACAAAGATGGGAATCGTTATTTATGTGAAGCCGGGTTGTCCCTATTGCCAGCAGGCGCGCGAGCACTACAACTCGCGCGGCGTGGCCTTCACCGAGTACGACGCGCAGAACGACCGCGCGCGCCGCGCCGAGATGTTCGCTTATTCGGACGGCGACCCGACCGTGCCGTGCATCGTCGAAGACGGGCAGTACGTCGGTTCGGGCTGGGGCACGCCCCCGCGTGGTTGAACGGTGCACGACTAGAGGCCGGCCGTGCGCCGGACGCAAACCGACGGGGAAAGGTTAAGGGGGTTCAAAGGCGAAAGGGGAACGTGTCAGGCCGCGACGATTTTTCTTCCCTTTTCCTCTGCCCTTTACCCTTTCCCCATTTTTATCTTTGCCATCCCCCCCACCCTCGGAGTTAAGATAGTAACCATCAATGCTAGGTTCAACTCTGCTCAACTACCGGATCACTGAAAAACTCGGCTCAGGCGGGCAAGGCACAGTTTATAAGGCCGTCGATACCAGACTCGGCCGCACGCTCGTCCTCAAAGTGCTGTCGCCCGAATTGACTTCCCGCGAATCGAATCTCAAACGTTTCGAGCGCGAAGCCCAACTCGCCTCGTCGCTCGACCACCCGAACATCTGCATCATCTACGGCCTGCACGAAGAGGGCGGGCTGCACTTCATCACGATGCAGTACATCGACGGCAAGAACGTGCGCCAACTCGTCAAAGGTCGCCCGCTCGAACTCCGCAGCGCGATCTCGATCACCATGCAGGTGGCAGACGCCTTGGCCGCCGCCCACGCGCGCGGCGTCATCCACCGCGACATCAAAGCGGGCAACGTGATGGTGACGAAGAACGGCACGGCCAAAGTGCTCGACTTTGGCCTCGCCAAATTGCTCGACGAGAACAAGCCCAGCGGCGGCAGCGGCGGCGGTAAGCAGTCCGATCAGCACTTGACCGAGATGGGCGTGCCCTACGGCACGGCCACCTACGCCGCGCCCGAACAGGCGACGGGCGCGCACGTCGATCATCGCGCCGACATCTTCTCGACGGGCGTTTTGCTCTACGAAATGCTCGCGGGCATCTGGCCGTTTCAGGGCAAAACGAACGTCGAGGTGCGCTACGCGGTGCTGCACGACACGCCCGCGCGCATCGAAGAATTTCGACAGGACGCGCCGCCGCGCTTGCAGGAGATACTCGACCGCGCGCTCGCCAAAGACCCGAAGGATCGTTACCAGCGCGTGGCCGAACTGCGCGACGATCTGCGCGCCGTCAAACGCGAACTCGCCGCGGCGGGCGCGGCCACTCTCGACACGACAGACGAGTTTGAACCCGTCGCGCCGCGCCACCAGTCGAGCAGCAATTCCTTCGGCCGCACCTTCCGCCGCTGGCTGCGCAACATCACCGGCACGGAGACGCCGACGAGTGCGCAGTCAACCAGCGCGCCGCCCTCTTCGCGCAACATCTCCACCGCCCCGCCGCACCCCTCCGAAGGCGAGATACAGCACGGCACGAACGTCACCGACTCCGCGCAGAAGTCCATCGCGATCCTTCCCTTCCGCAACTTGAGCGGCGACGCCGAAGTCAGCTTCTACGAATTCTCGCTCGCCGACGCCGTCATCACCGAACTCGCGCGGCTGCGTTCGCTCGTGGTGCGCCCGTCGTCTCTGATCGTGAAGTATCAGGGACAGCAGCGCGACCCGCGTGAGATCGGCGAGGAGTTGAGCGTCGGCGCGGTGCTCGCCGCCTCGTTCCTGCGCGCGGGCGAAAAGCTCCGGGTCAACGCGCAACTGCTCGACGTGGCTTCGGGCGACCTGCTCTGGTCTGACCGCATCGACGCCACGGCCGAAGACATCATCGCCGTGCAGGACACCATCGCGCATCGCATCGTCGAAGGCTTGCGCCTCGAACTGACGACGGCCGAGCGCGACGGGCTGGCGCAGCGCGCCACGGCCAACCCCGACGCTTACAACATCTACCTGCGCGGGCGCGACGCGATGGGGCGTTACATTTATCACACGCTCGCCAACGAGGATGTCGAGGAGGCCATTGAGAATTTCAAACGCGCCATCGAACTCGACCCCAACTTCGCTCTCGCCTATTGCGCGCTCGGCGGCTGCTACGCCAACCGCGTCATCAAATCGATGGGCGACTTCGAGGACTACGAGCGCGCCGAAGAAGCCTTTCGCAAAGGTCTCGACATCGACCCGAAGATCATGGAAGCGCGGATGCACATGGTCTTCATTTATCTGGCGCGCGGCGAGAAGGCCAAGGCTCGCGCGGCGGTCGAGAACTTGCGCCACGAAGCCACGAACGACGTGGGCGTGCAGTTCGTCGCCTCATATCTCTATCGCCTCGACGGCGATTACGAACGATCTCTGCGTAGTCTCGACCGCATGCTCAGTCTCAACCCGGCCGAGCGCGTTGTCGTCAGTTACAACCGCGCGCGCGTCCTGATGTATCAGGGACGGATGGAAGAGGCCATGCGCGCGCTCGACGAAGGCGCACGGATCGAACCCGATCATCCTTTCGTCCGCACCTTTCGCGCCGTCGCGCTCTACCGGCAGGGCAAGGCGGCGGAGGCGGCGGAAATTTTGCGCGACGTGCTCGACACGCATCCGGAGATGGACGGCATCCGCCCGCACTACGCCATCACGCTCAGTAAACTCGGCCAGCACGAAGCGGCGCGCGCGCAGTTGACCGAACGCGTCAAGGAAGTGGCCGAAGCGGATCACGACGCGCCCTACTGGATCGCCACCGCCTACGCCGTCGAAGGCATGCGCGATCAGGCGTTCAAATGGTTGGAGCGCGCCATCAACCGGGGCAACGAAAATCTGCCGTGGTTTAGGGCTAACCCGGAATGGGCGGCGCTCAGAGACGACCCGCGCTTCGAGATGTTGATGGGGCGCATCGAGAAATCACACGCGCAGGCGCGCGTCGGGGTGGAATAAGATGTAGGGGACGCGACCGGCGGAACGTGTGGAGAACGGACTGAAGCGAAATGAAAACCTTCGTCATCGGCGATGTACACGGGCGGCGCGAGCAGTTGAACCGGCTCATCCAGATGCTGCCGCGCGACCCCGCGCGCGACATGCTCATCCTTCTCGGCGACATCATTGATCGCGGCGAGGACGTGCCCGGCACGGTCGCCGACGTGGTGAAGTTGCGCGACGAACACCCGGAGCGCGTGCTGTGCCTGCGCGGCAATCACGAGCAGATGTTGCTCGACTTCGTCGAAGACGGCGCGACGCTCTGGCTGCACGCGGCGGTCGGCAGCGAATGCACTTTCCAGCAGTACACGGGCAAGCCTTTGCGCGTGCGCAGCGAGCAGGACTTCGCCACGCTGCGCGCGGAGTTTACGGCCGCCGTCCCGCCCGCGCACGTCGAGTTTTTTCGCACGCTCCCGCTCTTTTACGAAGACGATTACGCGCTCTACGTCCACGCCGGTTTGCCGGGCGGCGCGCACCCGCGCGACACGCCCCCGCAGCAACTACTCTGGTCGCGCGACGGCAATTTCTTTCGCAACTACACGGGCAAGCCCTGCGTCTTCGGCCACACGCCCGCGCCGCTTCTGCCTTTGCGCGGGCGTCTCGGTCGCCACGGCATCTACATCTCACACAGCGCCATCGGCATCGACAGCGGCTACATCAACACGTCGCCCCTCAGTTGTCTCCAACTCCCCGAATGCATGCTCTACCAGACCTTCGCCGACGGCCACACCGCCACGCACCACCTGACCGCCTTCATGCCCGAACCCCTGCGCACGATGCAGAAAAAGTGCGCGCCCGAACGACTATCTCAAGTCGAAATTTAAGCAGCCGCTCGTCGTCGCCGCGTTGAGGAAAGCTGAAACTAAGACGGCTGATGAACGGCCGGATTTGTTGATGCGCGCAGGCGAGAGCGTAGAGAAACTTCAGGCGCGGCGTTCAAGGATGAGGCTCGCAATTGAACGGAGCAGCGGCGCGCTCCTTTCCCCTTGCGAGAGCGCATCGAGAGCTTGCAGGTGAACGGCGCGTGCACGTGCGCGCGCTTCCTCTAGGCCGTGAAGCGCGGGGTAGGTGGCCTTCTGCGCGCGCGCATCTTTGCCGGGCGTCTTGCCGAGAGCCTCGACGGTGGCCGTCACGTCAAGCAGATCATCCGTGATCTGAAACAGGAGGCCGAGCGCGGCGGCGTAGTCGCTGACCGAACGGATTTCGCGCGCGGACGCGCCCGCGACGAGTGCGCCCGCGCGGGCGGCGGCGACGATGAGCGCGCCCGTTTTGTGCCGGTGAATCTGATCGAGTTCGGCGGCCGTCACGTCTGCGCGCGACTCCGCGGCGAGGTCGTGCGCTTGCCCCGCGATCATCCCGGCGGGCGTCCCGGCCGCGCGCGCCAGTTCCGCCACGAGGCGCACGCGCACGCCCGCGTCGAGCGAGTTGTCTTCGGCGATGATCTGGAAGGCGAGCGTCTGCATCGCATCGCCCGCGAGGATGGCCGTCGCCTCGCCGAATTTGATGTGACAGGTAGGACGCCCGCGCCGCAGGTCGTCGTCGTCCATCGCGGGCAGGTCGTCATGGACGAGCGAGTAGGTGTGGATGAGTTCAAAGGCGCAAGCCGTGTCGATGAGGCTGTCGGCGTGTGCGTCGAAGGCCTCGCCCGTCGCGAGCACGAGCGCGGGGCGCAGCCGTTTGCCGCCCGCAAAGAGACTCCAACGCATCGCCGCATGTACCGCCACGGGCGCAGAGGTCGCGGCGGGCACGAGACGGTCGAGCCGCGCGTCGATTATCGTGCGCGCGCGTTCAAGATAGACCCTCGCCTCTCCGGCGTCGTCGCCGCCGCCGTCCGGCTCCGCGCGCGCTTCGATAGCCGTGTCAGAAGACGCTCTCATCGTCCTCCGCGTCTTTCGCGTTGCTTGCCGGAATGTCGAAGTCCTCGTCTCCGAGCGCGCCCACAACGCTCACGCGCCCTTCGCCGTCCTCGCGCTGCAACAACACCTCGATGCGCCGCTCCGCCGCCTGCAAACGCTCCTGACACTCGCGCGAGAGGCGCACGCCGCGCTCGAACAGTTCTAGACTCTTCTCCAGAGGCAACTCGCCGCGCTCCAACTCGCGCACGATCTTCTCCAACGCCGCCAGCGACGCCTCGAAGTTCTGATTCTGCGCTTCCGCTTTCTTCATTTTCATTTTAACGGGACACTTAAATTCACTTCAGTTCGACTATAAAGCACGATCTTCACCGACGCACACGCGCACGAAGCAGAGACCGCACACAGAAAATCAATCTCAAATTTCAAATTCGTGATCTCAAACTAAAATCTATGATCTCTCAAACTCAAATTTACGAACTCTCAAACTAAATTTATAAACTCTTAAACTCGAATTTACGAACTCTCAAATTTATGAACTCTCAAATTCATGTTCTCTCAAATTCATGTTCTCTCAAATTTATGATCTCTCAAATCCGTGCTTTCCCACATTCGTGTTCTCTCACATTTACGAACTCTCAAATTCGTGCGCGCTCTCAAATCTATGATCTCTCAAATCTGTGATCTCAAATTCAGTTTTTCTTTCCTCTGTGCTTCCTCCGCAGTTCTCCGTCTCTGCGGTGTTGAAACTCTCTGTCGCCCGTCACTTGCCCGTCATGGGGAACGTCCGCGCCACCTGCTCGGCCACGCGCGCCGCCAGATCATCGCTCTTGACGGAAATGATCTTCCACTCCGGCTGCCCTTCGCCCCTGCCCATCAACCCGAACTCGACCGGGCGTTGGTCGGCTTGATATGTCAACGTCGCCGTCCGTCTATCGCGTTCGCCCGCCTGCGTCTTCGTCTCGCTCGCACGCGACAGCGCGAGCGCGCGCACGAAGAACGGATAGTCGCGCGCGCCGCCCTGCTCCGCGAGCCGCTTCGTCTCGGCCATCAACACGCCGCGCACCTGTTCGCGCACGCCCGGCAACCACACCTGCGCGTTTTGCGCGATCTGGCGACGCACCTGCGGCGTGATGTTCAACGAATCGTCCGCGCCGCGCACGCGCTCGATCACTTGCGGCACGACGCTGCGGCTCACCGCCTCCACGTCAACCAACTCTTCAAACGCCCGCTGGTCGTCCAACTCCGCCGCCTCCGCCGCGAGCGCGAGCGTGTACGCGGGGCTGCTCTTGAAACTCTGCCACCACCACCAACCCGAGAGGCACAGCAGGAGCACGACCGACGCGAGCGCGACGCCTGCGACGGACAACACGCGGCGTCTCCGACCCTGCACGCGCCGCGCGCGCAACCTGCCGCGCCCGCGCGCGACCGACGCGTCCCTGTCTTCCGGCGGCCGTTCCTCGACGTTCACGACGATGCGGCTGCGCCGTCCCTTCTTCGCCTTCTCTCCCGGCACGGTGGACATCAGTTCTCGCCCTCCACTCCTTCGACGCGACACTTGAGCGCGCCCTCTGCGAGACGCACGCGCAATTCCTCGCCGACGCGCACGCTTCCCGTCGAACGCACCACGCGCCCGCGCCCGTCCTGCACGAGCGCGTAACCGCGTCCGAGCACGCCAAGAGGCGACAGCGCATCGAGCGAAGCGACCGCGACTTCGAGTTGCGCCCGCGCCGTATCCAGACGCGCCCCGAAGTTCGCATCCAGCGCGGCGCGCGTCACGGCCAGCCGCACGCGCCCCTCGCTCGCGCGCGTCGCCGCACGCGCGGGCGACAACTCGCGCGCCACCCGCTCAAACTTCCGGCGCGCGCTCTCCCGCGCACGCGTCATCGCCGTCTCCAGCCGCCGTGCCAGTTCGTCCGTCTCGCGTCGCGCTTCGCGCAGGCGTTCGCGCACCTCATCGAAGCCTTCGGAACTGACCGCCTCGCGCACCCGCTCGCGTTCGATGAGCAGGCGATACTCGACGGCGCGCGCCAGATCGCGCGCGAGCGTCAACACGATGGCCGTCATCTCGTCTTCGCGTGCGGCCACCAACTCGGCCGCCGCCGAAGGAGTCGCCGCGCGCACGTCGGCCGCGAAGTCCGCGATGGTGAAATCCGTCTCATGCCCGACCGCCGAGATCACCGGAATTTGCGAACCGCGAATCGCGCGCGCCACCTCCTCCTCGTTGAACGCCCATAGGTCTTCGCTCGACCCTCCCCCGCGCCCCACGATGATCGCGTCGATCAAATCGTGTGTGCGTCCCTCGCGCTCGGCGCGCCGGTGATACTCGTTCAAAGACCTGATCGCGCGTGCGATTTCCGCGCCCGCCCCCACGCCCTGCACGCGCGTCGGCGCGATGAGGACGTTGACGGTGCGCGTGCGGCGCGTGATGACGTGGATGATGTCGCGAATGGCCGCGCCCGTGGGCGACGTGACGACGCCGACGCGACGCGGCAGGAGCGGCAGCGGCCGCTTCAACTCTTCCGCGAACAAGCCCTCGGCCGCGAGCCGGTCGCGCATCTGCTCGAAGGCGACGCGCAGCGCGCCCGCGCCGATGGGGTCGAGTCCCTCGACGAGCAACTCGTACTCGCCGCGCGGCTCGTACACCGTGATGCGCCCGCGCGCGCGCACCTGTAAACCGTCCGACGGGCGAAAGCGTATCCGCCCGTTGACGCCGCGAAAACATTTCGCGTGAAGTTGCGCGCCTTCGTCCTTGATCGTGAAATACCAGTGGCCGGAAGCGGCGGCCTTGAAGTTTGAAATCTCGCCCTCGACCCACACGGCCGTGAAACGGTTCTCCAAAGCCCCGCGCACCTGTGAAGTCAACTCCGAGACAGACAGCGGGCGTCGCTCCGTCTCGTCGAACAGGGATAACAGCAGAGGGCTTTTCATCAGTGCGGATGGTAACACCCGCCGCCGCACCTTTCCACAATGTGCGAATTAATTTGCGCTCGCCCGGCTCTTGAGCACAGAGAGGTCGTCTAGTTCGGCTGCGAAGTTGTCGTGCTGACGGCCGGGCTGAGGCGCACCACCGCGCCTTCGCGCGCGACGCGCACGCGCACCCGCCCGCGCGTGGGGGCGGAGGTTGTGGCGTAACTGATGGTGTAAGAGGTGCGCAGTTGCGCGACGATGTCGTCGTAAGCGAGTTGGAGTTCGTCGAAACGGCGGACGGGGTAATAGACGCCGCCGGAGACGCTTGCGAGTTTGCGCCCTTCCTCGTCGGCGCGCGAGGTGAGCGACAGGTATCGCGTGCGCGTCGGGTCGAGCGTGGTCGCGGCGGCGGGCGCGCTCGCAGCGGGGATCAGGCCGGAAGGGATGTAGAGCGGATAGATGACCGCGCCGGTTTCGATGATGGTTTCGAGGATGTAGGGGAACGGGATGAAGGAGCGGTTGTCGTCGCCGTCGGAGACGACGACGATGGCCGTGCGCTCGTCGCGCAGCGGCTTCAAGGTCTCGACGAGCGTGTAGGCGAGCGCGTCGTAGAGCGCAGTGCCGCCGCCCGCGTCGATGTCCTTGATGCGCTGCGCCAAGAGGCTGCGGTCGGTGGTGAAACCGGAGATGAGTTGAACGTCGTCGCGGAAACTGATGATCGCGATCCTGTCCTGCGGGCTGACCGTGTTGACGAAGGCGAGCGCGGACTTTCTGACGAAGTCCAGACGCTCCTCGACGCTCCCCGACACGTCCAAGAGCAGCACGAGATTGAAAGGCGTGCGCGCCGGTTCGACCTCCAACACCTCGCGCGCCGTTTCGCCCTCCGAGACGCTGAAGTCTTTGCGTTCAAGCCCGGCAATCGCGCGCCCCTGCCTGTCCGTCACGTTCGCCGTCACGCGCATCAACTGCGGCGCAACTTCGCGCGCTACGGCGGCCGTGCGCTCGCTCTTCGAGGCGACGGTGAGCACCGGCGCGCCCCCGCGCGGAGGCGGCAGCGTCTTCGCGTACTCGCCCACGAAGCGCGGCGTGATCTTGCGGATGGCCTCGATCAAATCCTGATTGCCGCTCCTGATGATGGCGCGCGCCGCCTCGGTCAACTGCCGCTCGCGCAAATCGGCGGGCACGCCTGCCGGATCGACGCCGAAGAGAATGACGCCGCGCTCCGTCTCGAAATCCAACTTGACGCGCTGGTCGCGCTTCGCGTTCTTGTCGCCGAAGCGTCCCGACACCTCGAACCGCCCGCCGCGCTTCTCTTCAACTTTCCCCAACTCCGTCTCGCTATAAAAACGCGGACGGCTCGCCGTCCAGCGAAAACTGTAGCGCAAAGAATCCAGCGGCACGTCGGCGCGAATCGTCCCCGTATCCGTCGCCGCCTCGACCTCGCTCAGAGACCCCGACACGTCAACCGCTCCGGCGCGCGTCTCCACCTTCACACGCGCGCGGCGCGGCACGCGCAAAAACAGATCGACGCGGTCGCGCTCGCCGCGCCCCTCTCTGACTTCGACCTCCACGCGCCCGCCCTCGGCCAGCGTCTTCACGTCCGACTCCGCGACGGCCGCCCCCGGCGACTCGGCCTTGAGCAACACGCGCCTCAGTTCCTCGCCCTCCCCGGCCGCCACGACCGTCACGCGCCCGCTCAAATTCTTCACCGACACCAGCACGGCCGCGCCCGCCGTCGCCTCCAACTCACGCTCCAACCCCTGCGCCCGGCATACCGCCGACGACGCTGCGCCGCCGACGATCAAACACAACGCCGACAGGCACAACGCACGAAGCAACGTCAGATTAGTCATTTGGAAACACGCCTCGAAAGATGCTGAAGGAAAATCGTCGCGGGGAGCGGCACGCGCCGTAATCTTGCCGAATCGGCGCGCCATCGGTCAAGCAGCGAGATTGCCGACGGCAAACACCTCGCCGGACGCATTTCTTGCAGTTTAACGCCGCTACCTGTACGATGCGCCGCGAGAGCCTTTGCACGCGCCAGAGACCCCAGACGAAAACCCGTTTCATGCCCTCGACCCGCGACAGCGAAATTTCAGGGAAAGCAACGAAGCGCGCAAGTGCGCGGGGCGCATCCGAGTTGGCGTTGAAGCCTCCGCTCAAATGGGCGGGGGGCAAACGTTGGCTCGCTCCCATCATCCGGCCTTACTGGCAATCTCACCAGCACAGGCGTTTCGTCGAACCGTTCTGCGGCGGGCTGGCCGTCGCGCTCGACCTGCGTCCCCGATTCGCCTTGTTGAACGACGCCAATCCTCACCTGATCAATTTCTACGAGTGGCTCAAAAAACCCTTCCCCGTAACTATCGAAGCGCGCAATGACGAAACAATCTATTACACCCACCGGGATCGGTTTAATAAGCTCATCAAGAACGGGAAACGGCGCAGCCGCGAGGCCGCCCAGTTGTTTTACTATCTCAACCGGACGTGCTTCAACGGGTTATGCAGGTTTAACCAGAGCGGCGAGTTTAACGTCCCGTTCGGCACTTACGCCGCGAACCTCAGATACGCCGGAGACTTCGACAAGTATCGCGCCTTATTCAAGTCTTGGGAGTTCACCAATCTGGATTTCGAGGAACTGGAAATCGCGAGCGATGATTTCATCTACGCCGACCCGCCCTATGACGTGGACTTCACCGCCTACAGCCGGGGCGGATTTTCATGGGAAGACCAGACGCGCGCGGCCGAGTGGCTGGCCGCTCATCCCGGCCCCGTCATCTTGTCTAATCAAGCGACGCCGAGAATCAAAAAACTATACAAGAGCCTCGGATTCAAACTTAAGTTTTATGATGCTCCGAGAAGAATAAGCTGCACCGGAGACCGGACGATGGCCTGTGAAGTGCTGGCCGTCAAAGGTCTCTGAAGTTTTGCGACGAACCTTGTTCCCTGAAAGTGAATCTCACTCTACGGCTCTGGCGTGGCCGACGCCGTTTCCCCTCCCCCGAGTTGATTGCCGACTTTATGACGTTCGACAAGACAAAGCTTCTTCTGATCTCCGTCGTCTCGCTCGCGACGCTGGCCTCGGTCGCCGCCATCGTCCCGCTCCGACCCTACGGGGGCGCGCGCCGCAGTCTATTCGGAGAGCGCACGACGACGCAGCCCGCGTCGCTTGCATCTTCGACGCCGAACACAACTCCTCTCACGACAAACGCCGCGACAATCGAACCGGCGACGACAACAACAACCGGCGCGCCTGCCTTAACCGCGCCCGCCGCAGAGCAAAACCGCGTGTCCAAGGATAGCCTGCGCTGGACGTTCGGCGGCAAGCAGCAACGCGGGTGGGCGATCTACGTCCCGCTGATTCAACGCCTGATCGGCACGGACGACGACCCCGCGAGCGAAGGCTTCGCCGCCAGCCTCGCGCGCTGGCAGAAAGGCGCGGGACTCGGCGCGAGCGGCGTGCTCGACGAGGCCACGCTGATGCGAATGGTCTCGACGTGGCAAGCGCAGCGGCTTAAAAACAGAACGTACCCGCAGCCCGATCAACTCGTCACCGCTCCCGCCACAGAGTTTTGGGACGCGTCGCGCGCCGACGAACTGCGTAAAGTCGAACGCGAAACTTACGCCGCTTACAAACGCATGCTGGCCGCAGCAATCGCCGATTCCTCTCTGCAACTGGCGAGTCAGGGCGGCGAACTCGCCGCGTCGGAGAAGTATTTAAAGATCATCTCGGCGTTTCGTTCGCGCGAGTATCAGGATCGCCTGCGCAAGTTAGAGCCGGGCGCGGGACGCGCCGCGCTCGCCGTCAACAGCCCGCACTTCACCGGGCGCGCGCTCGACCTCTACGTCGGCGGCGAACCGACCATCACGAAAGACCCGAACCGCGCTCTACAAGTTCAGACGCGCGCCTACCGCTGGCTCGTCCGCAACGCCGGACGCTTCGGCTTCTGCCCCTACTTCTACGAACCTTGGCACTGGGAATACTGCGCGCCGTAACAGGCGGAGAATGATTGAACGCGAAGGGCGCGGAGAGAATCGATTCTCTCCGCGCCCTTCAACGTCCTAATCTGCTTCGCGCCGCGCGCCGTTAGGCCGTGCGCCGCTTCGCCGCGACTTTCTTCTTCGCCGCCGGAGAACCGACGAGCGGCAACACGCGCCCGTCCGCGAGCGCGCGCCCCGCCGCGAGGCTCTCCACGCTCACGACGTATTTCTGTTTCGCGTTCACGCGCGCGAGCATCTGCTTGAGCGTCGCGTCGTCAACGGCCGAGGCGTCCACGCCGCTCGATTCGAGTTCGGCGCGCAAGGCCGCGACGGTGTTCGTGCCGCGCTCGTACACGTCCGGGTACAGGTGCAGGTAGCCGCCTTCGACGACCTGCGTGTCGTAGTTGATGTCCACCATCAACGGCTTGTCGAGTTTGGCGACCACGGTGTTCTTCGTCACCTTGGCGTTTGCGATCTTCTTCGCCGAGACGGGCACGCCGCGCGCCGCGACGATCTTTTCGGCGAGGTCGTAGAGGTCTGTGCGGAGCATGCGGATGCAACCGTGCGAGACGAGATTGCCGAGGTCTGTCACGGCCGCCGCCTGATGGATCAGGTAGCCGTAGCCGAGCGGGATTTTCAGTTTGCCGAGCGGGTTTCTGGGGTCGCTCGCCCGGATGACTTCGCCCGCCTTGACGCCTTTGCGCCCCGTCACCCACTCGCTGTTGGGCGGTATCCAATCGGGATTCCAGATGATCTCCGAAGCCTGCTTCTCGCCAATCGAGATCGGGAAATCTTTTCGCCCGACGCCGACCGCGTAAGTCTTCACTTCTTTACCGTTCTGCCAGAGCGTCAGGCGGAAGGCGGGCACGTCAACCGTGATCTCGATGTCCGGCTCACCCGCGACGAGCGCGGCGCGCTCAATCGTGCCGCCCGTAAACTTATCGGAACGCACCGACTCGTTCGAGCGATACGGCGACGCCAGTTTCTGCGCCCGCGTCGAAGTTGCACCGCCCAACACAGCTAATAATGCTATGACGATAATTTTTTTGCCTGAAAAATTCATACCTGAGTTTCCTCTGCCCTGCTCTTAAATCACCGCACACCGGCGTAACTGTCGAACTTAGATGCTCAAGTGAAGTATCAGTATGTCTCTTTTTTGTCGTGACGCGGCGCGAATAAGGCAGCGCATTTTCGGCATCACTCCGGCGCGCTTGATTCCCCGCCCTCTAAAATGCCGAAGACTTCTTTCCGGCTGACCATTGAACTCCCAGCCCCTTCTTCTATAGCGCGAGCGAGCAAGTCATTTTCGGGCACGTCCTCAAACGGCTCTTCCTCTCTCACTTGATCGTCAATGTTCACTTGAGTCATGCGTACCTCCAAAGACTTTCAATGTCCGGCGCGATAGTATTTGATGCCGAAATAGATCGCTTGCAAGAGGCCGAGGAAGAGGCCGATGACCGCGCCGAAAAGCTCGATCTTGCGCAAGTGTTGCTGGGCGACGGAGAGAACGAGCGTCTCCAATTTTTCGACCGGATAGTTTGAGACTTTGGTGCGGACGATCTGGCCGATGTCGAACTCTTTGATGGCGAGGGGCAGGCGTTCGCGCGCTGCCGTGTGGATGCGTTCGGTCAGCGCGTGCGAGACGCGTGCGACGGTCTGTTCGGGTAGGTGGTCGCCGATGCGCCCGATGGGGGCGATGAGGAGACGTTCGATCTGCGTGCTCAGGATGGCGTTGATGGTGCGCGCCGTGTCTTCGCGCGCGAGCACGCCGAGCAGGGCGCGAGAGAGAAAATTTTTGAGGCGCGCGGCCGAGTCGGGACTGGCGTGTTCGAGCAGCGCGCGCAGGGTGTGGGGGCGCACGCGCGCGAGCGCGTCGGAGGTGTAGGCCGAGACGGTCGTGGAGAGTTCCGCGCCGCGCGCGATGAAGAGGATGCGTGCGGCGACATGCTCTTTGATCAGTTCCAACTTATCGGGTGCAATCGTGCCGACGAGTTCGTTGATGGGGCGCGCGAGCAGGTTGTCGATCATCGAATTGAGGAACGTCTCGGCCTCTGCGGCGAACGCGTCGCCGCGCAAGAATTCCTGCACGCGGCGCGGCAGAGTCTTGTTGACCATCTCGTCCACTTCGCCGTGGATGCGTTCGCGCGAGACGAAGATTTTTTTGAAGAAGCCGAGTTGGGCATAGTACTCGTCAACCTCCCGCTTGATGAGCGCGCCGATCTGCGTGCGCGTCTTTTTGTTGGACGCGATCTCTGCGAGTTGTTCGGCGATGGGGGCGAGTTGGGCGTCGATGCGCTCTTTGATGATGGCGACGGCGTCGGGCGTGAACACTTCGGCGAGCGTGGCGCGGCTGTGGGCGAGTTCCTCGACGCGCGCGCTGACGAACGCGCGCACCTTCCCCTCGAAGCTGCGTTCGTTGACGAGGTTGCGAAAGCGGTCTTCGACGAACCGGACGATCCCCTCGTAAGTCTCGTCGTCGATGGCGTCGCTCAGACGACGGGCGAGCAGTTCGTCAACGCGGCGGTCGATGAAAGAGTTGACGGCCGATGCCGTCTCTTCGCTGCGCAGGATGCCCGCGACATAATCGGCGACGCGCAGTTGGAGCGCGCTGACGGCGTCGAGGACGGGCGCGCGCAAGGTTGCGGGCAGGGCTTCGACGAAAGAGCCGCGCGGCGTGTCGAGCAGATCGCGCGTGTGCGTCGAGACGAGATCGGAGACTTTGCGCCGGAAGAAATCGGTCTCGAACAGCGCGTCGGTGATGGTGTCGTGCGAGACGAGTTCGTTGCCGACGGCGTTGCCGATAGTTTGTGCGAGCCGTTCGCGGTGGCGCGGGATCATGCCTTGCGGCCAGATGGTGAGGCCGAAAAGTTTGACGGCGCGGTGCGGCCGGAACAGCATCCGCACGGCCAGCCACGCCGCGCCGTAGCCGTGGACGGTGGCGAAGATGACGAGAAGCGACAGTTCTAAAATCTGCTGACGGGTGATGGCGGAAATCCTCCCGGCCGCGCGCGGCGAAAGTTGGGGCGTGTCTAGAGGGGATGCTAAACGGACAGAGAGAACGGCGTCAATTAGAGAAACGCGGAACGCGGCACGTTGAATGACGAAGCATGAGTTTCGCCGCCACGAGCGGCAGACCCCGGTTGCGGCTCGATTGATGCCGCAACCGGGGTCTGTTGGTTTCGTCACACTTCGCGCCGGAGCGTCGATTACTTCTAACTTCGCCGCGCGCATGCGCCCGTCAAAGAAGGCATTACTGCTCACAGACCGTGGCGTAGCATTCGACGATGCCCTTATTGTCTTGGTCATAGCATTTTGCGGCGAGGCTGCAAAATAATCTCTTTCTCCCGTCGGCGGGTGCGCGTATAATCGCCCGCCGTCAAGACCGCCAGCTTCATCAATCCGCACCAGAAGACGGCTCGTTAACTATTCTTGATGCTTCCGCTTTGCCTAATACGCTCGAAACATATCCGCAGACGCGCGGGGACGAACAATGGTGTGAGGGAGGATGAGACGCAATGGAACAAAACTGGACGGCCCAAGAATACCCGGAAGGATTCAGGCTGGACATTCCCGCAAACTGGAAAGTGGCAATGAATGCCGGACTCGTCAACGTGACGGGGCCGGACATGGAGCGCGTGACGATCCTGCCATTCAAGTTTGAAACCCATCTCAACGCCGAGGGCGCGCGCGACATCCTGCTCGCCATCTCGCGCCAATTTTGGCCGCAGCAGCATTGGCAGATGCCGCGCGGCGGCTGGCAGGTTAAACCGAACGGCGTGGGCGCAATCGGAGCAGACGAAAGCAGGCTCAAAGAGATCGCCACGCTGTGGTGGGAGAACACGCCCGAAGGCGCAACCGGCTTTTTCTACACGTTGGCCGCCCCGCCCGCACGCTTTCCCTCTCTGCAAACCGACTTCGCGCGGATTCTGAGCAGTTTCAGCGTGACCCGCGGCGGCGGGCAGCCCGGCGCGAACGACAACCCTCTGGCGGGTATGCAATTCCAGACGTGGATTGACCCGATGGAGAACGCCTTTAGCGTCGAAGTTCCGGCGGGCTGGCATGTGAGGGGCGGTGTGTTCAGACCCAACATGGTCTCGATGTCCGAGTTCGTCTTGCAGTCGCCGGACGGTCGGGTCATCGTGCGCAGCGGCGACGTTAACTTCCCCTCGAAATACATCGTGCCGGACATGAATCTGATGTCGCTCGGCATCTGGGAAGGCCAATTCACCTCGGACGGCACGCTGGCGCTGAATCACAAGACGGGGCAGGACTTCGCCGTCTATTACCTTCAGAACACGGTGGCGCGAAACTGCCGGAATCTGCAATGGCTCGACGGCAGAAATCGCGCCGACCGCATTCAGGCTCTCGGGTGGTACACGCAGATGCTCGGCTTCGCCATGCACACCGCCGGAGAGGTGATTTTTTCGTGCGACTTCGGCGGGCCGACTTATCTCGGCTACCAGTACGCGGAGACGGCCATCACGCATAGCTCGAATGTCGCCACGCTGTGGAATCCGCAGGCTCTCTTCGGCTTCCTCGCCACTCCCGAAAACGTGTGGCTGGCGGACGCCGTGCTCTTCCGCGCCATCACTACCTTCCAGACCAATCCCCAGTGGATGATGCGACAGGCGAACATAAATCATCAGACGGCCGAGGCGAATCGCCAGTACAGCGAATATTCCAATCAACTCTGGCAGCAGACTCAAGCCGAACGCTGGGCTTCATGGGATCGCATCGCCGAGCGGCGCGGCGACGTTCTGCGCGGCCACACGCGCGTCGTAGACCCCACCACCGGCCAAGCCTACAAAGTGCAAAGCGGCAGCAGCTACTATTCAATTGACCCGACCCGTCAAGTGATCGTCGGCACGGACATCCCCTTCAAGCCGGATTGGAAGTTTGAGGATTTGATAGAGACCTACTATTGATTCACGGATGCGCCGCTTCAGCCGACGGGACGCAGCAGGCGGCGCAGGGCGAGCGCGCTCATCTTGCGGAGCAGGGCGAGGTGAAAGAGTTCGCGCGTGAGGCGTCGGTAGTCGCGGCGTCCGGCGATGATGTCGTAGAGCAGGGCGTAGAGATCGGGGTCGGTTTTGGCGAGTTCGATCACGCCGTCGATCATGCCGAAGCCGAGGCCAAGGCGCGAGAGGCGGCGCAAAGCGCGACCGTGGCGATGATCGGAAGTGAGCGCGAGGCTGCGCTGGGCGTAGGCGGCGAGCGCGGTTGAGTCGATGCCGCGCTCCAGCATCACGTCGGCGGCGGCGACGGCGGTTTGGATGGCGGTCGTGACGCCCGCGCCTTTGAAGGGGCGCAGCCAGCCCGTCGCGTCGCCGACGGCGACGAAGCGATCCCAAGAGACGTTTCGCGCGTGGCGCACGGGCGCGTGGCCTTCGTAAAAGTCGAGTTTCTGCAAGTCGAAGCGCGGCAAGAGCGGCCGCACTTTGTGGTGCAGGAGAAAGTCTTCCATATCAATCGAAGTGACGCGGCGGCCGACGATGTTGACGAGCACGTGCGTCTGCTTCGGCGTGATCGCGCCGAACTCGATGCGCGGCAACTCGCGCAACAGGAAGGCGTGTATCTCGCCGCCCAGACGCCGCTCGATGTGGCGTTCGTCGCAAGGGAGGCGGACGATGATCGAGTGCATCGTCTCGCGCGGACGGCGATACGGGCGCGCGCGCGGGCTGGCGTGTTCGAGGACGGAGAGCAGGCCGTCGTCCAAACCGCAGGCGGCGACGACCATGTCGGCCGAGCGCGACGCGCCTTCGGAATAGACACGCACGGGATGTTCGAGATTGTCGGGATAAAATTCAAGCCCGGTCACGCGGTCGCGCACGATCTCCGCGCCAGCCGCTTCGGCACGCTCCAACAGGAGTTGGTCGAACTCTGAGCGCGAGACCATGAGCGCGGGTTCTTCCGTGCGCGGCGCGCGCAGTTCGATGTCGTTGTGGTCGCCGTGGAGGCGAAAGCCTTTGATGGTGCGTTTGACGAGCGCGGGCGGAAGTTCGAGTTGCAAGTGTTCGCTGAGGAGCGCGGCCGTGGGCGGCACTAGCACGCCCATGCAGGGGTTGTGCTGGCGCGGGAAACGCTTCGGCTCGTAGACGAGGACGCGCAGGGAGAGGCCGCGTTTTTTCGACTCCTGCAACAAGCGCAGCGCGCACGACGCGCCGCCGGGGCCGCCGCCGATGACGACCACGCGCGACTCGTCGCGCAGACGCAAGCCGCGCACGCGCCGCACGGGTTCGCTTCGCGTCACTTTCGTGCGCACGCGGTCGAAGAAGAGAAAACCGGCGTGGCTCGCCATGCGCGCGGCGAGTCGCGGGTGCAGCGCGCGCAGCAGAATGCGCTTGTAAGGTTGGTCGCCCGTGAAGGCTGCGAGGAGCGCGTCCGAAAGAAGCGCGCCGCCGCCGCGAGCGGGCTGCCCGCCCGCCGCAGCCGACGCGCGCGCGCTGCGTTCGGCTTGCAGCACGGCGAAGTAGACGGGCGCGATCAGCGGATGCGGGAAGATGCGGTCGTAGATTTCAAAGAGCGCGCGGCCGTACAAGTTGTCGCGCCCGAAGACCTGTTGGCAGCGACGCCAGAAGTGCGCTTCGAAGTCGAGTGCCGTGACGCCGTGATTGACGACGCAATCGGCCGCCAGTCGCGCCGTGACGAGCGCAGACTCGACGCCGTTCTTGAGATAGCGCGAGTCGGACGCGTCGCCCACGATGCAGAAGCGGTCGCTGTAAGGCAGACGCGCCGCGCCGACGGCGACGCGCGGGTGGCAATGGCAATCGAGTTTCCAATCGGCGGGCAGGTAGTCGCGCATGTAGGATTCGCGCAGGAGTCGTTCGGTCGAGACGACATCTACGTTCTCGCCGATGGCCGTCACCGTGACGTGCTCGCCCTTCGGAATCAAAGCTACGTAGCGCACGTCCGCCTGCTTCAAGACGAAGAAGTGGATCAGCTTGCCGAGCCGCTCGCGCTGAAACTCTTCGGGCACGCGCGCCTCGATCACGCACGTCTTCCACGTCGGCGGCGGTTGATAGCCGTAGACGAGCCGCGCGCCGAGTTGCGAGTTGACGCCGAACGCGCCGACCACGAGATCGTACTCCGCGCGCCCGCCCTCGTGCGTGCGGATGGCGGGTCGCCCTTCGAGCGTGTCGGGCACTTCGATGTCGTGGACGTTGCGCGCGATGTGTCGCGCGCCGAGTTTTAGGGCTTGGTCGAGTAAGAACTGATCGAAGCTGCGGCGGCCTTCGGGCGTCTCCGTGCTGACCGGCCCCGCCCCGCGATAGACGCCGTAGATGCGTCGCCCCGGAGCGTTTTCCAGACGCGCCGAGGCGTCCTGATAATGCACCGCGTAGCCTTCGAGTTCGTAGTGGATGACTTCGGCGGGGATGTTGGTCGTCGAGTGCTCGATCTCTTCGATGAGGGTGTGGCCGACAGCCCCGGCGCACATGTTGCAACCGGGCGCGCCCTTCTTCGCGAAGTTCTTGCCGTCGTAGATTTCGACCTCGACGCGCAGGCCGAGCGAACGCGTGCGGCGCAGCAGTTCGATGGCGAAGAACGACCCGGCCGGGCCTGCCCCCACCACGGCGATGCGACTCCCTGACGTGAGATAGGTCGGCTGCGACATACGCCTCGCACGCTACCTGCAACGGCCGGACGAAATTTTAAAGAAGGAAAGCCGGACGCACTCGCGCACGCGGCGGGGGAAAGACGCTCCGACTCTTTCGGTCGGTGCGTTAAAATTCAACCTCTTGAATTTCAATCTTGCGGCAAAGCATAGGCGTGCGCCCGAATCCGTGTCAACATAATTGCCGTCCGCTGGAATGAAGCCGCCGGGACGTAAAGGAGAAAAATGTTCGTTGCCTTGTATCGCTGGAAACTGAAAGAGGGACAGGAGCAGAAGTTTCGTGAAGGCTGGCGCAGGCGCACCTCGGAGATTTACCGGAAGTGCGGCAGCCTCGGCTCGCGCCTGCACCGCGCCGAGGACGGGACGTGGGTGGCCTACGCGCAGTGGCCGGACAAGCGGAAGTGGGAAGCGGCGCGGCGCGTTCCCGTCGCCGACACGGAAGCCTCGGAGATGATGAAGGAGAGCGTCGAAGTGTCGTACCCGGAAATGCTGCTGGAGATGTCTGACGACTTGCTCGAACCGCGCGGAGTTTCCGCGCCGGAGGAATAGTCGTTCCAGACTTTTATTGCCGGACGAAATTGGCGGAGATGACGAGACGCGACGTGGCGGCGGCGACGGAACAAATTCGCCCGCGCGGTGTCTAGTAGTTGCCAATTCAACTTTCTTCGTTCGGAGGAGACGCTGATGATACTCGCGTTGCTCAACATTCTGGTGGCGTTGTTTCTCGGCTACGGCGCGGTTGGGGAATTTTGGGTCAGGGGCGTGCGCGGCGGCGAGGTGCAGCCGCTCGTCGTCGGGCTGGCGGGAGCGTTCGTGAGCGTCTTGCTCGCGCTCTCCGGCGTTGCCCTGTGGCGTCGTCGGCCGAACGCGCGCAGGCTCGCCGTCGTCGCGGCTATCCTCTCGATTGTGTTTCACGTCTACGCGGCCTGCCCGCCGCACCGGAACGTAGGAATACTGGTGTTGCTCGTCGGGGCTGGCTACGGGCTGTTGCTGCTGCTCGGCGTCACGCTCATGCCGGGCGGGAGGAAAGCGCAGACGGCATAACTCATCTTCGACGGATGACGGCGACGCGAGTTTGAATTTTAAGCGACGAAAATAGAGACGGGGACTCTTTTGTGCAGAGTCCCCGTCTCTTGTTGTTGCGCCGTAGTTGACTCGGTTGACTAATCGGCCGCAGTGGCGGACTCCGCGGCCGGAGACGCGAGAGAGTCGGCGGCGATGCCTTCGGCGACGCGCCGCCCGTAATCTTCATCGCATTTCGTGAGCAGGGAGATCATGCGCGCCCGTATGTCAGGGTTGCACTGTTTGAGCGCGCTCGCGAGATTCAGGACGAGATCGTCGCGTTCCCAATCTTCCATCGTGCGGTAACGCTCGCCCGCCTGTTTTAAGTCGTTTGTCCGGCTGATCTTCCGGCGGACGACCGCGCCTTCGACGTAGGGCGTGTGCTCGCGTCCGGCGCGCGGAGCTTCCCGCAAGCCCCCACGGCTGCTCGGCTCGTAGTTGACGTGCGGGTTCTCGCCCGCCTCGACGCCGTCAACGCTGTAGGCCATCTGCCCGTCGCGCTGGTTCGTGGCGACGTGCTTCTGCGGGCGATTGATCGGCAGTTGCAGATAGTTCGTGCCGACGCGGTAACGCTGCGTGTCCGAGTAAGAGAAGGTGCGGCCTTGAAGCATCTTGTCGTCGGAGAAGTCGAGGCCATCGACGAGCACGCCCGTGCCGAAGGCCGCCTGTTCAACTTCGGCGAAGTAGTTGGAGGGGTTGCGGTCGAGCACCAACAGCCCGACGGGCAGCATCGGGAACTGCTCCTCCGGCCAGATTTTCGTGTCGTCGAGCGGGTCGAAGTCGAGTTCTTCGTGGTAATCGTCCGACATGATCTGCACGCGCAGTTCCCACTGGGGAAAGTCGCCGCGCTCGATGGCGTCGAACAAGTCCTCGGTCGCGTGATTGAAGTTCGTGATCCGGTCGGCCTCGGCTTGCGTCAGCGAACGCACGCCCTGCTTCGGAATCCAGTGATACTTGACAAGCACGCCCACGCCTTCCGCGTTCACCATCTTATAGGTGTTGACGCCCGCGCCTTCCTGCTCGCGGTAGTTGGCCGGGATGCCGCGCGGGCTGAACAGCCACGCGATCATGTGCATGGACTCGGGCGTCAGGCTGATGAAGTCGAAGATGCGATTCGGGTCTTGGCGGTTCGTCACGGGGTCGGGCTTAAAGGCGTGCACCACGTCGGGGAACTTGAGCGGATCGCGGATGAAGAACACTTTGAGGTTGTTGCCGACCAAATCCCAGTTGCCGTCTTCGGTGTAGAACTTGACTGCGAAGCCGCGCGGGTCGCGCAAGTTTTCGGGCGAGTGGCCGCCGTGAATGACGGTCGAGAAACGGACGAAGACGGGCGTGCGCTTGCCCTTCTCCTGAAAAAGTTTGGCGCGCGTGTACTTGCTGGCCGGGTCGCTGCCGATGCGCCCGTAAGCCTCGAAGTAGCCGTGCGCGCCCGCGCCGCGCGCGTGGACGACGCGTTCCGGAATGCGCTCGCGGTCGAAGTGCGTGATCTTCTCTAAGAACTGGTAGTTCTCCAAGACCGTGGGGCCGCGCTCGCCCACCGTGCGCGTGTTCTGGTTGTCGTAGACGGGATGGCCTTGCCGGTTCGTCAGGACGGATTGATCTTCCGCAGTCGCGCCGCCCGCGTCTTTTGCGGGTCGGCCGCTCTTTCGCTCATCGCTCATGTATCAGGTTTTCTCCTTCCCCTAGTTAAGAACAATAATTATTATCGTCCTGATGCCAAAAAAATTTACCGGCGGCAATCTCGGCAGTGGCCTAAGATTTCCAGCCGGTAGTCCTTCACCTCGAATCCGGCCTGCGGCTTCACCTGTTTGAGCCACGCCGAACCTTCGACGGCGTTCAAGTCCCAAACCTTACCGCACGTCAGGCAGCGCGTGTGGTAATGATGATCGGTGCGTATGTCGTAGCGTGCGGCGGCGTCGCCGTAGGTGAGTTTGGAAACCACCTCGCACTTGATCAGCGCCTCCAGATTTTTGTAGACGGTCGCCAGACTGATGCGTGGAAGTTTTGGTTTGACGGCGAGATAAATTTCTTCGGCCGTCGGGTGGTGCTCGACGCCGCTCAGGTACTCGAAGACGGCGACGCGCTGCGACGTGAGTTGCACGCCCTGTTGGTGCAACGCCTGCCGCAACGCTTCGCGCTCGTTTATTTTCTTCTTCGCCGCCACCTGAAGTTGCTCACCCCGTTTCGATATGCGCGCCGATGATGAACTACGTCGCCGCGAAAGTCAATAGTAATTATTGAATTGGAAAACACCCACGCCGCCATCCGACAAAGGAGTCGGGGAAATATTTAACCCTTCGCGGCGAATGGACATTATAATCCGCGTGGTAAAGGAACACATTCATGATGACGAAACACTCTATGATTCGCGTGGTTTTATCTCTGTGTTGGCTCTGGCCTGTTGCGGCCGCGCCCGTTGACGGGCAAGCCGGAATGGTGCGCGGCCACGGCGGCGGCGGCGGGTCGCTTCTCGTGCAGAAGGCTTTTCGCCCTTACGGCTATTTTTCGCTCGTAGGGAAACCGCCGAAGGAATTTGAAAACTTCGACACGATTCAATACTGGGACGCGAGGGACGAACAGACCGGGGAGGACGTTTCCAACCGCACGTCGGGCGTAAACGAAACCGGCGGCGTGGTCTATCGCTACGCCAAGCTTTCCGTCACGCGGCAAACGTTCGTCTTCACCACGCGGAGCGTGCGGGGCGTGAGCTATAAATTTTCCGGGCGATTTTTGCGCAGCGATTTCGTAGGCGCGGAGATGGATTTCGAGCGTCCCGTTTTGGTGGGCACGCTCGGCAAATACAGGAACGGCAAACGCGTGGCGACGGCGAACGTCAAGCTCAGTTACTTCGCGGGGACTTAGACGCCGGACGGGTGGCGGAGGATTCCTGAGCCGTATGAAGACGCCTGTGTTGACGGGACTCGCGCTCGTGGCCTTCGCCGCGAACTCCGTCCTGTGCCGTCTGGCTTTGGGCGGCGCGGCGATTGACGCGGCGAGTTTCACGACCGTGCGTTTAACTTCCGGCGCGCTCGCGTTGTTAATCATCACGGCGTCGGTCAACAAAAATTTGCCGTCGCCCGGGCGACGGGTCAAATTCATTTCGGCGTGGCTGCTGTTCCTCTACGCGGCGGCGTTTTCATTCGCCTACACGAAGTTGACGACGGGGACGGGCGCGTTGATCCTGTTCGGCTCGGTGCAGGCCACGATGCTCGCGGCCGCTCTGCGCTCCGGCGAACGGCCGCACCCTTTTGAGTGGGCGGGACTCGCGCTCGCGCTCTGCGGTCTGGTGTATCTGGTGTTGCCGGGTCTGGCCGCGCCGCCGCCCTTGAGTTCGGCGTTCATGGCCGTGGCGGGCGTTTCGTGGGGGTTGTACTCGCTGCGCGGGCGCGGCGCGACCGACCCGCTCGCGGACACGACCAGTAATTTCTTGCTCGCCCTGCCGCTGGCCTTCACGGTCAACTTGATCACGATGCGCGGCGGCGCGCACGTCTCCACGACGGGCGTTCTGCTCGCCGTCCTGTCGGGTGCGCTGGCTTCGGGCGTGGGTTACGTCGTGTGGTACGCCGCGCTCAGAGGTTTGACGGCGACGCGTGCGGCGACGGTGCAGTTGCCCGTGCCGGTGCTGGCGGCCGTCGGCGGCGTGCTCTTTATGTCGGAGAGCGTTTCGCTGCGCCTGCTGCTCGCGGCGGCGTTGATCCTCGGAGGCGTCGCGCTCGCGCTCTTCGGCCGCGCGCAACCGGCGGAGGCGCAGACGACGCGGCGCGTTCGTCTTTGAGCGATGACGCGTCGGCGCGTGCGTGCGTCTTTAGAGAAATGCGCGGAGTAATTAAGAGCGCGGGGCGTGAGAGTTTCGACAAGTAGCGGCGTCAATTTCGCATGTTGCCCGCGCTTTCACTTTGGAGGGATTTTGTGCGATGCTGTCGGCATAGCTCGCACCGTTTCCGGGGCGGGAGAACTTATTTCGAGGGGAGCTAAGCGTATGCGTTTATTTATTTCGACGGCCGCCGCACTCGTATTGTGCGTCTGCGCGTTGGTGGCCTGTAGCCCGCAGGACGGGAGTGCGCCCGCCGCCAAGGGCGCGACCACGGCGAGCGGCAACAACGCGCCCGCTCAGAAAGCGAAACAGCCAGAGGCGCAGCACTCCGACGACACGCGCCGTATTTCCATTGAGGAGACGCAAAAGGCCGTCGATGCGGGCACAGCCCTCGTCGTTGACGTGCGCGACGAGTCTTCTTACAAGACGAGCCACATCAAAGGCGCGAAATCCATTCCGCTGGCGCAGTTCGACGAACGCATGGGCGAGTTGCCGAAGGACAAGTTGATCATCACCTACTGCGCTTGACCGAGCGAACATACCAGCGCCCGTGCGGTGCAGATGCTCAACGCCAAAGGAAACACGAACGCCGCCGCCCTGCTCGGCGGTTGGAACGCTTGGACGGCCGCGAAACTCCCGGTCGAGTCGGCGCAGTAAGAGCCGTCAGCTATTAGCAGTCAGCCATCAGCTATCAGCTATCAGCCGTCAGCTTTGAAGGCAAAAGCTGAGAGCCGTTAAGATTGAAAAGCAAAAGGGCAGCCGGAAAACATCTCCGGCCGCCCTTTTGCTTTTCACCTACCTTTATTTTCACCTGCCTCGGATACTGACGCTAATAGCTGACGGCCGATAGCTAATAGCTGATAGCTGACGGCTGACGGCTGATAGCTGATAGCTTTCTCACGTCCAGCGCAGCCCCGCGATGCGTTCGAGTTGCGAGGTGAAGCCGAAGCGCGTGAGGGCGCGCGGGCGACGCTCGGCGAGGGCGGCGAGTTCGCGCGCGACTTCGCGGCGCACGCCCCGCGCGCGTTCGCCTGTCGCGGCCACGCGCTCCACCACGCGGCGCAAAGACTCGCTCGTGCCCGCCACGAATTTTCCCACGTCCGTGCCGCGCTTGAGCCGCGCCTCGCCGTGCTCATATTCCACGCAGTTGGCGAGCGAGACGAGGAACGGATAGTCGTCCGCGATCTCGCGCCGCGCCGCCTGAAAGTGTGCGGCGAAGTTTTCGTTCGACGCTGCCGCCACGCCGCGCTCCACCGCCGCGATCACCTCGCCGCTCAACTGCAAGACGTTGCGCCGGTCGATCTCATCCTGCGTGCCGGTGGCGGTCGCTGTCGTCGCCGCCGCGCCCGCGTGTTGCGGCGCGGCCGCGTCGCGCGAGTTGGCGGCGTCGCCGCCCGTCTCGCCGCCCGCGCCTTCGTAGACGCTGATGCGCCCGCCCGGTTCGCTCGCGCGCACGAGAATGCGCTGCAAGGCCGACTGCCCCGTGTCCTCGCGCCCCGTAACGTGATCCCTTTCGCGCGCACGCACGGCCTCGCGCGCGGCCAGATAAATGTCGCCGTCGTACTCGTCGAGTTCGACGTGGACGCGCCCGTTGAAGTCGCGCTGTTGCAGGTAGCGCAAGAGCGCCGCCAGATTGACGTAAGCTGTATCGAGATTTTCGTGCAGGGCGCGAGCTTTGTCGCCACGACTTTCCGGCATGTCAGGCATCGAATTTAAGCATCAGGATTCGGCCGTGAGAGTCTAACATAAACGTCGAAGGATGAACGCGGCGCACGCGCGGCGTCGACGGGCAATCAAGCGGCTTTCAGTTCGTCGTTCATCGTTCCTCCGTCACCATTTTATGTTAGACTTCGCGGCGCAATCTCCAGTCCCGCTGGTCGCTTCGAGCGCGCGGACGCGCGCTTCTCAACCGGAAAACTCGATGAGCTATACAAACCTGTTTCGTAAAAAGAGCGTCGTGCAGATCAAGCGCGACGCCGAACTCGGTTTCAGCGACGCCCACGGCCTTGCGACCGACGGCGAACCGCACCTGCGCAAAACGCTCGGCGTCCTCGATCTCACGTCGCTCGGCATCGCGGCCATCGTCGGCGCGGGCATCTTCGCCATGATCGGCAACGCCGCCCACAGCGGCGGCCCGGCCGTCATCTTCCTTTTCATGTTCACGGCGATGGCGTGCGGTTTCTCCGCGCTCTGTTATGCCGAGTTTGCGTCGAAAATTCCGGTGGCCGGTTCGGCCTACACCTACGCTTACGCCTCTTTCGGCGAACTCGTCGCATGGATCATCGGTTGGGACTTGCTGATGGAGTATGCCATCGGCAACATCGCCGTCGCGATCTCTTGGAGCGACTATTTCACGGGGCTGCTCTCCGGCTACGGCATCAACGTACCCGCTTACCTGACGATGGATTTCCTGTCCGCTTCGCGCGGCTACGACACCATCAACGGACTCATCGTGCAGGGCAGCAACCTCGAAGCCGTCAACGCGCTGCCCGACGTGACGAGCGGCATGAAGGAGGCTTACGCGGCGTGGACGACTGCGCCGCGCATCGGCGGTATCCCCTTCATCTGCGACCTGCCCGCGCTCGGCATCGTCTTCGCCATCACCGCGCTCGTCTACGTTGGCATCCGCGAATCGAAGCGCGCATCGAACATAATGGTCGCCTTGAAGCTCGCCGTCATCTTCCTCGTCATCGTGCTCGGCTCGTTTTACGTCAATCCGGCCAACTGGTCGCCGTTTGCGCCGAACGGGGCGAGCGGCGTCTTGAAGGGCGTGGCGGCGGTCTTCTTCGCCTTCATCGGCTTCGACGCGCTCTCGACCACGGCCGAGGAGTGTAAGAACCCGACGCGCGACCTGCCGCGCGCCATGATCTATTCGCTCATCATCTGCACCACGCTCTATATCGTGCTCACGCTCGTCCTGACCGGCATGGTCAGCTACACGCAGTTGCAGGTGGGCGACCCTCTGGCCTTCGTGTTCGGCCCCGAAGGCGCGAATTTGCCGTGGATGTCGGGGATCGTGGCGGTCAGCGCGGTCGTCGCGATTGCGACCGTGCTGCTCGTGTTCCAACTCGGGCAGCCGCGCATCTGGATGGCGATGTCGCGCGACGGACTCTTGCCGCCGATCTTCTCAAGCATCCACCCGCGCTTCAAGACGCCTTGGTTCTCCACGATCATCACCGGCCTTGTCGTCGCCATTCCGTCGCTCTTTATGAACCTGACGGAAGTGACCGACCTGTCGAGCATCGGCACGTTGTTCGCCTTCGTACTCGTCTGCGGCGGCGTGCTGCTCGGCGCGCACACGCGCGGGCTGGAGCGGGTCGAGAACGAGCGCACGTTCGTCCCTTACATCAACTCGCAGTACATCGTGCCCGTCATCTTCGTGCTCGCATGGGGCGCGCTCGTTTACTTCAACGCGGAGGGCGTGCGCGCGTTCTTCAGTTTCACAGACCCCGCCGACCCGACGCTCGGCGCGTGGGAAGTGTTTCGTCACAAGATTCCGCTCTACGCCTACATCATTCTCTCGTTCATCATGGTCTATTTCTGTTTCCGGCGGCGGCTCTCGCTGATTCCGGTCTTGGGCTTGATGAGTTGCGCCTATCTGATGACCGAACTCGGCATCACCAACTGGACGCGTTTCGGCCTTTGGCTCATCGTCGGACTCGTCCTCTATTTCCTGTACGGCTACGGCCACAGCAAACTCAGCCACCCCGCTACGACGGGCGCGCCTCGATAACGCGGCGCGGGCTGCTCTCTCAAACACGATGAAGATACTCGTACTCGGCGCGGGACGGATGGGACTCGGCGCGGCCTATGACCTCGCGCACAACTCGCCGGACGTGCGCGCCGTCACCGTCGCCGACCTCGACGCGGAGCGCGCACGCGCCGTCGTGGCCGCCGTGGGAAGCGACAAACTCGCGCCCGCGCAAATTGATGTCAACGACCACGCGCAGACGGTCGCGCTCATGCGCGGGCACGATTCGGTGATTAGTTGCGTCACCTACTTTCACAACCTGCAACTGGCGCGCGCAGCGATTGAGGCGCGCGCCAACTTCTGCGACCTCGGCGGCAACAACGCGGTCGTCGCCTCCGAACTCGCCCTCGACGCAGAGGCGCGCGCCGCTCGCGTCAACATCATCCCCGACTGCGGCCTCGCGCCCGGCATGGTCTCCATCCTCGCGGCGCACGGCGCGGCGCGTTTCGACGAACTCGAAGCGATTCACATACGCGTCGGCGGCTTGCCGCAAGTTCCACGCCCGCCGCTCAACTACCAGATCGTCTTTTCGGTCGAAGGTCTGATCAACGAGTACGTCGAGCGTGCGCGCGTGATTCGCGGCGGGCAGATCGTCGAAGTCGAATCGCTCACCGAGATCGAGGCTCTGTCGTTCCCCGCGCCCTTCGAGCGCATGGAAGCCTTTCAAACTTCCGGCGGCACATCCACGCTGCCCGACACTTTTCTCGGTCGCCTACAGGAACTCGACTACAAAACCATCCGCTATCCCGGCCACTGCGAACAGTTCAAACTACTCGTCGAACTCGGACTCGCGGCGAGCGAAGAGATAGACCTCGACGGCACGCGCGTCCGCCCGCGCCGCCTGCTCGGCGAGTTGCTCACGCGTCACCTGCCCGCCGACCAACCCGACGTGGTGCTCATCCGTCTCGCTTTTCGCGGGCGCGCGGACGGCAAAGATACGCGGCTGCGCTACGACATCATCGACCGCTTCGACGAACGCACGGGCTTGAGCGCGATGATGCGCACGACGGCCTTTCCCGCCTCCGTCATCGCGCAGATGATGGCGCGCGGCGAGACGACCGAGCGCGGCGCGCGCCCGCAGGAACTCGTCGTCTCGCCCGAAAAATTCGTCGCCGCCCTTGCCGCGCGCGGCATTCACATCGACGAGCACCAATAACGGCAACGCGCCGTGCGCCAAGCCCGATTGAATGTCAATCAAAGTCGCTCATCACCACAGACACGGAAGGCATACAGAGGACGCAGAGAAAAACCCCTCGAAGTCTCGAACTTTGGAATCTCAAACTTTGAAATCTCGAACTTTGGAATCTCAAACTTGGAATTCCAACCTTTGAAATCTCAAACTTGAGACTTCAAAACTTGAGACTTCAAAACTTGAAACTTTAGATTTCAGATTTCAGATTTCAGATTTGGAATCTCAAATTTGAGATTTCAAATTTGATATTTCAAAGTTTGAGTTCGTTTCCCGCTTTTCCTCTCTGCCCACTCAAGTGTCTTCTGTGCCCGCGATGTCGAGAGCTTTTCCCATCAGGCTCAACTCGCATTTAACCAAAACCTCGCGCTCGCTTTTGACGTTCTAAGTTTTGACTCTCCGGAGCGAATTGCCATGTCCCCCGAAACGATCTTCTCCATTTGCACCAAACTCGTCCTGCCCGGCTGGCTGCTGCTCATCTTCGCGCCGCGCTGGAAGTGGACGGCGCGTTTCATCGCCGCCTGCGTGTTGCCGCTCGCGCTCGCCGTCGTCTACTTGGTTTTAATCGCGACGCACTTCGGGCAGTCCGAAGGCGGCTTCGGCTCGCTCGCGGACGTGGGCATCCTGTTTCGCAACCCGCACAGCCTGCTCGCCGGTTGGATTCACTATCTCGCCTTCGATCTTTTCATCGGGGCGTGGGAGGTGCGCGACGCGCGTGCGCTCGGCATACATCACCTGCTCGTCGTGCCTTGCCTCGCGCTCACCTTCATCTTCGGCCCCGTCGGGCTGCTGCTCTACTTCGGGCTGCGCTTCGCCATCAAGCGCGAGTTCTTCGTCGGAGGCACTGAAACGCATGAGCGCGCGTGAATTGATACCCGAAGTTAACCGGCGCAACGCGGTGCTGGCGTGGACGGGCTGGCTGCACGTCGCGCTGCTCGTTCTGTTCGTCGTCTTCGCGCTGTTCGACGGGCGCACGGTGACGGGCGTGAACCCGTGGCTCAAGCCGTTTAAATTCGCCATCTCAATCGCCGTCTACGCTTTCACGCTCGCGTGGTTCATGCCTTACCTGTCACACTACCGGCGCACCGTTAAGCTCATCAGTTGGGGCACGGCCTTCGTCTTCGTCGGCGAGATGATCTGCATCATCTCGCAGGCGGCGCGCGGCGTGCCGTCGCACTTCAACATCTCGTCGGCTTACGACGCGAGCGTCTTCGGCCTGATGGGCATGTTGATCATCTTCAACACGCTGCTCGTCCTCGTCACGCTGCTCCTCTTCTTCGGACGGACGCTGAAGCCGCTCCCGCACGCATACCTGTGGGGCATCCGGCTCGGCCTCCTGCTTTTCTTCCTCGCCAGCGTCGAAGGCTATGCGATGGTCAGCAACATGGCGCACACGGTCGGGCTGCCGGACGGCGGCGCGGGCTTGCCCGTCGTCAACTGGAGCACGCGCGGCGGCGACCTGCGCGTCGCGCACTTTCTCGGCTTCCACGCGCTGCAAATTTTGCCGCTCGCCGGTTATTCCTTCAGCCGTTGGCGCGGGGAAACTGTGCGCCGCCGCGCTGTCGCTTACGTGCTCGCGCTCGGCCTCGCCTACTTCGCCGTCTTCTCGCTGCTCTTCTGGCAGGCCAGCGCGGGGCGGCCGTTGTTAGCTTGGAACTAAAGTTCGTTCTATAATCACGCCCGCTCTCGGAAGGTTGAAATTTTTACGCCTTCCGTCCTTACCGCTCTTATCTTACATACCGGAGATTCGCCGATGAGCCTGACGTTGATCGCGCTCGGATTCATGATTCTGCTTGTCGCCGCGTACAGAATTTACGGCAACTGGATCGCGCGCCAGTTCGTCTTGGACGACGCCCGCGCGACGCCCGCCAACACGGTCAACGACGGCGTGGACTTCGTCCCGACGCGCCCCTTCTATCTTTTCGCGCAACACTTCTCGGCCATCGCCGCGGCCGGCCCCATCGCCGGGCCGATCCTCGCCTGTCAGGCGTTCGGCTGGCTGCCGTGTCTCCTGTGGATCGGCTTTGGCGTCGTGCTCATCGGCGCGGTGCACGACTTCACGAGCCTCGCCGCCAGCGTGCGCCACGGCGCGCGTTCCATCGCCGAGATCACGCGCGAACACTTGGGCAATCGCGCGGGCGCGGCCATGATGGGCTTCATCTGGATCGCGCTCGTCTACGTCATCGTCGCCTTCGCGGACATCACTGCGGGCACTTTCAAAAGCGGGACGGAGGAACTACAACAAGGCGGCGCGATAGCCTTCAACGCGGGCGGCGCGGTCGCGGCGGCGAGCGTCATGTACCTGCTGCTCTCGATCCTGCTCGGCCTCGTCGAGCGTTACCTGAAACCGCCGCTCTGGGTCGTCACGGTCATCTTTGTGCCCGCCACCTTTGCGCTCTCGTGGCTCGGCACGAAAGTCTCGACCGCGCTTTTGCTCGACCACAAAACGTGGGGCGTGCTGATTCTCATTTATTGCTGCATCGCCTCGGTCGTGCCCGTGTGGGCGCTCTTGCAGCCGCGCGGCTATCTCGGCGGTTTCATACTCTACAGCGCGCTCGCGCTCGGAGTCGTCGGCGTGCTCTTCGGCGGTTTGTCGGGTCGGTATCAAATTTTGCAACCGGCGTTCAAGTCTTGGGACACGGGCGGGCTGACGGGCACGCTCTTTCCCTTTCTCTTCGTGACGATTGCGTGCGGCGCGTGCTCAGGCTTCCACGGCCTCGTCTGTTCGGGCACGACCTCGAAGCAGGTTGATCGCGAGTCGGACATCAAGCCGGTCGGCTACGGCGCGATGCTGGCCGAAGGATTCGTCGCGCTCATCGCGCTCGTCACCGTGATGATCGCCGCGCCCGTCGATCTCAAAGGCAAAGCTCCGGGGACGATCTACGGCAACGGCATCGGGCAGTTTATGACGCTCATCATCGGCGCGGACAACCTCAAGTTCGCCGTCACCTTCGGCGCGATGGCCTTCTCCACCTTCGTCTTCGACACGCTCGACGTATGCACGCGCCTCGGCCGCTACATCGTGCAGGAACTCTTCGGCTGGCGCGGCCACTTCGGCGCGCTTGCGGGCACGCTGCTCACGGTCGCGCTCCCCTTCTACTTCATCATCTTCGCCCGCGAAGGCATGTGGACGGAGTTCTGGACGCTCTTCGGCGCGTCGAACCAACTGCTCGCCGCGCTCACCCTGCTCGCCATCACCGTCTGGCTCTATCAGGCGCGGCAGCGCATCGCCTTCACGCTCTACCCGATGCTTTTCGTCCTCACCATCACGCTCTGGGCGCTCTGCAAACTCGCCTACGGCAACCTGCGCGCCGCCAACGGCTTCGACATCAAGCTCGTCAACGCCATCGCCTCGGCCGCCCTCGTCATCCTCGCCACTTACTTAACCATCACCGCCCTCGTCAAACTACGCGGCGAGCGCAAGAGTTCCCTCGTTCCCGAAAGCGCGTAAAAGCCGTGAATCGTGAATCGTAGATCGTTAATGGAAGGAAAAATGCTTTCCTCTATTTACGATTCACGATTTACGATTTACTGTTTTCCACTCTATTCACGATTGACGATTCACGATTTACGGCCTTTCTCGTGTGGACAGTTCGGGCAAAAATCGGCCATAATGGCCGACTTCCAGCGCGATTAGCTGACGTGTAGCAGGAGGCCGTCGAGGACGGAAACTCCCTTTGGCGTCTTCTCTTGCTCGCGCGCCGGAATTTTCCGAACACTTTTTAAAACAAACAGGAGATCGTTTAGACGTGGAATCAATATCGCTCTTTGCCACGGGTGCGCTGCTCATCGCCCCGGCCTATTTTCTGATCAAGTTTTTATCCACACACGCCACCGGCATCGGCCGCGTCGCGTCGCGGGTGGCGGGCATTTTTGCCGTGGTCTTTGTGCTCGTGTCGGCCGCTTCGGCGCAGTCGCACGCCGCGCCGCCTGAGTCGCGCGGCAGCGGCGCGTCCGCACAGGCCGTCGCGCCGCAGCACCATTCGGGCGGCGAGGCCAACCTCGTTCTGCCCGACCTCTCGCGCGTGGATTTCCTCAATGGTGCGATTGACGGCCACACGCTTCTGCTGCTCGGTCTCGTGGTGTGCGCGCTCGGCCTGCTCTTTGGCCTCGTCATCTACAAGCAGTTGAAGAATCTTCCCGTCCACACATCAATGCGGGAGATTTCCGAACTCATCTACGCGACCTGTAAAACTTATCTCGTCACGCAGGGCAAGTTCATCATGATCCTTGAGGCGTTTATCGCCGTCATCATCATCATGTACTTCGGCTTTCTGTCGCCGCCCACGAACGCCGGAACGAGCGTGCCTTTGCGCGTGCTGGTCATTCTCCTGTTCAGTCTCATCGGCATCGGCGGCAGCTACGGCGTCGCTTGGTTCGGCATTCGCGTCAACACCTTCGCCAACTCGCGCACGGCCTTCGCCTCGCTCGGCGGCAAGCCCTACCCGATCTACGCGATTCCCTTGAGAGCGGGCATGAGCATCGGCATGATGCTGATCTCGGTCGAACTCTTGATCATGCTCTGCATCCTGCTGTTCGTCCCGGCCGACTACGCTGGCCCTTGCTTCATCGGTTTCGCCATCGGCGAATCTCTCGGCGCGGCCGCGCTCAGAATCGCGGGCGGCATCTTCACCAAGATCGCAGACATCGGCGCGGACTTGATGAAGATCGCTTTCAAGATCAAGGAAGACGACGCGCGCAACCCCGGCGTGATCGCCGACTGCACGGGCGACAACGCGGGCGACTCGGTCGGCCCCTCGGCCGACGGCTTCGAGACTTACGGCGTGACGGGCGTTGCGCTTATCACCTTCATCCTGCTCGCCGTGCCCGACCCGACCGTGCAGGTGCAACTGCTCGTCTGGATTTTCGTCATGCGCGTGATGATGATCGTCGCCTCTGCGCTCTCCTATTTCATCAACGAAGCGGTCGCCAAATCGCGCTACGGCGCGGCCGACAAGATGAACTTCGAGGCTCCGCTCACGTCGCTCGTCTGGATCACGTCCGTCATCTCGGTCGTGCTCACCTACGTCGTCTCTTACCTGATCGTCCCTGTCCTCGGCCCCTCGGCCGACAACACACTCTGGTGGAAACTGGCGACGATCATCTCCTGCGGCACGCTCGCGGGCGCGGTCATCCCCGAACTCGTCAAGGTCTTCACCTCGACCGAGTCCGGCCACGTTAAGGAAGTCGTCACGTCTTCGCGCGAGGGCGGCGCGTCGCTGAACATTCTGTCGGGACTCGTGGCGGGCAACTTCTCCGGCTACTGGCTCGGCATCAGCATCGTCGCTTTGATGTCCATCGCCTACTATTTCAGCCTGATGGGACTCGGCGCGTTGATGGTCGCTCCGGCCGTGTTCGCCTTCGGCCTCGTCGCCTTCGGCTTCCTCGGCATGGGGCCTGTGACCATCGCCGTCGATTCCTACGGCCCCGTCACGGACAACGCGCAGTCGGTCTACGAACTCTCGCTCATCGAGACCGAGCCGAACATCGAAGCCGACATCAAACGCGACTACGGCGTCAACGTGAACTTCGAGCGCGCCAAGCACCTCTTGGAAGAGAACGACGGCGCGGGCAACACCTTTAAGGCGACGGCCAAGCCGGTCTTGATCGGCACGGCCGTGGTCGGCGCGACGACGATGATCTTCTCGATCATCATCGCGCTCACCGCCGGGTTGACGCAAAACGTCCAGAACCTCTCGCTCCTGCACGCCCCGTTCGTGCTCGGCCTGATCACGGGCGGCGCGATCATCTACTGGTTCACGGGTGCGTCGATTCAGGCCGTGACGACGGGCGCGTATCGCGCGGTCGAGTTCATCAAGGCCAACATCCGGCTCGAAGGCGTGACGAAGGCGTCGGCCGAGGACAGCAAGAAGGTCGTGGAAATCTGCACGAAGTACGCGCAGAAGGGCATGTTCAATATCTTCCTGACGGTCTTCTTCTCGACGCTCGCCTTCGCCTTCGTCGAGCCGTTCTTCTTCATCGGCTATCTCATGTCCATCGCCGTGTTCGGACTCTATCAGGCCATCTTCATGGCGAACGCGGGCGGCGCGTGGGACAACGCCAAGAAGATCGTCGAAGTTGAACTGAAGGCCAAAGGCACGCCGCTGCACGACGCGGCCGTCGTCGGCGACACGGTCGGAGACCCGTTCAAAGACACTTCTTCGGTCGCCTTGAACCCGGTCATCAAGTTTACGACGCTGTTCGGACTGCTGGCCGTCGAGTTGGCCGTGTCGCTCGCAGATAGGAACGGGCGGCTCGGCGAAAACGGCGCAATGGTCACGCACGTCTTGGCCGCCGTCTTCTTCCTCATCTCGATGTTCTTTGTCTGGCGTTCCTTCTACGGCATGCGCATCGTCGCCGAATTGCCCGCGGCCGTGGGCAAGATGGGCACGGACAGGGAAGGACTCGCGGCCGGGGATTAACCTGCGCGTGCCAGAGTAGTTCGGTGCGGTTCGGTAGCGGGATGATTTAACTTCCCCTGCCGGTAGTCGTCACGATCTTTTCAGCCGTCGTTTGTTCAGGCAAACGGCGGCTGAATTTTATTGGCGCGAGAGAAAAGGAGACAAAACGTGAACGTTCAAATGCTGCTGATCTTTCTGATCAGCATCGGCGCGCTCGGCTTCGCCCTCCTGCTCATCAAGAACGTGCTCGACCGCGACACCGGCTCACAGGCCATGCGCGACATCTCCGACGCGATCAAGGAAGGCGCGGAGGCTTTCCTGCGACGGCAGAACACGACCATTGCGCTCTTGGCCGTCGCGCTGGCCGCGCTCATCTTCATCGTCTACGGCTTCGTGCGCTCGCACAACGCGGCCGATCCCGTCAATTCGCTCGGCCTCGCCTTCTGGACGACGCTCTCCTTCGCGCTCGGCGCGGCGTCGTCCGTCGCTTCCGGCTACATCGGCATGTGGGTCTCCATCCGCGCCAACATCCGCACGGCGTCGGCCGCGACGCGCTCTCTAAACGGCGCGTTGCAGACGGCCTTGCGCGGCGGCGCAGTCTCCGGCCTTTTCGTCGTCGCGCTCTCGCTCCTCGGCGTCGCCATCCTGTTTGAACTCGTACGCACGTTTACGGATGTGCCTTCGACGAAAATTCCGCTGCTCATCGCGGGCTACGGTTTCGGCGCATCGTTCGTCGCGCTGTTCGCGCAACTCGGCGGCGGCATCTACACGAAGGCGGCCGACGTGGGCGCAGACCTCGTCGGCAAGGTCGAAGCGGGCATCCCGGAAGACGACCCGCGCAACCCGGCCGTCATCGCAGACCTCGTGGGCGACAACGTGGGCGACTGCGCCGGGCGCGGCGCGGACTTGTTTGAATCGACGGCCGCCGAGAACATCGGCGCGATGATCCTCGCCGCCGCGCTCTACAGTTCCAACCCGACTTTCTTCACCCAAGGACAACTGCTCGGCATCATTCTCTTCCCGCTCGTGGCGCGCGCCTTCGGCCTCGTCGCCTCGATCTTCGGCATCATGATCGTGCGGACGCGCGAGGAGGGCGACCCGATGGCCGCGCTCAATCGCGGCTACTTCCTCACGTCCGCGCTCGCCGCCGTCGGCTTCCTCGTCGCGACCTACTGGCTGCTGCGCCCGGCGGGCGCGAACGCGGGCGCGGCCTCGAACGCGTGGGTCTACTTTTTCTTTTGCGGCCTCATCGGCATCATCACCGCGATCCTCTTCGTCTTCATCACGCAGTATTACACCGAGTATCGCTATCGCCCCGTGCGCGAGATCGCGCAGGCTTCGCAGACCGGCCCCGCAACGAACGTCATCAGCGGCGTCTCGGTGGGGTTAGAGAGCACCGCGCTTCCGATCCTCGTGATTGCCGCCGCGATCATCAGTTCCTACTATCTCGGCACGGCGTCCGGACTGAACAACGCGGGTTTCTTCGGCACGGCGGTCGCCACGATGGGCATGCTCGGCTCGGCCGCCTACATCCTCGCGATGGACACCTTCGGCCCGATCACGGACAACGCGGGCGGCATCGTCGAGATGTCGCAACAACCGGAAGAGATCAGGCGCAAGACCGACCGCCTCGACGCCGTCGGCAACACGACGAAGGCTCTCACGAAAGGTTATGCCGTCGGCTCGGCCGCGCTCGCCGCGTTCCTCCTGTTCTCCGCTTATCTCGACGAGGTGAAAAACTACGGCCTCAACCTCGGCACGGGCGGCTTAGGCTCGGCCGAAGCGGGGCGCGGCGCGGAACTCTTCGTCATCAATCTCGCCAAGCCCGAAGTCTTTATCGGGGGCTTGCTCGGCGCGATGCTCGTCTTCCTTTTCTCATCGCTCGCGATCAAGGCGGTGGGCAAAGCGGCTTACGAAGTGATCCGCGACGTGCGCGCTCAGTTCAAAGAGAACCCCGGCATTATGGAAGGCACGTCGAAACCGAACTACGGGCGCACGGTTGACATCGTGACGCGCGCCGCCCTCAAGGAGATGATCTGGCCGGGCGTGCTCGCCGTGGGCTTGCCCATCGCGGTCGGCCTCATCTTCCGCGCGCTGTTCTACGCGCAGATTGGGACGGACGACCGGACGAACAGCGTCGCCTCGCTCGTCGGCAACCCGCGCTACGCGCACCTCTCGACGGGCGCGGAGGTCGTCGCGGGGATGTTGATGATCGGAACAATCGTCGGCATTCTGATGGCTCTCTTTCTCAACAACGCGGGCGGCGCGTGGGACAACGCTAAGAAATATATCGAGACGGGCGAGTATGGCGGCAAGCGTTCCGAGGCGCACCGGGCGGCGGTCGTGGGCGACACGGTCGGAGACCCCTTCAAAGACACGGCCGGGCCATCGCTTCACGTCTTGATCAAATTGCTCTCGACCATTACCCTTGTGCTCGCACCGTTGTTTATTTAAGTTTCAAGTTTCAGGATTCAGGTCTCAAGTCTGAACGTTCCTTGTTCTTTAACTCGAACCTGAAACTTGAAACCTGAAACTCATAACTTGAAACCTGAAACCTGAAACCTGAAACTATATGCAAACTTACGCAAAAGCAGAGACTCTGACGGGCGCGTGGCTCGCGCCTGTTGACTGGGTGAAATCAACCGCGCTCGTCGTGGCGTTTAGCCTGTTCGTCGCGCTCTCGGCGCAGGTCGTCATCCCGCTGCCGTTCACGCCCGTGCCCATCACTTTGCAGACGTTCGCCGTGTTGCTGACGGGCGCGCTCTTGGGGTCGCGCCTCGGCGCGGCGGCGTTGACGCTCTACCTCAGCGAAGGCATGCTCGGCCTGCCGTTCTTTCAGGGCGGCAACGGCGGCTGGCTCTATCTCGCATTCAGCCCCACGGCCGGTTACCTGTTGGCCTACCCGCTGGCCGCGTTCCTGACGGGCACACTCGCGGAGCGCGGTTGGGACAGGAAATTCCCGACGGCGGCGGCGGCCATTGCCATCGGCTCGTGCGTCGTCCTGTTCGGCGGCTGGCTCGGGCTGTTGCGCTTCTTTCCGGCGACGGAGGCGTTCACGCGCGGCGTCGTGCCGTTCGTTATCGGCGACATCGTGAAGGTCGCGCTGGCGGCGGCGGCTCTGCCCTCCGGTTGGGCGCTCTTGAGAAAAACGGGACGTAAGGATTGATTCATCGATTCATCGGCTTATTGATTCGATGAAGAGACGGATCGATGAATCAATCTTTCCATGAAGCAAGCAAGTAAAAAAGCTCCGGCGAAATCGAAAGTGCCCGTCCCTTGTGATGAGGCGGAGCGGGTCGCCGCGCTGCACGAGTGCGCCATCCTCGACACCGAGGCCGAAGAAACTTTCGACGGCATCGCGCGCCTCGCCGCCTACATCTGCGAGACGCCCATCGCGCTCGTCAGTCTCGTGGACGCGTCGCGCCTGTGGTTCAAAGCGAAAGTCGGGTTCGACGCCAGCGAGTTGCCGCGCCAGTCAACCTTCTGCACTCAGGCCATCCTCAAGCCCGAACCCTTCGTCATCGAAGACGCTGCGGCCGACAAGCGTTTCGCCAAAAATCCTTACGTCGTGCATGCCCCGCACGTACGCTTTTACGCGGCCGTGCCGCTCGTCACCCCGGAGGGACACGCGCTCGGCGTGCTCTGCGTGATCGACCACGTGCCGCGCACGCTCAAGGACGAACAGCGCGAGGCTCTGCACGTGCTTGCGCGCCAGACCATGACGCAACTCGAACTGCGTCGGAACTCGAACACGCTGGCCGAACTGAATCGAAAACTCGACCGCGAGATCGCCGAGCGCACACGCGCCGAACGCGAGCGCGAGGAAGTGCTCGCCCGCGAGCAGGAGGCGCGCGCCGCGTCCGAGGCCAACGAGCAGCGTTATCGCTTTCTCGCCGAATCCATCCCGCAACAGGTTTGGACGGCGCAACCGGACGGCAGGCTTGATTACGTCAACCAGCGCACCATCGAATATTTCTCGCTCGCCGATAGCGACATCGTCGGCGACAGTTGGCAACGGGTCATCCACCCGGATGATCTCGACGGGTGTCTCGAACGCTGGCGCAAGTCTCTCTCGACGGGCGAAGTTTACGAGGTGGAGTTCCGGCTGCGGCGCGGTTCGGACGGCGATTATCGTTGGCACTTGGCGCGCGCTCTGCCGATGCGCGACGCCGCGGGGCGCATCATTCGTTGGTTCGGCACGAACACGGACATAGACGATCAGAAACGCCTCTACCGTCTTGCCGAAGAGGCCAACCGCGCCAAAGACACCTTCCTCGCCACCGTCTCACACGAACTGCGCACGCCGCTCACCTCGATGATGGGCTGGGCTGAACTGCTCAAGCTCGGCATGCTCGACGAGAAGAAGCAGCGACACGCAATCGAAGTGATCGAATCGAGCGCGCGCTCGCAGGCGCAACTCATCGGCGACCTTCTGGACATCTCGCGCATCATCTCCGGCAAACTTCGTCTGGACGTGCAGCCCGTCGAACTTGCGCCCGTCATCGCGGCGGCGATGGACGTGGTGCATCCGGCGGCCGAAGCGAAGTCCATCCAACTCGCCTCGCGCATCGGCCGTGGCGTCGGCATGGTTTCCGGCGACCCCGACCGCATCCAGCAAGTGATCTGGAATCTGTTGGCGAACGCCGTCAAGTTCACGCCGACGGGCGGGCGCGTCGAAGTGTCACTCAAACGTGCGGGCGCGCAGGCCGAGATCGTCGTCCATGACAACGGCGCGGGCATCCATCCTGATTTTCTCCCGCACGTCTTCGAGCACTTCCGTCAGGCCGACAGCACCAGCACGCGCAAGCACGGCGGCCTCGGCCTCGGCCTCGCCATCGTTCGCCGCCTCGTCGAATTGCACGGCGGCACGGTCGCGGCCGAAAGCGAAGGCGAAGGCCACGGCGCAACCTTCCGCATCCATCTGCCGCTCCTCCAGCGTCAAACGTCTCGGAAGATCGAGACGGCCAAAGATTCGCGCGGGAAACGGACGGCGCGCGCGGCCGCGCCCGCTCAAAGTTAAAATTTTCGTTTATCGTCGCGCCGGGAAAGGTGTCTATGGAGATCATCAAAGTGCGTTCGCGCGAGCGTGAGCAGTTGATCGAGTTCACGGACGAAGTGCGCCGCAGGCTCACGGCGTCGGGCGCGCGCGAGGGCGTCTGCGTGCTTTACGTGCAACACACCACGGCCGGGCTGACCATCAACGAGAACGCCGACCCGGACGTGCCCCGCGACATGCTCCAACACCTGCGCGCCCTCATCCCCCAACACGGCGCGGGCTTCCGCCACAATGAAGAAAACTCCGACGCGCACATCAAGACCACCCTCGTCGGCACGAGCGTCACCGTCCCCTTCCACGAAGGCGAGTTATTGTTAGGACGCTGGCAGGGAATCTTCTTGTGTGAGTTCGACGGCGCGCGCGAACGCCAAGTGATTATGATGATCAGGTGAACAGGGTTTCAGGTTTCAAGTTTCAGGTTTCAAGACTGAGGTTGTTTTCATTAACTTGAAACTTGAAACCTGAAACTTGAAACCCTGCTACCAAGCGCGCGACCAGCGAGGCCCGGTGTGCTCGTCGTCGCGCAGGCGCGCGTCCACGCCCGCGCGCAGTTCCAAGAGGCGGCCAAAGAGCCAGAGCAGGTCGGAGAGACGATTGAGGTAGGCCACGGACTGCGGCGCGGCTTCCTCGCCGGACTCGACGAGGCGCACCAGAGCGCGCTCGGCGCGGCGACAGACGGTGCGTGCCACGTCGTAGGCGGCCGCCGCCGCGTGGTCGCCGGGCAGAGACCAGTCCGACAGAATACCTTCCATGCTTTCGATGCGATTGACGTGCGCCGTCAACGCCCCGACCATCGCCTCCGTCACATAGGGCGGCTCTTTCTGCGCGGCCGACGGATTCGCCACCCCGCCGCTCACCGCGAACAACTCGCGCTGAATCTCCTTGGTCAACGCGCGCACCTCCGCGTCATCGCAGATCGAACGCGCAAAGCCCAACAACGAACTCAACTCGTCAATCGTCCCGTAAGCCTCGACCCTCAGGTCGGCCTTCGACACCCGCTCGCCGCCGATCAAGCCGGTCTTGCCCGCGTCGCCCGTCTTCGTCGCTATGCTCATAAGGTCACTGAAAATTCCAAACACTCCGAGGTAGCCGACGCCTTGCGCCGAAATTTTAACGGCGCAGAATTGTCGCGCTCGCCGTCGGCGGCGAACAACTTACCTCTTCTGCGTCTTCGCGCCTTGCCACATCGTGCCGTCCGCGTACTTGATGCGTGTCACGCGCGCTTGCTCATACGGCGAATTTTGCAGGTGGTAACCCTCCATCTTCAAACGCACCGATTCGCCGGGGAGGATCACGCGGTTGCTGTGAATGGAATGAACTCGCAGTATCTGTTTCCGCTCCGCATCTTTGAAAACAACGTACTCCCACGACACGGACTTGATGGGCTTCGAGCCTGTGTTCAGGAACAGCGCGGACACTTCCTGAACCGGAGAAGAAGTCACGGTCGTCATGGGCGCGGGCTGCTTGCCGGAAAAACTGATAGCCGGGTCAACTCCGGCGTTCACGTCATATCTGAACCGTGGATCGGATGCCTCAAGCCCCGGCGCGCTCTGCTGCGCGACTATCGAAACGGGCGCGATGAAGAGAAAGACCAAAGCGATCAGGAATTTGTGTCTCAGTCGCATCTCAAGCTCTCCTTTCCTGTGTCAACATCCTCTCGTTGACGATTGAAGAACCAACTTCACATTAACTTAACTTGGGGAGCGCGCGTATTATAACGCGCCCCGCGCCGGGCGTTACAAGCCGCACCTGCCTGCACGAACGGGCGGTGTCTCGCGCGCCGCATCACATCGCCGCCAGACGCCGCTGTCGTCTGAGCAGCCAGAGGAAGACGGGGCCGCCCGTGAGCGCGGTGATCGCGCCGACGGGCAGTTCGCCGACGCCTAAGACCGTGCGCGCCAACGCATCGGCCAGCATGAGAAACGCCGCGCCGAGCAGAAACGAGCATGGCAGAATCACGCGCACGTCTTCTCCGAACATCAAACGCACCGCGTGCGGCACGATCAACCCGACGAACCCGATTGTCCCGCCGACCGCCACCGTCACGCCGACGATCAGAGAACTCGCCGCATACACCAGACGCTCGCTCCGGCGCACGTTGACGCCGAGGCTCGCCGCCGTCTCTTCGTCGAGCGCGATGAGGTGCAGGTCGCGCGCCATCAAGGCGAGGATGATCCAGCCGGGCGCGAGAAACAGCAGCATGCGCCAGATGAGATCGAAGCCGACCACGTCGAGGCTGCCAATCGTCCAGCGCAGAATTTGCAGCGCGCGCGAGTAGTCCGTGAAGTATTGAATGATGACGACGAACGAGGCTGCGACGAAGTTTAAGACGACGCCCGCCAGCAGGAGCGCGCCCGGCATCACGACCGCGCCCGTGCGCGCCAGCCGGTAGACGACGAGCATCGCCGCGCCCGCGCCCGCGAACGCCGCGAGAAAGATGAACGGCACGCCCGCCACCTTTGCGCCGAAGCCGAACGCGATGGCGAGGCTCGCGCCGAGCGCGCCGCCGCCCGACACGCCGAGCGTCAGAGGCTCTGCGAGCGGGTTGCGAAACAACGCTTGCAGCGATGTGCCCACTATCGCCAGCGACGCCCCCACCATCCCCGCCATCAACACGCGCGGCAGGCGCAGGCGAAAAAAGAGCAGCCGCGCCATCTCGTCGCCGCGCAAGTCCGCAAATGCAATCGGCGCATAACCAACCCACAGCGCAACGACGGTTGAAACGACGAGCACCGCCGCAAGCAGCAACAGTGCGCGCGGCAAACGCTTTGCCGCCGGTTTTTGCTTTCCTTCCCGTGTGTGCGAGTTTGAAATCAAATCGTATTTACCAACTCCGGCGCATCCCTTCACGTGTCTCTCTCGCAATTCATTCCGACCACACGAACGTGCGCCCGAACGCCTGCCGCGCGCGCACGTGCTCGTCTGCGTAAACTCTCGCCAGCACTTCGTCCTGCAAGACTTCGGCGGGCGTGCCCGAAGCCGCGACCGCGCCGTCAAGCATGGCGAACACTTGATCGAAGGCCGGGTCGAGCAGTTGCAGGTCGTGCGTCACGATGAGCGCGGTGATGCCGCGTTCGTCGCGCAGTCGGCCGAGGTGTCGAATGAGTCCCGCGCGGTGCTTCAGGTCGAGCGCGGCCGAAGGCTCGTCCAACAGCAAGCACTCCGGCTCTTGCGCGAGCGCACGTGCGAGCGCGACGAGTTGCCGCTCGCCGCCCGACAATTCCGTCACGCTGCGCGCGGCCAGATGCGCCGCATCGACGGCCGCGAGCGCGTCGTGCGCCACATGGATGTCGCGCTCGTTCTCGAAACGAAACCGCGACGTGTAAGGGCTGCGCCCCATCAACACCACTTCGAGCGCGGTCAGAGGAAAGACGCTGGCCGATGCCTGCGGCACGTATGCGATGCGCCGCGCACGCACGCGCGGTTCGAGCGAGCCGAGCGGCACGCCGTCAAACAGCACTTCGCCGCGCGCCGGATGACTGACGCCGCCGAGCAGACGGATGAGCGAGGACTTCCCCGAACCGTTTGCGCCGATCAAAGCCGCGAGCAGCCCGCGCCCCAAAGCGAGCGTCGCGCCGCGCACCACTTCCGGCAGTCCCGGCGCGTAAGCGAAATGTAACTCGCGCGCTTCAAGCAACACCCCGGCGCGTCGTTCATCATTCACGTTCATTGCTCATGTTCATTACTCAACCGCGCAGAGAGCGTCATCCATGATGAGCCAGCACAGGGCATGCGCTCAACCCTCACGCCTGAAGGTGTCGCTCGCGCGTCGCCTCTGAAACATCACTGCGCTTTCGCGCCGAAGGCGGCCGGGTGGATCAACTCCGCGAACTTGCGCGCCGTGTCGCCGACAAACTGCGAAGGGTGCAGCATGGATTCGTCGTTCAACTTGTAGACGCGCCCCTCGCGCACCGCGCGGACGCTCCCCAGTTCCCGCCAAACTTCCTGCGTGTTCTCGGCAAGCTTCCCGTCACCGCTTTGCAGCATGTCGAAGATGATGTCCGGGTTGAGCGTGACGACGGCCTCTTTGCTGATCTGCCCGAAGCCGTTCGAGGCGGGCGGCGCGATGGATTCGCCCCCCGCGATCTCGATCAACTCGGCGAAGAAACTTCCGCGCGTCGCCGTGTAGAGGCCGCGCAGCGTGCCGGGCACGCGATCCACGATGCACAGCACGCGCACGCGTGGCAGTTCGCGCGTGCGCCCGCGCACGTCTTCGAGTTTCGCGCGCACCTCGGCGGCGAGTTGGCGCGCGGCTTCCTCGCGTCCCGTCACCGCGCCGATCTGTTCGATGCTCTTGAGCGCGTCGGCCACAGTGTAACTCGGCACGGTGACGGTGCGGACGTCGAGCGCGTCGAGTTTATCCTTGATGAGTGGCGCTTGCGACGAGGTCATGATGATCAGATCGGGCTTGAGCGTGGCGACCTGTTCCAGATTCGTGTTGCTCCACCCGCCGATCTTCGGCAACCGCGACACCTCAGGCGGAAACTTGTCGTAGTCCGACACGGCCACTACGCGCTCGAACGCGCCCACGCCGTAGAGCACCTCGGTCGTGCTCGGGCTGAGCGAGATGATCCGTTGCGGCTGCCCCGCCGCCGTCGTCGCGCCCCCTTGCGCTTCCTTCGCGCCCTTGCCGGTCTCGACGTACACCGCGTCGCCGCACGCAACGAAGGCCGACGCGGCGAGCGCAACGAGCGTGACGAGCATAAAGCTCACCGCGACGGGCACGTCAACGCGCCTCTGTTTTTTCCGCAGCTTCATCTGTGCGCCCCTCCTTCTCGAATCCATACGGGCAATGGCGACACCCGTTCCCGCAGCAATAACCGCGACGCAACAGGAAGCGCGCCGTGAAGACCATCACCGCGCCCTCCCAATAAAAATCTTCGCCTTCGACGAGCGGCCGCCTGTTTGGTTCGACGTTCATCCTCGCTAAAAACTGAACTGCGCGCCCGCCTTGCCCGTGCGCCCCGGCGTGCGGAAGCCGTTCTCGAAATACTCCCGGCCGAAGAGATTCTCCACGTAGCCGAAGAAGCGCAAGCTGCGCGACTCCGAGAGCGGCAGAGTGTAGTTTGCGCCCACGTCGGCTTTGCGGATACCGTCGAAGCGATAGACGACGCTCCCGAAAGTTGACGGGTCGAACACGGGCGCGAGGTAATAGCTCGACGCCGTGAAGTCGAAGTTGAACAACAGGCGGCGACCGACGCGCTGCGTCGCCGTCAAGTTGAATTGATGATCGGGAATCGTAAACGAACGAAGCACGCTGCCGACGCGCGGCGTGCGCTCGTCCGCGTTCGTGTAGGTGTAAGAGGTGCGCACGTCGAGCGTGCGCGCGGGCGCGGCCTCAAAGCTCAACTCGACGCCGCGCGCCAGCCCCCCGTGCGTGTTGACGTAGCCGCCGAAACGCCCGAACGGATCGGGGCGCACGACGAGACCCGTGAAGTCGAAGGCGATCACTTCCTGCAAGCGCGTGTAAAAGTAGGTGGCCGAAGCGCGCGCGCGCGTGCCTGCGAAAGTTTGATCGAGTCCGGCGTCGAAGGCGATGGAGCGTTCGGGACTGAGGCGCGGGTCGCCAAAGGTGGCAAACTGTCGCGGGATGTCGTCGAAGGGGCTTGACTCCGGCACTCTAGAGGCAAAGCCGACCGGATCAAGAAAACTGCCGAAGCGTTCGAAGAGCGAGGGGGCGCGGTAGCCGTTGCCGACGTGCGCGCGCAGCTTCGTGCCGGTCGTGGGGAACGAATAGGCGATTGAACCGTCGCCGGTGTAGGCGTTCGGGGGAGCGGCGAAATCGAAACCGGCGAAGGGCGATGTGGCGACGGGCGTGAAGTTGGGGCGCGAGAGGGCAAACCTCTGTGTGCGAAACCCGGCTGAAAGTTGCAGGCGGTCTTCGAGCAGGCGCACCTGATCCTGAATGAAGAACGTATGGCTGCGCTCGGCCACGTCAACCAGATAATCATTGCTGGGAGCGAAGGTAGGAGGCGGCGTGAGCAACGAACGATTGATGAAACGCTCGCGCTCGAATTCATAACCGGCGGTGATGAGGTTCGCACGCCCGAGGCGAAAATCAACGCGCGCGTTCAAGGTGTCGGCGTGCCCGTCCAAATCCGTGCGCGTCGTGCCGAAGAAAGGCTCGAAGCCCGTGCCCGCCGGGCCGTCGTAAAACGCGCCGTCCGTCCGGTTGCCCTGATAAGAGATCGTGTAGCCGAAGTTTTTCGTGGGACGCCCGTTGAAGATGAGCGCGGAGGAGATGAAGTGCGTGGCGCGTGAAGCGTCCGGGTCGTTGGTTGAAGGAATGAAAGTGGCCGCGCCGTTCGTCAACTGAAAATCGGGCGTGCCTGCTTCAAAGCGGCGTAATTCGGCACGAGAGAGAGGCACGGCGCGGACGATGCCCGCGGGCAATGCGGCGACGACGGGGCGCGCGTCTTCGTTGAGTTGGGTGAAAGAATCTGCGGCATAGAAGCGCACGGCGAGCGTCGTGGTCGGCGTCAGGCGAAAGGCGGCGCGCGCTTGCCCGCTCGTCGTGCGCGTCGCGTCGTCGCCGTCTATGCCGCGCGCGACGTTCAAGTGTGAGATGCCCGCGCTGTAGACGACGCGGTTGGCGGACGTGCCGCCCGCGAGTTGCGCGCGGCCGCGAAAGAGTCCGAGGCCGCCGCCTTCCGCAAGCAGGCTGCCGCGCAAGGGCGCGCCGCCTTCGTCGGTGATGATGTTGACGACGCCGCCGACGGCGTTCGTGCCGTAGAGCGACGAACCCGAACCGCGCAGCACTTCGACGCGGCTCACGTTCGTCGCATGAAGCTCGCTCAGATAACCGGACGCGTCGCCCTGCGGCGATGAAGGGTCGCGAAAGCGCAGGCCGTCAATCGTGATCGCGGTGTCTTGATTGCGCAGGCCGCGCATCTTGATGGAGAGCAACGCGCCGGGGCCGCCGAGTTGTTGCACGCGCAGGCCGGGCACGACGCGCAAGGCTTCGGGAATCGAATACTCGTCGCGCTCATCCAGTTCGCGCGCGCCGACGGTCGTGATGGCCTTTGAAACTTCGTCCACGGGCTGCGGCGTGTCGGCCGCCGTGACGACGACCTCCGCGCGCACGCCCGCCACTTCCAGAGCGAGATCGAGCATCGTCGTCTGCCCGCGTTCGACGTTGACTTTCTGCGCGACGGCAGGCGCGAACCCGCTCGCGTCCGCCTCGATCAAATACTCTCCGGCGGCGAGCCGCTCGAAGCGATACGCGCCGCCCGCATCCGAGACGGCAGTGAGACGCTGCAACTGCGGAGCGCGCGCGTAGAGCGTCACGATTGCGCCCGCAAGCGACGCGCCCTGCGCGTCCGTCACGCGGCCGACAATGGCGGCTGTAGTAGTCGTAGCGGTCGGGGTCGCCTGCGCGAACAAGGTCTGCGCGCACAAAGCGACGAGCGCGCAGGAGGAGGCCAGTAGAAATTTGCGCGCGGGCGTAAGTCTACCGGCAGGCGAAAACTTATTAGTGAGCGATTTTTTATCAGTTTGTATGTTAGTCATTTCCTCTCGCATCCTCTTTTTGGAACGGCGGAGGGCGAACGCGCGGCGACGCGCGCGGGAAGCATGAAGAGGCAGACAGTAATGACACGCGCGCAATCAATCGCCGTTACAAAAAAGACGCGCCCTCGATCCTGCCGTGGCAAGATCGAGGGCGCGTCAAAATTGAAAAACGGATCAAACCGCGACCTCAAGTTAAGAACACCTGAGAGGCCGCGTCGAGCAGTTTGATCGTCGCACGTACTTTTGAGCCAAGCCACTCGCCCTTTCCCGGAGCGTCAGCGGTCGCCTCCGTCTCTCGATGCAGGCAAGGTTTCCTGACTCCCGGCTCAGACGCGTCGCTCGCGCGGCCTTCCCCGCCCCGCGTCGGGACGAGTGACCTAAAACTTCGATGTGGCGTGCGACACAATCGCCGGTCTACAGTGGCGGGAACCGTGCGGGCTTTGCACCCGACTTCCCTTGTCGCCCGCGCTCACGAGAGCGCGGGTCACACCTGCGACGGTCAACCCGGACACGCGCGACGCGACCGAAGCCGCGAGAGCGCGCGGGTTGAATAGCGATACAAATTATTCGAGTGACAAAGAACAAGACGCGGAACTGAATCCGCGACTTCGCGCCGCGTGCTGCTGTTCATCTCCCAGTCTTTTAGATTATACGCAGCGCGGACAAACAACCTAGCATCAGCGGCGGGCAAGGTCAAGCGGGGCACAACGGGCGCGCGCAGTTTCACCCCGGCGCGCTCGGACGGGCGACGAGTATTCGAACGCCTCAACTCGCTCGCGGAAAAATCGCTAATTCACTCGTGGAAAAATCGCTTCGACGTGCGCGGGCGACGCGTGCGCGGACGGCCGCGACTGCGCCTGAAAAACTCTGCCGAGGGCTGTAAGGCCCGCTTCGTCAAACTCCGTGAGCGGCGGCGCGAACGTCGCGGCCTCAGACGCGCGGCACGGCGCGGCGATGGTAGCAGGAGCAGCGGGCAGCGCGGCGGCGGTAGGGAGCGCGGCGGCGGGTGTTGGAACTGAAAGCGGGGCGGCTGAAAGCGGGGCGGGCGAAGCCGGTTCGACGGCGGGCGTTGGCGAATCGGGCGAAATCGTTTCCGGCAGTTGTTGTTTGAGATCGAGCAAGGTCAGTTTTCCATTGCGCAGAAATTCGGGCAGCACCCAGAACCATTGAATGTAACCGGCGAAGAGGAGCGTTGACCAATCGAAGAGAAACTCTAAGCTCCGGCAATCGTCGCACCAGAAAGCGACACTGTGAAGTGCGAACAGCGTCAGCCCGCCGAGCGGGAAAGAGAGTCCGATCATCGCCAGTTCGAGCCACACCCTGAGCGGCGCGGCGGGCGAATAATAGCCGGGATAAGAAGCGTCCAACAGCCGGTGCGTGATGAAGATGATCACGCTCGCCACAAGCCACGCCTTCTCGATCTTCGTTTTACAGATAAAGCGCATCGTCGCACCCCTCGCGTCAGAACCGGCGGACGCTCACAGCAGCAGAAGACGCCGTCAACTGAATCATCCGACTAGAGGTTAGACGCGCGCCGCGAGCATTTGTTCCCGCGCGCAGGGAGGGTCGCAACTTCGCGTTGGCGAGACAGGAATTTCAAGGGTGCTGCCACACAGAGCCGTCCGCGTACAGGATGCGCATGATGACGACATGCTCCTTGATCGTATCGCGCTCGCGCTTGCCGAGTTTGTCTACGCTGACGGTGCGGGTGGGTGGGGTGGGACTAAAGAAAGTAAATTCTTTTTGTTTGCCGGGGGCGAGGCGTTCGACGGCGGTGAACTCGCGGCGACTCATCTCCGCGCCCGTCGCGGCATCGGAGAAGACGTAATCCCAGTCGATCTCTTTGAAAGTTTTTTCGCCGGTGTTCTTGATGGAAATTTTATAGAGGAAGGAGTAGCGGGGCGGCGCGGGCGGGCGAGATTTAATGACCTGCTCGGCGCGCATCTCGCGCTCGACGCGGGCGGTCTCGCCGATGTTTCCCGTTGACCGCGCTCTCTCCGCGCGCCGCTGATCGACCATGCGCCGACGCGTATCCTCGAAGTCTTCGACCGTGCCGCCGAACGGGTTGCCCTCCCAGTTGATGCGCTCCTTCGACCAACTATGCTTGACGACCGTGACGCCGGGAGGGCTTTGCGTTTGCGGCAGCGACGACGGCGACCCGGCGGCCGCCGGAGTCTGTGCGAGCGCAGCATTCGCCGCGCATGAAAACAAGAGCCATAGGAACAGGGTTCTCATCACTCCCTCCTGCCTTGCGAATCTTGAGCCGGCCACACGACCGACGCCGGGACGAAAGTAAAGTTATCCGTCCGGCCGCGTTCCGGCAAAGGTTCGCGCGCAAATTATACGCCGGGCGCGGGAAAAGTTAAGGGGCTGAAGCACTGAGTCTTCAGCCCCCGAAAGCGCGCTGCAAAACCGACGCCGCGCGCCGCGAACGACGCGCGGCGTCGGTCACAGCGAAGTTAGAAGACCAACCGCGCGCCGACGATGATGCGGCGATTGCCGCCGTTCGTCGTCCACTGGTTGAGGAACGCGCCGCTATTGACGGTGGTGTTGGGGATGCCGAAGTTGCGCGTGTTCGTGGCGTTGAACATGTCGGCGCGAAGTTGCAGCCGGACGTTCTCGGCGAGGCGCGTGTTCTTGATGATCCCGAAGTCGAGATTGCCGATGCCGTCGGCGCGCAGGATGTTGCGTCCCGCATCGCCGAAACGCTCGCAGGTCGCGCTGGGGAGATACCTCGGTTGCGCCGCAGTGCTGTCGGGCGCGAGAGGCCCCGTGCATTGCAACGCGCGGAAGAGGTTGTTGCCCGCAGCCGTGACCGGCCCGCGCAACGCGAACAGTTCTTCGACCGTCATGTTCCCGTAGTCGAGGTTCTGGTTCACGTTCGCGCGAATGGCGTTACCGACGAGGCCGTCGATGCCGTTCAACGCGCCCGTCGGGTCTGCGCCGTTCAAGGGCGTGAAGGGCGCGCCGCTCTGGAAGGTGAAGAACCCGTTGAACTGCCAGCCGCCGAGCACGTGCCCGGCCAAGCCCTGCTGCTCGCGGAAGAAGGGCAGTTCATAGACGAAGTTGCCGGAGAGGCGTTGCGGCCGGTCGTAGGTCGAGCGGCCACGGTCGGCATCGCGGTCAAACGAGTTTTGCGAGACGGCCACCTCGCCGCCCGAAGGGTTGAAGAGTTCGGACGCCGTATCGATGAACGAACTCCAAGTGTAATGGACGCCCGCGCTGAAGCCGCGCGAGAGACGCTTATCGAGACTGACCTGCATCGAGTGATAGTCAGACTCGCCGCCGTTGGCGCGCAGACGGATGACGCCGCGCGTGCAGTTGGTCGGGTCGATGATGTCAACGCGACACGGGTTGTTCGGCGTGCCCGGCGCGCGTGCGGCGGCGATCAACTGGCGTGTGGCCGGGTCGACGTTCGGAAAGAGCGTCGCGTTGTCGGCCTGCGAGAAGCGCGCGTCGGAGACGAAGATGCGATTTGACGGCTGGCGCGGGTTGCCGTCGATGGTCTGGAACAGGTCGCGCCCTTTCGTGCCGACGTAGCCGACTCTGAGCACGAGGTCGCTCGTCAGTTCGCGCTGCATTTCCAGACTGAACTGATCATAGACCGGCGCGCGGAAGTCTTCGGCGACGATGGTGCGAGCGAAGGTCGCGGGGTTCAGACCGGCGGGCTGCGCGGTGGGGATAGCCGAGAACGCTCCGGTGGCGGGCAGGTTGATGGCCGCGACGAACGGAAACGCGCTCGCGATGTTGAGATTGATGTTGATGAAGTTGCTGTCGTGCGTGCGCGCGTAGCCGCCGCGGATGACGAGTTTGTCGCCGCCCGTGAGCCAGCCGAGCACGCCGTCGCCGTCGGTGCGCGGGTTGTAGTTGAATCCGAGGCGCGGCTGGAGGTTGTTCTTGTCTGCGCCGGGGACGGGCGTGAAGCGGAAACGCTCGTCGTTGCCGTTGGCGGCGACGATCCGGTTGTTGATGGGCACGAGGTCGTCGAAGTTGTTGCCGGGAAGCTCGTAGCGCAGCCCGTAGGTCAGCGTGAAGTTCGGGCGAATCTTCCACTGATCCTGCCCGTAATAATACTGATCGTAGTAGTAATAATACTGAATCTCCTGACCGCCGGGGAGCGGGCGGTTGACCTGCGCGCCGAGGTCGGCCACGTCGTTGACGAAGTTTTGCAGCGTCGAATAGCGCAGGAGTCCACGGATGGTCGGGACGAAGAAGCTCTTGACCTGCGTGCGGTGAATATCCGCGCCGAACTTCATCGCGTGGTTGCCCTTCGACCAAGACAAATTATCCTGCACCTGATACGTGTTGTTGTTGCGGAACTGCGGCAGATTCACCGCCAGCCCGATGGCCGTGCGATTGTTGGCGGCGTTGAAGCCCTGCAATCCGAGTTCGTTAATTTCGATGGAAGGAATAGACTCCGAACTCGCGTCGTCCGAGGCGGTCGTCGTCGCAAGGCGCGACCACGCCGCGCGCACCTCGTTGACGAGGTTGGGCGTAATCACCGAGACCAGCGAGACGTTGGCGGCCTGCGAACGGAAGACGTTCTTCGTGGTCAGCCCGGCGGGCGTCACTTGGCCGCCGCCGCCCGTGTCCTGATCGTTGTAGAGGTAACGGACGCTCAGGTTGTTGGCCGCGTTGACGCGATGATCGACGCGAAACGACGCTTGATGGTCGTCCAGAAAGTTCGAGGCCGAGCCGGTGAGATTTCCCGTCGGCACGCTAAAGGTTTGGCCGCCGATGGTGAAGGTGCGTGTGGGGCCGCCCGTCGTCTGCGCGGCGGGGAGAAATTTGAGCAGCGCGGCAACCTGCGGGCGGTTGCCCGCGGCGGCTTGAAGCACTTGCCGTCCCGCCTCGGTCGGCGCACCGACGAGCGTGAAGCCGGAACCGAGTTGACGGTCGCTCCAACGCTGGTATGAGCCGAAGAAGAACGTGCGGTCGCGCCCGGAGAAGTGCGTGGGGCCGCCCTCGCCGAAGCGCGGCAGGTGAAGCGGGCCGCCGATGGTGAAGCCGATCTGATTCTCGATGCGGAAGGGACGTTTGTATGACTGTCCGGCGGCGAGCGTCGTCCCCTCCGGCCTGCAAAAACCGGCGGTCTTGTTCAGATTGCTGCACGCGTTCAGGGCGTTGCCGTTGTAGAACCAGAAGGCCGTGCCGTGGTAATCGTTCGTTCCGGCTTTCGTGATGATATTCAAGACCGACCCGGAGTTGCGCCCGTACTCGGCGAGAAACTGGTTGGTGATGAGACGCACTTCCTGCACGACATCCGGGTTATTGATAGCCTGCTGGCCGCCCGAAATGCTCGGGTCGTTGATGTCCTGCCCGTCGATCATAAAATTGTTTGAGCGCAGGCGACCGCCGTTCGACGAATAGCTGACGCCGCTGGCGAAGCCGGTCTGCCCCGAACCCAACTGGCTCACGCCCGGCGCGCTCAAGGCGACGTTGTAGACGTTGCGGTTCGGCGCGAGCGGCAGTTCCGAGACGCGCCGCGTGTCGAAGCGCGTGCTCACTTCGGCGGTCGAGGTATTGAGCAGCGCGGCGTTCTCCGTCACGGTGACCACTTCGGTCAACGCGCCCGGCTTCATCGTCACGTCAACGACCGCCGCCTGATTCAGCGAGAGCGTGATGCCGGACTGGACATACTTCGTGAAGTTTGACGCCTCGACCGTGATCTCATATGCGCCGACAGGCAGGTTGGCGAAGTTGTAGCGACCCTCATCGTTAGTTTGAGCGGTGCGGGAAAGATTGGTTTCGATGTTGCGCGCCGTCACGGTGGCATTGGGCAACGCGGCCTCTTTCTCGTCTTGAACGATGCCCGAAATCGACCCCGTGGTTTGCGCCGACGCGGACACGGCCACGCTCAGCAGCAGGGTGAGCATCACAAGAAACTGTCTGACGACTCTCGACATTTCTTTACTCCTTTTAGGTAAGGTTACGGAGAAGCTATTGATAGGTTGGGTTAAACTGGCCTCGCGCCGTCGCGGCAACGACGGAGACCGAAGGCCACCGGCGTCTGAACAACCAGTGTCGCCGCTCGACGGAAAAACTTCAGCGAGGCTTGAAGTTTTTCCGGGGGGTTCGCGGCGTAAATTCTTCTGTTACTTTTAACAGTCGGGCGATTAGCCCCGTTGCAGGCGCGTCTAACGCGATATTGTTAGGCAAGCAGTATGCCCGCGCGCGGCGGGCGCGCATTAACGTGCATTATCTAACTAATCACGACTGCGCGCCGCACGCGTTATCCATATTTTTGAACAGCCTATTCAATTTTATGCAGATTCAATTTTATGCAGAACGACGCGGACGTTGAGGCGCGTCGCTGAAACGATGCCGGAAGGAATCCCGCTGGTAACAAACTCTTGACGACTGGAACAACGCCGCCCTCCAAGCCGCCGATCTACGACGCCTTCGCGCCGCACTACGAACGCGCTCTGCGACCGCTCGAACGTCTCATCCTCACGCGCTTGCGCGCCGCCACGCTCCGCGCGTTACGCAACGAAGGCGACGGCGTCCGCGCCGACGACGGCGATGGCGGCATTCGCCTTCTTGAAATCGGCGCGGGTACAGGTCTTAACTTTCCACACTACCCGCCCGGCGCGCACGGCGCGGCCACCGAACCGAGCCGCGAGATGCTCCGTCGCGCGCAAACGAAGCCGCGCCCCGCAGGCGTCCGTCTCGTCCAGACAAACGCGGAAGCGTTGCCCTTCGCTGACGACACCTTCGACGCGGCCTTCGCCACCCTCGTCTTCTGCTCCGTCGCCTCACCGCCAAAGGCGTTCGCGGAACTACGTCGCGTCGTGCGCGCGGGCGGTCGCGTCGCGCTTCTCGAACACGTCCGACCGCCCGGCCTGCTCGCCCCCGTCTTCGACCTCATCAGCCGTCTCACCGTGCGCCTCTGCGAAGACCACTTCAACCGCCGCACGGCCGACGAAGCGCGCCGCGCAGGGCTTCGCATCATCAGCGTCGAGCCGCACGCCCTCGGCATCATTCAACTCATCGTGTGCGAAGTGTGAAAATTTCTCTCGAACCCGGAGACCACCGCCTTCGACCCTTTGCGGCTTCCCCTCTTTGTGGTTAATTTATTCCGCACATGACGAACCACAAAACAACAAACTCGCGCGCTTCATCCCTTGCTTCCTGCGCGCACATCGGCTGTCAGGGCTGGAACTACGAGGACTGGGTGACCGGCCCTGCCTCTGACGAGACCGTCTTCTACCCGCGCGGCACGCGCCCCGCCGCGATGCTCGACCTCTACACGCGCGCTTTCGACACCGTCGAAATTGATTCCACCTTCTACGCCGTCCCTTCGGCCGCCACCGTGGACGGCTGGCACAAACGCACGCCGCCGCGCTTCACCTTCGCCCTCAAACTCCCCCAACAGATCACACACGAGTTTGGACTCCGCAAAGGCAGCAGCGACATTCTCGCGGAGTTCTGCGACCACGCGCGACTCCTGCATGACAAACTCGCCGCCGTCCTCATCCAACTGCCCCCGCAGTTTGAAGCCACGCCCGAAAACCAGCGCGCCCTCGAAACCTTCCTCCCGCGCCTGCCCCGCGACATCCCCTTCACCGTCGAGTTCCGCCACGCGAGTTGGATCACGGACGAGACGATGGGCGTGCTCGCTTCGCACCGCGTTCCCGTCACGCTCGTCGAAGGCGAGTGGATCGCGCGCCGCATCCTTTTTCGCACCGTCGAACAGATCAACGCCGACTTCGCCTACATACGCTTTATGGGCGCGCGCGACATCACACGCTTCGACCGCATCCAACGCCCCGAGGATGCTAATCTACGGCTCTGGCACGAAGCCGTCACACGCCTCTGCGCACGCGTCCCGCGCGTCCTCGCCTATTTCAGCAACTACTACGAAGGCCACGCCCCCGCCTCGGCCAACAAACTCAGACGCCTTCTCGGCCAGCCCGTTACCTCTCCGGCCGACCTCGAAAACCAACCGTCGCTTTTTTGATATTGCCGCCACGCGCGCGATTCGCACGGCGCAAGGTTCTAGTCGCCCTCGTCGAGTCGCTTCATGATTTCGGCGAACTTCTCCACGTCGGCACGTGTGCGTTCCATGCGGCGGCGGCTTTCGAGGTAGGCAGTCCAGTTGGGCGTCTGCGTGAGGGCGCGCGTGGTGTCTTCGTCGATGACCTGCGCCATGAGTGCGACGAGGTCGCTCACGACGGCGGTGTGTTCGAGAAGCGACTGGATGATCGAATAGGCGAGGCGCGCTTGCGCGAAGTCCAGATCGCGCGGCGCGTCGGCGGCGGCGGCAGCAGCAGCAACATCTTCTGCGGCGGCCGGAGAGTCGGCGTCTTCTGCGGGTGGCTGCTCGCTCACGTTGTCGTCTCCCCCGTCGCGACGCCGGACGCGCCCGCGTCGGACGCCGCGGCGTACCAACTGCCGCGCACGAACGGTAACTCCACGACGCGCGCGGCGAGTTCCGCTTCGCCCGCAACGACCGAGACCTGCGTATCCGGTTGCAGGTAATCGTACTTGAGGATCGCAAGTGCGATGCGGCGCGCGAGTCGCGGCGAGAAGACTTGAGAGGTGATGCGGCCGATCTCTTTGCCGTCCGATGCCCTGACTTTCGCGTCCGCGCCGGGTTCGCGTTCGTCTTCGAGGACGAGTCCGGCGAGCCGCTTGGCGACGTGGCCGCGCCAGTGTATGCGCGCGATGATCTCTTGGCCGATGTAGCAGCCCTTCGTGTAGCTGACGGCTTCGTCCTGCCCCGCTTCGAGCACGACGTTCGTGTCGGTCACGTCGACGCCGTGGCGCGGCTCGCCCGCCTCGACGCGCAATACATCGAAAGCGTCAAAGCCTACGGGGCGCGCGCCCGCCTTCGTCAATGCCTCCCACAAATCCGCCGCCACAGTGTCCGACGCGCAGACGAGATCGTAGCCGTCCTCGCCCGTGTGCGTGGCGTGCAGGACGACAATTTGCTCTCCCGTCTCGCGCCAAGAGACGTGCGCCGCGCTCTGCTGTTGCCGCGCGGTCTCCGGCGTGAACGCGCCGCCAAGCACCGACTCGATGATCGCGCCCGCACGCGCGCCTTGTAATGAAAACTGCGCCGTCTCGCCCGTCACGTCCCTGACGCGAAAATCGCCAGCCAGCGTGAAGCGTTGGAGCGTCTGGAAAACTTTTTCATGCGTGGCGGGTTCGGTGTCGATCAGGAAAGAGACCTCTTCGCCGGGGCGGGCGATGCGCGCGTGCGCGAGCAGACGCCCCTGCACGTTGGGAAAAGCGGCGAGCATCCACGCGCCCGCGCCGAGCGTCTTCACATCGTTCGTGATGAGGCCGTTCAAGAACTGCACCGCCTCCGCGCCGCCGACCTCGATGCGCCCGCGCGCCGAAAGATCGACGAGTCCCGCGCCGTCGCCTCCGCGCACCGCTTCATACTCCGCCGCGCGCGCGTCGCCGTAAGCGGCGGGGAGCATGTAGCCGTCGCGCTCCGTGAAAGTCGCGCCGTGTTTGCGATGCGTCTCCGCGAGCGCGAGGTGTTGAGCCGACAATTGTTCGACCGTCTCGTTCATGTTTCTTCCAACAACTCTCCCGGCAAAATCTCTAGTGCGCCTCTCTTGCCCCGGCGCGTGCCGTCTCCGCGCTCTGCCGGATGGCGCGTGCGACGGCGGCGTAGTCTTGCAGTTGCGCGTCCTCGCGCCGGTGCGAGGCGAGCACCTGCGGACTCGGATGATACAGCGGCACGAGCAGACGCCCGTTCCATTCGCCTACGCGACCGGCCGAATCTTTGAGTGAGAATTGATGATACTCAATGCGTTTGAGGGCGGCAAGCGCGACCGCTCCGAGCGTGACGACGACGCGCGGCGCGACGAGTTCGATCTGCCGTTGCAGAAACGAGGCGCAATTCAGAGACTCTAGGACGCTCGGCTTGCGGTTCGCGCCCGACTCTTTACGCGGGTTGCAGAGCACCGAATTGGTGATGAAGATGTCGGCGCGCGAGAGATTGATCGAGGCGATGTAACGCCCGAAGTTATGACCCGACTGGTCGCCCGAAAAGGGCACGCGCGTGCGGTCGCCGCCCTGCCGCCCCGGCGCTTCGCCGATGAACATCACGCGCGCCGCGACGCTCCCGTTGCGCTCGCTCAAGACGGCCGTGCGCCCGCACATCGACTCGCAGCGGCGGCAGGCGGCGGCATCGGCGGCGAGCGCGGCGAAGAGTTTGTCCTTGTCGTCAATTGAGTTCATCGAAAGAATTTAAAAACTATCCGCAGTATGAACGCAGAACGCGGAGCGTTGAAGTTGGAACGATGAACGCGGAAGTAAAGACAACTTGCTTTCGGTTCAACGTCAATCGTTCAACGCTCCGCATCCATCGTTCCGCTATGGAAAACGGCTACTTGCTGACGTTGATATCGCGCGAGGTGGAATTGTAACCGCCGTTTTCCACGACGTTGCCGTCTTTATCCACGAGTTCGACTTTGACGGTGTGTTTCCCCGCAGTCCAACCCGTCAGCCAGATCGGCTCCCACTTGTCTATGAACTTCGGTTCGCCGCCGTTCACCGTGTAGCGCACGCGGTAGTCGCCGCCGTCGCCTTGCAGCTTGGCGTTCGTCAGCCAGAAGTCGATCATGATCGCGTCGGCGTCCGCGCCCTTGTAGTCGCCCTTCGGGCGGCTGTAGGTCAGGAGCGGCTTCGCACGGTCGATCTCTCCGGCCTGACTCGACGCCATCTCTTTGCCCTCGCGCGCGGGCGGCGCGGCGGCGTTCGTGTTCGCGGCGTTGGCATTGGCGGCGTTCGTATTCGTGGCGTTCGCGTTGGTGGCGTTCTTGTTGGCGGCGTTCGTGTTCGCGTTTGTGTTCTTGTTGTCGGCCATCGTCTGGCCGGTGGCGGTGGTCGTCGGTTTCGACGCGTCGCCTCCGCCGCCCCGGACGGTGAAAGTAACCATCTGGAACGAGCCGTTGTTTTTGTAGCTCTCGTGCCACGGGCGCGAGGCGAAGACGCGCAGGGTGTGCTTGCCTTCCGTCACGTTGCGTAGTTCGAATGGCTCGTCCAAGTTGTAGTAGGCTTCGTAGGGCTGGTTATCGAGAATAACGTGGATGTGATTGCCCATGTTCGTCGCGGGGTCTTTGCCGGGCTTGTAGCCTTTGAGTTCGCCTGCGAGCGCGAGTTTGACGTTGACGGTCGAACCCGACAGGGTCGCGCCGTCGCGCGGTTCGACGAAGCGCAGGGCGGGCGCGGCCGCGTCCTGCTCGCCGCGCGCCTGCATCTGATCTTTGATCTTCTGCGGGCGTTCCGTGACCGTCAGGTTGAGCGGCGAGGGTGAACCGGCCGGGGGCGGCGTGACGGTGGTGGTGGCGGTCGTGTTGGCGTTCGAGTTGTCGGCGGCCGTGCAGGCGGACGAGGCGACGAGGGCGACCGTGACGAGGCTATAGAGCGCGAAGGACAAAAAGAGACGTGTGGGAAGTTTCATAGACGTGCCTCCAGAGTTGTTCGAGTGATTGCGGGTGAGAGTATAGAAAGAAAAGGGGAAAGGGGTAAAGGGTCGGGCGGACACCACGCGATGTCCGCCCGACCCTTTACCCCTTCGGCTCTTAAGGCTTCGGCCTTCCGGCTATGCCGTGGCGGGGCGCGCCGAAGCGTCCGGCGTGAGACGTTGTTCGACGGCGTTCCAGTCGATGTTGGAGAAGAAGGCTTCGATGTACTTGGGGCGTTCGGCGGGCATGTAGTCGAGCAGAAAGGCGTGCTCCCACACGTCCATCACGAGCACGGGCGCGAAGCCGGAGACGTTGCCCGTCTCGTGCAGAGTGATCCAGTGATTCGACAGGCGGCCGTTCGCCGGGTTCTGGTAACACATCGCCCAACCGACGCCGCGCATCTTGCCGATGCCGACGAAATCGGCCTTCCAAATATCGTAGCTGCCGAAACTCTCTTCCGCCGCTTTGATGAAATTCGAGCCTCTGGCCGGGTCGCCCGTGCCTTGCCGCCGCATGTTGCCGAAGTAGTATTCGTGCAAGACCATGCCGTTGTACTCGAAGCCGAGGCGGCGGGTCAGTTCCGAATAGGCGGGCATCTCGTCCTGATCGACTTTGCCGTCTTCGAGAAACTTCGCGATGCGCTCCGTCAAATTGTTCGTCTCTTTGACGTAGCCCTCGTAAAGTTTGAAGTGCAACTCCAGAGTCTTGTCGGAGATGCCGTTCAGCCCGCTCAGGTCAAATTGTTTGGGCTTGTAGGAATTGTTCGAGATCATCTCATTCGCTCCTCACTTCCGTTCAAATGATTGCAGTGATTCTACGCCCGACAGTCTATACCCGCCAGTACGCCGGTGTGTGACGATTGAGTGGAGAGGATGCGGAGAAACAGTGGCGAGTGACAAAGTGACGGGCGACAGGTAAAAGCGGTTCGCTTTTCTTACCTGTCGCCCGTCACTTTGTCACTCGCCACTATGCTAAAGCTACTTGCCGAAGATGACGTAATCGCCGTGCGATGTCGCCATGAAGAAAAGCAGCGGAAGCGAAAGCCATGCGTTGACGCGCGAGGCGAGGAAGGCGCGGCGCGCGAGTTCGGGCGGCGCGGCCGGGCCTGTCCCGGCAGTTCCGGCGATGATGCGTTTCTGCGAAGGCCAGATGATGCCCCAGACGTTGAGGAGCATGATCATGCCGAGCGCGCCGCCGATGCCGATGGAGAGCGTCTTGTTGCTCGCGTAGCTGTCGCCGCCGGGCGTGCTGAGGGCGGAGTTCAGATAGTAGACGATGATGATTGACATCAGGATCACGAGGATGGCGACGACGCCGCCGAGCACCTTCCCGTCCTTCGTCAAAGCGGGCACGCGCGTGATGATGAAGAACTCGATGGCGAAGGTGGCGACGGCGAGGATCAACCAGACGATCAAGATGAGCCACGTGTTGGCGTTCCCGCCGTTCGCGTTGGCGTTCACCACATCGCCCTTGAGGATGTACATCGCGTAGTACATCAGGCCGACGAGGACTGTGACGACCGCGCCCCAACGGAAGTACCAGAGCGAGCGCGTCAGCAAATCTGGATTAACCTTCTTCTTGGTGTCGGCGTCGAGCGCCTTCTGGAAGGGGACGTTGACGAGGTTGAAAAAGTACAACAGCCCGATCCATGTGATCCCGGCGACGAAGTGACTCCAACGCAGCAGGACGCGCGCAAGCGACTCTCCGCCCGGCGCGTGGAAAATCTCTTGCAGCATCGCGAAACCGAAGGGGAGATGAACGGATGACTCGATCAGCATATGACCTCCGTATTTGTCTTTCTGATGATGGTGTGGCTTTCAGGTGTTACGCGCGAGAGAGTAGCATCAAGCGGGGCGTGCCGCAATGGATTTTAGAGGTTAGAGGTCAGAGGTCAGTTAAAGAGATTTGTTTTAACTAACCTCTAACCTCTAACCTCTGTTCTCTAACCTCTAATCTTCCGTGGGGCGGCTGCCCGGCGCGAGGTTATCGACGCTGGCCTGACGCAGAACGCGCACTTTGAGGTCGTCCTGCACGCGCACCTGACAGGAGAGGCGGACGTTTTCGGCCAGCCCCGTCTCGACGGCAAGACGCGTTCGCTCCGCTTCGCCGATCTCGCCGGGGTCGCCCGCCAGCACTTCGACGCGGCAGGTGGTGCATTTGGCGTTGCCGCCGCAGCGGTGCAAGATGTCGATTCCGGCGTCTTCGAGGACGAGGACGAGTTTGCGCCCCGCCTCCGCGTCAATTTCTTGTGTGCCGGTCGCGGTCTCGGCTTGGATTACGGGCATCTTCTAGACTCCTATGATGAGATTTTGGTGAACGCTTCGGATGGGCGAGAGTTTACACCAAAACAGAAAGACGCGGTACGGGAACATGCGAAAGCGCGCCTGACCGCCCCCGTTCGAGAGGGCGGCCGAGCGCGCTTTCGCACCTATCCGTTGCCGCGTCTTGAAATTGTCGAGAACGCCCGGACTCAGCTTACGCGGTGAACGAAGACCCGCAGCCGCAGCCGCCGGTCGCGTTCGGGTTCTTGAACGTGAAGCCCGAACCCATCACGCCGTTGACGTAATCGATCTCGACGCCGTTCAAATACTGCATGCTGAACATGTCCACGAAGAGACGCACGCCGTGCGCGTCCTGAATGTGGTCGCCCGGCTTCGACTCCTCTTCGATGTTCAGGCTGTACTGGAAGCCGGAGCAGCCGCCCGGAACGACGCGCACGCGCAAGCCCGCCGTCTCCGGCAAGCCTTCTTCGCTCGACATAAACTTCTTAATCTCGGTGGCCGCATTCTCCGTCACGTTGAGCGTCACGGTCGGCATCGTTGCTGTTGACATGTTTCTCTCTCCTTAAATTATGACCCGTTAATTCAGTATGCGGTTGTTAACCGTCAGTTAGATGTCCGTTGCCCGTTGCTCGTTGTCAGTTGTTTCCGGGTAACGACGCCCTCAATATTACCCGTCTTGACCACCCGCCACAAGTAACGGCAACCGACCACGGGCAACCGGCGACCGCCGTTTGCTACTGCGCCTGCGTCACCACCACTTTGAGTTCCGGTTTCATCGCCTCAATCGAGACCTGCCGCGCCACTTCTTCCGCCACGTGCCGGAAGGCTTCGGCCTGCGGCGACGAAGGGTGGCTGAGGACGATGGGTATGCCCGTATCGCCGCCCTCGCGCACGTCCAACCCCATCGGCACTGCGCCGAGGAACGGCACGCCGTAGGCTTCGGCCAACTTCCGGCCGCCGCCCTCGCCGAAAATGTTGTAGCGCGCGCCCGTATCCGGCGCGACGAAGTAACTCATGTTCTCGACGATGCCGAGCACGGGCACGGCCACCGTCTCAAACATTCTCAAAGCGCGGCGCACGTCGGCCACGGCCACCTCCTGCGGCGTCGTAACTAACACCGCGCCCTGCACGGGCACGAGTTGGGCGAGCGACAGTTGCACGTCGCCCGTGCCCGGCGGCATGTCGACGATCAGGTAATCGAGTTCGCCCCAGAGCACGTCTTGCAGGAATTGCCGGACGAGGCCGTGCAGGATCGGGCCGCGAAAGATCATCGGCTCGTCGCCCGGCTTCAAGATCGCCATGGACATCATCGAGAGTCCGTGCGCTTTGACCGGCACGAGCTTATTGCCCGCCACCTCCGGCTTGGCGTCGCTCACGCCGAGCATCAAAGGCGCGTTTGGCCCGTAGACGTCTGCGTCCATCAAGCCGACGCGCGCGCCGTCGCGCGCCAGCGCGACCGCGATGTTCACGGCCACAGTTGACTTGCCGACGCCGCCCTTGCCCGAAGAGACCGCGATGATGTTGCGCACGCCCGGCACGGTCACCTTCTCGCCCAGCCCTCGGCCTTTGGGCACTTCCGCGTCCATCGTCACGCGGACGCGTGTGACGCCCGCGAGCGCGCCGACGTGCTGCTCGGCCGCCGTCTGCATCTCTTCCTTGACCGGGCAGGCCGGAGTCGTCAGGACGATGCGGAACGAAACCTCGCCGCCGTCGATTCGTAAATCCTTAATGAATCCGAGCGTGACGATGTCTTTGTGGAGGTCTGGGTCAACGATTTTGCGTAGCGCGTCGAGCACGCTCTGTTCTGAAATTTGTGCCATAATTGCCATCGGGTAAATTATAGAGGTATTCGGCGGATAGATACAATTGAGCGGCATGATTAACGAACCGGAACGCAAAATAGTCCGTGCGGCCTGCCCGCACGATTGCCCCGACACGTGCGCGATGCTCGTCACGGTGGAAGACGGTCGCGCCGTGCGCGTCGCGGGCGACCCTGCGCATCCCTTCACGCGCGGAACGCTCTGCACCAAAGTCGCCAACTACGAACAGCGCACGCACAGCCCCGACCGCATACAGACGCCTCTCAGGCGCACGGGCGCGAAGGGCGAAGGCCGCTTCGAGGCGATCAGTTGGGACGAGGCGCTCGACGAGGTCGCCGGGCGTTTCCGCACGCTCGCGGAATCTGCGGAAGGCGCGGAGACGATCATGCCCTACAGTTATTGCGGCACGATGGGCTTCGTCCAATCCGAATCGATGGACAGGCGTTTCTTCCACCGTCTCGGCGCGACCATCCTCGAACGCACGATCTGCGCCTCGGCCGGTTCGGCCGGATACGATGCGACCATCGGCGCACGCATCGGCACAGAACCCGAACGCTTTGCCGACGCGCGCCTCATCATTCTCTGGGGCACGAACACCATCACGAGCAACGTTCACCTCTGGCCGTTCATCCTCGAAGCGAAGCACAAGGGCGCACGCGTCATCGGCATTGACCCGCGCCGCACGCGCACCGCCGACCAGTGCGACGAGCACATCGCGCTCCTGCCCGGCACAGACGCCGCGCTCGCGCTCGGCCTCATGCACGTCATCTTCGCGGAAGGGTTGGAGGACAGAGACTATCTCGAACGGCACACCGTCGGCGCAGAGGAGTTGAAGGCGCGTGCGCGCGAATACGCGCCGGAGCGCGTCGCGGAAATCTGCGGGCTGACGACCGATCAGATCGTGCGGCTCGCGCGCGAGTATGCGACGACGCGCCCGGCCGTCATCCGTCTCAACTACGGCATGCAGCGGCACGCGGGCGGCGGCATGGCCGTACGCACCGTCGCGTGCCTGCCGGCCGTCACGGGCGCGTGGCGCGACGCGGCGGGCGGCGCGCTTCTCTCGACGAGCAGCACGTTTCCCGTCAATCACCACGCGCTCAAACGCCCCGACCTGATGCCATCGCCCCCGCCGCGCACACTCAACATGTCGCAACTCGGCGACGCCTTAACCGAAGTGAACGACCCGCCCGTCCGCGCGCTCTACGTCTACAACTCCAACCCGGCGGCGGTCGCGCCCGAACAGGCGAAGGTGCTCGCGGGGCTGAAGCGTGATGATCTGTTCACGGTCGTGCACGAGCAGTTTATGACCGACACCTGCGACTACGCGGATATCGTTCTGCCCGCGACCACGCAGCTTGAGCACTTCGATCTGCACAAGGCTTACGGCCATCTCTATCTCACGATTAACGAACGCGCCATCGCGCCGCTCCACGAGTCGAAGCCGAACACGGAAGTGTTTCGCCTGCTCGCCGCGCGTCTGGGATTCGCGGAGGAGTGCTTCAAGGATTCCGACGAAGAGCTTGCGCGGCAGGCGATTGACCTCGACCACCCCGCGCTCGCAGGCATCACGCTCGAAGCCTTGCGCGAACGCGGCTGGATGCGCCTGAACCTGCCGGAGACTTACGCGCCCTTCGCCGCAGGAAATTTCCCGACCGCGTCGGGCAAGTGTGAACTGTTCAGCGCCGGACTCGAACTGCAAGGCTTGCCCGCCGTGCCCGAATTCATCCCGCCGCGCGAATCGCATCAAAGCGCACCGGAACTCGCGCGCCGTTTCCCGCTCGCGCTCATCAGCCCCGCGGCGCACGCCTTTCTCAATTCGAGTTTCGCGAATCTCCCCAAGCACCTGCGGCAGGAGAAACGTCCCTTCGTCGAGATCAACCCTACGGACGCCGCCGCGCGTCGCATCGCGGACGGCGACCCCGTGCGTCTCTCGAACGAACGCGGCTCGTGCGAACTAACGGCGGTCGTCACGACGCGCGCCCGCCCCGGCGTCGTCGTTTCGCCTTCGGTCTGGTGGAACAAACTCTCGCCGGGCAACACGAACATCAACCAGTTGACTTCGCAAACCCTGACCGATATGGGCGGGGGCGCAACCTTCTACGACGCGCTCGTCGAGATCGAACGCGTCGGCTGAATCGGGCGGGCGGGATATAAGGCGTCGGGCGGCCTGCCCGCCTATCGCCGTGCGGTTGCCGGGTCGTCGCGCTGTTTAGTCGAGCGTGGAGATCAAAACGGCGAGTACGGTTAAGACCGAACCGACTCCTATCACCGTGCCGATGGCGACGTTTCTGGCCGTCGAGTGCCCGCGATTGCTATCGATCCGCGCGACATCTCGATAGAGCACGACGCTCGGCGCATCGGTCTTGCGATCACGCACGACGAACTCGGAATCCTTCGCTTGTGAGATGTAGCCTTTCAGCTTCGTCCCGTCTTTGAACTTGACCGTCACGCGCGCCTTTTCGCCGACACCGAGCCGCGCAACTTTAACTTTCACCTGTTCCAACAACTGCGCCTCGTTCTCCCCTTGCGTCTTCGCGGCGGCCACGACGCGCAGCCCCGTGAACGACTGAAGCAACAAGGCGACGAGCGCGACGATCAAATATTTTCTCCTCATCCGGCATCCTCCCTATCGATACTTGAATTATCCAAACGTGTCTCGAAGCAAACCCGATGCCAGCATGAGGTAAATGATATAGATGCGGTAAAAGGCGCACGGCGATTTTGAAAGAGACTCCGAAGCGACGAACGCGCCGCAGCAAATTTCAGACAGATGACGAAACGGAAGCGTGAAGGATGAGGGATGAAATAAAGCGCGCGAAAGATTGAATGCTTCTCTTCATTCACCTCTCATCCCTTCGCCTCATCCCTTGTTCTCCCTCCTTCCGACTTGACAGAAACGGCGCGCCTCCCCGATACATACATAAAGTTTCTCCGGTGCTGATCCAGAGAGATTGACCGTTGGAACGGGCTTCTTCCGAAAGTTAATTTAAAAACTCATGCGACCAATAGCTCACATGGAAAAAGTATTGCGTCTCGCCGCCATGCAGCGGAGCGGCGCGTTCGCCTGCATGGCGGCGTTGATGCTCTGTTTCCTTTCGGCGTCTGCGCCGGTCTTCGCGCAGGCGAAGCGCGCAACGCCCGCGCGACGCCTCCCCGCACGGCGGGCGCAGGTTGTCCCCGAAGAAACTCTGCTGCGTATCGTGCGCGCCGAAGACGAGAGGCGTTGGGACATGACAGACCTCGGCGCGTTGCTCTCGGACGTGAACGCGAGCGTGCGCGCACGCGCCGCGCTCGGCGCGGGACGCATCGGCGACGCGCGCGCCGTCCCGCAACTCCTATCGTTGCTCTTGTCGGACAAGGACGCGGGCGTACGCGCGGCGGCGGCCTTCGCGCTCGGCGAGACGGAAGCGGGCGCGGCGGCCGAAGGGTTGTTGAACGTGGTCGAACGCAAAACTCCGTCGAGCGTGGCCGAGACTGTGGGCGTGCGCGCACGCGCGGTGGAAGCCCTCGGCAAGATCGCGGCGGCCATGCCGAAGACGGACGAGGCGCGCGTCAAACAGATCGGGCGGGCATTGCTCATCGAACTCGAAGCGCGCGGGCGGATCGCGGCGAATCGTGAAGTCGCGCTGCTTGGGCTGACGGCCGTTTTGCGCGCGCGTCCCGAAGGCGCGGAGCGCGTCGTCGCGCTCTTTCTGGATTCGACCGACGCGCGCCTGCGCGCCGACGCCGCCAACACGCTCACGCGCCTGCGCGCCAAGAACGCCAACGATCAACTGCGTAAGTTGCTCGCGTCGGACACGGACGCGGTCGTGCGCGCCAACGCCGCACGCGCGCTCGGCGCGGCGGAAGACAAAGGCGCGTTTGATCTTCTTCTCGAACGCGCCTTGAACGATAGAGACGAACGCGTGCGCGTCAGCGCGCTCCGCTCGCTCGGCACTCTGCGCGATTCGCGCGCCGCCGAACCGCTCATCAAACGCGGCGAGACCCTGTTGAACGCCTACCGCGCGGCGAAGACCGTGAACCAGACGGCGCGCCCCGCCGAGTTGAACGAACTCTACGAACTCGTCAACGGTTTGAGCCGCGTGCTCGCAGGCAGCGCGAACGAACGCGCGCTCGCCTTTGTCCGCGCGTTTCGCGAGGCCGAAATGTGGAGCGCGCCGGAAGCCGAGATCGCGTTTGCACGCATCGCGCCCAATCAATACCTGCGCGAACGCCCGTTTCACCAACTCGCCTTCCGCGCGCCCGACAGTCGCGTCTCTTGGCAGGCTTACGCGGCCGTCGCGCAGGGCTTGGGCGAGATCGCCGCTGTGTCGAGCGAGCGTGCGGGCAACAGCGTGGTCTCCGTGCAAGCCGACGCGCAGTTGGCCTTACGCACGATGCTCGGAGAAGCGACGACGCCCGCGCTCGCCGTGCCCGACGTGCTGACGGCCATCGCCGCCTTCAAACCGCCCGACCGCGCCATCGTCATGCGCGGGCAACTGGCCGCGCCCGACGTGATCGTGCGCGCCACGGCCGCCGGTCAACTCGGCGAATTGCCGCCCGACCCGGAGACTGCCGCCGCGCTCGCCGCCGCGCTGCCCATCGCGCTCCAACGCGACGAGATGAACGACGCCGCGCTCGCCATCCTCGACGCGCTCGCCGCGCAAAAATCCGAGACCGCGCTGGCCGCCATCAGAACCGCGCTCGACTCGCCCGACTACCTGCTCCGCCGCCGCGCCGCCGCCATCCTCCAATCCGCGCAGCCCGACGCGGCGAGCGCGGAAGACGGGCGCATCGAAACGGTCGCCACGCGCAACCGGATCGGCGATTATCGTCGCGCGCTCGCGCGCCGGAGCGCACGCGTCGTCGCCACCGTCAACACGGACAAGGGCGCGTTCAAGTTGGAACTCTTGCCCGACGCCGCGCCGCTCACGGTTGACAACTTCGTCGAACTCGCGCGGCGCGGCTACTTCAACAACATCGCCTTTCACCGCGTCGTGCCGAACTTCGTCATACAGGGCGGCGACCCGCGCGGCGACGGCAACGGCGGCCCCGGCTACCAGATTCGCTGCGAGATCAACGAAGTGCCGTACAATCGCGGCGCGGTCGGCATGGCTCTGTCCGGCAAAGACACGGGCGGCTCGCAGTGGTTCGTCACGCACTCGCCACAGCCGCATCTCGACGGCGGCTACACGGTCTTTGCGCGCGTCGTCGAAGGCATGGAGATCGTTGACCGCATCGCGCGCGGCGACCGTATCCGCAGCATCAACGTCGCCGAGACGCGGCGCAAATGAACGAAAGGCAACGAGAGATGCGCCGGCAAACTTGTTTGTTCTTCGTCATCGCCGCCGCGATCTTGCTCGGAGGCTGTGTTCAGGCTCACGGCCAGACGGTTGATCGCAATCAACCCTTTCGCACACCCGACCGGCGTTATGAGTTAAGAAGTATTGTCTGGAAATTGAGGACGGTCAGACAGGTTTCCAGCCGGACGCCCGGATGGTCTCCGCCCGGAGAATTTTTCAAGCTCTCCGTCGAACTCTTGCGGTATGGCAACGAGGCCGAGTTTCAGAAGTTGCTGAAGGATGAAAATCCGATTCTGAGGGTGATGGGTTTGGTGTGTCTCGCTCAACTGGACTTTGAAAAACACTCTCAAACGTTGAGAGAGCATGCGATTGATAAAGCGATTGTCGCTCTGGCCGATCAATGCACAATTGCCGATCTTACGGTTGGCCGGATTGCAGGGATGCTGTTGAAGAATCCTGATTTCCTCGGCCATCAGAACACGATTGCGCGCGCCCGGAAAACCACTCGAAACTGATGCCAACCAGCAGCCAACTCGGCCGGCGCGCGACGGTAAGATTACTGCTTACCGTTCTCCTGCTGTCGCTACTGAATTTGTTCGACGCTTCCGTAGTTGCCCAGTCGGGCGTTGCATCTTCCTCTCCGTCACAGAAGAACGCGGCTTCGCCTCGAACCCTCTACCGGATCAATTTCGCGCTCGACTTCGACGCGCGCTCTTTCACGGCGACCGAGCGCGTGCGCTGGGTCAACGACGACGACCGCCCCGCCTCCGTCGTCTATTTCCACCTCTATGCGAACCTGCGCAGCAACGCCAACGGCAACAACGATGCACCGCGCTCCGCCCCGGCGACAAAGGAAGAGACGGCCGCCGCCGCCGCGGACGAACCGCGCATCGAGATCAAGAGCGTGCGCCACGCCGGGACGCAAATTCCGCTCGCCCACGCGCTCGACGAGCAGGCGACGCTCCTGCGCGTCAACTTGCGCGAACCCGTCGCGCCGGGAGCGACCGCCGACATCGAGATCGCCTTCGCGGGCAGCGTCCCCGAAATCGACCCCGACGAGACGAGCCTCCCCTCGCACGTCATTCAACAACTCGGCGCGGCGTTGCGCGACACGCGCGAGATGCGCCGCGCACGCGACACCAACTTCCGCGCGCGCGGCGTGATGGTGCTCGGCGCGTCCTACCCTGTGATCGCCGTGCACGACGGCGACGAGTGGCAGCGCGAGGTGCGCCCGACCGTCGGCGACACTCTGCACACGGAGGTGGCCGACTACGAAGTGACGATTGACGCGCCCGCCGATGTCGCCTTGTTCACTTCCGCCGAAGCCGTGCGCGCAGGCGTGGCGGCGGCCGGGGGTGGCGCGAACACGGGTGCGCGCACTTTCGCCGGAGAGAATTTGCGTAACTTCGCCATCCTCGCGGGGCGCGGTTTGCAATCGGGCGAAAGAAGCGTGGGCGGCGTGCGCGTGCGTTCCATCTGGACGGCGGAGCACGAGAAGATCGGGCGGCGCGTGCTCGACACGGCGGCCGAGGCCGTGCGCGTCTTTACGGCGCGTTACGGCGCGCTGCCCGTCCAGAGCGTGAGCGTGGCGGAAGCGCCCCTCGTCGCCGGACTCGGCAGCGCGGAGTTCGCCAACCTGAGCGTCATCGCCAGCGCGTTCTACGTAGATTTCGACTCGCCCGCCGTCCGCAACCTGCCCGAACTCGTGCGCGAACAGCGTCAATCGGTCGAAGACAGTCTGGAATTTGCCACCGCGCACATGCTGGCGCACCAGTGGTGGGGCATGCTCGTCGGCAACTCGCCGGAGCGCGCGCCCGTGCTCGACGAAGCCCTCGCACACTGGTCTGCGCTCGTCTACTATCGAGAGGCGCACGGCGCGATTCGCGCCGAGGCCGCGCGCGAAGATCAACTGCGCGGCGTCTACGAAATCTATCGCACCTTCGGCGGCGAAGACATGCCCGCCCTGCGCCCGGCGCGCGATTTCCGCAACTCGTTCCAGTATGCCGCCATCGTCTCCGCGAAGGGCGCGCTCATGTACGACGCACTCGTCAAACTGCTCGGCGAGGAACGGGTCTTCACCGCGCTGCGCCGCTACGCCGAGGCCAACCGCTACGAGATCGCCGAACTCGACGATTTGCGCGGCGCGTTCGTCGCCGAGTCGCCCGTCACCGCGCGTCGTGCCGTCACGCGCACTTTCGACCGCTGGCTCTCCGAACGTCACGGCGACGAAGACGTTGCGCCGCCCAACCCGCAACTCGCCGTCGCGCTCGGACTCACGCCCGAAATCACCGGCGCAAACAACCGCAACGCCTTTTCGCGCCTCGGCCGCTTCTTCTGGCGACAGATGACGCGCATTCGTTAGCACACATCAACTCGCCCCTTGCGGAAACAGGAAACTCGACCAACAGTGCCCGAAAGAGAAGCGCAGACAAGCGAATCCGTTCATGGGGTGATCGTGCTGCCGACGTACAACGAGCGCGGGAACATCGAAAAATTGTTGGACGCCATACTCGGCCAGCGGGCGCAACTCGAAGAATTTAAGCTCTCGATTTTAGTGGTTGATGACCTGTCGCCGGACGGCACGGGCGAGGCCGTCCGGGAGTACGCGCAGACACGCGACGGCGTGTACCTGTTGAGCGGGGCGAAGCGTGGGCTGGGCACGGCCTACAAGCGCGGCATCATGCACGCGCTGGACGCCCTGCGCGCCGACATCGTCTTTCAGATGGACGCGGATTTCTCGCACGACCCCTGCGACCTGCCGCGCCTCGCGAGCGAAGTGCGAACGTGCGACTTCGTCGTCGGTTCAAGATACGTGCCCGGCGGTTCAGTGCCGGAAAACTGGTCGCGCTTGCGGAAGGCGATCAGCAAGTGGGGCAACATCTTCGCGCGGCACATCGCCGGACTCGACGGCGTGCACGACTGCACGAGCGGTTATCGCGCCATCCGCGCCGGGGTGCTCCGCGAAGTTGACCTCGAACAGATGGACGACACAGGCTACATCTTCATCATGAATTTGCTCTACGAGGCGGTGCAGAGCGGCGCGCGCGTGTCGGAAATTCCCATCCACTTCACCAACCGTCTCTACGGCGAATCGAAGCTCGGCGCGGCCGACATTTTCGGGTTCATCAGGAAAGTTTTTCTCATCCGTCTGAACTCTCTCAGGCGTGGTTGATGTTTGCGTGTGAACGGCAAGCCGGAATGGACGACTCGACCAACGAAGCGGGTGATGCGGCTGCGGGCGACGCGGGCGAGGCGTCGCGTTCTCGTCGCCGCCTCGCCCGCGTCTCAACCCGGCGGTCATTAACCGGTCGTCCGGTCGGTCATCTGGTCGGTCGTTTGGCCGGTCGTTTGAACGAGACGCTGTGCGCTCTGCTGCTTGTCGTGATGGCGGTCAACCTCGTCACGGTCATCTCGCAGAAGAGCATCACGACGGACGAGATCGTGCTCATCCCGGCGGCCTACGCCTACGTCCAGAGCGGCGACACGCAACTTGTCCACGAACACCCGCCGCTCGTGAAACTGCTGGCCGGGCTGCCGCTCAGGCTCTTTGCGCCGCCGCTCAAAATGCTGCCCGCCGAGGGCGGCGCGCCGCCGCGCACAATCGCGCAGATGGCGACGCGCGTGGGGCGTCTGTGGGAAGACAATCACGCGGCGGTCGGGCGCGTCTCCTTCATCGCGCGCCTGCCGTTGATCGCGCTCACGCTCGCGCTCGGCGTGCTCGTCTTCGTCTTCGCGCGTGAACTGTTCGGCGCGCGTGCCGCCCTGCTCGCCGTCGCGCTCTTTTCCATAGAGCCGACGGTGCTCGCGCACGGGCGCGTCGTGCAGACGGACATCGCGGCGGCCTTCGGTTATCTGCTGCTCTGCCGCGCGGTCTATCGCTACGCGCTTCTCGCGCCGACGTGGCGGCGCGCAGTGTGGATCGGCGCGGCGGCCGCTCTGGCGATCCTCGCCAAGTTCTCGATGCTGCTGGTCGCACCCGTGGTCGCGGCGGTTTTCGCCGTGCTGCTGTGGCGCGCGCAGAGGGAAGCGCGCGGGCGTGTGTTGACGGTCGCCGCGCACGCCGCGCTCGTCGCGCTCACAGTTCTCTGCCTCGTCAACGCGGCGTATCTTTTCAACCACAGCCCGCTGCTCGACACGGACGCGCAGTGGATCGCTTCAACCTTCCCCGCAAATCCCAACTTGATGTTGAACGCCGCGCGCACGCTCTCGCGCGTGCTGCCCCTCGACTTCGTGCTCGGCATCTTCTGGCAGATCGCGCACAACGAGCGCGGCCATCCCGCTTCGCTCCTCGGCATGTACAGCGACACCGGCTGGTGGTACTACTACCCGGTCGCGTTCGCGTTGAAGACGACGCTGCCCTTCCTGCTCCTCTCGCTCGCCTCGGTCGCGTGGGGCGCATACCGCGCCGTGCGGCGACGCGAGCGACCGTTCCTCGTCGCCATTGTCCCCTTCGCCGTCTACACGGGCTTCGTGCTGCTCAGCCGCATCGACATCGGCGTCAGGTATTACCTCCCGGCCTACATGCTGCTGTTCATCACGGGCGGCGCGCTGCTCGATCAATTACTCAAGGAACACCGACGCGCCGGTCGCATCATCGCGCTCGCGCTCTTGGCTTGGGCGTGCGTCGAGGCCGTGCGCGCTTATCCCGATCACATGCCCTACATGAACCAACTCGCGGCGGGGCAACCGCACTGGCATTACCTGTCGGACTCAAACGTGGAGTGGGGCGACGACGTGCGCGCGCTGGCCGGATACCTGCGCGCGCGGGGCGAGACGCGCGTGCGCGCCGCCGCGCTCGCGGCCGACCACATGCTTCCCTGCTACGGCATCGAAAACTTAAATTTGATCAGGCCGTCGGCCGTCGAATTGCCGCCGACGCGCTACGTCGCCATCGGCGCGAGTTTCCTCAACGGTTCGACCGTGCCGCCGGGCATGTCCGTGCGCGGACGCCAACTCACCGAAGCCGAGCGCGTCAACTACTTCGACGCCTACCGTCACCGCGCTCCCGAAGCAGTCTTCGGCGATTCGATCTATCTCTTCCGCGAACCGGAATAACCCGCCGCTTTAACTCTGCTTGACCGCCGCGCCCGCGCGTTTGAGTCTGACGGATAACACGCCCAGCACGCAGAGCAGCAACAGTGTGGACAGAGAGATGAGCGCGCCGTATCTGAGGGCGGGCGAGCGATAGCGCATCTCGACGCGGTGCGAACCAGCCTCGACGTACACGCCGCGCAAGAGGTAATCCGTGAGCCTAAGCGGCGCGGGCTGGCCGTCCACGGTCGCTTCCCAACCGGGATAGAAAATCTCGCTGACGACGAGCACCGAAGGCTTATCGGCTCTCGTCTCAATCGAGATGCGGTCGGCCGCGTAAGAGACGACGGCCGCCCCGCTCTCTGCGCCGAGTTCGCCGCCGGGGAGCGCGGGCAATTCAGACGGCGCGACTTCGAGCAGCGCGGTGCGGCGCGGGTCGAACGTCTTCGCGCCGTCGCCCTGTATGCGTCGCAGAGCTTCTTCGCCGTCAACCGCTTCGGCCTCCGCCGCGAGCCACGCGCGCGGCAGCGTGCGCGCGTTATCGAGCACCACGACGTTTCCTTCCAGACGCGCCACAGACCAACGCCCGGAGGCCAGCAGCACGTCCGGCGCGGCGATTGAATCGGGCGGGCGGTGCAGCACGGTGGCGAGATTCGCGAAGGTGACGAGGTGGCGCGTGTTCAAGAGATCGAGAACGTGCGAACGGTCGGAGAGCAAGGCCGGGTTGTCCGGCGATCCTGTGCGCGCGGTAACGCCGTCGAAATTGACGTTGCCGAGCGCGCGGCTGTAGCGTTCGAGGATGAGCGGGTCGTAGCCCGCAACGTTGTGCAGGCCGTAGAGCGCGGTGCGGTTCTGCGCGTCGAAGGGCGCGTCTCCCAGAAACTCGTCGAGGTAGAGAGAGACGCGCGTGTAGACGCGCCCCTCGGCGGGCGGAAACTGTTGGAGGTAGCGCGTGACGGGCGCGACGCGTGCGAAGCGTCCGGCGGGTTTGACGAAATGCGACCACCACCGATGCACGAGAATGTACGGCTCGACGAAACTCACGAGCAGCACGACGCAAAGCAGCAAGCCCTTGCGCCGCGAGTCGCCCGCCACACGCCACGCACACCAAAAGAGCAACAGGACGAGCGCGCTGAACGTCGCTTTCAAAGCGACGTAGTGCGCCTCTGCGAGCGTCGTCAGTTTCGTCATCCCCTGCGTATCGAGCGTGGGCGCAGCCGACCTGAACCAGTATGCGCCCGCAAGCGTGGCCGCGAGCGCGAGCGTCATGGCTAGGAAGAACGTCGCGCGCCCGCGCGGCGCCCTGTGCGATGCGAACAGGCGCGCCGCGCTGTCCCAGCCGCACGCGCCGAGGATGCTGAGGGCGAACGTCCACTCGAACGCGTGGCGCGAGGGCACGCGGAATTTGTTGAGCAGCGGCACGTGATAAGCGACGCGGTAGAGCGGCGTGTTCGACCCCAGCATGAGCGCGAAGGAGATGAGCGCGACGCCGAACCAGAAATAGACGCGCGCGGCGTCGACGGCTGTAGCGTCGTCGCGCCCCAGACCGCGATGCCGCGTTGACGCTACAGCCGTCGCCACGGCTAACAACGCCAGCAGGAACACGAGCGGCGAGACGTAGGTTGTCACGTCTATGAAGTTGTAGAGCGGCGAGACGAAGGAGAGCGCGGCCTGCCGGAGCGTGAAAGAGCCTTCCGCGAAAGTTTCGTACGAGAGCGCGCTGCGAACGCTGCGACGCACGGCGCGCATCGTCTCAAGAATCTGGAACGCGGCCACGCCCGCCGACAGCGCGAACGCGCCGAGGCAGACCGCGAGCGGGCGCAGGAGGCGCATCAGCCGACGCCGCCGTCCATTCCCATGCCGCCCCTCCGCGCCCACGCGCACCCCGAACGAAAGGAACGCCGCGTAAGCGGCGGCGAGCGCGCCCACGTAGACGAAACTCTGCCCGTGCCCGTTGAGCACCGACATGCTGAAGGCGAGCGTGGCATAGACGAGCGGGCGCAGAAATTCGCCGCTGCTGCTGCTGTCGCCGTCGCGCCGCGCGCGTTCGAGCGCGACGAGCAAGAGCGGCAGCCACATCAGCCCGTTGGTCGGCATGCCGATGACGCCGTTGGCAATGGTCATCATCCCGCCGTAAGCGAACGATAGACCGGCCAGAAGAGACGCCGTCCGGCTCAAGTTGATCTCGCGCGCGTAGGCGTAAGTGAAGATTGGCGCGAGCACGAAGGGCGCGAGGACGTAAATCTCTTCGGCCACATGTGACGGCAGGAAAAGATAGCCCCACGTCAAAGGGTAGCCGACGGCGAGTTGCGCGATGGAGAGCAGAGGGTAGCCGGAAAATATGTGCGGCGTCCAAAGTTGTAGCTCGCCGCGCGCGACGCCGTTCCAGAAGACCGCGCGCAGCGGGTGCGTCTCGACGAAGGCGTCGCCGCCGACGATGAATGTGCCGCCGAAGATGATCCAGCCGAAGAAGAGGGCGAAGAAGGCGAGCACGACGGCGGCCGCCATGATGTCGCCCCGCCGGGCGCGCAGGAGGCGGCCGAACCCAATCTCCCGTTTAGTTGATGCGTGATCCAATGATAGACACTCGGCGCAACTTCACGCGTGGCTCTATGCGCGGGGCGAACGACTACAAGCTCCGGCGCGTTGCCGGACAACCCGATCAAGCGGCGCGCTCCCGAACGATCTCGACGTCTCTTTAACCCGTGGGATTTTCTCACACTCCGTCGCGCCCACGTTAGAAATACGCGCGCGGCGCGGAGGGTATGCGCCGGGCTGTCGCGCGATGCTTTTGAAAGAGCGTGCGCGCCGCCGCCGGAGCAACTTATCTTACGCCTCGACTCTTTCTCCGGCCGCGCGCTTCTCGTATGATGGCCGCAGTTCAGATTAATTTGTCAAACAGGGCTGCGCGCCGCATCTAAGTTCAAGCCCGCCGGTTTCGCGGACGGGCGCGGATTTTTGCGGCACGGAGGAGAATCCGGGATGATGGAAATGAAACAAGCGGCGGCGAGGGAAAAATCCGGTACGCTTACGCCCGCACGGCGTCACACGCAGGTCGAGATCGAACAGAGCCTCGACCAATTGAGCCGCTGGATGGACGGGCTGTTTCGCATCCCCGGCACGGGCTGGCGGTTCGGCCTCGATGCCATCATCGGCCTCGTCCCCGGCGTCGGCGACACCGTCTCGACGCTGACGGGGTTCTACATCCTCGCGGCGGGCGTGCGCTATCGCGTCTCCAAAGTGACGTTGCTGCGCATGGGAGTCAACATCGGCGTGGACTACCTCTTCGGCGCGATCCCCATCATCGGCGACATCTTCGACATGGCGTGGAAATCGAACCAGCGCAACGTCGAACTGCTGCGCCGCCGCGCGACGGTTTCGGCCGAAGACGCACACTCCGGCCGCAAGAGCGACTGGCTTTTCGTCGGCCTCGTCATGCTCGCGCTGCTCGCATTGCTCGTCGGCTCTCTCATTATCCTCGGACTCATCCTGAAGTTCATCTACGGTCAACTCTCGGCTCTCTTCTAGACGGATTTTGACGCAGCCGAAATGGAAGCGGGCGACCCCAACCGGGATCGCCCGCTTTTGTTTAGTCAAAAGGTGCTCGCAGGTTTGAGAGAGCGCGCAACTACACGCGCCCGTCTAGGAAGCGGCCTCGCCGCCTTTGTGAGCGGCGAGCATGCCTTCGAGCGCAGCCTCGATTGTGCTCAGGCCGCTCTCGCCCGACGCGTAACTGCTGAGCTTGCCTTCGCCGTCGTAGAGGTAATAGGCGGGCAGGTCGCCGCGCTCTTGTTGAAACGCCTCGCGCAGTTTGTGTTCGTTGTCCACGGCGCACGGCTCTGTGATGTTGTGGAGCGCGACGGCCTCGCGCACCTGCTCGGTGTCGGTGTCGTTCTCGTCGCCCGGCGTGTGGATGGCGATGACGCGCAATCCCTCGTAGGTGTCGCGCCAGACGGCCACGCGCGCGATGTTCTCTATACAGATGTCGCAACCGGCAGACCAGAAGTAGACGAGCGTGGGGTGTCCCTTCGCCTCTTCGGCGGCGCGCGCGCCCGTCGCGTTAAACCACTCCGTCGCCCCTTCCAAAGAAGGCATCGGCGTCCCCGTCTTCGACATAAAAATTCTCCTCCGGTAAATAGTAAACAGCCACAGGGTGGAAGCGCGCCCTCTCACCGCTCGCCGTTTACCGCCCGCCACCTGCTAACTGTTTTGCGCCCGCCCCCGCAAGACTTGTCTCACGCGCCGGAAATCTCTTTCCGGCCGACGGTCGTTGTGTCACTCATGCCCGACTTTGTAGCGCAGGACGCCTGCGCGGTCAAACGCAGAAAGGTCTTCGTCCGCAGTCGCGTCTACAGTTGCGGGTGACGTGCGACGAAATCTATGAGGGCGTGGACGTATGTGGGAAAGGGCGGGCAGGCGACGCCGTGCGGCGCGAGCAACGCGGCGGCGCGGGTCGTGTCGTAAGTCTGTTCGAGAAAGAAATAGGGCACGCCGACGTGTGGGAGTTTCGTCAACTTCTCCGAGAGCGGCAGCCCGAGCGTTGCGCGCACGAGCGGCTTCGGCAGCCGGATGCGCGAACCGCGCCCCGCGAGCGCGTGCGAGATCGTTTCAAAGAGTTCGCCGGTCGTGAGCGGTTGCGGGTCTGCCAGTTGCACCGTCGCGCCCGCGGCGCGTTCGTCACTTGCTAACGCCGCCATCGCTGCGACCACGAAATCAACCGGCACGATGTTCAGGCGCACGTCCGCGTTGCCGATGTTCGCCAGCGACAAAAGCTGAGGCCACATGCGAAGGTATTTGATCAGGTAATAGATGCCGTCGTACTTCGCCGTCTCGCCCGTCTGCGAATCGCCGCACACGACGGCCGGGCGATGAATCGTCACCGGCAATTCGCGTTTCAATTGTTCGACTTCCAACTCGGCCAGATACTTCGTCTCTTCGTAAAAATTACGAAAGCCCGCCGCGTGCTCCAACTCGTCCTCGCGGATCAAGCCCGTGCGTAGTCCCGCAACGTAGCAGGTCGAGACGTAATGATAACGGCCGAGCCGCGCGCACCCGCGCGCAAACTCGTTGACACGGCGCGTGCCTTCCACGTTGACACGCATCGCCAGTTCGCGCCGCACGCCCAGATCGTAGATCGCGGCCAGATGAAAGAGCACGGTCGTCTCCGCCCGCGCCCGTTCAAATTCCGCCTCGCTCATCCCCAGACGCGCGCGCGTGATGTCGCCCTCTACGATCTGAAAACGCTCTGCGCCCGCGCCCGTCTCCCTCGCCAGATGCACAATCTCCGCGCGCGCCCGCACCGCGAGCGCAGGTTGCACCAGCAACAAAAACCGTGCGCCGCCGCGCGCCAACTCCTTGATCAAACGCGCGGCGATGAAGCCGGGAAAGCCTGTCAGGAAAATCGTTTCTTGAGACAACATAAAAGGCTTTCGACCACCGTCGAACCACATCAAACACTCATTTTCAAGCTAACCGTCAACGAGTTCGACCAGTGTACGCACGCCCGTGCCGGTCGCCCCGGCGGGCGCGTGCGGTTGCGGTTCTTCGTGCCATGAAGTGGCGGCGATGTCGAGATGTACCCACGGGGTATCGGCGGCAAACTTGCTGAGAAGCAGCGCGGCGGCAGTGGCATCGGGGCGTCCGCCGTAGTTCTTGAAATCGGCGATGGGACTCTCGATCTTCTTCTTGTAGTCGTCGCTCGCGGGCATGCGCCACGCGGGTTCGCCCGCGCGCGTGGCGGCGGCGGCAACGCGCGTCGCCCACTCGTCGTCGTTCGAGAAGAGTCCGGTGCGGTGGTCGCCGAGGGCGACGATGATCGAGCCGGTCAGCGTGGCGAGATCGACGATGCGCGACGCGCCGAGCGAGCGCGCGTAGGCGATGCCGTCAACGAGCACGAGTCGGCCTTCGGCGTCCGTGTCCACGACTTCGATGGTGTGGCCTGCGAGCGTGCGCACGATGTCGCCGGGTTTGAGCGCGCGTCCCGACGGCATGTTTTCGGCGGTGGGGACGACGGCCACGACGCGCCGTTTCAACTTCAACTCCGCGATGGCGCGCAACGCGCCGAGCGCGGCCGCGCCGCCCGCCATGTCCGACTTCATCTCCTCCATCCCCTGCGCCGGTTTAATCGAGATGCCGCCCGTGTCGAACGTGATGCCCTTGCCGACGAACGCCCACAACTCGTCCGCCGCGCTCGCGCCTTCCGGCTCGTAGCGCACGACGATGAGCGCGGGCGGCTCGTCCGAACCTTGCCCGACGCCCCACAAGCCTCCCATGCCGCGCTCGCGTATCTCGCTCGCTTCGAGCGTCTCGACCGTCAGGCCGGACTCCGCGGCCATCTCTGCGGCGCGGCGCGCAAATTCTCGCGGCGGCAAACTCCCGCCGGGTTCGTCCGTCAGCGAGCGCGCCCAGTTCGTCGCTTCGGCAACGATGCGCGCGCGTTCCAGCGCGACGCGGAGAAAGTGTTCGTCGCGGGCGCGTGCGGCGATGGTGAAGTGTTCGAGCGTGGATTGATCGTCTTCGTCGTGCCGTTGATAAAAGTCGTTCTCGTAGAAACCGAGGTGCGCGCCTTCGGCAGCGACGCGCACGAGTTCCGATGCGTTGCTCTCCAACACATCGGGCAGCATGAGTTGTAGATGTTTGACGCGCGCCTCGCGCGCACGACGCACGGCGACGCCTGCCGCGCGGCGCAACGCCGACGGGCTGAAATCCTCGTGACCGCCGAGACCGACGAGCAGCACGCGCCGCGCTCCGTGCGGCATCGCCGTGGCGTCCCGTGTGTGGATGATGACGGCATCGCCCGCCTCTCCCTTGAACTCTCCCGCGCGCAATAAATCCTCAATCGTGCGGCGCGGCGCGTCTTCGAGAGCCGCGCCGAGAGGCAGGCGCGGCTCATCCGTGAAGACGCAAAAGGCGGTGGCGTCGGCAGGAGGAACGCCGGGCGCGTCGTCGCCTGCTAGTTTGACTTGTAGAATCTTCGATGGCTGCATGGAGTTAGTTCTAAGATAATGTTGACGGATGATCGCCTTCGCTTCGGGTGAACTTTTCAGCGTGTCAGGATACGGCGCGCGAAAATCGCTCGACGGATCAGTTTGTCGTTTAAATAAGTTGGTGCTTCAAGACACATGGCGTACAATCCCCGACATCCTCACCGGGGGCGTTAGTTTTACCAATTTCAACATGCCCGAGAAAGCAAACCTCGATGCCAATCAAACGTATTCTCTGCGTGGATGACGACGAGAGCACCCGCGAGTTGCTCACGACCATGCTGAACTTTTCCGCTCTGGAAGCGGTCAGCGCACCCAGTGTCGAAGAAGCGTTACGGAAAATAGAGAGCGAGAAGTTCAGCCTCTACATCCTCGACGGCCAGATGCCGGGCGTTCCGGGTCTATCGCTGTGCGAACAGATTCGAGAACTTGATAAAGACACTCCGATCATCATCTTCTCCGGTCGCGCCCGCCAGACAGACCTCGATGCGGGCATGCTCGCGGGCGCGAACGCCTACCTCGTCAAACCCGACGCTTCCAATCTTATCGATACCGTTAAGCGTCTGCTTGAGGACAAGCGCGACACCTCGCTCTAATTCACACCCTTCAAACTGAACCACAAACGAAATTTGCCGTGTGTGGCGCGGCTCGTGCGCGGCGAGTATAATTCAGACGCTCCGGCGCAACCTAACTGCTCTTTGCCGTCCGGCATCAGAGGCAGACACGCGCGCGCTCTGCCGCGCATTGGCGCGAGAGAAAATTTTAAGCGCCCGAAATCCCGTTCAACTTTCGAGGAGTAGATCACCTTAACTTATGCAATTTTTCCGTCCCTCGTCCCTCCGGCGGCGACGCGGCCACCGCGCCGCGCTCGCACTCGTTTTCGCGTTTGTCGCCGCCGTCTCAACCTTCGCGCAAACGGGCGCGGCGCAAGGTGCGGCGGCGGGCGAAACCGTCCGCGTGACGCTTCTGCAAGTCAACGACGTGTACCAGATTTCGCCGGTGGATCGCGGCCGTCGCGGCGGGCTGGCGCGCATCGCCACGCTCAGGAAAAAAATCGCGGAGGAATCGCCGCACACCCTCTATCTGCTGGCGGGCGACACGCTCGGCCCGTCGGTCGCCTCGAACATCTTCAAAGGCCGCCAGATGATCGCCGCTTGGAACGCAACCGGACTCGACTACGCCGCGCTCGGCAATCACGAGTTCGACTTCGGCGACGCCGTCTTGCGCGAGCGCATGCGCGAATCGAAATTCATCTGGCTCGGCTCAAACGTCTTCGACCGCAAAACGGGCAAACTCTTCGGCGACATGCCGCCCTTCGTCGTGCGCGATTTCGGCGGCGTGAGTGTCGGGTTGTTCGGGCTGCTCACGACGGATACGAAGCAGTCGTCTTCGCCGGGCGCGGACGTGGAATTTCACGACCCGTGCGGGACGGCGCGTAAGATGACGAAGCAACTGCGCGCGCGCGGCGTGCGTACCATCGTCGCCATTACGCACCTGACCATCGAGCACGACAAGCGGCTCGCCCGCTGCGCCCCGGACATCGACGTGATCATCGGCGGCCACGAACACACCGTGCTGCAATCCCTCGCGGGGCGCACGCCGATCTTCAAGATGGGTTCGGACGCGCGCAACCTCGGCCGCATAGACCTCAACATCTATCGTCGCGGGGGCGCGCTGGAAAGCATCGACTGGGAGATCATCCCCGTGACGGACGCGGTTGCAGACGACCCGCAGGCCGCCGCCGTGATCGGAGAATATGAGAAGAAGTTGTCTGCGGAACTCGATCTGCCCGTCGGCCGCACCACGGTCGAACTCGACGCGCGACAGGAAACGAACCGCTCGCGCGAAACGAACCTCGGCTCATTTATCGCCGACGCTTACCGCAAGTACGCGGGCGCGGACGTGGCGATCCTGAACGGCGGCTCGATCCGCTCGAACACCACCTATGGCCCCGGCGCTTTGACGAAACGCGACGTGCTTTCGATCCTCCCGTTCGAGAACCCGATTGTGAAAATTGAAGTGACGGGTGCGACCCTGCGCGCCGCGCTCGAACACGGCGTCAGCCGCGTCCGCGAGGAAAAGGAGGCCGGTTTGTTCCCGCAGGTCTCAGGTCTGCGCTTCACCTACGACGGGCGGCTCGCACCCGGCGCGCGTGTTACGAGCGTCACGGTCGGCGGTGCGCCGCTCGACCCCGCGAAGACCTATACGCTCGCCGTCAACACCTACGTGCTCGGCGGCGGCGACGGCTACACGATGTTCAAGGACGCGCGCCTCCTGCTCAAGCCCGAAGAGGCGCAGGTCGAACCGGCCATGCTCATGAACACCGTCACCGCCGCGGGCGAGATCGCCCCGGTCGTCGATGGGCGCATCCAGCGGAGTGACAAGTGAGAAGAGCGTGAATCGTGAATCGTCAATCGTAAATAGAGGAAAGCCGGTTTCTTTCTATTCACGATTCACGATTCACGATTCACGGCATTCCTTATGTTTGACGAAGAGGACATTTCCGGTGAGGCGCGGCGCGAGGCCGTGGAGTTGTTCCGGCGCGCTTACGAGGCGCAGCAGGCGTCGGCTTACGGCGAGGCCATCGAGTTGTATCGCCGTTCAATCGAAGTTTACCCGACCGCCGAAGCGCACACTTTTCTCGGCTGGGTCTACAGTTTCGAGCAACGTTACGACGAGGCGATTGATGCTTGTCTCGCGGCCATCCGCGTTGACCCCACTTTCGGCAACCCCTACAACGACATCGGCAGCTACCTCATCGCCAAAGGCGATCTCTACAACTGCGTGCGCTGGTTCAAACGCGCGCTCGAAGCGCCGCGCTACGAGTCTTATGCCTTCCCGCATTTCAATCTGGGACGCGTCTACGAGCAGCGCGGCCACCTGCTGCTCGCAGCCCGTCACTACGGCCTCGCCCTCCGGCAAGCCCCCGACTTCGCGCAGGCCACCAAAGCCCTCCGCCGCTTGCAAGCGCGTCTCAACTGACGTTTGCGCTCCTCGTCGCGCGACGCCTCAGCCTGAGTCGCAATTTGTGGAACAAACGAATTCAGGAAGTTTCGTGTTGTTCGATGCCGGACGTGTCGCCTTTGATGAAGTCGCGGTTGATCTTCATCTTGCGCCGGTTGGCGTCAACGGCGACGTAGACCACTTCGGCCTCCGTCACCTTGATGCGCTCCGAAGTGCCGCCGTAGCGTTCGGCTTCGACGACGACACGAATGGTGATCGAGGTTGTGCCGACGCGGACGGTGCTGGCGTAGAAACTCACGAGGTCGCCGACGAAGACGGGCTGGTGAAAGATGACTTCGCGCATCGCCACCGTGACGAACCGCTCGATCTGCGTGCGTCGGTGCGCTTCGACCGCGCCCGCGATGTCTATGTAACTTAAAATGATGCCGCCGAAGATCGTGCCCTGCGGGTTGGTGTCGCGCGGCAGCAGCGTCAGGCGGATGGCCGGGTCTGTGTATTCCATGACAGTTTCGACTGCGACGCTCTCGCCCCGCCGCCGGGTCACAGGTCGCGCTTAGAAGTCCTCGCCCGTGTCAGATTTGATTGCCGGAGCGAGAGCATGAACGCGCGTTCCGCTCGCTGTCAAGTTGAGCACGAAATAAGCGCCATGCGTGGCGGCGATGTGAAGTCGCCCGGACGCCTCTGATTCGCCCGAAACACAGGGAAAAAGAGGCCGCAGCGCGCGCTTTTATTCCGCACCCGCGCAGCCAACTTCTGCACGCCCGCCCCACATCTAAAAGCTTGCCGCGCCGAAGAATATTGCGTCGAGAAGGTTTTCAGCACAGAGATGTCTGTAAATCGGCGGCCGGGAAATCGCCGGCTTTCGGGATGGCGGCATGTATAATTACAGGCAAAGTTAAATTTTAAGAGCCGTCCGTCCAGAGAAAGATTCTATGTCAAACTCCCTATCGCGTTTTTCCGCCACCGCCGCCGCCGCGCTCGTCTTCACGATCTTCGCCGCGCTTCTGTTCGCCTCCGACGTCTCCGCGCAGCAGCGCGGCGGCTCGCGTTTCGACGTGACCAACTATCGCATCGAGGCCGAACTTCGTCCCGCCGAGCACATCCTGCGCGCCAACGCCGACGTGACTTTTACGCCGCTCGACACCACGCGCTCGGTCGTCTTCGAACTGAACGGCGCGCTCAAAGTCGAGAGCATCGAGCGCAACGGCAAGCCTCTGGCGAACTTCGTGCAAGACCCCGCGGGCTTGGAATCCATCGGCCCGAACGTGCGCGTTGACCTCGGCGAAGTGGTGCAGGCGAACACGCCCGTCACGTTGCGCTTCCGCTGGTCGGGCGCGCTCGTCACGGCCGAGGGCGGGCCGCTCGTGACGCGCCGCCTCGCCTATGTCGGCAACGAAGGCTCTTATTTGATGTACGCCGCGCGCTGGTTTCCCTTCCACGACTACGCGGCCGACCGCGCCACCTCGGACATCACCGTTATCGTCCCCACAGGATTTCAGGTAGCCGGTTCGAGCGACGAGCCGCCGACGCAGACGCCCGGCGCGGCGGGCACGACGCGTTACCGCTTCGTCCACCGCCAGCCCGCGCTCATCGGCAACATCGCCGCCGGCCGCTACGTGACGCGCAACTTGCGCATCGGCGGTTACGAGTTGCAGTTCTTCGTGCAGCCGGGGAATGAAGCGCGCGTCGAGCGTTTCGGCGAAGTGTTCGGACAGGCGTTGCAGTTCTACACGAAGCAATACGGTACGCCCGCCTTCGGCACGCGCTACACCATCGCGCAAATTGACGACGAGAGTTTGGAAGCTTACGCCGCGCCGGGCATGCAATTTCTGTCGGCCAGTTTCTTCGATCAGGCGCGTCCGGCCAAAGAGGAACGCTTGCAGCGCGAAGCCGCTTACCAGTGGTGGGGCTTCACCGTCGCCCTGAAATCTTTCGACGACGCGTGGCTCTCGCAAGGTCTCGCCGAGTGGAGCGCGTTCGCCCTGCGCGAATCGACCCTGACGGGCGCGCAACTCGACGCGACGCAGCGCGACATGCAGGAGCGCGCTTTGATGTTCGAGCAGTCGGCCTCGATTTTGCGCGCGCCCTCGCAACTCGACGACACCTCGCCGCAGTACCAGTCAATCGTCTTCTACAAGGGCGCGATGGTCTTCAGGATGCTGCGCGAGACAATCGGCAAAGAGAAGTTCGACGCCTTGTTGCGCTCTCTCTTCGAGCAGTATCGCGGCAAGAGCGTCTCGATTGACGACTTCGAGCGGCTCGCCTCGAAAGAGATGGGCACGAACATGCGCTACTTCTTCGCGCGTTGGGTGGAAGGCACGGGCGTCCCCGAATTCACCGTCGATTACCAGATCATCCGCACGCGCACCAACAAGTTTCGCGCGCGCGGCACGGTGCGGCAAAACTTTGAAGGCTTACGCATGCCCGTCGAAGTGATGCTGCGCGCGGAGGGCGACAGCCAGAACCAGATCACCACCGTCCGCATCGACGAGAAGAGTGAGGATTTCGATTTCGAGTCGCAGGGCGCGCCGCTCGAAGTGATAGTTGATCCGAACAACAAAATTCTGCGTCTCTCGGAAGACCTGCGCATCTCGGTGGTCGCCCGTCGCGGCATCGAACTCTACCGCGAAGGCCAGTACGCCGAAGCGCAGCGGCAACTCGAAGAAGCGCTCAAACTCGACAAGTCGAATTCGTGGGTCTACTACAATCTCGGCCTGATCTATCTCGAACAGCGCAACTACGACCCCGCGCTCGATAATTTCGACGCCGCCTTGAACGGCAACCTCAAGCCTTCGTGGATCGAAGTCTGGGCGCACATCAAACGCGGCAACGCCTACGACGCCAAGGGCGACCGCGCCCGCGCCACGTCCGAGTACAACAAGGCAGTCGAGACGGGCATCAACTACGACAACGCGCAGACGGTTGCCAAGGGCTTTCTCGCCACGCCCTACGACCCGCGCGCCGCGTCGCAACAGCAACAGGCTTCGAGCGATTAGCTCGAACGTGTCAACCTAATCGAACGGCGAAAGCCGCGTTCAGTCCGTCGGACTGAACGCGGCTTTTAAGTTTCTTCAATCAACGTACGTTCAACGCCAGTTGCCGATGAGGATGAACGGCGCCCAGAAGAAAGGGTGCGCGAAATTGGTCTTGCCGCTACCCGCCGCCGACGCGCCGCCCTCGACGCCGCGTTGCGACGCATTATTCGTGAGCAGCCCGCGACGTTCGATGCCGCCGACAAGTTCGCCCGCCTCACCGCGCAGCAGCGACACCTGCGCCCGCCTGAGGGCTTCGGCCTTGAGCATGCCGGGGTTCGCGTTACGGATGCGATAGAAACTCTGCATGAGTTGTTTGGTGCTCGCATCGGCCACCGGCCACAGGCTCGCCAACACCGCCTTCGCGCCCTGTCGCTGCGCGAGCACGGCGAAACTTTCCACCTCTTTGCCGTCCGCGCCCGTTCCGCCCGTCGCCGTGTCGCAGGCGGAGAGCGTCAGTAGTTCCACGCCGCCGAACATGTTCACCGCGCTCTTGATCTTCGAGAGCGGCAGACGTTCGCCGTCACCGAGCAACAGGAAGGAGTCGGTTTCGTTGCCCGGTTGCACGGCGAAGTGGCTGGCGATGTGGACGACCGGAAAACGCTGCCTGAGCGCGGTGCGAAAATTTTCTTCCGTGAAGGCGTCGTCCAAAAACAGTCGCCCGGTGAGCGCGCCGCCGCCGCTGTTGTTGTTGCTGCTGCCGGTCGCATCCTCTCCCTCGTTGATGATGCCGTGCAACTCCTCCGGCACGCCCGGCAGCGCGCTGAACCCCGACTGCGCTTTAGACACGCCGAGGCCGAGGCCGCCCCATTTCGCGCTCGGCTGATCTTTCAGGCGACTGTTGCTCGCCGGGGTGAAGACCGTGTTGCGGAAGCGTTCGACCATGTAGTGTTCGCCGTCGTAGAGCGCGGCCACAGGCAAGTAGCGCAACGCGCCGTCGAGCGACCACATCAACGTCTCGGCCTGCGAGTCGGTCAACTCTCTGGCAATCGGGGCGACGAGAATTTTGTACAACTCCGAGGCCAACGGGCGCGGGTCTTGTCGCGGGTTCTGCAACGCTTCGCGGAAGGCCAGAACTTTCCGCTCGAGGTCGGCGGCCTTGATCGTGTACTCGGCGGCCTGCTGCACGTCAGGCGTGATCAGAATCACGCGATACTTTTCCGCACCCACGATGGTGTAGAGCGCGACCGCGCCCGAACCGAGTTCGCGCAGGTCGTCCATCAAGGCTTGCGAGTCGCGCAGTTGGTCAACGCGCGCCGCCTGTTTGGTGTTGCCCAGTTCGTCGCCGAGCGTGTCGAGGAACTTCTGGAAGACTTGCCCCGACGCTTGCAAGTCCGACTCCAAGGCCGCCAAACGCTTCTCCTCTTCGGGCGTGCGTCCCTGCTTCGAGATCAGGATGCCGCGCTCGCGGCCGCGCAAGGCCAACTGCCCCGCGAGCAATTCGTGGCTCGTCTCCGCGCTGTTCTCGGCGGGCGTGAGTGTGGCTTTCTTCTGCGCGCCGCTCGTGTCTTCGCCACTGCGCCGCACGAAGTCGTAATACTCTTGCTCCTTGAGCATGCCGACCACTTGCTGCGCTTCCAAGAGGCGTCCGCGCGTGACGAGCAGATCGGCCAACTCGCGATACGTGACCTCTTTCAACTTGATGAAACTGCGCTGCGCCAATAAGTCCTGCGCGGGCAAGCTCGCCCTCACTTCCTGATACGCGTTGATGGCGCGCTTGCCGAAAAAGATCGCCGCATTGAACTGGCCGCCGCCTCTGAGCGCGTACATCAAATTGGCGGCAGCGTCGCCCTCGCCCTGTTTGTCTTCCAACTCGCGGAACAGCGTCAATGCCTGCCGGAGATACGAGAGAGCGCGCGCCCTGTCGCCGAGCGAGTGATAGACGAATCCCAAATTGTTGAGCGTGGTGGCCTGTCCCGGCAGGTCGCCGAGACCTTGTTGCAGCGCGAGTGCCTGATTCAGATACTCTAGGGCTTTTTGCCTGTCGCCCGACTCCAGAGAATCCCAAGCGAGATTCGACAGGGCGGGCGCGAGTTCCACACAGTCGTCCATGTTCTGGATGAGCGCAACCACCTCGTCGTGCGAACGACGAGCCTCTGCCTGTTCGCCTAGTGAGTTGTGGACGAGGCCGATGTGGTTGAGCGCGTAAGCTTCGCCGCGCTTGTCTCCGGCCGTGCGGAGCAACGCCAGCGCGCCTTGAAAATCAGCCAACGCTTCACGCCTCTCCGTCATCTCGACGCGTACCAGCCCCATGTTCGCCAGTGTGTAACCGGCCGTGCGCGCGTCGCCGAGGGCGCGAAAGAGTTTCAGCGACGACTGGAAATTCTCAAGCGACTTCTCTTTATTGCCGAGCGCGAAATAGACCTGCGCGATGCTGCTCAAGATTCTCGCCTCGTCTTTGCGCTCGTTGGCAGCGCGCGCGAGCGAGAGGGCTTCCTCAAAAGAGGCGAGCGCGTTCTGGCCTTCGCCGAGCGCGGCCTTGACCGAGCCGATGGTGTTGAGCGTCGTGAGTTCGCCGCGACGGTCGCGCGCGAGCCGAAACAGGCGCAGCGACTCTTCGTATTTTCCGATTGCGCTGCGGTAGGCGTCGCCGGTTTCGGCGAGCAGCATGCTCGTGCCCTGCGCGAAGACGCGCTCGGCGGGCAGGCTGCGCTTGTCCGCCGCCGTCATGCCGCGCGTGTCGATGGTCATCGCGTAGAGACCCGGCGGGGCGTTGGCCTTTGCCGGGCGAACGACGAGCGTGTACTGGCCGCCCTCCGTCACTTCAAAAAAGACCGGCTCCGGCCCCCACACGCCGACCGGGTTGTTGACGCGCAGGAGTTCGCGCCCGCCCGCGTCCATCAGCGCAACCTCGACATCGAGGCCGCGTTGGTCGAAGACGGCGCGGATGAATTGGCCGCTGCTCAAAGTCAGACGGTAGGTGTGCATCTGCCCGGCAAAGAGTTCGCGCACGAGCGGTTGCACGCCCGCCTGCGCGTGGACGCGCGAGAGCGCACCCGCACCTTGCAGGATGAAAAAACAGAGCGACAAATTGAGCGGCGCGACGAGGCGACGCAGCTGCGCCGCCGTCAACCATCGCTTACGTGACGGCGAATTTTTCGCGATCTTTCGCTCTTGGGGGGTGGGGGAATTATCGTCGGCCATGATCGAAACCTATCGCAGACGCTGTCGGAATATTTAGGGTGCAACGCGTCTCACCGAATCGACGGAGAGACCGGCGGGGTCGTGTTTGAATTGTTTGAGAGCGAGAGGCAGATGTTGGGACAACAATCTGGATCGCGCCGGAAAGGCTCATCGAGTTAGCGCGTGGAAGCAGTTGCGTCCGCACGCTAAAACTGCCGTCTGATAGACTAAGTCGCGCCCGCATCCCTGTCAATGAATTTGGGCTTGCCGAAAGCGCAAAGCGGCTCGAAAGACATAAGGATGAGAGTCGTTTCCGGGGCTTTATCTTCCGCAAATCCGCTTTCCGCATTCGCTCACACGGGCGGGACGGCGACAACGGCGATGCGATGTTTGTCGGCCAGACGAATCATCTCCGCGCGGTCGAACATGAGCGTCTTGCCCGCCGTGATGCACAGGCAGGTCGCGCCCGCCGCGGCCATCGTCTCGATGGTGGGGACGCCGACGACCGGCACGTCGAAGCGCATGTCCTGATCCGGTTTGGCGACTTTGACCACCGTGAGCCGCCCGCGCGCGAGTTGCCCGGCGCGCGTGACGCAGGCGTCCGTGCCCTCCATCGCTTCGACGGCGACGCAGGCGCGTGCGCGCACGACGATGGTTTGGCCGAGGTCGAGCCGCGCGATCTCGCGCGCGACTTCGAGACCGTATTCGATGTCGCCTCGCTCGCGTGCTTCGGGTGCGCGTCTGGTTAATGTGCCTTCGGCGGGGAGGTGATCTTGCAGGAAGTAGGTCGAGTCGATAAGTTCGATGCCTTCTTTTTGGAGTTCGGCGGCGATGCCGCCGATGAGCGCGTCGGTGTTGCGGCGCGGGAGCGAGAGAAGCATCTTGAGCATGCGCACGTCGGGCAGCGCGCCGCTGAAAATCTGCACGTGTTTGACCTGCCCCGCCATGATCGCTTGCCCCACGCCCTCGCGTTTGAAGAAGCGAATCATCTTCCCTAACTGCCCGATCCCCACCCACTCGACGCGACCCGCTTCGCGCTCAATCGAAGGGTCTGTCTCCTCACGGATGGCCGCCACCGACAACTCCACCCCCGCGCGCCGCGCGCCCTCAATCACCAAAAACGGGAATCTCCCGTTGCCTGCGATCAATCCGTAGCGCATATAAGGTTTCAAGTTTCAAGTTTCAAGTTTCAAGTTAAAGAACCGTTGAACCTCAGTCCTGAAACTTGAAACCTGCAACCTGAAACTTCTACTTGACGACCCCGCGTTTCGAGGTTTCGATGAAGTTCAGGAGTTCTTCGGTTTCGGGTGAATCTTTGATCTCGGCGCGAATGGCTTCGACGGCCTGCGACGTGTTGAGTTTGGAGGCCAGCAGCAGGTGAAAGGCGTGGTGGAGCGCGGCGATTGTCGTGCTCGGGTAGTTGCGCCGCCGCATGCCTTCTTTGTTCAGGCCGTAGCACTTCGCGTGGTTGCCGACGGTGAGCGCGAAGGGGAGCGCGTCTTTGACGACGACCGAGTAGCCGCCGACGTAGGCTTCGCGCCCGATGCGACAGAACTGGTGGACGCCGGAATACGCGCCGATGTTTGCGCCCGAAGCGACCGAGACGTGCCCGGCGAGCGTCGCCGCGTTCGCCATGATGACGCGGTCGCCGACGAGACAGTCGTGCGCGATGTGCGCCTGCGCCATGATGAGGCAGTCGTCGCCGATGGCCGTGAGCATCCCGCCGCCCTCCGTGCCACGGTGGATGGTGACGAATTCGCGTATCTGGTTGCGCGCGCCGATGCGCGTCTCGGCCGGTTCGCCCCTGTATTTCAAATCTTGCGGGGCGAGGCCGATGGAGGCGAAAGGGTAGATGTGCGTCCCGTCTCCGATGCGCGTGCGCCCGTCCAACACGGCGTGCGACTCGACGCGCACGCCCGCGCCCAAAACAACCTCTCCGCCGACGACGCAATACGGCCCGACGAAACAGTCCTCGCCGAGTTGTGCGCCGTCGCTGACGATGGCCGTCGGATGAATCATAAATAATCCAACAAGGGAAAAGGGGAAAAGGGGAAAGGAAGAAACCTTACTTCCCTCTCCCCCTTTCCCCTTCCACCGGCTTTACTGGATGCCGCTGCGCCCGGCGACGACGCTCATGATCTCTGCTTCGGCCACGACGCGCCCCTCGACCTTCGCTTCGCCGCGCATGCGCTGGACGCGCGAGCCGATACGCAAGGCCGTCACTTCGAGCGTAAGCGTGTCGCCCGGCACGACCGGCTGGCGAAAGCGCGCCCGTTCGATGCCTGAGAAGAGCACGAGTTTTTCTTCGCGCCCCTCGATTTCGCGCAGCGCGAGAATCGCCCCCACCTGCGCCAACGCCTCGACGATCAACACGCCGGGCATGACGGGCGCGCCCGGAAAATGCCCCTGAAAGAACTGCTCGCCGATAGTCACTTGCTTGATGCCGACGATGCGTTCGCGCGGGACGAGTTCGATGATGCGATCAACGAGCAGGAAGGGATAGCGGTGCGGCAGGAGTTCCTGTATGGCGCGCGTGTCGAGAACGGTTTCCATAGAGTTAGCACTCAGCCGTCAGCCGTCAGCAGATCAGCCAAAAAATTGCTGACGGCTGACGGCTGACGGCTGACGGCTAATCGGAGACTTACGGACGACCCGCGGGGCGAGCCGCGCCGCCGGCGGGGGTGGCCGAAGCGGTTGCGGGCTTCGTACGGTTGTACTCGGCGATAAAGTCTTTGGTGATGTCCACGCTGTCGGCCGCGTAGATGAGCGGCACGCGGCTGGCGTCGATGATGATCGAGATGCCGCGCTGTTGCGCGAAGGCTTGCAGCGAGTTGAAGACATCTTCCTGCAACGGCCCGAGCACGTCGTCCATCCGTTTCTTGATGGCGATCTGCGCGTCCTGCGTCTTGCGCTCCATGTCGCGCTTGAGCGTGTCGGCCTGATCCGTCTTCGCCTGAATCGTTTTCGGATCGGCAACCGCGCTCGTCTTGTTGATGTCGTCAACTAAGGCTTGGTAGCGCGTCTGCATGCCCTGCACTTCGGTGCGAATGGGCTGGAACTGCGCATCCACGGTCTTCATGGCATTGACGACGCGCGCGATACCGGCCTTTTCGTCGCTGAACGCGCTGGAATCAATGATGGCGATGCGGCCGGTGGAGGCAGGCGCGGCTCCGCCTTGCGTGGGGGCGGCGGGTTGGGGACGCGCCGCCGTCTGCGCTCCGGCTGAAATAACGAGAGAGGCCGCGACGAGACAAGCGGCGGCGATTAAGCGAAATAGTTTCATTGTCTTTCTTGTACTGCTCCTTAACAGTTGAAATGGGTGGCGCACGTTTAGGTGCTTTTCGCTCGCCGTGGGTTGCGCCAGCCTTAACAGTTTATCAATAGACGGTTAAAAAGTCCGCCCGATGCTGAAACGATAGCCCATTTTTTCTTCCCGAAAAAACGCGCCGGGAATCTCTTCGCTCGCGCCGCGCCGCGCGTTCGGGTTGTAGAACCCGATGAGTCTGAGCGGCACGTTGACCACGGGCAACTGCACGCGCACTTCGAGGCCGACGCTCGAACGAAAATCGCTGATCTTGTTGAAGACCGCCTGCGACAGACGCACGGCCGTGTTGGTCTGCGCCTCGCCGCGCAGAAACACCGACTGGAAGCCGAAGGGGAGTCCGGTGATCGGGTCTGTCGGGCCAAAGCGCGTGGCGTTGCTCAACTCCTCGCGCGTGACAAGGCGATTATCGCGCACGACGAGGCTGAAGCCGCTTGAGAGCGCAAGCTCGGAATCGGGGCGGCAGGCGGCCAGAGTCGAGAGATTAGCGGGCGCGATGCCGAAAGGACTCGCCGGACACTGAATGAAGCCGAGCGTGTTGAGAAAAGGGTTGTCGCCCTGAAAGTTGGACGAGAAAATCTGGTCGCTTCCCTTGCGCAGATTGAAAGCCGAGCCGATGTCGGCGAACCCGGCCAAGCTCACCGGGCCGAAGAGCGGAATGCGATACTCGAAGTTGCCGAGCAGTTGCGTGTCTGCGCCGGTCGGCTGGAAACCGCGCGTCAGGAATCGGCTGTTCACCCCGCCCGCGCCGGTGAAAGTGCCGATCTGCTGCGCGAACTCTTGGAGACTCGCGCTATTGACGGGCACGGCGTCGCCCGTCGGGTTCGTCGCCAGCACGACGTTGCGCGAAGAGACGAACTGGTCAATCGGCACGATGGGGCTGATCGAGCGCACGTTGTAGCCGCGAATCGTAAACTCGTCGCCGAGGAAGAAACGCTCGTAGACGGGCACGCCCTGAATGAACGAGAGCGAGGTGGTCTGCGCCTCCCTGATCTTCGCGGTCGTCGCGAAAGACGCAACGTGACCGGCGAGGATGCGGAAGCCGAAGACGTGCGGGTTGTTCGAACGCTTGTTCCTGACCGGGATGAAATGCTGGTAGGTCAGGCTCGGCTGGTACGTGCGCACGTCGCCGCCGAGACCGGCAAAGGCCAACTGCATCGCGATCTGTTTGCCGCCGATGGCATCGACGCCGCGCACGTCGCGCGAGTCGTAGACGACGCTCGGCGTGATGCGGCTGGTCAGGATGTTCGGCTGCCGGAAGATGATCGGGATGGCGTTTTGCGGGTTGGACGGGTCGGTGTTGACCTCCGGGTCTTTAACGCTCGTCTGCGAGAGAGAGTAAGAGAGACCGATACGCGTCGAGAGCGTAAACGGGCGTTTCTTGTAAAACTCGGAGAGCGGCGCGGTGGCGAACAAACTCAGCCCCGCCGTGCGCTGCGTGAACAAATTCTCGTCGCCCGTGTTGAGGAAGTCCAACTCCGAGCCTGACAGCCCTTGCAGCGCGTTCACGTTCTGCGACAGGAACGTGCCCTCGCCGAAGAATTTCAAAGACTGCACGAAGAGCGAGAACCCGGCCGAGATCGGGCGGTTGCGAATCTGCGGCTCGGTGAACGAGAAGACGAACGACTGCTGGCGGTTGCCCGCCGCGAAGTTGAGCGACAAACTCTCGCCGCGCCCTAACAAGTTGTTGGTCGAATAGTCGAGGCCGAAGAACGAGCCGCCGATGCCGGACAGGCCGCCGTTGAAAGAGATTTGCTGGCGGCCGCGCTCCTGCACTTTGACGCTCACGTCCACCAGACCCTCTTCCTCGTTCTGGCGGAAGTCCACATCCTTGTCCTTGTCAATCGGGTCGAAGAAGCCGAGTTGGTTGAGACGCAGGACGGAGTATTCCACGTAAGACTGGTTGTAGATGTCGCCTTCGTTCAAGACGAACTCGCGGCGCAAAACGTTATCGCGCGTGAACGTGTTGCCGGTGAACTCAAGGCGGCGCAGCGTGAACTGCTTGCCCTCGTCAATCGTGATCGTGTAATCGGCGATGCCCTCGTTGGGGTTCGCGGGATTATCCTTGTAGGTCGGCTCAGGCTCGGCCGTGTACTGGATGAAGCCGTTGTTGCCGTAGAGTTTTTTGAGGTCTTCGATCAGTCCCTTGTAGATGCGCTCGCCGCTCGCCACGTCGCCTTTTTGCAGACCGATGACGGCGCGGATCACCTTCTCGTCGAAGATCGAGTTGCCTTCGATCTTGAGGTCGCCGAGGCGATAGACTTTGCCTTCGATGATCGGGATCGTGATCCGCAAGGCTTCGTCCGTCGAGGAGAGCAGCGGCAGCGGCAGGATCGGGAAGCCGGTGCGCCGCCGCCCCAAACCTTCGATGCGCGGCTCGCCGGGGCGCGCCTGCAAATAGCCTTTGCCCGCCATGTAGTTGCGGAGCAGGCGCAGGTCAACGTCCAGTTTTTCGCGGTCGAGGATGTCTTGGCTCTTGAAGCGCGTGATCAAGCCCGCCTCTTTGACGTACTTCATCGCGCCGCGCAGTTCGCCGTCCTTGAAATTCCGGTTGCCCTCAAACTCGATCTCGACGACGCGCACGCGGTCGCCCTCGTCAACCCTGAACGTGACCGACGAAGAGGTGGCCGAAACTTCCTCGACGTCGGGGTTGACCGTCGCGTTCGGGTGGCCGGAGGCGGCGAGCAGTTCCTTGATGACGCGGGTGGCGTTGTTGATCTTGACGGGGTCGAGCAAATTCTCTTTCTGGACGCCGATGCGCCGCTCGCGAAACGCCTTGAGCACGTCCGACTCGCTGATGCTCGACAGCCCGGTGAACACCAATTCGCGGATGACGGGCAACTCTTCGACCTCGAAGATCACGTCAATGCCGCCGCGTGCGCCTTCAACCGTCAGGACGCGTGATTTCGTCTTGTTGAAAAAGTTGAGGTCGTTGAGGGCTTTCAGATCGCGCGCCACCTGATCTGGATTGAAGGGGTCGCCCGGCCGCGTCGTCACGTAATAGAGCAAATCTTCGTCGCGGTTGCGGCGGTTGCCTGTAATGTCCACGCTCTCGACGAGGCGTTGCCCGGCGGCGGCAGTGGCGGGCGGCGTGGCTTGCGGCTCCTGCGCGCGCGCTTCCGTGGGGAACGCGGCGTGCAGCAGCAGCGCCGTTTGGCCGATCATCAGCGCGGCCAGCAGAAAGCGCCGCAAGGGCGCGTTGGTTCGCATAATTGCTTTTTGCCTCAAAGCAGAAAAATACTTTGGGAAGTAGGAAACCGAATCCTTTTTTCGTGTACCCGGCGGCGGCATGTATCAAAGACACGAAACGGGGTACAGTCAAGAATGAGTTCGGAGGCTTGGATTCACGTCCGCCGCCCCCAGTTGCCAGCCGTCAGGTCGAGCAAAGGCGCGCATTATACAAGGCGTGCGAGGCAAAAGTAAAAAGGCGCGCGGCAAAAGAGAAGCGAAAGAAAGGCTAAAGGCAAAAGTTAAGCGGGCGAAGCACGGAGCGGCCGTCTTAACTTTCGCCTCTTTACTTTTGCCTTATGCCTTAAATTCTCGCGAATTAGTGAATCAAAATCTCGTCGCCGACTTCCTCGACGCCCGCCGGGCGATGATTGAGCACGCCGCCGTCTTCGTAAACTTCCACGAGCGTCATGCCGCCGAGTTCGCCCTGAATAAGGGCTTCGGAGAGCGGGTCTTCCACGTATTTTTGGAGCGCGCGGCGCAAGGGGCGCGCCCCATAGGTGCGGTCGGCGCAGGTTTTCTTGACGATCCAGTGTTTGGCATCTTCCGTCAGGCGCACTTCCAAGCCCCGACGGCCGAGCATCCGGTTCATCAAATCGACTTGCAGCCCGACGATCTCCAGCAACTCTTCGTCCTGCAACTCATCGAAGATGATGATCTCGTCGAGGCGGTTGATGAATTCCGGGTTGAACGTCTGCTTGACGGCCGACATCACCATGTCTTCGAGTTTCTCGCGCGAGTCTGCGGCCTGCGCTTGGAAACCGAGCGCGCCGCGTTTCTGGATGAAGCGCGCGCCGATGTTTGAAGTCATGATGATGATCGTGTTTTTGAAATCGACGGCGTTGCCGAGCGCGTCGGTCAGGATGCCGTCCTCGAACACTTGCAGGAGCACGTTGAAGATGTCGGGGTGCGCTTTCTCGATCTCGTCGAACAAGAGCACGCTGTAGGGCGAACGCCGGATGCGCTCGGTCAACTGCCCGCCCTCTTCGTGGCCGACGTAGCCCGGCGGCGAGCCGATCAACTTCGAGACCGAATGCTTCTCCATGAACTCCGACATGTCGAAGCGAATCATCGAACGCTCCGAGCCAAAGAGAAACTCCGCGAGCGAGCGCGCCACTTCCGTCTTGCCCACGCCCGTCGGGCCTAGAAAGAGGAACGAGCCGACGGGTCGCTGCGGGTTTTTCAGCCCCGCGCGCGAACGCCGGATGGAACGCGCGAGCGCGGAGATGGCCGGGCGTTGCGCCACGACGCGATGATGCAATTCGATCTCGATACGCAGCAGCTTCTGCGTCTCTTCCTCTTTGAGCGAGTTGACGGGGATGCCCGTCCAGCGCGCGATGACATCCTCCACGTCGTCTTTCGTAACGGCGACGGAGACGAGCATGTCGTCTTCTTCGTGGATGCGCGCGCCCGTCAAATTATCCACGATGTAGGACGAACGCAGTCGATCTTCGGAGAGCGCGCCGCCGCGCGGCGGCTCGCCACTGCTGCTGCTGCTGCCGCCGCCGATGCCCGGCTCGCGGCGCACGCGCAACTTGACGCGCGCTCCGGCCTCGTCAATCACGTCAATCGCCTTGTCGGGCAGGAAGCGATCCGGAATGTAGCGGCTCGACTGGTAGACGGCCGCCTCGATGGCCTCCGCCGTGTAGCTCACCTGATGAAACGCCTCGTAGCGTTCGCGCACGCCGTCGAGGATGCGGACGGCTTCCTCTTCCGAAGGCGGCGGAACTTTCACGGCCTGAAAGCGACGTTCGAGCGAACGATCTTTTTCGATGGACTTGCGAAACTCCGCGGGCGTCGTCGCGCCGATACACTGAATCTCGCCGCGCGACAGGGCGGGCTTCAGAATGTTGGCCGCGTCGAGCGAGCCTTCCGCGCTGCCCGCGCCGACGAGCGTGTGCAGTTCGTCTATAAAGACGATGTACTGCGGGTTCTCGACCAACTCGCGCATGATCTGTTTCAAGCGTTCCTCGAACTGCCCGCGATACTTCGTGCCCGCGACGATGAGCGACAGGTCGAGCGAGAGGATGCGCTTGTTTTCCAGAAACGACGGCACCTCGCCGCGCATGATCCTTTGCGCCAGCCCCTCGACGATGGCCGTCTTGCCGACGCCCGGCTCACCGATCAAGACCGGATTGTTTTTCGTGCGGCGGCAGAGTATCTGGATGACGCGGTCGATCTCGTTGTCGCGGCCGACGAGCGGGTCGAGTTTGTCGTTGGCGGCGTCTTCGGTCAGGTCGCGCGAGAACTCTGCGAGGTGCGGCGTGTCTTTCTTCTGCGAGGCGCGCGGGTCTGCGCCGGTGGCGCGCGCAACTTCCTCGCGCACGGCGGCGAGCCTGAGTCCCCTCTCGTAGAGAATCTCTGCGGCCATCGAACGCTCTTCGCGCAGCAAGCCGAGCAGGAGATGTTCCGTGCCGATGTGGCGATGCTGCAAGCGGTCGGACTCTTCGTGCGCATACTGGAGCACGCGCTTGGTTTCGGGCGCGAGCGGCAGTTCGACACTGGTGGAAATCTTTTCACGCAAAGGGGCACGCCCCTCGATCTCTTTGCGGATCGCTTCGAGTGAGGCTTGCGCGCGCGCGAGGAAGCGCGCCGTGAGCGTCTTGTCTTCGCGCATCAGACCGAGCAGGAGGTGTTCCGGCTCGATGGCAGGCGCGCCGAATTGCGAGGCTTCGTAGCGCGCGAAGAAGATCACCCGGCGCGCTTTCTCCGTATAGCGTTCAAACATAAAAACGATTTGCTGAAGTCGCTGATTGAAACTTTTTGGTGTGGCGTCGGACGAGAAGCAGAGATAAAAAACTCCTCACGTCTGCCCGCGCGCATTATAACCTAATGCGGCGAAAGGCAGAAGAGTGAGAAATTTCGACGAGGGGGAAAGAGCCGGGGAAAGGGATAAAGGAAAGCGGAAACACGTCTGGCGCGAGATTTACACGTACCCGTTTCCCTGCCCTTTCCTCTTAATTTACTGCACCAGCGCGAACGAGTTGAGAAAACGTTCGACGTGCTCCGGCGTCATTTCGCTTTTCGGGCCGATGACGCTGAGGCCGTAGATGGAGCGTTCGATGAGGAAGAGACGCGCGACGGCGCGATGCCCTTCGGCGGCAAATTCATACTCGCGCCCCTCATAGCCGTCGAGCGAGATGGTCTGCTCGGAGACGAGTTTGTATCTGATCTGCTGATTCTCCTGCGCCAGCGCGGCGGTGATGCCCTGCCGCGCGCCCGCGAAAAATCTCTCCATGTAGTCGGGTTGCGACACTAACTGTTCGGGCAGTTGTCCCGTGCGCCCTATTTCATACTTCAAGCCCCCGGCCGTGAGTTGGTAATTGCGAAACTGCTCGGCCGGTTGAACGCCCCCGCGCCCCGTCGCACGCCCGCGCTCTTGCGGCAGCCCCGGCAGCGAGACGGAGAAGCCCGCGCCTTCCGGCGCAAACGTCTGCCACATGCTCGCGCCGTCCGAGGCCGACGCCACGCGCGCCACGGTTGACGGCAGAGATAAATTATCCAGCCCGCCCCGACGTGCTCTTGCGGGTTGTTGCTGCTGCGCCGCCGCCACCGCCGACAGCACGCACACGGACGCGAGCAGCATCATGCCGCGTAATATTTTCTTGTTCACGAATTCTTACTCCTCAAACTTGCGTGTGGAAAAATCAATCAGGTGAGATCGGGGCGGGCGAGCAGTTGAACCAACTGCCCGGTAATTTTTATAGCACGCGCGGGCGAGAAAAAGATAGATGATTTTAGAGCCGCCGGTCGTGTCTAACGGGCGATTTCAGTTCTCGCGCCGCAGCCGCCCGTCTGCGAGCGCGAGCGTGCGGTCGCAGGCGGCGGCGAGTTGTTCGTTGTGCGTGGCGACGACGATGGCCGCGCCGCGCGTGCGCGCAAGCGTCGATAGGAGTGCGGTGATGCCCGCGCCGGTGCGTGCGTCGAGATTGCCGGTCGGCTCGTCGGCCAGCACGAGTCGCGGTTCGTGGACTAGGGCGCGGGCGATGGCGGCGCGCTGCTGTTCGCCGCCCGAAAGTTCGCCGGGACGATGCGACGCGCGCTCGCTCAAGCCGACGGCCGCGAGCATCGCGCTTGCGGCCGCGCGCGCCTCACGAGGTTTGCGCCGCGCGACCAGCAGCGGCAGGGCGACGTTCTCAAGCGCGCTCAAGTCCGGCAGCAGGTGATGAAATTGAAAGACAAAACCGATCTGCTCGTTGCGCGTGCGCGCCAGTTCCGCGCCGTGCAAGCGCGTCAACTCGACGCGGCCAAGGCACACGCTCCCGCCGTCCGCCGCGTCCAGCCCGCCGAGCAAGTGCAACAGCGTTGACTTGCCCGCGCCCGATGCGCCCGACACGGCCAGCATCTCTCCCGCCGCGAGCGTGAACGACACGCCGCGCAAGACTTCCAACGTCGCGCCCGACGGCGACGCGTAAGCCTTCCGCAGTTCGCGCACTTCTAAAAAAGTTTCGGGTTTCAAGTTTCAGGTTTCAGGTCAGAAGAAGTTTCAAGTTTCAAGTTTCAGGTTTCAGGACTGAACGAGTTTCAAGTTTCAGGTTTCAGGTTTCAAGTTTCAAGATCGAGGAAGTTTCAAATTTCAAGTTTCAGATTCCAAGTGAAAAAACTTTCAGACCTGAAACCTGAAACCTGAAACTTGAAACCTATTCATACCGCAGAGCCTCCGCCGGTTTGAGTCGCGCCGCGGCGCGCGCCGGGTAGAGCGTGGCGAGCAGGCTGACGACGAAGGCGGCGAGGGCGGCCAGCACCACGTCGCGCGCGTGCGGGTGGAAGGGGATCGCGCTGAGCGAGTAAACGTCCGCGGGCAGCGAGACGAGTTTGTAGCGGTCGCCGAGGAAGCAGGCGGCGAGGCCGAGCAGCACCCCGAGCAACGCGCCCGTCGCGCCGATGATCGCGCCCTCGCAGATGAAGACGAACATGATGCTGCGCGCGCGCGCGCCCATCGCGCCGAGGATGGCGATGTCCGCGCGGCGTTCGACGACGACGAGCGCGAGCGTCGTCGTGATGTTGAGCGCGGCGACGAACATGATGAGCGCGATGATGAGCGCGACGGTGCGGCGTTCGAGTTGGAGCGCGGCGAAGAGGGGCGCGTTCGCCTCCTGCCAGTCCACGGTCTTGAAGTTCGCGCCGAGCGACGCGCCGATGCGCGCCGCAGTCTCCGCCGTCCGGTAGATGTCCGTCGTCTCGATGCTGATGAGACTCGCGCCGCCGGAAGCCTTCGCCCCGCCTTCGAGCATCATCGCGTCCGCGAGCGAGGCGTAAACCCAAGACGAATCGTACTCGTAGAGGCCGGAACGAAAGACGCCCGCCACACGCACGCGACGCGAACGCGGTTGCAGGCCGGGCGACTCCGGCGTCTGCTCGCCCGTCACGATCCAGCCTTCCTCGCCGACGCGCTCCAGCCCCGTGCGCGCTCCCAGTTCCACGCCGACGACGATGGCGGCAGGCGGTTCGTCAAACACGTCTCCGAGCGCGCCGAACAACTCGCCGCCCGCTTGTGTTGCGCCGCCCGCTTCAACGTCTTTCGCCGCATCGGTTTCTTTCCTCGCCGCATCGGTTTCTTTCGTCGCCGCGCTCTGGCCGCGCTTCGTCGTGCGGCCGGGTTGCTCGTCTTTCCGTGCTTCGGCGAACAACGGTTCGAGCGAGCCTTCAATCAGGGTGCGGCGAATCTGCGCGAGACTGCGCGTGGATGTCTTCTCGACGCCGCGCATGATGGTGTAGGCCGCACCGCGCGAGCCGCTCAGGAGCGTGCCCGTGTAGGTGGTCGGCGCGGCGTCCGTGACGCCTGCGACGGCGCGCAGGCGCGTGACGACGCTCTGCGGGTCTTCGATGAATTTGCCGTCGGCGCGCGTGAGCGTGATGTGCGCCGTGCCGCCGAGGATTTTGTCGCGCATCTCGTCTTGAAAACCGTTCGAGAGTGCGAGCGCGAAGATGAGCGACCCGACGCCGCAGGCGATGCCCGCGACTCCCGCCAGCGCGGTCACGCGCGCACTCGCGCGCCGCCCGCTGCGCTTCGAGCGTTGGAGGTATCGCAGGGCGAGAAAGAGTTCGTAAGGCATCAGTAAGCAACATCGAACGTTGGAGGAAAGATTGTTCTTTGTCCGTGGTCAGCAGTCCGTTGCATGCGGCAAACGCGCGAATTGCTAGAGATGGAATGTGAACCACTGACCACTGACCACGAACGCTTTCTCGTTCCGCGTTTAGCGGAATCTCGATCTGGGCTTGTTCAATAAAACACGCAGGTTCGGATCGTCGTCGGCCGTCTCGTCGCCGGGCGGTCGAAGCTCGTAGAACGTGGCGGAGTGGTGTCGGAAGCCGAAGCGCGCGGGCAAGTCTGCGAGCGCGCGCGTTTCCGCTTCGTGCCAAGTGTCCATCGACCAGAGGCGCGGGTCAACGTCTACGAAGACGCGGTGGCCTTGTTGCAAGTGCCATTCGATCTGGTGCGTGAGGCGCGCGCCCGGCCAGCCGCCGCCCGTGCCGATCACGTCCCAACGGCCGAAACCGAGGCCGCGATAATAGTTCACCGAGACGGTCTGCCCGCCCGCCATCACGACCGCATCTTCCGGCAGACGCGCGAGCCGCGCGCGATACTCTTTCGTCATCCCGTGATTCGCAATCGTATGCCGCGTGAACGCGTAGACGAGCGAGCCGATGAGCGCGGAGACAGCGATCACCGTCGCGCAGGCATAGACGAAGCCGCGCCCTCTTCCTCCGCCTCCTACCCCACGTCCGCGCGTCGTGCGTGCCGTCCAGCGTTCGACGAGGTAGGCGGCCGAGAGCGGGACGAGTCCGGGCAGTCCGGTCAACTGGTAGCGCGCGTTGATGACGGTGCTGTAGTTTGCCAGCAGCACGAGGTTGCAGCAGAGGCCGACGAGCGACATGGCAAGGAGCGGCGTCCACCCGCGCGCGCGCCACTCGCGCCGGAGCGCGAAGGGCAGCAGGACAACCGTCACCGGCGCGGCGATCAGGAAGAGTTGACTGAACGGCACGAGGTTGCGAAGCCTGACCGGGTGCAACGCCGACTCCGCGCGCATCGAAGCCACCCACCCGTACCACGCTTGCCTGTAGCCGTTTACGTCCGCCAACCACCAGACGGCGAACGGCGCGAGCGCGCAGACCAAAAAGATCGCTGACGATATGGCCGTCAAAAGCAGTTCGCGCCGCTTGAGTTGCCACCCGTAGCAAGTGGGCGCGAGGACAAGCCACAGGCCGAAGAACCCGACCGGCTCGCGGACGTTGACGCACAGGCCGAGCAACGCCGCGCCCGCGAACACCTGCCAAATCTTGCGCGCGCGCACGCCGCGCAGGTGCATCGTGAGCGCGACCGAGACGAGCAAGAGCGAGGGCGTCTCCGTCATCGCCTGCCCGCTGTAGACGATGAAGAACGGCGAGAGCGCGAGCATGAACGCCGCGACGGTCGCCGCCCTCAGTGAACCCGTCAACTCGCGCGCGAGCGTCCAGCAGGCGACGACGGCGAAAGGCGTCTGCGCGATCACCATGTACTTAAAGAGCAGGTAGGCGTGCTCCGTCTGTAATCCAAAGAGGGCGTGCGCGAGGCGATAGGCCGCGTGGTTCGTGAAGATGAAAAGCATCCGCCCGAAGAGCATCGAAGACGGCTGGCCGCGCACGGCGTTGACCGTGTAGTCGAGAGCGTCCCAGTCTCCGGCGAAGGGGTCTCTGAAAAGGATTGCGAGAAGGAGTGCGAGACTTGCGGGCGGAAGCCACCAACGCCACGCGCGTCGCAGGGTCTGGAACACGCGTTCGCCGTCGTCGCGATGGTGTTGGTCGTCGTCGTGCGCCGGGGCGGTGTTGGCGGAGTGCGGCGCGCGAGCGGCGTCAACCGCCGTTGATGCGTCGGAGTGTCGGGTTGCTGTCGCTGTCGCCGGGGCTGCTGTTGCGGCGGCGTTCTTCGGGCGTGAGAGAGTCAATCAGTTTGTTGTCGAACGATTCTTCGGGACGTTTGACCATCGTTAGGCGATTGCCGCGATCATTGTACGCGACCTCGTCCATAATGTTGTAAATCAGGAGCACGCCGCGCCCCGAAGTTTTGAACAAATTCGCGGGGTCGCGCGGGTCTGGAATCTCTTTGATGTTGAAGCCCTCGCCCTCGTCTTCGATGGTGAAGCGCGCCTCTTTCGGCGAGAGGTCGGCCGTGATGCGGACGAGTTTCCGCTGGTCATACTTGTTGCCGTGCTTGACGGCGTTGACGAAAGCCTCGTCGAGCGCGATGAAGAGGTTGGAGCGTTCGGGGTTGATGAGGCCGAGTTTGGTCACGCGCTCGTGGAGGTAATGGAGCACGCCGTTCATCAAAGAGAGATCGCTCGGCAACTCGAACTCGATCCGCTCGCGCACGAACGGCATGACCTTCATGTCTTCGACGAAGCGCAGTTTGTAGCCGAGCGTCTTCTCGACGATGGCTTGCAGTTCCTGTTTGTCGTAGGGGCGGCGCAGGTAGTTGGCCGCGCCCATCTTGAAGGCTTTGACGAGGCCGGGGTGCTGCGCGTCTTCCGAAGAGACGACGACGGGCACGACGAGTCGCCTGCGCTTGATCTCGCTCAAGACTTGCACGCCGCCGTCGGCGTCTTCCGTCAGGTCGCTGATGACGAGGTCGAAATCTTCGAGGTCTTCGCGGGCGAGGGCTTCGTCGCGGTTGCCCGTGGCGACGACTTCGTGGCCGAACTCGCCAAGCACTTGCGACAAGAGCGTCCGCAGTTCCTTGTTGGCATCCACGATCAAGATTCGACGTTTATCCATCAATCACCGATTCCGCCCGAGACTTGAACATCTTGAACTCTTGGGGAGGGCACTGAAAAAGCGCGCCGTAGGGAGACACGCTTAACCGCTACGTAGTACGCCGGATTCCGGCACGAGGTTTCCTGAATATATCACACGCCACGGCGCTAAGCAGCAACCCGCTTGCGCGCTAGGGCGCGCCGTCAAAAGCGTCGGCGCGTCGGCGCGTCTCCCCCGTCGCTCTAGCTGCGCGCCCCCAGAAACGGTTTGACTTTGCGCGCGAATTGAAACAGGAAGCGGTCGCGGCGCAAAATTTCGGTGCGGTTGAGGGCGTATAGGTCGAGTGGTTCGGTCGGGCCGTAATGGGTTGTGAAGGCGGCGGTGTGGCCTGCTTCGCGGCAGGCTTCTCTGGCCGTGTCGGAGAAAAAACCGGCCGGGTAGGCCAAGACCTTGCAGGGCTTTTGCAGCAAATCCTCCAACTGCCGCTTCGACTCGAACACTTCCTCGCGCACCTCGGCCGGAGAAATCTCGTGCAGTAACTTGTGGTTGAGCGTGTGCGAACCAAACTCGATGCCGCTCGCGGACATCTCCAAAATCTCGTCGCGCGTGAGATGCGGGCGCGCGCCTTCGCCCGCCGCCTGCGCCTTGTAGGCCGTCTGGCCGATGCACGAAGGGATGGTGAAGATCGTGGCCTTGATGTCGAACTCGCGCAGTACCGGAAAAGCGTTCGTGTAGTTGTCTTCCCAACCGTCGTCGAGCGTCACGCTGATCCCGTTCGGCGGAAACTCGCCGTGCGCGCGGTAATGCTCCACGAGTTCGGAGGCCGTGTAGAAAACATAACCGCGCCGCTTGAGATAAGCCATCTGGCGTGCGAAGCGCGCGGGCGGCGTGAACCCGCCGCGCACGAGCGAGTCGGGCGCGGGGCGATCAATCTTGTGATAGAAGATGACTGGAACTTGCATCTCTCAACTCTCGCTCGCGCGCTGCTGACAACTCTCTCCTGCACATTCTCACAAATTAGGATGCTCGAAGATGCTCACGTCGGAATCGGCGCGCGTCAGAAACCAGTTGCGCGCATCGTTGATTAACTCACGCTCCGTCTCGCTGTAGACCATAAAGCCCGGCGCGCGTTTGATGCGCCAGAACCCGCGCCGCACGAGTCTCTCTTCGACCGCCGCGTCCAACACGTCCGTCACCAGACTCCCGGCGCGTCGTTCCAGAGCCACGTCGAGCGCGGCGCGCAACAGTTCGTCAATCACGTCGAACCCGGAAGCCGCGTCGTAACAGAGATCGCTGATGGCGACCTTCGACGAGGCCGCGTCGCCGCGCTCCGGCTTACGGAAAAACAGCACGACGTAGCCCGCCAGACGCCCGCCCGCATACAGCCCCAGCGTCTCGTAACGCTTCCCCGGCTGCCGCCGGAATTGCCAGTCGAGATAGACGGCGCGGCGCACGACGGCGCACGGCCACTGCGTCGCAGCCCTCTGCCAGAGATCGTCGAAGTCTGCGTCGAAGCGTTCGACCGCGCGCACGGAGACGCCCTTCGCGGTCGTCGCGCCGGGGCGCGGGCGCAAGGGCGCGTAGGCGAGGTTGACGGCGCGTGCGAGCGGCCGCACGCCGGACAACTCTTTCAAGGCGTCGCCCGGATTGAGCAGCAGGTGATAACGATTGATGCTGCCCATCGCCGTCCACTTCTGGCTGTTGAGCACGCCCGTCGAACCGGCATTGATGCCGAGCGCGATCATCGTCCGGCAGTGTTCGCGCGCCGTGTCGAGCAGCCGCCGCCCCCAACGCTGCCCGCGATAATTTTCGTGGACGATGAAGTCGAGAATCCAGATCGCGCGTCGCTCCCCTGCGCCGACTTTCAGCGTGACCGGGATCGTCGCCACCTGCCCGACGATGCGCCCCGCGTCCTTCAACACCCAGAGCGGCACGTCTCCGAGGTCTGTGTGCGGGTTTTCGAGGTAGTGCCATTTCCAGTAAGCAGGCTCGCTCTTGCGCGGGTCGTCCGGGTAGGCTTCGCGCAGGAAGGCGAGGAGCGCGTCGGTATCGGCCACGGTAAACTGTTCGATGTGTGCGTTGCTTGACATGCGGAGCTTCGAGCGAGCGGGCGGCAGTTTAGCTCAGTCTCCGCGCACGTGACAACGCAACGGCACACGCGCGCGCGACGCTACTGTCGCGCCGCGCCTTTCTGCTAGACTCGCGCGCGGTTCACACCGATGCAAGTCTCACTCGACGAACGCGAACGACCCGGCGGCGACGGCGACGCATTACGAGCGCGCGGTCAGAAGCGCGTCGGCAGAGGCGACGAGAAAATTCCTGCGCGCGCCGATTGTTTCGCAGACCTTTCGAGCTACACGTTCAAGCAACGCCTCATCATCCGTGCCGCCGACCTCGCATTCTACCTGCTCATCAAATTCATCGGGCGCACCGTGCGTTTCAACGTCGAAGGCTGGCAGCACTTGGAGGCGGCGACGCGCGAAGGGCGGCAACCGATCTACGCCTTCTGGCACAATCAGGTCTTTCTCGGCACTTACTTCTTTCGCGGGCGCGGCATCGTCGTGATGACCTCGCGTAGTTTCGACGGCGAATACATCGCGCGCTTCATCCAACGCTTCGGCTACGGCGCGGCGCGCGGCTCCTCTTCGCGCGGCGCGGTCGGCGCGCTCGTCGAGATGGTCAAACTCGTGCGGCAGGGACGACCTGCGGGCTTCACCATCGACGGGCCGCGCGGCCCACGCCACGTCGCCAAAATGGGCGCGGTGCTGCTCGCCAAAAAGACGGGCGCGCCGGTGCTGCCTTTCTCCGTCAACGCCGAGCGTTACTACGCCGCGCCGAGTTGGGACGGCCTTCAGATTCCCTACCCCTTCACCCGCGCGCGCGTGCGTATCGCCCCCACGATCCACGTCCCCCCCGACGCCGACGAGGCCGCCCTCGCAGCCAAACGCGACGAACTCCAACGCGCGCTCGATTCGCTTAATGACTGACATGCGCTGTCTCAATCAAAATCTAGCGTGGGCGTGGCGGCGTGTAGTAGGATGTTGACAAACATCAGTACGGATTTTGCGACCCGGTAACCAAGGCATTTCCAGCGTACAACGCAGCTGCAATAATCAAACTTGCTTGGAGGCATGCATGATCAATCAGGAACGCATTAAAAACTTGCTACTCGAACTCGTCCAAATCGATAGCGTTTCGCGCAAGGAGCGCGACGTGGCCGAGCGCATCAAGAAGTATTGCGAGGAGATGGGAGCGACCGTCGAGATCGACGACGCCGGGAGCAAGGTGGGCGGCAACTCCGGCAACGTCATCGCGCGCTTCCCCGGCACGATCCCCGGCGCGGAATGGATCATGATGTCGGCGCACATGGACACGGTCGTCCCCGGCGAGGGCGTCAAACCCATCGTCGAGGGCGACATCATTCGCTCGGACGGCACGACGGTGCTCGGCGGCGACGACAAATCGGGCTGCGCCGTCATCATCGAAACGATCCGCTGCCTGCAAGAACAGAACATCCCGCACGCGCCCATCGAAGCCGTCTTCTCGATCTGCGAAGAGGTGGGCTTGCTCGGCGCGAAGCACGTCGATACGTCGAAGCTGAACTCGAAGTACGGCCTCGTCTTCGACTCGGACGACCCCGGCTTTCTCTTTACCAAAGGCCCTTCGGCCGACCACATGGAGTGGAAAATCTACGGGCTGGAATCGCACGCGGGCGTCGCGCCGGAACAGGGCATCTCCGCCATCCGTATCGCCGCCGAGGCCATCAGCAACATGAAACTCGGCCGCATCGACGACGAGACGACCGCCAACATCGGCGTTATCGAAGGCGGCAAGGCCACCAACATCATCACCAACCTCGTCACGCTGCGCGGCGAGGCGCGTTCGCACGACGATAAAAAATTGGAGGCGCAGACCGCGCACATGACCAAGTGTTTCGAGGACGCGGCGGCGAAGCATGAAGTGACGGTCGAAGGCGTGACGACGAAGGCGCGCGTCGAGTCGCATGTGACGCGCGAGTATTCGGCGATGGACGTGCCGGACAGTTCGCGCGTCGTCCAACTCGTCTATCGTGCGGCCGCGCGTCTCGGCCAGAAGGTCGAGACGCTCGCTTCGGGGGGCGGCTGCGACGCCAACATCTTCAACAAGCGCGGCATCGAATGCGCCAACTTCGGCACGGGCATGCGCGCCATTCACACCGTCAAGGAATGGCTCGACGTGAAAGACATGTACGCCTCCGCCGAGATGACGCTCGAAGTCCTCAGAGTCAACGGCGAACTGCAACAGCAGCAGCAGCAGGGATAGGCGACCGATGCCCGACGAAGAAATGCAGCGCACCATGCAATTCATCGTCGAACAGCAGGCGCAACTCACGGCCACCGTGGGTCGCCTGTCCGAGAAAGTTGATCGGACGGCGGACGGCATCAGTTCTCTGCTCGCGATTGCCGAGATTCACGACCGCGAGATCGGTGAATTAAGAGAGTCTGTGAATGCCATGCGCGATTCGGTGACCGCCATGCGCGAGTCGGTCAACGCCGTCAGCGAATCGGTGAACGCCGTCGATGAGCGCGGGCGGGATACGAACGAGAGATTGAACGCGCTCATTAACACCGTCGAGCGTTACATCAGCGAACGGCGTAACGGAAAGGCCTGAAGCCGGCGCGCGCTGCGAACGCACGCGCACCGCCAAGCAGACGTGCCCGCACAATCAATCGAACAACTGCTCGACCGCCTCGACGAGTTGAAGCGTCCCGCCGGGGGCGCGCGCCGCGTGCGGGCGCGGCTGGCGAGCGTGTTGCGGCAGGCCGCGCGGCGACGCTTCCGCGAAGCTTCGCAGTTGATCCGCTTTCACGAAATCCTGCTCTACCTGCGCGCTTATCCTCAGAGCGCGTCGCTGCTCGAAGACACGGAAAAGCTCCTCGACTCATTCGCGCAACGCGTCGAACGCCTGCGGGCGGACGGCGCGGAGATGTCTGCGTTTGAACATTCTGACGCGTCCGGCATCGCGGCGACCGGTTTTTCCGCCGTGTTCGGCTACGACATCACGCGTTGGCTCGCGCGGGCGCATGCGTCTCGCGTGCGCCTCGTGTGGGACGACTATGAAGACCACGCGCACCTGAACCTCGTGTGGCCGAAGTTTCTGCCGCTCTTTGAAGAGGACGCTTACGTGGACGCGCACGTCTCTTTTCTCGCGTGGATGCGCGCGGCCAAGCGTCGGCGCGAGAGCGAGTTGTCTTGGCTGATGCGGCAGTTCGAGCGTCTGCCCGTCGACGACAAAGCGCGTGCGGAGATGTTCGAGCCGCTCAAGCTGTGGGTGCGTTGGGAACTCGGCGACTCGAAAGCGACGCGCACGTCGATGCGCCGTCGGCCGCGCCGGATTTTTTATCACGATGTGCCGCTCGTCTCGCGCCGCGACGTGTCTCTTGAGCGCGAACTCGATGCGCCGCCGCTGCCCTTAGAGCGTCTGTCGCGCGCGGCGGGCGCGCGCCTGCTCGGCATGGGGCGCGACACGATGGCCGTGCGTTTTCGTGAGTTGCACGGCTTCACACACGGCGACCCGGCGCACGTCTTGCGCGCGGAGGCGGGGCGCGGGTTGGAGATTTTCCTGTGGGGCGTCGCGCCCGCGCGCCGCCTGCCGCTGCTCGGCTATCACGCCGGGATTTTTTTCAAGAACGGCGTGCCCATGGGTTATCACGAAGGGCTATCTCTGTTCGAGCGCGTCGAGATCGGCCTCAATCTTTTTTACACTTTCCGCGACGGCGAATCGGCGTGGGCTTACGCGCGCCTGATGCGTCTCTACAAGCAACTGCTCGGCACGGACACTTTTTCGATTGACCCGTATCAACTCGGCGGGTCGGGCAACGAGGAGGGGATCGAGTCGGGCGCGTTCTGGTTCTATCGCAAACTCGGTTTCCGTCCCGTGCGCACCGAACTGGCGCAACTCGTCGCGGCCGAGGAACGCAAAATCGCCGCGCGCGAAAACTATCGCACCTCGCCGCGCACCTTGCGCCGCCTCGCCTCCGGCCACGTCGTCTACGAATCGCGCGACGCCGCTGCTGCAACGCCCGGCGAATGGGATCGCTTTCAGGTGCGGAACATCGGCCTCTGCGTCAATCGCAGAATGGCGCGGGAGTTTGACGGCGACGCGCAAAAGATTCGCGACGCGTCGCAGGCGGAAGTGGCGCGCTCGCTCGATGCGCGGGGGGCGAAATTTAACGCGGCCGAGCGGCGCGCTTTCTCTAACCTCGCGCTCGTGCTCGCGCTCGTGCCCGACCTCGCGCGCTGGACGGACGTTGAGAAGCGCGACGCCGTGCGAATCATTCGAGCGAAGGCGGGCGCGGACGAGACGCGCTATTTGCACCTGCTCCGTCGCCACGCGCGGCTGCGTCGTGCGATAATCGCGCTCGGCACAAATTCCCAAATCGAATAGAACGGCAAGAGTTTTCGATGACAGAACACGCACAGTACAGGAGCGGCTACGTCGCGCTCATCGGGCGACCGAACGCGGGCAAGTCAACGCTCCTGAATCGTCTCGTCGGCGAAAAGATCGCGGCCGTCTCGAACAAGCCGCAGACGACGCGCCACCAGATTCAGGGCATCATCACGCGCGACGAAGGGCAGATCGTTTTAGTTGACACGCCCGGCGTCCACCAGCCCGGATACCTCCTGAACCGCCGCATGATGGCCGCCGTTCACGACGCGCTCGAAGGCGTTGACCTCGTGCTCCTGATGCGCGACGCGTCAGTGCCGACGGGCAACGGCGACCGCTTCGTGCTCGATCTCGTCAAGCAATCCGCGAAGCCCGCGCTGCTCCTGTTGAACAAGGCCGACCGTCTGGACGACAAGGCGAAACTGCTGCCGCTCATGCAGTGGTACGCGGGCGAGTACGACTGGCGTGAGATCGTGCCGCTCTCGGCGCGCACCGGCGACATGGTTGACACGCTCTTGGCCGCCGTCATCAAACACCTGCCCGAACAGGAAGCCCTCTACGCCGAAGACGAATTGACCGACCAGTCGATGCGCGCGCTCTGCGCCGAGATCGTCCGCGAGAAGATTTTGCAGACGACCGGCGACGAGATTCCTTACGTCACGGCGGTCGTCACCGAACGCTTCGACGAGGAGCGCGAAGACTTCACGCGCATCAACTGCGTCATCTACGTCGAACGCGCCTCGCAAAAAGCGATCATCATCGGGCGCGCGGGCGAGCGCATCAAAGAGGTCGGCACGAAAGCCCGCCAAGACATCGAACACCTTCTCGGCCACCGCGCCCACCTCGAACTCTTCGTTAAAGTTCAAGAGGATTGGCGCAACAGCGAACGCGCCCTGAACGAGATGGGCATAAAGGAGAGAAACCAGTGAATCGTGAATCGTAAATCGTGAATAGAGAAAAGCAGGATTATTTCTATTCACGATTCACTCTTTAACTTTCTTCTTCTATTCACGATTTACGATTCACGATTCACGTCCTTTTATGTGGTACGCACTTGACGTAACGATTGAGAGCGCGGCGCGCGAAGCGTTGGAGTATGCGTTGATGGAGGCCGGGGCGTTGGGCACGGAGACGATGCCGACCGGAGACGCAGGCGTGTTGCGCGTCTCCGGGTACTTTGCACATGCGCCGGAGCGCGAAGCGGTGCGCGCCGGCGTGCTCGACGCGCTCAGGATTTACGCGCTGCCGCCCGCGTGCGTGCACGAGACGGAGGTGCGCGAGGTCGAGGCGCGCGATTGGCTGGGCGAGTGGAAAAAGAGTTGGCAGCCGTTGGAAGTGGGGGCGCGCTTCGTCGTCGCGCCGCCGTGGGGCGAAGTTGTCGAGAAGCCCGGCCGGATCGTGATCCGCATCGAACCGGGCATGGCCTTCGGCACGGGGACACACGAAACGACGCGTCTCTGTCTGGCCGCGCTCGAAAAATATTTCACGGGCGGCAGCCTCTTCGACGTCGGCACGGGCACGGGCATCCTCGCCATCGCCGCCGCGAAGCTCCGCGCGGACGCGCGCGTCGAAGCCTGCGACACGGACGCCGAAGCCGTCGAGATCGCGCGTGAGAACGCGACCCTCAACGGCGTCGCCGCGCAGATAAACTTTCGCACGGGCACGATTGAAGAGACGGGCGCGTCCTTCGATTGCGTCTGCGCCAACCTGACCGCCGACGTGATCCTGCCGCTCCTGCCCGCGCTCATCGGCGCAACCTGCGGACGCCTGATTCTCTCAGGCATCCTCGACACGCAGGCCGACGCCGTCCGCGCTCGCCTCAACGCGCTCGGCATCGGCGAGACCGAAACCGTGCGCGATGGGGAATGGGTCGCCATCATCGTCTAGGTTTTAGGTTTCAAGTTTCAGGTTTCAGGACTCAGACTAAGTTTCAGGTTTCAGGTTTCAAGTTTCAGGACTGAGGTTCTTTGTTCTTCAAACTTGAAACCTGAAACCTGAGACTTGAAACTTCATTCCTGAAACTCGAAACCTGAAACTTCATTCCTGAAACTTGAAACTTGTAACCTGAAACTCTTATGCGTCGTCGTTTCTACGCCCCGCCCGATGCCTTTTCGCCCGACGGCGCGACCGTCGTGCTCGCGCGCGAGGAGACGCTGCACCTGTTGAACGTGCTGCGGCTCAAGGCGGGCGACGAGGCTTTCGTGTTCGACGGCGCGGGGCGCGAATACGCTTGCGTCGTCGCACGCGCGGGAGAGGGCGGCAGGCGCGCGGAGACGGCGACGCTTGAGGTGCGTGGTGAGGTCGAACCGCAGAGGCCGGAGTCGCCGCTCGACCTGACGCTTGCGGTCGCGCTGTTGAAGGGCGAGAAGTTTGATCTCGTCGTGCAGAAGGCGACGGAGTTGGGCGTGTGGCGCATCGTGCCCGTCGCGACGAAGCGCGCCGACGTGCGCCTCATGCACGGCGACGGCGGGCGCGACGCGGGCGCGCGAGTTGCGCGCTGGCGGCGGCTCGCCTTGGAAGCGGCCAAGCAATCGGGGCGCGCGCGCCTGCCCGAAGTTTGCGCGCCCGTCGAGTTTGCGGCGTTCGTCGCGGCGGAAGCGGGCGCGGCGGGCGTTCAAGAACGGCGTCTGTTTTTTACGGAGCGGGGCGGGCGCGGGCTGTCGGAGACCGTGCATGAGTGGCGTGAGCGTCCGGCGAAATTGATCGCGCTCGTCGGCGCGGAGGGCGGTTGGGACGACGCAGAGATCGCACGTGCGGCGGACGAGGGTTGGCTCGCCGTCACGTTCGGCGGGCGCGTCCTGCGCGCGGAGACGGCCGCCATCGTCGTGACGGGTTTGCTGCAACACCTCTACGGGGATTTGGTTTGAGCGAAGTACATTCAACGCCCCGTCAGTGTTGAATAGCGATGGTCGTTCAGCGTCGTGCGTAAATTTTTTGACGAATGCGCCCCGGCGAGCGCAGAATAAGAATCGCAGTTGAGTTGAGCGCGGCGGCGCGAGCGGAGTCGGTCGCAAGAAGCCGCAGGCGAGCAGTCTTTCCGCCCGCACATGGGAAACCTTGAAGGAGCGTCGAGCGTATGGCAATGAGTAGGGAGGACGCCGTGAGCAGGGCGAGAACTGATCTCGCCGCACGGCTCGGCGTGGCGGAAGATGAGATTAAAGAAGATTCGGTTGAGGATGCGGATTTCCCGGATGCGTCGTTCGGCGCGGGCGCGGACGGCGAGATGAGCGCGCAGATGATCACGCCGGGCTGGCGCATACGCCTCAGCGCGGGCAGCGACGTTTACGAGTATCGCGCCAATCGCAATCGCATTCGTCTATTCAACTTCAAAGGCGCAAACTACAGCGTCTAAACCGCACACCAAGTTTTTCCGCAAGAAGCAGTGAGGTAAGGTAATGAACCGGCAGAATTTTTTCGGACATCTGGCGTTGGCAATGGCGGTCATCGTTCTCGCGGCGTTCATCGGTCAGATGCGGCGCATGGAGCGTCTGCACGACTCGTTCGAGCGGCGCGAAATCGTCGTCGTGCCGCACGACCACGATCACGACTCGGACGAGACGGATGAGGAACTGGAAGACGCCGAAGTGATCGTGCGTTTCCGCCCCGGCACTTCGCGCGCGGCCATCGAACGCATCGCCGAGAGACTCAACGACCGCCTGCTCGACCGCTTCGAGTTCATCGACAATCAGGCCGTTATCGCCGACGAGGACGGCCTCGCGCCGGAGACGGTCGCAGCCGAATATCGCGGCCTGCCCGAAGTGGAATACGCCGAACCGAACTCCGTCATCGAACTCGACCCGACGGGCAACCCGGCCGACTTTGAAGAAGCGGCGCGCGGCGATGACGACAACGACGATGGCGACGACCCGCCCGTCGTGCGCCACCCCGGCGACGGCGGCATGGAGCCGAACGACCCGCTCTTCAAAGAGCAGTGGTCGCTCTTGAACACGGGGCAGCGCGCGGGCAAATCCGGCGCGGACGTGTGCGCCACGCGCGCGTGGACGAAGACGAAGGGCAGCCGCAAGATCGTCGTCGCCGTGATCGACACGGGCGTCGACTACACGCATCAGGACTTGCGAAGCAACATCTGGACGCGCCCCGCCTCGCTCGCCCCTTACTCCGACGAAGACCTCGGCGACTTTGACGACCAACACGGCTTCGACGCCTCGGACAACGACGGCGACCCGATGGACGACAACGGCCACGGCACGCACTGCGCCGGGATCATCGGCGCGGAAGGCGACAACAGCGACGGCATCGCGGGCGTTAACTGGGAAGTCGAGATCATGCCCTTGAAGTTCCTCGGCCGCAACGGCAGCGGCACGACCAAAGACGCCATCGAGTGCATCAACTACGTTGTCGCGCGTAAAAAGGCGGGCGTCGATGTCCGCATCATCAGCGCGAGTTGGGGTTCGACGGCGCGTTCGCGCGCGCTCGGCGACGCCATCAAGCGCGCGGGCGACGAGGGCATCCTCTTCATCGCCGCCGCGGGCAACTCTTCGACCAACAACGACACGCGCCCGCACTATCCTTCAAACTACGATCTGCCGAACGTCTTGAGCGTCGCCGCGCTCACGCGCAACGACGTGCTCGCGCGCTTCTCGAACTACGGCGTGAAGACCGTCCACATCGCCGCGCCCGGCGCGGAGATCATGAGCACTTGGCCGGGCAACCAGTACGAAGAACATTCCGGCACTTCGATGGCAACGCCGGTCGTCTCCGGCGTCGCCGCGCTCATCCTCTCCGTCAACCCCGACCTCTCCGTGACGGACTTACGCAAGCGTCTTCTCGACACGGTTGACAAGCTCCCCGCGCTCGACGGCAAAGTCTCAAGCGGCGGGCGCGTCAACGCCGCACGCGCCGTCCGCGCCGAGTAAGACTAAAGACCGTGATGCCGAGCAGCAACACTCCGAAAGCCCTTCCGACCCGTTCCAGTCGGAGGGGCTTTTAGCTAAGGCGGAGGACTTCGTGGCCGACAACCCGGACGCACTGTGCGAGGCGTTCCAAAACAGCATCGACGAGATCACGCTCGATTGGGTGCGGCGCGTCAAGGAAGACGCGCACATGCGCTCGGACGACCGTTTGACGACGACGCAGATCGTGGATCACGTCCCGCAGATGCTCGAAGAACTCTGCACGCTGCTCAGTCAGGACGACGTGCCCGACTTCGCCACCGCGCGCGCCGCCAGCCAACACGGCTACACGCGCTCGCTCGAAGGCTATTCGCTCATCGACCTCTTGCGCGAACTCGAACTGCTGCGCGATTGCGTCTTTAACTTCGTCGCCGAGATCGAGACCGCGCACAACGTCAGCCGCCGCAAGACCTTTCGCGCCCTCAAGACGGTCAATCAATACTTCGGCGAAGACACCATCTTCGTCGTCGAATATTTTCTGAAGAACCGTATGAAGTGACTTGCGAAGAGCCGGGTCGCGCGGCGCGTCCCGTTACGTTAGAATCCACGGCTAACCGCCGATCATTCATTTTTGAAACCGGAAGCGAGGAAACATTCCCGATGATGAGCGCGTCAACACGTCCAACGGCCACGCCGCCCGATCCGCAACTCGACCAACTCTGCGTCAACACGATTCGCACGCTCTCGCTCGACGCCGTGCAGCGCGCCGAGAGCGGCCACCCCGGATTGCCGCTCGGCGCAGCCCCGATGGCCTACGTGCTGTGGACGCGTTTTCTACGCCACAACCCGCGCAACCCGAAATGGCAGAACCGCGACCGCTTCCTGCTCTCGGCCGGGCACGGCTCGATGCTCGTCTATTCGCTGCTGCACCTGACGGGCTACGACCTGCCGCTCGAAGAGTTGAAGAAGTTTCGCCAGTGGGGATCGAAAACGGCCGGGCATCCCGAAAACGTGCTCACGCCCGGCGTCGAGATCACGACCGGGCCGCTCGGTCAGGGGTTCGCTAACGGCGTCGGGATGGCGATGGGCGCGGCGCATCTGGCGGCGAAGTTCAATCGCGACGGCCTGCCTTTGATCGATCACTACGTCTATTCAATCGTCTCCGACGGCGACTTGATGGAGGGCGTCGCCAGCGAAGCCGCCTCGCTCGCCGGTCATCTCAAACTCGGCAAGCTCATCTATCTCTACGACGACAACCGCGTCACCATCGAAGGCTTCACCTCGCTCGCCTTCACCGAAGACGTGCCGCAGCGTTTCGAGTCTTACGGCTGGCACACCGTGACCGTGGAAGACGGCAACGACCTCGAAGCCATCGAGCGCGCCATCCGTGAAGCTCAAGCCGAGACGACGCGGCCGTCGCTCATCTGCGTCAAGACCGTCATCGGCTACGGCATGCCCGCCGCCGGGACGCGCAAGGCACACTCGGACGCGCCCGGCGCGGAGGCGGTGAAAGAGACGAAGCGTGCTCTCGGCTGGCCGGAAGATGCGGAGTTTCACCTGCCCGAAGACGCGCTCGCGCATTTCCGCACAGCCGTCGAACGCGGCGCGCAGGCCGAACAGGAATGGAATGCGCTCGTCGCGCGTTACGCCGAAGCGCACGCCGAAGAGGGGCGCGCGTGGCACGGTCTGATGTCGGGCGAACTGCCCACCGGTTGGGAAGACAAGTTGCCGACGTTCGCTGATGCGAAGCCGGTAGCAACGCGCGTCGCTTCGGGCGAAGTGATCAACGCGCTGGCGGGCGTCATCCCTGCGCTCATCGGCGGCTCGGCCGACCTCGGCGTCTCGAACAACACGGACATCAAAGAGGGCGGCAGTTTTCAGCCCGCGTCGTACGACGGGCGCATCCTTCATTTCGGCGTGCGCGAACACGCGATGGGCGCGACCTTGACGGGCATCAGTCTGAACGGCGGTCTGATCCCTTACGGCGGCACGTTTCTCACCTTCTCCGATTACATGAAGCCCGCCATCCGTCTCGCCGCGCTCTCGGAAGTGCAGGTCGTCTACGTCTTCACGCACGATTCCGTCGGCCTCGGCGAAGACGGCCCGACGCACCAGCCCGTCGAACATCTCGCGGGCTTGCGCGCCATCCCGAATCTCTATGTCATACGCCCCGCCGACCCGCACGAGACGCGCGAGGCGTGGCGCATCGCCATCGAACGACGCCACGCGCCGACCGCGCTCATCCTGACGCGCCAGAAAGTGCCCGTTCTCGATCAGAAACTTTACAATTCGGCCGCGGGCGCACGGCGAGGCGCGTACATCCTCGCCGAAGCCACCGGCGACGAAGGGCGCGATGCGGCGGCGGACACGGCGGTCACGCCGCAACTCATCATCATCGCCACCGGCTCGGAAGTCTCGCTCGCGCTCGCGGCGCGCGAAGAGTTGCAGGCGGGCGGCGCACGCGTGCGCGTCGTCTCGATGCCCTGCTGCGAGTTGTTCGACGCGCAGGACGCAAGCTATCGCGAAGCGGTCTTGCCGCGAGACGTTACTGCGCGCCTCGCCGTCGAAGCCGGTGCGAGCCTCGGTTGGGCGCGCTACACGGGACTTGAGGGCGACTGCGTCTGCCTCGACCGCTTCGGCGCATCAGCCCCCGGCGACGTTGCGCTCAAGAACCTCGGCTTCAACGTCGAAAACGTCGTGGCGCGCGCCCGCGCTCTGCTCGGCAAATGATTCTTCTTGGAACTTTTGCGCCTCTACGACTGAATTTCCGTCATGCGTATCTTCGTCGTCCTGCTGTTGCTTTGCAGCCCGGCGGTGCTCCTTGTTCCGGCGCAGAGCGCGCCGCATCGCGTCGCCCCGGCGGCCGCTGCGGCCGTAGACGTTTACGCCGTCGTCGCCGAAGTTGATCGCATCGCGTCGCAGAGAATTCTCTGGCCTGACTTCGATCCGCGTCGCGTGCCCGTCGAAATCTACGACGGGCACGCGACGCTCCTCTTCCGTCACCCCAAACCGCCCGAAGAATTCGTCTCGCTCTCGTCGCGCCGGGGCGTGTGGGCGTTTCCCGGCCGCCACGAGACGGTGACGGCCAACGCGCCCGTCAAACTCGGCGGCGTCTTGACCGCCACGGTGATGCTCCATCCCGCGTCGAAGCTGTCTTTAAGAGAGCGCGCCGCGCTCGTCATCCACGAGATGTTCCACGTCCACCAGCGCGAGCGGCATCCGAAGTGGTCGGGCAACGAACTCGAACTGTTCACTTACCCTTTCGAAGACGCGGAACTGCTCGCGCTCAGGCGCATCGAGACGGAATCTTTGAGACGCGCCGAACGCGCTGCCGACGCGAAGACGGCCGCCTGCCGCGCGCGTCTCGCCCTCGCCACGCGCCGCGAACGCTTCGCCCGACTCAGCACGGGCGCGTCCGGGTACGAACGCGCGCTCGAATTGAACGAAGGACTCGCGCGCTACGTCGAAGCCCTCGCCGCAGGGGCGCGCCGCTCCGGCCTGACCGCGAACGAATATCCCGCCGAAGAACTTCGCACGCGCGGCTACGCGACCGGGCACGCGCTCGCCCTCCTGCTCGAACGCTTCGCTCCCGGTTGGACGGCGCGGCTTGAAGCGGGCAACGCGCGCTCGCTCGACGAACTGCTCGCCGCCGCGCTCGCAAACGCGCCTTCCCGTTCGACGTGCGCGCTCTCCGAATCGTTCGCGGCGTCGGCGCGCTCGCGCGCCAAAGTTGAGACGGAAACCTTGAACGCGCGGCGGGAAACTTCGCGTCGCGCGTTTGCGGCGCAGGCCGGTTGGAAGATCGTCGTCAACGCAGACGCCGCCGCGCCGCTCTGGCCGCAGGACTTCGATCCACTGAACGTCCGCAGGCTCGGCGCGACGGACGTGCTCCACACGCGCCATCTCAAACTCGGCAACGACGCGGGCGCGATTGAGAGTTTCCACCCGCACATGCTCACCGTCGGCGCGGGCGCGCACCCGCTCTTTAACGGCGTGCGCCAACTGACCATTGCCGGACTCGCCGCCGAACCCTCCGTGCGGGAAGCAGGAGACAAACTCACGCTCGAAGCCGCGGGCATCAAGTCGGAGTTTCGCGGCGCGCGTCTCGAACGCGCGGGACAGACGCTCACCATCAACTTGTCCGCCGCGCGCAAGTGACGCGCACGCGCGCCGCCGCGCCCCTTTGCGCTACAATCCGTCGCGGAGGTGAGAACCCGGATGAAGATCGCCATCGGCGCGGATCACGGCGGCTACCCGCTCAACGAACACATCATTAAAATCCTCGGCGGCGCAGGCCACGAGATCGAGGACTTCGGCACGCACGACGGCACGCAAGCGGACGACTATCCGGACTACGCCGTGCAGGTAGGCGCGGCCGTGCGCGACGGACGCGCGGAGTGCGGCATCATCATTTGCGGGAGCGGCGTCGGCGCGTCAGTGGCGGCGAACAAACTGCGCGGCGTGCGCGCCGCATTGTGCGGCGACACCTATTCGGCGCACCAATCGCGCGAGCACGACGACTGCAACGTCCTCTGTCTCGGCGCGCGCGTCGTCGGCATCGAAGTGGCGACCGAGATCGTGCGCGCCTTCGTCGGCGCGCGCTTCACCGGAGAAGAACGCCACCGGCGACGCCTCGACAAAGTGCTCGACATCGAACGGCGCGAGTCGGGCGCGTCGAACAGTTAAGACTCACCGATGATGCGCAGAGCGAGCGCAGAGGAAACGCAGAATATGTCGCTCGACAAACTCTCTTACCCTTCCGTGCAGTGGCTCGCTTTCGCCTTTCTCGCGCTCCACAATCTGGAAGAGGCTCTGACGATGCATCTGTACTTTCCGCGCATCGCCGGATTGCTCCGCAAGCATGCGCTCGCGCATCTCGCACCGGCGATACCGACGCCCGCGCAGTTTTACGCCGCGCTCGCCGGGGCGACCCTCTTTCCTCTGATACTGGTCGTCGTCGCCACGACCGGCCGCCCGTCGAAGATCAAGTTTTATCTCGTCGCGCTCGTTCAGGCGCAAGTGCTCTTGAACGTGTTCGTGCCGCACCTGCCCGCCGCCTTCGTGTTCGGCGGTTACGCGCCGGGGCTGTTAACCGCCGTGCTCGTCAATCTTCCCTTCTCCGTCTATTTTTTCCGCCGCTCGCTGAGAGAGCAACGCGTCACACGCCGCGGTTTGCTCGTCATGCTGCTCGTCGCGCTGCCGCTCCTGCTGCTCTCGATACGGCTGCTCTATGCCCTCGGCGCATCGTTCGCTTAATAAGGTTTCAAGTTTCAGGTTTCAGGTTTCAAGTTAAAGAATCGAACAACATTCAGACTTGAAACTTGAAACTTGAAACCTGAAACTTTCTAGTAAACCACTTTGAGCGCGCCCGCGAGGACGCGAAACTCAAGCGGCGTGTGGCCGCGCACGTCGCCGTCGGCTTCGACCGCGAGCGCGTCGGCCGGAGTCAGGTGTTCGATGCGGACGCGTTCGCCGCGCGAGATACGCACGCGCGGGTTCTTGACGTGGCCGCCGCTATGGATGCGCGTCATCTCGCGGACGAGCGCGGCGCGTGTCAGGCGAGAGGCGGTCACCACGTCGAGCAGGCCGTCGTCCGTGCGCGCTTCCGGCGAGAACATCATGCCGCCGCCCGCGTAGGCGCTGTTGACCACGGCCACCAGATTCGTCGCACACTCGAACGCCTCGGCATCGTCCACCCGCACGGAGATGCGGCGCGCACGCCAGCGCGCGACGGCTTGCACGGCCGCGAGCGCGAAACGCGCCTCGCCCGGAAATCGACGCGCCAGCCGCCCTTGCGCCGCGACGCGCCCTGCCACCTCCGCGCCGATGCCGAGCGTGGCGGCGTTGAGACAAAAGAACGGGCGCGCGTGGTCGCCAATCGTCCCGCGCAGCACGTCAACGGCGCGCGTGGTCGTCGCACCCGCGTCGCGGCGACTGTGTTCGATCAAACGCGCGAGCCAGCGTTCGAGCGAGGCGCGTTCGCCCGCGAGACCGCGCGCGAAATCGTTGCCCGTGCCTGCGGGCAGAAGGGCGAGCGCGGCGTCGGCGTCGATGCGCGCCGGAGTTTTTGTCGTCGTCGCTTCGGCCGCGCTCACGCCGTCGCCTTCCAATTCAAAAAATCCCGACACCACTTCGCCGAGCGTTCCGTCACCGCCGACGACGGCGATTGTCCGGTAGCCCGCACGCAGAGCCGCGCGCGCGGAGCTTTGCGCGTCGCCCGCTTCCTTCGCCTCGTGTGCGTCGAAGCGCACGCCGCTCTCCGTGAGCACGCGCGCCACCTGCGCCCAAGCGGCGCGCGCACGCGCGGCGTTATAGTTGACGACAACGAAAGTCTCTGCCTGTCGAGTCATGCGGGGCAAAACATTAACGCGTAAATCGTGAATCGTAAATTAGTAAATCGTGAATCGTAAATCGTGAATAGAGGAAAGCAGGGTTCTTTCTATTCACGATTTACGATTCACGATTTACGGTTCTTGAGCGATTCACGCCTCTTGAACGATTCACGATTTACGATTTACGATTCACCCATGCGTGCAATCAAGATCGTTACACACGGCGGGGTTGAAGGGTTGGAGGTGGCTGAGGTCGAACGGCCGGAGGCGACGGGCGACCGCGTGCGCGTGCGTGTGCGCGCGGCGGCTTTGAATCGCGCCGACCTGTTGCAGCGGCGCGGACTTTACCCCGCGCCGCCGGGCTTCCCCACAGACATTCCGGGCTTGGAGTTCGCGGGCGAGGTCGAGTCGGCGGGAAGGGACGCGCGCAGGTGGCGCGCGGGCGCGCGCGTCTTCGGCATCACGGGCGGCGGCGCACAGGCCGAATACGTGGTCGTGCCCGAAAACGCGCTCGCGGAAATTCCCTCGAACCTCGGTTGGGAAGAGGCGGCGGCCGTGCCGGAGGCTTTCATCACCGCGCACGATGCGTTGTTCACGCAAGGGAATCTGGCGATGGGCGAACGCTTGATCGTCCACGCGGCCGGGTCGGGCGTCGGTCTCGCCGCAGTCCAACTCGCGCGCGCTGCGGGAGCGCAAACTCTCGGCACGGCGCGCCGCACGGCCGACAAACTCGAACGCGCCCGCGCCTACGGTCTCGACGAAGCGTGCGTCGTCAAAGACGACCCGCAGGTGTTTTCAGACGTGGCGAAAGCATGGACGAGCGGCGCGGGCGTTGACTTGATACTCGATCTAGTCGGCGCGAGCTACCTCAACGCGAATCTCGACGCGCTCGCCCCGCGCGGTCGCCTGTTGCTCGTCGGCACGATGGCCGGGGCAAGCGCGCCGCTCGACTTCCGGCAGGTGATGGGCAAACGCCTGCGCCTCACGGGCACGGTCTTGCGCGCGCGTTCGGCGGAAGAGAAGGCGCGCGCCACACGTCTCTTTGCCGCGCACGTCTCGCCGCTCTTGGCGCGCGGCGTGCTTCGCCCCGTCATCGACAGCGTTTTCGCCCTCCGCGACATTCGCGCCGCGCACGAACGACTCGAATCGAACGAAACCTTCGGCAAGATAGTTTTGCAAGTGGCGAGTAACAGGTGACAGGAAAAGACCTCTCTTTTCCTGTCACCTGTTACTCGCCACTCGTCACCGTTTTCTCTCGTCGCTTGTCACTATCCTCAAGATTGTGCGATGATTCGTGTCTAGGCGAAGCATAAAACAGAACGTTACGTTGCAGATATTTGGAGGGAATACCCGAAGTGAAAGCGGAGTTAGCACAGTTAATTGCTTTGCAGCATACAGACACAAATATCAGAAGGCTTGAGGCCGAGTTGAACGCCATCCCACAGAGGCGCGCTGAAATCGAAAAAGAATTCGAGCAGCGCGCCTTTGAATTTCGCGCCATCGAAAACCGCCGCGACGGCGCGCGACAAGAGCGCACGCGGCTCGAAACCGAGATCGCAGAGACGCGCACCAAGGCACACCACGCCGAGCGCGCGTTGATGTCTTCGACGAACGAGAAAGAGTATGCCGCCGCCATCCGCGAGGCCGACGCGGCGCGCAAACACATCTCCGAACTCGAAACCAAAGTGCTCGAACAGATGGAAGCCTTCGAGGGGGCGGACAAAGAGATCGGCGAGCACGAGGCGCAGATCACGCAACTGCGCGCCGAGTTGGAGGCGAAACTCAAGGCGTTTGAGGAACAGACCCGCACGCAGGCCGACCAACTCACCGCGCTGCGCGCCGAACGCGAACGGCTGGCGACGGAACTGCCGAAGCCTCTGGCGGCGATGTACAACCGCATCAGCACGCGCATTCGCGGCGGTGTGGCCGTGGCCGAAGCGCGCAACAATTCGTGCTCCGCCTGTTTCATGTCGCTGCGCCCGCACGTCATGTCGCAAGTCCGCCTCGGCGAAGAGATCATCACCTGCGACAACTGCAACCGCATCCTCTACTACGTCCCCGCCGAGCACCCGAAACAGACATCGGCGCAGTCGGCCAACTAGAGGTTTCAAGTTTCAGGTTTCAAGTTTCAAGTCTGAACATGCTTCGTTCTTTAACTTGAAACTTGAAACCTGAAACTTGAAACCTTTTCGTCTCGCCGCCGCCGTTATATTTTCGTGACCGCTCGCCTGCAACATACCGGCTCGAACTTTCGTGTAACGAGGGGGCGGCTTCCGTGATGTCGAGCGCACAAATTCCGATTGACAACAAAACGGCCAAGAGCGCGGTTGAGAGCGTGACGCGCGGCGCGCGCTGTCGCTGGTGGCGGCGGCGCGGCGCGAAGCGCAGCGGCTTTCGTTACGAAGACTGCTTGGGCAAGCCGCTCACGGACGAGGCCGCGCGCGAACGCATCAAGTCGCTCGTCATTCCCCCGGCGTGGACGGAGGTGCGTATCTGCCCGGCGGCGCGCGGCCAGTTGCAGGCCATCGGCCTCGACGCTTCGGGGCGCGTGCAGCGCATCTATCACCCGGCCTTCGCCGCACGGCAGGCGCGGCGCAAGTTTGCGAAGATCGAGCGCTTTGGCGAACAACTCAAAAACTTACGCCGCCGCACCAACGAAGACATCGCGCTCGAAGGTCTGCCGCGCGAACGCGTGCTCGCCGTCGTCGTCCGTCTCATCAACGACCTCTACTTCCGCGTCGGCTCCGAAGAGAGCGTCATGCGCTATCGCACCTACGGCATCACGACGCTACGCAACCGCCATCTGGAGATCAAACGCGGCGGCCGCCTCGTCTTCTCCTTCGTCGGCAAGCACCACATCAAACACCGGCGCATCCTCGTCGATGAAGAACTGGCGACGCTCATGCGCGACATCCAAGCCCTGCGCGGCAAGCGTCTCTTTCAATACTGGGACGCCGAGAACAAACGCCCCGTCTGCATCAAGCCGCGCGACGTGAACGAGTACATCAAGGCGGCGACCGCGCCCGAATTCTCCGCCAAAGACTTTCGCACATGGGGCGGCACGCTCTTGTGCGCCGTCGAACTGGCCGAACTCGGCAAGCCCGAAGACGACAAACAGGCTAAGCGCAACATCCTGCACGCCGTCCGCGCCGTGGCCGAACACCTCGGCAACACTCCGGCCGTCTGCCGCTCCAGCTACATCCACCCGGTTGTGCTCGAACGCTACTGCCGCGGCGTCACGCTCGATGAATTTCGTCCCCGCCGCGAACGCCGCATCGGACGCCAGCAGCCCGAATACCTGCCGGAAGAACGCGCCCTCTTGAAACTGCTGCAAGTAAAGCCGTAAATCGTGAATCGTGAATCGTGAATAGATAAAAACTGCTTTCTTCTATTCACGATTCACGATTTACGATTTACGGCTTTTCAGTAATGCTCCTTCGTCTTCCGTCCCTTTTTCGCGTCGCCTTTGCCCGCCTTGCGTCGCTTGCCCTTGCGCTCGTCCGCGCCTTTGAGCGAGGCGAGCGGCCAGAGTTGATGCTCGACGCGCGCCAGCCCCGCGCCCACCACCGCCTCGATCACTTGTTGCGAAGACTTGTAGGCGGGCGCGGCCTCGTCGAGCGGCACGCGGCCGTTGATGTTGACTAAAATCCCCGCCGCTTTGTACTCGTCGTCAATCGCCGTTTGCGACAAGGTGCGCGTCGCCTCGCCGCGCGACAGACGCCGCCCCGCGCCGTGGTTGACCGAGTAGCCGCTGTTCACCGCCCCCGCCTGCGGTTGCAGAATGTAACTCCAATCCTTGTTCGAGCCGGGGATGAGGACGGGATGCCCCGTCTCTTCCCAGTGTGTGCCTTTCAGCGCGGGATGCCCGGCGGGGAACGCGCGCGTTGCGCCCTTGCGATGCACCCACACCTCGCCGAATTCAGGATGCCACTCTCGCTGCACGAGGTTGTGACTGATCTCGTAGATCAACTCAAGCTCGCGCCCGAACACTTCGCGGAAGGCGTCGGCCACCTGCTCGAAGATGATCAGGCGATTGAGGATCGCGTAGTTGCCGCCTGCGGCGACGGCGTTCAGGTAGTCGCGGTAATGGCGCGAGTCGGGCGTGAAGTAGCCGAGGTCGATGTCCGTCATCTGGTCGGGTCGCTCCTCGCGCGCCAACTCGAAATAGTTGGTCGCAAGGCCATGCCCGAAGCCGCGACTGCCCGTGTGCACCTGCACGAAGATCGTGCCCGTCTGCTCGGAGCGTTGCAGTTCGATGAAATGGTTGCCGCCGCCGAGACTGCCCAACTGGTTCAGCCCGCGCTCCGGCCTGCCCTTCCCGCCCCAAGGAATCTGCCAATCGTCGTCCACCGGGATGCGATGCCGCTCCGCGCGACTGCGATCAAACGTCGCCCCGTACCGCTCGACGTAATACTCCGCGCCCCCGCGTACCAGATTATTAAACTCGCCTTTCCCCAACTCGCCCAAGCGCACGCTCTTGCCGCCCGCGCCCATGTTCACGCGCTCCATCACAGCGCGATTAAACTCCAGACGCTTCTCCGGCGTCGCCTGCCCGGCCTCAACTTCCGAACGCGCCGACATCATTCCGCAACCAATATCGTAGCCCACCGGCCCCATTGCGACCGCGCCTGCGTCGGCGTCGGTGATGAGCACGCAGCCGACGGGGACGCCGTAGCCGTAGTGCGTGTCGGGTGTGATGACGACCATGCGCACGCCGGGGAAGCGTGTGGCGTTGACGATCTGGCGATAGAGGATGTCCTCGGCGTCGTCCAAAAGTTGCTTCGTTAAAAAGAGGCGGACGGGTGTCTCGCCCGTGTCTTCGGTGTGCAGTTCGTAGTAGCCGTCGCCGTGCCAGCGCGCGAGGTGTTTCCAGTTCTCCGCGTTCTTTAAAGTGCGTGCGACCTTCAACGCTTTCGCGTCGGCGTCGTGTTTAGCCATTAGCTTTCTCTTCCCCTCGTCCTTCGTGTTCAACTAAAAATTTCTGTTGCCCGATTATAGACTCGATCTCGGCGGCCGTGTCTTCCGCGCTGCGCGTTTCCGTGATACGGACGCGTAACGACGCGAGTTGATACGCGGCGCGGCGCGCCTCGTAGAGTTCCCGCGCGCGGTTGCGGTCGCATGCGAGCGGGCGCGCGTCGGCGGAAGTGGCGATGCGCTGCCAGCACAACTCGAACGGCGCGTCGAGCCAGACGGAGAGGCAACCGTGCGCGGCGATGAGAGCGCGGTTCTCCGCAATCGTCCACGTCCCGCCGCCGAGCGCGATGATGCGCGCGTCGTCGCGCTCTAAGATGTCGCGCAGCGTGTCGCGCTCGATTTGACGAAAGCGCGTCTCGCCGTCTTCATCGATGATCGCTTCGATGCTCCGGCGCGCGCGTGCGACGAGCGCGGCGTCCGTGTCGAGCATCGCGCACGCGAGACGCGCGGCGAGAGCGCGCGCGACCGTGCTCTTGCCCGCGCACATGAAACCCGTGAGGACGATGCGACGCTCAGGCGCGTTCATCTCTCGATTACCGATTCGAGCATCCCGAAAAATTCCGGTAACGAGACGGCGACCGCTTCCGCCCCCTCCAACTCCGACTCGCCTTCGCTGATGAGCGCGGCGACGGCGCAGGCCATTGCGATGCGATGATCGCCGAAAGATTCGAGCCGCGCGCCGCGCAAGCGCGTGCGCCCGCCCACCGAAAGGCCGTCCGCGTATTCCTCTACCTCCGCGCCGAGCGCGCGCAAATTCGTGACCATCGCGCCGATGCGATCCGTCTCTTTAACGCGCAACTCGGCGGCGTCGCGAATCTCCAGCCCGCCCTCGACCTGCGTACCGAGCACGCAGAGGATCGGCAACTCGTCTATCAAATTCGCGATCAACTCGCCGCCGAGGCGTTTAGCATTTGCAGTCGCCGGGCTGAGTCCCGCCGCGTGGCCGCGCACGCGCAGTTCGCCCGTCTCTTCGCCCGACTCCGCGCGCTTGTCCGTGACGACCACGTCTGCGCCGAGACTTTGCAACGTGTCGAGAATCCCTGTGCGCGTCGGGTTGAGGCCGACGCCCGCAAGCGTCAAGTCCGAACCGGGCAGGAGCGCGGCCGCCGCCAGAAAGAAGGCTGCCGACGAGATGTCGCCCGCGATGTTGCACGTCCCCTCCGGCGGCGGGCGCAGCAGGAGGCTCGCGGGAGTTTCGAGAGAGACGACGGGTGCGAGGCGTCCTTCGTAATCTTTCAATTCCGTCCGCACGTCCGCGCCGAACAGAGAGAGCAAGCGTTCCGTGTGGTCGCGCGTCGCGCCGCGCGCTTCGACGACTTCGGTGCGCCCGCGCGCGTTCAACCCGGCAAGCAGTATGCACGACTTGACCTGCGCGCTGGCGACGGGCAAGGCGTAACGGATGGGCGCAAGGGGCGCGCGGCCTTCGATTCGCAGCGGCGCGCGCCCCTCTGCGGACGAGACGCGCGCGCCCATCAACTCCAGCGGTTCGATGATGCGCTTCATCGGGCGCGAGCGCAGCGAATCGTCGCCCGTGAGCGTGGCGGCGAAGGGCTGCCCCGCGAGCAGTCCGGCGAGCAGGCGCATGGTCGTGCCGCTGTTGCCGCAGTCGAGCGGTTCGCGCGGCGCGTGCGCCATGCGCGTCCCCGCGCCCTCGACCTCGACCGTGTCGCCCTCGCGCTCGATTCGCACGCCGAGCGCGGCGAGGCAATGAAGCGTCGAAGCGCAGTCCGCGCTCGCCGAATAATTGGTGAGACGCGAACGCGCGCCCGCGCTTGTCAGCGCGGCGATGATGGCGGCGCGGTGCGAGATCGACTTGTCGCCGGGCACGCGCACGCGCCCGCTCAGCCTGTCGGCCGGTTGAATCCTCATAGCGGTCGATTTTAACAGAGGTGAGCGGTGAGCGGTCAGAGGCGAGCGGAAGCAGTTTGAAGAAGCCGCGAAGCGATTGTGATGCGGCTGTCATGAGATCGTCCGTGTGCGTCTTTCACCGTCCTCTAACCTCTCACCTCCGGCCTCTTTCTTGACAGTTCGGCGGCGCGCGTCTTAAATTGTGCAGGCTTCCGGTTTGCTTTCACATGTTTGATCCGCGGCAGCGTCTGGCCGTCTGCCGGAGGGTTCTCTTTGAGGAGAGGTCTCGGTCTGCAACTGTGACTGAAGAGACGACTGAACTGATATTGCCGAGCCGCATCGAGGCCATCGCCGAGGCGGCCGCCAAAGCGGACGAGGTGGCCGGGCGTTTGCAACTAAGCGAAGACGCGGCCTTCGGACTCGACATGGCCGTGCGCGAGGCGGTGACGAACGCCGTCCTGCACGGCAATAAACAGGACGAGTCGAAGCCGGTCGAGATCGCATTCACCGACGCGGGCGGCGAACTCGTCGTGACGGTGCGCGACCGCGGGACGGGTTTCGACCCGACGAGCGTGGACGACCCGACCGCCGAGCAGAATTTGCTGAAAGCGTCGGGGCGCGGCATCCTGTTCATGCGCAACTTCATGGACACGGTCGAATGGTTGCCCCATCCCGAAGGCGGCACGGTCGTGCGCATGACGAAGAAACGATAAAAATTTGTCAGTCATCACGTGGTCAGTTGTCCGTTGGATATGACCTCGAGGCGAATTACTAAAGACTGATGTGAACAACCGACAACGGACATAGAACAACGGACTATCTTTTAAGGAGATTTCCTGCAATGGCTGAACTAAACATTAATGAGCGTCAGGCCGGAGATGTAACCGTCCTCGACATGAGCGGCAAGATCACTATCGGCGAAGGCTCGGTCGCGCTCCGCAGCGCGATCCGAAAGTTGATCGAGGAAGGCAAGAAGAAGATTCTCTTGAACCTCTCGCAGGTCAGCTACGTGGATTCGAGCGGCATCGGCGAATTCGTCGCCAGCTTCACGGCCATCGGCCGCGAGGGCGGCCAACTCAAGCTGCTCAACCTGACCCAGAAGATTCAAGACCTGCTCGCCATCACCAAGCTGCTCACCGTCTTCGATACCTACGATGACGAGTCGAGCGCGCTCAACAGCTTCAAATAGCAGGTGAAAGCAAGTTTCAAGTTTCAGGTTTCAGGTTTCAAGTTAAAGAATGAGCAACATTCAGACTTGAAACCTGAAACCTGAAACTTGAAACCTTTCTATCTATGTTTCGCGCTGCTTTTCGCCGTCTGCTCGCGGTTGACGACCCGCCGGAGCGGACGGCGCTCGCTTTTTCCGTGGGCGTCTTTATCGCCTTCTCGCCCTTCCTCGGACTCCACACCATCATGGCAACCCTCGTTGCCTTCCTGTTCCGCTTCAACAAGATCGCCATCTACACGGGAACGTTCGTCAACAACCCTTTTCTCACGCTCGTCCCCATCATCGCCGCCTCTTACGCCCTCGGCGCGCTCGTCATGGGACGCCCCATCAGCCTGCCCGAAGAAGGCTGGCGACTGTTGCAAGAGCCGCATCTCTTAACCGTCTCTTACTGGCGACAACTGTTCACGCACCTGTGGGACATCGTCGTGCCTTTCTCCGTCGGCGGCATGGCTCTCTCCGTCGTTTGTTCCCTCGCCGCCTATCCTGTTACCTTAAAGCTGCTTCGCGCGCGGCAAAGGAATAAACAGAGCGATGAGGGCGCAAGAAGTGTGAGGAATGAAGAAGAAAAACCTTAACCGGTTGAATGCTTTCATTCATCCCTGACACTTCTTCTGCCTTCATTCCTTTCTCCGCTGGCATCCGGCATGCCCGGTGCGGCATCTTTAAGAAGTGTTGCCGAGCAGTGGTTTTCGGAGTTCCTTCCCGGCGCGGAAAATTCACACCCAAATAGTTGTTAATCGCATGAAGAAGCATTTATTCGTTATCGCCGCCGCGCTCGCGTTTGGTCAGGCGACGGCCTTGGCTCAAAGTAATCCGGCGACGACTTCGCAGACGCCCGCCGCGACGCCGCGCCCCGCGCCGACAGCGGCGGCGGCGGCAACGGCCGACGCGCAGCCGACGCCGCGCCCGCGCTCGAACCGTTCCGGCGCGCTCGATCTGTCGGACTACGGCGTGCGGATCGAGCCGGAGCCGCGCCTGCTGGTGATGATGGCCGCGCTCGACGCCGCCGGTTTCGACCCGACGCCCGCCGGGCGCGCGCCCACGGAGTTTCGCGCGCTCGTCCGTCGCGATCAGGAAAATCTCGACGCGGAACTGCGCACGCGCATGCGTCGCTTCTACGATCTGAACAAACTCAAAGACGCGTCGGCCACGCCCGCCCAGCAGGCCGCGCGCTACGTCTCTCTGGCCTACGCGCTCGGCCCTGCGCCCACCTTCGACGCGCCCGCGCGCTCCGACGATCTCTTTCCGGGCGTGCTCGACGTGCTCGACTTCGCGCCGCTCCTGCGCGAGTTCTACGCCAAGTCAGGCATCGCCGCCCGCCTGCCCGCTTATCTCGCCGCGCACCAGACGGAGGGCGACCGCCTGCGCCCGCAAACAGCGGAGATGCTGCGCGCCGTGCTCACTTACCTGCACACGCGCCCCGTCACGCTCACGCTCGAACGCGTGCCGGTCAAGAACCCTGCGGCGAAGCCGAAGAAGGACGCGCCGCCCGTCTTCATCACGCGTGAGCGCGAACGCCGCTTCCGGCTCGTGCCCGATCTGCTGGCCGTCCCCGGCTCGATCAACTTCCGCGTCATCGGCGACGACTACTTCGCGGTCGTCCCGCAAGGGCTTGACCCGGCATCGTCCGAAGTGCGCCGCGCCTATCTGCAATACGTCATCGACCCCGTCATCCTGCGCTTCAACCGCGAGATCGCTTTGAAGCGCACGGAGATTCGCAGCCTCATCGACGAGCGCGCCGCGGCCGCGCCTGCGGGCGTGTCCATGCCCGACGTGTTCCCGGCGGTGGCGCGTTCGCTCGTCGCGGCGGCGGACGCGCGCATGCACTTCGGCGCACGCACGCGCGCACTTGCCGAGCAGACGAGCGCGCGGCTGCAACGCGCCAAAGAGCCGGAGCGCGCCGCCATCGTGAAAGAGTCGCAGGCCGAACGCGCCACGCTCGAAGACGAGTTGAACGCGCAACTGGCCGACGCCTACGAACGCGGCGCGGTGCTCGCCTTCTATTTCTCCGAGCAACTGCGCGATCAGGAGATCGCCGGTTTCGACTTCGCGGATTTCTTCGCGGACATGATGACGCGCGTGGATGTCGCGCGCGAGCGACTGCGCCCGGCCGAGTATGCGTCGGCGCGCGAGCGCGTTGCGGCCTTGCGTCGAGAAGCGGCGCGCGCGGCGGCCAACCGCACGGGCGAGGAGACGCGCGCAGATTCCGCCCGCGCCGCGCTCGACAAGAGCATCGCAGAGATCAACCAACTGTTGCGCGCGAAAAATTACACCGAGGCGGAGACGCGCCTGCGCGCGTTGATGTCGGAGAACGGGGGCGAGCCGCGCATCTTCTTTGCACTCGCGCAGGCGGCCAGCATCTCCGCGAGCGACGCCTTCGTCGAGAGCGTCCGCGACGAACGCCTCGGGCGCGCGCTCGCCAACTACCGGCTCGCCATCAACTCCGCCACTTCCGAATCAGACCGCCCGCTCATCTCGCGCGCCTACACCGCGATGGGTCGCATCCTCGCCTTCCTCGAACGCAAGGAGGAAGCGATCAAAGCCTTCGAGGCGGCGATCAGTCTGGGCAACATCAAAGACGGCGCATACGCCGACGCCGAACGCGAGTTGCGCGAGTTGCGACCATAGCGGGCGCGACCGCAGATCAAAACCCGCCGACGTAAAAGACCGCAGCCACGTCAATCGCTCGACGTGGCTGCGGTCTTTTTTTCGCCTGCCAACTCTCTTACATTTTTACGCGGGGAGCTAAAGAACCCACACGCCCGGATGCGCAGGCACGGCGGGCGCGGCGGGCGGCACGGCATAAATGCGCGGAGCGGCCTGCGGCGGGCGCGGCGCGACGAGCGGCGTGACGCGCGGCGCGGCGGGCATTAGCGGCGCGACGTGGACGCGCGGCGCGATCAAGGCCACGGGGGCGATGGCTTCAAAGTCGCCCGGCGTGTAGAACGTCGGGTTGTTCTGCGTGCGATCCGGCGTCACCTTGATGGTGCGCGTTTTCCTGTCGCGCACGACGGTCAGCGACACTTCGCCTTCGTCTCTGCGGTTGAGCGCGCGCGACAGTTCGCCCGCATTTTTGAGCCGCGTGCCGTCAACTTCCGTGACGACATCGCCCGCCTTGAGTCCGGCCTTCGACGCCGGGCTGTTCTCGGCCACGGAGGTGACGAGCAAACCGTCACGCCCCGAAACGCCGAAGTAGTTTGCGAGTTGATCGGTCAGGTTTTGCGTCGTGATGCCGATGCGACGACCGCCCGCGCCGTAGACGAGACGGAAGTTGTCGCCGAAGCCTTCCGCGCGAAACTTCTCCAAACCCTTGCGCATCTCCTCTGAACCGCGCTCCCATTCCTTCGCGCGTTTCTTCCACTCGTCGGAGTTACGCGACAATTCCTCCGCGCGGCGTTTGAGTTCGTCGGCGTCGAAGTTGAACGTCTGCCCGTCGGGGAAATTGAAATTGCCGAACGCTCGCGGCGCGCGCGCCTCGCGCTTCGCCAGCGTGACGGACAACTCCTGCTCCGCGCCCCCACGGCTGATCGAGAGCCGCGCCGTGTGTTCGGGCGCGCTCTCGTTGATCAGGCGTTGGAGCTTTTGCACGCTCGAAACCTGCTCGCCGTCGAAACGCAGGATCACGTCGTTCTTTTGCAGCCCCGCCTTCGCCGCCGGGCTGTCCGCCAACACTTCGCGGACGGCCACGCCGCGCGGCTCGCCGCTGAGATTGAAGCTGTTCATGTTTTCGCGCGTCACGCTTTCGACCGAGACGCCGAGTTGGTTGCCGCCGCCGTAGACGAAAACGCGCGCGCCGGAAGTGTTACCGCCGCTGCCGCCGCCTTGCGCTTCCTGCGCCCGTGCGCCTCCTGCGGATGCGACGAGCAGCAGTGCGAGGGAAAGAACCGTTTTTTTACCGAACATAAATACAATCCTCCGAGAGAGATTTCTGGCAATTTCACGAAGCGCGCGCCGCGCAGTTCCGAAAATTTTGCGCCGCGACAGCGCGCCCGTAGTTTTGCGCGACGGCGCGCACTTGAGTTAATTTCTCCGCGATGAAAATTCTCGACATCGGCTGCGGCATCAAGAAGACGCCCGGCAGCATCGGCCTCGACAGCAACCCCAAAACGCACGCCGACGTGATTCACGATCTCGACGTTGTGCCTTACCCGTTTCCCGATAACGAGTTCGACGTGGTCGTCGGCAATCAAGTCATCGAACACATCGACGACGTGCTCGCCGTCGTGGCGGAACTGCATCGCATCACCAAACCGGGCGGCCTCATCCAGCTCGACACGCCCCACTACTCCGACATCGCCTCCTACACAGACCCCACGCACCGCCATCACCTGACGACCGAATCCTTCGCCTACTTCACCGGCAAACGCCCCGACTTCGCTTTCTATAGCGACGTTACCTTGCGCCCGCGCGTCGTCCGCGTGACGCTCCTGAAACTCTGGCGCGCGCTGGGGCTGGAATTTCTCGTCAACCTTTCCAATCGCTACCCGTCCTTACGCTTCCTACGCCGCTTCTGGGAGACTTACCTCTGCTACGTGATTCGCGGCAAGACCATCTACTTCGAGTTTGAAGTAATCAAGTGACGGCGCGCGCTGCTGCCACTGCTTCGGCCTCGGCAGACGCGCGCTCTCACTGTTAGGGTAGATGGGGAGTCGAAATAAAAAGTTTCAATCTTGAAGCGGAATGCGCGCTTGTTGCGTCGGCTGCGGCGTGCGCCCCGTTTGCGTGGGAGAGGCGCGGCAGAAATGCGTAGGGGAAATCATTTGACCGGAATCGGCGTATGCCTTATTCTCGCCGCTCTACAAAAAAATTCGTTTCCCACGAATTTAGATGAACAATTTCGTGAGAGAAGGCGCGCCCGACTAGATCAAACAAAAACCCCGGCAAGGCCGCCAGCTATCAACACGCACTGCACACATACACAGCCTCGATTCCCAGGAGAATTTCTCTATGCAATCCCTTCGCAAACTCTTTTTCGTAGCCCTCGCGACGCTCGCTCTGGGCTGCGTTTTCTCAAGCTCTCAGGTCGCTTTCGCGCAGGCGGAAGACGACGTTGTTGTCAACGAGTTCGTCGTCAACCCGACCACCGGTAAGGAATATATCGAGTTGCTCGTGACGAACCCGGCAGGCGTCAACATGCAGGGCTGGACGATCTCGGACGTGGGCACGCGCGCGGGCGCGACCGCGGCCACCGAGGGCGACGTCACGCTGCCCGCCGCCGCTTACCTCGCCAACGTCCCGCAGGGCACTTTCGTCGTCATCGTCTTGACGACGCCTGCGGCCAACACGAACACGCTCGTCGAAGACACGAGCACGACGGATGGCAATCGCAAGCTGGTGCTCATCATCGGCACGACCACCGGACTGGTCACCGCCGGGACGATAGACAACGCCGCCAGCGATAACATTCAAGTCTACGCCGGCACGCGCGCCACCGGGACGCTCATCGATCAAACGCTGGCGGGCACGAACACGTCTTACATCGCGGGTGCGACGTGGGGCGATAACAACGGCGCGACGACCACCGATAACATCAACGGCTCGTCGGGCATCCCCTCGAACGCGGCCGTGCGCTTCGTTCCCACGGCCGACACGCTCGCCGGTTATCAGGACAACGACACCGGCGCGCGTTTCGCCGTTGACGCCGCCTCTTACGGCACACCCGGCGCGCCCAACACGGGTGTCCCCGGCGACGCTTCTATTTTCAGCGCGGGCGGCGCGCCGCTCATCATCAGCGAGTTCCGCACCTTCGGGCCGACCGGCTCGTGCGACGAGTTCATCGAGATTTACAACACGTCGGACAGCACCTACACGGTGCAGTCGCTCAGCGCAGGCTCGTCCGGCTTCGCCGTGGCGCAGTCGAACGGCAACGTCTTGTTCACCATCCCGAACGGCACGCTCATCCCGGCGCGCGGCCACTACCTCGCCGTCAACAACGGCGGCGGCGCGTGCACCGGCGCGTTCAGCGGCAGCGCGTACCCGGCGGGCAATGGAACAACCGCCACAGGCAACAACACCTTGAACGAGGACATCCCCACGAACGCCGGGATCGCCATCTTCAACACGTCGCTTCAAGGGGGCTTCAACGCGACCAATCGCCTCGACGCCGTCGGCACGAGCGCGGAGTCGAACCCGCTCTACGTCGAAGGCACGGGCTACCCCGCGTTCTCGCCGTCGCTGAGCGGTAACCCCGGCGTTAACTTCAGCATCTTCCGCAACGCGCAGAGCGGAGTCCCGCTGGACACGAATAACAACGAGACCGACTTCCAGACCGCCGACATCAACGGGACGAACTTGTGCTCCTCGACGATCAACTTCAGATGCCAGCGGCTCGGCGCGCCCGGCCCGGAAAATCTCTCGTCGCCCACGCAGCGCAACGCCGAGATCAAGGCGTCGCTCGTGGACACGCAATGCGCGAGCATCAGCGTCAACCCGACGCTGCCGAGCGCGTGCCGCCTTGAGCGTCGCACGGGGGCGGGTTCGGGCTTCGGCTCGTCTCCCACTTCGACCGGCACGCTCTCGATCCGCCGCCGCTTCACCAACAACACGACTCAGAACGTGACGCGCCTGCGCTTCCGCATCGTGGACATCAGCACTTTCCCATCCGCCCTCGGGACGGCCGACCTGCGCGCGATCTCTTCGACGCAGGTGACGGCCACCTGCCAGAGCGAGGGCGGCACGCCGCACCTCTGCTCCGACAACCCCAGCCCGACGACCACCATCGAGGGCACGACCCTTGAGACGGACGCATCGGGGCAGTCGAACGGCGGCGGTTTGAACTCGACGCTCTCGCTCGCCACCCCGCTCGCGGCGGGCGCAAGCATCAACGTCCAGTTCCTGCTCGGAGTGGAGCAGAACGGCACGTTCCGCTTCTTCGTCAACGTCGAAGCCCTGACCTCCGCTCCGGCTCCGACGAGCACCAAGGCTCAGGCAACCGGCAAGGCGCGCGCCGCAAAGAGTAACAAATAGAGCGACAAATAAACCGCGCGGCTCGCCCGCTCGCTCTCTCATTCGCCGGAGCGCACGCGCGTGCGTTCCGGCCAAACTGAAACGGCCGCCGTTCATCACTTCAAATGATGAACGGCGGCCGTTTCGATTTTAGACTGCGTTCGTGTGCCGCTTCGATTTCAACTCGCGGCGCGTTCGCCCGCGCTTAGTCGCCCGCCGACCTGCGATAAACCTCACGCCCGTCGCTGCTCATCTCCGACGCGAGTTTATTCTCCGCGTGCGCCAGATCGAGATGCGCCGCCGCCTCCGACACGGCGAGGAAGCGATGCACGTCCTCTGCGCCCGGAAACATCTCGCCCGCCACCTCCCACGCGCTCGCGCCCGCCTTCGGCACAAGCCGGATCACTTCCGCCTGCCGCTCGCGGATCGCGCGCAGGTAACGCGTGAACAACTCCTCGAAATCCTCGACCGCCTCGCCATGCCCGCCGTGCACGAGCGTCGGCGCGAACGCGCGCAAACGCGCCAGACTCACGAGGTATTCGGCGAGCGACGGGAAGCGGCGCGAAGGGTCGACGGGGTCGGGCGAGAGCACCGGGTTCGGCGTCACGCGTTTGAGCACGCAGTCGCCCGCGATGATCGTCCGGTCGGCTTCGCGCACAAACGAGCAAGACCCCGGCGTGTGTCCCGGCGTGTGCACCACGCGCAAACTCCCCGTCTCAAACTCCAACTCCGAGTTGTCCAAGAGTTCCTTGTGTTCCTCGTCTTCGAGCGCGTCCGCGTATTGGCGCACGCCCTCATACATCCGGCGCATCCCTTCGATTTCTTCGCCCGGCACGCCCGCACGCACCAGCAACGCGCGGTGCTCCTCGTATTCGAGCCTCCCCTTTCGATGCCCCGTCTCCCACCCGTGGACGAGCACCTCGGCGTCCTTCGCCTCGTCGCGCAGCGACTTCGCCAGCCCGCAATGATCCTCATGCGCGTGCGTCAGGACGATGCGCTTCACGTCGAGCACGCGAAAACGCGCCCGCCGCAATCCCTCGCGCAGAGCCTCCAACGCCTCGCGCGTCTTCGGCCCCGTGTCGATCAACGTCACAGGGTCTTCCGCGATCAGATAGACGTTGACCGGCCCGATGTAAAACGGCGTCGGCAGGGAGATCGGGATAATTCTCATGTGAGCAGTAAGCAGTAAGCAGTGAGCAGTGAGCAGTGAGCAGTAAGCGGTAAGCGGTAAGCAGCAAGAAAACTGTTTTGACTGCTTACTGCTTACCGCTCACTGCTCACTTTTAGTAAGCGTACTTGTTCGCCTTGATCAACACGTCGGCTATCGCTTGGCGCGCGGCGACGGTGTTGATGGGCGTCTGCTTGGTGAAGCGGCGCAGGGCGGCGAGCAGCGTCCGCAGTTCGTCGCCTTCGCTCATCGCGGCGAGCGTGTTTTTGGCGCGCACTTCGATGCGTTGCACGGCATCGTTGCAGAAGACCTGCACCATGTCGATGTAACGCGCGGCGGCCGTCTCGCCACTCTTCGCCGCGAGTTTCTGCGCGCGCAGGATGGCCGACTCCATCGCGTACACGTCCATCGTGATGTCCGCGATGCCCATCAAAATCTCCTGCTGGTCGGCGAGCCGCGCCATGTACTTCTGCGCCGCCGTCCCCAGCATCATCAGCGCGACCTTCTTCGCGTTCTGCGTGAGTTTCATCTCGGCGGCGAGCACGCCCTCTTCCTCTTCAAAGGAGGCGAGCGACGGCGACAACACTTCGTCCATCAACTTCTGCGCGGCGGGCAAGAGCGCGAGCCGCCCCGACATCGCGCTTTTCATCATGCGGCCGGGAATCAACATGCGGTTGATCTCGTTCGTGCCCTCGAAGATGCGATTGATGCGCGAGTCGCGATAGGCGCGCTCGGCCGGGTAGTCGGCCGAATAGCCGTAGCCGCCGTAAATCTGCACCATCTCGTCGGCGACGAAATCGCAATACTCGGAGAGCGTGACTTTGACGATTGAACACTCCGCCGCATACTCTTCGATGCCGCGCAGCTTCGCGTCCGCGTCCGTCTCGCCGCTAATCGCGTTCTCGATCATGCCGAGCGTGCGATAGATCATCGACTCGCCCACCCACGTCCTGATCGCCATCTCCGCCAGCTTCGACTTGATCGCGCCGAACGACGAGATCGGGCGGCCGAACTGGTGTCGCTCGTTGGCGTAGCGCACCGCCTCGTGCAACATCAACTTCATCCCGCCGCTGCACATCGCGCCCAATTTGAAGCGGCCGATGTTCAAAACATTGAACGCGATCTTCGCGCCTTTGCCGATCTCGCCGAGCAGATTCTCAACCGGCGTCTTCGCATCCGACAGGATGAGCGCGGTCGTCGAAGAACCCTTGATGCCCATCTTGTGCTCGTCCGCGCCGTTCGTCAGACCCTCTTGCCGCTCGACGATGAAGCCGCTGAACTTGTCGCCGTCGAGCTTCGCAAAGACGATGAACACGTCGGCGAACCCGCCGTTCGTGATCCACATCTTCTCGCCGTTGAGGATGTAGTGCGTGCCGTCCGCGCTGAGACGCGCCGTAGCCTTCGCCGCCATCGCGTCCGAACCCGACCCGGATTCCGTCAACGCGTAAGCCGACACCAACTCGCCCGAAGCGATCCGCGGCAGGTACTTTTGCTTCGCCTCTTCCGTGCCGAAATAGAGAATCGGCGTCAGGCCGATGCCGCTCTGCGCGCCGAGCGTCGTCGCAAAATCTGATGCGCGCCCGAGCATCTCGGCCACAATCGCACCGCTCGTCTGGTCGAGTCCGAGGCCGCCATATTCCTCCGGAATGTTGACGCCGACGAGACCCAGTTCCGCCGCCTTGCGAATCAACTCGCGCACGAGTTGCCAGTTGCGCTTCTCCATCTCAGGGGAAGCGGGGCGCACCTCGTTGTCCACGAAGTCGCGCGTCGTCTCCGCGATCATCCGGTGCTCGTCCGTGAAATCCTCCGGCGTGAACACCTCTTCCGGCGTGCGCTCCTCGATCAGGAAACTCCCGCCCACGATTATCTTTTTCTGTTCGGCCACGGCTGACATAATTTGCTCCTTTCAGTCGCAAACAAGTTTCGGGTTTCAAGTTAAAGACGAAAAAGCTCAAACTCAGTCCTGAAACTTGAAACCTGAAACCTGAAACTATTCTTCGATTCGCTCGAAAATTCCGGCCGCGCCCATGCCGCCGCCGACACACATTGTCACCATCGCGTAGCGTCCGCCCCTGCGTTCGAGTTCGCGCAGGGCGGTCGCCGTTAACTTCGCGCCCGTGCAGCCGAGCGGGTGGCCGAGCGCGATTGCGCCGCCGTTGATGTTCACGCGTTTCGGGTCGAGCGCGAGCGTGCGGATGACGGCGAGCGATTGCGCGGCGAAGGCTTCGTTGAGTTCGATCACGTCGATCTGGTCTTGCGTCAGTCCCGCGATCTTCAACACCTTCGGGATCGCATAGACCGGCCCGATGCCCATCTCTTCGGGCGGGCATCCGGCCGTGGCGTAGGCCACGAAGCGCGCCATCGGGCGCAAGCCCAGAGCACGCGCGCGCTCGTCCGACATGACGACCGCCGCCGCCGCGCCGTCCGACATCTGCGAGGCGTTGCCCGCCGTAATCGTCCCCTGCGCGTGGAAGGCTGGTCGCAACTTCGAGAGGCTCTCGGCCGACGTGTCGCGCCTCACGCCCTCGTCGCGCTCGAAGGTCGCCTCGCGCCGCACTTTGCGCCCGCGCTCGTCCAACTCTTCAAACACGACTTTGAGCGGCACGATCTCGTCGTCGAACTTGCCCGCGTCCTGCGCCGCCGCCGCGCGGCTGTGCGACTGGTAGGAGAACTCGTCTTGCTCGTCGCGCGACACTTCATACTTGCGCGCGAGGTTCTCGGTGGCGAGTCCCATGTTCAGATAAAAGTCCGGGTAGTGCTCGACGAGGTAGGGGTTCGGCCTGATGGTGTGCCCGCCCATCGGGATGAGCGACATCGTCTCCAAGCCCCCGGCGACGATCACGTCGGCCGCGCCCGTCCTGATGCGGTCGGCCGCAATCGCGATTGATTGCAGCCCCGACGAGCAGAAGCGATTGATCGTCATCGCAGACGTTTCGACGGGCAGCCCCGCACGGATCGCCGCCGCCCGCGCCACGTTCATGCCCTGCTCCGCCTCCGGCATCGCGCAGCCCATGATCACGTCTTCGACTTCCGTAAACTCGACACCCTCGGCGCGCTTCAACGCCTCTTCAATCACGGCCGCGCCCATCTCGTCCGGCCGCGTGTCGCGCAAAGTTCCCTTCGGCGCTTTGCCCACCGCCGTCCGCACCGCCGACACGATCACTGCGTCTCTCATAATTTCGTCCTTCCGGTAAAACTTCCTCTAACTAAAACTCGCGCGCGAAGCTCTCGACCGCGCGTTCAAGACTTTTCAATCGCCACCTCAACTTCTTCGACCGAAGGCAACAGCGCGCGCAAGTCCTGCGGGTTGAGCGAAACTAAAAAGCCGCGTTTGCCGCCGTTGAGATAAATCTTCGGCAACTCGAAGATCGTGCGCTCGGCGTAGACGGGCAAGCGTGCGCGCGTTCCCAGAGGGCTTGTGCCGCCGACCATGTAACCCGTGTGCTTCTGCGCCGTCTGCGGGTCGCACGGCTGCACGCTCTTTGCGCCGATGGCGCGCGCCAGATTCTTCGTCGAGACTTCGCGGTCGCCGTGCATCAACACGACGAGAGGCTTGCGCGCCTCCGTCTCCATCACGAGCGTCTTGACGACCGCGTGCTCGTCCACGCCGAGCGCGTCGGCCGAGTGGCGCGTGCCGCCGCGCTCTTCGTAAGTGTAGAGGTGCGGCGCGAACTCTATCTTCCGCTCGCGCAGCAGCCTGACGGCGGGCGTTACCGGGTAATCCATCTCCCTACTCCGGCTCGGACTTTAGACACGACCTGCTTCCGCGCCGTGTCGTTTGAGGGCGACGAGCGCGAGCACGACGCCCACTATCTCGCCTGCGAGCAACACGTAGATCGCCGCGTTCGCTTCCCCGTCGAAGATGATCCCGACGACGCGCCCGAAAACGAATCCGCCGAGGATGACGGCCTGCGCCGCGAGTCCCGCGCGCAACCACGCCACGCGCGCCGCGCACATCGCCCAGAAGATCGCCGTGCCCAGAAAGAAGCCGCCATAGGTGGCGCGCACGTCGATGCGCGCGCTTGCCCGGTTGAGTTCGACGCCGACGAACGAACCCGCCCATGCGGGCGCGCACAGAAAGGCGAGTCCGTAGATGATGAAGGACGCCGCCGCGATCAAGAGCGATGTCTTCCCCAGACTCATTTTCAAACTCCTTCACGCGCGCCGGAGCGGTTTCAAGTTTCAGGTTTCAAGTTTCAAGTTAAAGAACTAAAGAACCGGTCAGTCCTGAAACCTGAAACCTGAAACTAATTCCTCAACGGCTTGCCGGTCTTGAGCATCGCCGCCATGCGCTCCTGCGTCTTGCGCTGGCCGCAGAGCGAAAGGAACGCCTCGCGTTCGAGGTCGAGCAGGTATTGCTCGCTAACGCGCGTCGGGTGATTGAGATCGCCGCCCGTCAGGATGCGCGCGAGCCGTTCGCCGATGTGCGCGTCGTAGTCGGAGATGAAGCCTCCGCGCTTCATCTGGTGGATGCCGAGTTTCAAAGTGGCGAGAGCGGGCAGGCCGAGCGCGATAATGTCCGTGCGCGGCTGCGGTTCGGTGTAGCCGCCTTTGGCTAACGCGAGCACTTCCTGCTTGGCGTCGGCGATGAGGCGATCCTGATTCATCGTGATCGAATCTTCGTCGCGCAGGAAACCAAGCTGGCGCGCCTCTGCGGCCGACGTGGCGACCTTCGCGAGCGCAATCGTCTCAAACGCGCGTTTGACGAACGGGAAAGGATCGGCGTCGTCCATGCCGCGCGGGATCGAATCGAGCGCGCGCACGAGCATCTCCTTCGTCCCCCCGCCCGCCGGGATGACGCCCACGCCCGCCTCCACCAGACCGATGTACAACTCGGCCGAGGCGCGCATGCGGTCGCCGTGAATCGCCACCTCGCAGCCGCCGCCGGGGACAAGCCCGAACGGCGCGACCACGACCGGCTTCGGCGAATAACGCAAACTCATCGTCGCGCGTTGAAACTCGCGCACCATCAAATCAATGTCTTCCCAGTTCTCCTCCTGCGCTTCCAGCAGGATCAGCATCAGGTTTGCGCCGACCGAGAAATACTGCGCCTGATTGCCGACGACGAGGCCGACGAAGTTTCGTTCAACTTCGGCGAGCGACTGCTTGATCATCTGGATCGTATCGCCGCCGATGGCGTTCATCTTCGAGTGAAATTCCAGACACGCCACACCGTCGCCGATGTCGATCAGAGACGCGCCCGCGTTTCGCTTGACGACGCCCGTGCGCTCCTTGACCGACTTCAAGATTACGACGCCCGCCTGCTCGTTGACCGGCTGATATGCGAGCGTGATGAAGTCGAAGTAAAAACGCTTGCCCCCTTCCGTCTTGTAAAAGCTCTGCGCGCCAGCGTGCAGCATGCGTTCGACGTTCAGGGGAATCTTCTCGCCCTCTTCCCGCATCCGCGCGACGGATTTTTCCACGCCGATAGCGTCCCACGTCTCGAACACGCCCAACTCCCAGTTGAAGCCCCAGCGCATCGCGCGATCCACGTCAACGACGTTGTTTGCGATCTCCGGGATGCGGTTGGCCGCGTAGCGCAGAGTGCGCGTGATGGTCTTCCACAAAAACGCGCCCACGCGATCCTTCGACCAGACGAGAGCCTTGATGCGCTCGCCCACGTCTTCGACGTTCTTCGCCATCTCCAGCGCGGGCAGTTTCACTTTCTCGGCGGGGCGGTATTCGAGCGAAGCGTGGTCGAGCGTCCAGATTTCCTGTTTCTCGCCCGCGCCTTTCTGCTTGCGATAGAAGCCCCCGCGCGTCTTGTTGCCGAGAATCCCGCGCCCGATCATCCCTTGCAAAAATTCGGGCGCGACGAACACTTCACGTTCCTCGTCTTCGGGCACGGCCTCGTAGAGATTCCGCGCGACGTGTGCGAACACGTCGAGGCCGACGATGTCGAACGTGCGGAAGGTGGCCGACTTCGGGCGACCGACGGCCTGCCCCGTCATCTTATCCACTTCTTCGATGGTGTAACCGTCGTCGAGCATCGTCTTGATCGAGACGAGCGCGCCGTAAGTGCCGATGCGATTGGCGATGAAGTTCGGCCGATCCTTTGCGACCACGACGCCCTTGCCGAGTCTCTGATCGAGGAAGCCGAAGACGGAGCAGGCAACTTCCGGCCGCGTCCATTCGGTCGGGATGAGTTCGCACAGGTGCAGGTAGCGCGGCGGGTTGAAGAAGTGTATGCCGAGGAAGTGCGCGCGGAAGTCTTCCGAGAAGCCTTCGGCGATGGCGCGAATCGGGATGCCGCTCGTGTTCGACGCGATGATCGAACCCGCGCGCCGGTGTCGCTCGACGCCCTCGTAGAGTTTTCGCTTGATCTCCAAATTCTCGACGACTGCTTCGATCACCAGATCGCAGTCTTTGAGACGCGGCAAGTCGTCTTCAAAATTCCCGACCGAGACGAGCGCGGCCACATCGGCCGTAAAGAACGCGGCGGGCTTCGCACGCTTCGCCGCTTCCAGCCCGGCCTGCGCGATGCGGTTGCGCACGGCGCGCGAGTCGAGCGACAAGCCTTTGGCCTGTTCATCCGGCGCGAGTTCGCGCGGCGCGATGTCCAAGAGGAGGACGGGTATTCCGGCGTTCGCCAGATGAGCCGCGATCTGCGCGCCCATCGTACCCGCCCCCAGCACCGCCGCTCTTTCGATCCGAATCATAAGGCAAGAACCTCTTTCAAAAAGTTCGCGCGAGAGTCCGCCTATCATACTGAATGAGCATTCATTCAGCAAGCCCGATCTCAACTCACCGCACGCGCACCGCGCATGATAGTTGTCAGTTCGGGCATAAAGTGCGAAATGATGGAGCATAAAGTAAGAAAGTTTCGGGCATAAATTGAGAAAACCTACCCACTACCTACGCTTGCTCCGAGAAATAGATACGCGCCTGACATCTTCATATTTAGGTGTTCCCGGTATCTTGTCTGGCAACTCAAAATCATCATCGACAATCACTTCAAGATAGCAGCCTCCAATCCTGCTATACGCCAATAAAACTGGTAGAGGCGGTTCACGAATATTTCGCTCGAAGCCGGATATATATTCCCGTGTCATCCCTTCAAATCCTAAACGACTAACCATCTCATCTTGCGACAGGTCTAATGCGAGACGTATGCGACGAAGTTTTTCCCCTAATCGCACAGGCTTTTGGCGTGCAGCTTTGCCCATCAGATAGTCCCTCCTGATGGGTGAGCAGTTTTCAAAGAAGGCTTGCGTTCGGAATTAATTAATCCTAAACTGTGATGACATTTTAAATCCGCTAGAGGTTCGTATGTTCTGACCTCTATAGCGGCGCGCATCACCCGTGCTTTCGGATCACACCACGCATAAGCTGTTGTAGCTAACTGTCAAAGAAGCGGCCCAAATCAAAATACCAGAGCACATGACTATTGACTATGTGTTAACTGAAGGCTTTAGAGGGAATATTAGGAGAGTTGTAGATGAATGAAACTCAGATAAGCAATGAAAAGAAGCTGACAGTACTTTTACTCTGGTTGCTTGTCGGCATTTTTGGAGTTCACCGCTTCTACGTCGGCAAATCCCTCTCGGGGACGATTCAAGTCCTCAATCTCTGTCTCATGATCCTGTTGATTCACTATGAAGTGAAACCCTTCGCCATCTTCCCTACCCTCTTATTTGTCGGTTGGTGGGCATTAGACGTGCTGCTCATCATTATGGGCAAGTTCACTGATAAAGAAGGACGCCTGATTATCGATTGGGTATGAGATGTCTCAATGGATTCGGCCAAGACTATCTTATCTACTATCCTTTTAAGTTCTGAGCTACTAAGTGCTAAAGGGGCGCGTAGTAGGCGAGCCAGAGAACAGCACACCAATTCTCTCTTAGCGCAGAAATCTGCTGGCCTAGCACTCGTGCGGCTTCTGGCAGTGACCGTCAAATCTCATAGTAGAACGCGATACACTTATTGGCGGGATGCGCCCTAGCAAGCAATTAGCCTAGCGATAAAACGGCAATCCCCCTGCTGGCATTTTAACTACGCGCCCTATGGAACTATCCGCACGAGAACAACAGTTACTTGATTTCGCTATTGGAGAGTTCGGCGAGCCGCTCACTCAGTTCCTACTCGCCGGGATGGGAGAGGCTAAAGTAAGGCCGAGATGGCGATTCACCATCACTTACCTCGATGACGAAGGTATCAGGATAAAGAGGACGGTAAAAGTCATTTCGCACGAGCCGGAAGACGGCTCTTCACGCCTTCCCCGTGGCCGGGATCCGCTGATATTTTTAGCCCTCATCAGAATGTTGATAACTACCGGCCAGCCGTCGGATTACAGGATGCGCTATGAGTTAGAGGATGTGTTGAAGATTCTCGGCTGGGCTGACAACCGAAGGAACCGGCACGAGATTGACGAGGCGGTACGGCGGTATTCCCAGATGATGTTTAGTTGGAAGATGGGCCGTGTCGAGTTAGCCCGCAATAACCTCTCCCATCACTCGGCCATGCAAAGCCTGATTTCAGAATATGGGGTTCGTGATCGGGAAGAAGGTAGGCGGGTGATACGTGTGTTCAATGAGGTGGTTTTCAACTCGAACTTCATTGAGGCTCTGAGACAGCAGTGCTTATGCGATGTTAATTGGAATACTCGTCATCAACTTACGGCCGTCGTTACAGGATAAGGTATTCATAAAGAGGTCGCAAAGGGCGAATAAAGAAGCCATCTCGGCAGTGTAGAGGTTGGAGAAGACAGTATATGTCGGGATATTCACTGCGGGAATGGCAGCACTATTCCTTAACTATCACGATGCTGCGGTAACGCATCAAATGGTCGCTAACCATGCTCAGAGAGTAATTCACTACAAAAAAATGGAAAGCAGCTAGAGCGATTTGGAACTCATGCTTGGAAGAGAACTGGGAGCGACATGGCAACTAACGCGCATTGCAGAAATAATGAGTTGAATCAAGTTAATGCTCCTAAATCCCTGACAAATAAACTCCCATAAGTGTATATATGTCAACTATTTGCGTGTAATTAACTATTTACAATCCTAGAAAAAAGTAATATAAGGTTTGGCGAAAATTCGTGGTGGGCACTTAGTTGTCCATATACACAGAGACCCGAAGCGCTCAGGCAGCGAACCATTAACGCGACGGGTCAGATGTGAAATCGCCATGTTGGCGACAGGCTCTTCGTGTGTCTGAAGCCTATGTGCATTTTAGACCTCTTTCTGGGACTGTCAAGTGTTTTCTTGTGTTTGATTTATCAATGAAAGCGCAGCGACAGCGATAAATGGAATGTGAGTTATGCCAGTCAGGAAAATTTCAAACAAGGGGTCAAAGAAAGTCATTGGCAAGTTTGCCAGTCTGAAAATGAAACGAGCCATATGGTGGGAGTCCCCACTCGAACGTGACTACATATATCTCCTAGAGTTTGATCCAGATGTTATGTCATACGAGGAACAGCCTCTACATATTGAATACTACATAGATGGTAAAAAGCATCGTTACACGCCTGACTTTTTCGTTAGAAGAGCCGATAAGCGAATTGTTGTAGAAGTAAAACCCGAGGAAGAAGCCTTTAAGGAAAAGTACCAGCATCTTTTCCGCACCGCCTCATATATTTGCGCTCGAAACGGCTACGAGTTCGTTGTCGTCACGAACACAATGATTCGAGTACAACCACAATTAGACAACATTAAATTGCTTACTAAGTATCAGAGAGTTCCTATTGATGATCCGCAATACCAACTCGTTTGTTATGAACTCTTCGCCGAGAACCATGAAACCAGCCTTGGTGCAGTAATGGAGTTCTTCGCTTCAAGAAATATAAGCAAGCAAACTATCTACTCGCTCCTTTATTGGGGGATTCTCTCCGTTGATTTGATGCTGCCTATTGGGGTCGAAAGCATGGTGCGGTTATCAAGCGGTAAAGATTATGAAAGGAAGGAGAATAGCTATGTTCAACTACAGGCTTCGTAGAGACATGCACATTAAGTTTCGAGGGCGTGAGTATGTCATTGAGCAAAGATTATCAAACGGAGACATTCGGATCAGTGATATTGCTCTGAACGAGTCTAAAGCAATTCCACAGATTGAACTCTTAGATGCTTTGTTTGATGGGAGCCTTGAGTTCCTCGGAGATGGCCGCAAAACTTCTTTGAGTCAACGGAAGATAATCACATCCTTCGTGGATGACATAACCATGCTTGACAGTACAGATTCTCGAAAAGCGGAGTTCAAGCGAAGACTCTCTTATATCAAACAGATTCAAGCCAATAACTTAACTAAGTTTAATGCCGCCACTCTTGAACCCATAATCAAGCGCGTTCATGATGAAATTAAAGATACTAAAGGGAAACCCTATTGGAAGACCGTCTATTATGGATGGTTTGTTCCATTCATATTTTCAGGAGAGGACATTAGAGCGTTTATCCCTAACTACAAGAGGCGTGGTAATCACAAACGTAAATTTACTGGTAATCCTAAACGGAAGGGTCAGAAGTTTTCTGAGACAGAGAGACAGAAAGCTGGAGAAGTCGCCAAAGTCATTGATGAGGTTATTAATGAAGAGTTTATGAATGAACAACGGCTCTCGATAGCAATAGTTTGCGATAAAGTAGAGCAACGAATAGCGGAGACCAATGAATTCAGAGATGTGGGAGATCGCCTTCCTATACCCCACCCAGACAGTATTTACGACATCATCCGTAAGATGGATCAGTATGAGAAAGACAAGGCTAGATATGGGAAATTATATGCCGAGCAAAAGCACGAACAGAGCAAGCGAGGCCCGCGTCCTATGCGACCGCTGGAGCGGGTAGAAATCGATCACACTACACTAGACCTATTCATCGTAGATGCGGAGACAGGGCTGCCGGTCGGTAGGCCGACAATAACTGTTGCTATTGATAAATATTCAAGAATGATTGTGGGGATGCATGTAGGTTTCGACCCACCGGCATATTTATCGGTAATGCGGTGCCTGCTTCATGCAATTACCCCGAAGAGGTACGTTGAAACCGACTTCACCAGTGTAGAGAATAAGTGGAACACATATGGCATTCCTGAACATATTGTTATAGATAACGCCCTAGAATTTCATTGCGAAGACCTTGAAGATGCATGTAGTCAACTCGGAATACATATCTCATACAGCCCCGTGAAGTATCCTTGGTACAGAGCATCTGTTGAGAGATTTTTTGGAACGCAAAATCGGCGGCTGTTACATAATCAACCGGGCACTACGTTTTCAAACATTATTGATAAAGGAGATTACGACCCAAAGAAAAACGCTATTATCTCTTTTGATGCATTCATGGAGATGCTTCATATATGGATAATTGACATTTATTCTCAGCAGGTACATCGCGGACTAGAAGGTATACCCGCGCATGTGTGGGACAAAGGAATAGATGATTATCCGCCGAGGTTACCGCGACGACAGCAAGAACTCAGAGTCATAATCGGCCAAATCGAGCATCGTAAAATCGGACGATCAGGCATTAGATTATTCAACCTCACGTATAACAATGACTGTTTGGCGTTGCTTCGCCGCGAGTTAAAGGGGAAGAAGGCTAAACTGAAGTTCAACCCAGACGATCTATCCATCATTTACGTCTACAACTCCAAAGATGACAGGTACGTTCCCGTCCTTGCGGAAGATCAAGAATACACGAAAGGCTTAAGCCTTTGGCAGCATGAAGTCATTCAATCCTATATCCGTAGAAGACTTCAAGCCAGCATAAATCGTGATTCGCTTCGCCGCGCCAAAAAGAAGATTCAGGCCATAGTAGATAGAGAGTGGCTTCACAGTCACAAGACCAGCACAAAGGCAAAGATGGCTCGCTGGAAACGGATACAACAAAGGATTTCTGGAACTGCATTGGAAATGGCAGGCTCAGATGAACAATCCATAGGTCAGGTAGAATCTGAAGAAAAACTTATAACGTTAAATCCTACCCCTTCGCCGTTCAAAGGCATATCCGATATTGGAAATTCGTCAGCTGTGTGTAAAGACCCCAATGAGCATGATAAAGGTGGGTTTATTGTGAGTGCGGTGGGCACTACCCCTCCCATGCAAAAGACTAAGAGGAATAATAGCCGGACAAATACATTTCAAAGTGAGCAAGATACCAGCGAGTTGGCAGTTTCTTCGAATCAGAGCACTAAAGGAGATACAACCGAGAGAGTGGTAGGAGTGATTACAGAAGATGAATTAAACATGAGCGGTTTTAAGGGCACTTACGACTTGCCTGTTCATGGAGGAATAAATGAGTAAGCAATCTAAAGACTTTTCCAAGATGTCCAAACTTGAAAGGCAGGTGTTAGCCGAGAGAATTTTCATTGAGTACCCACGATTGACACGCTTATTAGAAAAGATAAAGCACTGTCATCAATATTCGAAAATCGCTGCCGAACCTGAATGCATGTTCATTGGCGGCTATGCCGGTACAGGGAAAACTACTCTTTATGAATACTATGAGCAGCAGTATCCGCGCACGCGCGATGAAAATGGTGACAAGATTCCTGTTCTTTCCGCAGCAGTTCCACAACGAGCGACTGAAAAAACTCTTGCGTCAGAACTTCTTAAGAGAGCTGGGGATCCTTTGGCTGAAAAGGGGTCGGCTTATAGTCAAACTTCCCGGCTGAAGATATTCATAAGAGACTGCGATATAGAAGTAGCCTTCCTAGATGAATTCCAACACTTCGTTGACAGAGACTCCAAAAAGATACTGAAGAACGTCTCTGATTGGTTGAAAAATTTAATTGATGCAACCAGGAGACCAATCATTTTGATCGGTCAACCGTATGCCGATCAAGTCCTTGACGTAGCCGGAAACGAACAACTGCAAAGACGGTTTCTTTTGCGAGAAACGTTGGAACCGTTCGGCTGGATGAATGAGGAGACCAGCCTGAAGAAGAAGGATGATAAGAGAAACGAGTTTCGGGCCTTTTTAGCAGCGGTAGATGAAAAACTCCCATTTAATCGAAGTTCTCGCCTTTCTGACCCAACTACTGCTTTCCGCTTCTACTGCGGAACTAACGGTCGTGTTAGTAAGATTATGGTTATTGTGCGTAAAGCGACAGAACTAGCGATAGATCGTTCGCTGGAAGCACTTGATCTTGACGTGCTTGCCGAAGCTTACGAAGAACGCCTTAGCAAGACTCAATCAGATAGACCAAATCCATTCTGTCAGGATCACACAAAGCTGAAAATCATCCCTTTCAAAGAAGACATTCCTCAGTTCCTAAAGGATAAGGAATTGAAAAATGAGGAACGTGCGTCAGAGGTACTGAAGAAAAAGTAGTTGGTGTTTTGATAATAGCTAAATGTACAGACATAAGCTGACGAACACTTAAGACAATGGAAATCCAGAGGCTCCTAAGAACAGCAAAACCCGAAGCTGATGAAAGTTTCATGGGTTATATTCTTCGTTTAACTGAACTAAATGGGTATAAGTCGCCTTCATGGCTTATGAGTTCAGTAGGTCTCAACCATTCTCTGAGCCGCCACTCTTGCTCGTTCATATCAGAATCATCAGAGCCTCTGAAGTTACTTGCAGGTTTAAGTGGCATTACGGCTCCTGAGTTAGCTCAACTTACATACCAACTTGTTAATGATTATCAACACTGTTCATTTTTCGGAGTTTCTATTGATAGGCATTGTATACGTCCCGGCTGGCCTAAAATCTGTCCAGAGTGCCTGCGTGAAAATGCATACTGTCATCGCGCGTGGGAATGTGCTCTTATAACGGTATGCCATATTCATGAATGCATGTTGCTTGATGAGTGTCCGAACTGTGGGCGGCCTATTATGTGGTCAAGAGGTAGCGTAAGTAGGTGCTCATGTAAATTCGACTGGCGAGAGGCACCCGTGAAATCTGTTAAAGAACAGGAGCTAAAAGTAACACGCATTATTCACTACCTTTGTGGGTTACCTTGTGATGAGGCTATATCATCAACCTTAGCTCAACATAATCTTGTACCTAAGCTTTCTTTACAGGCTTTTATATCTGCAATTGTTTTCATGGCAGGACAGCTTCAAGGTCTTTCAGTAATTACCTGTACGGGTTTACTGCCAGTGAGCAGAAGAAAGGAACTTCATACTTTCATCACACAGGCTTCCTACATATTCGAAGATTGGCCGAATTCCTTTTATCAGTTCCTACGCGAGTGGAGCACACAAGAAAGAAATACTTCGTTAGCAGGCCAAAGACTCAAATCACCTTTATATAGAGATTTCGGTAAATTATATTTAGGTCTTTACACGATACTTAAGGACGAGCAGTTTGATTTCATTAGAGATGCGTTCATTGATTATCTTACCGAAGAGTGGGAAGGTGGCGGCCTCTCACCTTCCAAGAAGAAAGCCAGAGAACCATATATCACTGGCAGATATGTATCAAAGGGTGATACCAGACGTTTACTTAAAATTGATGATTTAAATGTTGATAAGCTTATCGAAGCAGGCGAACTTAAAACCGTAGTACAAAGCAAAGGGATGAAGAGGTTGATTTTTATAGATATGATGGACATTGCAAAGCTAATGCGTGAACCCTCCAGTCTGCATATGCTCTAAGGAGAAGCCAAAACACTTATGACTTTACCGGAAGCCGTGTTGAATTTTCTTACTGAGAATGCAAGACAGGCTAATGTTGCTCAACCAAAGGCAGATGACAATCTCTTCAAGAGGAGGTTCTGTAAATTCTGTGTAAGTGAGTTTTGGTTAAGTTCGGCAAAAACTGAGGACTGATTATGTTTCTGGTATCTATGAAAACTAGGCTCTTAGCTTTGATGAAGCTCACCCTCATATTCTTAAAGAATGACGCGATCAATTAAAATTTGAGGCCAAATATTCTGAACTTTCCAAGGACTGATTATTGCATGTGTTTTACAGATTGCGGCTGTAGCTAAGGCGTATGGTGACCAGAATCTTTCTTGGGCATGAGCAACCAAATCTTTGTATGCGTGGTTTACTATGCGCATTTCGGACCACTTAGTACCACAGTAATTTGAAAGAACAAAATCTACTGCCAGAACTGCATCAAGTGGCGGATGTGCAATGCGTGGGGGATCTAGAATCAAGTGTTTACCATAATCATTTAACTGCGAAACATTATCTCCTCCATGCTGGAAGTGGTAAATCGGATGGGCTAAAACAGGGTCAGGATCTCCCTCCTTTTGAATATGCCTATCAAAATGCCAAGCACACTTGAGATCTTTAGTGCCATCCGCACTTAATCCGACTACAACAATATTTACACCTAGAGTGGTAAAAGGATTACTAAGGTCATTATCATCCAAACATGGGCCAAAAACAGCCACGCTTAGTTCTATGGACATTACTACTGCCCCTTCAGGACGTGCATGTCGATTACTTTCTATATCAATATTGAGAAATTCAAGTCTAGAAAAGCTATACCCCCAACATTCCACACCGTCTATTAACTCTGGCCTATTAGCTTGTGACGCGGCAGATGTTATTGGCTCTTGGTCACGGATGAGACCTTCTTCTAGTAAAATCTGAGAAAGCCGCCATAGCTCGTCTGCACGTGCTTCCCGAAATTCTCTTGCTCTATTCTGATTCACGATGAAATTCGCGCCCTTGCTCTATTAAATCTCTCGCGATCTATCCGATCAATTACTAACCTCGCTTCTTCCATTGAACCATCTAATGCCGCCTCTAGAGATACATAGGGTTTATCCTGCCACAACTTAAAATCAGGCACCTGCAAAGTAAAACCATCTTTTGGATCAAGAGGTTTTTTTGTAACTTGACAAATAGTCCAAAACCTATCGCTATAGCCATTCATCATTGGTTTTGCACTGATGAGTTTCTTAAGCTTCGTAACCTTCTTTAAAATACTAACTCGCTCACTAGCGGAGATTGTTCTCAGGGGAGGCACGGAACTTTCTAAGCCTCGCCACCACTCTTCAAGGAGATATGACCACCAGCGAGGCCATCCATCAGAGAAAGGACCGATATACCTAGCTACTTTTAAAAATCGTTCTTTAAGTTTAGGGAAGTCAGATGAGGCTTGAACATCTATACCGAGACGTGCAGCCAATATCTCTTCATTTATCAGTGCGCCAGGGGGATCTAGAAGATCGTTGACGATGAAACGGGCATATTCATGCGCCGGTATTGGTCCTTCTTGGTGTTCAAATCTACTTAGAATTCTAGGATCTATGAAACTTGGTTCTTCTTGAAATCCAAGAAACTTGTAGAACTGAAACTTACTACGGCGGCTGCTAGATCTAATCTCTATAATCTGCTTATATCCAGAAGAAAGAGATACTAGCCTGTGCGCGACCCGGCTCGCTATATTGTCATCCAGAAAATCCGACTTCACACACTTTAAATCAAATAGATCATGACTTGTGTCGTCCCTGTTATAGGATAGTTTGAGCCTTTGATCGGTTGACCAAAGAACCAATGGACATTCTCTAAAATTCCCCTCTGTAGCACGGGTTCTAATTTCTTGGGCCAGTGTAGTAGCTCTATAGTCAGCTCTTTCTCCATCTTCATTTTCCCAATCAACCCGTAGATCTAAACGCAGGTCAAGTATAAGGCCATCAAAATCATCTTGCGTCAACATTGAGATCTGTTTGCGGTAAGGTTTCGGTGAATGAAGCTCTATTTCGAGGTCCTCATGGTGCTTGATTGCATCAATAAATGACCGAACAGTTTCAGGTCTTTCATCATCAAGATAGATGTATTTTGTAGGCATGTTCTTCAAGGTCTTTGTCAGTTGCCCGAGGTATTTCAACTCTAAAACATGTTCTATAGGTAGCCGGTGGATCAACTAAGGAGATATTACCCTCATAACTATCAACGATGTCCTTAACAATTTTCAATCCCAAGCCAGAACCCCGAAGTTCGTCATCTTCTTTTGCTCTTCTTCCCGCTGGACTTGAAGTTGTGAAGAACGCATTAAAAATACGCTCTGCATTTTCAGGTGGAACTCCATCGCCATTATCCGCAAAATCTACATATACTCTGCTCTTATCTTTTCCTGCTCGAAGAAGGATTTTGCCTTTAGAGTTAGCTCGTAAGATCGCTTTTTGCGCGTTCGTATAAAGATTGAAAAAAATTGATGACAATTCTGACGAGTGCATAGGTCGTGTAATGAGGTCATACCCCTCGTATTGTGGTTGTTCGACCTTTATTCCTGTTGCGGAAGCTGCTGGCGTTATTGTCTCTGCAAACCTTTTAACTAAGACACGCAAATTTTGAGGATGCAATTCACGTTTTGTGTTCTCGGAGATAGCATCATCAAAGTAAGATGCGTAGGTCTGAAACCTTTCAATGTTGAATTTCAGATCTTCCGCTATTCTTAACTCTTTGGAGCCTTTCTTTAAGGAATAAACAAGATTCTTAGCAGCTAAGCTAGCCGAATATAAAGTTGCCTTGACCTCATGTGTAAATTCTCCAATTACTAGACCTAAAGTTGCAAGCACACGAAGCATACCTAATTCTTGTAGTAGATCTTCCTGCACTCTAGCAGTAACTTTTAGATCTGCAACGACTTGTTGGGTGGTATGCAACAGTTCTTCATATTCCTCTAGTTTGGATTCATTATCAGCTTTGGATTCAGCAGTTGCACGTGCAGTAGATATAGCTTGTGACAGTCTTGCAGCAGCGTCCCGGATTCTTTCTGCTGGATTCCTTTTCTCCCAGTCCTTTTGGCTAGCTGTACGTTTCTTTCCTCGAACCTCAGCAACACGTAGCACAGCGGCTTTAAGAACACGAGAAACAAATTCCTGCAACTCTTCAAATGCTTTGTTTTCTACAAGCCTTTCCCGCCCTGACGTTTCTTCAAACTGTTTGCCTTCAGGATCTATTATTTCTACAAATCCAAAAAAATTGCTGTTTGCGTGTGGGGGTAGTATTTCTCTTGCACGCGTTGATGCATCGAGACCAAGCCAATCATTGTCTGGCTCCCCATAAGGTCGCACACGAAAACCATTACGGTAGACACGAATTCCTCCCTTTTCAGCAGCTAGTTTCTTGATTGTATTTTTTACTGAGCGAGGTAGGAGAGAGGAGTTATGAATAAAGTAGTGCGCGATGAAGTCAATATTGCGTAGATGTTCAAAAGGTACTTTGTGATTCTCACGATCTTTGCCTATCTCTAGAATTGGCTCACTTATACTCAATTTCTCCGATTCTACAGACCAGTAACCATGACCGTCTTTATCAACATAGCCTTCAACAACAGCTAGCGCGTGTTGAAGTATTTCCGTCTCTTCACTAGCTACAACGTGGAGTGCCCCATCAACTCTACGATAAAAGACTACTTTGAATCCTGGATCGGCATTTTGTGGCTCTTCTTCTGTAGCCTTCAGTTTATCTTGAGTTGTTGCGAGAGACTCTTTAGTTTTTCTCTTATCAAAGAGTGTAGTAGGTTGTATTAAATCGGCAACGTTTTTGTAGACTGTCTTTATATCATCTTCTGACCATGATTCCCGTAGTTTAGAAATTACAAGTGTAGTACCTTCCTCTCCCTCTCTTTTCTTTGGGAACTCTTTGATTCGATTAGCAACGCTGGTTAGTTCTTTACCTCTGCTGAACTTACTCCAGTCAATGTTTACTCTTAACGCCTTATTAGAGTTCAGGGTCTGAGTAGTAATTTCTAATTCTTCGCCGAGCCGTTGAACCGCAAATCTACCAATACCTTTCCGTCCTGCTCGTTTGCGCTTGTACTTGGGGGACGTTGGTTGCTCAATTTTTTCTGTAGATGCAAGACGCATAAACCCATCAATAAGCTCTTGACGAGTCATACCTACTCCATCATCGATTACTTCGAGCTGTCCGCCGGGGGACTCTGTACTTTCAAAAATTAAAGTAGCGCTTTTAGCATCAGCATCAAACGCATTCTTGATTAACTCTGCTAATGCGGTTTCTTGCCGAGCTACTAGTTCTTCGCCCAATCTATTAATGATTCCAGCATCAACAGTGAATCTAACAAAATCCGGGTCAAGCTTTGAGAGTTCTGTAATTATCTCTACAACTTTACCAAGATCAGCGACCTTTTTGTTCGCCTCACTAGTAAGTTGTTTCCTTAATTTTTCAATCTTATTCATTACTTACAGTTCACCATTAGATTAATCGAATCAAGTGTTCTTATCGGATTCGCTAAAGGGGCTGGTAAATCTACTTACTCCACTTTTAATAAGGCCACAGCTAATCGAACAGATTTGCGATGTTTCTAGTCTACTAGGCTTGACCAAAGGCAGAAAGGGGCATCAATGTTAAAGCATAAATTAGTGGAAAAGCTCTGGTTTTCTAAGTTAATCCAACAATTCCAGCATCAATATAGTCCCTAACGTTTTGATTATCTATGTGAGTTACCCATGATGAACGTTCTATAATTCAGCCAGAGTCAATCTCAGCATTCTCAAAAGTCTAAATCAACTCCTACCAAGATTGATTAAAATTATCTTTTGGGGCACACCGTTATTCATCATGAGTTTGGCTTGTTTCGGAAGGTCGTATTCTTCTAGCGCGGGTGCTCACTAAAGCTTGCTCTAGGTGATTAAGGTAGAGTTCGCTGGCTCGTTTGGAATAATTCGCAAAAACGAACTGGTCAGCTAATGCCCGTGCTTTAGCATTAGAACCTCTCCGCAAAAGCTTATCAACTTTATTGAAGGTCTCTCTTATCGTCTCATCTTTCATTTTAGATGGAAGTAAGAGAGTAATTCTAGCTGCTTCAGATGGCTCATGCTTTAAAACGCCCGAACCGTAACTGCGGCCTTGTATTTCAGCAGATAATTGGCTGAAAGTGCTTAATATCGAAATGGCAATTGTCTTTTTTAAGACTGGGGTCACAGAATCATTAAAGAAGATTCTATGGATTGTGTTCGTACTCGTTATCTTGGCACTGTTCAGTAGAAGTGATGGCCCATGATTTTGCATATAAGGGAAGAAGGCATCTGGAATCTGCCCATCATTAGGCTGATGCCAAAGATTTCTCTTATAAAAAGTTTTATTGGTCTTGCGTTTATCTTCAGGAAAACTGTCAAGATATTCTTTCAATGTCCCCTTGATCTCATCCATTAGAGATGTGTCTATAAGTAAGCATCGCTTGTTATCTCTTTTGAGAGACTGAAGATCTTTTTTCAGTAAGTTCATGGCTGCTATATCGCCGAACTTAGCAAGTATATAACTAAGAGAACCTTCTGGTAGATTTGCTATAGAAGCGTCCGCATTATTTATAACGAAGAACTTATTTGCCCCTGTAACGATTCCTATGCGGATCTTGCATAAGTCCCCAAAGCTTTTGGCTTCAGGACAGGTTGCAACCTCATTGTATGTAGCCATCAACTCATCGGACATCAAAGCTAAATTAGGCCTAATGTCATAGTTGGTTCCATGCCATGAACCTTCGTCCCACAATGAAATGATAGAAGCCATTGTTGTGAGGTCAGATGCAAACCCAACCTCCATAGACCCATTAACCACATCTGCGCTCCAGCCCTCACAGAGCAGGACCACAGTTCTTTCTTCAGTACCTTCAGTGATGAATATTCTCTCTCCAAGTACTATTACTAATGATCGAGTAAAGTGCTGCTGCAATATATCTCTAACTTCTTTAGCGTAGTCTGCATGTAGGAAACTACTAGGAAGAACCCACGCAACCCTCCCTCCAGTTCTCAAGAATTGCAAGCTATGAATAAGAAAGTAAGCCCAAAGACTAGGCTTACAACTAAGTTTAATGTTACTGGTTTCAAGTGACTCCCTTGCTGTCGCTTTTTGAGTGTCCGACATATTTTGATGGGAGACATAGGGAGGATTTCCCAGGACACAATCAAATACATTAACAGCAAAATCATTTGGTTTGAGTTTCAAAAAGTCATTGTGAATGAACCGTCTCGTAATGTCACTAATTCCTACAATTCTAGCAAGGTGATCAAATGCTTTATGATCTATGTCACAGCCGAATAACTTGTCTTTAGGATTAAAGCAGTTCAGATTTAAGAGACGGGTCGTTGATGCACTGAGGAATCCACAACCCCCAAAACCAGGTTCTAGAATGTTGTCCTGTGATGATCTAATTCCCCAATTACATAAGATTGCTGTTGCCTCAGGAGGAGTGTAGAAGATTCCATTTCTTCTCTTATCCAAATCTGAGGGTGGTAACTTGGCTAAAGTTTCATACATTTTATGAACCTGAGATTTATTAGTAAGGAGCGAGATCACAATGCTATCGCCCGCAACCAAGATTGACGAAAGGCTCACAGATTTGTCTTACAAGTGAGATGCTATGAGTCCTGAAGATCTCTTTGGACTTTCAATCTGAACAGAACCCGACGTTATCTAGCGTGATTTTGAGAACTAGCTAATGATATTTGTTAGCATAAACTATCTCTGAACATTTTGGGCTAGTGTAAAAATTAACAACCCTACTTTATCCCTTCTTTTCGCCGCTTTTGTCATCCTTTACATGCACCAACAAATCCCCTGGCTGACAATTGAGAAATTCACAGATTATATCTAGTAATTCGTAGCTCACTTTTGTAGTTTTGGCTGCGTTAAAGTTAGAAATGGTTGACTGAGCAAGGGGCGTTCTCTTCGCCAATTCATACATCGTAAGGCCACGCCTTTTTAGTATCTCTTCAAGTCGCACTTGGATCACGCTGCATTAATAACATGTTTATCGCGTGAATGCTATATAGTTTTTGGAATATGTATGCTTATTACTATATAGCCCGAACTTTATATATGGCAGCCGCTATATAGAGTTCAGCCTATATACGTTAAACACTATAAGGTTCGATTTATATATACCCCTCTTTGACTTTAAAGAGATTGCTTAGAACATATGGGACAACCTGAAGTCTTTTACTAGCCCTTATGACTATAAAGCAAGCCTTATTATTTTGAGTTAATTTTTAACCCAAGAGACTTCGAAAATAATTAGCAAGGAATTTCTCACTTTATGCGCGAAAGCGGTGGGATTTTCTCACTTTATGCACGAATACATTCTCACTTTATGCGCGAATTCCCTCCCTAAGTTGTTGATACTTGGTAGAGGGAATTCTCACTTTATGCCCGAACCTACAATAGTTCTTGCCAGTTCGGGCATAGACCGGAAGCACATCGGCCGCATGACGCTTTATGCGTGAAGTCCCTCCCCGCGTTGTCGATGCTCAGGGAGGGACTTCTCATTTATGCCGGAAGCGGCAATTGCGCTGCGCGCACGTTCCTTTTGCGGCGCGACTGTTAGGGCGCGGGCTGCCAAGCAACCTGACTGTCGTAGCCGGGATGGTTCGAGAGGTTGACTTGACCCGTGCCGTCAGGGTTCATCGTGTAAATCTCCTGATTGCCGTCGCGGTTGGTGATGAATGCGATCTTCAAACCGTCGGCCGACCAGCGAGGTTCGTCAGAGCCGGAGGAGTTTGTGAGGCGTGTCAGATTACTGCCATCGTCGTCCATCACGTAAACTTCGACCTGACCGTCGCGGTCGCTGGCGAAGGCGAGTTGCGTGCCGTCGGGCGACCACACGGGCGCATCGTTGAAGGGCGCATAAGGGAGCACGTTGTAGGTGTCTGTGAGGTTGGTCTGGTTCGAGCCGTCGGCGTTCATCACGTAGATTTCCGGCGCGCCATCGCGCTCGCTGACGAAAGCGATCTTGCTTCCGTCGGGCGACCAGACCGGCGAATATTCGACATTGTTCGTGAGTTGCGTCTGGTTCGAGCCGTCGGCGTCCATGACGTAGATGCGCGAAGTGTAGTTGTCCTCGATCATGAACATGATCTGTGTGCCGTCGGGCGACCACGACGGCGTATAAGAGCAGCCGCACGGGTCGTTGGAGAGATTGGTCAGTCCGGTTCCGTCTGTGTTTATGAGGTAGATGTCGGAGTTGGCCTGCGAGTCGTAGCCGCGAAAAGCGATCTTAGTTCCGTCGGGCGACCACGCCGGTTGATAAGAACCGATGCTGGAGGTGGTGAGACGCGTCTGGTTCGAGCCGTCGGCGTTCATCACGTATATCTCCGATTGGCCGTCGCGATAGCTGTTGAAAGCGATCTTAGTTCCGTCTTGAGACCAGACGGCTCCGAAGTTGTAGGTCATTTTGTCGGTCAGACGCGTCATGCCTGCGCCGTCGCCGTTCATCACGTAGACGGCGGTTGTCGCCCCGCGATCCGCGCTGAAGGCGATGCGGTTCGACGCGGCCGGGGTAGGCGTCGGGGTCACGCCGCCGAGATGCCAGTTGAGTGACATCGAACTGGGATAGCTCCCCCAGTCATGCGCGTCCAAGGCGATATAATAGACGGTGTTCAGCGTCGCGTTGAAGGTGACGGTGCCGTGCAGGTCGTAGTTCGTGTCGTCGTCGCTCGCAACTTCGTTCAAGGCCGAGAGGCTGCTGCCGGTATAGACTCCGATCACGGTATCCATGTGGCTGCCCGCCGTATCGAAGGTCACGTTGCCGCTCGCCGTGGCTTGCCACTGATACCAGACGGAGCACCCCGCGCTCTGTCCGGCGTGCGTCGGCTCGCCGGACTCAGAAGTCCCGTAGTCGTTATAGACGGTCAGGCTGCCGGTGTCGCCGGTGATGGTTTCCGCGTCGGCGAAGTTATCGTTGTTGGTGAAAGCGAAGGCGGGTGTGACGGGGGCGGCAAAACAGATGAACAAGATCGAGAGACACAAAGCCAGTCCGGCGGACTGGCCGTTAAGGCGTGAAGACATGAGATTTTCTCCTTCAGAGGTGTGAGATTTACGGACGAGCACGCCGCGTCGGGATGAGGTTCGACTGTGCGGCGCGCCAATTTAACAGGCGCAAAATCGTGACGTAAAACCCGCGTCCCCGCACACGTGTAAAAAGTTGCGGAACGTCCGGCGGGCGTCGCATCTTTCGCGCGCAGGGCATGCGGCGGGAAGATGCGGCGAACGTCAGGGGTGCGATAACCGTGTCATCAAGCGCATCAACGAAACGCCTGCTCTTTTCCAGATCAACGCCGCTTAAAAGAGGTCGTCGAGACGGAGAAGCGTCGCCGTCCGGGTGTGACTGCGGTTGCGTGATGCGTGCTGAGTCGCAACAGCAGCAGCGGCAGGCTTTCACCTCGCGGCACACTTCACCCTCTGACCTTCGCGTCAGCGGAATTTGATCTGAATTTAGAGAGATGTAAGGTAACGTTGATGCTTGAAGGTTCGCAGAAATTTGCGCTGTCCCTTCTTAAGCACGATTTCGATTCTAGTGGCTTGACGGTAGAAGTCAAGAACAAAGTTTTGACGGCCGCACCTTCTCGCTCGATCCCTTCCCATTAAATAAACTGAACACGCCCGCTCGCGCGTCCGGCGGGCGCAAAAGCGGCGGCAGCGACGACAAATTCGCTTCAATAGTTAGTCAGAATACTTTCGGGCGCGAGTCCCATCTCCTGCAAGCGGTCGCGCGTGTGCGTGATCATTTCGGGCGAGCCGCAGACGAGGGCGACGGGTTCGCTCAGATCGGGCAGGACGTTATCGAGCAGCGATTGGACGTAGCCGGTCGAACCCGCCCACTCGTAACCGTCGGGTTTGGAGATGACCTGACGGAGTTCGACGCCCGCGGCTTTCCACGTCTCGGTCTCGTCGCGGTAGCAGAAATCGTCGGGCGTGCGCGCGCCGTAGAGGACGACGATCTGGCCGAAGTCGTCGGGGCGCGCGAGGGCGTGGCGCAGGGCTGAACGCAGCGGGGCGACGCCCGTGCCCATCGCGATCATGACGAGGTCTTTGCCTTTGTGCGCGTCGAGCGGGAAGCCGTGGCCGACGACGCCCGTGAGCGTGACCGCGTCGCCCGCACTGAGGTCGTAGATCGACTGCCCGCCGTCGCCCCCTGCGCGCTTGACCAAAAACTCCAACTCTTCGTCTTCCGGTGCGCTGGCGAAAGCGAAATAAAAAGATCGTTCGTCCGTGCCACCGGCGCGCAGCGCGGCGACCTGACCGGGTAGAAACTCGACGGCGCGCGCGCCTGATGCGTCCGCTTCGGGACGCATATCGAACGAACGTATGTCGCGTCCCTGTTCGCGGACGCGCGTGATGACGAGTTGGCGCGAGGTCGTGTCTTTCATAAAATCACCGGCCGGGCTTTCGTGTTTAGTCGAGGGTTACGCGGCGCAGTGTAGATCAGATAAGGGGCAAAGGGAAAAGGGGGCAGCCGGGGAAAATGCCGGATGGTTGCGCGCGCAGGTGATCCGGCGGGCGGTTTTACCTTTCCCCTTTCCCCTTCCTCTTTTCCCCTCTTAGTGCGCGGCAACCAAAGCTATGATAAAACTGTCGGCGTTGCACCAGCTTAAGCCAAGTTCAGACCGGAGCAGGCCGCGCGGGGAACTCTTTGTGGGAGTTGCCGCCGGAAGCGTCTTACGGGCGACGCGTGGCCGACTCGTGCGACGTGCGCCGCGCCTCCTGATATGTTGAGAGACGACCACGACACGGCCTGTCTGAAATAAGGAAAGGACTCTTTCGATGTTCCAAAGTTTGATCGCGACGACGGCGACGTGGTTCACCTTGCCGGTGCGTCTCGCGCTCGGCCTGATCTTCATCGCACACGGCGCGCAGAAAGTTTTCGGCGTGTGGGGCGGGCCGGGCTGGGCGAAGTTCACGGCGGGCGGCGCGCCCTTCGGCTTCATGCGCCCGGCGTGGCTCTGGCTGAGCATGGCAGCCCTCGCCGAACTCGTCGGCGGCGTGCTCGTCCTCGTCGGCTTGCTGACGCGCGCCGGGGCTTTCTTCCTCGCCATCACGATGCTCGTCGCAATGGTCGGCGTTCATTGGAGCGGCGGTTTCTTTTTGAGCAACCGGGGCATCGAATACACGGTCGCGCTGCTCGGCATGTCGCTCGCGCTGCTGATGGTCGGCGGCGGTCGCCTCTCCGTGGATGAAAGACTCCAAGCCCCGCCGCGCCGCCGTTGGTAAAGAAGAGTTTCAAGTTTCAGGTTTCAAGTTAAAGAACCGTTGAAACCTCAGCCCTGAAACTTGAAACCCGAAACCTGAAACTGTTTTATGAAACGCTCGCCGCTTCTGGTTATCTTCATCACGGTCTTCATAGACCTCGTGGGGTTCGGCATCGTGATCCCGGTGCTGCCTTACTATGTGGAGGGAACGAAGTTCAACGCGACGCCGCGCACGGTCGGCATCCTGTTCGCCTCCTATTCGGTCATGCAGCTCGTCTTCTCGCCCATCCTCGGCCGTCTCTCGGACAGGTATGGCCGCCGCCCCATCCTCTTCTTCAGCTTATTAGGGACGAGCCTCGGCTTCTTTATCCTCGGCTTCGCGACGACGCTCTGGATGCTGTTCTTGGGACGCATCATCGACGGCATCACCGGCGGCAACATCTCCACCGCACAGGCTTACATCGCAGACGTGACGACGCCCGAAAATCGCGCGAAAGGCATGGGACTCATCGGCGCGGCCTTCGGCCTTGGCTTCATCTTCGGCCCGGCCATCGGCGGCATTCTCAGCCAGTGGGGCATCGGCGTGCCGTTCTTCTTCGCGGGCGGGCTTGCGCTCGCCAACGCCGTCCTGCTCTATTTCACGCTGCCCGAAACGGTGACGCCGGATCATCCGGCGCGCGCATCGGCCGCCACGGGAGGTCGCTGGTCGCAACTTGCGGACGCCGTGCGGCAACCGCGACTCGCCTACGTCCTCGCCATCTACTTTCTCTTCGTCGTCGCCTTCTCGATCATGACGACCTCCTTCGCGCTCTTTACGATGTATCGCTTCGGCTACGACGCCGCGCACAACGGCTACCTTTTCATGTACGTCGGCATCATCGGCGCGCTCATTCAAGGCGGCTTGATCGGGCGTCTGGTCAAGATGTTCGGCGAGTTGCCGCTGGTGCTGGCGGGAGCGTTTTTGTTCGCGCTGAGTTTGTTTGCGATCCCGCTGCTCGGGCCGCACACGGGTCTGCCCATGCTGCTTTTGGCGGGCGGGTTGTTCGCCGTGGGGAACGCGCTGGCGACGCCTTCGTTGCAGACGCTCGCCTCGCGCAGCGTCGGGCGCGGCGAACAGGGCGGCGTCTTGGGCGTGACGCAATCGGTGGCGAGTTTGGCGCGCGCTGTCGGCCCGACGTTGGCTGCGCTGCTCATCCACAGCGCGATTGCTACTTACGGCGCAGACGGGCATCTCCACGAAATGAGCGACCGCTCGCTCCGCATCACTTTCTGGACGGCCGCCGCCATCATGCTGCTCGCCTTCCTGCTCGCGGCCTACTTCGCGCGCGCCCACGCCGCGCTCTACGCGCACGCGGAACTCCCGACCCCCGCCGAAAGCTGATCGGCAAACTCAGTTTGAAAGTCTCGACGGCTCGCGCCGGAAGACACCGCAACGTGTGTCGGCCGTGAAAAGTTCGTAAAGCGCGCGCCCTAAAGTCAGCCCAACGGATTAAACAGGGGGAGGGACGAACCGATGGCAGCCAACACGGCGGAACAATTTATCGAAGCCCTGAGAGGGTTGGAAGAGAACCGCGACGTTGAGACGATGGTTGCGCTCTACGCGGAGGAGAGCGAAGTGGGCAACGTCAACGCGCCCGAAAAATTTACGGGGCAGGAGGGCGCGCGCGAGTTCTGGACGAAGTACCGCGACACGTTCGGCGAGGTGCGTTCCACCTTCCGCAACCGCATCGTCAACGAAACCTCGGCCGCGCTCGAATGGACGACCGAAGGCACGACCGCAAACGGCGCACCCTTCAACTACGAAGGCGTCAGCATCCTCGAAATCGAAGGCGACCACATCACGCGCTTCCGCGCCTACTTCGACCCCGAAGCCCTCGGCCACCAGATCGAACGAGCCGCCACGGCCGGACAATAAAAGCCGTAAATCGTAAAAAGCCGTAAATCGTAAATCGTGAATAGAGAAAACCAGTTTCTTCTATTCACGATTTACGATTCACGATTTACGGCTTTTAAGTTTCTTCCTGCCAGATGGAAGGCAGCGCGCTTTCGTCGACTTCGAGAGTGTCGCCGTCGGGCAGGATGTGTATGATGCGCGCGCCGCGTGCGCGCAGCGGCGTGGAGAGCAGTCCGACACGGTGGCAGTTGGCGCGCGGCTGCGTATGGCGCGTCAACGGGTGCGACTCGGAGCACATCAACGCGACGCGCATTTCCGCCGCCAACTCCATGATGCGTTCCAACCCGCGCGCCAACTCCTGCGGCGGCGCAACCACCTTGCCGCCGCACTCCGGCAGCCACTCGTAACCGATCCGCGCCTCTTTCAAGTTCGCCTCCAACACGCGCCCGTTGAACTGCGGCCAGCGCGAACGCGCCGCGCTCCGCACGTCGCAGACGAGCGCGATCCGGTGCTCGCCGAGGAGCGCGAGAAAATCAGCCCACGCGTGGCGGCCGTGGCCGATGGTGTAGATGGTTGGCGCAGTGGCGGCGGCGTCGATGTCCGGCATGTTCGTTAATCAGAAGAAGCGGCGCAGGAGATACATGACGAGGCTCAGGACGAGCGAGACGATGAGCATCGAGGTGAGCGGGATAAAGACCCGCGTGTGCTGGTTGCCGAAATTGAGATCGCCCGGCAGCCCGAACCACGAGAGCGCGCCCGCGTAGACGAGCAGCCCGACGACGACCACGGCGACGCCGACGAGAATCACGAACAGGCCGACGCCACTACTACTACTGCGCACGTCCATCGCTCTGCCCCTCCCATTTCTCGACGCGCGCTTTGAACTCGGCGCGCAGTTCGTCAATCGTCAGGTAGACGAGACGGCCGCCGGTGAACAGTTCGTCGTGCGTCACGTCGAGCGCGGCGAAAGGCGGCGGCGGGAAGTTGTCCATCTCGCTGTCTGCGTCGAAATCCGTCTCCGCGAGTATCAGGCCGTGGAGCGCGCCGAGGAAAACGTCCACGGAATACTTGCGCCCTTCGTGCGTGTAAGGGTAACGGTTCTTGCGTATCTCGTTCGCCTCGAAGACGGAGAACACTTCGTACTCGTACTCGTTCAGGTAGATGCTCGTGATGAGCGTGCGCGAGAAGTCGTGCGGATCATTGGGCGCGTGCTTCTGCGTGAGCTTCAGCGTCCACTCGTTCGTCTGCGGCCAGCGCACTTTACGCAGACGCAGACGCGTGCCCGTGATGTAGTTGTCGGTGATTTGCGCGTGGATATCGTTGACCTTGAGCGCGGGCGGCAATGCGCGCAGGAGGTATCGCCGCTCGCGCTCCACGCGTTCGTACTTCGGCGAGTGATCCGCGCTGAGACGCCCCTTGCCGATGCCCTTCACGCGCCGACCAACTCCTCTTCGCGTTCCTGCAAAAATTCTTCCGGCTCGACGATGCGCCCCGCAATCGCCGACGCGGCGACGACGTAAGGACTCGCGAGATAAACTTTGCCGGGGCCGCTGCGGCCGGGGAAGTTGCGGTTCTGCGCGCTCACCGTGACGGTCTCCGAAGTTTTCGACGCGCCCGGCCCTGCGTTGATGCACGCGCCGCACGAAGGGTCGATCAACTCCGCGCCCGCGCGCTCGAAAATCTCTAGGTAGCCGCGTTCGCGCGCGTACTGTTTGATCTTCTGCGAGCCGAATTGCAGGTAGAGACGCACGCCCGGCGCGACTCTGCGCCCTTGCTCGACGGCGCGCTTGAGAACCGCCGCGTACATGTCCATGTCGGCCATCTTGCCGCCCGTGCACGAGCCGCCGTAGGCCGCGTCGATCTTTACCTCTCCGTCGAGGTCTGTGATGTTGACGCCGTTGCGCGGGTCGCCGGGCGTCGCCACCATCGGCCGAATCTCGTCGAGGTTGATCTCGAACGTCGCGGCATACTCCGCGTCGGGGTCGCTCTTGAGGAAGCCGCGTAGCACCTCTTCCGCGTCGAGTCCGCGCGAACGCACGAGATACTCAAGCGTCACTTCGTCCGGTTCGATGATGCCGGTCGTGCCTCCGGCTTCGACGGCCATGTTGGTCAGTGTCGCGCGCTCGTCAATGGACATCTCCGCGAGTCCTTCGCCCGCGAACTCCAAGACCTGACCGATCCCCTTGCCCTCTTTCATGTAATCGGTCGAGAGGATTTTGAGCATCACGTCTTTGGCCGACACGTCGGCGCGCTTCCGGCCGCTCAGGACGAAGCGGACGGTCTCCGGCACTTTGACGCGGATGTCTTTCGTGTACCAAGCGTTCGCCATATCGGTCGAACCGACGCCGAAGGCGAAGCAGCCGAGCACGCCCGCCATGCAGGTGTGCGAGTCCGTGCCGATGACGAGTTGGCCGGGCAGCGCGATGTCTTCGACGACGGCGTTGTGACAGATGGCCTCCGAGCCGGTCGCTTCCGTGCCGCCGTAGAGTTTGATGCCTTGCTCGCCGGTAAAATTCTCCTGCGTCACGGCCAGCCCGTCGGCGCGTTCCAGCAAGCCCATCTTCTTCTTGTCGTCCGACATGACGCGCCCTAAAAATGTCAGGTGATCGCGAAACGCGTAGACGGATTCGGCCTCCGTCACCTGCGCGTCCCGGCCGAGCGCGCCCTTGAACAGCGACTCGGCCATCGGCGTGACGTACTCGTGCGAGAAGCGCACGTCGGCCACGGCAAACAGCGCGTCGCCCGGCTTCACCGCCTCGACGCCGATCTCACCCGCGCGCACAAAGGCGTGGCGCGCGATGATCTTCTCGACGATGTTCATCGGGCGCGCCTTCGTTTCGAGCGCGGGCGGCACGGTCTCCCCCGCAAGCCGCGCCTTGTTGTAGTTGAAGAGGCCGCCGTATTCGACAATCGCCTGCGAGATCGGATCGAGGCCGCGCGTAAACTCCGCGAGCGGGATTTCTTCACCGCGCCGGATGCGTTCGATCAGGCCAAAGTCGGTTGAAGTCAGAAGGCCGATGTTCTGCGAGTTCTGCCCGTAGATTTTTTCGATGGTGCGGGCGATAACGAGTTCCACACCGGCGGCGCGCTCGGCGTAGGGCGCGGTTTCGCGCGACGACCCGCAGCCTTTCGAGAGGCCGGACACAACCACTTTGAAACCGCCGTTTTTAACCTCGTCCTTTTGCACGGCCGCCTCGCGCATGCCGACATAGACGTACTGGCCTAGCGTCTCGTCGTAGTAGAAACAGACCCAGCCGGGCGTGATCTCGTCGGTCGAGATGTTGTTCATCAGCGGGCGTTCGGGGTCGAACTCCAAATCCTCGCTCGCTTCGAGTTGGCGGCGGATAAGCGAAGTGTCGTCGGTCAAAAACAGGATGCGCCCGTCGAACTTGATGCTGCCGGGACGTTTGGCGATCTTCTCAGCGGTCATTACTTACTCCTCGGAAATTAGTGCGGACGAAATTAGGAGATGTTTCAGAAAAGAAGATTATAACCGATGGGCGCGAAAAAACTGAGATGGCACGACGCCCCCGGCACAGTTTGACGAAGCGCAATAACCCGAACGCGTGCGTCTAAATCGGATGATCTTCCGGGGCTTGAGAAACGGCGCGGGGGTTTAGCGGTCGCTTTCACGCCCACTCGCTTGCGAGGGACTTTTCTTCATACGTCATCCTTCCGCGCTCGTCCTCTCCATGTGCTAACATCGCCGCTCGACCTGCGGAACATGCCCCGTCGCGCTTAAACCTTCGTCCTTAGAAACGGTGTCGCTTTTCCCATGACGCAACTGATCATCGCCGGACTCGTCCTGTTGTGCCTGCTCTCTGTGGGCGTCAACGCGTATCTCGCGCGCACGCTCGCGCGCCTGCGGCGCGTGTCGGAAGAAGAAGATCGGCGCACGCAGTTGCCGCCATCGGTCGAGCCACGCGCGCACACGGCCGCGCAACCCGAACCCGCGCTTCTGCAAGACACGACAGAGACGATAGACACGGCGGGCACGACGCACGCGGGCGAGCCTGTCAACGCAGGTGCGACGCGCGAGACATCTGCGCCGGGCGAGACATCTGCGACGGGCGAGGCAAACGCAACGGGCGAAACTTACGGGACAAGTGCAACGGGTGAGAGCGCGCAAAGCTTAGACGCTCCCCGGCCAGTCGAAGAAAGCGCGGCCTCCGCCGCATCTCCAAACACGGCGGCCGAACCGGGCGAAGCGAGCGAGTCATCATGCAGCGGAGCGAACGAGTCGAACGTCTATGCGCTCGCGGGGGCGATGGATGCGTATTACCAGCGGAGTTCGCGCCCGGCCGAGTTGCGAGAGCACGAATGTTTTCGCAAGGGCGTCAAATTGTTAAAGGGCAATTACTACACGACGCGCGACCTCATCGAGTTTGCGCGTGAGTCGAACGTCGTCGTCGCCTGCATCGCGCTCGAAGCGTTGGCGGAACGCCGCGACGAGCCGGACGCGGTTGAGCCGCTGCTCGCGCACATCAACGAGTTCTACTACTGGCCGGGCTATTACGCCTTGCGCGCTCTCGACGCGCGCGCCGCCGACCGCCCCGTCCTCGTCCCGCTGCTGCTGCACATCAAGGGCGCGTGGGGCGAGTACACCGCTTTGCAATCGCTACGCGAGTTCGTCGCGAGTCGCGTGGCGCGCGGCGAACGCGCGGCCACCTTCGGCGACGCGCTCTACACGCTCGCGGCCGATCAGATCGAACTGCTCACCACTGTCTTCGACGATCTCAAGGACGTGCTGCCGCCCGGGTTGTCGAACGAGTTCGACGCTTGGAAAGCGGCGCGCGTTGACCTCGAATTTTTGCGTTCGTTCGGGCGCGTGTGGCCGCTCGACGCAGAGAGCAGCGGCGGCGGCGGCGCGGAGGAAGACGCCGACGCGCCCGAAGGCGTGTTGCTGCTCGAAGAGGTGCGCGAGCGCGTGTTGGAGATGGAGACGGCCATCAGGAAAGAGCCGCCGCGCTCGGTCTTGCTAGTGGGCGATTCGGGCGTCGGGAAAACCGCGCTCGTGCGCGTGCTGGCGCGGCGTCTGCAAAGGGAGCGTTGGATCATTCTGGAAGCGTCGGCCGCCGACGTGTTGGCCGGGCAACAATACATCGGCCAACTCGAAGGCCGCGTGCAGACGCTCGTGCGCGAAATCGGCGGCAAGCGCGTGCTCTGGGTCGTGCCGAATTTTCACGAACTCGCTTGGGCGGGTCGTCATCAATATAACCCTTCGGGCTTGCTCGATCTGTTGCTGCCTCACGTCGAGAGCGGCGCGGTGAAACTGATCGGCGAGACGCCTTCGGCGGCCTATGAAAAGTTGATGCAGATGCGCCCGAAGCTACGCACTTCGTTGGAGACGTGCCGCGCGAGCGCACTCGGCGACGAGCAGACTTTGGAAGTCGCGCGACGTTGGGCGGCGCAACACCGGACGAACGCTGCGGCGACGGCGGCGACGGCGCATGCAGGCTCCAGCGAAACGCCCCGCGCCGCCGCTACTACTACTACTGCCGCCGCCGCACCGCGCATCTCCGAGCAGACTTTGCAGGAAGCCTTCCAACTTGCCAAACAGTATCTCGCAGACAAGGCCGCGCCCGGCAACCTGCTGTTGTTGCTCGACTCGACTCATCGCCGCCTGTTGATCGAGCGCAACGCTACCGGCGGCGACGGGACGGGCGACTCCGAAGCGACGTTGCCGCAGGGCGCAACGGGCGAAATGACGCTCGACGATCTGCTCGTCACGCTCTCGCAGTTGACGGGGCTGCCCGTGAGCATCTTGGACGACCGCGCCGGGTTAGACCTGAAAGATTTGCGCGGCTTCTTCGAGGCGCGCGTGCTCGGCCAGCCCGAAGCGGTCGAATGTCTCGTCGAACGCGTGGCGATGATCAAGGCGGGCTTGACCGACCCGACGCGCCCGCAAGGCGTCTTTCTCTTCGTCGGCCCGACGGGCACGGGCAAAACCGAGATCGCCAAGACGCTCGCGGAGTTTCTCTTCGGCTCGCCCGAACGCATGATCCGCCTCGACATGAGCGAGTTTCAAACGCCCGACGCGCTCGACCGGATTTTGGGCGAATCGCGCGACAGCAGCGCGCCCGACGAGAGCACCGCGCTCGTCAACTCGATTCGCAAGCAGCCGTTCGCCGTCGTCCTGCTCGACGAGTTCGAGAAGGCGCACCCGCAGGTGTGGGACTTGTTCCTGCAAGTCTTCGACGACGGGCGACTCACAGACCGGCGCGGCAACACGGCCGACTTTCGCCACTGCGTCGTGATCATGACCTCGAACCTCGGCGCGACTTTGCCGCACGGCGCGAGCATCGGATTCTCGCAAGAGCAGGCGCAGTTTGCGGCAGGCGCGGTCGAGCGCGCCGTGATGCGCGCGTTCCGGCGCGAATTCGTCAACCGCATTGATCGCGTCGTCGTCTTTCGTCCTCTGGGGCGCGGCATCATGCGCGATCTTTTGCGTAAGGAGTTGAACGACGTGCTCAGGCGGCGCGGCCTGCGCACGCGCCAGTGGGCGGTCGAGTGGGACGAATCGGCGATAGACTTTCTGTTGGAGAAGGGCTTCACGGCAGACCTCGGCGCGCGCCCGTTGAAGCGCGCCATCGAGCGTTACCTGCTCTCGCCGCTCGCGCTCACCATCGTCAACCACCAGTTTCCCGAAGGCGATCAATTTCTTTTCGTCCACGCGCGTGGCGGCCAATCGCTCGACGTAGAGTTTATCGACCCGGACGCGCCGGACGCTTCTACAGGTCGCGCCCCGGACGCGTTCACGGACGACGCGCCCGGCGAAGAGACGAGCGCGTCGGAGCGCGAACTGCGACTCGAATCAATCGTTTCGGACGCGCGCGGCACGCTCGCAGAAGTGCAATTTCTGCAAGACAAATTCGACGCGCTCGCGGATCAAGTTGACGCAGACGAATGGCAGGAGCGAAAGAACGGCGCGCTCATCGAAACCTCCACGCCCGGTTTCTGGGATTCGCCCGAACGCTTCGCGGTGCTCGGTCTGGCCGAGTACATGGATCGCATCGAGACCGGACTCGACACGGCCGGTTCTCTGCTCAAACGCCTCACCGGCTCGCAAAAGACGCGCGACCGCCAGCACTTCCCCGCCGACCTCGTCGCGCGCCTCGCGCATCAACTCTACTTGATCGACGCGGCCTGTCGCGGTCTCGTCGCCGGGCAACCGCGCGATCTCTTTTTACAGGTGCGCGCCAGTTGCGACGCGGGCGCGGACAACGCCCTGTGCAACGACTTTGCGCGCCGCATCGCGGGCATGTATCGCCGCTGGGCGGAGGCGCGGCGCATGCGCTTCGAGGTCTTACAGGAAACGAGCGAAGGCGTGCCGGACGACGATGCGAGTGCGACTGTCGAACCTTATCAAATGCTCGCGGCGATCTCCGGTTTCGCCGCTTACTCGCTCCTGCACTTGGAAGCGGGCTTGCACGTACTCGAAACGCCGCAGGATGAAAAATCTTTCAACCGTGCGCGCGTCCACGTACGCGTCGTCGCGCAACCGGACGAACCGGCCGGGCGCGGCGCGGACGCCCTACGCAGACAGGCCGCGCACGCCCTCGCCTCGGCCGACGCGAACAACTCGCAACAGATCGTCCGACGCTACCGCGAAGAACCTTCGCCGCTCGTGCGCGACAGCGTGCGCGGCTGGCGCACAGGCAAACTCGAACGCGTTCTCGAAGGCCACTTCGACCTGATGTTTTAGCTGTCAGGCGTGCATGCTTCCTTCTTGTGGGCAGCAGGCCGTCCCGCGCATCTTTCGTTTGTGAAATTCGCGGCGGCGCAAAAGAAAAAGAAAAGAGGCGAGCGGGATTCGCGACCGCTCGCCTCTTTTCTTCGCCTGCTCGAAGAAGCAGGATTCGGAGACAATGGATTAGTTATCGGTTTCTTCCGCTTTGCCCTTGCGCCTGCGCCGCACCTTCGCCGCGACACCAGCCAGCCCCGTGCCGAGCAGAATCATCGTAGCCGGTTCAGGCACGGCCGCCGGATTATTCTCCGCGCCGATGAAGAAACTCTCCGGCCCGCCGTCCGCTCGCGAAACTGCGGCGATGAGGCCGAGTCGCAAATTCGGGTTCGCGTCGATGGCTGCTTGCAAGCGTGCCGCCGCCGTCGCATCAAGTCCGAATGTGTAGTCCGAAGTGCCTTGGCCGTTGCCGACCATCTGAAAATCCGTAGGCGTGCCGATGAGCGATGCCCTGAAAACTTCGGTTCCCTGCTCGTTGAAGGCGGTCAAAATCAGAGAATTGAGTGTGACATCGCTTTTCTTATCGACGTTCGGTTCGATGATGTCGAAGTAGATGCGGATGTCGCTGGCCTGCGTCGCGCCGATCTCGGTGAGGCTGACGGTCTGCGTGTTGCTGCCGCGCGTCCAGTCGCCGGTGCGTATGTCGGTGGAAGGCGAAGTCGTTGACCTGCCGACCGCGCCGGAGGCGGTCGTGTGATTTTGAATAGACAGAACATGAGGAGCACGCGCGTCGCCGCAGCCGCGCCCCACGCCGCAGGGGTGTTGCAGGTCAGTGCCTAACAGCACGAGGCCATCCGCGTATGCGCTGCTCGCGCTAAAACCGATCAACAACAACGCGGCAACGTTTAAAGCAAGTTTTGATAAGAGTTTGGTCATCGTTTGTTCCTCTCCTGATGTTCTTACCTGAGAGGAAATGCTTATAACCGGATGTATTTCAGTATTTTTTTTCCGGGCGGCGAATAAAATCGCGCGGCGCGGCCACGCGCGCGGTCGATCTTTCTTGCACGCCGGATAAATCTCTCGCCCCCGCGTCGTCCGCGCGTGTCTGCGTTTGTCCGCTCAGGTATAATGTCCTGCGTAACGAAAACCAATTTTCTCCCTGCAAATCTTGTCCCAAATAAACGGAGTTGAGCCAATGAAGAGAGCCGTCGCTTTTGTGCTGTCCCTGTCAATTTTGCTGTCGCTGCCTGCGACAATCGTGCGCGCCGACGAAGGCATGTGGACTTTCGATAACCCGCCGCTGAAACAGTGGAAGGAGCGTTACAACTTCGAGCCGACAAAAGAATGGCTCGACCACGTGCGGCTTGCCTCCGTGCGTTTGCAGGACGGCGGGAGCGGTTCGTTCGTCTCACCGAACGGCCTTGTGATGACCAATCAACACGTCGCGGGCGGGCAACTCGCCAAGCTTTCGACCAAAGAGCGCGATCTCGTCAAAGACGGTTTCTACGCGCGCACGAACGCCGAGGAGTTGAAGTGCCCCGACCTAGAGATCAACGTGCTCGTCTCTTACGAAGACGTGACGGCGCGCGTGCAGGGCGCGGTCAAGCCGAATGCTTCCGACAAGGCGGCCAACGAGCAGCGCAAGGCCGCGATGGCCGCCATCGAGAAGGAATCGACCGAGACGACGAAACTCAAGAGCGACGTGGTGACGCTCTACAGCGGCGGCGAGTACTGGGTCTATCGCTACAAGAAATACACGGACGTGCGCCTCGTCTTCGCGCCCGAAGAACAGATCGCTTACTACGGCGGCGACTACGACAACTTCACCTTCCCGCGCTACGACCTCGACGTAACGTTCCTGCGCGTCTACGAAAACAATCAGCCCGCGCGCACCGAGCACTTCTTCAAGTGGTCGGCCAAAGGCCCGTCCGATGGAGAGTTCGTCGTGGCTTCCGGCAACCCCGGCACAACTAATCGTCTCCTGACCAACGCGCAGCTACAGTATCAACGCGACCTCGGCAATCCGCTCCAGATGCAAGTCCTGTCGTCGCGCCGCGACGCGCTCAGCCGCTACGCCGCTCTCGGCGCGGAGCAAGCGCGCCGCGCCGGTGCGACGCGCCGTTCGCTCGAAAACTCGATCAAGCGTCTGGAGAGTCAACAGGCCGGACTCCTGAACCCGCGCCTCTTTGGAAAGAAGGAGGCGGAAGAGCGTGCTCTGCGCGCCGCGATTGCGGCCAACCCCGAATGGCAGCAGGCTTATGGCGCGGCTTGGGATCAGGTGGCGACGGCCTACGCCGCGCTGCCGAAATATGCAAAGCGCATCGCCTTCAGTTCAATCGCCACGCCTTCGCGTCTCGGCTCGCTCGCCTCGACGCTCGTGCGCTACGCGGAAGAGATACGCAAGCCGAACGATCAGCGTTACGACGAGTTTCGCGATGCGCGCCTCGACGCGCTCAAAGTGAATCTCTTCTCGCCCGCGCCCATCTATCCCGATCTGGAAGAGGCCGCGCTCGCCGCGTGGCTCGAAGAGGCGCAGAAGACGCTCGGCAACGACGACCCCTTTATCCGCGCCGCGCTCGCGGGCGCGACGCCCGCACAGGTCGCACGCCAAGTCGTGACGGGGACTAAATTGACCGATGTGGCCGTGCGCAAAAGTCTCTTTGAAGGCGGCGCGGACGCCATCGCCAAGTCCGACGATCCGTTGATCGTGCTCGCGCGCCGCATCGAACCCGTCTATCGCGAACTGCGCGCATGGGGCGAAGAGAACATCCAGAGCGTCGATGCGAGCGCGGGGCAGCGCATCGCCAAAGCGCGCTTCGCCGCTTACGGCAAAACGGCCGCGCCCGACGCCACCTTCACGCTGCGCCTCTCCTACGGCGCGGTCAAGGGCTACAGCGAAGACACCACGCTCGTCCCCTTCAAGACGACCTTCTACGGCCTCTACGACCGCGCCGAGAGTTTCGCCGAGCGGCCGCCCTTCGATCTGCCCGCGCGCTACCGCGAAGGGCGCAACAAACTCGATCTCTCCACGCCCCTCAACTTCGTCTACACGGCCGACACCATCGGCGGCAACTCCGGCTCGCCCGTCGTCAACCGCAACGCCGAACTCGTCGGGCTGAATTTCGACAGCAACCTCCAGAAACTCCCGAACCGCTACGTCTATGTTGACGATGAAGAGGGCGGTCGCGCCGTCGCCGTCCACAGCATGGCGATCATCGAGGCGTTGAGAAAACTCTACGGCGCGGAGAAACTGGCCGAAGAGATCACGAGCGCGCGTTGAGTTCATTCGCGCTCATTGAGCAGGGAAACGAAAACATGAAGATCAAAGTCATCGTGCATGAAGCGGAGGAGGGCGGCTATTGGGCGGAAGTTCCCTCTATTCCCGGATGCGCCACACAGGGCGAGACGTTCGAGGAGTTGCTGCAAAACATCTATGAGGCGGTGGAAGGTTGTTTATCAGTTGATGTATCCCCGACGGAAATGCGGGAGCATGATCGCGTGCTGGAAATCGCCGTATGAAGTCGGTTTCCGGCAAAGAGTTCGCCAAGTCGCTTGAGCGTCACGGTTGGTCGTTGCTACGCGTGCAGGGTAGCCACCATGTTTACGGGAAAGCCGGAAGCAATATTCGGCTTTCCATTCCAGTTCACGGTAATCAAACTCTCAAAACAGGTTTGCTCAGGCATCTGATGAAACTTGCTGGCCTCTCTGAGGGTGATTTGTAGGCATTCATTCAACGTTTCGGAGACAGATTTGAAGAAGCCGTCGGAGACCAACTGGGCGCGGGTTGACGAAATGACTGACGAAGGGATCGACACCTCGGATATTGCACCACTGGACGAAACCTTTTTCGGCAATGCCAAACTGCGTATGCCTGAGAAAGTGTCCGTTACCGTCAACGTAGATGCGGACGTGTTGGAGTGGTTCCGGGCGCAGGGCGGAGAGTTTCAGCAACGTATCAACGCTGCCCTTCGCATTTACGCGGAGGCGCACAAAGAGCATCATCGGTAGTCCCGCAACAGTTCTTCAAACGGAACGCTTGGCGAGGGGCGTCCTTCTCGTCAACCTTAAATGGAAGCGGCGGATGACATCAACGTGTCGTCCGCCGCATTTTTTTATCGCGCCAGTTGCAGGCTGCCCATGATCTGTTGGAAGGCGGGTTGGTAGGATTCAAACTCGTCTTCGGGAGCCATCGTGATCAGGTAAAAGAGTCGCCCGTCGGCGGTGGCCGTCGTGTAGATGATGTCAACTTCGGTGACGCCGGTGACGGGCGACTGCCCGGCGAGCATCGTGGCGTAGCCTTCGCGCCCGGCGATCTGGATGCGTTGCGGCTGGCGCACGACGCGGAAGTCCGCGTTGAGGTCGAGTTGCTGTTGAACGTAAGTTTCGTTGGCGCGTGCCAGATCGCTCGCGGCGGGCGCGACCGCGCCGATGAAGATGCCGTGCGTGACGACGAGCGCGTCGCCCAGTTTTCCGTATGCGCCTTTGGGCGCGAAGATCATTTGCGCGTCGCCGTCGTCGCCCGCCGAGAGCGCGTCCCAGTTGGCGGGGTACTGGAAGGCGAAAGAGTTGTCGCCCGCGCGGAAGGGTTGGAAGGACGCGACGGGCGGCGCGGGTCGGGCGACGCCTGAGGTGTTGCTCGTCGGGTCGCGCGGGCCTGTGCGTTCGGGTTCGGCGGTCGAGGCGAGCGAGCCTGCCGCGCGGCGTCCTTCGAGTCGCGCCTTGACTTGATTGAAAGCCTGCGTGTCGCGCACGGGCTTGTCGCTCACGCGCAGACTGGGAAGCGCGTTCGTGATCGCGGCGATGCGGTTGCCGGGGTCGGGGTGGTCGCTCAAAAATTCGGGCGTGCGCTGGCCGCCCTTCGCTTGGAGCGTCTTGAAGAAGTTCGCCATGTCGCGCGGGTCGTAGCCGGACTCGGCCATGATGCGCGCGCCTTCGAGGTCGGCTTGCTTCTCGGCCGTGCGGCCGAAGCGCAGGAAGAGCATGTTCGCGCCCGCGCCGCCGATGGAGTTGATGACTTGGCCGAGGTCGGAATCGTCGCCCGTGATCGCGCCGATGACGCCCAAGCCCTTCTGCGCGATGTAGGCTTTCGAGGCTTGGTTCGTGCCGTGGCGCAGCGCGACGTGTGTGATCTCGTGCGCGATGACGCCTGCGAGTTCGCCCTCGTTGCGCGCCGCCGCGATTGCGCCCGCGTTGATGAAGATGAAGCCGCCCGGCAGCGCAAACGCGTTCAACTCTTTCGTCGCCACGACGTTGAACTGGTAAGGGAACTTGTGGCCGGAGGCGCGCGACGCGAGGTTCGCGCCAAGTTGACGAACGTAAGTCACGATCGGCTCGTCGTTCAGAAGTGGCATCTGTTGCGCGATCTCTTGGGCTGAACGTTTGCCGAGTTCGATGTCTTGTTCGGGGCTAAAGAGATTGAAGCCGGGTTCAAAATGCGGCGCGGGCTTGCCGCCCTCCGCGCCCGTGCCGCGACCCGAAAATAGGTTGCTGCAACCCAACTGCCCCAGCACGAACGTTGCGGCCAACACGAAGGCCAGATTCTTTCGCCCGCGTTTCAACATCTTCGCCACCCTTCCCTGTAAGTCCGCCGCGTGTCGCGGCAAGCGGCGTGTGGCGTCTTTCGCGCCCGCCGCGCCCCACCGAATTAAATTGTCGCTCGTTTTTTTAGCTGCCCGTTATCTTAGACCAACTTCCGGCAAACTCGCCAACGCAACTATTTGTTTCATTTGTCCTATGCCCGTTCTATAATCCCGGCTCGTCTGCTTCAACCAAACTCCCTCGCTCCCGGATGCCCGAGTCAACACTATGATAATCTGCCCCGCTTGCCAGCGCGCACAAGCGAACGAGACTCAGTTTTGCCCGCACGACGGGACGCCCTTGCAGGCGGGCGTCGCTCTGTCAGCCGGAGAAGTGCTTGAAGGGCGGTACGAGATCGAGGCGTTCGTCGCACAGACGCGCAGAGGCCAACTCTACCGCGCGCGTGATATGCGGCTCGACCGCCCCGTCGCGTTGGAGATGTTCAGACCCGAACTGCGCGCGGAGATCGCCGCGTGTTGGGAACGTCACCGCGACTACTGGCACGCCGCGCTCAGCTTCCGACATCCGAACGCCGTCGCTATCTACGACCTATGCCCCGACTACATGTTGATGGAGTACACCGCAGAGGGACAGACGCTCGACAGAGAGCTAAGCGAGCGCGTTCATCTCACGCCCCGCGAGGTCTGCAAAATTCTCAAATTCGTCGCCCGCGCGCTCGACGCGGCGCGTGAGCACGGCATCGCCTGTGATTTCCTGACGCCCGCCGACATCTTGATCGGGCGCACGGAAAACAACCTCCCGTCCGTCAAGCTGCTGCCTTTCATCTTCAACCGGCGATTTGCCGGGGACACACGCGGCGACTTGCTGGCGACGCGCGAGTTGAATATGGAGTCCGGTGTCATCGCGCCTTACGTCGCGCCCGAATTTCGGAGCGCGGATACGCCGCCCGTGGAGAGGGGTCGCGGTGATGTTTATAGTCTGGGCGTGATCGCATACGAGTTGTTGTGCGGGCGGAAGCCCGACGACGGATTGACGCCCGGCGAGATTGAACAAACCGATGCGTCGGATCGGCACGCGCCGTTAACGGAACTTGCGCCTCCCGTCGTCAGCGTCGTCGAACGCGCGCTCGCTAAGGATTGGAAGAATCGGTTTGCGAACGCCGGAGAATTTGTCTCGCACTTACAACATGCGCTCGGAATAAACCGGACATGGCGCGGTAGCTCTCCGCTATCGAGAATTTCTGTAGAAGATGCCGAGGCTTTCGTTTCGGGCGCGCTCCACAGAGAGTTGGAGAACGAATCCGCATCACGCCCTGCTCCGTCTGCGCCTGTCGATGCCGCGCCAACCGGCAAGCCTATTTACACGGACGAGAATGTGCAGTTCACAGTCTATCAGCCGGAGGCGGTTGCGCCCGCGCGCTGGCACATGCTGCTCGCGTTCGCGCACTTGTCGAAGCCGCGACCGGATGCGCCGCCCGACGAGCCGGAACCTTCGGCCGAGGTGAAACGCATGGCCGCCCGCGTCCTCGCCGATGAGCCGACGGAGTATGACGCGGTTAAGCAGAACAGCCTGCATGCCGTCCCGCACAAAGGGGAGATCACGTTCATGCCCGATGTCGAAGGGTGTGAATTCAATCCGTCGAGCCAGAGTTTTTTATGGTTGAAGAGCGTGCACAAGGTCGAGTTCGAGATGCGCGCGGCCGAATCGTTGGAAGGGCGGGTGGCGCGCGGTCGCCTGACGGTCTTTCTCGGCAGTCTCATCCTCGCAGACATACCTCTCGTGATCCGCGTGGACAGCGCGAGCGTGGGTTCGGCTAAAGAAGCTCCGATTGTGGCCGCATCCGCCGCGCCGTATCGCAAAATCTTTCCCTCCTACTCGCATAAAGATCGCGCGGTCGTCGAGCAGATCGAGCACCACATTCACGCGCTCGGCGACAAATATCTGCGTGACCTGACGGAACTGCGTGCCGGGCAAGACTGGCAACGTTGGATGCGCGACGCGATCAGAGAGGCCGACGTGTTTCAACTCTTCTGGTCGCACAACTCGATGCACTCCACCTACGTGCGGCAGGAGTGGGAATACGCCTTGTCGCTCGGCCGTCAAAACTTCGTCCGCCCCACTTACTGGGAAACCCCTCTCCCCGAAAGCGCGACGGAGAACCTGCCGCCCGCAGAGTTGCGCCGACTCCATTTTCAACACCTGCGGTCGAGCGCCATCGCCTACCACCCCACAGCGGCGACTTCGGATTCGGACGACGCGGAAGCACCCTCGCCAACTGGAACAGCGCAATCAGGGCGCGGCGAAGCGGTAGCCGACGCCCGACCGGGCGGCGGCGAGATCGCGTGCGCGAGTTGCGGCGCGCGCAACCCGCCGGAGAAAGCTTTCTGCCTCGTGTGCGCAATGTCTCTAAGCGCGCCCGCGCCGACACGCACGCAGCAGCAGCCCGTGGAGGCGCAGCCGACCGCTCAACCCGCCGGGACACACGCGCGAGAATCCGGCGGCGTGCTCGATATATTCTGGGAGAAGCGGCCACGCGAGCAGCAGCAACAGGCGGAAACATCGTCATACCAGCCTTACACTCTTCAGCCCGCGCCACCCGTCCCACCCGCGAAGCGACTGCTGCTCTGGGTGATGTTCCTGTTGTTCGTCGCCCTCGCCGTTTACCTGTTGGTTCGCTTACTCTGAGGCCGCCAAGCGGCGGGAGTCACATCATGTCATCTCAAACGTTCGCCGCCGTCGCATGGCTCGAACGACGCATCGCGGACGACCCGACCGTCAACGCCGAACTCGGCGCACGGCTCGCCCGCGAACAAAGCACGCTCGGGTTGCTTCACGGCGAGCGCGCCGTCTGCCCTTTCCTGCGCCCGCTCGTTGTGGCGCGCGCCCAGTACGACGCGGTGGCGCGCGCCGCGCAAGTGCTGGCGGGCGCGTTCGAGCGTCTGACCGAGGCCGCGCTCGCCGACGAAGAATTGCTCGCCGAACTCGACCTCACCCCGCGCGAGGCGCGCATGGCACGCATCGATCCCGGCTACCGTTACGCCTGCGTCACGAGCCGGCTCGACGCCTATTTGAACGGCGAAGAGTTTCAGTTTCTCGAATACAACGCGGAGAACCCGGCGGGCATTGCCGATCAGTCGCAACTCGAACGGGTCTTCTTTACGCTCCCGCACATGCGCGAATTTCTCGCGCGCTACGCACACTGGTTGCCGCGCCCGCACGCGCGCCTGCTCACGACGCTGCTTGAAGTTTATCGCGAATGGGGCGGCGTGGTTGAACGCCCGCAGATCGCGATTGTGGATTGGGAAGGCGTCTCCACCGAGAGCGAGTTTCGCATCCTGCAAGACTACTTCACGGCCGAAGGTTACCCGACCGCTATCGCAGACCCGCGCGCCCTGACCTTCGACGGCGTTCACCTGTGCACCGGAAATTTCCGCATAGACATTCTCTACAAGCGCGTGGTGATCCACGAGTTTCTTGAGCGGTTCGACGAGACGCACCCGCTCTCGCGCGCCTACGCCGAACACAGGGTGTGCATGGTCAACCCGTTTCGCGCCAAGCTCGCACACAAGAAACTCGGCTTCGCCGTCCTCAGCGATCCGCGCCACGCGCACCTCTTCACGCCCGCCCAACTCGACGCGATCCGGCGTCACATTCCGTGGACGCGCCGCGTGCGTCCGGGTCTGACCACGTTTGACGGCGGCGAAGATGATCTCCTTGAAATACTGCGGCGCGAGCGTAGCCGTCTGGTGTTGAAGCCGAACGACGATTACGGCGGGGCGGGCGTCCGTATCGGTTGGGAGACGAGCGCGGCCGATTGGGAGCGCGCGATCACGCACGCGCTCGCCGCCTCTTACGTCGTGCAGGAACGCGCGCCTGTGCGGAAAGTGCGGATGCAGGTGTTTGCCGAGGATCGTCTTGAGTGGGAGGAGATGTTCGTGGATTTCAACCCTTACCTCTTTCGCGGCGAGACGGAAGGCGCGCTCGTCCGGCTCTCCGCGTCCTCGCTGTGCAACGTCTCCTCCGGCGGCGGCGAGACCGCGCTGGTTGTCTTGGAAAGCTGAACGAAAATCACTTCAATCTTCGACGCGCTTTCGTCCTCACGGCGACGCGCGCCCGTTTGTGCTGTTTTGTTTTCCCGTCGCCGCCCGGTGTGTGACGCGCTGCGTTCGGCGCGGCAGCCGTCGTCGCGCTCTTGGCTTGGCCGTTGACGGAGATCGTCGCGGCGGCGTCTGTTGCGGCATTAGTGTTGTTGTCGGTCTTCGCGCCCGCTACTGGCAGGGATGTCGCAGCTGATTTCGGAGCGGGAGGCGTCTCTGCTGCTGGTGCGGGCGTTGTCGTCGTGACGGCGGGCACACTGCTCGCGGGCGGCGGGCATGGCGTTTCGCTCAAAGCATTGAGGTGCGCGGCCAACGTGCGTCGCGCACGCCAGCGCGCGAGATTCCACCCGCGCCAGTCTTCGTCGAACGTGGTGTGCGTCCAACGCTGCGCGAGCGCGCGCTCCGCAAGGCAATGCGCGTCGCTACTGAGCGCGGGCAGCGCGGAGACGAGCGCGGGCACGGCGTCGGCACTCAACGATGCGGCGTAAGCGGCATCGAAGGAACGCCCCGCCCGCGCGTGCGCGACGTTGGCGCGCACGATGTAAGCGTCAGGGTTGACAAGATGCAGGAGTCCGACGGTTGCGAAGGCGGCGACGAGCGCGCCGCAGGCGAAACGCTCGCGGCGTTCGCGCACGAGCACCGTCCACGCGAACCAGACGAAGACGAGGCCGAGCCAGAGCATGAACGCGGTCGTGTAGAGGCGCAGTTCCGTCAACCCGTACTCGCTCTGGTACAGGCGCATGCGCCCAACCGCCGAAGCCATAATGACGAACAGCAGCGCGATCTGCGCCCCGGCCAGCGGGCGAAAGATACGCTCGGCGGCGGGGCTGCTTTTTCTGAGCAACGCGTGCACGCCGAGCAGGAGCGGCAACACCAGTCCGGCCACCCACGTCAACTCGAAGAAGCCGCGCCGCGCGTATTCCGCATAGGTCAACTCCGCGATTGCCATGACGCGCGCCGCGCCGCCGAAGAAGTAGCGAAACTGCACGGCGACGAAGCACGCGAACAAGACATTCAACAACCCGAGCACGACGCCGACTTCGACCGCGCCGAGCGAAAACCCTCGCGCCGCCGCTTGCTCCGCAACCAACGTCTCGACACTCGCCTGCGCGCGCGCGTCTTCAACGCCCTCCGGCTGCCCGTCATCTTCGACGCTTTGTTTCCCATTCTCGCTCTTGCTCTCGCCGCCCGCCTGCGCGCCGCCTTCGACCACGACGCTTTCCGGCGGCCGCCTGTGCCCGCCCGGCTCGTCGTTGCGCGTCGCGCCCGTCGCCGCCGCTGTTGTGCCGTGCCGTTCCCGGTCGTCAATCGTGATCGAAGTGTAGATGGCGGGCACGGCCTCGGACGCCGCGCGCGGCGTCTCTTCAACCAGCATCATGCCGCGCAGGAAGCCGCCCGTTATCCACGCGAACATGAGCATCAGAAAGAAGTGCGAGAACAGCACGCCCAAGTCGAGTTGGAACGTCTGCCGCATGATGCCCTCGAACACGGCGTCGGCCGCCATGAACAGCGCGCCGAAGACGAACAAGAGCGGCATGGCCAAGACCAACCCGCGCGCCGCCGCCCACACGTGACGCATCATGCCGCGCGGGATCGTCGCCCACTGCACGTCGCTGAAGACGAGCGGCAAACTCGCGAACATCGCGTCGAACGCCGCATGTCCCAGTCCCAGCGCGTAATCGCCCAAGCCTCCGAGCCGTATCTTCCGCCCGCGCGCACGCCACGCGAGCAAAGCGAAGGCGACGAACAATGCCAGCCCGTCGAGCAGCTTCAGCGTCGTCGAATCGCGCCACGCGAACGCCGCCGCGAAGAAAGCGATGGGCAGCCACAACCACCCGCCGTCTGCGCGCCAACTCGCGCGTCCACCGGAACGTCCATGCAGAGCGCACATCGCCGCCGCCAGCGCCCCCGTCCACAAGAAAACGTTCAAGCCCCAAGGCGTTTCGCGCAACAACGCGTCGCCGAGCACGCCCAACAACAAGGCCGCTTCCAGAATGTTCAACGCCAACTTCGTACGATTATTCATGCGCCCCTCCCACACGATCCCTGCCGTCGCCGTCGCACGTTCTTGCTTCCGCCCCGCTTCCGCGCCGGTTCTCACATCCGGCTCGCCGCCGCTTTCATGTTCGATAGCGTCGTCCTGTAACTTCGCGCCGCCGCGCCTTCATCCCGCCGCCGCGACGGCGACGGGCACGCAACCGAAACGACGTTCGCGCCCGTGAAACTCCGCGACCGCCAACGCCAGATCGTCCGCCGTGAAATCAGGCCACATGCGCCGCGTGAAATAGAGTTCGGCATACGCGCTCTCCCACAACAGGAAATCGCTCACGCGCTGTTCGCCGCCCGTGCGAATCAACAAATCCACGTCGCGCGCGGGCGCGTCGTCGTTCAAGGCGCGACCGAGCAGAGAGGCAAATTCTTCACGCGTCACCATGCTGGTCGAACGCCGCTCCGAGTTCAATACTTTCGCCGCGCGCAAAATGGCCTCGCGCGCGGAGTAGTCAACCGCGAGTCGCAAACGGAGCGCACAGCGCCCGCTCGCCGTTTTCGCTTCAGCCTTCTCGATGGCCGCGCGGAGAGCAGGCGTCAGACGGTCGCGCCGCCCCACGACGCTCAAGCGCACGCCGCGCTCTGCGAGTTTCTCCGTCTCCGTTTCCAGATAACGCCGCAGGAGTCGCATCAGGAGCGACACCTCGTGGGGCGGCCGCCCCCAGTTGTCCTCGGAGAACGCGTAGAGCGTGAGCGTCCCGATGCCGCTGGCAGGCGCAGCCTCCACGACGCGGCGCACGGCCTCCGCCCCCGCGCGGTGTCCCGTCGTGCGCGCCAGCCCGCACGCCTGCGCCCAACGCCCGTTGCCGTCCATGATGATGGCGACGTGTAGCCCCTCGTCGTCCGCTATTTGCAAAGCCCTTTGTTTCATAAAGTCTCCACGCAAAAAAATTTTAGTTGCTAGCGTTCCCGCGCCGTGCGGATGATCGATTCCATGTGGTCGAGGTAGCGCGTGAGCGCGCGCCGCCCTTCGTCCGTCAGGCGAAACTCGGTCTTCGGCGTGCGCCCGTCGAAAGACTTCTCGCAGGCGATATAACCTGCGTCTTCGAGTTTGCGCGCGTGGACGCTCAGGTTTCCGTCGGTCGTCTTCAAAATCTCTTTGAGTTCATTGAACGTGAGCGATGCGTTGCCCGCGAGCGCGCTGACGATGCCGAGCCGCAGGCGTTCGTGGATCACACGATCCAACTCGGCCGCGCTCATTCCCGGCTTCGCGTCGCGGCCTCCGCCGGCAGTTGTTTGCGCGGCGGCGCGCAGTGCGCCGCGCCCGGCAGTCGTCGCCGCCGAAGCAGCGGCGGCGGAGTTCGTGCGCCCTTTTCTCTGTGTGCTTACTTTAGCCACCGTGCCTCCTTGCGATGATGATGCCGAAGATGATGTGCAAGCCCCCGAAGCCCGCCGCGAGAAAGGCGTCGCCCCACGCAAACGGGCTGAACAGCGCGATTGTGCCGAGGAGCATAAACGACAGCCCCATCACGGGCAAGATCTTTACCGAGAACGCGCCGCCCGTGACGACGCCCGCGCCGTAGAGCAACAACCACGTTGCCGGAATCACGCTTATGAGTCCGGCGCGAAACAGCGCGACCGTCAAGAGCGCGCCGACGAAGGCGGGCGGCGCGAAATTGAGCGCGAGTTTTCGCCCCGGCCTTGAAAGGAGCGGCGTCTCGGCCGCGCGCGCCTTCCGCCGCATCGTCCAACCGGAGATGACGAGCGAGACGATGGCCTCGACGAACCACACCAGCAGCCACGCGCGTGCCTTCGTCTGCCGCGACGCGAGCGCGGCCGCGCCGAGCGCAGTCAAGCCGATGGCGCACTGCCCCCAGCCCGAAACGGCCGTGAACGACGCCGCGCTCTCCATCGTCTCGCGGATGAAGCGCAAATTATCCATCGCCCGCGCGTGCAGGGCGGGAGGCTCTCGCTCTTCTTCAACCGGACGCAGGCGCGTGAGTTTAACGGCAGTCATCAAGCGCACGATACCGCTTCTCGACAGTTTCGTCAAGTACTTTATGATACAAAGACAAACTCCCCGAACCGATGTTTGTAAGCACGAGCGATCACTGCCTAACGCAGCCACAGAGGACGCACTGCGGGCGCGGAGAGTTAAGTTATTTAAGATTTCAAATTCGAGACTTCAAATTCGAGACTTCAAATTCGAGGTTTCAAATTCGAGATTTCAAATTCGAGATCGTCTGAAGCCTTTATTCCGTGCTTCCTCTGTGCACTCTGTGTCTGCGGTGATGAGGGTTTTAATTTCGACGAATCGCAAACGGTTGCGGGCGATTGCAGTTGCGACCGTTTCGCCCTCCGTCCGCAAGTTTGTTAGCATAGGCCGTGGAACATCCCGCAAAATCCTTGCGCGCCGCGTCCGAGTCGTATCCGCTTCTGTTGGGGAAGGGGCTACTGCCGCTGCTGCTGTCGCCTGCCGTCGCCGGAGATGGCGCAGCGTCGCCCCGTGCGAACTACTTGCGCCGCGCGGAGGTTGGGACGAGTTAAATTTAGTTGAAGGAGACCAGAGAAGTTTTGCAGGACGAGAAACTCCCGCGCGGAATCAGCTTCGTCGCCGAAGGCGAAGGCATACGCGAGTACCGGCTCGCCAACAACTTGAAGGCGTTGCTCGTGGAGAACCGCGTCGCGCCCGTGGCGACCGTGTGCGTGCTCTACAAGGTCGGCTCGCGCAACGAGGCGGTCGGCTACACCGGCTCGACGCACCTCCTTGAACACATGATGTTCAAGGGCACGCCCACCTTCAACAAAGACCGCAACACGCAGATCGCCGCCACGCTCCAGAAGATCGGCGCGGACTTCAACGCGACGACGTGGTATGACCGCACGAACTATTTCGAGACCGTGCCGAGCGACCAACTCGAACTCGCCGTCCGCCTCGAAGCCGACCGCATGCGCAACTCGTTTATCGCCGACGCGGATCGACAGTCCGAGATGACCGTCGTGCGCAACGAACTCGAACGCGGGCAGAACGAGCCGATGATGGTGCTCGACGAAGCCGTCTATGCTACGGCCTTCCGCGAGCACCCTTATCACCACCCGACCATCGGCTGGCGCGCAGACGTGGAGAACGTGCCCACGGCGCGGCTCAAAGCCTTCTACGACACTTTCTATCATCCGAACAACGCGACCGTCATCGTCGTCGGCGACTTCGAGCGCGCCGCCACGCTTGAGTTGATCAACGAAAACTTCGGCGCGTTTCCGGCGACGGAAGCGCCTATCCCGGAAGTCTACACGGACGAACCGCCGCAGCAGGGCGAGCGTCGCCTGACGATCAAGCGCGCGGGCGAACTCGCGCTCGTGCAAGTCGCTTTCCACACGCCCGCCGTGCTCGGCCAGTTGAACGTGCTCTCGAACGCCGAACTGGCCGCACGCGCCGCCAACCCGCCCGCCGAAAACGACATCTACCCGCTCGTCGTGCTCTCGGCCTTGTTGTCGAACGGCGTCACGAGCAGGCTTTATCAAGCCCTTGTCGAGACGGAACTCGCCGTCTCGGTCACGTCCAACTGCGATCAGTTTCGCGACCCCGGCCTCTTCAACGTCTACGCCACGGTCACCCCCGGCGTTGCGCCTGCTGAAGTCGAAGCGGCGATCCTCAAGGAATTAGAGCGCGTCGGCGCGGAGGATTTGCCCGGCGCGGAAGTTGAGAAGGCGAAGCAGCAGATCATCGCGCAGGTGGCCTACAACCGCGACGGCACATCTGAAATCGCCTCGCAGATGTCCGAGGCCGAGGCCGTGGCCGACTGGCGTTTCTACAAAGACTATGCGGCCAACATCGCGCGCGTCTCCGTCTCGGACGTGCAGCGCGTCGCGCTTCGTTACTTGACGGAAGACAACCGCACCGTCGGCTATTTCATCCCGAAGGCGTCGGCCGCAGAAGACGACGACACGGACGCGGACGACGCGGGCGCGAACGGAACAAGCGGCGACTAAGCGAACGCGCGCCGAGTTTAAAGTGGCTCGACAAAATCTGTTCACCTCTTCTTTGCGTCTTTGCGCCTTTGCGTGAGAATGATTTTTCACGCAAAGGCGCAAAGACGCAAAGGAAAACATCAAGACTTGAATGGCAGCTTGTAATGTTGAGTTCTTCTTCAAGTTCGATTGCAGGATGGGAGTGAAAGCGATGGCGAAACGGGAAGGCGCGGAACATGAGGCGATGGCGGGCGGGAGCGTGACGCCGCAAGAATTGGGACAGCAACCGCTCGCGGGGCACGGCGAGAAATCGTCGGATGCGGCCGCCGCGAACACGCCCGCAAGCGCGTCACGCTCAAACTTCGCCGCGCGCATCGCGCGCACCGAACTGCCCACGGGAGCGGTACTGCTCGTCCTCGAAAATCGCGCCACTCCGACCATCGCTCTGCGCGGCAGTTTGCGCGCCGGTTCGTATTTCGAGCCGCGCGACAAGCCGGGGCTTGCTCGTCTGACCGCCGACATGCTCGAACGCGGCACGCTGCGGCGCACCAAGTTTCAACTCGCGGGCGATCTCGAAGCCGTCGGCGCGCAGGTGGAATTTTCGGCCGATCCTTTCGCCGTCGAGATCGCCGGGCGCGCGCTCGCCAAAGATTTGTCGCTCCTGCTCGGCACGCTCGCCGAACAACTGCGCGAACCCGCGTTCCCCGCCGACGAACTCGAAAAGCTCAAACAGCAAGCCATCGCCGCCGTGCAGGAGCAACAGGCGAACACGCGCGCGCGCGCCTACGAAAAGCTTTCACAACTCATCTACGATCCGGCCAACCCGTTCTACGTCCACGGCGGCGAGCAACTGATCAAAAGCATCAACTCGATCACGGTCGAAGACGTGCGCCGCTTCTATGAGGAACGTTACGGCGGGCGTTCGCTCGTCCTCTCCGTCGTCGGAGACGTGCGGACGGCCGAAGTGCAGAGACTGTTTGCGGAAGCGTTCGGCGACTTCGACGGGCCGCGCGCGAGCGTCGAGATCAGCGTCGCAGACCCCGAACCGCAGGTGGGCGCGCGACGCGAGATCGTCCTGCTCAAAGAGAAGGCCAACGTGGACGTGATGCTCGGCACGGCCGCGCCCCTCAGACGCGACGCGCGCGACTACTACGCGGCCACACTCGCCAACGGCGCGCTCGGCGAATCGACGCTCTCCTCGCGGCTCGGCCTGCAAGTGCGCGACCGCGAAGGATTGACTTACGGCATCGGCTCGCGCTTCCGCACGCCCTCGCTCGCCGCCGGGCCGTGGTACATCGCCGTCTCCGTCAACCCCGGCAACGTCGAGAAGGCAATCAACTCTGCGCTCGCCGTCCTGCGCGATTACGTCGCAAACGGCATGACGGCCGACGAACTGGCGGACGAAAAATCATCAGCCATCGGCTCGTTCAAGGTCTCGCTCTCAACCAACGCGGGACTCGCCCAAGCCCTCTGGAACGCGGAGTTTTTCCGTCTGGGCATGAACTACCTCGACCGCTTCCCCGAACTCATTCAAGCCGTCACGCTCGAAGAAGCCAACGCCGCGATTCGTAAATACTTCCGCCCCGATCATCTCACGGTGATCATCGCGGGCGACTACGACCCGGAAACGATGAAGCAGGAACGATGAAGGAAAGGCCGTCAGTAGTCCGTGGTCAATCGTCAGCCGTTCAATTCCTTCTTGAGTAACTCGCATGGCTGCCACAGGCAACGGGTGTCTGACCACTGACGACTGACGACGCTCTCCCATTCATCGTCCCGCGTTCCTACTTCCGCGTTTGAATCAGCAGGGGCCGCGGTGTTGCGCGCCGCCGTCACACAGGGCGGGCTTCAAGATTTGCCAACTGACGATGACCCCGGCCGCGACCGCGCCGCCGATCAGCACTTTCGTCATCGTCGAAAGCCCGTTGCCCTGTTTCTTCACTTGCGCCACGTCGCCGTAAGCCACGACGGTTGATGCGCCCGTCTTGCCATCCGTAACCGTGAAGGAGTCTGCCCCGGCCGCGCTGACGTAGCCTTTCAGCTTGGTGTCGTCGCGCAGTTTGACCTCGACCCGCGCCCGCTCCCCGACGCCCAATTTCATCACGCTGACGCGGGCTTCTTGGGCGAGTCGCGCTCCTTCAACTGTTTCCGCTTGAACCGCCCGGAAGCCAAAAGCCGCCGACAAAATTATTCCTGAAAGCATGATTGCGAGAGTTCTTCTAAACAAAATCGATCTCCTCTAAAAGTTCAAATTCCGCGAGAGACATATCGGCAATCATTGTGCCAACGCCCGGCGCGCGCCGGACGCGGCAAACTGCGAGATAAATTTCGCGAAGCGCGCCGCCGCGTTGAAAGCCGGGCGTTAGAAATTCTTTCTACTGGCAGATTTCTGCTGCGCTCCGACAGAGTTGTGAGAAAGCGTGCGCCGTTAAATCGTCAAGAGTTCAACTTCGCTTTGTGTTAATCTTGGCGTCCAAGAGGAGAGGCGAGTTATGCGACGACGCGAAGGCGACGGCTGCCCGGTGGCGGGCGCGTTACAGGTGGTCGGCGATAAATGGACGCTACTCATCGTGCGCGATCTGGCGCGCGCCCCGCGCCGCACGACCGAACTCATAGACGCGCTCCACCCCATCAGCAGCCGCACGCTCGTCGGCCGTCTGCGCGACATGGAACAGGATGCACTCGTCGAACGACGCGACTACGGCGGCAGCCCGCCGCACGTCGAGTATGCTCTGACCGCGCGCGGCCGACTCCTGCTTCCCATGCTCGACAGCCTGCGTCAACTCGGCCTCGCGCTCGGCTGCAACGAATGCGAAGACCGCCGCGAGCACCTCGGCGACTACTGCGACGCCTGCCCACGCAAACACGACGCGCGCGAACACTCGCCCGCCGCCCCCGCCCGCCAGCGCGACGATTCAATCGTGCTCTTATGAGCAAAAGAATAGACGGAGAGTGAGCCGTAGGTTCGCTCGCGCCCTCGTCTATTCTCACGCGTCTCTCATGGCGAGCGACTTGCTTTTGGTCGCATCCGATCACAACCCACGCAAACTTGAACTCAACCGGATGGTGAAACTCCGGCAACATATTTACCTCATCATCCAATTTGAATAGATTCTCTGAGCGGGAAGGTTTAACTCAATGATTGCTGTCACACGCTTCTTGCGCCGAGGCCGACCGGGCGCGATTTTTCCGACCATCGCGGCCACCCTCTTTCTCTGCCTGTGCGCGGGCGGCTGCGCCGCGCAGCAAAACCCGCGCGACCGGCAGCAGCAACAGCAACCATCCCGCGCCGAAGCCTCCACGCCGCAGAAACGTGTTGACGGCGGCGCGCAGGCGAACAGCGCCACGCTCACCGGCCGCGCCGCGCTCGGAGACTGGACGACGGACGCGCCGGGCGTGCGTCGTCGCATCACGACGGCGGATTTGGCGCAGCCCTTCGACACGCGCTCGGTTGATAACGGGCCGCGGCAGGTTGCGCGTCCCGCAAGCGCGTGGCCGAAAGTTCCCGCCAATTTCAAAGTCGAGGAGTTTGCTGCCGGGCTTGATAATCCGCGTCTCGTTCGCGTCGCGCCGAACGGCGACATCTTCGTCGCCGAAAGCCGCACGGGCAAGATACGCATCCTGCGCGCGCCCGACGGCGCGGGCAAACCCACGCACAACGACATCTACGCCTCCGGTTTGACGAGGCCGTTCGGCATCGCCTTCTACCCGTCGGGCGCAAACCCGCAGTACGTCTACGTTGCCAACACCGGGTCGGTCGTGCGCTTCGCCTATCGCAACGGCGACCTGCGCGCGCGCGGCGAGGCCGAGATGGTCGTGCCTGACATTCCCGGCGGCGGGCAGTTGCGCGGCGGCGGCCACTGGACGCGCGACATCGCTTTTTCCCGCGACGGTAAGAAGATGTATGTCTCCGTCGGCTCGCACTCGAACGTCTGGGAGAACGAGCGCGAGAACGAGGAGAGACGCGCCGACATCCTCGAATACAACCCCGACGGGACGGGCTTTCGCATCTACGCGTGGGGCATCCGCAACGCCGTCGGCATCGCCGTCCACCCGCAGACCGGCGACCTCTGGGCTTCGGTCAACGAGCGCGACGGACTCGGCGACGACCTCGTGCCCGACTACATCACGCGCGTGCGCGAGGGCGGCTTCTACGGCTGGCCTTGGTATTACATCGGCGCGAACCAAGACCCGCGCCACGCGGGCAAACGACCGGAACTGCGCGACAAGGTGATCGTCCCCGACGTGCTCCTGCAATCGCATTCGGCGTCGCTTCAGATGGAGTTTTACACCGGCGCGCAGTTCCCCGCCGAGTATCGCCACGACGCCTTCGCCGCCGAGCACGGTTCTTGGAATCGCTCGCGCCGCACGGGCTACAAACTGATCCGTGTGCCGCTCAGAAGCGGCGTGCCGACGGGCGAGTATGAAGATTTCATGACGGGATTCGTGACGCCGGAAGGCGACGTGTGGGGTCGCCCCGTCGGCGTCGCCACGGCGAAAGACGGCGCGCTGTTCGTGACGGACGACGGTTCAAGAACGATCTGGCGAATTTCGTATCAGGGCAAGTAGACGTTTGGCAGCGACGGCAACACGGCATCTGACGCGTGGGTTAACGTGTCAGACGCCGCGTGTTGCCGCCGACGTTATTTGATCGAGGCCAGCACGCGCTTGATCAACTCGTCCGGGTTCGCCTGATGCCAACGCCAGACGATGACGAGGTCGTGTTCCGGGTCAATCCAGATCGTGTTCGAGCCGTAGCCGAGCGCGGCGTAGCTCGATTCGGGCGCGCTCGGCCAAGCCTTGCGCCCCGTGTTCAGCCACCACAGGTAGCCGTAGTCGGCTTTAACTTTGCCCGGCGCGGTCGCCTCGCGCACCCAGCGTTCGGAGATGATCTGGCGGTTGCCCCAGCGTCCGCCGCGCAGGAAGAGGTAGCCGAAGCGCGCCTCGTCGCGCGTGTTGATCCAGAGGCCGCCGCCCCAACGCGTCCCGCCGCTCACCGAAGCCATCTTCTTGCCGTCGATCACTACGTCCGAGTTTGAGTAGCCGTGATATTGCCACGCGTCGGATGCGCCGATGGGGCGCATGATCTCTGCGCGCAGCACTTCCGGCAGAGGCTTGCGCCAGAGGCGCAGGAGCGACAGCGCGAAACGATTGATCCGCACGTCGTTGTACTCGTAATAAGTGCCGGGGGGGCGGAGAGCGCGCGGCTGGCGGCGGCCTTGGCCGAACGCCTCGACGCCGATGAAGTCGTGCGGCTTGCCCCACATCACGCCTTCCCACTCGCTCGTCTGCCGCGCGTGATCCTCCCAAGTGATGGCCGAGTTGTGCGGCGAATCGTAGCCGCCGTCGGTGATGTAATTACGCACCGGGTCTGTGACGTTTTTGATCAACCCGCGATCAATCGTGAGGCCGAGCAACGCGGAGAGGAAACTTTTGGCGACGCTGTAAGTCGGGTCAACCCGCTGTGTGTCGCCCCACTCGGCGACGATGTAGCCGTGCCGGATGACGATGCCGTTCGTCTCGCCCCGCTCCTTCGGCAGAGGGCCGAGCACCGCACCGAAGGTCTCGACCTGCGTGGAGAAGTCGCGCGGCACTTTGCTCTCCTGCGTGCGCGCGTAGGCCACCGCCTGTTCCAAGAGCGCGGCGTCCATCCCGACTTCGGCCGGCGCTTTGCGCCGCCACGCCGCCGCGCCGCGCGAAGGGTAATAGACGGCTTCCGCCTTTTTGCCGCTTCGCGCCGCCGTCGTCGTCTTCGTCTGCGCCGTTGCGGCGCGTTGAATCGTCGAGAGGCCGCACGTCGCGCACAACATCATTATGAGTGTGGAGAGGACTGCGGAGAGTTTACGCGTCATGATGTTGCTCCTGATAGCGGGGCGGAATTTTGTTTCGGCGTCCATTAAACACGAAGACACGAAGTTAAGTCGTCAAGCTAACTTCGTGTCTTCGTGTCGAGTTTTGCAGGTCGTTCCATCAACCGCCGCCGCAACCGCGCGTCTGCCGCTGCGCGGTTGCGGCGTTCAATCTCCGGCGGGCGCGCTTTCGGTTTCGGCGTCCGCGTGGTTCGAGATCACTTCGCCGTCGGGCATGATGATCGATTCGTGGTCGGCCGTGACGATCTCGCCTTCGATGGTCACCTCTTCGCCTGAGAGCGTGGGGACGGGAAGGTTGTCGAGGTAACGTTCGGCGTCGATGGCGGCCATGCAGCCCGTCCCGGCGGCCGTGATGGCCTGACGGTAGAAGGAATCCTGCGCGTCGCCGCAGGCGAAGACGCCGGGGATATTGGTCGCCATCGAATGGCCGTTTGTCTTGAGGTAGCCGATCTCGTCCATCTCCAGCCAGCCTTTGAACATGTCTGTGTTCGGCTTGTGGCCGATGGCGATGAAGACGCCTTCGCAATCGAACGTCGTTTCTTCGCCCGTCACGTTGTTGTGGAGACGCACGGCGGTCACGCCCGCCTCGGGCGTGCCGATAATTTCGCGCACGTCCGTGTTCCAGATGAAGTTGATCTTCTCGTTCTTCATCGCCTTGTCCTGCATGATCTTCGAGGCGCGCAGGTGGTCGCGGCGGTGGATGACGGTGACGCTTGATGCGTAGCGCGTGAGGAAGGTGGCTTCCTCCATCGCGGTGTCGCCGCCGCCGACGACGACGATCTTTTTGCCTTTGAAGAAGAAGCCGTCGCAGGTGGCGCAGGCCGAGACACCCAAACCGCCGAGGCCGTGCGGCGCGGGAGCTTCGCCCGGAATGCCGAGCCATTTCGCCGACGCGCCCGACGCGATAATGAGCGTTTCGGCCTTGACCGTTCCTTCGGCGGTGTAGAGCGTGAAAGGGCGCTCGGAGAGATCGACCCGGTCGATCCAAGAGACGAGAAACTCCGTGCCGAAGCGTTCGGCCTGCGCGCGAAACTGCTCCATCAACTCCGGCCCTTGAATGCCTTCGGCGAAGCCGGGATAGTTCTCCACTTCGGTCGTAATGGTCAGTTGGCCGCCGGGCTGCGGGCCTTCGATGACGAGGGGTTTCAGGTCGGCGCGCGCCGCGTAAATGGCCGCCGTCAACCCGGCCGGGCCGGAGCCGATGATCACCACTTCTTTGTGCAAAATTTCTTGAGTCATCTCGCTGTTAGTCGCACTCCTTCGGGAGGTTTTCGCGCCCGCGCGCCTCTTAATCACCCATTTGCGTGTAGCCTTTTCGCTTGCCCGTATAGTATAACTCTCTGCGCTGGATGTAGTCGAATCAGACCGCAGCGGGCGCGGGCGCGGGTGAATTCCGAGAGTCGTCAAAACCCCCGTAGACGCGCCGGAAACTTTAGAGACTTTGGACTCACCGGGAAGCACAGGCATCGCCAGTCCGACTATAGAGACAGTCGCCGTGCTCGGCGCGGGCACGATGGGGCACGGCATCGCACAGGTGGCCGCGCTCGTCGGCTACCGCGTCGTCCTGCGCGACGTGGAGCGCGAATTTCTCGTGCGCGGCCTGCGCGCCATCGAAGATAATCTCGACAAAGGCATCCGGCGCGGCAAGACGACCGAAGCCGAACGCGACATGGTGCTGCAACGCATCCGCGGCGCGACCAGCCTCTCCGAGACCGCTCACGCCGACCTCTTCATCGAAGCCGTTCCCGAACGCATGGAGTTGAAGCAGGAGACGATCCGCGAAGTCGAGCAAGTGGCGGAGCGTGATTTCATCTTCGCCACCAACACCTCTTCGCTCTCGATCACAGAGATCGCACGCGCCGCGCGCCGCCCCGAACGCGTCGTCGGCATGCACTTCTTCAATCCCGTCCATATCATGCGTCTTGTCGAGATCGTCGTCGGACAGGAGACGAGCGCGGAGACGGTCGAGACGGCGCGCGCCGTCGGGCAGAGGATGAAGAAAGAGCCGATCACGGTGCGCGACGTGCCGGGTTTCGCGTCGAGCCGTCTGGGCGTCGCGCTCGGATTGGAAGCGATGCGGATGCTGGAGCAGGAGGTGGCGAGCGCGAAAGATATAGATACCGCGATGCAACTCGGCTACAATCACCCGATGGGGCCGCTGCGTCTAACCGATCTCGTCGGCCTCGACGTGCGCTTGAGCATCGCCGAATACCTGCATCGCACGCTCGGCTCTGAAACCTTCCGCCCGCCGGAAATTCTGCGGCAGATGGTCGCCGCCGGAAAGCTCGGCAAAAAAAGCGGCGCGGGTTTCTACAACTGGGACGAGGAGGAAGTAAGCAGTGAGCGGTAAGCAGTGAGCAGTTGAAAACTCACAGCCATGACCGCCATTGCTAATCTTCGCAGTCTGAACTCTCGACTGCTTACTGCTTACTGCTCACTGCTTACTTTTATGACCACCCCGACCAACGAAGAGAGACGTTTCGCGCTGCGCATGTCGCTGCGCCTGCCCATCGTCGTCTCCGGTCGCGCGGAGGACGGCGCGGCGTGGAGCGAACCGACCGAGACGGACGACATCTCCACCACGGGCGCGCTCTTCCATCTCAACCAGAAGGTCACGCGCGGCGAGCAACTTTACCTGCGCGCGCACCGCCCGGACGGCGCGCCCATCGAAGTCACCGCCCGCGTCGTACGCATCGCCTCGGCCATCTACGGCACGGCGCGCATCGGCGTCCACATTCTCGAACCTACGGAAAACTGGCTGCGCCTCTTCGTCTCATGGGTTGCCGACGATCAGAGCGCACCGCCGGAAGAAGCCTAAAACACCGGGTTTCAAGTTTCAGGTTGCAGGTTTCAAGTTCAAAGACCGTCGAACCTCTTCAGTCTTGAAACTTGAAGCCTGCAACCTGGAACTATTTTTTTTCGGAGAAAAATTTAATGTCGCAATCATACGAAACTTTGCTGGTCGAGCGGCGCGGTCGCGTCGCCATCGTGACGATCAACCGCCCGGAGAAACGCAACGCTCTGAATATCCAGACGCGCGCCGAGGGCGCGGCCGCGCTCGAAGAGTTGCGCGAGGACGAAGGGGTGCGCGTCGTGGTGTTTACGGGCGCAGGCGATAAGGCGTTCATCGCGGGCGCGGACATCGGCGAGTTTGCCGGGCGCACCGCCAACGTGCAGCGCGACGTGATGACCGGCCGCTCGCTCTTCACCGCGATTGACACTTTCCCGAAACCCGTCATCGCCATGATCAACGGCTACTGCCTCGGCGGCGGCTGCGAACTCGCCTTGGCCTGCGACCTCCGCATCGCCAGCGAACGCGCGTCTTTCGGCCAGCCCGAAATCAACCTCGGCATCATCCCCGGCGGCGGCGGCACGCAGCGGCTCACGCACCTCGTCGGCGAAGGCAAGGCGATGGAGTTGATCTTGACGGGCGAGATCATCGACGCGCAGACGGCCTACAGTTACGGCCTCGTCAACACGGTCGTCGCGGCCGAAGAACTCGAAGCGAAGACGATGGAGATCGCCAATCGCATCGCGGAGAAAAGTCCCATCGCGCTGCGTATGGCGAAGGAGGCCGTCAAGACCGCCTCGCGCTCGACGCTCGACGAAGGCTTGCGCCGCGAGATCGATCTCTTCGCGCTCTGCTTCTCCAGCGAAGACAAGGACGAAGGCGTGACGGCTTTCCTCGAAAAACGCAAACCGGAATTCAAGGGGCGATAAGTTCGACGCCCGTGCCGGACAATTTAATTTCCGCCCATCGAAGCGGAGGAGGCCTGCACACGAAACAGGCCGCCTCCGCTTTTTCGCGCTCGCCCGCGCCCCTCAGGTGGCGTGTCCGGGCGTCTCTTTTGCCATTGACTTGCGGCCGGAGTTGGAGTAGAAGCTTCCGCATCGCAACGGTTATGCTCGGCCGTGTCCTCGATGCGCCTGCCGATTCGAGCAAACAACTCACCACTGTCTCTTGCGCGAGCCTGTCGCTCACACCTCCTGAACTCTCGCTCCCGCAAGACCTGCTTGAAAGGAGAATCGCGATGCCCCGTCGCCACGTTTCAAACGCTCACCTCTTCAACGGACTCCTCGTCCTCTTCCTCGTCACACTTACCGTTACGGTCGTCGTCTCCGTCAACGTCAATGCACAATCGAACATCCCCACCAAGCTCGGCATCTCAAGCGCGCGGCGGACGGTCGGCGTCGGAGAGCGCACGGAACTGCGGATCAGGCTGCTCGATCAATCGGGCAACGAGACGGCCGCAACCTACGACATCGGCGTGACCTTAATCGCCACCCGACAGAAAGATATTGATACCGCCAAGCGCGCCGGGAGGGGGCAAGCGTCCTTCCAACGAAACGGCACGCTCGCGCTGCCGAGCGGCGTCCAAACCGTCCAGACCGCCGTTACGATTCGACAGGGACAGAGCGCGGCGGCGTTGCAGTTCAGTTCGGAACAGGACGGGCCGGTTCGCATCTACGCCGAGAATGAAAAACTCGTAACCGGCGCGACGCTCGTCGCCGTCGTGAGTAGAACCGGCAAGGCTTCTCCGCGCGACGGCGTCCAGACCAGAGCGGGGGTTTTCGTGTTGGCCTCCATGCAGGAGACGCGCGCCCCGACGCCCGCGCCCAACGCGACGCAATATCAACTCCAAATCGAGCCTGTCGGAGAAAGCGAGCCGGAGTTGAACGACAACAAGGAGTACGTGCGTAGGTTCTTCGTGGCGCTGGTCAAGTCGGACGGCAAGTACGTCAACGCGCCGCAGAAAATAGAAGTGCGACTGCGGGCGTTGAAAGGCGACGGGAAGTTCTCGCAGAACCCGATCATTATTCCGGAGAACAGCTACATGTATCCATCCGAAATCGAGGTGCGCTCGAAGAGCGGCGACGTTGACGTGGCGGCGATGCCCGTGAGCGGAGGCGTCGCGGTGCAGTCCGCCGCTAATGTCGTTTTCGATTTCCCGACCAGCATTCGCGCCACCAAATTACAGGTGCAGGCGATCCCGCTCGTTGCGATGGCGAACGGCGTCGAATCCATCAAGCTGCGCATCCGACCCGTCGATGCGGGTAACAACCCGGTGCGCAACGAAGACGAAGAGTTGGAGGTGAGAAACGTCACGCTCAGTCTCGCCAGCCGCACGCTCGGACTTCGTTTCGAGAACGGCGCGACTACCATCCCCATCAAAAAAGGCGAGGCGTTCATCGAAACTAATATCATCAGTTCCTACCCTGTGGCCGGAGCGAAAATCGTGGCCGAAGCGGAGAACGGCGATCACCAGACCATCTCCGGCGAGCAGCAACTCGAATTTTGTTTTCCGTGGCCGCAACTCGGCGGCGCGATGTTCGGCGGCTTGATGTTTCCGCTCGTGCTCACACTGTTCCCCGGCAAACAACGCGAACAGCGTTTCGCCGACGGCAAGTTGAGGATGATCTCAATCTACGGAGTGGTCGGATTATTTCTCGGAGCCTTGGCTTTCACCCTCGTCTTTTTCGGCGCACTCGGCCTGACCGAGTTGAACTTCAACGGCATCCCCGTCTCGCTGGCGCGCCTGCCGATTCATAACGTGCTCGCCGCCTGCGCGATAGGCTTCTTCGGCGGCGTCGCGCTGGCCTCCGGCATCGCACTCAAAGAGCACGCGCAGTCTGCTAAATCGCGCACAACAGGCGACTCGCCCGCGCAGGCTTAAACCGCGCGACCATCCGTTAACTTCGGAGAGCGGAAGAAACTTACCTCGCAATGAAGATCATCGCTTCGCTCGCGGGCATCTTATTGGCGACCGTCGGCGGCGTGGTGGCTTACCGCGCCGCCTTCGTCGCCCCGCGCGCGGCGGTCGTCATCACGCAGACGGGCGTACGCGAGATGCCGGACATGTGGCGCATCCTCGCCGGAATCGCGCTTCTCGTCGCCGGAACGTGCCTTGCCTTTTTCGCCCTGCGCCCGCCGCGCCGCCCTTGACGCAACGCTTGACGACTTTTCGCGCCCTAAGCTACTCTCTCCATTCGTCGCACACGACGACACAATCAACCAAGGGGCCGTAGCTCAGCTGGGAGAGCGCATGACTGGCAGTCATGAGGTCAGGGGTTCGATCCCCCTCGGCTCCACCAATACCTTCAAGAACTTGCGGCAGCCGGAAACGGCTGCTGTTCTTGTTTCGGGGCATATTTGGGGCGCGCTTTTCTGCCCGAGAGGCTGGCCGCTGAAGGCCGCGGCGTTCTGTTTGCTCCGGTCGGGGGCGTGACCTCTTTAATATTACACATCCGGAAGAGGCGGTTAAATGATGATGGAATGGCTGTTGATGTTTGCGCGTGAACTCGCGCTCGCGGTGTGGGTCGGCGGGTTGATCGTGATTGATTTCGTCGAGACCCCGGCGCGGTTTCGCGTCACGGCTATAGATCGTAATCAAGTGGTGGCGGTCGGGCGGGAAGTCTTTGCGGCGTTCAATCGCACGGAGGTGTTTGTCGGCGCGGCGCTTGTCTCCGTGAGCGCGTCGATTGCCGGTCGCGCCGCGATCGTTTCGCAGAAGTCGCAGGCGGCATTCATCAGCGTGGTAGTGATGTGGCTCGTCGCGCTCTTACAATATTTCTGGGCGAGACCGCTCATGTCTGCGGCCATGAAAGGGCTTGATCTGGTGAACCGGCGACCGGGAGATGCGCGCTACGACGTCCTGCGGCGTTGGCATAAAACATACGTCGCGCTCGATCTCATTAAGCTGGCGCTCGGTCTCGCCGCGCTCGGATTGTGGGTCTAGCGGCAATAGTCTAACCCTTGCGCTTGAGCATTACGGCAGGTACGCAGGAACATAAGGGATGGTTTAAAGTCAGGTTAGCCGCAGCTTCTTGCGGCAGTACGGTATGTCCAATACTGCGTCCCAAGATCGCGCCCGCGAGTTAGTGCTTCGCTACGGGTGGAATGCTACTTCTTATCAAATAGTCAACCCCGGGATCAGACAGTGGTTCTCCAGTGTGGGCGATGCGGTTGTCGGGTACGTCGCGCGGCGGGGCGTGCGTATTGTAGCCGGTGCGCCCGTCTGTCATGCCGCGCGGCTTGCGGATGTGGCCGCCGAATTTGAGAGCGACGCGGCGGGGCGCGGAGAGCGTGTCTGCTACTTCTGCGCCGAGGCACGGCTGGAGGCAATCTGCCGGGGCAACGCGGATTATTCAATGGTACTGCTCGGCTCACAGCCCGTCTGGAATCCGAAGCAGTGGACGGCAATCGTCAAGGCGAAGAGTTCTCTGCGGGCGCAACTCAACCGGGCGCGCAACAAGGGCGTCACAATCCAAGAATGGCCTGCCGCAAGGGCGCAGAACAACGTCGAGTTGCATCAATGTTTGGAGGAGTGGCTTGCGACGCGCGGCCTGCCGCCCCTCCACTTTCTCGTCGAGCCTGAAACCCTTGCGCGACTCGCCGACCGGCGCACGTTCGTCGCAGAGTGCGGCGGCGAGGCCGTCGGATTTCTCATCGCCTCGCCCGTGCCTGAGCGACAAGGGTGGCTGGTGGAGCAGAATGTCAGAGGCCACGGCGCACCGAACGGCACGACGGAGTTGCTGCTCGATGCGGCGGTCAGAACTCTGGCTGCGGAGGGGGCGGAGTATCTGACGCTCGGACTTGCCCCGCTCTCGGACAAGGCGGGTGCGCTTGCCGTGGAGAATCCCTTTTGGCTTCGCACGCTGCTCGGATGGGTGCGTGCGCACGGGCGGCGGTTCTACAACTTCGAAGGACTGGAGGCGTTCAAAACCAAATTCCAGCCGGAGAAGTGGGAACCGGTTTATGCTATCGCCAACGAGCGCACGTTCTCGCCCCTCACCCTTTACGCCGTGGCGGCGGCATTCAGCGACGGCTCTCCGGTAATGCTGCTGCTGCGCGCGTTGGTCAGAGCAGCCGGGGCTGAACTCAAATGGTTTTTCGAGAAGGCGAAGCGGGAGCATTGAGGGAATGCAACAAGTTGACGGACGGAACAACTCCGACTCGAACGGCTATCGCCCGATAGGGGATTACGCGCTCATCGGCGACGCACACACGGCGGCGCTCGTCGCGCGCGACGGCTCGATTGACTGGTGCTGCTGGCCGCGCTTCGACAGTCGGGCCATCTTCTGCCGCCTGCTCGATGCCCGTCGAGGCGGCTGGTTTCGCGTCGGCGCGTGCGGCGAGCACAACGCCGCGCGCTCTTACGTCCACTCGACAAACGTGCTCACCACGACGTTCGAGACCGGCGAGGGTAAGTTTCGTCTCACCGATTTCATGCCGGTCGAACGACTCACGGAAAGTCATCGCGGCGAGGACATCGCGCCCGGTTACAAGATCATTCGCCTCGTCGAAGGACTCGCAGGAACATCTGATGTCGAGATCAGCTTTCGCCCGACTTTCAATTTCGCTCTCGCCGAGACGCTTCTCACTCCGCAGAAAGACGGCGCGGTTGCGCGGGCGGGCGATGAAGCACTCTCACTTACTTGTCCGGCTGCGTTGCAATTCGACGACTCCGGCGCGCTCGTCGGCCGTTTAAAAGTGCGGCCACATGAACGCGTGTGGGTCGCGCTCACTTACTACCCGGATGCGCGCGGGCAGGACATGACGAACGCACCTACGGATTACGATGCGGAACTTGAAAGGACGCTCGCCTACTGGCGCGAGTGGTGGCACGCCTGTCGTTACGACGGACGGTATGCCGATCTTGTGCGCCGCAGCGCGCTCACGCTCAAGCTGCTGACGTATGAGCCGACGGGCGCGCTCGTCGCTGCGCCCACAACTTCGCTGCCGGAGCAGTTCGGCGGCGTGCGCAACTGGGACTATCGCTACACGTGGCTGCGTGATTCGTCGCTCACCATCTACGCGCTTCAACTTCTCGGCTACACGGAGGAAGCGACGGACTTCTTCGCGTGGCTCGACCGCATGTGCATCAACTGTCGCGGGGAACTTCAGATCATGTACACGATTGCAGGCGAGTCCGAGATTCCCGAACGCACTCTGGATCATCTCGAAGGTTATCGCAGGTCAAGTCCGGTGAGAGTGGGCAACGCCGCGTTCGGGCAGAAACAATTAGACATTTATGGCGAAGTTCTGGACGCCGTGCATCTCTACCACACGAGAACGAACACCGCCGTGCGACAAGAGTGGTGGGATGAGGTGAAGTTCATGGCCGAGCAGACCATTGAGAAGTGGCGCGAACCTGATTACGGCATCTGGGAAGTGAGGGGCGGCGCGCGCCATTTCCTCTACTCGAAGCTGATGTGCTGGGTGGCGCTCGACCGTGCCATCAAACTCGCGGAACAGGCACACGCGGAAGCAGACATCCGGCGTTGGAGACGTTCGCGTGCGGAGATACGCCGTGCGATTCTGGCGAAAGGTTATAACCAAGAGGTCGGTGCTTTCACACAGGCTTTCGGCGAGACTCACCTCGACGCCAGCGCGCTCGTCATTCCGCTCACAGGATTCCTGCCCGTCCGTGACCCGCGAGTTCTGTCAACCGTCGCGCAGGTGCGGGAGCGGCTGACTTCGTGCGGTCTCGTCTATCGCTATTTGACGGACGACGGGTTGCCCGGAGGCGAGGCGACCTTCGCCCTGTGCAGTTTCTGGCTGGTGGATAATCTGGCGATGCAGGGGCGCGCGGAAGAGGCGCGGGAGTTGTTTGAAAAAATCGTGGGGTACGCGAATGATCTTGGCCTGTTAGCGGAGGAGATCGACCCTGCGAGCGGCGAGCTTTTGGGAAACTACCCGCAAGGGTTCTCGCATCTTGCGCTGATTCGTTCGGCGCTCAACATCTCAAAGTGCGAAGCCTCAGGCTCTGAAAAGCAGGCCGCGACGACAGCCGAAAGGGCAGATGAGATTGAACGTGCCGTTCCACTGGCAGGGTTGCAATAAATGTTCTCTCACGATCCGGCGGAGACCGTAATTCGATCACGCGTGCCATTTGCGCCACCGGCAACTTCGAGATGAGAGCCGCAGTGATGCGCGTCGGGTGCATGCCTTTGTTGGATGCCGGGCGGCCATTGTACACTTCGCTTCCGAGCAGAATGACGACCTTGTTACCTTAGTAGTGCTCGCCAACTCGTAAAATGCTCAGTCGTATTCTCTGCTTACTTGTTTTACTCTCCCTAACGAATACCGTCTCATCCTTCGCTCAGCAGCCTGCACACACGCAACCAAACCCGGCCGAGTTGGAAGAACTTATCCGCCGCGCCAGCCTGAGCGTCAGCGAATACAAGGCCAAGTTTAAAGACCTCACCGCCGACGAAGAGCAGAAAATAGAAGAATACGACGGCGAAAGTAAACTCAAGCGGCAGCGGCGGATTGTTTCAGAGTTGGTCATCTACCAATCGCAACTCGATTCGTCTCTGGCGGCCGAGTATCGCAATGTGCGTTCGGTTGATGGCGTGACGGTCGCGAAGCGGGAAAAAAGGCTGGTGAGCCTCTTCGACAAATTAGCCAAAGCGGATTCCGTCAAGAAGGAAATTGACCGGATTAGCCGCGAGAGCCGCAGGTATGATCTCGAGTCTAGTATCTACGGTCAGACACTCGATCAGGGCGTGCCGCTAGACCCGAACGTGCGCGCGGCTTTTCAGTTCACGTTCGCCGGTCGTGAGCAGGTTAACGGGCGTGACGCAGTTGTGCTCCGGTATCAGCAGGTGGGGCAAACTCCTCATATCGCGTTCAAGCTTTCGCTGCCTCCTGCCTTGAAGGGGGCGGAGGCGTTTTATCGCGGGCGGTTGTGGTTGGACGCGGAGACGGCGCAACTCCGGCGCGAGGAACGAGAGTGGACGCTGCGGCTTCCCTCGCTCGCCAGCCCTCTCGTCTTCATGAGGTTCGAGTTCGACTATGCCGCCAGCCAGTTCGGAGTCCTGACGCCGCGACGGATAGCGGTCAGCACCTACAACCGTGGGCGCACGGGTGCGGACAAACAACCGGAGCTATTGCTGGGCGGGAAAGTGGTTTTCGAGTACGGGCGCTTCCGTCGTTTCGATGTCAACTCGACTGATGCCCCGCTTAACCCACCGACAAAACCGTAAGGCATCTAACGCTAAAATATTTTTTGCCACACTGCCCGCGCGACCTTGCTCTCCGGCTTCTCCCCGGCGGTGAAAGCACTTTCCCCTTCTGCATTCACGCCGCGCGCCGCCCTTCTTGACATTTGAACGTCGCGCATACAATATCGCGCTGCCCGACAGACTTTAGGTTAGTGCCGCTCGCTAAAGCGGCTTCCGCCTCCAAGCACACCTCTCAATCTTACCCGATTGATTTAGAAGTTCCCGGCGTTGCTTGATTCTCGCTGTGAGTAGAATTCTTCGAGGGATGAGTGCGCCGACCGCGCGCCGCATCCCTCGCGCCTTCCGAGTCGCCGTCCAACGTTCTCACAGCTTCTTTAGACCAGAAATTATCCACGTAAGTCTCGACACGCCCGTCTGAAAGAGGAGAGTCCCCCATTATGAACTCACGCCCCTTGAAGCAGTCGACCGGATTGCTGCTAACGCTCGCATTCATATTCATCACCTTAACCGCCCTTTCCGCCGGAGAGGCCGCGCGCGCGGCTTCCCCTGAGCCAAGCCCGACGCCGATGCTGCGCGCCGGCGGACGCATCGCGTTCATGCACTTAGAGAACTTATTCGACGGCGAGAACATCTACGTCGTCAACCCCGACGGCACAGGCCGCACCCTGCTCGTCAACGCCGTCAACCATCAGGAAGACCCCGCGTGGTCGCCCGACGGCAAGTACATCGCCTATTCGAGCGCCCAGCGCGGCCTCTGGGAAATCTACCGCGCCGACGCCGATGGCTCGAATCAGGTGGCGCTCTCCGATGGCATCGCCGTCGGCGCGGTGGACGACTTCCCCGCATGGTCGCCCGACGGCTCGAAGATCGTCTTTGTGCGTAACCGCCAACTCTGGACAATCGGCAAGGACGGCGGCACTGCCGTCAAGCTGAGCACAGGCTCGGACGAGGACGAGCAGCCGTCATGGTCACCCGACGGCACGAAGATCGCTTTCGTGCGTAACTATTCGAGCGCCTACGCGCAAATTTGGGTGATGAACGCCGACGGCACGGGTCAGGTGAACCTGAGCAATTACGAGTGGGGCTTCAGCCACTTTCCCGCTTGGTCGCCCGACGGCAGCAAGATCGCCTTCCAACGCTGGAACGACATCTGGGTGATGGACGCCGACGGCTCGAACCAGACGCAGATTACCTTTGCCCCGAACAGCGGCTACATGAAGCCTTCTTGGTCGCCCGACGGCACTCAACTCGTCGTCACGAATGGCCTCAACTTCGAGGGCGAAATCTTCGTGATGAACGCAGACGGCACGAACGTCAGGAAGATCGCAGACGGCGTGCATCCGACGTGGCAGTCGCTCCCGCCGCTGGCGTTGACGACTGCGGGCTTGCCCGACCCCGTGACCCCCGGCGCGGAGATGGCCTACACGCTCGAAGTCACCAACAACCACGCGCTGACGGCTGCGGGCGCGACCCTGACCGACACGCTCGACGCCGGCACAACCTTCGTCACGGCCACGGCGAGTCGCGGCTCGTGCGCGACGCCGGACGCGGGCGAGACCGGCACTGTGACGTGCTCGCTCGGCGATCTCTCGGAGGGCGAGCAGGCGACCGTCACCGTCGTCGTCCGGGTCGTCGCCGCCGCCGACACGACACTGCACAACGCGGCGACGGCCGCCGCAGATTACGCCGGCTACGCCCGGCAGACGCAGACCGCCGAGACCTCGACGCACGTTATAACCCCGAACGCCGACGTGGCCGTGTACACATGGATTAACGAGGGTCTCTACGTGCCGGCGGGCGGGCAGGTCGTTTACGGCTTCTGGGTCGCGAACGGCGGCCCCGCTCCGGCTGCGGACGTGACGCTCACGAGCAACTTGCCCGAAGGCGTGACGCTCAACGCCATCGAAGACAGCGGCGGCGGCTCGTGCGCCCCGGCCGCCGACGGTGTGAACTTCACCTGCACGTTCGGGACGCTCAATCGTTACGAGGGGCCTAACCTGCGCGTCAGGGTCAACTCCAACGTCGCGGGCGCGCCCTACACGCCCGTGCGTGCCACGTTCAACGTCGCCAGCGCCACGGCCGACAGCACGCCCGACAACAACACGAGCGTTGTAGATTTCTTCATCGCCGCCCCGCCGTTGCCGACGCCCACACCGGGGGCTGCGGACGACGGGCTGCTCGCCTACGTGAAGTGGTCGGACAACGGCCAGCACGATGTCTACCGGCAGCGGGCAGACGGCGCAGGTATCGTGAACCTGACGGACAGCGTGCCCGGCGGTGACAACGCGGCCGGCGCGGACGACTTTGCTTGGTCGCCAGACGGGACACGGCTCGCCTTCGTGCGTTACGACTTCGAGAATCAGGTTTCCTCGCTCGGCACGGTCGCGGCCGACGGCTCCGGCCTCGCGCTGCTGACGAGCGTTCCCGGCGAGTTGATAGAGTCCTATGTCTGGTCGCCAGACGGCAGCCGCTTCGTCTTCAGGGCGCGCCCGTACTCCACCAATGATCTGAACATCGGCGATGTGTTCGTGATGAACGCAGACGGCACGGGGCGCACGAATCTCACGAACGGCGGCGGCTACAACGGCGACCCGTCTTGGTCGCCCGACGGCTCGCGCATCGCTTACGTGCGCATGATCTTCGGTGCGGAAGGGCAGCAAGTGTCCAGCGAGATTCGCGTCGTGAGCGCGGACGGTTCCGGCCAGACCCAAATCCTGCAGGCTGCCGGGGAGGTCGATTCCTTCCCGCGTTGGTCGCCCGACGGAGAGCGCATCGCCTTCGCGCGGGATTTCCCCGACGGCAGCACGAACCTCTACACGGTGCGCGCCGACGGCACCGACGTGCGCCGCCTGACCAACGACGCGGCGACCAACGACTACAAACACCAGTGGTCGCCCGACGGCTCGAAGCTCTCCTTCACCAGCTACCGCCCCGCGGACGGCACCGCGAAGCTCGAAGTGCTCAACGCCGACGGCGGCCGCACGACGATTTACGAGACCCCGCCCGACGGCACTTTCTTCGATGGCAGCAGCGTGAAGTGGTCGCCCGACGGCACGCACATGCTCTTCGAGGTCTGCGGCAACCAGTGTCTCGGCTTGTCGCTCTACGTCGTCGGTATCGACGGCGCGGGACTCGTCGAGTTAGCCAGCAACGTCGAAAATAACTTCGGCGCTGACTGGTCGCCCGATAGCCGACGCCTCGCTTTCACGACGAACCGTAACGGCGTCAGCCGCATTAACATCATCGGCGCGGACGGCGCGGGGCGGGTTGAACTGCCCGGCGAAGCGGGCTACCACGGCGCGCCGAAGTGGCGGCCGCGACGGGCGGGCGACACGCCTGCGGGCGCGAATGTGACGGTCGCGGAAGATGGCGTCGCCGTCACCTTCTCGAACGTGACGACCGCCGGTGTAACGACCGTCACGCCCATCGACCCGAATTCGCTCCAAGGCTTACCCGGCGAGTACGTCATCAACGCCAGCAGCCTCGCCTTCGAGATACACACGACGGCCGCCTACACGGGAACGATCACGCTCGGCTTCCAAGTGCCCGGCGTGAACAACCCCATCACGTTCGGCGCGCTCCGCGTCCTGCACGGCGAGCCGCCGCCCGTCCCCAACTTCGTTGACCGGACGGTGCTCGCGCCCGACAGCCCTGCGCCGGACTTCGCCACGCGCACCATCTACGCGCGCGTGACATCGCTCAGCCCGTTCGTCGTCGCGCAGAAGTCCGTGAGCTACGGCGTCCGCGCGCTCTACGACGAGACGAAGACGCACAAGCGCGGGAGCACCGTCCCCGTCAAGCTGCAACTGACGAACGCGTCCGGGGCGAACGTCTCTTCGTCGTCGCTGGCGGTGACGGCGGTTGGGACAACGCTCATCTCGACGAACGCGGCGGGCGTGCTCGAAGACGCGGGGAATTCCAACCCCGACTCCGACTTCCGCTACAACGCCGATCTAGGCGGCTACGTCTTCAACCTGAAGACGACCGGCTACGCGCTCGGCACCTACGTCCTGACCTTCCGCGTCGCGGGTGACACTACGGCGCACACCTTACAGTTCCGCATCACGAAGTAAGCCGCGCGCCGGAAACTTAACGCGAAGACCCGCAAGCCCCTGCAAAAGGGCTGCGGGTCTTTCCTTCAGTGTTGCAAAAAACATTTACCCTCTAATATGCCGCGTCTGAGGGTGATTCATCGATCACAATACAATTGTGCTGCTTGGAAATTTTTGCAACACTACCCGACTAAGCGTTCCTCTCAAGATGCGGTTCTGTGGCGGTTTTTGTGCGCGCCGCTGTTGCCGAACATTTGACTCGTTTGAATCTAAAATAGAGGAGATTCCTATGCATAAAGCTGACCGGGCGACAAAAACTCTTTTGGTTCTTCTGGTGATCGGCGTTTGGGGATTGCTGCTCAAGTCGGTCATTAAATTTCCACATGCCGAAGCTCAGTCAAAAATCGCGGCTAATCAATCCGGCGGCGGGGTCTCGCCCGTTATTAAAACGCGAGGTCTCATCATTGTTGACGAGCAGGGGCGCGAGCGCGTCTTGTTGGGCGCGCCCGTGCCCGACCCGCCGCATTCGGGCAAGCGCATCAGTCCGGGGCACGGGATGATAATCCTCGACCCGCAGGGCTACGAACGGTTCGGCGTCGGCCTGATGGATAACGGACAGATGGGAATGGGCTTCGACGCCCCTCGCGGAACGGGCGATGATCGAAATCCCGAACGACTCCATTTCATCGCCGATGCTAAGGGCGGCGCGATGATCCGCTTTTTGAATAGAAAGACGGGAGTGCCGGGCTGGTTGCGTCTCGGCGAGGACGATAAGCTTTATCTGGAATTTATCGATGTTCAGAAAGAGAAGAATAAAGTCGTAAGGCGCAGACTCAGCATGGCGGGCGATGAAACCGTCGAAGAACCGTTCAAGTAATCAGCGCCCTCTACATCTTTGAAATAAGCGGGGCAGGATTTTAACGGCGGCACACCACAAGTTATTCGACCGGACGCACAGTTAATACCCCTTTCATCGAGAGCTTGCGCGGTCTCGGCGTTTGAGCGCCGCACCGGCCGAGTCCGGCGTTATGCCGCTCCGCTTTTCTCAACTTAAACAATTAACGGGAACTTTAATTATGCAAGTAGTGCCTAACGCTTGTGCAATATTCTTTAACTCCGCAAGGTTGAGGCATTGAATGAGACAATTATCAGCTTGGTTATTACTTCTGTGCTTCGTCAGTCAACTTACTGCCCGGCAGCTGCCCAACACCGAACCAAATCTACTCGCTTTCACACATGTGACCGTCATCGATATGACAGGTGCGCCCCCGAAGTCCGACATGACGGTAGTAATTTCGGGCAGACGCATCCTCTCCGTCAGCCAACCCGGAAAGACGCGGATTCCGAAAGAGGCGCAGATCATAGATGCCACGGGCAAGTTTCTCATTCCGGGATTGTGGGATATGCACTTTCACATCCACGAGACGGAGAGAACTTTTCCTCTGTTCATCGCCAACGGCGTCATCGGCGTCCGCAACACGGGCGGGGATTTTCAAAAGCTGTTCGAGTGGCGCGAGGCGGTCGCTGCGGGACGGCTTCTAGGCCCCCGCATCGTCACTTGCGGCCCCGTGATTGACGGGACTAACCCGGCAAATCCGGATCATGCGATTTCAGTCGGCAGCGCGGAAGAAGGGAGGCAGGCGGTCGATTTTCTTAAACGAAACGGCGCTGATTTCATCAAAGTTTATGACGGCATCCCGCGCGATGCTTATTTCGCTATCGCCGACGAAGCGAAGAAACAGGGCATCCCCTTTGTCGGACATATTCCGAACTCCGTGACGATGAGCGAAGCCTCAAACGCCGGGCAGAAAAGCGTCGAACATTTAGGCACTTTTTTTGAAGGAAGTTCTACCGTCGAAACCGAGTTGCGAAACTGGCCGACATCGCCTGTTAAAGACGGGGACTTCAGCGTGATTCCCGCTCGAATCGCCGCCCGCGGCACGCGCACACTGGATACGTACAGCGAGCAGAAGGCCGCAGGGCTACTGTCGCTGCTCGCCAAAAACAGAACGTGGCAAGTTCCGACGCTTCTGGCGAAACAGGTCAACACCTTCGTCGATGACATCAGCAAAGTACAGGACAGTCGTTATAAATATGTTCCGGCTTTGGACAGAGCGGAATGGAGTCCAGACAAAAACTTCTACTATCGTTACCGCACGGCAGCCTATATCGCATACCAGAAAAGATTATTTCTCAAAGAGATGGAAACGGTCGGCGCGATGCGTCGCGCGGGCGTGCCTATCTTGGCGGGAACCGACGGTTGGTCTTATACAGTCCCCGGCTTCGGACTGCACCAAGAACTAGCGCTTTTAGTGAAAGCCGGTTTGACGCCGTTGGAAGCTTTACAGGCGGCGACGATTAACCCGGCGACGTTTCTCGGAGAAGCAAGCACGCTCGGCACTATCGAAGAAGGGAAAATCGCCAGCCTCATCTTGCTCGAAGCAAACCCGCTCGAAGATATTAGCAACACCGAGCGCATTGATGCGGTCGTGGTCAATGGAAGATTCTTCCCCAAAGCGGTGTTGCACATGATGCTGGCGAACGTAGAAAAAGCGGCTAACCCGAGATGAAAGCTGTCTGCCGTTTCGCGCCCCCAACAACTCATGCAACCCGACCCCGCGATGGTTGTTGAAAGAGCGCGGACACGATGCAGATCACCGACTTAAGAAGATCATGACGCGTGAGTTAATCCCTGCCTACGCCTAAGGCATCGGCCACACGGTTAATATAATTGAACCACGAGGCGATGAGTGTAATTTGTAGAATTCCTCTGTCGTCAAAGCCCACGCTACGCAGCCGTTCGTGATCTTCGCGTGTGATGCGTGTCGCATCCTTCGTCAATTGCGCCACGAAGTCGAGCATCGCACGATCCTGCTCCGAGATGGAGGCCGTCCGGTAGTCTTCTCGCAACGCCTCGACCAATTCTTCGTCCAGTGTGACACGACGCAGAAACTCTGCGTGAGACTCGATTCAATAATGGCATCGGTTGGTGACGGACACGACGGTTGTGATCATCTCGTGTTGCGCTCGCGTGAGCGGCAACTCCGGCGATGTCAGGACGCCGAACGTCGCAAAGGCATGATGGAGGGCGTCGGGGATGAGGCTGTGCGAAGCGACGATGCCGGAAGATTGGCCGTCGGCGGTCGGATGCACCGGCTCGGCATATTCCGCCGGGTACAATTCGCGTTGCGCTTCCATCGCGCGACGCAGTTTTTCGTCGGCCTCGTCGAAAGGGATGGTCTTAATCCATGTCATCGGGATGATTCCTTTTCAGTCCGGTTTCTGCGCCGCCTGCGTGCGGCGGAAAATAAGATAATAAAATGGCAGCCCCAACGCCACAACCACGATGCCCATTAACGCCTGCTTCGGGTTATGAGCACCGAGCAGAAAGAGCAGCAGCGCGATCAAGAGCAAAAATATGATCGGCGTCGCGGGATAGCCCGGAGTCAGGTAATCGCTCTCTGCGGTAGTCCTCTGCCGCAGCACAAAGATGGCCGCGACGGTCAGCGCAATGAAGATCACGACGACGAAAATAAAGTAAGAGACGATCTGGTCGAAAGTGCCGAGCGCGACGAGCAGTGAAGCGAGTGCAGCTTGAAGGACGATGGCGCGCGCGGGCGTCCCGTAACGCGCTTGGAGCGTGGCGGCGGCGGGGATGAATAAACCATCCCGCGCCATGGCGAAGTAGACGCGCGGCGCAGACATGATGATCCCGGCGAGGCTGCCAAGCACAGCCACAATAACGACTGCCGAAAAGACCTGACCGCCGACCCGCCCGAAGAGCGCCTCACCGGCCTGCGCCGCGAACGTCTCACCCGAACTGACGCGGTCGAGCGGGACGAGATAGATGAAGACGGCGCTGGTCAGGATGTAGACGAGCGTGACGATGATGACGCCATAGGCCAAAGCTCTCGGCAGCGTGCGCGCCGGGTCTCGCACCTCACCCGCTAGCTTGGTTACGTCCCACCAACCACCAAAGGAGAAGAAGGCCGCGACCGTCGCCCCGGCCAAAGCGCCGAAAAGTGGCAGCGATCCTTCGCGTTGCGGGATGAACGGAGCGAAGTTTCCCCAGTCGCCGAGTCGCAAGGCGAAGCTCCAGAGCAAAATGAACAGGAGCATCCCAAGCTTGAGCAGCGTCAGCCAGCGAATGAGCCAGCCGCCGAGTTTGACTCCGCGTATGTTGATCGCGGCCACCAGAATGATGGCGGCGATGGCGACGATTTTCATCCCCGACGGCGAGAGGCCGAGACTGTATCCGGCATAACCCGCCATGCCGATGGCGAGCGCGGCGGTGATGCCGGGATCCATCACCAGAAAGGCCATCCACCCGTAAAGGAAAGCGACCGCCGGGCCGTAAGCCTCGCGCAGATAGACATAACCGCCACCGGCTGCCGGGAAGCGCGCCGCGAGTTCGCCGTAGCAGAGCGCGCCGCACAGAGCCATCAGCCCCATCACGAGCCAGACCGAGAGCAGCCAGAAAGGTGAACCGAGCGACTTCGCCATTCCGGCAGGCGTCAGAAAGATACCGACGGCGATGACCTCGCCCACGACGAGCGCGGTGGCCGTCGGGAGGCCGAGTTGCCGCTTGAGTTCGCTTCGTTGGTGCAAGACGTGGTGCGCCTCTGTCGGTTTCAGAACGTCACCCGCGCCGCGAATTGGAAAGCGCGCGGGCCACCCGAACCGAACACTCCGCCCGCAGTCGTCACGGGTCGGCCGAAACGCGAAGAGCGCAGGAAGCCGGGATTTGTCGGGTCGTTGCTGTCGCGCACGAGCACGTTCGAGAAGCCGGAATAGTTGCTGTTCGAAACTCCGAGCACGTTCGTCACATTGAAGAGGTTGAAGACCTCCGCGATGGGTTCTACGCTCACGCGCTCTCGAATCTTGAAGACTTTCGAGACGCGCAGGTCGAACGAGTTGAAGCTGTCGTTGAAGCGCGCGTCCGGCGAGACGAGCGGCAGAGGCGCGCCGCCCACGCCGCCCGCCGCGTTGACCCCGTTGATGAATGCGTTCAACTCCGCGCCCGTGTGAAAGAGCCGTCCTCCGGCGTTGCGTTGGAGTGACGGGATGCGAGAGCTTCCGTCCGGCAGCAGAATGTCCATCGGCACGCCGGAGGCCAGCGTCAGGAGCGGCGCGATGCGGAAACCGAACGGCGCGTCGAAGACACCGGCGAAGGTGAAGCGGTGGCGTTGGTCGTTCGGCGTCGGGGCGTATTCGAGTTGCAGGTTGGACGGATCAACCGGGCCATTCGAGAAGGGAATCTGATCGTCGTTCGCGTAGTTGAACGCCTTCGAGAGCGTGTAGGAGGCGCGAAACTGGAATCTCTGCGCGTAACGCTTCTCGACGCTCAAGAGCAGGCCGTCATATTTCGTCTTCACGCTCGACTCGATGTTCTTCACCAGATCGAGGCCGCCGACGACGGGGTTGAAGACCTGCCCGACGGTGCGCCCGATGATGAAGTGCGTGCCGAAGCTGTGCAGATAGTCGGCGCGCACGACATAGTTGCGGGCGAACTCGCGTTGCATGCCGAGGTTCGTTTGCTGCACGGAAGGGTTTTGCAGGCCGTTGTCAATAATGTTGATGCCGCCCGCGCCTGCGCCCGGAAGAACAAAGCCCGTGAACGGGTTGGCAAGCGTCGGCGCGGGCGGCGGAAACCCGCCGCATGCCGGGTCAAAGAGGCATGGCGGGGGAATGAAAAAGAGGTTTCCGGCGCGCACCTCGACGGGCAGGGCGCGACCGTCGAGTCCGCGCTCAAGCGAGATGACTTCGAGCGTAACGCGGTCGTAGTAGATGCCGTAACCGCCGTGCACGCTTGTTTGGCCGTCGGCCGTCGAGTAGTTGAAGCCGACGCGCGGCGCGAAGTTGTTCGTGTCGCGCCTGCGTTCGCCCGCGAGGAAGGGGCGGACGAGCGGGTTGATCTCGTCCGAGCGGCTGATGTTTTTTACGTTCGTGTCGATCTCGTAACGCAATCCCAGATTCAAGGTCAGGCGGGGCGAGACGCGCCAGTCGTCCTGCGCGTAAGCGGCGAAGTAGTTATTGTTTGCGTCGGGGATGACGAGCGGACGATCCGGGAAGGCGCTGCGAAGGGTGACGGCGAACAGCAGGTCGTTATCATCCACGCGCCCGTCGCCGTTGCGGTCGAAGTCGGGAAAGTCCTCGATCAACTCGACGCGCCCTTGCTGGAAGACGCCGAGGTTGAAGCCGGAGCGGACGTGTTGAAATTCTCCGCCGACGTTGATCGTGTGGTTGCCGCGAATCATCACCAACGCGTCGCCGAACTGGATGCGCTGCTGCTTCGTCTGCTGCGGCACGCGGAAAGATGAGCCGTCCTGAATACTAGGAAAAGTTAGTTGCGCCCCGGTCGCCACCGGCGCGGTGACGTTGGAGAAGGTGCTGTAGCTGAACTTGAAGCTGTTCACGTCGAGCGGGCTGAGCACGCGCGTGTAGTCTGCAAGGAGCGAGTGCGTGTGGTTGCGGCTCGATTGCCGCTGCGAGGCCGAGCCGATGGAGCGCAGGAGCGTGCTCGCCGCCACGTTCTCCTCGCGCTGGAGCGAATAGCGGAAGCCGAGACGGTTGCTATCGTTCAACTGCCAGTCGAGTCTTTCGGTCGAGAGCAGATCGTCGAGCGGAGCGTCGGCGAAGCTGCGCGTGATCGTGCGCCGCGCAGTGTCGCGTGCGCCCACGAGCACCGCGCCGTCCTGATTGCGGTATTCGAGCGAACCGAAGAAGAAGGCCTTATCTTTCTTAATAGGGCCGCCGAGCGTGAACGAATATTGCTCGCGGTCGAAGGGCGGCTTCTGCCCCGTCGTGCGGTCGAAGGTCGCGGGCAGTCCTTGAAACGACCGGCCGCGGAAGAAGGCGGAGGCCGAGCCGTGCAGTTCGTTCGTCCCCTGCTTGGTCACGACGTTGACGACCGACGAACCGGAGCGACCGAGCCGCGCGTCGAAGCGGTTGGTCGCGATCTGAAACTCCTGCACCGCGTCCTGCGAAATGTTCTGCACCGCGCCGCCCACTACGTCGTCGTTGATGTCCGCGCCGTCAACCGTGACGCTCCCGCCGCGACCGAACTGACCGGCAGAGGAGATGACAATCGTGTTCGATTTCGTCGGGTCGAAATTGGGGGCGGGCGCATTGCCGGGCGCGAGGAGCGCGAGTTCGAGGAAGTTGCGCCCGTTCAGCGGCAGGTTTCCGATTTCGCGCTCGTCGATCACCTGATCCACTTCGGAAGTGCTGCGATCTACCAGCGGGCGCAGATCGACGCCGCAATCCACACAAACAACTTCCTCCTTGAGCGAGGGGATGCCGAGCGTCAGTTCCGACGTCACGCTCTGCCCGACCTGTAGCCTGACGTAAGTTACCGTCACGCCGAAACCCTGCGCTCTAGCATGCACTTCATATCCGCCCGGCTGTAGGTTCGTCAGGACGTAGACGCCTTCGTCGTTCGTCTGCGTCTCACGCGTCGCGCCGGTCGAGTCGTGCGTGACTTTGACGGACGCGCCGACAACAAGCGAGCCGTTCGGGTCTTTGACTGTGCCCGTGAGCGTAGCGGCGGTCGATTGCTGCGCGGCATGTTCCTGCGCGCTCGCGAACATGATCAGGAGACACGCGAAAAGTTTAATCAGGTTTTTGATCATAATTGTTCAGGCGCGAACTTCGTGCCGGGGAATTACTGTTGCGGCGGCGTCGCCTGCGGCGCGGCGCGCGCGAAGATGATCGGCTCGACAAGGGTTGCGCCCTTACCTTCCTGCACGACGATAGATTGATTGGCGACGATGTTTTGCAGCACTTCCGCCTGCCCGCTCGGCCAGACGATTTCGAGCGTATATGTCTTGCCCACTGCTTCGGGTTTGCCGAGGCCGAAGGTCAGCGGCAACTCGCTCTGCGAGCAATAGCTTGAGCCGGTCTTGACCATCTGCATGAGGCGCGAGCCGCCCGGCGTCTTCAAGGTGACTTTCGCGCCGATGCCGTCACGGTTTGATTTTGTGCCGACGGTGCGAACTCTGAGCAGATCATTTTGGTTCGCGTTGTCGTTGCGCAGCAGACGCGCCGCGCCGTTGTTGACGGTGAGCAGCAGATCGAGGTCGCCGTCGTTGTCCATGTCGCCGTAGGCCGCGCCGCGTCCGACGATGGCGCGTTGCAGTGCGCGGCCGAGTTTGCCCGTCACCTCTTCGAATCTCTTTTTGCCTTTGTTGCGAAACAGGTGCGGGGCTTGCGCGTATTTAACGTTCGGCTGGACGACGGCGATGTCGTCCGAGACGTGGCCGTTGGCGGCGAAGATGTCGAGCAGCCCGTCGAGGTCGAAGTCGAAGAAGAAGGTGGCGAAGGTGAGAGACTGCGCGGACATTTTCCCGATGCCTGAGGTCGGCGCGTCGTCCGTGAAGAGGCCGCTGCCGTCGTTGCGGTAGAGCGCCATGCTTTCGTTCGTGAAGTTGCCGATGATTAAACTTTGCCGACCCGAATTGTCGTAATCGCCCGCATCGACGCCCATCCCGGCGCGCGGCGTCCCGGCTTCGCTAAACGCGACCCCCGCCGCGATGCCTTCGTCCGTGAAAGTTCCGTTGCCGTTGTTTTTATAGAGCTTGTTCGGTTCGGTGTCGTTGGCGACGAAGAGATCAATCGCGCCGTCGTTATTGTAATCGACGAGCGCGACGCCGAGCGCCTTGCTCGTCGGATCGAAGAGTCCGGCGCGCTGCGTTGCGTTTTCAAACGTGCCGTCGCCCCGGTTGCGATAGAGCGTCGGACTCTGGCCTTTGTAGACCTGCGGGGTGCAGTAGGACTTGTTCTTGTTGTCGAGCGTGCAATGGGCATCTTTCTCGACAGACCATTCGACGTAGTTGCAGACGTAGAGATCGAGTTTTCCGTCGCGGTCGTAATCGAACCACGCCGCGCTGGTCGAAAAGCCGGGATCGGCGACGCCCGCCTTCGCGGAGACCTCCGCGAACTTACCCGTGCCGAGGTTGCGGAAGAGGCGGTTCGCGCCGACGCAGGTGACGTAGATGTCTATGTTGCCGTCAGAGTCGTAATCGGCGGCGGCAACGCCGAGACCGTACATCTCGACGGCGAGACCGGAGGCCGCCGTCACGTCCGCAAACGTGCCGTCGCGGTTGTTGTGGTAGAGGGCGGAAAAGGTCTTGCGGCCTTTGGCTTCCGGCCAGTTCGTCGAGTTGACGAGGAAGATGTCCTGCCAGCCGTCGTTGTCGTAATCGAGAAACGCGCCGCCCGCGCCGATGGTCTCCGGCAGGTACTTTTTGCCCGCCGCGCCGCTGTTATGTTTGAAGCGAATCCCGGCCTCGCCGCTCACGTCCGTAAATTCTATCTGGCCGGACGGGCGTGGCAGAGCCGTGGGCGAAGGCGTCGGCGTGGCGGCGTGCGCGAGTTGTCCGGCGTCGGCGGGCGCATTGCCGCCGGAGGCGTTTGCGGGAGCGGGGTTGTCGGTCTTGCAGCCCGTAAAGAGGGCGGCGAGCAAGAGCAGCAGACAGGAAGAGCGCCGAAGATTACGCAACATGCTTTAAGACCATCGCGAAGGAAAATTGATGAAATCTCACTGCCCGGAAAACTTTTCGGGTCGTGGTTGGTTAAGAAAACTTTTCAAGCTGTGGTAGGGCTGGCGAGGTCTGTCATTTTGTTCTCCCCTTGGCGGCGCGACAACAGATAAATCTCGATCAAATTTGCCGTCGGCCCGACGAGGAACAGCGCGTAGTAGGGCGCGTGGACGCTCTCCGCCAGACGCAGGATCGTTTCGATGAGCGCGACCGAGAAGGCGACGGCGATCTGCCCTGCCTTCGAGCGCACGGTCGTCTTCGGGTCGGTGATCATGAAGAAGATGAAGAGTTGATACATCGGCCCCGTGACGGGGGCGACCTCGGCCTGCCAAGTGTGACCCGTGATCCAACTGCGGACGAAGGCGAAGATGATGAACGAGGCGACGTAAGTAAAGGTGATGTGGAAACGGCGCAAGCGATAGATGATGATCGAGCCGAGCGTCCAGATGGTGAGCATCGGCCAGATGTTGTTGCCCCATTGAATGCTGAGGCTGGCGACCGTCTCGTGCGCGAGAAAGAGCAGCGCGCAGATGCCGAAGTTGGAAGGATTCCAGATGTGGCGACCCTTAACTCTGAGCACGTATTTCGACGTGATGGAGATCGCGCTGCATAGAGCGTAAGGCCAGATGGCGGGCGAGCGCACGAGTATGCCGACGCTGATGCCGGAGATGTATGCGCTCGCCAGATGCGGCCACTTCCCCGTGAAGAGACGCGCCAAAATCAGTTCGACCACTATCGAAGTGACGATGGCGAGCGCGGTCTTCGTGTAGCTTTCGAGAATGCCGAATGAGAACTGACCCACGACCAGTATCAGCGTGATGAAGACGGGCGCGATGAAGCGTTGATCGAAGCGGAAGGGCGAACTGCGTTCCTCCGCCCGCGTCGCAAGTCCCGTCTCTGTGGCTAAAGTCTCTGCCGCGCCGTGCGTCGCGGGCGTGGCGTTGAGTTTTGTGTTCATACGGGTTCCTTCAGTTGATGAACCTGACCAACGCCCGGCTGTTCGAGCGTCTGCATTTTGCCGGAAGGCCAACGGATGACGACCTTCTCGACCTGCGCCTGACGGCCAAGCCCGAAATGAAGCGGGCGCATGTTCTGCGCGCAGAAGCCGCTGCCGCCCGAAACCTCCTGAACCTGTTGTTGGCCGTTCCAATAGAGCATCACGCGTGCGCCGATGGCGCTGCGATTGCTCGCCGCACCTTCCAACTGAAATCCGATCCACGCGTTGTCAGGCGCGACGGTGTTTTTGTAAACGAGCAAAGGGCCGCGCTGGTTGGCGACGACGACATCGAGAACACCCCTGTTCCATAGATCGACGAGCGCGACCGAGCGGCCGTCGTACGTATCGGTTGCGCCGACGACCTGCGCCACTTCGTTGAAGCGGCCTGCGCCGTCGTTGAGCCAGACGCGCTTCTGCTGGAAGCCGGAGAGGCTGCGCCCGTTCATGGGCGGCCAGTTGGCGGCGTCGGAGATGATCCGTGTGTTGCCGCCCGCGACTTTCGAGAAATCGTACCAGTAGTTTGTGCCCTTGTCTGCCGAGACGTAACCGTTCGTCAGATAGAGGTCGAGGCGGCCGTCGTTGTTCAAGTCGCCGAACTGCGCGCCGAAACTCCAGCCGCCGAGTTCGACGCCCATGTCGCGCGCCATGTTTTCATATTGCAGCGCGTCTCCTCGCGCCCCTTCCTTCGGAATCCAGAGATTGTTGCCCTGAATCAGCACGCCCTCTTCCGAGATGTTGCTGACGTAGATGGCAAACTTGCCTTGATTCAGAATGTCGCCGAACGAAGCGTTCATGCCGCTCTTGGGTGAGAAGCCGACGCCCGACTTTTCACCGATGTTCGAGAAGCGATGGCCTCCGTCGTTGGCGAAAATCTCCGTCACGCCGTAATCGTTGGCGACGACGAGATCGGGGTAGCCCGTGTCGCGCAGGTCGGCCGCCGCCGCCGCCAAAGCCCAACGCCGACTGTCGATGCCGACCACCGCGCTCACTTCCTCGAACACGCCGCCGCCCAAGTTGTGAAAGAGATACTTGCGCCCGCCGTTCTGCGCGTACTCGAAACTTTCGGGCATCATCAGCGTCGTGTTGAGATGCCAGAGGTCAACCGTCTCAGGGTAGTAGCCGCCGACGAAGAGGTCGAGCCGCCCGTCGCGGTCGTAGTCGAACCAGACGGCGGTGTTGGCGTTGACCCACTGCGGAAGTTTGGCCTGCGCGGTCGCGTTCGTAAAAGATTTGCCCGCCTCGTTGTGAAAAAGTTCCGGCCGCCCCCACTTGTTCAGGAACAGGTCTTCGTAACCATCGTTGTCGTAATCGCCCCAGACCGCGCCCATCGAAACGCCCGTGCCGGATCGGTTCACGTCGGCCACGCCGAGCGCAGCGGCCACGTCCGTAAACGTGCCGTCGCGGTTGTTGCGGTAGAGCGCGTTCGGGCTGTCCTCGCCGCTGTTGGTGACGTAGAGGTCTTGCCAGCCGTCGCGGTCGAAGTCAACGACGGAGACGCTCGCGCCCATCGAGGCGACCTGCGGCATGATGTGGTCGAGTTTCGCGTCGAGCTTCGGCGCGCGGTGTGTGAAGTCGATGCCGCTCGCTTTGCCCACTTCTTCGAGCATGAATCCGTAACGCGCGAGCGCGGAGGATTTATCGGGCGTCACGGTTTTGACGGAATGCTCGCGCCATGCGTTGTAACGCTTGATGGCGAGCGGCGTGGCGAGCAGGCAGAGAAAAAATATAGCGAGTAAAATTTTGGGGGGACTAATTTTCATCGCCAGCTACTTCGATCAAAACCGCCACCGGTGCGAAGGGTCTCAAAACGTGTTCTCCAAGCGCACTCTTAGACGGGCGTTTACATGGTCTGTCGTCTTGAGGGACGTTTACCTCACAACTATTTTTGAGTGGGTTGAAGCGCACGCCGAAAATTGTCGGGTGCGACATAGCGCGTGTGGTATCGCTGCCAATCTTCCGAGAACCGGCGATAGACAGGATCGTCTTCGAGACGCGGCGCGACGCTAGTGTATTCGCGGCGGTCGTGTGATGGCAAGGGGAGCACTGTTTTGGAAAACTCCGAATTGTAATCGCCGTCCTTGATCCAGCCGTCGCCGATCAAAATGTAATCGCGCACCCACCCTTGCGGCGGCGCGGCCTGCTCCGCAAACAGAAAGCGCAACTCGTCGCCCGCGTTCATCAACACGTAGCGGTCGTCAATTTTCGCCATCAGTTCGCGCACGTCGCCAAAGCGCGTGTAGTAACCGGAGAGGTCGCGCCAACGCTGCGTCGTCCCCGCGAGCCGTTTGTAATCGGGAACTTCAGGCGACGACGCGTTGGCCTGATTGATGACCGAAAAACCTCTGTAACGGAGTTCGGCGGTGGAAGGATCGAGGCGCGTGATCTTCGTTGGCGCGCGGGGCAAGCCTTTGGCGACTTCAATCTTATCCCAGAAAATTTCGAGGTTCGTGCGCAGGCGCAGGCGGCGCGGCGTGCCGGGGCGAAAGATGTTCGAGATGTCGAACAGCAGCGTCTTCAAACGTCCCGCGGGGATGCCGAGATTAGCTTGCGCAGTCTCCCACCCGCCGCGCCCGTCCGGCACTTCGATGCGCAAGCCTTCGGCGCGAACTCGCTGCCCCTGACCGATGGCTTCGTTGATCGAAGAATCGGTCGGGTGCACCCAGCCGAGCGCGACGAGCCACAGCTTTCCGTCAACAGCCTTCCCGGAACTGCCCGCACCCGCCAAACTCGCCGTCGCGCTCGGCGCGGGCAACGCCGCAACTGTGGCATCGCTTTCGGGCAGTTCGATCTCGACGTAGTGATCGCGCGTGATGCCTTGATAACTCCCGCGCCCGAAGGTGTCCAGATAATTCCCGTCCTCGTGCCTGATGGTCTCCGTCACGTCCTGTCCGAGATCGTCGGTCGCGCGTTTGAGGGCTTGCGGAGTTTCGGTCGTGTGAATGGCGAGCGCGGGCGGCGGGACGGAAAACCTTTCATCGACGAAGACTTCCGTTTTCGCCGGATGGTCAACGACCATGAGCGAGAGATGATCGTAGTAATAGGTTTCCCAGAGTTCGGCCGTCACCCGCAGGTCGTAGAAGCCTCCGCGCGGCGCGAGTTGGTCGCCGCGAATCTTGAACCATTCTTCGGTCGCCTGTATCGCCGCCGTACCGAGCGTCTCGATGCGTAGGCCGATGGCCGAACCCCACGGCGAGCCGTCTTTAACAAACTTCATCTCGCGCCCGTCGAACGCAAACAGGAACGGGCAAGAGCCTTTCAGGCGTTGCTCGGCGACGATGGTTTGATCGGCTTTGAGCGCAAACTCAGCGCGCACCGAACCGTTCGGCCAGACGATACGCACCACGTCGGTCGCGGTCTGTTCGCCTAATCCGAAATGGACGGACGGACTGGTGATGGGTTGCTTTTGCACGAGCAGGCCGGAGCGTATTTCCATCTCGCCGCCGATGCCGAACGAGTTGATGCGTTGATCGCCCGACGCCTGTTTGGCGCGCGGCCTCACCACCTGCCAGTGGTAATTCTTCGCGCCGCGATTGACGAGCGGCGTCGCTTGCCCTGAGTCTTTGACGCCGACGAGGTCGAGCCGCCCGTCGCCGTCGATGTCCGCGACGGACGAGACGCGCGCCGCAAACGTAGATTCGAGCGGCACGAATTTGCTCTGCGCGTCGCCGAGCAAAACATGCGCGCTGCCGGAATCGGAGACGATGAGATCGAGCGCGCCGCTGTTGTCCACGTCAGCCACGAGCAGGCGCACGTCGTGCGCGGGATCGTCGTCAGGCTTGAGAACAACGCGTGCGATTTCCGCGCTCGCCCAGTCGCGCCCTTCGTCGCGGTCGGAGAGACGGAGAATTGCGCCGTCGCCTTTGAGCAAGAGCAGGTCGAGCGCATCGTCGCCGCTGGTTTCCGCCGTCGCGAGCGCGATGGCCTGATCCGCAGCGGCGGGGACGCTGCGCGGTCTGAACTGGCCGACGCGTTCGTTTGTGAAAACCGTGAGACGACCTTCGGCGTTGAGAGTCGCGGCGTCCGGGTCGCCGTCGGCGTCGAAGTCAGCCCAGACGAAGCGGCGTAGATTGGTCGCGCCTGTGAACGGGCGCAACTCTTTGAACGTGCCGTCGCCGTTGTTTCTCAGGACGACGGCTTCGCCCGCGCTCGCGCCCGCGACGATGTCGAGGTCGCCGTCGGCTTCGATGTCCGCCGCCCACACGCCCGCGTAAGGCGCGTTGACGATAGCGACGGGAAGCGTCGTCGCGGCGGTGACATCCGTAAACTTCGCGGGCGCGTCCTGTCGAAAGAGGCGCACGCCGCCCGCGTTCGCGAGGACTAAATCAATCTTGAAATCGTAGTTGAAATCTAAAGCGACGATGTGGTCGGGCGTCGTCGCGTCGTTTGAAGACGGAGCGGAAGGAAAGGGGAGCGTGACGCCGCCGGGCAGACGCAGCCCGCGCGAGTTGGCGTTGACGACGACGGGCTGGCTCTCCGCGTCGAGCGTGACGGCGATGCTCGTGTCCCACTTTTCCGTGTCGTCGTTCGTCCCGCCTTCGGCGTTAAAAGTTAAAGCGGCATCGGGCGCGGCGGGTGTAAATTCCGGCGCGGCGAGTTTGAGCGGGCGTGTGAAAGGCTCTGCCTCTTCGCCGGGCGCGGATTTGACCTGCGACAGACTGCGTCGATATTCAGGCACGCGCACGAGCACGTTGCGCAGGAAGGCGACGCGCGTGGCGGCGGCGCGCGGATCGTTTGCGGCAGCCGCTTCGAGCGCGCTCCATTGTTGTTGAACTTCGGGCGGCCACGCGGCGGCGCGTCCGGCGAGACGCGCGACGGATGCTTTAACCGTGTCGGCGTCGCCTCGCTTGGCGGCAACGCGCGTCAGTTCGAGTTGCGCGGCGAGATTGTCCGGCTGTGCGTCTAGGATTTTCTGAAAAAGTTGTTGGACTTCCAACGCGCTTGCGTCGTCGCCTTGCCGTTCGAGTTGCTCGGCGAGCGTGTAAGCGGCTTTGAGGTTGCGCGGGTCGAGTTCTATCGCTTTGCGCAGCGCCGTGACGGCTTCGGGGAAACGCCCGCGCGCGCTTTCGAGCAGGCCGATCAGAAAATGAAGCTCGCTATTGTCGGAGGCGAGCGTGCGCGCTTTCTCGAAACGCTCGGCGGCCACGTCCAGACTGCGCTGGCGCAAGGCGAGCAGACCATAGTTAGCCCATCCCGCAGGTTCATCGGGGACGAGCGCGACGAGACGTGCGAGATCGCTTTCGGCGCGCACGTCGTCTCCGACCTGCAACCCGGCCAAGCCGACGTAAAAGGCGGCAATCGCTTCGCGGTATTCTTTGGAATTTTTATCCGGCAGTTGCGGCGCGCGCCCGCACCCGCCCGACAGGCACAGGAGCGCGAAGATGAAGGCGAAGATCGCCCGACCGGCGAACTGCGATTTAGTTGACATCGGATTTTATGACGCGGCGACTTCGACCGTTCAGCCAAGTCGTGATATTGACGGCGCGGCCTCGTGTTTTAACTGCCTGCGAGCTTGTATGCTACTTTACCAGATGCCAAATTGAACCGCATCCTCGTGATTTTAGTTGCAGAAACAGATAACTATGAAGATGGCATGGCACAATTATTCAGAGGTGTCTGCGTAAACCATCGCCTTCGTTCACTTCAACTGAACATTTGTGCAAAGCACATACACAGGAGGATCACTTAATGAGCAGTCCTGACGCTGACAAAGTTTTCGCCGGTTCGATCCCGAAGCTTTACGACACGTACTTAGTGCCACTGATCTTCGAACCCTTCGCCGCGGATTTGGTGAGACGGTTGAGTCCGCGAACTCCTTCTCGCGTCCTCGAAATCGCTGCCGGAACGGGCGTCGTGACTCGCGCTTTAGCGTCCGGGCTATCCGAAAGTGCCTCTATCGTCGCCACTGATTTGAATCAGGCGATGCTCGATCATGCCTCTTCGGTGGGGACGAAGCGCGCGGTCGAGTGGCGGCAGGCCGACGCGATGCAACTGCCTTTCCCGGACGCAACCTTCGACGCCGTCGTGTGCCAGTTCGGGGTGATGTTCTTCCCCGATAAGAGCAAGGCGTTTTCGGAGGTGCGCCGGGTGCTCAGATCAGGGGGCATCTTCCTTTTCAACGTATGGGACAGGATCACGGAAAACGAGTTCGCGGACACGATAGAGAACGCGCTGGCATCCGCCTTTCCCGACGACCCGCCGCGCTTCCTGTCCCGCACGCCCTACGGTTATCACGACCGCTCCAACATCGAGCGCGAACTCGCAAGCGGCGGGTTTGTCGCTCCGCCCGTCATCGACACGGTTGCGGCGCGCAGCCGTGCGGCTTCCCCGCAACTCCCTGCGATTGCGTTCTGCCAAGGGACGCCGTTGAAGAACGAGATCGAAGCCCGCAACGCCTCGCGGCTCGAAGAAGCGACCGGCCTCGCGGCCGATGCTATCGCCGGGCGGTTCGGGCGGGGCGAGGTTGACGGCAAGATTCAGGCGCACGTCATCGCCGTTGAAGGATGATGGCGAGCGTGGTAATCGCTCTCTAACAAACGCCTGCGCCCGACCGCGACCGGCGAAACGCTAATCGTGACAAAACGGCCGCAAGTTTTTTGCGACAAGGGCATAAATTTCATGCAGCGCGGGCGTTTCCAGACGCGCCGCGCGAATTTTGCCGGGGCGGCTCAAGTGTTGGAATATTTAGATTTTTTACGCGACAACGCGGCATCGCTCGTTTTGGGAATGGAGATTGCCGGAGGGTGTCTGATATAGTGCTCTTATCAACGGGTCGCTTTTGCGGATAGTGGCGGGAAGGCTCGCGGGTGTGGGAAGAATCGTTATATCTGTGTTGTAATGTTCGTTTTCGCGGCGACCAGAGCGACGCCACGTGCATCAGAGTGCATGTCATCTGATTCGAGCGGCCGCTAGCGTCGCGCGGACGAAAATCCAAACAGAGTAAATATCTCGAAACTGTTCTGATGAAGATAGTAGCCAGCAAAAATCCCGTTCCCGAAGACCGGCGTGCCGATCCTAGCGGCGCGACCCTCTCGCCGAAGTTGTTGGACGCCAAGCAACTGCTCTTCAACCGCGAGTTCAGCCTGTTGGAATTCTTCCGCCGCGTGCTCGAAGAAGGCTTGGACGAGACGCAGCCGCTCTTGGAACGCCTGAAGTTTCTCGCCATCTTTTCAAGCAACGTTGACGAGTTTTTCATGATCCGCGTGTCGGGGCTGAAAGAGGAGTTCGAGCACGACGTAACGGAACTGTCGCCCGACGGCATGACGCCCGCCGCCCAACTGGCCGAGATCAGGGCGCGGCTTTTGCCGATGCTCGCCGAACAGAGCCGCTGCCTCGTCGAAGAGTTGCTGCCGCAACTGCGAGAGCAGGGCGTCGTGATCGCCGCCTATAATTCTCTGTCGGTGGATGAACGCGCCGCGCTACAGGAATACTTCGAAGATCAAGTCTTTCCGGTGCTCACGCCGCAGGCCGTCGATCCGAGTCACCCGTTCCCCTACATCTCGAACATGAGCCTCAACCTCGCGTTGATGGTTGCGCCGCTCCCCGAACACGGCATCACGAGTTCGCTCGTCGGCAAGATCGAGCCGCGTTTCGCGCGCATCAAAGTGCCGCCGCTCGTGCCGCGCCTGATCCCCGTCGAGAAAGACGGCTCGCGGTTCATCCTGCTCGAAGACCTGATCGCGGCCAACGCGAACGCGCTGTTTCCGCGCATGCGCGCGAGCGTGTGCCACGCCTTCCGCGTCACGCGCGACGCCGACATAGACATTCGCGAGGACGAGGCCGACGACCTGCTGCGCATCATGCAACAGACGCTGCGCAAGCGTCGGTTCGGCACGGCCGTGCGCCTCGAAGTGGCCGAGGCGATGCCCGCAGACATGACGCAGTATCTGACGCAATCAATCGGCGTCGAACCTGATGACGTGTACCGCGTGGGCGGCCCGTTGGCCGTGCCCGATTTGATGAAGCTCTACAAACTCGACCGCCCCGATTTGAAGGACGCGCCCTTCAAGCCGCAGACGCCCGTTGCATTGCGCCGCCCGCGTCTCTCCATCTTCGACGCGATCCGCGAGCAGGACATCCTCCTGCATCACCCTTACAGTTCGTTCACCCCCGTCACGGATTTCATCGCGGCGGCGGCGCACGACGAGGACGTGGCGGCCATCAAGATTTGTCTCTACCGCACGGGTCACAACTCGCCGATCCCGCAATCGCTCATCGAAGCGAGCGAGCAGGGCAAGCAGGTGACGGCCATCATCGAACTCAAAGCGCGCTTCGACGAGGAGAACAACATCGAATGGGCGCAGCGGCTGGAAGAGGCGGGCGTCCACGTCGTCTACGGGTTGATGGGACTCAAAACTCACTGCAAGCTCGCGCTCGTCGTGCGCCGCGAAGACGACACGATGCGCCGCTACGTCCACATCGCGACGGGCAACTACAACCCCGACACTTCGCGCGCCTACACAGACCTCGGACTCTTCTCGGCCGACGAAGAGATCGGCGCGGACGCTTCCGAAATCTTCAACTACCTGACCGGCTATTCGCGGCAGAAAGAGTACCGGCAACTGATGGTCGCGCCCGTCAACATGCGCGAGCGGATGCTTGCCCTCATCAACCGCGAGGCCGAGCACGCGCGCGCCGGTCGCCCCGCGCGCATGGTCATCAAGATCAACCGGCTGGCCGACATCGAAATCATCCGCGCGCTCTACGATGCGTCGCAGGCGGGTGTGCAGATCGACTTGATCGTGCGCGGCGTCTGCATGCTGCGCCCCGGCGTCGAGGGTTTGTCGGAGACGATCACGGTGCGCAGCATCGTCGGCCGCTTCCTCGAACACAGCCGCTTCTTTTATTTCGCCAACGGCGGTGCGGAAGAGTTCTACACGGGCAGTTCCGACTGGATGCCGCGCAATCTTAATCGCCGCGTCGAAGTCGTCACGCCCGTCCACGACGCGCACCTGCGTCGTCATTTGAAGGACGTGATCCTCGCCGCCTACCTGCGCGACAACGTGAAGGCGCGCAGGCTTCTGCCCGATGGCTCTTACGAACGCATTCGCCCCGCCGAGGGCGAAGAGAGATTCGACAGCCAACTGCATTTCATGGACGTTCAGCTTTAACTCAAGACGTTAAAATTCATTTGCCGGAGGAGTCTTACTGCATGTTTCGACAGTATAAACTTCGCGTGGTGATGGCCGCTTTCATCCTCATCGCGCTCGGACTCTCGACGACGGCGTTCGCCGTCCAGAAAAAATCGGATAAGCCGAAGAAGCCGATCCCGGCGGGCACGCCCGTCATGTGGCGTGAGCCGACGGACATCGCTTCCCGCGACCTGTTTCTCGGTTCGGGCGGCGAGGAGGCGAAGCCCGACCTGTCGAGCGTCACCTTGATCGAGAAGGTTCAAGGCGGTTTCTCCGAGAAGTATCGCGTGCGCGACGCGGCGGGGCGCGAGTGGGTGGCGAAGGTCAGCAACGAGGCGCAGTCGGAAGCGGCCGCCGTGCGTTTGCTGTGGGCGGTCGGCTACGTGACGGAACTCACCTATCTCGCGCCGAGCGTGACCATCCCCGGCACGCCGAAAGGCACTTATCAGAACGTGAGGTTCGAGGGGCGTTCGAAGGACGTAAAGCGGCTTGAGCCGTGGCTGTGGGATAAAAACCCTTTCCTCGGCAAACGCGAATTTCAGGGTTTGAAAGTGATGATGCTCCTGTTGAATAACTGGGACATCAAGGACGACAACAACGCGATTCTCCACGTCGTGAACCCGGAGGGGCAGAGCGAACTGCACTACATCGTCAGCGATCTGGGCGCGACCTTCGGCAAGATCGGCAGCGGGCCGCTCTGGGCGCTCAAGCGCAGCCGCAACAACCCGGAAGACTTTGCCGAGTCGAAGTTCGTCAATCGCGTCGAGAAGGATCGGGTCGTCTTCCACTACGGCGGCAAGAAGCAGGACACCTTTGAAGACATTTCGGTGGGCGACGTGCAGTGGATCGCCGCGCTGCTCTCGCGCCTGACCGATGAGCAGATCAGCGATGCGTTCCACGCGTCCAACTACACTGACGAGGAAGTGATGCTGTTGACCAGCGCGGTGCGCGCGCGCATCAACGAACTCGTCAACCTCTCGCCTTCGCAGTCCTGAAAGGCGTCAAACCCTCGCTCGCCTGATCAGTCTAAATTGTCGGCACACGCGCCCGTCGCTCGTCGAGCGGCGGGCGTAGCAAAGTTAAGGTGACATGCGCAAAAGCAACCAGCAGAAGACTCTGATCGTGGGCGTGCTCGCCGCGCTCCTCGGGTTCGGACTCGTCGCGTTCTTAATGTCTCGCAGCAACGGGGCGAATAATCCTCCGGCCGCGCCGGAGACGCGAGAGACGACGACGGCCGCCAACGCCGACAACTCGCCCGCCCAAAACTCGACGCAGGCCACGGCGGACGATACGGACACCCCCGACGCCGAGACCAAGACGGGCGCGCAGGCGCAGCCCGATGCATCGCCGCGCGCGAGCGGCAGTAGTAATGGCGGCGGCGGTCGCGGCGGCAACAACTCCGTCATCGGGACGCTCTTCGGCTCGGACGACATTAAAGCAGCCCCCGGCGCGCGTCGCGAAAATTGGACGGTGGTTATCCCGCGCATCATCGTGCGGCTCGCGCTGGCCGCGCTGCTCGTAGCGGCGTTAGCCTTCCGGCCGCGACGCGGCGTGCCTTCGCTGCCGCGCAACCCTTATGTGGCGCAGACGCAAATCCTGCTCGCCGTTGTCGCCTCCGCGCTGATGATGATCGTGGGCGACAGCGCGGCGCGCGCCTTCGGCATCTTCGCCGCCGCCTCGCTCGTCCGCTTCCGCACGAACATCCGCGACCCGAAGGAAGTCACGGTTCTCTTGATCAGCCTCGCCATCGGTTTGGCGACGGGCGTCGGCCGTTGGGAACTCGCGCTCACGCTCGCCCTCTTCGTCTTCCCGCTGCTCTGGGTGCTCGAACACTACGAACTCGGACAGGTCGTGCGCCCCATTCTGGTGACGGTCAAGACGCGCGACACGACGCGGACGCAGGAGACGCTCATGCGACTTTTCCGGCGGCACAGGTTCAACGTCGAGTTGCGCCAACTCGACCCGGCCGACGCCGAAGAACCCGTCGGCTGCATCGTCTATTTCCTGAACATGAACCTCAACATCAGCACCGACGAATTGAGCGAGGAGATCATGTCGTCCGACCGGGAGAACATCGAAGGCATCGAATGGGAACAGACGAAAGGCACGGGCAGCCAAATCTATCAATAGCCTCCACACGCGCGCGCACGCGTGCGGGAAAATCGGGGCATAAAAAAACCGTGGACGCTTCCAAGTGAAGCGTCCACGGTTTTTTCGTTAATGAAAGCCCGAACTATTTCAAAGCGGGCGCGACAGCGATGGTGGCGGCCGTCACGGGCGCGGGCGTTGTCTGCACGCGCTGCCAGTAATCCTGCACATACTTCTTCATGTCGCCGTGTCCCCAGCGCGAGTAGAAGTCGTAGTCCTTCATCTCTCTGTAAACCTGTTCGTAATTCCAGCCATACTTCGTGAAGCGATAGACCGCGCCCATCACGCCCGTGCGGTGTCGCCCGCCCGCGCAGTGGACGTAGAACGCGCCCGTGTTGGGGTCGTTGGCGAGTTTCAGGAACGCCTCGATCTGTTCCTCGCGCGGATAGTCCTTGTCGCTCATCGGGATGTTAACGTAGCGCATGCCGAGGGCTTCCACGGCGGGCTTCTCGTAACTGGTCGCATCGTCGCGCAGATCGATCACGGTCTTGATGCCGAGCGCGGCAAGACTGCGATAGTCTTCTTCCTTCGGCTGCGCGCCGCGATAGAAACGCTCGTCCATCTGGCCGAAATTTTTGATTTTTACGTCGGAAAAGGATTGCTGCGCGGATTGTGCGAAGGAGACTGCGGAAAGAGCCAGAACGACGAGGAAGGTGCCCACACTACGTTGAGAGAAATTACGCTTCATACGCATCAAATACTCCTACAGGTTGAAGAACTCAACAACAATAAACTAGAGAAGGCTGGTCTCGTGGGGGGTATTGCTCCCGGTCTGGACGACCGCTACGGAGCGCTACAAGCTAACTCTGCCAAGACCGCACAGGTTGTCGTTTAGCGAAGTCGCCGTGGAACGTGTGCGTCCGAAATAAGATGCAACAAACGGCGTCCGCGTCGCCCGTGTCTCGTCGTCAGGCGCGCGAATCTTTTATGTCCACGCGACGTTTAAAAATTACCATAACCGGCGCACTTCCGAAAAGCACGCCGCCGCCGCAGAGGTTTGAACGGCCGCGCCAAACGACAGCCGGGAACGTCTAGCCGCGCCGCGACCGCTGCCAACGCCGGTTGACGTTGATGCGCTTCTCCGTGCGATAGAGACACGTCCAGCAGATGTGATGAACGCGGTCGTCCGCATCTCTCACTTCGGTCATGTGCGCGCTCTCTTTGTCGCAGCGTTCGCAAATCAAAGTCGGCTTCTCTTCAACTGTTGACATCGCTTCGCTCCTGTCCGTGTGCGCACAGTGTAACCGAAAATCGCCCGCGTGTTCAGCCGTGAAGGCGTCGGCGCGCCCTCCGAATGCCCGAACCTTTGTTAGAATCAGGCGGGCAAACATTACGGCGGCGTTTGAATCACAACTGGCGCGGGCTTTATTCCCCGCCCCGGCGCGTCCTCATCCCACGCGCGCGTTTGTCTCGATGTTTTGCACTCCCCCGCTTTTCAACATAGTAGGGCGCGAGCAAGCCCTTTAACGGAATGGACTCAAAGATGACTCGAAAAATGTTTGGCATCGCGTCGATGCTCACGGCGTTTATGTTGAGCGCGACGGGAGCGAGCGCGTGCGCCGTCGCGCCGCGCAAGACGGCGCACCGGGGCGAGCAGTCAAAGCCCAAGACGCAGACGCCGCAGCCTACGGCGCAGCAGCCTTCGACGGTCTCGGAGGGGGAGGGAAATTTGGAGACAAAAGTTGCGGGTGAGATCAAAGAGTTGGCGGGCGGCGGCTACAGTTCCGTCAGAGAGTCTTTCATCGTCGTCGCGCGCGACGCGCAGACTTACGCTCTCCTTCGACGGTTGCAAGACAAGCTGCCGGAACTCGGCGCGGACTTCTTCAAGGCGAACGCCGTGGTCGCGGCCTTCCTCGGCCAGCGGCGCAGCGGCGGCTACAGCGTGCAGATCACTAGGGCGAGCACGTCGGAGGGCGTGCTGCGTGTCTCGGAAAAGACCCCTGCGAAAGATGCGCTCAGCACGATGGCACTCACCTCCGCTTTTCAGATCGTCTCCGTCCCGGTTCGCGAAGACAGGCCGCTCGCGCTCGAACTCGACGCGACGTGGCAAGCGGCCGCCCGCCCGTACAAAGTGAGCACGGGCGAGTTCACGCGCATGGGCGGCTTCGCCGGTCGCCCGGAACGCTCCACGCTCTCCGGCGACGTGCGCGTCATGCGCCACGCGCAACTCGCGACCGTCTTTTTCGCCCTCGTAGGCACGGGCGCGGAAGGAAAGCACTCGCTGCAAGACGTGACGACCGGCACGGTCACGCCGGAAGGCGCGCTCGCGCTCACGCGCCTCGACCCCGGTTCGTTCATCCCGCCGCCGCGCTACCCGCTGCGTGCGCGCGGGGAGTTCACCCCCGGCGAAGGCAAACTGTCGCTCACGTTTGAAGTTCTGGAGGCGAAGGTCAACGACGGCTACGGCGGTCAGGGAAAACTGGAAGCGGACGCCACCGCGCCGCCCGCGAAAAAGCGAGCCGTTGACGGCGACGACCCGATGTAGACAGCGCCGGCCTAAATGAGCCGCACGACCCGGACTATTATTTCCACTCTCCGCACTTTCAATCGTCCCTGTGGGACTCTATCAATATTTACGACCGTTGCCCCGGCGATAAATTGCCGGGCTATTATCAGCCGTCCCTGACGGGACTTTTTCAACTGCTTCTGGTGTGCCTTTTTCGACCGCCCCACGCCCGTAAAGACTAGCGCGACGCGCACGTCGTCGTGCTAAACTCGGCGGCGTAAACTTTCCCCGTGCAGCTTTGGTTTCAAATTCCCGGCCTGTGATTTTTAACTGAACCCGTGGACTCGAACACCTTTCTCGTCATCGCCATCATCGCCATCGTCGCGCAGAGTTTGGTGCTGTTCCTCGCGCTTTTCGAGCCGGGGCTGGATTACAAGATCACGCAGCCCGCCGCCTGCTCGCCCGACTCCGACCAGTTTTTACGCATCCTCGAAGCTCTCACCGATGCGAAGATCACGCGCCACAGTTCGATTGAAGTCTTCGCCAACGGCGAGAATTATTATGAGGCCGAACTGGCCGCCATCCGTCGCGCCGAGCGCAACATCAACATCGAGGCTTACATCTTCCAGAAGGGGCGCGTGGCCGACGAGTTCGTCGAAGTTTTGACGGAGCGCGCGCGCGCCGGGGTGCGCGTCAATCTCGTGCTCGACGCCATCGGCAGCTTCGCCTCTTGGGACAGCTACTTCAAAGATTTGCGCGCGGCGGGCGGGCGCGTCTGCTGGTATCACCCCTTCCGCTGGTACACGCTGCCGCGCATCAACAACCGCACGCACCGCGAACTCTTCATCGTTGACGGCCGGGTCGCCTTTATCGGCGGCGCGGGCGTCGCCGACCACTGGCGTTACCCCGTCAAAGATCACCCGCGCTGGCGCGACTCGATGTTTCGCGTCGAAGGCGACGCGGTGGCGAATTTACAGGGGACGTTCGCGGAGAACTGGCTCGAAGCGTCGGGCGAGATATTGTCGGCGAACGAATACTTCCCGCTCTGCGAAGCCGCGCATTCGACGCCTTCGCTCGTCGTCAACAGTTCGCCTTCGGACGGACGCTCCTCGCGCGCGCGCATACTTTTCCAGATGCTTCTCGCCTCCGCGCAAATGAGCGT